>PAVO01000001.1 GCA_002713215.1 Crocinitomicaceae bacterium
CCTTCGGAGGTTCGAATCCATCCCGCATCCACCAAACACTGCTGTGGTAGCTCAGTTGGTAGAGCATCGGATTGAAAATCCGAGTGTCACTGGTTCGATTCCAGTTCGCAGCACCAATTTTCGAAAGCAAACACCTTATAAGCCCCGTGAGCGAACTTACAGGCAGATAATGGAGATAAGCGCGGCCGGATGGTGCGGGGTACTCCCCATTTACAATGCGGTGAAGATACAGGGGATCGGCAGGATTCCAACCCCTCGCCTGTAGCGTTCGACTCTAACTATCCAAACGATAGTCTGAAATGAGCACAGGTCGCGCCCCATGGGAAATGTGATTGGTATTGATGGTGCCGAGATTATTGAGGTGGAACGTCGTCACCCTGAAGTGGCTAAGCAAATCCCCATGAGTAAACGGGTGATGTGATGAAGAAGGGTATAACAAAGTTGGATTACGTGGCGATGGCCAGGTTGGTCAACGCCATCAATAAACCCAGTGCGCCAAAGTCGGCACTGGTAGCGTTAATGAAGCGGCGTTGAAAAGAATTTTGCCGAGGCAACTCAGTTGGTAGAGTGTTGGATTGAAAATCCAATGGTCGCGGGGTCGAGTCCCGCCCGAGGCACCAATTTACGAAAGCAAAACACCCGGCTTAATCGTCGGGTCTTGTGTTGTTTGTTACAGCCAGTTTTCCTGCGAGGCAAGGGCGAGTGCATTTCCAAGACTAATGGGCGCGGTTGAGCCAAGGTTTTCCTCGATTGAGGCGTCACCCTTGACGATGTCGCATCCGTAGAGCTTTGAGGTTGCAGGTGCCATCCGGGATGGCACCTTGGGTCCGACCATGTGGCATGGGTAAGAAAGTGGTCCGCCTGACATCGTTCGGTAAACCAATGCTTGTCCATTCACGGTAGAGCTATTCCATGAGGTCTGGGTGAAAGGTTCCGCTTGTTTGTCGCGGGTGATGACTTTCAGGTCGGAAGTAAAGTGGCAGACTTCATTTGTATTGGTGATGTCTCCACTGGTATCGCTTGTATCAATGTAGATGTCGTCAGAGCCATTAAGTTGGCCAGCCAGGCTAACAATTACGTTGCCGCCAAGATTGTTGTTCAGTCCAACAACTTTATAGCCGTAACCCAGCATGTGAAGATTAATCGGTTTCAGTTCAGCATACAGTGTTTTCCCGCTTTGATTAGAAGCCAGATACATCTGACTGGTAAAAGGGCTTCGGGGGGGCTTAAACACCGTTACGCCGCCGGCTGTTTCGCATCGCTCAAATGCACCTGAAGAGACTTTATTGGCCAGATCTTCGGCTGACAAGCTGTACGATACAGATGTGTCTCTGTTGATAAAAACAGCTGCCGCTAGTGCAACAATCGCCATGCCGGACGCAAACTTGAATAAAGTTTTATGCAACATCTCATTTACCTTTATGTTAATTCAGAGTCACTATACAGCATTTTTGTTGTTATTGCGAGTGTTAAGGCATACCATCAGCCAATTCCCAGAATTTGAGGTTTAGGATGGTTCTAGTGATTTTTTATTTTAGGGTGGTTACGACTCCCTACACCCGCGCCAAATTAGTAAATGGCGAACACTGCCAGAGAGTGTGATTAACAGTTTAACTGGAACGGTAGCTCAGTTGGTAAGAGCGCTGGATTGAAAATCCGGGTGTCAGCGGTTCAAGTCCGCTCCTTCCCACCATTCACTTAGAGTAACTCTCGATTTCATCAGCCAAAACCTGGTCCCACTCGAATTCGATATTAAATTTCCCTGTCGAATACAGAGTGAATTTAGCTCGGTTCCAATTGTTTTCTCCGCCTTCGGTGGTTATTTTATGTAGGCTCTCAAATGCCTCAAATAACTCAAAACTGCTATCAAAATCGTAATCGACATCGGCGCTTACGTCTTCTTTGTATACACAATTAAAGTGTCCAGCACCTACGTGGATTTCAGAATTAATAATGGCGACAGCCCATTTAGCGTCTATGGTGTCAACTATATGCTGTGATATCTTAAGATAAATGTCGTCTATGGTCATTTAGGTTCAACTTCCGTGTTTGTTTTTGAGGAATTGATTCTTTTCCATCTATCTAATATCTCACTTTGAATGCTTTGATAGATGGCTGTCATCCTTAATGGCGCTTACATGAGAGTATATTGTATCACAATCGATACTGTGTGAGATTCAAGTCCGATATTGCGCGTTAACGACTGTTATACAGAGAAATCCAATTCGCCTTCCCAGCAAGTTGCAGGTAAAGAGAGTAATGCCTTCAATCTCAGTGAGAATCCGACAATAGGTTTTCCCTCATAACTTACCGCATCGATGTGTATTAAGGGGAGGCCCGTGTCGCTTTGTGTCACCTCTTTTACTTTAACTATCCAACTCGGATCTGCTTTTAATCTCGCTACTTTTCCGATTTTCTTAGCGTGAGATTCACCTAGTTCTTGTATGCACTGAAGCAACAGTCTTTCGGCATCAGATAAGTTCTCAAGTTCTGGGTGGTAAATACGAAACGAAGCCATTCCTTTCTCCCATTCTATTGCTTTTCATTTAAAACATTCATGTAAGCCATTAGGTGCTTTTTAACATTGGAATCAAACTCATCTCGCACATATTTGATGTCTTGACGATAGAGGTAACTCCAAGGTAAAAAATGCATCCCCACGTCTTGATAATCGTTAGCTTCGAGTTGGATTGAATGTTTGTACGCGGAATACCAGCGGTCGTCTTTAGATAAGTCCACAACGGATTCCCAAAAACGCATGCATGCTTTCTCAGCATTTTTTCGGCCACGACTCTGGGAGCATACAATGTCATCGAGTGACGCGCCGGCATTCACCTTTTCAATAATCGAATATGCGCCGCCACCCAGTGTGGTGATCTCAAATGTCGGATTCATAGCGCTGTAAAGTAAATTAATCGTTGTGTAGCATAGGAGCACCAAGAAAATCGCGGCGACCCCCTTCTTTTTTTCTTCAGACAACAGAACTGCCATTTCGTATCCTTTTAAAAGCGTTTTGTTCAAAGCTCATTTAAAGGGAATCTACAAGGGCACGTATGCGCTCTTTGTTGTAGTTGTCCCACATGCGATTGGATTTACTTTCTTCAAAGCTAAGTTTAATAATAGGGATTGCCGCAACGATTAAAGCAGCAATCCCGGCGTACAAATAAACAATCACCGTTTAGCAACTCTTAAAGAAAGCTTGCGATGATTAATGTGACGCCAGACAACGCACCAGCCAGAAATTCAAGAAATGGAGGTCGAATACAACCAGCAACGGCCTTTCCACCTTCCACGCGTTCTTCAATTTCTTCAAAATCATCCGATAGCGCCGCAAGTGCAGGGAGGATGCCAGCCATTTTTCCGATGCCAACATGGAATGCGGCAAGTGCCGTTTTGATAGCAGTAGGTTTAGAGTTTTTTAAATCGTCACCGAGTGATTTAAAGCTGCCAGTGATTGAAGATTTTTGCTCATCACTGAGTTTTGTAGACTGCTTAATCTTCTCTGCGTAACGAGACAAATCACTATTAAACTGCTCTTTGTCGATGACCCATGCGAGAAACTCGCGAGCCTGCTTGTAATCAAGAGAGCGAAGAACGACAGGGACTATAAACAGAATCGAAGCGAGCATTAGCCCAATTTTCCAATATGAGGTGTCACCACCAAGTCCAAATACAGCAAAAATCATCATGACAAAGAAAGTGGCAATAACTGCATTCAGGATGTAGTAGGGAAACCCAATTCCAAGTCTCGCAGCTTTCGCCAAAATAGATAGGCCTGAGCCAGTAGCTGACGCAGCCGTTTGTTTTAATGAAATCATATGAACCTCCGTGTTCATTTATTTAATGTTAAGCAAGCCGTTCCTGGCTCACCTGTTTTTAACAGTGAGTATATATTTACAATGGTGGGTGATTCTTTTTCGCCAGTGTCTATGAACAAGCAGTTATGTTTCAGTGTCGGTCGTTCAAATCGTGAATGGCCATGTATCGTGTATTCCACACCTCCAACCGGATAATCATAATTAGGATCTGAGTTTGCACGGTAGCGCCGACATGTTAATGCCAAGTAGTCATACTCATCAAAGTTAGCGAAAGTTTTCGCATCCCAACGCTTAAAAGGAAAGTCTGCGTGTGTTATCCCGATGAGTTTGTCTGGCATGTCGTTGAAACGAACGGTTATCGCGCAGTAGAAAAATTTTACGATTGAATCCGCTATTTTCTTTAGTTTCTTGTTAGGTATTTTCGCTCCCCAAGCCCCACCTTTGCTTATCCAATTTCGAATTTTTTGAGAGCGGACACCTGGATCGGTTTCATTTGCAGCATCCACCAGCATCCACTCATGATTTCCTAATGCAGCATAAAAACGAGGTTCGGTGATGAATAGCTTTAGAAGTTTAAGGCTGTTCGGACCTCTATCTATAAGGTCGCCAACGGAGATTAAAACGTCGGTCTCCCAATTGAAATCAACGGATTTTAACAGTTGCATCAGCCCATCATAATTGCCCCCAAGATCAGAGACAACGAACGCTTTAGCGTTTTTTGGGATAGTGAATTGTAGCAGTCCTTTGAATTCCATTTTTAGCGTCCTTGCTTGTGGAGATGTTAGCATACCGAAATGCGTATTGCTGGTCAATGAAAACATCTATTATGTTGTTTAGTGATTTATTTCTATGTCTCTGTAGGCTTTATTTTTGCTGAAAGTTAATTGTAAATAAGCATTTTTTTTAAGTTACCTCATTATTTTTTATTAGGTCGGGTGGGTAGGGGTAAATCTGTTAAAATCAGGGGGTTAAAAGCTAATACGATTTTTGATTAGCAATCGCACGGAGCAAAAATAATGAAACGGAATTTTTCCACTCGAAAAATCACGATGGCATCTGTCTTGATGGCATCATTAACAAGCGGCGTCGCCCTGGCAGCCGATAGTGAAAAAAGCTTCTCTGTACGAATGAATGTAGATGGTAAAGTTACAGTCCCTGAGTGGGTAACAATCAATTATGTTTATGGTGGATGGAGCAATGTGGGTTCACCTCACTCATGTCAAAGCTGGGTGGCACCGACGGACACTGTTGACTGGGGTGAATCATATCAGCAGTCACGCCTTTGTAAACAAACTCAGAACCGAACAGAGACGCCAATTTTGTTCAACCCGGTGTTGAAAATAACAAAAGAGGGTGCGCCCACGGTGGGTTCTCGTGATGTGTCCACTACAGAATTCAGGCCTGCAATTGGTACCAGAGACTATATTGACGGTGAGCGAGCAAATGCATTTGGCTCATGGACACGAAACAGTGCCAACTACGGTTGTGGGGCATGGTCACCGAAACCAGACGAAATCAACCTTTTCGAGAGTTTTACTCAGTCAAGAACTTGCTCAAAAGATGAAATCCGTACGCGAGACGTTTTTCACGTTTGGGCGAGCGGGAAAGAAACTTTCAAACGCACTGATACTGAAAGCAGAACGGTATCTGAAGTTGAGCAGCAACAATCAACGGGCGCGAAGGATTACATCAGTGGGGCGCGTGTAGCAAATTGGTCATCATGGACAAACGATGGTGCGCCATACGGCTGTGCAACATGGTCCCCTTCGCCTGATACGATTAACTTAAATAAGAGCTTTGAGCAAAGTCGATCCTGTTCTCAAAAGCAAGTTTCTGATCGCGACATTTTTGATGTGTGGCGTAGCGGTAAAGAAACTTTAAATCGAAATGAAGAACGTTCTCAGGTTATTACTGTAACGCAGACACAGAGCAATACAGGTACCAAAGACTTCATCAAAAGCACACGTAATGAGCCATGGTCAGCGTGGTCAAATCAAAATGCACCTTATGGATGTAATACGTGGACACCAGCAACAGATACGGTTAACTTGGGCGACTCTTACACTCAGAGCCGAGATTGTTCGCAGAAGCAGGTTCGCCAACGCGATGTAATGAACGTTTGGGAGTCAGGTAAGGATACCTTGAAACAGGTTGATAGCGATTCTCAGGTTATTACCGTTACTCAAGAGCAATCCGCGACAGGTGCGAAAGATTATATCGTGTCGCAAACGAGCCCATCGTGGCCTGCTTGGAGTAATACCGGTTCGCCATACGGCTGTAGCAACTGGACACCTTCTCCCGACACCGTAAATCTCAATGAATCTTTCACTCAGTCTCGTGAATGTTCGCAGGATCAAACTCGTTCACGAACCATTCAAGACGTTTGGAAGTCGGGCAAGAAAACGTTCAATAGAACTGAAACGGGTGAACAAACGGTTACAGTTGGACAGACGAAGACCGCTAGCGGAACCAAGAACTATAAAACTGGCGCGATTGCATATGGCGACTGGTCATCATGGGCAAACAATGGGCTTGCGCATAGCTGCTCAACGCCGACGCCATCAGTGGACACCGTGAACCTTGGTAAATCGTTCACTCAAGAAAGGTCATGCAAGCAAGATCAAAAGCGTACTCGACCGACATATGATGTCTGGGCCGATGGTTCTCAAACAGCTAAGGGTACGGATACTGGTACTCGCGTGATTGACGTGGTTCAGACTAATTCCGCCACTGGTACGAAGGACTACATTACTGGTACATCAACCGGCACTTGGGGTTCATGGGCAAACAGTGGTTCACCGACTGGTTGCGAAGCATGGTCTCCAGCAGTTAGCACAGTGAATCTTGGTGAATCGTTCACTCAAACCCGTACATGTGATCAAGCTCAGACTCGCTCTCGTACGATTTACAATGTATGGAAATCAGGGAAAACCACGACCAAGTCAACTGAAACTGGAACCCAGACGATTGATGTGTCACAAAGTCAATCGGCGACAGGTGCCAAAGATTACATCACCACAACCCGAAATGGCTCTTGGGGCACCTGGTCAAATTCGGGTAGTGCAAAAAACTGCGGGGGATGGACACCATCACCTTCTACGGTAAACCTAAACCAATCGTTCACCCAAAATCGAACTTGTGAACAAGATCAAACCCGAACTCGAACCGTTTATAACGTGTGGAAGTCAGGTAAAGAAACCGTAAAATCAACGGAGTCTGGTTCGCAAACAATCGATGTTACACAAAGCCAATCGGCGACAGGTACAAAGGACTATAAGACGGGTAGCGTTTCTTATGGAACATGGAGTGGATGGTCAAATACTGGGTCAGCATATGGCTGTGGATCATGGAGCCCAGCTGCATCGACGGTGAATTTAGGCTCATCGTTTACTCAATCGCGCACTTGTGAACAAGATCAGACTCGAACTCGTCAAGTTTACGATGTGTGGGCATCAGGCGCTACGACGGCTAAATCTACACAGACCGGAACGCAAACGGTTGACGTGACGCAAAATCAATCTGCGACAGGTACCAAAGATTACATCACTGGCACTTCTGTCGGATCGTGGGGCGGTTGGTCAAACAGTGGGTCACCGACAGGTTGTAGTTCATGGTCACCATCGACTGGCACTGTAAATCTAGGGTCGTCGTTTACTCAATCACGCACCTGTGATCAAGCACAAACACGCACTCGTACGATTTATAATGTTTGGAAGTCAGGAAAAACCACTGCGAAATCCACTGAGACCGGAACACAAACCGTTGATGTGACACAAAGCCAGTCAGCAACAGGTACCAAGGATTATATTACTGGGACGTCTGCCGGCTCATGGAGTGGTTGGTCTAACAGCGGCTCACCGACAGGTTGTAGTTCATGGTCACCATCTCCGAGCACTGTAAATCTAGGGGCGTCGTTTACTCAATCACGCACCTGTGATCAGGCGCAAACACGCACTCGTACGATTTACAATGTGTGGAAGTCTGGTAAAACGACAGCTAAGTCAACTGAAAGCGGTTCGCAAACAGTAGATGTAACACAAACCCAGTCAGCAACAGGCACCAAAGATTATATCACCGGCACTTCAACTGGCTCATGGGGCTCTTGGTCAAACACTGGGGGTGTTTACAGCTGCGGCTCATGGAGCCCTGCGACTTCCACTGTTGATTGGGGGAAATCGTTCACGCAAAGCCGGACGTGTAAACAAAACCAAATACACTACCGTACGATTTACAATGTATGGAAGTCAGGAAAAACAACAACGAAGACCACTGAGTCAGGTACTCAGGCAATCAATGTTACGCAAAACCAAAGCGCGACAGGTACTAAGAACGTCGTTGTAAGTGGCGAGTCTACTGCTGGGGCGTGGTCTTGGACAGCGTCAGCTTCTTGCGGTTCATATAGCCCGGCCACATCCACCGTGAACCATGGGGCAAGCTTCACGCAGTCAAGAAGCTGTAGTCGCCCTCGTGAGCGTACGGTAACTCAATACAATGTGTGGGCTGATGGTTCTAAAACTGTGAAAAGCACATCAACAGAAACCAACACTTACACGTATTCGGAAAGTCGTACAGCGACAGGTACAAAGGACTATGTTGTTAGCTCTGCTTGGGACTATGCTTATTCATATTCCTACGGTAGTTGGTCGTGCGGTTCATGGTCACCAGCAACGAGCACAGTAGGTAGTGGACAAGCATTCACTCAAACTCGAAGCTGTAGTAGAACCAAAACCACCAACAAGCGTTACTACAACAATTGGAAAGTGGCGGGTAAAGTTTATACCGGTTCCGTTTCATCGCACAGCTCGACCACTGAGTCGAAAACAGAGTCGCAAACGGCCTACGGTACGAAGTCTCTGACTTGGAGTGCGCTGAAGGTTGACTTGGTAGGGACTCACTATTCAAATGCCCCTGGTGCTTGTTTTACCGATGCTACAAGCCGAGGTTATGTAGCTGGTACGGAAAAAACTGGGGCCTGCTCAACAGCTGGCGAAGTGTACAAAATGTTCCGATTGACAGGTTACACAGGTAACTCATGTCAAATCACCATGTATAGCCAAACTTGCGGTTAACTCGAAATGGTCAAAAGAGCCTCTATTTAGGGGTTCTTTTTTTTGTGTGTAACATTGTCATAAAAATAAAGTGAAATAGGGTGTTTAGCGTCTTTTCTGCTTTGTGGAAAGTCCCAAATTACTGAAAAATGATAGTATTGGTGTAACTGGTAAAAGCCAGACGTTACACAAAGCACGGAGCATGAAATGAACAGGAAGTTCAACATTAAGAACATTACGACTGCATCAGTATTGATGGCTGCACTTACAAGTGGCGCCGCCTTGTCAGCCGATAGTGACAAGTCATTTATGGTTCGTTTATCCGTGGACGGAAAAGTTTCTGTTCCGGAGTGGGTTACAATTAATTACGTTTATGGCAATTGGGGCAATGTTGGAGCGCCACATTCATGTCAAAACTGGGTGGCCCCGACAGATACCGTAGACTGGGGTGAATCGTACCAGCAGTCTCGCCTTTGTAAGCAGACCCAAAACCGAACAGAAACACCAATTCTCTTTAATCCTGTATTGAAAACTACAAAGGAAGGGCCTGTTGGTGTCGGGTCGCGGGATGTTTCAGTTACAGAGTTTCGCCCAAATATTGGTACGCGAGATTATATCGATGGCGAGCGCGTTGGTACATTCAGCGCTTGGTCTCGAAGTTCTGCAAACTATGAGTGTGACGCATGGTCACCAAAACCTGAAGATGTTGATCTGTATGATAGCTTCACGCAATCACGAACCTGCTTAAAAGATGAAGTTCGTACCAGAGATGTTTTTCATGTATGGGCAAGCGGCAAAGAAACATTTAAGCGCACGGACACTGAAACAAGAACAGTGACGGATGGCGAGCAGCAACAGGCAACAGGTGCAAGGGATTACATTAGCGGTTCTCGAATCGCCAACTGGTCTTCATGGACAAATGAAGGGGCGCCATATAACTGCGAAATATGGTCACCATCTCCTTCAACAGTAAATCTGAATCAAGAATTTCAGCAAAGTCGAGCATGTTCACAGAAACAAGTCTCTGACAGAGATATTTTTGACGTATGGAGAAGCGGTAAAGAGACACTAAACCGCAATGAAGATCGCTCGCAGGTTATCACTGTTACTCAATCTCAGGGTAATACAGGAACAAAAGACTTCATCAAATCAACTCGTAACGACAGTTGGTCAGCCTGGTCGAATATCGGTTCTCCTTACGGCTGCACCGAGTGGAAAGTTGATGCATCTGAAGTGAACTATGGTGAATCATTCACCCAAGAGCGTTCATGTTCACAGAATCAAACCCGTAGCAGAGATGTACTAAACGTTTGGGAGTCAGGTAAAGAGACACTTAACAAAGTTGAAGATGACTCTCAGGTCGTTACAGTCACTCAGAACCAGTCTGCAACTGGAACGAAGGATTACATCGTTTCTCAAACTTCTCCAAGCTGGTCGGCGTGGTCTAACTCAGGAACGGCCTATGCATGCGGTTCGTGGTCACCTTCGCCTTCGACGGTCAATCTTGGTCAATCATTCACTCAGAGCCGCTCTTGCTCTCAAGATCAGGTGAGAAGCAGAACGATTCAGGATGTTTGGAAGTCAGGAAAGAAAACCACTAATCGAGTGGAAACTGATGGGCAAACAGTCTCTGTAACCCAGAACCAGTCAGCAACCGGTACAAAAAACTACATTGTTGGAACCGCGTATGGAAGTTGGTCAGGTTATTCTAACAGTGGAAGTGTTTATGGATGTAGCAGTTACACGCCATCAACAAGCACTGTGAACCTGGGGCAGTCTTTCACACAAACGCGAAGCTGTTCACAAGACCAAGTTCGCACCAGAACGACCTATGATAAGTGGGCTGATGGCAGTGAGACAGCTAAAGGCACTCAAACAGGGAGTCGCACAATTGATGTAAGCCAGTCTCGTGTAGCGACGGGATCAAAAGATTACATTACAGGCACAAGTTACGGGTCATGGGGTAGTTATTCAAATACAGGTTCACCTTACAGCTGTGGATCATATTCGCCTGATCCGGGGACAATCGATTATGGTCAAAGTTTCACGCAAACTCGAAGCTGTAGCCAAAATCAGATTCGCTACCGTACGATTTATAACGATTGGAAATCTGGCGCAAGAACTTCGTCTGGAACGGACAGTTCTACAAGGGTGGTTAGTACCACTCAAAGTAGAACGTCGACCGGGACGAAGAACATTGTTGTGGGAGGTGAGTCGACTAATGGGGCGTGGTCATGGACAGCCAGCGCGTCCTGTGGTTCGTGGTCACCGTCAGCAAGTACGGTGAATCTTGATTCAAGTTTTACTCAGACGCAGAGCTGTAGTCGACCACGGTCAAGAACCATCACAGAGTATAACGTGTGGTCGGATGGCAGTAAGACAGTTAAAAATTCTTATACCGAAAACTCCACATACACCTATAGCAACTCACGAACAGCGACAGGTACAAAGGATTATATCGTCTCCACTTCTTACAAAGAAGAGTATTATGTATATGGTTCTTGGTCATGTAGTTCTTGGAGTCCATCAACGGGTAGTGTTACCCAAGGGCAGAGTTTTACTCAGACACGAAGTTGTTCAAGAGATGTTGAGGTTCGTTATCGTCGTTACGAAGTGTGGAAATCAGGAAAAAAAGTGCTGGTTGGCCAAGATCATAGACGATGGGAAACCGAGTCAAAGACTGAAAGTCAGAGTGCAGTAGGGACGATGCAGAGGCGTTACTACTGGGCAAGGTCGTCCGGTATGAAGTGTGTATCGTCACCACCTTTATGGAGTAGCTACTACGGTAAGGAATGTTCATCCCCTGGTAGCGTAATGTACGCGCGCCAAGATACTGAGAAGTGCTATGGCGGTGGGTATCATGCATATAAACTAGTCTGCCAATAGACGTTTTATAAGAGAGCAATAATTTGCTCTCTTTTTTTATGGTTTTTCACGATGAAAATAAGGTGTTTTATAGAGTTGTAATGGTTAATTTTTGAACCGAACGTTAAGATGTAAAAATACTGTTACTATCAAGTGGTTATTTAAGCCAATTGTTTGGTTTATACGAGATTATGCATGGAGCAACAGTTATGAGAAAAGGAATCACACCTCGTAAAGTCACCACAGCAACGGTGATTATGGCCTCCTTGATGGGAGGTTCCGCATTCGCGTCGGATAAGAGCTTTGTTTACCGTATGGCGGTAGATGGGAAAGTTTCCGTTCCAGAGTGGGTGACCATTAACTATGTATACGGTAATTGGGGTAATGTTGGTTCACCTCATTCTTGCCAAGACTGGGTTGCACCAACAGATACTGTAGACTGGGGAGAGTCATTCCAACAGTCTCGCCTGTGTAAGCAAACCCAAAACCGCGCAGAAACACCTATCCTTTTCAATCCTGTACTGAAAACCACCAAAGAAGGCTCTACAATTACCGGCTCTCGCGACGTGTCGACAACTGAGTTTAGACCTGCGATCGGGACTCGTGATTACATCGATGGTGAGCGTGCAAACGCATTTAGTTCATGGTCTCGTAGCTCTGCTAACTATGGATGTGGCTCGTGGTCGCCAAAACCCGATGAAATCAATTTATTTCAAAATTTCACTCAGTCGCGTACGTGTTCGAAAGATGAAATGCGGACTCGGGACGTTTTTCATGTCTGGGCAAGCGGGAAAGAAACATTTAAACGCACTGATAGCGAGATAAGAACAGTCTCCGAAGTTGAACGGCAACAATCAACGGGTTCAAAGGACTATATCAGTGGTGTGCAAGTGGCCAGCTGGTCGTCATGGTCAAATGAGGGGACACCATATAATTGTGCGTCATGGTTACCTTCACCAGATACAATCAACTTGAACCAAAGCTTTGAGCAAACGCGTTCATGCTCACAGAAGCAAGTGTCAGATCGTGACATCTTCGACGTATGGCGAAGTGGGAAAGAGACACTAAATCGTAATGAAGATCGCTCACAGATTATAACAGTAACCCAAACGCAAGATAACACTGGCTCGAAGGACTTTATTAAAACGACTCGAACGGAAGCTTGGTCAGCCTGGGCAGATCAAAACGCCCCATACGGATGTAACTCTTGGTCACCATCACCGGACACTGTGAATTTGGCTGAGAATTTCGTGCAAAATCGTGATTGTTCTCAGAAGCAAACTCGCTCTCTCGTGATGTGATCAATGTTTGGGAATCAGGAAAAGAAACCCTGAAACAAACTGATAATGAATCTCAAGTTATTACCGTTGAACAAGAGCGTTCATCCGTTGGTACAAAAGACTATATCACTGGCTCATCCGCTGGAGTCTGGTCTGCATGGACCAATGACGGCAGCGTTAAAAATTGTAGCGCTTGGACGCCGGATGTGGATACCGTAAATCTTGATAGCGCGTTTACGCAATCAAGAAACTGTAAGCAAGATCAGACACGTACTCGCACGATCTATAACGTGTGGAAATCTGGTAAAAAGACATTTTATAAGGTTCAACCTGATGCACAGACTGTCGACGTTACGCAGTCTCAATCTGCAACAGGCACAAAGAACTACATTGAATCTGAAAAAGCCCTGTCGTGGAAGGCGTGGACAAACGATGGTTCTCCTTATGATTGCTCTTTATGGTCTCCCGCACCAGAAACGGTCAACCTTGGTCAAGCTTATGAGCAAACCAGAAGCTGTAAACAGAAGCAGATCCGCACTCGCGGGGTGAATGATGTGTGGGCCGATGGTACGGAAACACAAAATCGTGTAGAAACTGATTCGCAAGTGATCACAGTGACTCAGAATCAGGCTCAAACAGGAGAAAAAGACTATATCACGACAACTAGAGCAGGCGCTTATGGTGCATGGGCTAATGAAGGTGGGGCTTACTCGTGTTCAGCTTGGTCTCCAACACCTGGTACTGTGAACTTGGGTGAGCATTTTGTTCAAGATCGTGAGTGTAAGCAAAATCAGAAGCGCACCCGCACGGTCTACAATGTATGGAAGTCTGGAAAGGAAACCGTTAAAACAACTGAAACTGCTAGCCAGACGATTAACGTTGCTCAAGAGCAGTCGGCTACAGGTACAAAAGATTACATCACAGGCTCATCTACCGGCGCATGGTCGGCTTGGGCTAATGATGGCAGTGTGAAGAGTTGCTCAACTTGGTCTCCTGCGACAAGTACCGTAAATCTGGGGTCATCATTCACACAATCACGAACCTGCGATCAGGCTCAGACTCGAACACGAACGGTCTATGATGTATGGGCATCGGGAGCGAAGACTGAGAAATCAACGCAAACAGGTACGCAAACAATTGAGGTGACTCAAAGCCAGTCTGCGACGGGAACCAAAAACTACATCACAGGGACGTCTTACAGTTCTTGGAGTGGCTGGTCAAATAGCGGCGGTGTTTACAGTTGTAGCAGCTATAGTCCATCTACGAGCTCCGTGAATCTTGGAAGTACGTTTACTCAATCACGCTCATGTAGCCAGAACCAAGTTCGTTCACGCACGGTTTATAACGTGTGGAAGGATGGGTCTACAACGGTTAAAACGACTGAAAGTGATTCGCGAACTGTGGATGTGACGCAAAATCGCTCTGCTACCGGCACCAAGGATTACATCACCGGTACGTCTTACAGTTCGTGGAGTGGCTGGTCGAACAGCGGCGGGCATTACAGCTGCGGAAGTTGGACCCCAGATCCATCAACGGTTAATTACGGCTCGTCCTTTACTCAGAATCGAACATGTAAGCAAAACCAAACGCGTAGTCGTACAGTTTACAATGTGTGGAAGTCAGGTGCGAAGACAACCAAGACAACCGAAAGTGGATCACAGACTGTTAATGTAACCGAAAGCCGTTCAGCAACGGGTACGAAAAACATCGTTGTTGGTTCTGAGTCAACAACAGGTGCATGGTCATACACAGCGAGCGCATCATGTGGTGGCTGGAGTCCTGCAACGTCGACCGTTAACTACGGAACATCGTTCACGCAAACACAAAGTTGTAGCCGTCCTCGTGAGAGAACAATTACAACATATAATGTGTGGACCAACGGAACGAAAACTGTGAAGTCGACGAGTACGGAGGCGGGGGCCTACACATATTCTAACTCTCGAACTGCGACAGGTACGAAAGATTATGTGACCAACTATGATTCACGCTCATACTACTACAGCTACGGCACCTGGTCATGTGGCTCATACAGCCCGGATCCTAGTGACTTCTACTACACTGTGACGTTCACTCAGTACCGCTCTTGCACGAGAACAAAACAGTATCGTTATAAAAAATATTGGCTATACAAGTCAGGTAGTAAGGTGCTCAAGGGTGATTACCTAGTCAGCTCTAGTACCGAAAGTAAGACGGAAACTCAATCGATGACCGGTATCAGTCGTAATATATGTTTGAATCCTGGGTTGCCAAGATACAAGAAAGAAAGTCTTGGATGTGCTGGTGGTGGGCTTGAACCATAAAAATCCATCGGGATATGTAAAAGAGGTCTTAACGGCCTCTTTTTTTATTCATTAATTTTGTAAGAAAATAAGAGAAAAATAAATTAACCCCGCGTTTTTTATGGGCTTGGGCGTCCACTTCTCCAAATACTGTTAGTATCAGTAGTGTCAGATAGCCGTATTTTATTCTGGCAAGGAATTACAGTATTAAAGCATGGAGCAAGAAAATGAAACGGATTTTCTCACCTAGAAAAATTACAGCGGCATCAGTATTGATGGCCTCGCTGACTAGCGGGCATGCACTAGCAAGTGACAAGACGTTTGTCTACCGTATGTCAGTTGATGGTCAGGTAAAAGTCCCTGAATGGGTAACGATTAATTATATCTATGGCGAATGGAGCAATGTTGGCGCTCCGCATTCTTGTCAAGAATGGGTTGCCCCACCAGAAACCGTAGACTGGGGCGAGTCATTCCAGCAATCGCGCCTTTGTAAGCAAACTCAAAACCGCCCGGAAACACCGGTGTTGTTCAACCCTGTTTTGAAGACAACGAAAGAAGGGGCAACGGTAACTGGTGAACGTGACGTCTCAACCACTGAATTTCGACCAAATATTGGTACTCGCGATTACATTGATGGCGAGCGTGCTGGTGCCTATGGTAGCTGGACAAGAAATTCAGCAAACTATGGCTGTGGCGAATGGTCACCTAAGCCGGACGAAATTAATTTATTCCAAACATTCACGCAATCTCGTACTTGCTCAAAAGACGAAATCCGCACGCGTGATGTTTTCCATGTTTGGGCGAGTGGTAAAGAGACCTTTAAGCGTAATGATTCAGAAACGAGAACGGTTTCTGAAGTTGAGCAGCAACAGTCAACGGGCTCTAAAGACTACATCAGTGGTGTTCGTGTAGACAGTTGGTCAGCATGGGCGGAAGAAGGTTCACCGTACGACTGTGCGAGTTGGTCTCCTGCTCCAAGTACAATTAACCTGAATCAAGACTTTCAGCAAAGTCGCTCATGTTCACAGAAGCAAATCTCAGATCGAGATATCTTCGATGTTTGGCGTAGCGGAAAAGAAACCCTTAATCGTAACGAGCCGCGATCTCGTGTTATCTCGGTTACGCAAACGCAAGATAACGTTGGCACCAAAGACTTCATCAAATCAACACGTAACGCAGAGTGGTCAAGTTGGGAAAACTCAGCATCACCTTACAATTGTTCTGCATGGACACCGGCGCCGGAGTCAGTGAAACTTGATGAGGGCTTCACTCAGACTCGTAGCTGTTCACAGAAACAAGTACGTGACCGTGACGTGATGAACGTATGGGAGTCAGGTAAAGAAACCCTTAAAACGGTTGAAGGCGACTCGCAGGTCATTTCTGTAGAGCAAAGTCGAGCGTCAACGGGTACATTGGACTACATTGTATCTCAAACAACACCTTCATGGCCTGCTTGGGCTAATGATGGAACGCCGTATGACTGTAAGACTTGGTCACCATCTACAGACACTGTTAATCTTGATGAGTCTTTCACTCAGTCTCGTGAATGTAGTCAAAACCAAACTCGCTCTCGCACTATTCAAGATGTATGGAAGTCTGGCAAGAAAACATTCAACCGAACAGATACTGATGATCAGACGATCACAGTTACTCAAAATCAATCTGCGAAAGGTACGAAAAACTACATCGTTACTGAAAAGGCATTGTCTTGGAATGCTTGGTCGAACGTTGCAGCACCTTATGATTGTTCTTCTTGGACGCCAACACCTGATACTGTGAACTTAGATCAGTCATATGAGCAGACTCGTACTTGTAAGCAGAATCAATCTCGCGCACGTACAATAAATGACGTATGGGCTGACGGTAGTGAAACCAAACAGCGTGTTGACACTGATCAGCAAACTGTAACAGTGACACAAACTCAGGCTGCTACGGGTTCAAAAGATTATATTGTTTCAACACGAACTGGTAGTTACGATGCGTGGGCCAACAATGGTGCACCATACTCATGTGCTGCATGGTCTCCAAAGCCAGAAACAGTTAACCTGAATACGACATTCACACAAACTCGTGTGTGTAGCCAAAGCCAAGAGCGTGAAAGAACGGTTTATAACGTATGGAAATCAGGTAAAGAAACTGTATTACGTACAGAAGATGATGCACGTGTTATTAATGTGACGCAAAACCAGCAGGCTACGGGTAGCAAAGATTATATCAAAGCCACGGAAACTCGAAGCTGGTCGGCATGGTCGAACGACGGCTCACCTTACGCATGTAGCACCTGGTCTCCAGCAACTGGAACCGTTAATTTAGGTTCATCTTTCACTCAGGCTCGTGATTGTTCGCAAGATCAGAAACGCTCTCGCGACATCTACAATGTGTGGGAGTCTGGCAAGAAGACCTATAAGTCAACGGAGACAGATGGTCAGACAATTACCGTTGGTCAAACTCAATCTGCAACTGGTTCTAAAAACTTTAAAACTGGTGAAGTGGCGTATGGTTCTTGGTCGGCATGGTCAAATGACGGTAGCGCTCACACTTGTGGTGCATGGGGACCTGGTACAGATACCGTTAACTTAGGCGCTTCTTTCACTCAGACGCGCGCATGTAAACAGGATCAGACTCGTACGCGCCCAACGTATGACGTGTGGGCTGATGGCACTAAAACAGCCAAAGGTACGCAGACTGGTACTCAGACGGTTGATACGACTCAATCTCGTGCTGCAACGGGTACGAAAGACTATATCTCAACAACTCGCACAGGTGACTGGAGCGCGTGGTCTAACAGTGGTGCAGTTTACTCATGTACATCTTGGACTCCGACAGAAGGTACGGTAAACCTTGGTGACAGCTTTACGCAGTCTCGTAGCTGTAAGCAAAACCAAACTCATAGCCGTACAATTTACAATGTATGGAAATCTGGTAAAGAGACCGTTAACAAGACCGAATCGGGCAATAAAACGATTGACGTCCCTCAAACTCGCTCTGCAACAGGTACCAAAGATTACATCACAGGTACATCAGCTGGCGCATGGGGTGCATGGTCTAACTCAGGTTCACCTACAAGCTGTAGTTCTTGGTCGCCAGCTACAGGTACGGTGAATTTAGGTTCTTCTTTCACTCAGTCGCGAACTTGTGATCAAGCTCAGTCTCGCACTCGCACGATCTACAATGTATGGAAATCTGGCAAGAAAACGGTTAAAACCTCTGAAACTGGCTCACAAACCATTGATGTGACGCAAACTCAATCTGCGACAGGTAGCAAAAACTATAAGACAGGCGAAACGTCTTATGGAAGTTGGTCTGCATGGTCAAATGACGGTAGCGCTCATACTTGTGGTGCATGGGGACCGGGTACAGATACCGTTAACTTAGGCGCTTCTTTCACTCAGACACGCGCATGTAAACAGGATCAGACTCGTACACGCACAACGTACGACGTGTGGGCTGATGGCACTAAAACGGCCAAAGGGACGCAGACAGGTAGCCAGACAGTTAACACTACTCAGTCTCGCTCTAGCACAGGTACCAAAGATTACATTACTGGCACCAACACTAAAGCATGGGGAGCATGGTCTAACTCAGGCTCTGCATATGACTGTGGTACATGGTCACCAGCAGTTAACACAGTTAACCTGGGTGAGTCATTCACGCAATCACGCAGCTGTTCGCAGAAGCAGATCCGTACTCGCGACATCTACAATGTATGGAAGTCTGGCAAGCAAACACTGAAAGAGACCGGAAGTGAATCTCAAATCATCAGTGTTACTAAAAACCAATCTGCAACAGGTACGAAAAACTACAAGACTGGTAGTGTAAGCTACAGCTCTTGGAGTGGCTGGAGCAACAGTGGTTCGCTTTATGAGTGTGGTACGTGGTCGCCGGCCACTGGCACTGTAAACTTGGGTGATTCTTTCACTCAGAACCGCGATTGTAAGCAAAATCAAACTCGTACTCGCACTGTTTATGATGTGTGGGCTGATGGTTCGAAAACTGCTAAATCTACACAGACTGGTAGCCAAACTATCACTGTTGGTCAGACTCAATCTGCAACAGGTACCAAAGACTACATTACGGGTACTTCGTATGGATCTTGGAGCGCATGGTCTAATAGCGCAACAGCAAACAACTGTAGTGCATGGTCTCCTTCTCCAAGCACAGTGAATCTTGGTTCATCATTCACTCAGACACGCACATGTGATCAGGCACAAACGCGTACTCGTACGGTTTACAATGTATGGAAGTCTGGTAAGAAAACGACTAAGACGACTCAGACTGGTACGCAAACAATTGACGTGACACAAAGTCAGACGGCCACAGGGACTAAAAACTTTAAGACGGGTGAAACCGCTTATGGTAGCTGGTCTTCATGGTCTAATAGTGGAACAGTTCATACATGTGGTGCTTGGGGGCCGGATACAGGTACCGTTAACCTGGGTACGACATTTACTCAGTCGCGCACGTGTAAACAGGACCAAACACGCACTCGTCCTACCTATGACGTATGGGCAGATGGCAGTAAAACTTCGAAAGGTACCCAAACTGGTAATCGTACTATCGATTCTACGCAGTCTCGTTCAAATACCGGCACGAAGGATTACATCACTGGCACATCGAATGGTTCATGGAGTGCGTGGTCAAACAGCGGTACGGTTCACACTTGCGGTGCATGGGGGCCAGATACTGGCACGGTTAACTTAGGTTCATCGTTCACTCAGACACGCTCGTGTAAGCAAAACCAAACACACACTCGCACAGTTTACAATGTGTGGAAATCTGGTAAGAAAACGACTAAAACGACTGAGACTGGCTCTCAGACCATTGATGTAACGCAAAGCCGTTCAGCAACAGGTACGAAGAACTATAAGACTGGTACATTGAGTTACAGCTCATGGAGCGGTTGGAGTAACAATGGTTCAGCGTACGATTGTGGTACGTGGTCACCTGCTGAAAGTACAGTGAATCTTGGTTCGTCTTATACTCAGAACCGCTCTTGTTCACAAAACCAGAAGCGCACTCGTACCGTATACGATGTATGGGCTGATGGTTCTAAGACTGCTAAGTCTACACAGACTGGTACTCAAACGATCAGTGTGACTCAAAGCCAATCTGCAACAGGTACCAAAGACTACATCACAGGTACTTCAGCTGGTGGCTGGAGCTCTTGGTCAAACAGTGGTAATCCAACGGGTTGTGATACGTGGTCACCTGCTGAAAGCACTGTGAATCTTGGTGATTCATTCACTCAGACTCGCACATGTGATCAAGCACAAACACGTACTCGCACGATTTACAACGTATGGAAGTCTGGTAAGAAAACAAGTAAATCTACTGAGACAGGTTCACAAACCATTGATGTGACACAGAGCCAGTCTGCGACGGGTACTAAAGATTACATCACAGGCACCACGTACGGTGGTTGGAGTGGCTGGTCTAATAATGGCGCAGTCAAAAACTGTACGTCATGGTCTCCTTCAACGGGCACGGTAAACTTGGGTACATCGTTTACTCAAACGCGCACGTGTGACCAAGATCAGAAGAGAACACGTACGCTGTACAACGTTTGGAAATCTGGTAAGAAAACGGCTAAGTCGACTCAAACTGGTACTCAAACAATTGAGGTAACTAAAAGCAACGCGGCCACAGGTACGAAGAACTTTAAAACAGGCTCTAAGTCTTACGGCGCGTGGAGCAGTTGGAGCAACAATGGTGGACTTCACACATGTGAAGCTTGGGCGCCTTCTCCAAGCACGGTAAATCTTGGTTCGTCGTTCACTCAGACTCGTGACTGTAAGCAAGATCAGAAACGTACTCGCACGGTCTATGACGTGTGGGCTGACGGTTCTAAGACAGTTAACAGCACCCAAACGGGCACTCAAACTATTACCGTTGGTCAAAGTCAATCGGCCACAGGTTCGAAAGACTATATTACGACCACAACGTATGGTAGCTGGGGTGGATGGTCAAACAGTGGCAGTGTTTACAGCTGTAGTGGTTACAGTCCTTCAACGGACTCTGTAAACTTAGGTAGCACGTTTACCCAGTCACGTTCGTGCTCTCAAAACCAGACAAGAACCCGTACCTTGTACAATGTTTGGAAGTCAGGTAAGCAAACGGCCAAGTCGACTCAAACTGGTTCGCAAACAATTACTGTAACTCAGAATCGTTCTGCGACCGGCTCTAAAGACTACATCACTGGTACAACTACAGGTAGCTGGGGAAGTTGGTCTAACACTGGAGGTCTGTATAGCTGCGAATCTTGGAGCCCGTCAACTTCGACAGTTAACTTAGGATCTTCGTTTACTCAGCAGCGATACTGTTTGCAGAAACAAGTGCGCTATCGCACTATCTACAATGTGTGGAAGTCGGGTAATACCACGACTAAATCGACAGAAAGTAGCAATCAAGCAGTCAATGTTCGACAAACACAATCAGCAGTTGGTACGAAGAACTACATCACAGGCACGTCATACGGATCGTGGAGCGGTTGGTCAAACAGCGGTGGAGTATACAGCTGTAGCGGATATAGCCCTTCTACGGGCTCTGTGAACTTGGGTAGCACGTTTACTCAATCGCGCTCATGTAGCCAGAACCAAGTTCGTTCACGCACGGTTTATAACGTGTGGAAGGATGGGTCTACAACTGTTAAAACGACTGAAAGTGGAAGTCAGACTGTAAGTGTTACTCAAAGCCGCTCTGCGACGGGTACTAAGGATTATATCACTGGCACAACAGCTGGCTCTTGGGGCTCTTGGGCAAATGTGGGTAGCGTATATGGCTGTGGATATTGGTCTCCGGATGCGAGCACCGTTACTTATGGGACATCCTTCACTCAAACTCGTGACTGTACGCAACGCCAAGAGGCTACCCGTTCTATTTACAATGTGTGGAAGTCAGGCAATCAAACTTATAAGTCAACAGAGACGACAGCTCGTGGTGTAACGGTAAGCCGTTCTCAAACTGCAACAGGTACAAAAAATGTTGTAGTAAATTCTGAGTCAACAACAGGGGCATGGTCATACACTGCAAGCGCTTCATGTGGAGGTTGGAGTCCTTCAACTTCAACTGTTAACTACGGTTCATCATTTACACAGAAGCAAAGTTGTAGTCGTCCACGTGAGAGAACGATCACAACTTACAATGTGTGGGCGAATGGTTCTAAGACTGTTAAGTCAACAATCAAAGAAACTAGTACGTATACTTATCAGAACTCACGCACTGCGACGGGTACGAAAGATTATGTTACGAGTTCCGGTTGGAATACAGCATATTCTTACACTTACTCAAGCTGGTCATGTGGTAGCTACACGCCTGGTGTGATGTCAATGCCTGATGGTACTTCGTTTACTCAATCTAGGACGTGTACAAGAACGAAGTATCGTAACAAGCGTTACTATAACAACTGGAGGCTTGCTGGTCGCGTATATACTGGTTCAACCTCAGTGTATTCATCAAGCACTGAAAGTAAAACGGAGACTAGAACTGCGTGGGGAGCTGGCTTAAACTGCCCAACATACGACCCAAGAACAAACACTTGGAGATATTGTCCATAGAAAATGGAAAACCCCGGGAGACCGGGGTTTTTTATTTAGGGCTCAGACTCCGCTTTGGTCTGTACTCCCCTTTGTTTTGTTCAAGTGCGTTTTATACTGCTCAAGCGCTTGGCTGAGTATATCCCGCCCAATTCTTGTTAGGCCTGGGTAAACCGTTTCTCGGTTGCCGGCAATATTGATAATGTTTGGCTTGTGCTGCTCTAAGAAGTTAACGATATCTTCAACGCATAATTCAGCATTTGAAACATCGGAAATTAATAAGTAAGGCTTTTTAGGCTGGGTGTTGTTGCAAGCGCCAATTGTCAGTTTAGTGCCCGATGAATTCGAAATGGGTGACAGGATGACCGTTACGTCAGATTCTTCTACATTCAGTCTTGTTCTGGGATCATAGCGCCAGTCACTATGCTCTTTAAGTCCAAATCTCGTCTTGAGGATGAACTGCTTGCCCTTTTCAGTTCGGTAGCCCTTTGGGGCCCATCCACCCGTTTTTATTCCGCACCTCTCAGCGGCTAAAAGTCCGGCAAGATCGGCGCCACTCTGACCTCCGCTATTGATTGACAACATCAGTAGAAATCCATATTAAAACAAAGATTTATTTTATCATATGGGAGAAATAAAACATCATAAATGATGTTATTGTGTTGAGTTTATGATGAATCAGCTTGTCGTATGCTGAGAAGTGTAAATTCATTTGACGAAAAAATAGCCGCACAAATAATATGCGACTATTAATTTTACAGTAATAGATACCTGATGAGGGCTCTACGTTTTATGCTTTACGTCGCCACGCAAACAGACCTAGAAGCAAGCTTGCAGCGTACGCCCCATGAAAAGGCACTGCTTCTGCAATGTCTTCCAGCTTATCGTCATCAAGTACGTTTTGCATAGCATCAACGGTAACGCCGCCGTAAGTTACGTCATTTTGAGAAAAGTTAAAGAAGGCAAAGCTGCCGTCTGTGAACTGATCAACCCCAGCATCCTTTGAAGTAAGAGCGAACTCCAGCGAGTCGTTAATAAACACGCTAAGAATATTAGTATCGTAACTAATATCAAACGTATAGTTGACGAAGTCGTCCCACCCTGTAGTGCTTAACGATTTTGCTGTGCCGATCTGAGTCATGGCGGCGTGAGTATTAGGGTTCCATACGCTACCATCATCAATGGAGCCTTGAATGTGCCACATGTAAAGGCCTGCACCCATACCTGATTGGGCAGCCTGGCGCCAAGTTAGAAGGAAATAATCTGCATCGGGGTTCGCATGGTCACCTTGCTCATAGCCAAGTGCAAAACCGATAAGATCGTCGTCGCCGGCGGTATCAACGGAAATGTTTCCAGTAATAGCATTACCTAATGATGTGCCTTCAGAATCATACAGGAATGCGCTGGTGGGCGTATTGATGTGTTGATGCCATGTGTTTGTAGGAGCGTCATATGTCCACTCTCCGCTTCCGTCGGTAGACCATCCGCTAAGATCGGTAATTGTTTCTGCCTGCGCTGCTGAAGCGCCTAAAATGAGTGCTGAAAATAGCAATAAGTGTTTCATGTTAGCTCCATCCTTGGGTCGTAAATGTATAGAGAATGCAGCAAGTAGTATGCCGATTTTGGTTAAACAGTCTCAGCATCTCCACCTAGTGAATGAAGTGCGCTGATTTGTTTTTGTACCCAGCTGAATGTCTGTCGATCCATATCGAGGTGAGGTGTGTCATATTCGTCGATGCCCGCCTGTCTTATAACGTCGAGCTGTGTTCTTCCCAATGCATTCCATTGGCAATCGATGCCGATACCATTCTGTTGTTTACAAAACCCGGTGTACGGGTAAGCGTTCGATTCACCCTTCTCATTATGTGACTGATAGCAAATTCTTGTGATAATGCGGCCATCATTCGTTCTTAATTCTGGTGCGTTGACATCAGGTTCAATAGGCACCTTTCGTGTTATTATCATTAGATAACCTGAGGTTTGTTGTATAAAGGGTTATATTAACATTTTGAGTGGGGTTCAGCCCTCTACAGGGAGTAAAAAATGGATTTGAATGGCAAGACCGTTGTTTTTTCTAAAACAATTTGTCCTTACTGTGTAACTGCAAAGGAAGCTTTGGCCGCGCGGGGTATCGAGTATGACACCGTGCAAGTTAACGTTGATATGAGCAAGGAAGAAATGCAATCCTTGATCCAACAGCGAACCGGTGTCTTGGTTGATACTGTTCCGCAAATCTTTATTGATGGCGATTACATTGGTGGTGCAGACGATTTGTTGGCTCATTTCGAAAATGAAGATACAGAAATTGATGTCGGGGATCTATCTGAATTTAACATTTAAAACAACATAAATGTTGACCATAAAGAGGGTTAATTGTAATATGACCTCAGTATATAAAATTATGTAACGCCAAACGCCCTATGCAGGGCGATTTTTTTTGCGTATTTGAAAATGAAGGAACGAATTATGTCAAAGGATTTGATGAATAAAATTGACGCACTCGGTGCTCAAGAGTATATGTCTGATGCTCAGCTTGCAGTGTTTGAAGAACATCTTCGTGGAGAACACGAAAGATTGATTGTTCGACAGCAAGAGATCACCAACACCTCAATGAAAAACCCGGAATCAATAAGCGGTGATGAGGCAGATAAAGCAAACGCCATACAGTCTTCTGCTGATGCCCGTGCCGAATCTGAAAAAAACAAAGCAATGCTAAGAAGCGTATCTGTCGCTCTCCAAGCTATCAAAACACGTGACTATGGTTACTGTATTAAATGTGGTGAAGAAATCGGACTGAAACGAATGATCTCACAACCTGCGGCTTGTCGTGACATCGAATGTGAAACCCTCGAAGAACGCAAAAACAAGCAAAACCCTGCTGCAAACTTAAAAATTAGTTAACCAGCGACTCCGTAAAATAATCTGACGCCATCATGCGCCACTTCTTGGAAAACTGATATTATACGCCTATAACGTTTTTGTCATTCCAAGGAGGGAGTGTGATGGCCGTGTCGGATATCGCCAATCGTCAAAATAAAATAGGGTGGGGCATCTTTGCTCTTAGTGCATTAGGCTTAGAATGCGCTGCGCTCTTCTTTCAATATGCAATGGGTCTTGAACCTTGCATTATGTGTGTTTATCAGCGACTTGCTGTTGCAGGCGTTCTTTTCACAAGCATCATCGGATTTTTAGCATCACGAAATTTTTGGGGGCAAATTTTTGCTCACGGATTAATGGTGTATGCCACAGGTGAAGGCCTTATGGTTGCGAAGGAACATGTCGAAATGCAGTCGGGTGATAGCTTTTTCTTTGCTTGTGAATTCGTCCCCAACTTCCCTTCATGGATGCCTTTGCATGAATGGTTCCCTGGTGTATTCGCTGCAACTGGAGATTGTGGCGAGATCAGCTGGCAATTTTTTGATATGAGCATGCCTGAATGGATGGTGGTTGTATTTACCGGATACATGGTAGCTCAAGTATTAATGCTTGCATGGGTTGTTGGTGATCATGTGGATAGAGTGAATGGACGCAAGCGCAGACATAGCGCATAAGATGAGGAAGCAAGGATGCTGATCAAAATTCGTTATCACTGGTGCTTAGCATTGCTCATATTAGGTATGGTGGTCGCAGCGTTTTTGCTGGGTTCACCGATGAGTACGTTTTCGCGTGAGATTAACCTCGCGTTCAAGACGATTTCTATCCTTGATGAGCTGGCTCATGCTTCACTTTTCTTTATGTTGGCGCTCTTATTCTACGGTGCGTTCCAGATGCGACGTCGAGTTTTAATAGGTATTGTGTTATCGCTCGGAGCAATAACAGAAATCCTACAGGGAATGGTGGGGCGCTCACCAAGTGTTACTGATTTTCTGGCGGATGGTGTCGGCCTATGCGTGGCACTGATGATTGTAGCCATTTTATTCGCCCACAATAAGATGCCAAATAAATTCTATTAACAGGCGAAAAATCTAACAACCCACATTTAAAGCTTTCCAGCGTAATTGTTGTGAAAGCTTTTTTAATGCCAGCTTCCAGCTTAAATGATCCCTAACCATTAAATAGCGTCATGGGCATGACGATTGCTCTTGGTAAGTTAATTGCCGCATTTCCGCTACTGTGTCTATTGGCTCTTCGCCGAAGAAAATAAAACCTCACATTAAAAAACCCCGCTTATACGGGGTTTTGTTGAATAATACTATTCCTATGGGAGTGCTCCTGCGGTGTAGACATGGTGCGCCAAGTTTTCACCTGCCTCACTCATAGTGACATAGGCTTCATTGGCACCAGCCGCGACGATTCGCTCAGCATCGTCTTCGTGCATAGTGTGACCAACAATATAACCAGCATAACCCGCCTTTCTTAGTTTTCTAGCGGCAATCGAACATGCATCCGGGCAGTTCATGGCGAGTACAACGGCTTTTAGATTGGATGTATCAAGTGTGCCCCAGAAGTTGCCGTGCTCAGCATCTGCAAAGTAACAATTAAAACCTTCCTGTGAATATTTCTCTATTTTGTCTGAGTCAGAGTCAAGAGAGATTACTTTGGCTGCGTTATCATGCTGCCTAAAGGCTTGATAAGCGGCTCGACCAACCCGACCGACACCCAGCACCAGAACATTAGCATCACCTAACGAGATTGGTTCCTCATCAGGGTGTCTAACATCGCGCTCAAAGCGCTTAAGGACGCTCTCTAATCGATCAAAGATTGGGTGAGCAAATCGGTTAAGCGGTGCTGATAATAAGAATGAAAAGGCGACAGCTAACGCTAAAGGCACAATCCACTCCGGCATTACAACGGCGGCAACAATTAAACCAAACTCTGAGAAATTAGTTAGAGAGGCGCTCGTCAAGAAGGCACTACGCGCCTTTAACTTAAATCCAGTTAACAAGAAGAAGAATACAGCTGCTTGTAAAGGAAGTAGTGCAACCATTGCCAATGCGAATGTTACATCCGAAAGGGTAGGTAGTCCGTTTAATCCAATAGAGAGGAAGAACGCAATTAGCAACAATTCTTTCAGTGACCACAGGCGGTTTGCCATTTCAGATGCACGAGGGTGTTTTGCCACTAGCGCACCAACAACTAACGCTCCCAGTTCGCCACTTAATCCGACTGCATGGAAGCCATATCCGCCTAAACCAAGAGCTAACAACAAGCCAACAACAAGAAATAAATCATCATGGCCAGACCAATCAATAAGTTTGAAAAGCATCGGACGTATAAGCGGAAGTGCTAAAACAGCGAAAGCCCAAACCGAAGGAACAACACCACTTGCTATACTTGCATAGGTCATGGCAAGCAAATCCTGAACGATAAGAACACCTATAGCTATGCGCCCATGGAAACTCTTAAGCTCGCTCTTTTTTTCAAGCGTATCAGCAGCGAGAACGGTAGAGCTGAAAGACAGGGCCAGTGCTAACATTAGCGCCATCGTCCAATCTACATTCCCAATGCCGAGCATGTAGATTACCGGCGAAAAGATTACAGCCGAAATTGCGAAGTGAGCGACACCGGTACCAATAACTTCAGGCTTGACTATTTTCTTTGCATTGAGTTTTAAACCGACAGCGAATAACAGTAACAGTACACCAACATGCGAAGCTTCTTTTAGTGCATATTCAGACTGTTCATTAATGCCAACATCTGAGCCCATAGCCGCAAGACCAAATCCTGCGATCAGATAGCCTATCAGTGACGGTAGCTGCAATTTCTTTGCGATTAAGCCGAGCAAATACGCAAAGCCCAAAAAGATAATAGTTTCGGTCATCGTTCCTCCTTTATTTAAGACTTGAACAGTATAACACAACAAAAGTGTTGTGTTAATTGTTTTCGTTGTATTATTTCAATGTTTGGTCAAATCTAGCGTTTAAAGGCGTTGCGATGCTGTTCGTCCTCACTGTTTGATGGTGTTTTGGGTTTTAAATCGTTGTGAATGCTAGGGTTGCTACCAACCCAGTCTTGAATAGCGTTTTTAATGCTATCAGGAGAAAGTGTATCGGCACGTATGGTGAAGTCGGCACCACTCATCGCAGAACGTTGATAGCAATTATCAAGATTATTCTCATCTTCAATGGCCAAGGTAATTACATTACCACCGTTTCTTCTCACCACGTCTGGTGTGACAGGGTCCGTATAAGCCATTAGCCTTGTCGTTGTCCTGAGTGTTAGTTTGGTTTCCTCTTGCAATCCGTATAGAAATTCGGTCGCCGGAGATAGCCCGAGAAAGTCTTTTTTGCTTTTGCCATTCAATTCAGGAACTACACTGTCTTTAAGTAAATTGGTTAAGAAGTTGCTGTCAATTTGGTTGAGGGCGCTAATGGTATCTCTATCTTGTAAACCTACAACAAATATGAATCTTTCTCCATCAAGTGACTGATTGCCGAGAGATATTTCCCCGGGTTGATTGACGGTTCTGATGAAAGATGGTGTACAGTTTTGCTGAAATTCTGGAAGTTCCCAGCCTAAAGGGATATTTTGCACATTTTGGCCGACATTATCGACGGTAACCATATGGGTATACCCCTGCTCAATAGCTTTTTCAATTACGCCTGAAAGCGCCCCATCTTCAGGAGTGCTCCCTTTCTCTGATAGTGCCAGTGGGATAAGCAGTGGTTTCTGCTGGCCAACATCGAATCCGAGAAGCCTGCCTTGCTTCAAATCTCTACCAGCTGCTTCAGCCGCAGGGAAAGACGTGAATAACTTTCCGCCTTCACTGCCGAGACGTTGTTGGTGGAACGGCCTTGGCAGATCGTTAAGTGGCGAGATGTCCGCACGCTCTACAAGGAATAGGTTCCCTGGTAGTTTCGACATCAAAGCAGAGGTAAGCTCCCGGTATGGATCAGAACGCTCCAGAACAGTGTTAACAAAACTAATGTCATTCTTATGTACTTCATCAAATGAACGTTCTATATCAGGATAGTTTTCGACGTAATTTGCTATGCCCTCAACAATGGCGGCTTGGAACTCTTTGACAGGTGGTAGAGGGAATTGAAATTGCAAGAAGACGCTTTGTCGCTGTCTCCCTTCTTTCCATTCTCTTTCTACAAAGAAGTAACTATGACCATCAACAACGCCATCATGGTTTTCCATCGTGATGCCGGTTTTGATTTTCTCAACAGATTTCGGTTTGACCTTTTTGCTAAAGTCAGGTGTCGGCGCATCCGGAGATGAAAGCGAAAAATCCGCACAGCGATTAATATGCGTGTAATGAAAGTTCTGATATTCGGAATGCTTTGCTATCGTCGCAGTGAGTTCGTACGTATTGCCAATCGTCATATCAATATCTGGATATGTTGATGCTCTCCAATGGAAGCGGCGAGAGTGTTCATCAAGAAAGCTATACTTAGTGATTGCGTGTCCAAGGCTATTTTGGCCCTCGCGAATGTTGACAAGGCGCAGTTTGAGCCTGCCGCGTGATTTGACCTCGCCAAAAGGTTCGTTTAAAGCATCACCATTGGCGTCTGGCTCCATTTGCCTTTTTCTTTCCAGTTCTCGATTGTATGAACTGGGGACACTGGCCAATATGCCGCAGGCAAAACGGTTGCTGAGCTCAAAATATGGTTCATTGAGAAGCGTTTTGATATTCATGCCGTACGTGCTGGTTTGTTTTGAGTTTTTAAAGTGTTCGATCATGTCATCGACCTTGTCGTACACTTTATCTTTGAGTGTGGGAGTGAAAGCTTCAAGGCTTAGCTTGGTGAGTACGCTGTTATTTTGACTACCTGGTCTTGATATTTCCTCAAGAAGAGTCTGGCGAGTAGGTTTAGGATCGTAAGAGTCCGCCTTAACAAACCCCACGGTGTCAGTTAAATAACTAGCCATTGCAAGATAGGTTTTTATCGGGAACCAGGTCGGAGATGCGCCACCTCTCACATAATCTCTATCTAATTCATCAAAATACTCATCATCCAAGAAGAAGGCATGCATATTAAATGCTTCCATCACTTGTTTAAGTGTTTTGGTACCAATAAAGTCATCCACACAGGTGCTACCTATCTGTTTTATTTCACCATCATCTGGATTTCTTACAAGGTACGTCGTGTTCCTTGCGCGAGGCTTTTCACAGTGATCACAATTCGGCGTGCATACATGGAAGTTTGTGCCAAGGTTTTCGAGGATGTCATCAGCACCTCTTCCGGCGGTATTGAGAAGGTTTGTGTAATTGCCGTCTTGCCCTTTGCTATGATCGATTTTAGCAAGAAACTGGAACCCCTCGACCTTAGGGATTGACCCAGTAAATTCAACCTCTACCTTGAGTACAGGTATTTTTGATTCTAATTCGTGACCATCCTGATATACGGGTAGCGGAAATACTTCTTTATTGCCAGTAAACTTCATCATTGGCTCAGGTAAACCAAGCTTTTGCGCTTTACGCTGCATGGCTGATAAACGTTTTTTAAGTTCGTCCTGGCGGTCGGCAAGGATCCAGCGTATTTCTTTGTAATTGGTTAATGTATCGNCCATGAAGCACCATAAAATCCTTGTCCCATACCATTGATAATATCATGCAGGGGAAGTTTGGGTTCGTTATCGATAGTGAATAGAAAAGGGGCTGTTTGGCCCCTTCGTTTGATGGAATTCGCGTTGTGCTTTGTTAATCGTCCGCCCAGAACATAAGAGCTAACTGAAGAAGATCAATGAAAAGGTTAATAATGTTCAAGAACATATTCAAAGATCCCCTTACGTAACTGGTCTCATATCCGTTAACTATGCGGCTTGTGTCATACATGATGAACATGGAGAAAATAACAGTACCAATTGCGCTACCCACCATCATTACTAGCGGGGATTGAAGAAAAATATTGATCAAGCTTGTAATTACCAAACCAAGGAGTGCAACGAATAGGAAGCCTCCCCAGTGGTTTAGATCACGCTTAGTTGTGATGGTATAGGCAGAAAGTGCATTGAAACTCACCTAGCTAAAGCAAGGCGATTCTTGTCGTCATTGGCAATAGCGATCAACATTAGATTGATTACGTCTTACATCGCCTCTTACAAGCGTTTAACGTGTCGGTATTTCCTACCGCCACAAATCTATTAGGCTGCTAGTAATCGCAAACCTTCAATGTGAATATTAGTAGCCGCATTTAGATCACGGTCATGCTTTTGACCGCAACCGCAAGTCCATTCACGGATAGCAAGCGACCATTTACCAGAATACAGAACACCACAACAAGAACACATTTTAGATGATGGAAACCACTGATCTATTTTAGAGACAGTTCGACCATACCAATCTGATTTGTATTGTAACTGTCGTTCAATCTCACCAAAATTAGCATCCAAAATATGCTTGGCTAACTTCTTATTTTTAACCATGTTCTTAACTTTCAATGACTCTAAACAAATCACTTGGTTTTCGTTTACAAGTTTAGCTGTCATTTTGTGGGTGAAGTCAGAACGCACGTTAGAAATCTTTTCGTGAATCTTAGCTACCTTTGAGCGTTGTTTCCTGAAGTTATTAGAACCCTTAACTTTTTTAGCAAGTTTACGCTGTTCTTTGGCTAGTTTACGCTCATACTTCTTGGTTGTTCTTGGATTATTAAAAGTTAGCGAATCGGAACAAATAGCAACGTCTTTGATTCCTAAATCAACGCCAATGGTTTTGGTTGATTCTGGTAGTTTACAAATTTCTTCTTCAACTAGAATTGAAATGTAATATTTTCTCGTCTTGGTTTTTGAAACGTAACAAGACGATGGAACACCAACAAATGAGCGTGACCATTTTATTTTTAATGGCTGCTTTGTCTTTGCCAATGTTAGGGAGTTAGTTTTAGCATCCCATTTAAAAGAGTTCGACATATAGCAAGCTGATTGCTTGTTACGCTTACTTTTGAATTTAGGGTATCCAAATCCAGACTTAAAGAACGCCTTAAACGCCTTATCTAAGTGTCTCAATGATTGTTGTAATGGAACGCTAGAAACCTTTTTAAGCCAATCAAAATCTGGATTCTTCTTCAACTGAGTAAGGTTTTTATTCCAATCTGT
>PAVO01000002.1 GCA_002713215.1 Crocinitomicaceae bacterium
TCCTTTGCGGAGCTTTTCCATTTGAAAGTAAAAACTGCTTGATCTCATCGGAATATTGCAGGTAGAAATCGTCAATGGCTACAAAAATTTCAATAATTTCATCTTCATTCATAGGAGTTTTTATTAGATGTAACTATATGTAATTCAGTTGATAATACACTAAAATGTCTCCTATGACTTTCTCTTTATCTTATCCATTATTCACGTTAACTAATAAAAAGGTTTTTGCACACTAGAAGTGATAGACCAATTTCCTTACCATCATTCACTTTAACAATAAACGACTTATCATAGTTGATAACATCCATCACACTAACTTTTGCACCTAGTGTTAATGAAAGTGATTCAATATATTTTAGAAACTCAGATGAATGATCTTTTACTCCAACGATAATCACATCACTTCCCTTTTTGACTTGATCTAAAGTTTTATTATGACGTTCAGCAATTTCACCATTTTCATCAGGTATTGGATCTCCATGAGGATCGAACTGCGGGAAGTCTAAATATTCATCCAGTCGATTGACAAGTTCCCGAGAATCAATGTGTTCTAGTTGCTCTGCGATATAATGTACTTCATCCCACTTAAATTTAAATTTTTGAACCAAAAAGGTCTCCCACAATCGATGTTTTCGAATAACCTTAAGAGCAATCTGTTCTCCCTTTACAGTTAAAAATACACCCTTATACTTAGTATACTTAATCAGCTTTTTATTACCAAGTTTTCTTAACATGTCCGAAACAGTCGGTGACTTTATTTGCAATAGTTCTCCGATAGATTTTGTTGAAACCCCTTTCGGTTGAAGCTTTGATAGCTTATATATCACTTTTAGGTAATTCTCTTCAGCATGACTAAAGCCCATGTAGATCGTTTTTTCAAAATAAACGAAATATATTAGATGATGCAAATAAATTAAATTAGATATGCCTAATCATTTTATTAGATTTGCAGAAACAAATCTTGTTATGAAAAAGAAAGTAAAAGGTTTATGTGGTATCTTTTTATTTGTACTATTTTCAATTGCTTGTGAAAAAACAATGCCTATTCTCATTGAAGAAAATGAACTTTTAGACGGACCCATTGAAGGCCTAAGTACAGAAGAACAGGTCCAATTTCTGAAGGGGGATGAATTCTTTAATGATGATATTTTCACTATTGAAAAAGGTTTGGGGCCAATTTTTAATGCCGTTTCTTGTGCAAGTTGTCACGCAGGAGATGGGAAAGGACATCCTTTTATAAGGTTTACTCGTTTTGGGCAATCTGATACTATATCGGGTAACCAATTTTTAAATTTTGGAGGACCCCAACTACAAAATAGAGCAATTCCAGGTTATGAACCTGAACAACTTCCTGCTAATGCTGCGTTTACCAATCTGCTAGCACCTGCTGTAACAGGTCTTGGATTTTTAGATGCTGTAAGCGATGCTGATGTTATTGCTTTGGCCGATCCAAATGATGCAGATGGAGATGGCATAAGTGGCCGGCCCCATTGGAACTATATACCAAACTATGTTCAATTAAGACCTAACAGTATTTCTCAAAACGGACAATACATTACTCGATTTGGAAAAAAAGGTGCTGCTTATGATTTATTGCACCAAACATCAGGAGCATACAATCAAGATATGGGAATAACCTCCTTGTTTGAACCAATTGATACCTATAGTGGGCTAGAATTTGACCCTGAGGTCGCTAGCCAAACAGTACACGATGTGGTATTTTATTTAAAAACGTTAAAAGCTCCGCTACGAAGAGACGAAGGCGCCCCTGATGTAATGGCAGGAGAGCAACTTTTTAGTCAAATTAAATGTGCAAGTTGTCATACTCCGACTTTACAAACTGGATTTTCTTCAATAGATGTTTTGTCCTATAAAGAATTTTATCCTTTTACTGATTTGTTATTGCACGATATGGGGTCAGGATTAGATGATGGATATACGGAAGGAAAAGCATTATCTTCTGAGTGGAAAACACCAGCACTTTGGGGGCTTGGATTGTCAAAAGATGCACAAGGTGGGAATTACTTCCTACTTCACGATGGACGAGCCACAAGCATTGAAGATGCCATTTTATTTCATGGCGGCGAAGCCGAACAATCAAAAATAAACTACACACTGCTATCAGATATTCAAAAAGGACAACTCATCAAATTTTTAGAATCACTTTAAATGAAACGTCGAAAATTCATAAAAACTTGTTGTTACTCAGCCATTGGGATTCCTTTAGGTGCTACACTGCTACAGTCTTGCGAAGCCATTTATTATGCAACTACAACAAAAGACGCAAACCGATTGGTCGTGAAGAAATCAGAGTTTTGGTACACTAAAAAAGATAAAAGAGTGAACCGTTCTTTTGTTTTGGTTAAAACCGAAAGTATGGAATTTCCTATTTGTTTGTATAAAATTGATGTGGATGTTTATAGTGCATCATTATTACACTGTACACACAGAGGATGCGAGTTAAATGTAGGTGGAGGAATATATGGTTGCCCTTGTCACGGAAGTGAATTTTCGGTAACAGGTAAAGTTTTGGAAGGGCCAGCAGATAGAGATCTAAAAACGTTTAAAACAGAAATAGACCATGAAAATATTTTCATACTACGAGCATAAAATAATTTTACTAAGTTTAATATTCTTTGTTGGCTTAAACCTTCAAGCTCAAAAATTAGATTCACCTATTTTACGTACTGCGAAGGATACAAGCAGGGAGAAGATGAGTATGGATGCTGTCTATAATCGTCCTTTCTTAAAAATGGGCAATTCCCCTCTAGCTGTAGGAGGTTATTTAGAAGCCAATTCTTTATACACTTCAGAGAATGGAATTTCTGAAGGATTGTCATTTGAAGCACGACTATTTACCATATTTATGTCTGCATCAATTACAAAACGCATAAAGTTTTTATCTGAACTTGAGTTTGAAAATGGAACAAAAGAAATAGCTATAGAATTTGCTGCTATGGATGTTTCTTTTCATCCGATGTTAAATTTTCGTGGTGGTGTTATGATGAATCCGATTGGAGCATTTAATCAAAATCATGATGGTCCGATATGGGAATTTGTCGAGCGACCAACTATGGCAAACCAATTGCTACCTGCCACTTGGTCAAATGCAGGTTTTGGTTTATACGGCAAAACAAATAAAGGAAATTGGATTATAGGCTATGAAGCTTACTTAACTAACGGATTTGACAATAGCATTATTGATAATGAAGAAGGAAAAACATTTTTACTTGCCACAAAGGATAATCCTGACCGATTTGCAAGTAATAATAGCGGTAATCCTCTACTTACTGGAAAAATTGCTATCAAAAATAGAAATGTTGGAGAGCTTGGTTTATCGTATATGGGAGGCATTTATAATAATTTTGAAGATGGTGGACTAACACTAGACAATAAACGAAGATTGCATGTCTTTGCCTTGGACTTCAATACAACAATAAACACCATGGGCACATATATTGTAGGGGAATACACTTTTATTATGGTAGATGTGCCTCTGACTTACACACAACAATATGGAAATAAACAACAGGGTTTTTTTATTGATCTTGTGCAACCAATTATCAGGCGAAAAATTTTAGATTGGGAAAAAGCTAGTCTAAATATTGCTGCCCGACTAGATTATGTCGATTGGAACTTAGGGACATTTAAAGAAACCAATACAAACATTGGGGATGATTTATGGGCGATTACTCCTTCTATCGGTTTTAGACCCTCTTCACAAACAGTATTCAGATTAAATTATCGCTACCAATGGCAAAAAGATATTTTGAGTAATCCTCCGACAAGAACTGCGGCATGGTTGTTTGGATTTAGTACTTACTTCTAATAGTATATTGTTTGCAACTACATTGCATCCTATCCTTTGTATATTTGCATCAATGAAATTATTCGCAGCAGTTTTGGGTATCTTCTTTTTGTGCTTGGCAGCCATGCCATGTGCCGATGCTGCGGTATCAGATGAAATTACGGTAGAATTGAGCAGCGAACATGAACATGAAGGCCAAGCCGATAACTGTGCTCCCCTTTGCTATTGCCACTGTTGTCATGTGCATGTGACCATGGAAGTGGAAAGCGAACCGTTAAACATCAAACAATTATTATTTTCTCAAAGCATCTTTTATCAGGAATTTACTCCTGACACCCCTTTAAATTCTCTTTTCCGACCACCGATCGTTTAATTCAACTATTACATAGAGAGCGTGCGTTTTGCACATTCTCAATTTCTATTTTCTCGTTGAATTAATACTGTAAATTATGATAAATAAGATCATTTCTTTTTCAATAAAGAACAAATTCATTGTGGGCTTATTGACCCTGGCACTAATTGGAGTAGGCATCTACTCCATGTCTACGGTTAACCTGGGCTCAGTACCTGATATTACCAACAATCAGGTGCAGGTAATAACTGTTTCCCAAAACCTGGGTACAGAAGACATAGAGCAGTTCGTCACTTATCCGGTCGAACTGGCCATGGGAAATCTTCCAGGTGTGGAGGAAATTCGATCCATTTCCCGATTTGGTCTATCGGTAGTTACCATCGTTTTTGAAGACGACTTGGGTACCTATCTACCGCGACAACTGGTTCAGGAAAAGCTCAACGAACTACAGGAAACCATACCGCAGAAATTTGGCAGCCCTTCCATGGGTCCAATTTCTACTGGCTTGGGGCAGATTTACGAATACACCATTCAGCCAAAAGACGGCTATGAGACTAAGTACTCACCGACTGATTTACGAACCATTCAGGACTGGGTGGTGAAGCGACAACTTACCCTGTTGGATGGAGTCGTTGAAGTTAATTCTTATGGTGGATACATCAAGCAATATGAGGTAGCCGTCAGTCCGGATAAGCTTAATGCACAAAATATCAGCATTTCACAGGTATTTGAAGCCCTGGCAAGAAACAATGTCAACACAGGTGGGGCTTACATTGAAAAAAACCGGATGTCCAATTTTATCCGGGGTGAAGGGCTGATTCGGTCATTGGATGACATTCGAAAGATCGTTATCAAAACCGAAAACGGTATTCCCGTTACCGTAGGTGATGTAGCTTCCAACGTTCAGTTTGGTCATCAGCTAAGGTATGGATCTTTCACACAGGATGGCAAAGAAGCAGTAGGCGGAATCATTATGATGCTAAAGGGATCTAACCCCAATGCAGTGATTCAAAATGTGAAGGAGCGCATGGAAGAAGTGGAGAAATCCCTACCTGAAGGGCTTGAAATTAGCACCATCATTGATCGAAGTGCTTTGATTGCCCGAACTACCGATACGGTCAAAACCAATCTGATTGAGGGGGCATTAATTGTCATTTTTGCATTGGTGATTTTGCTCGGAAGTTTACGTGGCGGGATCATTACGGCCACTACCATTCCGCTTTCATTGTTGTTCGCTTTCATACTGATGAAGCAGTTCAATGTTTGGGCTAACCTCATGAGTTTGGGAGCCATCGACTTTGGGATCATCATTGATGGGGCGGTGATTATTATTGAGGGGACGGTATATGAAATTCAAAAGCGTATCCGGGCAGGTAAAACCAAATTTAATCAGGGAGTAATGGACGAACTGGCCTATGATGCCGGAAGTACCATGATGAGTTCGGCCTTTTTTGGTCAAGTCATCATCCTCATTGTATTCGCGCCAATACTCTTTCTGACAGGGGTAGAAGGTAAAATGTTCCAGCCCATGGCCTACACCTTTGGTTTTGCCATGATCGGGGCGATCGTGCTTTGTCTGACCTACGTACCGATGATGTCGGCACTGCTTATGAAGCCCGTTCAAAACAAGCAAAACTGCTTTGGACGTTTCGAGCGCTCACTTGAACACCTTAGCGATAAAATCATCGGGGGTATACACCGTGCTTACCTTCCATTATTAAAATTTTCCCTTCGATTTAAAATCCTGTTAATCACCCTAGCAGTCATTCTACTTGGTTTGGCGGGATTTACTTTTTCCCGAATGGGGGGAGAATTCGTACCCCAGCTAGATGAAGGAGACCTTGCTATGCAGGCATTGATCCGTCCGGGTAGTTCATTGACTGAATCTCAGGATGTTTCGATCAAAATTGAAAACATCTTGCTGGACAACTTCCCTGAGATCAAAACGGTCACAGCACGTATTGGAGTAGCAGATATTCCTACGGATCCTATGCCCATGGACATAGCGGATATGTACCTCATTTTGGAAAAGGATAAAGATAAATGGGTATCTGCTGAGAGTAAGGACGAGTTGATTGATAAGATCAAGGATAAACTGGATCAGGAACTCGTGGGTGTTAACCTGGTATTTACCCAGCCGGTAGAGCTTCGTTTCAATGAATTGCTGGAGGGCGTAAGAGAAGACATTGCCGTCAAATTGTACGGTGAAGATTTGGAGATTCTGGCTACCAAAGTACAAGAGATGGCTGATATTATTTCCACAGTGCAAGGTGCTGGAGATGTTAACCCTGAACGGACTTCAGGCTTACCCCAAATGACTGTTCGTTACAATCGTGATAAAATAGCGCAGTATGGACTGGACATTCAAAAGTTGAATGAGTATGTGAGTGCCGCTTTTGCTGGCGGGGTTGCCGGAGGGGTATTTGAAGGCGAAAAGCGATTTGAGCTCGTCATCCGATTTGATGAAGCGCACCGAAAAAGTATCGATGATTTACGCACTTTGTACATTGACCTTCCTGATGGTACTCAAGTACCGATCAAAGAAGTGGCAGACATCAGTTATGTGCCGGGACCCATGCAGATTTCCCGGGACAACACCTACCGAAGAACGTATGTGGGAGTCAATGTAAGAGGCCGGGATGTAGAGTCTGTGGTCAATGACATTCAGGCAAAACTGGACGCTCAACTGGATCTTCCAGCAGGATATTACATTACCTATGGAGGTGAATTTGAAAATCTACAACGGGCAAAGCAGCGTCTGCAAATAGTGGTGCCGATCGCATTGTTTTTAATTTTTATCCTGCTCTATTTTGCCCTTGGATCGTTTTTCCAGTCCATTATGATTTACATTGCTATTCCCTTGGCAGCAATAGGTGGTGTGTTCGCCCTTTGGTTGCGGGATATGCCATTTAGTATCTCGGCTGGAGTCGGCTTTATCGTTTTGTTTGGTGTGGCGGTACTCAACGGGCTGGTGTTGATCAATCGGTTTAATTCACTGAAGAAAGAAGGCGTGACCAGCATCCGGGAACGAATTTTAACAGGAACAAAAGAACGAATCAGACCCATTATGTTAACAGCAACGACAGATATTTTCGGTTTTTTACCAATGGCATTCTCAGGATCTGCCGGGGCGGAGGTACAGCGACCCTTAGCTACCGTAGTGATAGGCGGAATGCTGACAGCTACACTACTCACATTGGTGGTGCTACCGGTACTGTACACGTTCGTTGAGGGACGGAGTGACAAAAAGAAAGGACTTATAACCCCTAATGCCAATCTCGTTGTGGTGTTGCTTATGATAGGCGGACTTATCGGAGTGCCAACGCTGACTAGTGCTCAGGAAGCGAAACAGGTGAATAGCCTTGAAGAAGCACTCTCTATCGGATTAGCCAATAATGGAAATGTAAAAGTGGCCAAAACGAACATAGACGTTCAGCGGCAAGGAAAGAAGGCAACATTCAACCCGGGCAAAACAGCTATCAGAATGCAATACGGACAATACAACAGCTTTGAAAATGACCTTTCATTCAGCATTGGACAGTCCTTTGAGTTTCCTACAGTATATGGTAAACAGCGCAATCTGTCCAATCAACTGATTGAGGGAAGTCAAAAACAACTGGAGGTTACCGAGAACGAACTCAAAGCGAACATCCGGCAAGCCTGGTACGAACTGGCCTATTTGCATGAGACCAGAAATCTTTTGCTCTACCAGGACACCATCTATGAAAGGTTCCTCAATGCTGCAACCATCCGGTTTGAGACGGAAGCTACCAATTACCTGGAAAAAGCGACAGCCGAAACCCAGGTAATGGAAGTTCAGAATCAGCTCAAGTTGTTGGAAGCCGATATGATCATTCAGGAAAAACAACTTCAAATCCTGCTCAATGACACTACGGATTTGACTTTTGCACCTGCTGGTTTAGACGAGCGGCAGGCTTTGGCACTCCAGGATCGGGCACTGATTGCTAATAATCCATTTCTGCGGTTTACACAGCAACAGGTGGAAATTGCCGGAGCGCAAAAATCTGTCACTTCTGCCAGGGTGATGCCCGAATTCTTTGTGGGATATTTCAACCAGTCACTGATTGGAGGTGAAACCTCGGAAGGGGGCAATGCCGCAGGTCCTTCTGATCGGTTTGGGGGCGTACAGGCAGGTATTGCCGTTCCATTGTTTTTTGGCTCCTATAAGGCAGACATTAAGGCCGCCGGCTTGCGTGAGCAGATGGCCAAAACAAATCTGGATTACTTTCGGACTACTGTTCAGGGCCAATTCAGACAGCAGGTGGAAGAAGTAAATAAGTTTCGAAACAGCCTGGATTATTATAATGAGAAAGCAATTCCCCAGGCCAATCTCATCATAGATAACGCCCAAAAAAGCTTTGAGAGCGGGAACATAGACTATGTGGAATATTTTCAAAATCTCAATCAGGCCCTGAACCTCAAATTCAATTACCTCAATACACTAAACGGATATAACCAGGCCGTAATCAACCTGGAATTCCTGATAGGTCAATAAAAATTAAGAACAAAAACATAATCATAATGAAAAAGCAAATTATTTATATACTAGCACTGATACTTACGGTACCGGTATTTACAGGATGTGGTAGCAAATCGGCTGATACGGCTGAAGATTCACATAAGCATGTGGAAGGTGAAGATGGGCATGAAGGTGAAGAAGGCGAACATGGCGAAGAAGGGATGTCCGCGGTACACCTTTCTGATATGAAATTCCAAAGTTTGGATATAAAGGTCGATGAAATACCAACAAGACCTTTGTCGGGCGTGGTTGAAGCTAATGGACAGTTAGAGGTGCCACCACAGCACGAGGCAACTGTCACTGCCATTATAGGTGCCAATGTGACTTCTATTAAAGTCATTGAAGGGGATCAGGTGAATAAGGAACAGGTATTGGGTTACCTTGCCCACCCCAATCTTAGCAGCATTCAATCAAACTATGTTCGTGCCTACAGTCAGTTAAAATTCCTTGAAAAAGAATATGAAAGACAGAAAAAGCTGTACGAAGAAAACGTAGGTTCAGGCAAGACCTATCAACAGACCTTAGCTGACTATCAAACCATAAAAGGAGAAGCAAAGGGCTATGAAGCTCAGCTTAAGCAACTCAATTTGAATGTATCGAAGATTCAAAATGGTGACATATACGAGAACGTTCCCGTGGTAAGTCCCATCAAAGGTTACATTGAGAAGGTTGAAGTGCAGCTGGGTCAATTTGTCGATCCTCAAACGGTAATGTTCAGAATTGTCAATACCGATCACATTCATGCCGATTTGATGGTATTTGAAAAGGATGTGTATAAAGTAAAGAAAGGGCAAAAAATATCTTTTACAGTAGAGTCTGTTCCCGGAACTACTTTGACAGCCGAAATCTATTCGGTAGGGAAGCAGTTTGAGCAAAACCCTAAAGCAGTGCATGTGCATGCGGAAATAGATCAAAAAGAGGATTTTCTCATTCCGGGCATGTACATCAATGGAAGGATCCATACAGGAGAAAAACCAGTATTGGCTTTACCGGAATCAGCGATCATAGAGGAAGAGGGAAAGCCCTTTATCTTCATCGCAGAAGTACATCAGGAAGATGGAGAAACCGAATGGAGCTTCCGAGCTGTTGAAATTCGAACGGGATTAGTCGATGAAGGCTGGGTGGAAATCAAGCTGCTGGAGCCACTACCCGAGGGTGCCAAAGTAGCATGGAACAATGCGTATTACCTGATTTCTGAGATGAAGAAGGGATCGACAGAGCATGGACATTAATTGGTAGATCAAAGCGGACTTGGCAATTCACTATTGCTAAGTCCTTATTCTATGCCGTATGAAAAAACTACAAATAAAAATACCACTCGTCCTGCCAGAAGTGCCGGACGAAAAAGATCAATGTGTTAATAAACTGATCCACCAGCTTCAGGACAAGGACGGTCTTGAAAAAGTACATGTGGCAGATGAAACCGACAATGGTGTGCCACAACTCTGCTTTCACTACGATCCTGACGTAATATCAATTGACCGAATCCAAAAACTGGCGGAGCAAACCGGGGCTGAGATCACCGAAAAGTTTGGCCATAAACTCATAGAAGTACAGGGAATACGGCATACACGCCATGCCCGTAACATAGAGCGAAACCTTAGAAACAAAGCGGGCATTCTGGAAGCNNCCGTCTCGGGTTCCGGCATGGTGCGTTTGGAATTTGATANCACCAAAATAGATGAAGCGGAGATACTGAAATCGTTAAGNAANGANGGNCTTGACATACCGGATACGCAAGTAAGTGCTGAGCGATTTCTTCAGCAAGCCANGAAANCTGAANAANAGGAANCCCAAGAAAAAGANGATGNGCATTCNCATGAGNAAGGTGAAGATCANGACCACTCACACGGTGNTATTTTCGGNAAAAATACAGAGCTGATNTTTTCCATCATCTGNGGGGCATTGCTTGGAATAGGTTTTGGCCTTTCTTACATNGAGGCTGTNCCTTCCTGGGTGAGCTTAACANTATACATCGCAGCATATTTCTTTGGNGGCTTTTTTACCGCTAAAGAAGCTATTCAAACAGTNGCCAAAGGNGGNTTTGANATNGATTTCCTCATGCTGGTNGCAGCNATNGGNGCGGCTATTCTGGGTGAATGGGCAGAAGGTGCCCTGTTACTGTTCCTGTTNAGCATGGGCCATGCNCTGGAGCANTATGCCATGAANAAGGCNCGTAAATCNATTGCNGCTTTGGCAGAACTGGCNCCCAAAACCGCCTTGCTCAAGAGAAATGGAAAAACAGAAGAAGTAGGTATAGAAGAACTGAGCATTGGAGACATCATTGTAGTGAAGCCTAATAGCAAAATTTCAGCCGATGGTGTAGTAGTGGATGGCCGGAGTAGCGTAAATCAAGCACCTATTACCGGGGAAAGTGTACCAGTGGATAAAGANCCTGTGGATGATNCCGATAAAGACTGGTCACAGGAAAAAGACATTAAGGACGAGAACCGTGCCTTTTCCGGTACAATCAATGGNAACAATACACTGGAAATCAAAGTGATAAAAGTAGCGAAGGACTCTACACTCTCCCGCCTGGTGAAACTGGTNAATGAAGCCCAGACCCAGAAATCGCCTACCCAGCAACTTACNGATAAGTTTGANAAATANTTTGTGCCTGCTGTATTGGTACTGGTNGTNTTNCTCCATTTCGCTTTTTTAGTNATTGACGAAACTTTTAGNGAAAGNTTCTACCGNGCCATGGCNGTNCTGGTAGCNGCNAGCCCNTGNGCNTTNGCCATNGCNACNCCNAGTGCNGTGCTCAGTGGAGTAGCCCGGGCAGCCAAAAGTGGNGTNNTNATCAAAGGTGGCCGNCCATTGGAAGATTTAGGCGTACTTACTGCCCTGGCTTTTGATAAGACCGGAACACTAACAGAAGGNAAGCCNAAGTTAACNGANGTGGTNGCCNTGGGNGATNTGAAAGAAGAAGAANTNCTGAAAATAGCAGTNGCNGTAGAGGGTCTTAGTGATCACCCACTGGCAAAGGCCGTAGTNNGTGACGGNAAAGAGCGACTGAAGGGNNCTGACATACCTGAGGCGAAAGACCTGGAGGCNGTNCTTGGNAAAGGNATCAAAGCNACNTTGGGAANTGNCGATAAGATNTACATTGGCAANCTGGACCTGTTTGAGNCGCTGGATGATAAGAAGCCANCANAGGAAATAGAAGAAAAAGTAAANTCCTTAGAGTCTGNTGGCAATACTACCATGCTCATCCGNCAGAATGACNATTANATAGGNATCATCGCCNTGATGGATACGCCAAGAGAAGAAGCNAAAAATACCTTANNGCAACTGAAAAAGATCGGNATCAAACGCATGATCATNCTCACCGGTGANAACCAGAAAGTGGCCGATGCGGTAGCTAAAGAAATAGGCCTTACNGATGCCTGGGGCAGTTTGCTACCAGAAGAAAAGGTAGAAGCCATTAAAGAGCTTAGACAAAAAGAAGACAAAGTAGCCATGGTAGGCGATGGCGTGAATGATGCCCCGGCCATGGCCAACAGTACGGTAGGAATAGCCATGGGAGCGGCAGGAAGTGATGTGGCTCTGGAAACAGCTGACATTGCCCTGATGGCCGATAAGCTGGAAACCTTACCTTTTGCAATCGGTTTAAGTAGAAAGGCCAAAGGCATTATCAAGCAAAATCTCTGGGTTAGTCTGGGAATAGTGGCNTTGCTCATTCCTTCAACCATTTTTGGTCTGGCCAATATCGGTATTGCNGTNCTNATACATGAAGGCTCTACATTGGTTGTAGTCTTCAACGCCCTGAGATTGCTGGCTTATAAAAAGTAAGAACAAAACCTGAGTAAGTGAATAAATTAATAACCTAATCAAAATAAATTAAGATGCAAAACGAACACAAACACGAAAACAA
>PAVO01000003.1 GCA_002713215.1 Crocinitomicaceae bacterium
ATCGATTGTTAAGTTTGGTTCATGGCAGAACGAATTAATCGCATTAAAGAAATTCTTGTTATTCAAGGCGTTAGTCAAAAAGAACTAGCAGCCAAACTTGGAAAGAATCCAAATACAGTTACAGCAATGTGTAATAACAAGTCTCAACCCCACTTGAAGGATTTAAAAAGGATTGCTGAGATTTTGGATGTGGATATTCGGGAGTTGTTGGTACCTACGAAAGAATAGATAACAATTGTAGTCTTTTGGGGTAGATAAAAGGGGTTAAAAAAATGCCAGAAGCAACCTACTCTATTTCAAAGATCTCTGTTACTGAATTCGGTTGGTACTCATATTCCTCGATTGTCTTTCTGCATGCCCTAACTATCTGAGCTTTCTTTCTATCAGATATATCGGTCAACACATTATTGGTATTCTCTACACTACGAATAACAGCAACATCCATTTTGTCTCGAATATGTCTAAGAACCATCATAATTTTACTGGTGAACTTTTCAGGTACACTATTTCGTTGATAAGCATCTAGTACCAAATTCTGTAGTAAATGGGAATTCAATGGTATTCTATGCTTTGTCTTCCAATGCTTAAGTGCAACAACAATCTTTTTTTGTGTTTCCGTTAATCTTAAACTATTCAAGGCTTGGATGTCAGTCTTTGTATACGTTGGATTTACAGAATCATTTACATACAAATATCCAGAAGTAGTGTTACTACTCTTGGATGCTGTCAGCTTGAATGGTACAAAATCAATTCTTCTTTCTTCACCCCTTAATTCAAGCAATACTCCAATCGATTTTTTTTGCCCTCTAGTCCTAATAAAAGACTGCCTTCCCATTAACTGTTCTAAGGAATCTTGTAGGTGTAAGTACATCTGAGCAGTTGAAGCAAAGCTATCTGGCTTAAATGGTAAGCAAATGTCAATATCAAAATTATTAGCCAATGCAGTACCATGTTCTGTAGATCCTAGCCTCATGGGTTCTCCAGATAATTTGTTTCCAAGTTTACCTTTTAACAAATAGATAAGCCTATCCGCCTTTTCGTCCAAACTCTTGTACTTTCGATTATTTTTATCTAGTCTAACTTTATCTATAATCGACAGTAGATATGCATCGGTATTTATAGGTTCTTCTAGTGAGTTCTGATAATCAGCTATTGATCCAATTGCTAACCCGCTAACACCTCCAAAGGCCGCACCTTTTAATGTAGCTCCAGCGAGTTTCTTCCAACCGAATTTTAGATTAGGTTCATTACCTATTTTATCCAATTGCTTAAATATATTTAATAGGCCATTTCCTATTCCAAAAATCAAAGCTCCATTTCTGGCGTATTTAAGTGTTTTACTCATAATAGACTACTTTATCCACTTTGAGTAAGCCATTATATCAATCATAGGTACGGTTCCACTAAACTGGAGTTGTGATATCAATTTAAACAAAAAATCCGTTGCGGGTTTCCCGGAATTTTGATACTCATATTTCTTCTGATTTTTGTCAAAAAAGAAATACCCGTGAGCGGCAACACAACCAAAATCAAGACCTCCCTTATTTGTCTCTAGTACATTTTTTATAGGGTCTCCAAAAGCTGGATTCCAATCACTTTCAAAACATAAAATTCCACCAATGATATCAATGGGTAGTTTCGCAGGATAAGTTCCCCCAGCATGTGGTATTGGCAAACTGGTCCTGTGTAATTTCCTAACACTTTCTACTTTTTCCTGTGCATACTCAATAAAGCCCTTATTTACTGTTTGTTTAGCCTCGAATACCGCATAAACACTTTCAGAAGGTATAATAAGTTTTTCTTCATATTTGAAAATGAAAGGAGAGTATTGTCTGTCAAAAATTACAATATCCATTTGATCGCTAAATCTTCCATTACTGTCAACTACAAAAGCTTTTTCCGCCTGATATCGCTTTGGTAAGTAGTCTTGAAATAATTGAAGCCATATTGCCTCACTAGCATCTCCTTTAGCAACCATGTCTCCCATAGTTTTCCTTGCTATTTCCAAGCGCTGATGAATATCATTATGTAATCCTTCCAGTAGAGTAGTTAAATTCCAGTTTGTCATACTATTTTTCTTTAAATATTGGTGTTGGTATCATTTCTCCAGCTATTCGTTTTGCCTCTTCCCCAGAAACGGCCTCACTTGGATAGGCATTTAGAATGATACTTGGAATCAATCTTTGTAACAGATCAGAGTATGTAAATCCATAATCGCGTCCACCCTTTGCACCAGTCAATTCCACAAGCTGTTTAATATCATTTTCAGTAATTTCTAACTCTCTCAAAGGAGCTTCTAATACTTTATATCTTTGATCTTCGTTCGGTCGTTTGAAATAGAAAACTTCTGCGGCTCTCCTTTTGACAGCTGGGTCCAGTGCCCCTGGTCTATTAGTACACATTATAACTGCAGCAGGTAATTTTCCATTTCCAAGACTATCAATACCTCGGATAAAAGCATTAACACCTGATTTGTCCTCATGATGCATCTGAGCATTTTCGCGTGATTGCGCTAACGCATCTGCTTCATCAACTAACAAGATAACGGCTCCTCTGGATTTGCCAGTTTCATCTTTCAGTTTTTTAGCTCTTTCAAGTGTATATTCAAACGCTTTTGAAATAAGCTTAGTCATTTGCCCAACTTTTCCATCACCTCTGGTCGAAAGGCTCAGAGGCAATAACGTGATATTAATATCTTCTTGTCTGGCCACTGCATCACCAATAGTCATTGCCAATTCAGTTTTACCAGAGCCAACATCACCTGCCATTACAATCAAAGGAGGTCTCCTAAGTACAATATCTCTCACACTTTGCGCCCCCTTATGATATTTATCTATCCAACCTGACAAGCCCTCAGGATTCACTAACAATCCTAATGTTTTAGTTAGTTGTTCCTTTTGTGCATCCAATCCTACCAATCGTGTCAACCGATCGCGGTAATCCACATCCGGGTAATCAATCGCCTGTTCAAACAATTCTTCAAAACTGATATTATCCCCCATCATTAATAGCTTTTAACTGTTGATCTAACGACTGCTCTCGCTCCTGCCGCATAAGTTTTATCCTGACTTAGATAGCCATTTACTCCAGGCTCATTCGCACTACCTCTTTGAAATGGCAGACCTTCTTCAAAAGTTTCTCGTTCTGCCGAAGTCAGCTTCCACCACTCGTTGTTATAAGTTAGATACGAATAAAAACTAGCACCAGAAATATCAGCTCCAGGTTTGATCCGTCCGGGATCGTCATCTGTAGAAGTAAATCCTCCAAGGTCTTTGGCTTCAAAATGTAAGGATGGTTCAATCCACTCATCATTCTTTTGAAAGCCATATGATACCTTTTTCAAGTACCCTTGTTTCAGGAATTGCACTATTTCTTCCTCGTAACCCTGAATTGCACTATCTGAGGGATAACCATAAAAACGTTGCATGCGTTTTAAATCGGTCGCAACTTTTACCGCTATTTTTCTTGCATGTGTGATAGTAAATGACTGCGATTCTGAACTTGTATAACTTGAACTCATAATAATTATATTTGAAATGTTGGCCCAAAGACCTTTTGCCAGTAGTAAACCGTATCCTGCTTAGTAGTTGCTGCAAGAGCAGCATCAATAGCATCACCAGCATCCAGAGCAGCATCAACAATAGCTTCAGCTTGTTGCCTTGTATACAACATTGCTGCATTATTTTTCTCATTAACCGGATCAATGATCTTAATTCGTTCAGTATGTATTGGGATTTTTGATTTAGAATAGTAATCAGTGAAATAAACCAATTCTTCTAAATTACTTTCCGCAACATAGGTAAAGAAGTGTTGTAAAGCTTCTGGGTAATCACTGAAACCTTTGCCCTCATCTAATAGTTTGGCCATAATTAATTCGACCATGAAAGACTTAAACCTAAAACCACTTCTTTCAGTTTTCATGTTTCTAACCCAATATTTAGCTAATCGGATCACTTGTGCAAAATGTTGGTTTTGCTTCTGTTTTCTTGTTCTTATGAACTCTAAGTGTCTAGGAATACATGTCTCTAATAATGAACCATCATCCTGGCTTACTAGGTTTCCGTACCAATCAGGATCATCATCGTATAAAATAGGTACTACATCTATATCCAGCCCTGTTCCTTTAAAAGAAACCGTTACACAATAAGTCTTTGGCTGTACTTGATCTGGACTAAAATTTGGAAATGCTGTTCTCAAACGTTCGGTTATGTAATCAAGTAGTTTGCCTATTTCTCTTGGAACATCCGGACCACTAACATAGCAGGCCATATCAATATCGTTTAATGATTTTAAGGAAGTACCCTTTGCCAGACTTCCTGACAGGATAATTTTTCTTAGCGAAAAATCTGGATGTTCCGACAAATAGTTTTCCAACTTTTCTTTAACTCTCCTCGCCTGTCCACGATATTCGTCTGCCTTTGTTTTAGGAAGATTCACCTTATCCAGAGCAAACCGCGCTATATCTTTATGGTTTACATGTTCTCTTGCCATACTTTACTTTTTTTACTACTCCATTGTATATGTCTTCCATGGGATTCTCCTTGAGTCAACATTTGCCAAGAAATTCACAATATCTGTTCTACCATGGTAATTCGATCTTCCTCTTCCGTTTTGCGCCATAAGAATAACTGGCATTCCCGGAAAAACTGTGGAAAAACTATTTCGGGTATTTTCTCTTGTAGTAGAAGAATTCAATACCGTTGGTTTTACTACTACAATTGCAAAAGTTACTCCCTGCTCTTTAACTACTGCTCCGTCAAATCTCATATCTCAATGTACTTAGTTAATAATCAATATTTTACTCATTTATCATGCCTCAACAAGTTTGTTGTCATCTTGTCACAATTTTTAACCAGATATGACTTATCTTGCTGTTCGACAAGAATAAATGCTGTCACTTTTAAGGAATTTACCATGTGATGGTAATTTTTTTTGATTTAGTAGCATTTTATAATGTTGCAACATGGAAGAAACCAAGACAATTGCATCTAATGAGCTCTTGATGGAGCAGCTTCAGAACCGAGATTGGGATCAATTTTGGCTTAGACTGATGGGGCGATGCTTTTGGTTGTTGCGTAAGCGATATACAGTAAAATGGGGCAATGATGAGGTTAAGAATTTTTCACGAAAGGCAATTGGAGAAGTAATTAACAAGATTTTCATTGAAAAGAAACGTAATTGGAACATTGACCGATATCCAGATTTTGAAGAATTTATTGTAGGAGTTATCGATAGCCATGTAAATAACACCCTGAACAAAGAAGACAAGGACTTTACAGTTGGTGACAACGAGTTTTTACTTGATGAAAACGGCGAATCAGAACCTGATGCTCAAGAAATTGTAATAACGCAAGAACTAAGAAATCAAATCTATGATGAGTTAGATGTATCGGGTGCAGATGATGACGAGCTACTCATATTTGAATGCTTAGCGGACGGCATGAATAAACCAGATGATATCAAAAATGAACTTGGTATGAGTGATGAGGATTTTCACAATGCTTGGAGAAGATTCAAAAGGAAAAGAAAAACGATTCAAAAAAAATTGGGAGCATATGGATACTAATAAAAATAAGAAGACTATTCTGGATTTATTGGATGATGTTGAATTTGAGTTGTTGCAGAAGGACACAGAATATGCCAAGCAGTTCTTAAAAGAAGAAGGTCTAGACACTAAAGAGGAAGAAGTGTTTGCGATACAATACATGAAAAAGATTCAGTTTATGGCTAAAGCAGTATCCAGCAAAAAACGTGATAGTGCATTAGTGGAAAAGGCTATGGAACGGATAAAGAAAGCTATTGCGGAAAATACTTCTCAGGTAACAGAAACTCTTATGGCTTTGCTTCAAGAGAAAACACCTTCTATTCAATATCGAAAATTAGAAAATTGGTCAGATGATGAGATTAGGGATGTTTTGGAAGATGTTGACTTGATAGCATTAATGGAAGAATTAGATCAAGAATGATTAAATGTCAAAAGGGAAACGAGCAGCACAAAGGTTAATGTTGGAATGTGGTATTGAAGATCCCACCGAGTTTCCGTTGGATTTGATTGTATATGGTAGAGGAGCAACGCTGGTCGAAAAACCTTTAAGTAACTCAGAAGGTCGGATTGTTTTTGGCAAATCAAAAGCAATAATTACTGTCAATTCTGACATCTCTTATGCTGGCAAAAAAAGGTTTGTTATTGCACATGAACTTGGTCATTTTGAGATGCACCGTAATTTAGTTCCAGTGCATCATGACACAGATGCGACATTAGAATACTTTAAAAATGGCCATCAAGAGACTGAGGCTAACGAATTTGCATCAGAATTATTAATGCCAGAACAGCTATTTAGAAAAGAATGTGAAGGTGAAAAATTCAGTCCTGATCTTTTAAGGTCTTTAGCGGATCGATTCCAAACAAGTGTAACTTCAGTAGCTTATAAATATTTTGAATTAGGAGATCATCCTGTGTGTCTTTTCTACTCTCATAACAACATAGTGAAATACTGGAAGCGACCGGATGGATTTGCTCATTTCATTAACGATCGAACTAAATTGACCCCTCCGGAAGATTCGGTTGCCGCTGAGTTTTTTAATGAACAAAAGATATATAGAAAAGAACATAGTAAACAACAGGTTTGGAAATCAACATGGTTTGAACTGAAACATTGGGAGAGTGACAATGATTTCAAATTCTACGAATACTGCATCATAACCCCTGCATATAATACAGTTCTAAGTATAGTCTGGGAAGAATTGAATTAATCTGTTTAAAAGAATTAGGCAAAGCTTAGTTACTTGTGGCGTGCCCTTTCAGGTCGGGCTATTCGCTACTACTCCTCGCCCCTATTGGTCTCCGGGGTAACCGCTGCTATCCCTCACGCGCTTAAATGAAAACTTCCTTTGGTCGTTTACATTTTTCGCCAATAAGCTGTAAGCAATATTTCAATTTCCTCCTCACGTCGTAAATATGAAAACTTGCTTGAAATGTTTAAGAAAAAACCCAATCCGGCTAGCGAGGTTAAAGCTGAAGCTTTAACCCAAAGCAAAGTAACATAACGCGAAACATTATAGGACAGAAGAGCTAGTTTTAGTATTTAGGGCTAAATTTTTATGTCTAAAAGCCGATTTGTTCGCATATATTATTTAGTGTTCAAATATTTTTTTTGATTTTTTAGCAACCATCTTGTTAGTATTCACTAACTTTGCATCATGAATTTATCCAAAAGGCAAATAGAAATTGTAGAAGCGGCTACCAAACTTATTGGAGAAAAGGGTATTCAAAATCTTACTACTAAAAATCTTGCTTTAGAAATGGGATTTTCCGAACCTGCACTCTACCGACACTTTAGTGGTAAAACTGATATATTAAAAGCGGTACTGGTATACTATAAGGAAAAGCTAAAAAGTGGATTGCAATCGGTATTAGAATCTCAACTAAACGGATTGGAAAAGTTGGAACAAATGATGAAATTTCAATTTAACCACTTCTCTAACAACCCTGCCGTTATCATGGTCATTTTTGCTGAAACTAGTTTCCAATACGATAATGTGCTTTCAAAAATGGTGGTGGAAATATTGGAACAAAAGCAACTATTAGTTTCTCAAATTATTAGAATGGGCCAAGATGGAGGAAGTATTAGAAAGGACATTGACGCAACTCAATTAGCAACATTAATCATGGGAAGTATGCGCTTTACTGTATTAAGATGGAGACTTTCTGATTTCAGTTTTGATTTAAGGAAGAAAGGTGTTTCTCTATGGCAATCGACTGAAAAATTGATAAAAAAGGGTTAAAAAAAATTTGACTCAACAAGTTAGTGAGTATTAACAAACAAAGGAATAAATAGAAAACATGATCTTCATTAAAAACGCTCCATCTCTTTTCGCTTTTGGCACCTTGCTTCTACTCTTGAGTTCATTTGCAGAGAAAATGCCAAACACTCATAACTTAACCATTACCGTCAACGACTTAAAAAACAACGTAGGAAGGCTTCAATTTACCCTTTACGATACCGATGGATCTATACCTGACGAGCATTTTGAGAAGTATCATTTACAACTGACCTCCACAATTACGAACAACAGCTCAAGTGTTACTTTCAAACAACTACCAAAAGGATTTTATGCTATTAACATTTTACACGACGAAAATGAAAATGGTAAAATTGAAAAAGGTTGGCTACTGCCTTTAGAAGGTATTGGTTTTTCCAACCTAACGTCCATCAACCCATTGAACAGGCCTAGTTATAAGAAAGCCAAGTTCCAACTTAAAAAAGACACCACCATAGAGGTGAAAATTATCTATATGTAATCCTAGAAAATGAAAAAAATTACAGAATTAGTACTTAAAAACTCCAAGCTAACACTTTTCCTTATCCTAATAGGTACTGCGGCGAGTATCTATAGCATTGTTTCGAACTTCGCATTAGAAACCAACTTAGACACCTACATGCCGAAGGATCACCCAGCATTTGTTTATAGCGATAAGGCAGAAGAAATATTCGATATCCGAGATGCGATAATGATTGCCATTGAAAACAAAGACGGCATTTACAACACAGCTACCTTTCAAAAGATAAAAGATCTCACCAAAGAAATTCAACAACTTGATGTGGTTGAGGACAAAGACGATGTACTCTCTCTCTATACTGCAGACAACATAAAAGGTTCCGAAGAAGGCTTAGAGATTAAGGCGTTTTATAAACGAGTTCCTAAAAGTAAGGATCAGTTTGATGAAATTGAGAATGGAGTTGTCAGTAACGAAATGGTTTACAAACGAATAGTATCGGAAGATGGTACTTCTACCCTAATATTTACAAAAATTAAAGAAGACAGTTTTACTGAGGAACTCTATTATGAAATATTAGCTATAGCAGGTAAATACGAAGGCGATGGGGACAAAATATACGTCGCTGGACAACCAATTGTAGAGGGAACCATGGCCATTTTAATGCCTTCCGACATGAAGAAAATGTTCCCAGTAGTATTGCTTCTCATTGTAGTTGTGCTATTCATAGTGCTACGCAGCCTCAAGGCTACCATTATCTCAATGATAGTAGTCATTTTTTCTTCTATCTGGACTTTTGGGTTAATGCTCGGTGTTGGTATTCCGGTTTATGCGCCAAGCTCGCTTATCCCTGTAATGCTCATTGCTATTGGGGTAGCCGATACTATTCACCTCTTCAGTCATTTGCAATTGATGATTCAAAAGCATCCAAATTGGAGCAAAGAACAGTTGATTACCAACATGACCACAGAAATGTTTATGCCCGTTATGATGACCTCAGTTACCACATCGGTTGGCTTTCTTTCGCTATTAACATCAGACATTCTTCCTATAAAATATTTTGCTGCCTTTACGGCATTTGGAGTTATGATGGCCATGTTCTTTTCATTGGTTTTAATTCCTGCTGCAATTACCGTTTTAGGACTGCCCAGTGCTCCCAAAAAGAAAGAAGGTGAAGAAGACGATTTCTTTGCCAAACACGCCAAAGGTTTTGCCAATGGCATTGTAAAGCAACGGAAATTGGTGATTGGCGCTACCCTATTAGTCATAATTTTCTTTGGAATAGGAATGTCTAAAGTTTGGATAAATTCCAGCTTTTTAGAGCGTTTCCCAGATGATGATCCACTTGTGACCACTGATGCATTTGTTAATGCTAACTTCCTTGGAACGACAACAATTAACGTCATTTTAGAAGCCGACCAAGTTGATAAATTTAAAAACCCTGAAGCGCTTGAGCTTATTGATAAGGTGGCGTTGGAAGTTCAAAATAACAACGCCATTGTTGGCGGTGGTTTATCGGTGGTCGATTTCATTAAAAGAATGAACAAAGTATTGCATGAAGATCGTGAAGAATACTATTCTGTACCAAACGATCAGGACTTAATTGCACAATATTTCTTACTTTATGAAATGAGCGGAGGCTCCGATAGGCTTTGGGATGTTGTTAGCGATGATTTTAAAACTGCAAACCTCCAGTTTCAGTTAAAAGGAGATAACTCAATTGGACTGAACGGGGCCATTGAATCCATTGAGAAATATAGAAATCAATTTAAAGATATTGGCATTGAATTAAACTTTGCAGGGAGTGGCTATAAGGTGTTGGTATTTAATGACTTAATTCTTGTTGGTCAAGTAAAAAGTTTAGCCTATTCTTTCCTCATTGTTATCGTGCTTTTGTCTCTCATGTTCCGAAGTTTTAAATTGGGATTAATTGGCACCATTCCCATTTTTATAACTACTATTATTTCATTCGGTGTATTGGGGTGGCTAAACATACCTCTAGAAACCACTACCGCACTTATATCTAGTATTGCCATTGGCATTGGAATAGACTACGCGGTACACTTTATAGACCGCTATAAGATTAACGCGCTAGCCAGCCAAAACATAGAAGAGACTGTTGGGGAAACCATGGCCCACTCTGGACGAGCTATTTCATTTAACGCAGTGGTTGTCATTCTTGGCTTTCTGATACTTACTTTTTCTGCCTTTAAACCCAATATAGCCATGGGCGCCATTGTTTCCCTAAACATGCTAACGAGCTTTATAGCTACGGTAACCCTCATGTTTATGATACTCTACACAAGCAAATACTTTTTTAAAAATAAATCTAAAAACAAATAATATGAAAACTCTAGTTCTAAGCACAACTATAGCACTTCTGCTACTCTCTGGAACATACTTACAGGCGCAAACAGCTAAAGAAATAGCCTATAAAGTTTATAACCGGAAAGCACCAAAAAATGGTGAAAGCGATATGACCATGACCCTCATCAATAAAAAAGGGAATAAACGGGTAAGAAACCTGCACCAATTCTTCATTGATTTAGGATCTATAGAAAAACAGATTATGTTCTTCACCGCACCTGCAGACGTAAAAAACACCTCTTTTATGAATTGGACCTATGATGAAGCCGATAAAGAGGACGATCAGTGGCTGTATTTACCTGCACTTATGAAGGTGAAACGAATCTCTAGCTCTAGCAAGGATAACGATTTTATGGGCTCAGACTTTACCTATGAAGACATGGAAAAACGCAGCCCAGAACGTGATAATCAAATACTGATTGGAAGCGAAAACCTGAACGGAGAAAGTCATTGGGTGATAGAAGCCACCCCGAAAGAAGAAGGGCAATATGCTAAGCGAAAGGTTTGGGTTTCAAAGAGTAAAAGCATTCCTTCTAAAATAGAATTTTATGATGAAGGCAATGAGCTTTTAAAAGTGCTTACAATCACAGAAACTCAGCTAATAAAAGGCTATTGGGTTGTTGTAAAGCAAGAAATGAAAAATGTACAAAAAAATCACAAAACGGTTATTTCATTGATGAACATAAAAGTTGAAAGCGGTATTACCGAGGAAAAATTCACACAACGAGAAATGGAAAGAGGTTTATAATCATAAAACCCATCTCTACTCTATGACACTTTAAAACCAAAAATTATGGTAACTAAAAACATACTAGGAAATCTTTCATACGAAGGATTTAAGACACATAAATTAGTCTCTAACGAAAGCGGAAACGTACTATTAATTTCATTGGAAAAAGGAAGTGAACTGAAGGAGCATAAATCAAATACGGATGCAAGTATCTTGATTTTGGAAGGAGAAGTGATTTTTAAGATCAATGGCACAAATTATACACTGGTTTCCCACGATTTGTATTCGTTTAAAAAAGATAATATACATGCGATAGAAGCAATTCAAAACTCCAAGTTAATTCTTATAAAGTCATGAATCGTCTTATCTACATAGCTTTAATAGGAGTCTTGGGGTCAGCATCATTATTTGGGCAGGCTCAAGAAAAAACTCCTAAGCCTGAATTGGATGGCTTTATGAGAAACTATACTGGAGTACTCTATGAAACTGGGGACTTTAGTATTGTCCAAAATACATTGGACATTACCCTTAAACACAAGAGAAAGAACATTTCATTTTTGGCAAATGGATTCTATTATCAGTACTTCAACCAAAAAGATTATTTCGATTTTAGGGAGTTGTATATGGATGTCCACAGTAAAAAAGTAGATGTTAGAATTGGTCGTCAACAAATTGTTTGGGGACAGGCCGATGGTGTGTTTATTACGGATATTGTTTCCCCACTTAACTTAACCGAATTTTTGTTGTGGGATTTCAATGAGATAAGAATGGGTGTCAACGCTGTTAAATTCAAATACTACCCTACTCAAGATCAAACTTTTGAGCTGGTATGGATTCCCATTTTCACGCCTTCTATAGTGCCCAGTGGGAATTCAATTTGGAAACCACAACGGGACTTTCCCGCCCCACCTAGTTTCGATTCTTCCAAAATAGCAGTTCCATCTAACATTGAGAATAGTGAGTTTTTTGCCCGTTATTCTTTGAGTAAGTCTGCTTTTGATTTACAACTCATTGGTACCTATACCTGGGAGGACTTGCCGAGTATAAGTGTTCAGAAAAACGTTGATACTAATATGGCTTTAACTGGCATTACAATAACTCCAGAACATAAAAGACTATGTATGGCTGGAGGTAATGTTAGCGCTGACTTGCTAGGTTTTATTGCACGAGGAGAGGTTGCTTATTACCATGGAAAACAATTTCAGACTGCTGACCCTATGGATTCTGATGCCCTTATTCAAAAAGACTATTTGAATTATGTAGTTGGATTAGATAAAAGTATGGGTACCTGGAAGTTAAGTGGCCAGTTTATTCAAAAGGTAATTTTCGACTACAATGAAAACATCCTAGAGGATGAAATAGGAAATTTAATGACCGTAATGGTAAACAAATCCATGTTTAGAGAACAAGTTAGGCTAGAGCTTTTTAGCTATATCGGATTAACTGATGAAGATGCTTTGGTTAGGATTCGTGGCTACTATTTTCCATATGATGGCATAAGCATTGAATTGGGTACCAACCTTTTCTTAGGAGATAAAGGCACCTTTGGTCAATATCACAATAACAGTATGATTTACACACGAATTAAATACAGTTTTTAATAATAACAATAATGAAAAACAAAATGATGAAGACAGTTTTTATCCTCTTGACAATAACCTTCTTTTCCTTGAATGTAGTTTGCAATACGAATAAGTCTAATTCTCCAATAATTGAGCAGCATGAGCAAGAAGGTCAATTGAAACTCAACAACGGAAAACGCTGGAAGGCAAATATTGAAACTAGCAATGGCGTTAATGGAATGATTAAGTTAATGGAGTCTTTTACGGCAAGTAAAAATCCTAAGGACTACAATAAATTGTCCAAAGAATTACGCGCGGAAATGAATACCATTTTTGATAAATGTTCTATGAAAGGAGAGGCACACGATAATTTACACGCATTTTTAGTTCCGATTTTCGGATACTTAAAAGAACTAAATTCTGATGAGATTGACACTTGTAATAATGGTTTTAATTCAATGGATAAACAACTGAAGTTGTACAAGGATTATTTTGAGTAGTGAACCTATGAAGAAAATATAGACCCTAATGATTAATTATAGTTATAGCTCCACTCTGTTTCGGCTATTAAGTGTTCCGCTTTGCAAGACAAAAGAATTGGTTGAAACCGTAAAGAATTTACGTTCTGTAATAAAAAGAGAGAGAACGGCAAAGCCCTCACGCAAGCAATTTCAGGCCCGATTTAGGCTGTTTTTACAGAGCCTTAAACTTTCCAAATCACGCTGATAGTGTGCTCAGAAGAGCGAAACTACATTAACATGATGTAGCCCTTTACTGAGCATTTAACTAATTAAATAGCAATGCACGCTTAACCTAACTTCTCCTACTTCATCTAAAACAACACTTTAAAAGTAGCCATTGGGAAGAAGGTCATGTGGTAGTTGGTCTTGTATTCTCCGGTTTTGGGATCGAATTCTTGTCTGTAGATGTTTTTTTGATTGGTTATATTTTGAAAGTCCACCGCAAATTCGACATAGGCCTTCTTGAAATTTGTTCGGTAATAGACTTTTAGGTCCGTTCTAAAATAACCGGGATACCGGGGTGAATATGCATCAGCTTCTTTATAGACTACCTCTCCGGAAGCAACCGAAGCGGATTCATTAACCGGCACATAGGGTTTCCCTCCTGCAAAAGTCACTTTAAGATCTGCACCTATGGCAAATTTCTGCGATAACCACTTTTCATAACCAGCTAAGCCATTCACGGTATACTCCATGTCAAATGCGGTACTCCTCCACTTCTTTTCCAGGGTTTGGTATTCCGATTTGAATAAGGCACCGTTAAGCATAAAATAATATCCCTTATTGAGAAAACGTTCCAAGGTAACTTCTACCCCATAATTCCGACCAATCCCCTCATTTACCAAGCTATCTTCCTGAGGAATATAAAATGCAGCTCCCACATTAACCATCGAAAAGGTACTGGTAGGATCTGTTTTGACCGGAATGTCATACAGGTGCTGGTAATAGGTTTCCGCTTTTAATCTGAGGTTTTCATTTATAGATAGATTATAGGAAAAATTGAAATGATGGGCACCAGAAAAATCGAGATCTTCATTAGTGTGAACTGATCCGGTAGCTGTTTGTGTTTCAACAAAATATATGGTTCTGGGTTGTAGCATATGGTGGTTTCCATAGGCAAAGGCAAACACATTAAAATCGGAAACCAGGTAACGTAAGGCAAGCCTGGGTTCTACCGCAAACGAACCATTCAACGGCAAATATTGCATATGTATGCCTCCCCTGGCCCTGAATCGATCACTAAGGCGATACTCATTTTCTAAATAGTAACGGGCCATATTGAGGTTGCCGTTTTCCTTGTAGATAGTCTCTGTCTGGCCGGTGGAGTTAATCTGTTCGCCATTGTACTTTACCACGTAAGTATCCCACCTAAACCCCACTCTCAATAAGTTTCGGTTGTTTCGATAATCCAACTGACTAAAGAAAGAGTACTTCGTTTCTCCGGAGTTGTCTGTGAATACACGATTGGTATTACCAGAGTTGAAATTGAAGGTGTCCACCTTTGTATTGATAAGATTGTCAATTACTGAAACGTTGGATTTTAACACCAATTTTTTGTTGAACCGGTGCTTTAAATTTATACCCGCCAATGCCAAATCTGAACCTGTTTTGATGTGTTGTCCGGTTTGAGGTAGTTCTTCTGCTGTTTCCAACTCCCTATCGTCTAAATCGATAAAACTGGTTCCCCAAATTCCCAAAAGGGATAAATTGGTTTTTTCACCCAACTTGAAATCGAATTTACCTGTGAGGTCCTGGAATTGAGGCAGCACGCCGAAATCAACGCCAAATGATTTCATTACATCAAGAAAAGAATAGCGATAAGTCAATGAATAAGTACCAATATCCTTCTTCTTCGAAAATGGTCCTTCAGCACCTAATTCAAATCCATTCCAACCCGATTGAAACCTAAATTGTCGTTTTGAGGGGTTAATCTTTTTGGTGTGGAGATCAAATACACCGGATAATGCATTGCCATATTCCGATGGAAAAGCACCCATCAGAAAATCTGAGTTGGAGAGTAAATTCATATTCAGAATTGTTGTTGTATTACCTGTAAGTCCTATACCACCGTAGTGATTGGGATTTGGTATTTCAATATCATCCAATTTCCATTGTAAACCGGTTGGCGAATTGCCTCGAATAACGATGTCGTTTCTATCGTCCCGAGCAGGAATAACGCCGGCATAGCTTCGTACCATTCGTGCTGGGTCTCCCAGGGTACCTGCGTATTTATTGGCCTCCAAAACATTGAAACCTCTACCGCTTGCATAAGCTAATTCGTTCTGCGTTCGTGCTTTATCGCGGTCTGCTTCAATGGTTACTTCCTTTAATTTGGAAACACTGGCTTCGAGTTGGATAACTAAGTTTTGTTCTTCGCCGGAAGTTACCAGTAGTGGCAAGATTACCGTCTTGTATCCGATGAATGAAAATGCCAGCTCAACCCTTCCCAGAGGTACTTTAATGACAAATTGGCCATCCATATTTGTACTCGTGCTATTCTGTAAATGACCTACTCGATATACGTTGGCCCCGGGTAAGGTAGATTCAGATTCTAAATCACTCACCACTCCCCTAACCGTCTGGTAGATAATCTCCTGCCCTCCCTTGCCTTGCTCGGGCATTGTGACTACATAATAATCGTCTATTTTCTTTAAAATAACCCCGATTTGACCTTTAACTTCATTCAAAAGTTCATCCAGTTCATACTTGTCTTTTGCCAATTTTACTTCCGCATTCTGATCTATATCTTCTTCAGAGAGAACGAATCGGATGGAAGTTTGATCTTCAATGGACTTGAACACTTCTTGAAGGCTTACGCTTTTTGAGGCAAACGTGATCGTCTGAGAATACGCAATTGTACTGAAGAAGGAAATGATAAGCACAACTGCAGACGAACGGATAAAGGTTTGTATAGAAAAATGCATAATGAATATTAATTGAGGTGATTTAGTTTAGGGAAAGAACAATTTCGTTCTCATCATTCACTTCATACTTGACTGATTTGGCGGTACATATGGTAGCCAGGAACACCTTTAATTCCGGATCCCTAAAAGTTCCACTGACTTTATAACTAGCTATTTCAGCGTCTTTGAATATGAGTTTTACTCCGTATTTCCGTTCCACAATTTTTTGAACCTGAGTAAAGGACGTATTAGACAGTATCAAATCGCGATTGAGCCAGGCCAATACAGAACTGGAATCAAATACAGACTTGGTCATTTCGGAAGATTCTATGTGATAAGTAGATTGCTCACCCGGTTTCAACACCATTTTTGTTTCTCCTTCACTTACCCGAACCGAGCCTTCAATGAGGCTTACCTGAACCATTGCATCATCCTGGTAAGAAGATACATTGAAGGTGGTTCCTAAAACGGTAGTGTTTAATCCGTTAGATTCCACACTAAAAGGTCGTTTGGCATCTTTAGTGACATGAAACAAAGCTTCTCCGTTCAGGCTTACTTCTCTGTGCTCCTGTGTGAATGTCTTTGGATATTCCAATGAGGAGTTTGCATTTAGGGTTACTTCGGACCCATCGGGCAATGTGATGTTTTTTTGCTCACCAAACGAAGTACTTGTCACAATTAGTTCAGGCGAATTTGAGTAATCCTGTATGAACCAGAAGGATACAGACAATCCCAATAAAACGATGACACTTGCCGCTACCTTTAGCCAATTGAATTTATTAAGGGATTTGATCTCTATCTTTTTTCGAATTTCCTTTTTAATTTCAAATTTTTCCAAATCCGATTTAAAAACTTCGACTTCGTTAGTGGTTAGGAGCTTATCGGCAAGTTGCTCCAGGGCCAGCATTTCTTCTTCAGAAGCAATGCCCTGCTCGTATTTCTTTAGGATGTTGTCAATCGTTTTCTTGTTCATTTTTGTGTCTTTCTATTGGTAAGTACCAATTATTGGAAAGCACACGTAAGCAAAATCAATATTTTTTTTGTTTAAATGAAAAACGTTAGAAAAAGCTGAATAAAACGTTGTTTGGGCAAGGTTTTTCTCAAGTGTTTAAGAGCGTTTGATATATGGGTCTCAACGGTGCGTTGGCTCAAGTCTAATTTTTCCGCAATTTCTTTGTTACTAAATTGCTCAAATCGGCTCAAACGAAAAACCTCCTGACACCTTTCGGGGAGATCTGAAATAGCTTGATCAATTTTCTGCTCCAATACTTTCTCATCGTAAGTATTCTCCTGCTCAGTTGGATGTTCCAATAAGGCCTCAATATTTTCGGTTTCACCAATTTTTTTGTCTCTGATGACCTTAAGCGAGGAGAACTTTGCTGCTCTGGCAAAATAATGTTCTACGTTCGATATTTCTTTTGATTGCCTTTGCTCCCATAGATTGAGAAATATTTCCTGAACCACGTCCTGAGCAGACTCCCTATTTTTTAAAATTAAAAAAGAAATTCTGTAGAGCCTTTCCCAATGCCTATCAAAAAGAACATAATAAGCGTCCTGATTTCCAAGCTTGATTTGCCCAAAGAGGGATTCATCGGAAATTTCATGGTGTATTTCTGAACTGGAACGCATTCATACAAAAATGCGTAATTAATGGGTTATTGGAAATTAGTGCAAAGCCTTCTATTAGTGTGAGATTTTCAATGTACTACTCAATCTTATCAGTTTAAATTTTATTCTTAGTAAGTCCAGTTACAAAGAAAATGCCTGAAGCTCTCCAAATTTTTGAGCCAACGCCTTCTACTGCCGAACTCCAATTGGAAGTCAGTGGAACTGATTACGTTCAGCTATGATGATGATTACAAATAAGGCGCACCATCAATGCAATTTTAATGGACATATTAGCCTCAATGGTCATTAATTCAATCAACCTATATTTGTAATCAACGTTCAGTTAAATTTAACTTTTAAAATCAAACAATCTGAAATCTGAAGATATATACCGCATCATAGAACCCATCTTATTGTCTGAGAACAAACCCCAACAGGATCAGGAACTCCTTTGGGCCATTGGTATGGATAAAAAATTCAAGGTTCTATATATCGAGCAAATTGACCTTAACGCTAACCCTACTGAAATTTTCAGAATGGCAATTCACAAATTAGCTACGGGAATTATTCTGGTTCGTAACAGGCCTTCTAATCTCAACGGATTGACGAATTCGGACATTGGTTTTACAGACAACCTAATTAAAATTGGTAGATTATTGAACGTAGCTGTAGTTGATCATTTGATCGTATCGGAAAAGGAATACCAAAGTCTTGCCGACGAAGGTATTGTAGCTCGATTGGAGCAATCAGGAAAACTTCGGGTGGTAGATTCGGTAAGTCATGAATTGAAGGAATGGAAGAATCAGGTAATATCCAACAACTCGCTACGTGGAAAACCTTCAATGAATTTGGCTCTAGTATTGAAACAATTTCTTGAAAGCATAGGGGAATACTTTTTTGACGGGAAAAAGAAATCTGCCCTGCTGGAGCGATTCAGAATTGAAAATGAACGGTTAAAAATCAAAAGTGAGGTTGATAAGATTTTGAAACAAGAAGCCGAGCTAAAAAACCAACTCATTCAGCATGAAATTAACGCCAAGTTTGTAGTACACTTGAAAGAATTGGGATATACTGAGGAATACATTCAAGACATGTTTGAGCAAAACAATAAACTATCATTCATCCCTGTAAATAAGGTTGAAACGGGAAAAAGCAGAGTTTCATCAGTCGAATAGTATTGTTCGGCAGATTACGGTAGGTTCAATGGTTCTACTGCATCTGGTTGCCCCTTTTTTATAAATTGTAAATGGATCAATTGAACCCATTAATTTATCCAAATTATTCATGTCAATTGTAGCAAAAAGGCTTGTCCCCACTTCAATTTTAATCGGATTCTCGGCTTTAGTCCTAGCCTATTCAAGCCTTTTTCTTGACCCAACACAACCACTAAAATTCTTTTTGCTAGCAGTACTTTGTTTTCTTTCGAATGGATTTGCAATTATTCAATGGCGTCAAATCCTTAGCTCCGGATTATCGCTGTTGTTTTTTGGTTTTCAGGTATTGTACATCCTTACCTCCCTCCTGTCGGTTATGGGTTTAACTGATGTGACTACGGGCATTTATGAAACCTTAAAGATAATCCTGCTTTTTAATTTTCAACTCCTTGGATACATCCTCCTTAAAAGGAATAAAAAAATTAATCTCAGGGACCTGGGGTACACATTTGCAATCATTCAGGCGATTACCCTTGCTGGTTTGGGAATCGCTTTGGCAAATATTGATACTATTACCTTTAAATCGGTTTTCAAACTATCCGGAGGCTTATTTATCAACGGCAACTTAAGCAGCCAGGTACTTTTTCTTACCACACCCCTAACCATTTATTCATGGTTGAACACAGGTAATAATAGGGTTAGAAAAATTCTCGCTGCCCTAACCTTAATAAACCTAATTGTCATTTTTCTCCTGGGTTCCTGGACGATATTTTTTGCGCTTGCTGTTTTATTCATTTCATTTCTACTATACCGCTTTTTCGTTTCTCAACACTATTCCAAAAAATTAAAATACACCGTAAGTAGTATAGCTCTCCTTTTTGTCTGCATCCTTTCTTTTTTTCTTTATCCGCAAATCTCTCAAAAACAATCTTTTAGTAACAGAATAGCTTTATGGAAAAGAACGGCTGGCATGATCCGGGAAAGCCCAATATTGGGCAGCGGAATTGGTACATGGCATATAAATAGTCAATATCAGGTAGTTGATCGTGAAACCGCAATTCGTCAGTCCAACAACCTGGAACTAGATTTAAGCGGAAACTTGATTTATCTAAGACCTCACAATGACTTTTTATGGATTTGGGCCGAGGTGGGAATCGTTGGTTTACTATTCTATATTATCATATTTATGCTGATTATTTACGGCGGTATTCGTTTATTAAGCTCAAGAAATCCATCTTCTAAATCTCTTGTTTTTCTGTGTACAAGCACCATTCTGAGTTACCTTGTAATTGCCTTTTTAAGTTTCCCAAAAGAGCGCATAGGCTTGTCTTTGTTATTATCCACCTACGTTATCATTTTACTTGTAATTTTTGATGAGAATGATTCAACAAATACCACAAAAACTCCACTGAACCGAATATTTATTCTATGCCTCCTGTTAATCGCTGGATTCTCAACCTTTGTAGGCGCTAAACGGCTAAGAGCGGAATACTATATGAGAAATACACTGGAAGCCAAAGAAAAAAAGCATTGGCAACAGGGACTATCTAACCTGCAAAAGGGAAAAACCGAATTTTATCGAATAGCTAGCGATGGCATGCCCGTAAGTTGGTATGGAGGTATCTTTCATATGGAATTAGGGCGACTCAAAAAAGCCCATGATTATTTTTTGAAGGCATACCACTACCATCCTACCCAAATTCATGTATTGAATAACTTGGCAACCACTTATGGACAATTGGGTCAATTGGATTCTGCGATTCTTTATTACCAAAAGGCCATTTGTATAAACCCGGTATTTGATGATCCCCGAATAAACCTCAGTGCAGTTTATTTTAATCTGGGAGATCTTGACATGGCCTGGAATGAAATCTCCCTGGTTTCAACAAATACAAGCCACGATCAATACAATCATGTGGTTATGGCAATTCTAAGCGAAAAATGGAAAAGCCTGATTATGAAAGAGGCTAAAGAAAGAGACCTTGAAGTTCTAAGCAAAAGAAAATTTGACAGTATATATTTACTAAAGAAGACCATCAAAAGGTATCAAGAGACAAAACAAGATTTTGTTACTCTGTTTTTTGAAGATATAGAGTCTTGGTAAAATAATTATAACCTACTGAAAAACAACTTAGTGAAGGCTAATGAATATTATGTTATTTTTGTTAGCGTACCTTAAATTCAGACTCAGATGACAACCTTCTTATTTACCATCTTTTCAAAATATTCGCGAAATATTGGAGCTTTACTATTACTCCTAATGTTCTTAGGTGTGCAAAATTTGATTGCTCAAACCATTACCACAGTTTCTCCCAATACCGGTAGAATTGGTCAAAAACTCAATTTGACAATTAGTGGTACCGGGTTAAACTTTGTTAGTGGCTCATACTCCATACAGGCTAGCTTTAAACGGGGCTCGGACTCCATTCCGGCACCTTGTCAGGCGGTAATATCTGGTGGGGCTGTTGCAGAACTCTATCTCGATTTAAGTGATACAAGTTATGCTGCAGGGTTATATAACCTCGAACTAAATAGTACCGATCATGGGTTATTGACTTTAAGCAATGCTTTTGAAATTGATACTACACGACTACTATTCACAAATCCGCAAAAAATTTATAAACCCAACAGCAACGTAAAAGTTCAGATTATTGGCCATAAGGTTAAATTTAATACCGTCGCAAATAACCCTTTTTATTTTAGGAATAATGATACGATTCATACAACTCTTGGTGCTACTAAAGGGGCTGATACGCTGGAAATAAATGTTAACCTAACTTCCACCTCCATTCGTGAGGGAAATTACGACCTGCATGTATTGACTTCCTCAGGTCCGTTATACCTGCGAAATGCACTTGAAGTTTTGGGTACAAATATCAGTGGTAAGGTGTTTTATGATATCAATAAAAATGGCATTCAGAATACGGGTGAAAAAGACGTTCCAGGAGTTAAACTCGAATTGTTGAATTACAATAAGAAGGCATATTCGGGGCCAAATGGAGAATACCGGTTTAGTAATTTGGACACCGGCACGTACAAAGTAATCCGGAGACCACTGTCCTGGATGTCAACCAGCGATACACAAACGATCGTAGTGAGCTCTGGGAATGCATTCATCGCTAATTTTGGCGTTTATCCAATTAAGGAGTTCATTGCAATTCGTGGAATTGTAGGTAGAACCCGTTGCGCAGATACTGCGCGCTATACCATTAGATTGCAAAATTTTAGAACTACATCCAGCAATGGTGTTTATTATTTCGTTAAAGACTCATTAATCTCATTTGTGGGGAGCACTATTAGTAGCGCTGATTCAGTAAAGGGAGATACCGCCTTTTTTAGCTATACTAATCTGGACCCAATGGGTGCGATTTTACAACCTGTAAAATGTCTATTCCCGAGTGTGTCTGTTTTAAGAGTTGGTGCTACGGTTAGAAACTATTTACATGCATACCGAGTTGATGGAAGTGGAGTTAAAATAACCAATTCAGATACTAGCAATACAGTTAAATCGATTAACCGTTGCTCGTACGATCCCAATGACAAGCAGGTAAGCCCTCCTGGATATGACAGCTTGGGATACATCAGGATAACAACACCCAAACTGGAATATAAAATTCGATTTCAGAATACAGGAAATGACACTGCCTACAGAGTGCAGGTTATAGATACCTTATCCAAAGATTTAAAGTGGTCTACTTTTCAATTCCTGGAATCGAGCCACAATGTGGTAACTGAATTGGATACGCTGGGTATAGCTACCTTTACGTTTAACAATATTTTCCTGGTGGATAGTGGCACCAATGAACCTGCAAGTAATGGATTTCTTACATTTAGTATAGAACCCGATTCGGGTTTAAAAGACACCACTACCATTCGAAACCGTGCCGGTATTTATTTCGATTTTAACCCTCCTGTTATCACCAATTATGCACATAGCACATTTACGGTTTTCAAACCCATATGGACTTATTCATCCCAATCAATTTGCCAGGGTCAGGTATATACCTTCCCAGATGGCGACACTTCAAGTGTTGCTACTGTGGATACAAGCCATTTTATTACGCGCACAGACCATGATAGTAGCGTGGTTACTACCCTAAGTATACTTCCAGTCCACAATAGCATAAAAAATGATTCCATTTGTTCCGGAGCTACTTACTTCTTTCCCGATGGTGATTCAAGCAAGGTCTCCACCACCGACACGAGCGTATTCTCAAATATACATGGTTGTGATAGCGTAATAATAACCAACCTGATTGTTAAAAAAGCAGATTCAATCGTATCTACTATATCTGCGTGTGATACCTACACGTGGATTGATGGAAAAACCTATACATCCAGTAATAATTCAGCAACAATGAAATTTACCAATTCCAAGGGTTGTGATAGTGTCGTTGCTTTGAACCTGACCATCAATCCAAGTGTTGTAACCAATAAATTCGATTCCATTTGTCAGGGTGCTACTTATTACTTTCCAGATGGTGACTCCAGTAAGGTTTCTACAACTGACTCTAGTCTCTTTAAGCATGTAAATGGATGTGATAGTTTAATTATTACACAACTGACAGTTCATCCAAATCCAACCGTTAGTGCTGGTCCGGATGACACCATTTGTGCTGGAGATACTTTTCAGCTAAATGCTTCTGGTGGGACAACATATTCCTGGTCACCTTCAACTGGACTTTTATCTACTAATGTTTCAAACCCAAAGGGAACACTTACTGCTAATCAGCTGTACTCAGTACTTGGAACTGATATGAACGGTTGCTCAGCATCGGATCAGGTAAACATAATCATTAACAACAAAAGCCAAGTTTCATTGGCTGCTTTGATTAATGCTTGTACCTCCGATCCGTCATTTAAACTAAGTGGTGGTACACCTGCAGGGGGGTACTATTTAGGCACAGGCATATCCAACTATTCAATTTTTGATCCTGCGGTAGCTGGAGCAGGTATTCATACTATCATTTATGCGAGTGCATTAACCGGTAATTGCATTACCAGGGATACACAAAATTTAATAGTCCTAAATGGTCCTCAAATTTCCTGGAGTACCATTGGAGGAACATGCCTGGGCGATGAGCCCATTGAGCTTACTGCTATTCCCACAGGAGGAACTTATACCGGAAATGGAATTTCGGGAGGGAAATTTAATCCAGACCTTGCCGGTCTTGGAAACCACTTGTTGGAGTATAAAGTGTCCGGCAGTAATGGATGCGAGGCTTCGAATATTCAATCGGTTGGAGTTCATACCCCAACTCCTATTGACATTATCAGTGGGCGAAGCCAGGTAGCTAAGAACAACGTTTACACCTATTCATTGAAGGCCGTTAATGGTGCCGCATACCAGTGGTTTATTAGTGGTGGAATAATTCTATCTCAAACCAGCAATACAGCTATGGTAAAATGGGGGAATGGGAATAGCGGTTACTTATCAGTTATTCAAACAAATACAGTTGGTTGTCAGGATTCTGCAGTATTAAAAATTTCAATCAATGTTTTGGGTTCAGAGGAACAAAGTATACAGGGTAATAAAATCAGCCTCTTCCCTAACCCGGCAGATAATGAGTTCTCAATAGATTTTGGTTCTCTACAAGGTGAAGTACAGCTTAAGATGTTGGACGCTTCTTTGAAGGTAGTTAAGGAAGAAAAGCTTGAACTAATTGATGGAAGTGTGTATTCACTGGATGTAAGTAATCTCAAGAATGGTATATATTATGTTCTGTTAAGCCATAAAGGAGAGTTTATAACAAACTCAGTGATTATTAGCCGCTAATTTTAAAACTAGGTTACCACCTCGAAAGATCGAAGGGGTTTGTTACCAGGTTCACAAAAAAGCATTTTCGACTAATAAATTTTATCTACCTCACTTCCTACGCACTAAAAACGTTATTGCTAATTTGGACATATACTAATTCCTAAATATGTTTCCTTTGTAACACTAATTAAACATATATTGTTTCATTTCAATAATACATTTGGTTTCTTCCTGCTCCCTGCCCTGCTGTTGTTTGGTTTTGTTCTTCATTCTCAACAGCGGTTAGTAAATCCTTTGGCCGGCCAATATGGCAAAGACTTTATCCTGGTAAACTACGTCGATTGGGGCGTAGGATCAAGTGTTCAGGATCAATACTGCCTGGATAAGAGTTATAACGGGCATCAGGGAACCGACTATGTGCTCCAGCATTTTGTTACCATGGACAAGGGTATTCCGGTTTTAGCCGTGGATTCTGGTGTAGTAATTTTTGTAAAAGACGGAGAATTTGATCGTGAAAAAAAATCAGACACTTCTAAACACCTGGGCAACTATGTAGGCATAACCCATCCTGGAAAATTACAGACCTATTACGGTCACCTGAAGAAAGGAAGTATATTGGTGCAAGTCGGTGACCGTGTGGTTCCAGGGCAAAAAATTGCGCTGGTTGGAAGTAGTGGAAACAGTTCTGACCCCCACCTCCATTTTGAGTTGTGGTACGATTCACTTTATTACATCGATCCATTTAAAGGCCCTTGCGGTAATGCAGGTTCTTATTGGAAAAATGAATTGGCTTACGACTCTAGTTTTTATGTATGGAACAACGGCATACTCAATTTTAAACCTACCCTTGATACGCTAAAGGAGGGATTGACTACTGTAGATACAATTTATCCTGGTGACCAAGCCATAACTTTCTGGAGCCTGCTACATGGATTGCGCACAGGCGATTCAGTTTCTTTGGAGTGGTACACCCCCAGTGATCAGTTTTGGTTTCGCTACGATATTCAGCTAAATAGAAATTGGTGGTATTACTACTATTGGTCATACATTGATGTGCCCAAAAAGAAAGAATTCGGCCTGTGGAATGTTCAATTAAAACGGAATAATGTACTGGTACTTAAAAAGAGTTTCTTTTTGATAAACCCACCAGACACTTCATTATCACAGGCCAATTTGATGCCGATCAAAAATGGGGACCTGAAAAGCACTATTAAAACGCTTGAGTCAACCTGGGAAGTTCACTCTCCCATAATTCCAGAGGCTGTATCGTTATGGAATGCGGATGGAAAACTCATCAAGAAGTTGAAACCCACCAGCGATATAACTTTCTTAAACCGTTCGGGTCTCCCACCGGGCATTTATTTCCTCGTTATCCAAATTGGAACGGCACCTCAACGAATAAAAGTGAGTAACTTCTAATTTATCTCCAACCTGCAAGAATGATTTAGATTTCCTGAATTCACACGGAGCAGATACACTCCAGCCGGTAATTCCAGATTAAGCAGGTGAACCGGCCCGGCCTCTACCCTTTCCTGACCAATTAATTCCCCGTGCAGGGAATACAAGCTGATTTCTACATTTTCGAGGTCACCTAGTTCAAGGTAAACGCGATCGTGTGAAGGATTTGGATAAATGGACTTGCAATTGAACGGACCGTAGACCGGAACTACATAATAGTTTAATGGAATGCATTCTGATGTGTCTATACAACCATTCTGAGTGATCACCACTTGATAATTTCCATTTAGAACAGGCGTATAAGTCCTTTCATTGGCACCTAGAATACGATTTGTTTCAACACCACAAGAAAGCCATTGGTAGTTGGCATTTGTTGCCTGGGAAGTCAGAATGGAATCCTTTACCAATATCTCGTCGCTAGATACCTTTTTTATATCCAGATCCAAATGTACGGTGGAATCACATCCACCGGAGTTGGTGAGAATGTATTTAGGGGCTTCGGTTGATGCATAATAGGTATTCCCGTCCAACCAGGTATACTGGTTACATGCTGTTGCCACATCTACCGATGAACTTGACCTGCCGAGATTTAAATCCAGTTTCACAACTGAGTCGCAACCCAGCGAATTAATAAAGGTAATCTGACTGGTATCGTTGTCTTCGGTATAAGTTATTCCATCGATCCACTTCAATGAATCACAGGCCTTTATCCTTTCAGTTCTTTGACTTGAATTTATTTTAAGGTTCAGGCGAATAATAGAATCGCATCCGGTTGAATTAGTTAGGATATACCTGGCAGTATCGTTGTTTGCACTATAAGTAACACCATTAATCCAGGTGTAGGCAGTACAGGAATTTACCGTATCAACCTTTTGATTTGAACGATTGATATTCAGGTTTAGGCTTACTAGCGAGTCGCACCCCTGTTTGTTTAGAAGCCTGAATTGGGCCGTGTTGTTGTTGCTTTTATAGGTAATACCATCAATCCAAACAATGGAGTCACAGGCCACTTGAGTGTCAACTCCGCCATTGGCACATTGATTTATTTTTTGAATGAAAGCTTCGTTTAGCGCATTGGAATTTAAGTTGAATACACCACTTCCCGGGTCAAGGTCCGCTATTTTGGTGTAGAGTCCGGTTAAATAGACATTCCTCTTGCCGTCAATGGCCATGGAATAACCTACATCACTCCCAGTTCCTCCCATGGAGCCTGCCCACAAAAAATTACCGTTTGAATCGAGTTGCTGAATGTAAGCATCATAACTCCCAAGAGCAGTTAAATTATACGTGGAAACTCCAGGGTCAAAATCAACTGTTTTGCTAAAACTTCCGGTCGCAAAAACGTTTCCTGATCTATCCGTACTCACAGAAGTTGAAGCATCGAAAGAGTTGCCGCCTGTGGATGTCGCCCATAGAAAGTTACCGCTGGAATTTAATTTTATCAAAAAGGCATCTGCATTTCCTTTTGGAGTTAGATTATAGACCGCACTTCCGGGATCAAAATCACCAATCACATGGAAGATTCCACTAACGTATATATCGTTATTTAAATCTATTGCAACGCAATTTCCAGCGGTTATGGTGCTCCCAACTGATTTGGCCCAAATGAAGTTTCCGTTGGAGTCCAGTTTCTGAATATAGGTGTGATAGCTGCCTATCGAGCTTAAATTATAAGTTCCTGATCCCGGATCGAAATCTACTGTTCCTGTGTAAGTTCCTGTACTGACAACATTACCAAGACCATCAATTTGGATGTGCCTTCCAATATCTCCAAAAGTACTTCCCATAGATTTGGCCCAAATAAAATTTCCGGCCGAATCCAGCTTAAGAATATAACTGTCCTCTACTCCATTTGAAGTCAAAAGGGAAGTTCCGGTTCCAGGATCAAAATCTACCGTACCGCTAAAAAGCCCCGTTACATACACATTACCACTATTATCCGTGGTTACTGCAGAGCCTTCATCAATGGATGTACTCCCAATTGTTCTGGCCCATTGAAAGAGACCATTTGAATCGAGTTTTACAATAAAACAATCATAAGAAGCATTTCCATTGGAATGTAAGTTATGGACTCCCGCTCCCGGGTCAAAGTCAACCGTATCACTAAACCTTCCTGTTACAAAGACATTATTTAATGCGTCGGTGGCAATACCATAGGCTTGATCATTTTGGTAACCGCCAAAAGATTTTGCCCAAATAAAATTGCCTTGATCGTCTAATTTTTGCACAAATACGTCCCAAACGCTGTTGGCCGATAAACTAAACACACCCGTCCCGGGATCAAAATCAACCGTGCCTCTGAATTGTCCTGCAATACAAACATTGCCAGACTTATCTGTTGCAATGGATTTACCTAAACTGTATCGATTGCCCTGTGTAGATTTTGCCCATTCAAGCACCGGATTCTGAGCCTGGCAAGGGCAAGAGAATGCAATAATCAATAAACCAACCAGGAATGATTTCATCACTGTAAATGTAATTGATTGATGTATAACTATTTGCATGAATTATTTACCCCATTATCAACAAAAGAAACACGACACCTTAATCATTTGAATGAGCGTCGTAATGCAGTCAATAAGACTGTCAACTAACTTGGGTGCTTAATCACCCTTCTCGTCAATCGTTGACCATCCACTACTACCTCTAGTAAATAAATACCATTAGGCACATCACCCACATCCAATTCATGATTCAAGGGCGTAAAACTTTTGACTTCAATTCCACTAAGATTAAGCAACCTTATGGACTGTACGTTCAAGCCTTTTAATCCTGTCACGTACAATTTATCGGTTGTTGGATTGGGGAATACTTGCAGCGCTCTACCCTGCATTTCTTCCAACCCTATAGTGGTATCTCTGTCTCCCGATCGCATAATTAATCCATTATCTCCAGCTACATAAGCTACTCCGTTAGCAAATAGTTTGGCCGCATGCAAGGGATGCGGTGCAGTAAGGAAAAACCAATTGCTGGAATCCTTTATAATAACCACCCCGTTTTGACCATTGCTGGTAGCGGCAATGACTCCTATGTTGGGTGAAAGAAAACTCATTTCGTTAATTACCGGATAATGAAACGTACGCGGAAAAGTAGCGTCGAGCACAAAGGTCTTTCCCGAATCGTAAGACACATACATGTTATTTCTTCCAGATGCGGTTGCCGCATACCACGTGTGATTTCCAGCATAAGCTACGGAAGTTACTCCAAAGCTATCCAGGTAAATGGAATCAGGTTTTGATGTTACAAAAGGATACCGGCGCAAATACCCATCGTCATGCCCAAAAATTGTTGAAAAACTGTCAGCAGCTACAGTAGTATACTTACCAGAATCAATTGAGTTTACCGAATCAGAAACCTGAATGGAAAAAGGCCCGTTGTAGTAGTTATTATAAATTGCTTTTCCCTTACAGTTTTGTCCATAGGTATATAGGTTAACGTAACCATTCCCTCTAAGGGCTGGAAGAACCGAGAATCCAGATGCATTACAGAACTGATTTGAATCTGGGTAGGAAAACACCTTATAGGCTCCTCCTTCATTGTGCGTAGAAACTCCGTGATAGCCCTTTTCCCAGGTTAAGTATAAACCGGAATCCAGTGTACTAAACGAAAAGCTCGTATGAAAACCAATTCCCACCAGATTTCCATTATTACCCGGTCGCTCCCCTATGGCCGGTGGAGTTAAATCAACCCAGGTTTTTCCTCCATCCGTGGTTTTTTTAAACAAATAGTTATCGCCAACGATGTATCCCAATTCGGATGTGTGAAAATAAATGTCGTTTATATTTTTCGAAGTGTTGGCATTTAGAGTTTCCCATTTAAAATTAATCTGCGAACGGCCTGTTAAAGAAATACTCAATAGGAAAACGAGGATCGTACTATTTTTCATTGGAAAGAATTTTATACAAAGATTCAATCATCTCCTGTCAATCCATGGTACTTTACCACTAAATCATGGTGTTTTACTGGCTCATTATGTTCCAACCCAATTTCCGCAGTTTAACAACCGTATATTTTATTCATCCTTTAATTCCCTAATTACATGGGGAACCATTCATTAGCTTCTTATTTTCGTAACTGTGTCGAGGATATATAGCTCTTGGATTAAATTAGTACTTCTTGTGATTATTGCCGCAGTATCAAGTACCACTAGTGCTCAGGTTCAATCAGTGGCAATATCTTACTACGGGCAAGGCTATATTCGACCCGGAGTTAAGGCTGGCGTGAATTATACTTTTCGTTCCTGGACCCATGCCTGTAAGGATTCTTCCAAAATAAAAGAGCGATCCCTAATTCTTCAACCCCAAATTGGGGCCTACTGGAAACATAATAGCTATACAGGAGCTGTGCTAAATGCTGAAGGGGGAATTGTATTCCACTCTGCTTCCAAGAAAGTTTATTCGGCCTACACGGCAGGAATTGCCTATATGGCCCATTTTGAAGTAATGTCTTTTACGGCGGACTTCTCCGGGAAAATTGGAAACAAAAAATATGAGTTACGGAACTATTTACTTCCAACCATAAACCTGGAATACGGTTGGTTTCCATTAAACAACCTCGGATTGTTTTCTAAATTAACCATGGGTTGGCGCTTATCTCCAAACTATGACGCAACACTGCTTCCATCAGCGGAATTGGGCATTCGTTGGCGAATAAATAAACCCACAGAAAGTGAATAGAAGGGATTTTGCAAAACAGACCGCTTTGGTGGGTTTTGGCCTGGGAATTTGGCCCCAGTTATTGGTTGGTTGCAAGAAGGACAAATCATGGGAAATTAACTTTAGTGGAAAGGTGATCGTTGTGGGAGGTGGGGCTGCAGGTCTAATGGCCGGATTCTACCTCAAACGATTTGGGATTGACTTTGAACTGCTGGAAGCCGGAAGCGACATTGGCGGGCGAACCAAGAAAACGGACAGTTTCGCAGACTTTCCCATTGACTTAGGGGCAGAATGGTTGCATACCGGACCTAAGATATTTGGCAACTTATTCGATAATAACGGGCCAAGCGGTTCAATGGAAGTTATACCTTACACCCCAGCCACCATTTCGGTTTATAAGAATGGGGAACTAAAACAGAGAAATATTCGATCCTATTTTTACGGCGAGTATAAGTTTAAACGCTCTACCTGGTATGACTTTCTAAATTCCTATGTAGCCGCTGCCTTTCACCCTCAAATCAAGTTGAATACAGTCATTCAGTCTATCGATTACTCGGGCAGTAAGGTAGTATTGAAGGATCAAAATCAGGTGGAATATACTGCCGATAAAGTATTGGTTACCATTCCAAGTATTAAACTAAAAACAAATTCGGTTACATGGAACCCAGCACTTCCCTCCTCTTTTACAACAGCTATTGGCAAAACCTATATGCCAGCTGGAATTAAAGTTTTTCTTCAGTTTTCGGAGAAATTCTACCCGGATGTCACCGATTTGGACGGAGAAAACGATGCCGAAACCATTTACTACAATGCTACATTTAAAAAAGAAAGCAATCAACACGTTTTGGCCCTGTTCACGATTGGCCCGAGAGCGAAGGAATTAAACACCCTGGGTGATCATCAACTGATCATAAAAGATTGCATTCGGGAACTGGACGAGATTTTTGGAGGAAGCGCAACAGGGTATTTTATCAAAGGTGTCGTTCAGGACTGGACTGCGGAAGAATACATTGGAGGATCTTATACTTTCTTTAATGGAAGAGAAAAGGATATACAAGCCGATCTATCTATGTCGGTTAACGATAAGGTGTTTTTTGCGGGTGAAGCGTTGCATTCAGGAAGCAGTGCAACTGTGCATGGAGCAGCCTTAGGTGGAAAAGAAGAGATCAAAAAGATATTGGCTTTAAGTTGAATGTCTCGTAAAACCCCATTATAACTCATCTTTCTCATGGGTTTGGCTGGGATGAACTCGGTTTTTTTGAGCTTCCATTAATGGCCATACCTGATCCCAATATTTTTCGTGCCATTTGCGTGGACTTGCATCAGGTCCCTCGAAGTCAAGAAGGTTTCTTGTAACGTATCTTCTATACCGACTTACAACCTCATTTTTCTTGCTTTTAGCCTTTACCTTTTTCCATGTATTCAAGGTGGATTTCTGAACATGTTCCCAGCCTCGGAGTACTTTGTTATTCCCTTTACCTGAATCTCTTATAACGATAGCTTCCGATGCCCATGCTTTCAATTCCGTATCAATAACATTAAATGTTTTTACTCCGGAATCAGTTGTCCCTTTTTCTCCCAAAAGTTCTTTGCCATGTACAACGCTATCTTTGGCATGAGACAATTCATGGGTAACTGTAGAAAGTTTGTCGGCAAAGTCCGGTTCAATTGGTGCTCCTCTTTTAATTGCGCGCATGTCCTGTCCCAGTTCAGTAATTAGTTGATCTGGCATATATAATGTGGGTTTGCCATAAGGTGAAAATGCAGCTCTTCTACCAGATTCTACCTGGATTTCTGTAGGAGAATTTTTTAGCGATTTAAATAAATTACCATACTCTTCCCCGGCTTTCCCCAAACCATCGGGGTTTAAAGAGGCCTCAAAAAGTCTTCCCCGACTTCCGCCATAGCTTGCATGCACAGTAGTTAAGAAAATGAACAACAGCACCAAAAAGGTAACCAACTTGCCTATAAAAGTTCCCTGAACCACTGGGTGGCTAATGAAAGAAGTCATTATCCTTTGCGTTGGGCTGGTCTCTGTTAGGTTCCCCCCTGACGAACTGGCCTTAGCTCCCATTACATCCGCTTCATGCTCCAAACCAGGATTATCATTGATGGTAAGCGCTTCTTTCATTTGCATGGTTGCTTTGACCCTTCCCTGCTTTTGCTGAACCACATGCCAGGCTTCATGCGGCAAGTGCTTTTCTTGTCCTGAACTCAAGTGAATATTGGTCCCCTGAGCATAGGCATGTGCATGAAGTTGCGCAGGTTTTGGTGAATTGTAGTGGACCTTAACGTCATCCATCGAATAACCCGAAAGGTTTTCTATTCCAGCCTTAAGCTTATCCGGCAAGCCAGTATTATTACCCTTTCGCTGTACGGTAGATTGATAGCCCAACGAATGTTTTCTAGAATACGATTGAATCTTTTTTAGCGATGAGGTTGACGAACGGTTATCTGAAAACCTTAATTCCTGGCTGTTAGTACTGGTTGGATGGCTTATCCGGTGTTGGTTTACCTTTTCCTGATCTCTAGTTCTATAGCCTTGCATATAAATGCCTAAACTAAAGTGCTCCATTGAAAATATCAATAAGGGAAAACCCGTATTTCTAATTCCATTACCACTCTTTCATTAGCAATCGATGGGATTAATAATTTTACCGACTATGATAAAGATTGAGCATCTATGTAGTCATACAAGTGGATTTAATGACTATGTAAACGCTTCTATTTCCGTTTTCCTTATGGAACGCGATGAATGGCCATAATATGAGGTTCTTATGGAAAAGATTGCCCAACGACTGCAAGCACTTAAGTATTAGGTAACGGTTAGTGCTATTCTTTTACCGGATGCACGTATTTTCCAAGTCACACAATTAAATAGTAGAAATGACTCGTTTTAACTTTTCAAGGACTTCAGTTGCAATAGGTTCCAGCGATTCATTCTTTACGCTTTCCATGGCTACCACCGGATTAATAATTGAAACCACCACTGCGTTATCCTTTTCGTAGACAATTACATTGCAGGGCAACAACAACCCGATATTATCTTCTGCCTGAACAGCCTTGTACGCAAATCCCGGATTACAGGCGCCCAAAATCACATATCGTGGAATGTCTACGTCTAATTTGTTTTTAAGAGTAGTTCGCATGTCTATATTGGTAAGTACGCCAAACCCTTCCATTTTTAAGGCCTCCGTTGTATTCTCAACTACCTGATCAAACGAAACACTTTCGAATTTTTTGGTAAAATAGTAACTCATGTTTTTTTCTTTTAGAATAAGCTGTTATGCAGTTAAAAGCTCTTTATCAATCACATTTTGCAAAGCACTTTTAGGTAAAGCTCCGGCCTGCATCATGGGTTGCTTTCCTCCTGTTGGGATAAAAAGAATACTGGGAATACTTCTTATTTGAAACACAGCAGACAGTTCTTGTTCTACTTCAGTATCTACCTTGTAAATTTTTAGTTTATCTCCATACTCTTCGGAGAGTTCTTCCAATATAGGAGCTACCATTTTGCAAGGGCCGCACCAATCAGCGTAAAAATCAATAATTGCCGGAACATTGTCCTCATATTTCCATTCCTGGGACTTTTCATAGTTGAAAATGTCTGACTTAAATTGGTTTGCTGTAAGATTTATTGTCGCCATAATTTAATTTTTTGCAAAGGTGGGCATAGTTTATTCGTTGGTTTGTAACAATTGTAACATTACCACTCTTAAAAGAGAGAATAATGCGGTTTTCAGAAGCCTGCTAAAATTAAGTTCTCATTAAGACAATAGTGTTCAACTCATCGAGACTTGAATCTTGTAAACCGCCGATCTTTATTAAAAAATTGGCCATTTGAAGGAGCTTAAGGTATTTCTAATATTGAGTAAGGGTATTTTCCAAATGTCCATTTATCAATAACTAAACATTTGATATGGAAGAACAATATTTTAATGAAATCAGGAAACGGTTTTGCTCAAATGCTACTGAAATTGAGGAAGGTAAAATGATGAGTTTTGAGGCGATTAAATACAAACGAAAAGTATTCGCCTTCTTTACAGGAAATAAGAAAATGGTTTTTAAACTCGGTAAGGAATTCAATCCGGACACACAGGATTTTGATATTAATGTGTTTAATCCTTACGTAAAGAGAGCCCCTTTTAATGGTTGGTTCGAAGTACCTTATTCTGCTAAGGAGTACTGGCCAACACTTACAGAAAAGTCGCTGAGTTTATTAAAGTCAGAAATGTAATTACTACAGGTACATTACTGCGGGCTTCTAGTTCCTTTTTCGCAGTTAAAGATATCCTCTTTAAATTTATCTGCTGCTAGATTTACTGTTGCATACTTAAAATGTTTCAGCAAAGTGAGGCTTGCTTTCAATTCCTTTGTAAAAGTGATTGTGCAACTTATACAATTCCATTAATTTCATCAGCGTAACCCTTATTGGATGAAATTAAATGGAACTAAATAATATGAATATGAAGGTATTTAACGAACTAAGTGATATAAAAGAGGTTGAAATAATGCCAGGGTTGCATGCTAAAATCCTGCATTCGAAAAATCAAACAATAGTTTTTTGGAGAATAGAAGAAGGTGCCGATTTACCTGCCCATTCACACCCACATGAGCAAATTTCTATTATAAACAGCGGCGATTTCAAACTTCGAATTGGCAATAAAGAACGAGTTCTTTCCACCGGAAGCATTGCAATAATTCCTTCGAACGTTGAACATGAAGCTAAAGCCCTAACCTATTGTGAAATAACTGATGTTTTTAATCCGTGTCGTGAAGATTTAAAATACTCAGAGAATGAGGGTTGAACAATGTTCAATTGAAGACCTGGATCTTTCTTGTTTATTTTTTGAGAAGGCCATAGAATTTCAAAAACAAAAAGGAGGTCCCTCATACAAATTTGTAGACCGGCAGCTGTTTCAGGAAGATATAGAAGCGGGAAGACAGCATAAAATAATTAACGACCGAAATGAAGTTGTTTTTTTATTCACACTTTGGGAGAATGACGAGCATATCTGGATAGACAAACAAGAGGACGCTGCTCTTTATTTGCACCGCTTATTGGTCAACCCCGGCCATCGAGGGCAAGGGCACTTTAAACAAGCGCTTGATTGGATAGAGATATATGCTTACTGCAAAAGTGTGAACTACTTACGCCTGGACACCTTGGCCGATTCGGAAGGATTAACCCAGCTGTATGAAAAACACGGATTTCATAAAGTGGGGTTTTATCGTGTTCCAACGTCAAGCGAAGCTTCTCAAAACTCTCAAGGTAACCACGTTGTACTACTTGAACGAGAGCTTCAAACTGGTGCTTTGTATTTTGCAAATGAATCGTACATAGAAAACGCACCAGGTTTTAAAAGCCGAAGTAAATCCTTAGATAAATGGAAAGTGATCGAGGTGACTATAGAAGATAGCTTTGTTGAAGAAGACTGGTGCAACAAAACCCATTTAGGCTATGTAACATCAGGTAAACTTGAAGTATTATTCAATAATGGAGATAGTAAGTTGTACCAGCCTGGTAAGATTTTATGGATAGCAGAAAATAATTCTCATAAAGCAACTTCGAAAACTGACTCAATTGCTCACGTTTTATTGTTTGAGCATGGTGTTGGTTAGGAAATGAAATACCATTTATTGAGGTGCTATTAAAAGAATAGTGTGGGTTAGAAATATTACCTAATTAAAAAGAAACGTCATTCCTGCGAAGGCAGGAATCTAGAAATAACACTAGATTAGTTTCACTGAGTTCCCTTTTGTTTAAAAGGGAGTTAGACTTTCTAAAAACGGAATGATTCCATATTGAAATAAATACTAATATTGATTGCCCTTGTTAAACCAAAGTGTCAAATTATTTGCTTGAAATGAAAAGTAGCCACTATTTAGTCATTCTTACTCTACTACTTTTTACACAAACAATTCAGGCTCAGTTCTATACATTTGGAAATACACCTGAATGGGTGAATAAACTTGAAATTCCAAAAGAACCATCTGTTTCCAAGTATGATGTTACCTCTGGCTTTTATTTGACTCTTGCAGATTATCAGGCTAAAGTTGATGAGGATGCTTTTTACATACGCGAGGTCAGCAATATTGTTTCTTACAGCGGAGTCACCAATGCTTCTCAATTGAGCATTACTTATGATTCATCGTACCAGGAATTGATTTTACACCACCTAATAATATGGCGAAAGGGCAAAAAAATAGACCGAACCAAGGACCTAAGTATTGAGATTTTGAACAATGAAAATGATCTTGACAAGGGAATTTATACTGGAACCATAACCGCATACGATAACCTGGAGGACATTCGTAAAAATGACTTAATTGACTTTGCTTATACATTAGTAGGCAAAAACCCAATATTTGGTGATAGTAAATACTTGTTTTATCCACTGGAATCAATGAACCCGGTTGATATGTATTCAGTAAGATTTATGTATCCCGAGGATAAACAATACGCCTTTAATTGTATTGATTGTGACAGTACCATAAAAATTAGCAATGTTAATGAGGGCGGTTATAAGCAAACAGAACTTGTATGCGAAAATTTAAAACCATTGAAGGTTGAGGATTACATTCCTACCTGGGACCTGCCATATAAGTACTTCACCTTAAGCAGCTTCAATTCGTGGAACGAGGTAAATGAATGGGCTCAGGACATATTTTCATTACCAAAGGAACAAGACCTAAATCAGGTATTTGAAGAAATATTTGATGGCAGTGAAACTACAGAAGAAAAGATAAATAAGATCATTGATTATGTTCAAGACGACATTCGATATATGGGTATTGAATCTGGAATTGGTAGTATAAAGCCTTTTACTCCTGAAAAAGTGGTAAAGCAGCGTTTTGGGGATTGTAAAGACAAGTCTCTTCTGCTGGTTACTTTGCTTAAGAAAATTGGAGTAGAAAAAGCGTATCCGGTATTGGTAAATACATCTTTAAAAAACAGTTTAGACCAACAACAGCCTTCCGCTGAGTTATTTAACCATTGCATTGCAAAATATGAGTTCCAGGACAGTATCTATTGGTTAGACCCAACCATAAGCGTTCAGGGAGGAGATTTCAAAGAGGTTTATACACCCGATTATGGAAAAGTATTAGTAGTTGGTGAAAACAGAGATTCACTTCAAACCATGACAACAAAAACTGATGGCGCTACTATTTACATCGAAGAAGAATATTTCATGAATTCATTTACTGAACCTGCCTTGCTGGAAGTCAAATCGGTTAGATCTGGCTATGAAGCGGATCAAAGAAGAGCCTTGCTGGAGTATTATCAGCTTGAAGACCTCTCGAAAAGCGTGACGGATGAAATGAAATTATACTTTCCTCATGTCGAAAAAATTGACGAAATAAAGATTGATGATGACATTGAGAAGAACCTATTTACAGTGAAATATAAATACGAGGTTGATGGGTTTTGGCAGGACGGGAACAAAAGCTCAAACTATTCGCATTTTGGGTATTGGTTATACCGATTCGAACCACAAAGCCTCTATTACTATTTAACCAAATCAGCTTGTTCGGAAAGAGAAAATGACTACGAAGTAATTTACCCTGTAAATTTAAGCTACCGGGCCATTCTGCACTTTCCCAAGGAAATTCTCATTTCCGACGATATTAACCTGATAGAAAATGAGATAATTTCTTACAACGAGATTACGGAACAAATTGACAAGAATTCTATTGTGATTGATTACCAGTTAAAAATTAAGAAAGATCACATTAAGGCAGAAAGTTTTATGGACATCTGTGAAGAACTTAATGATTTGGTTGAACATCTTCCGCAAGTAATATATTTCCTGAAAAAATAATTTTAGTCGTTTGAAAAAGAACTTATTCTTCCTATTGATTTTTATCTTATTCCTTAACAATGGTTTCTCGCAGGATACCATCAGGCGATATTATGACGCGGATTGGAAAGAGGTTTCAAATAAAAATGCAGCCATTTATTTTGGCAAATTCTATAAGGACACCAACAAAACCTGGGTAAAAAAGGACTATTACATGACCAGCCAAATTCAAATGATCGGGCGATTTAAATCCAAAAAACTAAAAGTTAAACACGGTCACTTTATTTATTACCACGAAAATGGCGAAGTCAGCTTGGAAGGCGATTATGTAGAAGGGAATAGAGAAGGGATATGGAAGGCCTTTTACGACAATAAAAAACCGAAGTCAGAGGGGCAATACGCCAACGGAGACTATGTTGGTCATTGGAAGTTCTTTCATGAAAATGGTGAACTAAAATCAGAGGGTAAATACGTTGAGGATAGAATTCATGGTAAATGGGTTTATTATTTCGACAACGGTCAGGTTAGTTCTATGGGAGAATACGATAACGGATATTCCATAAAAAACTGGATTTATTATCACGAGAATGGTATCAAAAAAGCATCAGGGAATTATAAAGAGGGTGAAAAAATTGAAACCTGGAATTACTTCTACGACAATGGAGTAAAACAAACCGAAGAAGTCTATGAGGAAGGGAAGCTAGTCTCGGCCATAGGGTATTTTAAGAATGGAAGCAAACAGTTTACTGGTGTGTATTCCAATGGTATGGCGCATGGTGAATTTAAATACTGGAATCCTAGAGGGCGTTTAATTCAAAAAGGTAATTACGATCAAGGAAAACTAAACGGCACCTGGGAAAGGTATTTTAAAGACGGTAAACTGCAATTGTACTACGAAGATGGCGAGCTGCTAGGGAAGAAATTTGGAGGCATGGTAAGGTCTCAATAATACCAACTTCCCCTTAATATCCCACCGTTGGTTTCGATCAGGTTACTCCCCCTAAAAGCCCGTATAGAAAAGTAGGGATACTACTTGTATAATTTAGCCTTATAATCAGGGTGCATCAGGTTGTCAACGCTTAGAATCCGATCTAATTCTTCTTCTGAAAGCAGCTCTTTTTCGAGTACTAATTCCCGAATGGTTTTACCTGTTGCAACTGCTTCTTTCCCAATTTCATCACCGGCATGGTGTCCAATAAAAGGATTCAAGAAAGTAATCAACCCCACCGAATTCATAACCATATTTAAGCAGTGTTCGGCATTGGCAGTGGTTCCTTCTATGCATTTATCAGCCAGGGTCTTAAGCGCATTGGATAAAAGTTCTACCGATTCAAACAGACACTGTGCTATTACTGGCTCCATTACGTTTAATTGCAATTGTCCAGCTTCGGCAGCCATGGATATGGTAACGTCGTTTCCAATAACCTTAAAACATACCTGATTTACGACCTCGGGAATCACTGGGTTAACCTTAGCAGGCATAATGGATGAACCTGCTTGTAACTCGGGAAGATTAATTTCATTTAATCCGCATCGCGGCCCGGAGGAAAGCAGACGTAAGTCGTTACATATTTTAGACAGCTTAGTAGCGGTTCGTTTTAAGGCTCCGGAAATCATTACATAAGCTCCCGTGTCGGACGTAGCTTCAATCAGGTTTTCGGCTTTTACAAAAGGGGCTCCGGTCAATTCAGCCAGGTTGGAAATAGCCATTTCCGAAAACGCCTTTGGAGCATTAACTCCTGTTCCAATAGCTGTTGCGCCCAGGTTTACTTCCAGTATAAGCTTTTGTACTCTTTTTAAACTCTTTGTTTCTTCCTGTAAATTGGCAGACCAGGCAGCAAACTCATCGCCCAACGACATAGGAACCGCATCTTGCAACTGCGTACGTCCCATTTTTATAATTTTCTCAAACTCCTTGGATTTTCTGTCTAGGGAAGCAATAAGATAATCTACCTGATCGACCAATGCATTTAAATAATAATGGACCCCAACCCTAAATCCGGTGGGATAAGCATCGTTAGTCGACTGGGATTTATTGACATGATCGTTGGGATGTAAAACATCATACCTCCCCTTCTCCAGGTTTGCCATTTCAAGTGCAACATTGGCAATAACCTCATTGGCATTCATATTCACCGAAGTTCCTGCACCACCCTGAAATACATCACTTGGAAATTCTGAGGTATACTGCTTTAAATTATACAGAATATAATCGCACGCCCCAATAATCATGTCTGCTTTGTCGGAAGGAATGGTTCCAATTTCTTTATTGGCTTTCGCACAGGCCATTTTTGTAATGATCATTCCTTTGATAAAAGGCCGATAATCACCAACTATGGCTTTAGAGATTTTGAAATTATTTAGTGCCCTATGCGTGTGAATACCATAATAATGCTGGTCATTCACTTCAATTTCACCCAATAAATCATGCTCAATTCTGCTCTTCATAATGCTTCTGTCCTAAAATAAATAACTGAAATAATTATTGGAACAATAATAAACTCAAAAATCGCAAGTTAAGTAATCGTGTTATTTATTGAAGTTTGTTACTCGACTTAATGAGTACAACGGAGTAGAATCAATATTGTATTGATTGCAAGGTAAAAGGGTAGAATTTAACGACTATTTTTATGGGCTCATTATAAACATGTATATACTAAAATAATGCTAAGACTTTTACTTTTTATAATTACGTTTTTAATACCAGCTATTTTTTTAGCTCAAACTTCGCCACTTTCCTATCGCTTAAACAATTTGCTGATTCAGTCAGGGTCTAATATAAATACACGATCTTCAACTAAAGAAATTCATATAATGGTTAAAGGGAATGCCAAAAACATAATGCAGTTTATGGCTCAAAACTCAGGAAGTATAAAATACCGCTATGATGATTTAATGGCAATACGGCTGCCTCTAGCAGAATTGAAAAACCTGGTTTCTGTAGATGGATTGATTAAAGCCGAAATACACAATACGTCATTCGATGTAATGGATGCAACTGCAATAAAAATTACTTCTGCAGATATGGTTCATTCGGGCTTAGGTATGTTGCAACGGGCTTATAAAGGCAATGGTGTTGTGGTTGGTATTATTGATTCGGGAATTGACCCAACTCATCCGGATTTTAAAAATAACGATGGTACTACAAGAATATTAGCATTTTGGGATCAAAATGATTTTAGCGGAGCTCTGGCTCCTTATGGTTATGGGAAAGAATATACAGCCGCTGATATAGACGCAGGTTTGATGGCAAATTATCAGGACACAACTTTTAACGGGCATGGAACTGCTGTAACCGGAATGGCTGCAGGTGGTGGGAAAGCAAGAAATGATATAAAAGGTATGGCACCAGAAGCCGATATCGTTGTTGTTGGAATTCGTCCTTCAGATTTAGACTATACCAATAGAACACCCTATTTAATGAAATTGGTGGATGGAATTAACTACATTTTTAAAGTAGCTGAAGCTGCTGGTAAGCCGGCTGTTATCAATATCAGCCTTGGGGGTATTGAAGGTAGTCATGATGCCCAGGATTTACCTTCTCAGATGATAGAAAAAATGCTCGATGAAAAAAATGGAAGAGCTGTAGTAGCTAGTGCAGGTAATGCGGGGACCGTAAAACACCATGTTCAATATAAAGTAAATGGAGATACAGCATTTACCTGGTATAGAAGTATGAAAGCGAATACGAGTGTTTGTAAAAGAGACCAGGGGGCTTACATGAGCTTTTACGGTGATAAAAAGGATATTGAAAATCTCCAAATAAATGTAGCAGCCGAAAATATTAGCCCGTGTTGCAGTGCTGCAGCTGAAACGGGCTTTAGAGCAGTAAATCAAAGTGTTGGAGTATCAATAACTGATACATTGAAAAATGGAACTGTCCAGATTGGTACGGTTACTACCTTTCTGGAAAAAATTGGGAATACTTACGGTTACTTTGTTGAGATTAAATCCAATGAAACCAGTCGATTCTGGAGGATCTCATTTACTGGGATTGGTAAAGTTGATGGCTGGTCCGGGCCGCTGAATCGTAGGTCTTGTAATTCTGATTTTATTTATAGTTCTTCAGCATTTGGAACCATTAATCAAACGAGAAAACTGGGTAGGTATGTGGAGCCGGATTTGACCCAAAATATTGGTTCTTCCTACACGTGTTCCGATAAGGTGATTACCGTGGGAGCCTATTCTGCAAATACCAGCATGTTTGATGTAGATTCTGTGAAAAGAAATTTTTCCGTTGTTCAGAAAGATAGAATTTCGTTTAGTAGTATAGGCCCTACAAGAACCGGGGCTATAAAACCTGATATTACAGGTCCGGGAAGCAGGGTTATAACTGCCCAGGCCTCCCAGGTCTTAGCTAGTATGTCCACGAGTAACCGTTCTTCTTTGTATTTAGGTGGGAAGCATTCGGTAACCGATGGTACCAGCTTCTCCTCCCCTGCCGTTGCGGGGATTGTTGCTTTGTACCTCGAAAAAAATCCGAATGCTAGTTATGCCGAAATCAAACAGGCAGTACAAAGTACTGCAGATCAGGACTCCTTAACTGGCTCGGTGATGCCAAATAACAAAAATGGGTACGGTAGGATTAATGCATATCAAATGTTATTGTATCAAAATCCAACCGGGATTTCAGAGCAATTTGTTTTAGAGGGCTTGGTATATCCAAACCCAAGTCATGGAAAAGTTAAAATTGAGCTTTCAAAAAAATATTTGAACAGAGAATACTCTGTATCCGTATTTGACCTGAAAGGGCAACTTATATTGGAGTCCAATTTTAGAAATTATCAATATGAGTTCCATTTAGATCAGCCGGGCATCTATTTTCTAAAAGTTAACGATGAGTTTAATAACATTTTAATTAAAAAAATTGTTGTAAACTAAATTTGACAACTTTTATACGATGCTATTCTATTCGTTAAGTATTCCTACTTGTATGTCGTATCTGTGGTGCCGATTTGAGAAAAATTGCATGGTTGAAATAATTTAATCCGTTGATTCTTTCTTTTGCTTCGTACTAAAATTCAAGGTTGTAACTTCTTATTAAATAACTTGGCTAAATTCACAACGCTCAAACGCATCTGGCTTTGTGGTCTCGTTTCATTATCTTTTACCTCTTTGAAAGTATTATTAGGTTAAAGCTTCATTTATCGTTAAGCTCGGTTAAAATAAAAAAAGCCGAAGGTTCGCTTCAACAACCTCCGGCTTTTACAAACATTCATTCAGTTACTCCTATTG
>PAVO01000004.1 GCA_002713215.1 Crocinitomicaceae bacterium
GTGGCGGTAGGAAATACCGACACGTTAAACGCTTGTAAGAGGCGATGTAAGACGTAATCAATCTAATGTTGATCGCTATTGCCAATGACGACAAGAATCACCTTGCTTTAGCTAGGTGAGTTTCAATATTAAGATGATAACCTAGTGTACACGAATTAAAGTCAGTTGTCACTTGACAACAGGGTTATGGAAGATTATATTTTGGCAAGAGAAAAGCACCCTAATAAACATGTTGAAGAAGCTATTCAATATGCTGAAAGCAAAGGGTGGACTACACGGAAAGGAACGGGGCATTGTTGTTTGCGTTTACTTTGCCCATACGGTGAAGCTAACCCAGATTGTCGTTGTGGCCTGTATTGTTCATCGTCTATCTGGAAGACGCCGAGAAAACCTGAAGACATGGCTAAGAAGATAATCAGCCGAGTTGATAAATGTAAGTATCCAGATGGCAAGAAAGGTAAAGGTTAAGTATGAAAGATTATGAATTTGCGTTGCGTTATCACGTAGGCAGCATGGATCTTACGACGGACCAAATTGACGACGCACTGTTTGAGGCCGGGTGCGACGATGCGCTTGTTAGCCATAACGGTGCCGGATTGATTGAATTGGACTTTACGCGTGAAGCAGAAAGTGTCGCCGAGGCGGTTGAGTCCGCGATGGAATGCGTCAAAAACGCACTGCCTAATTCGGTGTTGGTTGAAGCGAAACCGGATTACGTTGGGGTTACCGACGTGGCAGAGTATTGCAAAGTGTCAAGGCAATACATCCAGAAGCTATTGTCGACGCATGTTATAAACCTTGTTCCGCTAACGGTGGTAGGTAAATCAAGCGTGTACCGCTTAGCTCCCGCTATTGCTGAAATAAAGAAACGTGAAGTACCTGGGTTAACATTGCCGCCAGAATTGGAAGAGCTGTCTGCGTTAACAATGAAAATCAACCTGCAAAATGAGCAGGCTCACCAACTAGCAACGTTGTAATTCCCGCCTTATTTATACTGGGGCTCTCGCCCCCGTCTACCCTACATATGAAATCTCAAGTAATACTGAGCTGACAAGTTAAACAGATCTATCTTGTGTTTCTCAGCTGCTTTTGCCAGCTCCATTCGCATATCTTCAGGGAAGCGATATAAAGCACATTCTTCATCCAGCTTGTAAGCGTCTTTGATGTTGCTGGCCCAAACAATGTGGGTTCGGTCAATGTCACCGGCGATAAGACACCCAGATTCAATCCATTCCGTCGCCTGCTTCTTCGTGCGAAAGCTTTCAAAGTGATTTATCGCCCGGGTGGCGGCATCAACAGCAAAAGGGGAGAGGGTCTTGTTCTTTACGACATCCCATACGTACTTTGAGCCAATGTTTCGCTTAGTAACGGAAAACCCATCGGTGTTAATTGGCTTGTTGAGTGTCATCCAGTTTGCCACCTCACCATCGAGGTCGGTGCTATTGGATTGCTCCTGGTCGATTAACGCATCTTCTTGAGCATCGATTTTCGACATGAGTTCAGCAAAAGAGCCAGCAGCCACATTCCCTTCAACAGACGCGCCGATAGGGGAGTTATCCATAAAGCCGTTTAGCGCCATGAACCAATCAGTAAGCCATTCTTCAAAAGCCTGGCGAAGTGAATCGTCAGCATAGATCTCATCTGGCGTTTGTTCGTGGGGTTCATCCCATTCGGTATAAAAATGGTAGTAGGCAGCACCTTTGCTGATCACGACAGTGCCATAGCGTATTTCTTTGTGTGACGCTGTGTGGATAGTGATAGCTGGTGTTGTACCGTCAAACGCAGATTGCATAGCGTCCCACAGGCTTTGATCTTTAGGTAATTTTGAATCAGAGTTGTAGTTCTGATGCTCATTCCACCAAGACTCTTCAGCGCTCCAGAGGCACCATTTAAGATCGACGTTATATTGGTTTTCAGTGTTGTTCATCATAGGAGTTTCCTTTGTGTTTTAAGTTAAAAACACAACATGAAACTCGCTTTGCTTAGTTGCTCCGCGAGTTAACGCGGTTGCAAACGATGCTTTGTCTGTTTCCCATTCTGCCCATGAGCGTTATTTACCGTGGCGCATGCGACTTATTGGTAGAACTCTCATGGTTAATGCTTTCTGCAACCGAGACCTGCTGTCTAGTTTCGCTCCATAATGGACGCGCCCGCTACCAACGGTTGCACCACACATGCCGTGTGGTTGGGAACTAAGCTGTTAATGATGATGACAACAATATGTCATTGTTTCTCATATCTTAACTCATTCTTGAAGTTCTTATTTACTATAACAAAACCAAGTAAAAGAAACAATTGGCGCATTGAAAAATAAAACAATTAATACAACAAAAATGTTGTTTACATAAAGACAGTAATTAGGTATCATTTTTAATACGCAATGAGTGAACATACACCAGCATGGAGTTAGGTTGTGCACGCAATAGATTTTATTTACGAAACAATTCCTCAGTTGTATGAGGGTATAGAGACGAAGCCGGCTAAAGAAAATGATTTCTGCGTCTGCTGTAACCGTCCAGTAAGAGAAACGGCAGTACCTGAAGAGGTATGTGAAGTGTCTATATACGGCAAGTTGGAAATCCACTGTATGCCTTGCCAGTTGCTCTATCAGTCAAACGAGAAGTATCTGGGAGTAGAAGGGTACCGTGGACGAAAAGTCCTTTTCACAAATGAAGGATCTGCTCGTTTCTTGAATACGCTAATGCAAACAATGGCCGATGAAAAAGTATCGATTAGAGAAAAGGCGGCCAAATCGCAGGAAGGACACACTGTTTACCCTAATGAAGATAAATCCATCAAAGAAACTGGTGAAGCGCACGAAGTCGTCATTAATGAAGGCTCACCCGTGATCGGTAAATTAGGGATGCTAGTTGGTGCCGGAATGGCGATCAGTAAGTCTAAAGCGGTGTTTTATGCCCCCGGCAAACATTTCGATAAGTTAAAAGGGTTGGCACCGCTTTTTACTATCAAACAAATCGGTGGTTTTGCCATGGTGAATGACGTTTTGGATGAGTTTGATGGTTCTGAACCGTATGTCTTTATTCGAGATTTTGGGAAAAAGAAAGCTCAACTCGTTCAGAACTTGAATGTGTCATCAGGAGAAAAGTCACTTTTTGCCTGTTCGAGTGACGGCGCAATGCGGATCAATAAGAAAGCCTACCTTGCCCTTAGAAAGTACGTGAACACGAATTTTGAGGGTAAATCGAAGGCTTCCGTTTCGGACTTTTTTCGAACGATTAGAAGCATGGCGGCCGGGTATACGTCGGTATCAGACGCTCAGGAAAAACTAAAAGAAATGCCGAAGATAGGTGAACTACTGAGAATCTTACCTACATGCCCTCACGAGAGAATTGATTTAACAACAGCAGTTGATAAGGGACTTTAAAATGCACTGTATTTATCAAGAAACCAGTTTTCTTATGCCAAATACGGGTCAAGGAAATGCTGACGTTTGGCACAAGCAAATCATCGATCTGATGACGGATGGTAAAAATCAGGAAGGTATCCAATACCTATTCAAAAAAGACTTTAGCCAGCAGCTCCCTGAGTCCGCTCTGATTAAACTAAGAGCGGCGACTTTACCGGATGCACTCAGACCAACTGAAAAGCGCGTAGAGTTTGCCTGTGGGGCGGATATTAAGTTAAAGCTTCGACTTTGCACCACGCGAAGAAAAAAACAGGTAGTGAGCGGCAAAGAAAAAACCGTTGAATCATTTATATCTCCCAGTGACGAAGGCTTTGTCGACTTCTTAAGTGCCATGTTATCGAACAATGGTTTTGAACTTAAAGAAATCATAAGCACAAGTGAACTGGTGGTAGAGCCCATAAAGAAAACCAAGGGTGGACGTTCTTTTGTCCCTTGGTGTGACGTTCACTTTACTGCGACTGTGAACAATGAAGAATCGGCAAGCGTTGCTTACATCAAAGGAATTGGTCGTAAGAAAGTTTTTGGTACAGGGATGTTAGAGGTGATCAGTGAGTGATTTAAAAAGTGTTGTTGAAACCGTATTTGGCCCAAATGGTTGGCTGAAAGAAAACGGCTTTAGACACACCGATGTTCAATTGCGATATGCACTTTCGGTCTGTGATGCTGTTGAGCATTCAAAACAGTTGCATGCGATAGCGGCTGATACGGGCGTGGGAAAAACGCTGGCTTACCTGGTGGTTGCTTCCCTGCATAACATTATCAACTCCAAGCGTGTCGTTGTCGCTGCACATAGTATTGAGCTGCTGAGACAAATGGAAAAAGAGCTTCCACTTGTAGAGGAAATTACTCGCGAGCTCATGGGTACGGCGCCACAGCTGGAAGTAAAAATCGGTCGGCAGCACTATATCGATCCTGAACGTGTTGAGATGCTATTAGACAGACTGAAGACAGATGGTGCTTGTCTTACCTTACGACACACATCATTTCTTGAATGGGCGCAAAAGACGTCCACGAGCGGAACAGGCCTTATAAGCGAATGGCTCGATAAATACGGTCAATTACCTAATGGTGTTGACATGGATGCCGTTTGCATGACCAGTTACAGCAATCAGTCATCCAATATGGCTAGTTTTTTCATCAACCAGAGAACGAAAGAGTCTGGCGTCGTTTTGACAACCCATGCAATGGTGGTTAGTTCTGCGTTTTCAGAGTCATTAGGTGACATTTGCGATACATCTTTCATTATCGATGAAGGTGACAAATTCGACGCCGCTGCGGCACTCTGGGGTAATGTAAAGACGCCACTTCAAAGGATCGCCTCTATGGCGAAGCAATGTCTATCTGATTTGAAAGGGAAGGGGGTACCTTCGTTTAAGGACATTGTCTCCCTTGCGCTTGAATTCGATGAATATTTAAGAACATTCGATCATGGTAAGGATATTTACTTTGAGTATGCACCTGTCGAAGTGACTAATGAAATAAAGTCGTGCACCGAGCAGTTATTATCGGCTATTGAGAAGGCGTTGGAATCGACTAAAGAACAATTGGATAACGTACCTTCTTATAACGAAATGAAAATGCTGCGAGATTTTATGCGAACCTACCAGAAGAATTCATTTTCGATTGGCCTTCACTTTTCAGAAAAGAAGCGAAATCCAGCGTTGTTAAGGCATTTTGTTAAGCCCGCCGCATTGGTACGAAAGCATATTGAACAAGGTGCGAATCTTGTGTTTACGAGCGCGACGTTGCGCGACTTAGGTACGAGCAGAGTGTCATTTTCATCCCTTGCATCAACGTTACTTATTTCTGAACAAGAAATGGGCGTGAAAGCAGTGTACTCACCAGAGTCCTACGGTAGCTTACGTTTTTTTGTGCCGACAGATGATGTGCCAAAACCTTATAAAGATGGTGAGGTGGATTTAGCGTGGCGTGGCTATGTCGTTGAGACAATTAAGCATGCTCAGAAGGCAAATCGTCATGTGCTTGTTTTGGCATCTAGCTACGACGAAGTTGAGGCGCTGAAGAGTCGATTAGGTAGCGCCGGCTTCTTTCACACAAAAGGTGAGTCTCTTAACTCATTGGTTGACGCATGGAAAATCTCTGGTGGTGTTCTTGTATCACCGGCGGTATGGGAAGGTTTCAGTCCGCGAATGGATGACGGATCGCAATTGTATACAGCAATTGTGATGACGAAGCTCCCTTACTCGGTAGCAAACGATGTGAAGCTTGGGGCATTAAGCGAGATGCTAGCGTCCAAAGGTTCTCACCATTCGGCCAACGCAATCTACTTCAAAGAAATGACACAAGAAGCCATGAAACGCTTCTGCCAAGGGGTAGGGCGTGGTGTCCGTGCGAAAACAGATAAATGTGACGTGTATATTTGTGATCCAAGAATCAATCACAGTATCAAATTGCAAAAAGGCTTTGCTAAATCACTTCCCGTGAGATTTGAATCCAACATCAACGAAGCCGTAAGGTTTGACGGTAAAGATATTGTTGAAAGCAAGGCTCTTGAGTTAGACGCTCTGGAGGGCTGGGTATGACCCCATTTATATTAAAGGCGCGACTTATTACGCCTTGTGTTTACAACCGACCAGTGAGACTACCTGGCTTGGTGTATCACGCTTTATTGGCTCATCATTGTGATGAAGGAAAAGCCACATCTGAATTGAAAAAGCTATTTAAAGAAACCGATGGTGTGTTGCACGGCTCAAGTTTGATTTTTGGTATCAAGCCTGATGCACCAGTTATCCCTTGTTACCATCCAACAATCGGTGCGATGAAGAATGAAATAGATTTTTCAAAACACCTCATTTCACCCAATGGCAGAGGTGGAAAATACACCAACGTCGTTTTGGTGGGAGGGGCAACAGGAACAAGGCTTGCCAAGAATAACGCCTACCACGCCCCCTTCATTACATTTTTTGGTTATGGTGACGCGGAAAAGATAGTGAGCCTGCTAAACCACTACGTATCATCGGTTGGTATATATGCCAACCGAGGTGCAGGAACCTTGGATGTAGATGGCTGGAGTGCCCAGAAAATACAAGAAGATCATAGTTTGATTGATGTTTCAGGGCGCACAGGAGAAATGAACAAAGGTATGCCATTGGCACCATTGCCTGATGGCCTATTTAAGCATCTCTCGCCAGAGAAATACGGCGAGCATGATGTAGAACAATCGAGTTTGGTTCCGCCATACCACAAAGGGGCAAATGCCTGTTTGTGCGCGGTGCCAGAAAAAGTATCAAGACAGTTAGTTTAAAATATTTAGGGATAGACCATGACTTTATTTACGGATGAAAAACGAATCAGCTTAAACATCACTGGTGAAGTAACAGTACTTTCACCAATTTCAGTTACGCGCCCAGATGACAACTTTGTCAGTGGCACAGGAACAAAGAATAAGCCACGATTACCTCGTGCCGGCGTCAAAAAAGATGGCACAATGCCATTCATTCCGGGCTCTAGCTTCCGTGGTGGATTACGTCGTGCAGCTCGTGACTGTGTGCGAAACCTAACGGGTGAGCAATTCGATTTAGCAACAACGTACATGCTGACCCAAGGTGTTGATATTACCAATGCGATGATTGCGCAAAAGTCGGCAGGCTCTATTGGCCTTGAAGAGCCACTTCGCAAGAAGAACCCATTCCTAAGCCTTTTCGGAGCGTGGTCACTACCTGGTCATACAGGTGTTGGTGATTTAATCCCTAGTGAGCCAGATTGTGTATTCACTGCTGGTGGCGGCGTGAGAACAAACGAATTTATTCGTGACCCGAAACAAATTCAATTCCTGACACCGGAAGATGCAGAGAAGCTTGAAAAGATCATTATGGACGACAGCGTTACCGCCTCAGAAGTGGGTGATCTAAAAAAAGAAATCACGGACCTTAAAGCACAAATGCGCGAAGTTCGCGACAAAGAAGTTAAGGCTGCTCTGCAAGAACAGGTTGCTCACGTAGAAGCGATGATCAAAGCCAAAAAAGGCGAGAAGTCTGGTTCGACGGAAACGATTCAACGCCCATTGGAAGGTTACGAAGCGATCGCCCCTGGCACAGTGTTACATCACCGCTTGCCACTTACGATGGTAAACAGCATGGAGATGGCTCTTTTCCTTGAGTCACTTGCCAAGTACGCTAAAAACCCTGTGATTGGCGGACACAAGAACCATGCATGTGGATACTTCAGCGCCCAATACTCAATCAGTTACTGGCCAGAAGATGAGGATCAACCTCGCGAAGTCGCCGTTATCCGTTTTGATGAGACAGGTTTCTTTATCGAAGGCGAAGCTGCTGGTGAATTGCAGGCGCTTAGAAAAGAATTCAAATCATCAGTGAAAAATGGTGACTTTGACTTCACTGCTTTCCTGTTTAGTCAGGCTGAATAAACTCGGTACAAACTGAGTCACCATAAAACCTCAATTAAAGCAATGGTTTGAATTTGGAGTATTCCCCGCATTTGCGGGGGTGAACCGATTGCTTTATCCATAGCGTTTATCCGTCCGTTAAATACGGATTTTAGTATTCCCCGCATTTGCGGGGGTGAACCGCGCATTATTGTCACGCCGCACCTTTTTACCCGGTATTCCCCGCATTTGCGGGGGTGAACCAAACCCCATTCTTAAGACAATTTTGTCTGACGGCGTGTTCCCCGCGTTTGCGGGGGTGATCCCCACCCTCGACTTGGAGCAATATATGCTCGGGGTGTTCCCCGCGTTTGCGGGGGTGAGCCCGAGTGGCTTAGTCGCCACTCGACCGGCGTGGTCGTGCTCCCCGCCTCTGCGGGGGTAAACTGTTGCTGATACTTTTAGTCGTTTCGCTATATTGGTATTCCCCACACCTGTGGGGGTGGCCCGTTTGCTCGCTTACAAACGCTGGTTTATGGACAGCATTCCCCGCGTTTGCGGGGGTGAACCGTACTTACCAGGTAACGCCGAAATCATGCTCTAGTGTTCCCCGAACCTGCGGGGGTAATCTGGATGAAAACAGCGCCGCTGAAGTGTGGAAATAGTATTCCCCGCGCCGGCGGGGGTGAGCCGTCAGCTTTGGTTAATGCCTGGACTCATTATCGGCATTCCCCGTGACTGCGGGGGTAACCGAAAACACGCGCAATGATTCAGTGGAATTACCGCATTCCCCATGCTTATGGGGGTGAACAGCTAGGGAAGTTGTTTCGTTCTGAACTGCTACAGTATTCCTCGCTCCGCCGGGGGTGAATCAGGCGAATATACCAAGCTATTTTTGGAGAACTGTGTATTCCCCGTATCTGCGGGGGTGAACCGTACTCGCAAAAATTTGTTGGTATTCTCTCTGGGTGTTCCCCGAGCTACGGGGTGGCCGGGTTTCTAACGAAAAACGATCCAAAGAGGCGCTGTTCCCCACACCTGTGGGGGTGGTCCGGACTGAATGGCTCTCAGAGTTTTTTAAGATTCGTGTTTCCCGCATGTGCGGGGGTGAACCGGAAATACGCATGGATGCGAAGAAGCTTTCGGGGTGTTCCCCGCGTTTGCGGGGGTGAGCTGGCAATGTATCGTCATCTAAGCTCCAAACACGAGTGTTCCCCACACCTGTGGGGGTGAGCCGGACTTTTACACGTTCTCACACGGAATATATTTGTGTTCCCCGAGCTACGGGGGTGAACCGGATTACCAAACTGAAGCTGTTACTGACGTAATGTGTTCCCCGAACCTGCGGGGGTGAACCGTTTCGGCTGTTAGCTAATGCACAAGCGAATGTCTATTCCCCCACACCTGTGGGGGTGAATTAAAAGTGAGTTCGGCTTCTAGCAGAAGCCTCGACCTCGCACCACAACACCAGCTGCTTCGCGGTTTTCATCGCTTTCTTTCGACCATGCGGCCCAATCTTTTTGTAATAGAATGTCGTGTGCCAGTCCAGCAATGTGCTGATTCTTTTTCTCAAGCAAATCGTCCATGCGCTGCGTTTCAATCATCATATCGACTGTCACTTGGTCGAAGTTACCTTCAAAGCCTAACTCTTCGTACATGGCTTCATAGGCTGCACGAGACGCTTCATCAGAATCAATCGCCACAATCACATTGATAGGTTGTACTTTTTCAGCCGTTTTCCAGCTTTCGGCAGTACCCACCTTTACTTCGAAGTGGTCTAATTCGCCATTAAAGCAAAGTACACCGCCTGGCTCACCATTAACGTTTGTGATGGCGATAAGTTCAGGTTCAGATAACGCATCGCTATCAAGGGCGGTTTGGATTGCGTCAATGAACGCTTCGTTAATCGTGCCATCTTCGTACGTCGGACTACCTTCCACAGTGAATTCGCCCCCTGTGATGTAGCTGTTACCCAGCTCCCCAGAGCGCTCGCCGTCAGCGATAGATTGTGCGATGTCGTGCAGTGCGCCTTGGATAGCATCGGCGTTTAGGCCTGTAAGTGTAACTGAAACTTGTAACATGAATTCCCCTGTTTAAATTCGTAACCAATAATGGTAAATGCTTATATTGATCGGTGGTCTGCAACAGTGTGAAACCAACAACATTTTTGATGTGTTTAGAATATCAGGGAAGAAACCCAAAAACAACATTTTTGTTGTTTTAATTGAAGTGTAAAGACGCCTATGCAGCGTCTTTAATTGCCCACTGGCCGATAACCTTTTCAGCAAAAGAGCTTTGTTGAAAATAATCAGTAGTTAGCTTGTTAGCAGGGAATCCCGACTTTAACACTGGAGGGACAGCGCCTCCTGTAGCAAGGATGAAACTGTTCTCAGGGTTTCTTGATAGCAATGGATCGAGGATAAGATTCTTTAGCTCTCTGGCGACGTAAGAAGCCACTCCAAGACCGCGAACACTGCTGTCCGTGAGAAAGTGAACGTGCCCAAGGTGTTTGTATCCTTGGTCATTATGGTAAAAAACCTTGTCGTCACGGTGCTCATAGCTTTCAATGAATGAATATGCGACCAGTTTGTTGTTGCGATACAACATGACGACTTCGCCAACTGTGCCATTTGAGTATTCGCCATGATTGATCAGGTATTCCAGTGGGTACCAGACTAAGCCATTATTAGACGTTAGTTTAGATAGCTCGGCCGCGACATCTTGAGTGTTGGCATGAACGACTGAATAAGATGCTCCATCTGGAGAGAAGCTGGTTTCTACTGCTATATTTTTATTAGGTTTCATAACTTTTGCGCCCTGTCTTTGTTAGGTTAATTATACCAAAACAAGCACCATCAAAACAACACTTTTGTTGTTATTGTATCATAAAAAAAACCCCAGCCGAAGCCGGGGTTTGAGAAAGGAATTTTTGTGAAGAGTATTACTTTACGTCATAAAGCGGCAGCGCCACCCCTTCAACTTCAGTGAACTCAACGACAGCTTTAGGCGTAAAGTCGGTAAAGCGCAAGAAGCGTGCAGACTGCGTTGACATAGGTTTGCTCACCTTGAATTCACCGATAAATGGCTGAACCCAAGCATTCGTACCTTCTGCTGTTGAAAGTACGCCAAGGTGCTGACTCATTTTTGTATCCGGATCAGGATTCATTTTAGCCGGTAGAATGTTATCGCCCCAGCTAGCCAATGGCATTTGGAAGCCTACGCCACGTTGGTATGACACGCTGATGGCTTCAGTCTTGTACTTGCTAATGCTGATTTTGAACGTTTCATCGGTGATGGTGAAGTCCACGTCGGCCAGCTGCTTTGGATAGCCCCAGATTTGAACGCCGGCATCAACTGCTTTTGGATTATCCAGTAGTAGGTGAGGGAAGTAAAAGCCGTAGTCGTTTGGTAGACCCGCTTGAATGTTCTCTGTATTTGCGCCACCCAGAACGCCCAGCGTACTCAGGAGATGACTTAAGAATGTACTGTTATCAGGATTTGCGTCAAGACAGTTAAGCGCGAGTTCCGGCGCACCCTTGCGTTTAACAAGCACGCCAACCAGCGTTTCTTCATAAGCGCCCACAGGACTTGTTTTAACGTCCTGAGCGTAAAAGGCACTGTATGTCATGTTTGATGCTGTTCCGTCGCAAGAAGGCACGATAACGGGCTCAAAATCGCCACTGATGAAGCGTGTGCTAGCTTTCGCGTTACCGGTACCAACAATCATGGTTGTGGTTCCAGTTGTATGGAAAGGCATATCAACCTTGAAATCGGCATCGGCCACCTGGCCTTTAACGGTAACAGAGTCAGTTACAGGGAAGTTGTCATGGATAGATGCTGCGTGTGCTGAAAGTGAAAGCATTGCTGCTACTGCAAGTGTGAAATGTGTTTTTACCATAATGGTCCTCGTTATAATAGGAATTTCCGAGCCTCATAAAATCACAACAAACCATATTTGTTATGTACTACATGCAGATTTAAGTGGCAGGAAAACAGTAACAGATAAACAACATCAATAACAACATATTTGATGTATTAAATAGATCAAGAATTTATTACAAACTGGTTGCACCAGTTGACGTACGTGAATTTTGATTGAGTAGAAGAGGGAGCATCAATAAGTGCATTGCAACCAGTATCTTTATCGAATTGGCGACAAATAGAATAGTGAAGTGTTAAAAGTGCAGACACTATGCAGTCATAAGGGGATGGTGTGTTGGACTTTATTACATTTTGACACCGATACAGTAAATAAAACCCCGCAAAAGCGAGGTTTATTTTTGAAACTGGGTGAGAAGTCAGCTCTGCTTTTTACGGCGTAAACCTAACCCTAATAGTGCAAGGCCACTCATGGCGATGACCGGCGCATTGTTAATTGGTGCGTCAGGGTTTTCAATAAAAAGCTCTGGATATTCGATACTCGTTAACGACATTCCACCATCGTTGACTAAAAAGATGCTTGTTGTGCTTCCGCTAGAATCAAGCGTGTAGCTGTTCTCATGGCTAAACCACATTTGCATGTAGTCAGAAGAGCGATCGTATGCGCGCCACTGGAGCAAGTTGACGTCACCGTCTTCGTCCAGATAAAAGCCGCGTACGCGACGATCAGAGCCTATTCCAGACTCATCATTATAGGTTCGACCTAAGTCTGACTCCATGGCCCGATAGGCATTCCAGATGCCAGAGTTAGTTTTGGCATAAAACTTCACGTAATAGTTCTCAGTGGTTTCAGCCACGTTTCGATATGGAGAAAGGTACCCATTGAACATGGTTCGTACTTCTTCCTCAGAGGGCAAGCGCCACCCCTCGTACAGACCGCCTTTACCCATTTCAGCCAAGACAGCGTTAACAGACATGCCCTTGGTATCGGTTAGGTCCAGCCATTCAATACCGGTTGATGTATCAATGGTTACTCTGCCATCACCAGCTTCATCTAAATCGCCGACGATCATTTCTGCCTGGGATAAACTCGAAAAAACTAACCCTAATGCCATCACTGCATACTTAAACATAACTCAAATCCTTCTGTGCCAAACTCAGCCCCGCTAAATACGGGTCATGTATATCGAGGTGCAGGTACTATGCCAGATTGACCTATGAGATATGAGGGTGTGTTGTAAGTGTTCAGGAACGTGAGTTTGATGTGAGTGGCGAGCAATGGTTAATGCAGGGGTACGATTAGCTTTGAATTCACAAGTTTATACCTTATGGCAGGTCATCCTAACCAGCCACAAGGTAAGTGAGGTCGTATAACCCCACACTCTCCGCCGCGAATGGTAACACCCAATCACTGGTTGCGCAAAGAGCAATTATTGCCAAATGCTGAATAGTAAGGCATTTCTTTCCCCGACATTGAAAGAATCAATTTGGGTTAAAGAAAAGCCTGGGTGCAATAAGCAACAATGTTAAATTAACTGCTTAAAGAGTTGATCAGGTGACCTCCAGTACAACAGTCCGGCTTCCATCTTGCGCGACACAAACAAGATCGGTCATTGAATATTGATTTCTTGCTTTTTTACTGTGAAACCGTTTAAAGATCTCGCTGGCAGACTCAAGATTTGGTGCAACAAACCCATGAGCAACAGCGCCTTCGGCCTTAGGGTAACAATAGAACCAATCAACATTGAAGTTTCGCTCTTCTCTGTAAATGTTGCTTTCAGCAAAGGGTCTATGGGCGCCAAACGCACCATGCTTACCTTCATGCTCAACCGAATGTGAGAAGACCACTTGTCCTGAGTTGTCTTTCGCTTCACAAGTTACATTAAAAAGAGCATTTTCGTATGCGAAAACGTCCCCACATCGCTGCAATTCAATTAATTGGTCATTCCGCCAAGATGCACACTTTTTCAAGGTCGGTCGTTTATAATGTTTGAAACCGCCTGAGCGATAAACCGCGATTTTAAATGAAAGCTGTAAGCCTTCTCTTTGTGCACGAAAATAAGAGTCGATAACACTAAGATCTTCAGGTAAGAATTCACGCCCACCGCAAAAAATCTCAGTTACCTCACGGAGCTGGTTGGTATCGCTAATGGATAGCAGAGATTTGAGATTTTCAGCAACGGCCATAAACTCGATAGATGTGAAATCTTTTCTTTTGATGAAGCCCTCACTGTAATAAGGACAATGTATGTGCCACTCAATGGCAGTGGGCCCGTCCTCATGTTCATCCCACTTATCATCAAGGGGTAAGTTAAGTGTCATCTTACCAAACAGATCAAAGTTGGTAGCGGCGCGCTGTATTTCTTTAAGCCATTCGTCAGACCCATAGGCCCGGGTAAGGTAGGACGCGAACTCATCTTTCTTCATACAAAAGACATCAGGCACGTCGCTCAACTTGCTTGCTTTGTCGTCTTCTATAAAGCATTCACCATTAAACATGTTTCGCTTCATATTGAACTTAATCTGCCAGCCAAAGGTATCCTCACCTCCACATAAGGTGCCTGCAATCTTGCCATTCTTTATATGATGCGTTATTTCACAAAGGTCATTTAGTGAAAATGACCTTATCGATCCATTGCGCCAAAAGTCTGTATAATCCTTAAATCCGACAGCTTTAGCCGTTAGCTTGTCGAGCTTATCAGAGTAAAGACTGTATCCGAGCTTTTCCGTAGCCAACTTTAGGTTGTCGGCAAGGAAGGAAAACTGTTCGTAGTTCAAGTAAATCACTTACTTACACCTGATGCTTATCGTTGAGTTTGAAAATGTTCATCATCTTTTAGTTGACCCTGTAAATGTGGCCTTTAGGTTATGCGCCATCACCGTCATTTCGCGAACTAAAAAAGAAATTATGAGGATGTGGCAATGTGTCTTCAGGAAATTTATGTTTCCTAAAAACGTCATGGTAGAATTCCAGTTTCTGGTTGTGTTCTTGCTTCTCTTCATCAGTGGCCTGGCGACATTTACGCCACCATATTCCCTTATCACTATGGTACATGAAGAGATCATCCCACATTCCATTCTTAGTCAAAATGTCTTTGAAGAAAGGTTTACACCCTGGATTCTCAGCCCAAAAAGGTGTCAACCAATAGTCAAGCTCCTGCATTTCTGCTGGCGAATCTTTGTTGCTACTAACAGGTAAGTCTCGCCATTCTTCTAATTGACCGTAAAAGATTTCCACAGCGCCACGACTAGCTATTGCTGCTCGCTTTATATACTCAGAAGCTTTGTCATATTTTCCGGATTTGTAGAAATCCAAAGCAAATAGAATGCAGGTCCAAGCACCATTAGTCCGGTCTTCCTTAGCGATGTAAGTAGTAAGCTTATTTCCATAGCCAAGAACAGATAAGAGAGATAGGTAGTAGCGACCACCCCAAGAGTCGCTATCTCCATTGAGGACTCTCCAGTATCGATTGAGCCTTTTCTTGGCAAGTTTAAAATCACCGCTATTCATAGCAACTTTAGCACCCCAGAACAGAAGATCTGGCCAAAAAAAGAAGTCCGTTGGCTCAAGTGTAACCAGTTTGTGGTGTCCCCAATTTTTATCCTTGTTTCCAATGATTTTTTCGAAGGCTTTTATCGTGTAATTAAAGTCATCAGACAATTGGTTGGCACCATCCTGAGCCAATTCAACAATATCATCAAACGCATCTGGGACTTGTTCCGACGTATTAAATATCCACGAATCCCATGCATTCTGAAACAAGTAATCTGGGGCCAAGAAACAAAGAAAGATAGCCACGGTGTACATGTTGTGCGGCGTAGTGTTAACAAGAGTATGAAATGCCGCAAGACCCTCTTCATGACGATCGTCGGAGCTCGTATATCGATCAGGGATAATATCCTGAATGGCCTGCTTTAATCGAACACCATTTTCATTTAACAACAGCCCATATTCCCCTTGAGAACTGGCTGGAGCGATGCTGCCGATGTCGGATGTGTTTAATGCGAAATTATTTTCTCTGGACAAGATTTGAGGATCAAGCCTTTCTTCAACCGTTGTATTTCGATAATAGAGAGCGGATGTCGCCGTTAGGAAATTGGTCAACTCGGCATTGAAGCCGAAATCAGATTTCAATAAAGACTCAAGTTTTTTGTCAACGGCATCGAAACCAGGTACGTACTCTGGCGTACTCCAAGGCAATGAAGCGATCCAGTGGTTATATGAATTAAATCCATTAGCTTTAGCAAAGCACTCTTTGAATTTTAACGGCTTAACCCTAAAGTCATACTTGTCATGGAGTCTGCTGGATGCCTGATTGGTTAACGCATTTAACTGCGTCTTACTATAGATAGTAGTCATACTAATCCCTTTATGGCCATGCTCGACAAGTTTAAATACATAGCACAAATGGATCATATGAAAATACGTGCTTGCGTTAATTTATTACAATTTAAGTGCATTTTGAGCCTTGTCGAACTCAGCTTGCCAGCCTGTTGCGCCCGTGAAGAACTACAACATATTTATTGTAAGGCACTTTCCATATTTAATCAAACAAATACAACAACATTGTTGTTATGGTTACCTAAAAAGAATTGACGGAAGGTTGTGTTAAATCAATAATTAACAACATTTATATTGTTTTACTGTTTTTGTATGCGTTTACTAAAGTTGTTTAATAAAAGCGAGATGGAATGTCTAAACTTAATTTCCAAGTCGCTTGGGGATGTTTTTATTGTGGCCGGGAAAGTTCGCGTTGCTGACGTGTTCGAAATACAAGGGAGCGGGATTGATGTGGAAATGTATTCTTATGCATTGAAAGCCCATTTCGACTTTGTTGTTTACGACAAGCTTTATGTGCCAATTATGGCCATTGAATTCGACGGACCATCGCACAAAAAAGAATCACAGGTTGTAAATGATGACATGAAGAATGAGTTATGTCGTAAGTTTAATTTCCCGCTCTTAAGGTTGAACGACAATTGGTTGAGCAAAGATGACTCCGGAGTCTCAATTGTTGAGTGCTTACTTAGCTCTTTTGTAGATTATTCGAAGATTGTCGAGACTAATGATGAAGTTGGGTTTGTGTATGATTGCTTTAATTTGCATGCCGGCGACGATTTGTCCTTTTATCGCAAAAAGAGAAGCGCACAAAAAGCTATAAAAGATAAGTTTGAGTCAGGAAAGTTACACTCACATGATGTTTTTTATTCTATAAGTGGCGACCAAAAGAGCTATAGGGCTGAAGCGTGGGTTGAGGTGGAACGAGGGAGATTCGTTTCAACTTCCGTTTCCATTCGCCATTGGGGCGTTCACTGGATAAATCCTATTGAACTTCTTGAAGTGCTAGTTCATATTCAACTATGGAGGAAAGTAGAACACTGGCTTCGTAATGGTGGCGATTTATCTTTAGAGATTAGTTTAAGACAGGTTGTTCTGCGTGGTCGTTTGAAACCTGAATACTTGGAGCGACAAAACTTTTTCACACCAGCAACCCCTGCATTTTAGTTTTTTGCTCCCATAAATGTCTATTTATGGGAGTTGAGTATTATGTTAAACAAATCAGTCGAAAGCCTTGTTATATGTAACACGTTAAAATCAACACCACTTTACCATAGTAGTGCCATGGCAATTTAAGCGTTACATGTAACAATTGCGTTGCAATATTCACCTAAAATTATTAAACTGATAATCATAACAATCTGTTTCGACAGGTTGGGGACGGAATAATCCTTGGCAGCTCTCACGCAATCGCGGCTGGAATTACATCAACTGATATTGGTACATGTCTTTTACACTGTTATGTGTGGAGGTTAACGAGAGCACTCAGCACAAATTGCAGGATAAAAGAATATGAGACCGCATACATTGTGGGGAGGTTCCGTTTTCTATGAGAATGGAAAATACTTCCATGAACAAATCACACAAGCTATCCATAAACGATTCCCTAATCTAAATGTCATTGAGCATAGAGAGCACAGCATTCTGGCGCTTGTTAATCTTGTAGACACCGTTGATATCAACGAATTATTGGGCGATAGGGCGCCAATTGTTAATGAGTTGCCACAACCAGAACAAGAGACGCTAAACCTTGTTGCTCACCTTTTTTGGTGCCTAAAAAGATTTGAAATGGCTCATTCAGATTTAGAAGAGAAATACGAACCTAACAATTCGTTTTCTTGGTTTTTGTATCGAGATAAATTGCGTGAATTAGAAGTTAAATTGGTTTCTGATTTTTTATCTGGAAGATTTGATGATTTTTTAATGGGCATATCCGAGCTTTTTGTTCATTACCAAGGCACATACGAGAAAATCACTCGGTTCTATGGTCACGATAGAGATTACTCTAATTTAATTTCTTCTATTTACGAAAACAAGTTTGAGGTCCCGGATCAAGGGGGTGAGCTTCATGACTTCGCCGGGGAGATTGGTCATTGGGTTTCAAATATTCTCTTCACGACTTTGATGATAAAAAACGCGAGAGCGTTAGGTGTTGAGTTTCGTTCGTTCAATCCGAGATTTGAGTTTGAGTATAGAGACAATATCCATTTTTTCATGAAGGACTTTTCAGAAGAATTTGGAATATCCGTCAAAAAGAGTAAAGCTTTAGATTTAAAGGCTGAAATGCTGGGGTATGAGTCAGGTTACCAGCAGTTTAAAAAGACCCTGATTGAAATAGGTAAAATAAATGAATTTGGCTTTTCTGTTGACCCATTGTTTATTGAGGCATCAGCGCGAATCCATGATGATATAACGAAGATGGGTGAGTTGGATTTGTACTGTTTGTCAGATATGCATCGAACCTGGCTAGGGATTCATAATGACATTCAAAGCCAAGATTCAATCCACCGTTTAAGTGACGACTACGTGTCCGATATTATTGGGTTCGCTGGCGAGTGCTATAAAGATTGGTTTGCAGAGAAATTCATGCCAGAAAAATCACAAAATTTTCGAATAATTTCGAATATGGCTGGTGTTGATATGGAGTCCTTATTTGATGGCATAGCTGAAATTGCAGTGAGACTAATTTGCAGTTATGACGAAGAATAATAATGATGAGTTTGATTGAATGCTTCGCTATGCATACCATTGGGAAGCATTTGGTGGTTTTACGAATGATAGACTCAATTAATTCATCCCAAGAACGTAGAACAGCATAAAAACCCGCAAATAAAAACAACAAATATGATGTTTCATTACATCATATATGTTGTGTTGATGGGAATATTACTTACATTTATAGAATTCTTTGTGAGTAATCTATATGTAGTAACTTTGAATTTTAATTCATAATTAATTTGCGATACTTCTTTGTGAAAAAAATTGTATCGTTGGTTCTTGGTTATGGTTGCGCGAAAATCCGGCGGTGATTATGGCTAAGAATTCCCCACCCCAAACGGAGCAATGCCTCACTTTGACCAAGTTTACCTAGAATAATGTCGTTCTCATGAAAACAATAAGGGTGATCTGAATGCGATTTCGCATAACGCTTTGATAACGCGTTAAAATCGACTTTTTTGACCACTTCACGTCTGAGAGCGCGTGGATTGTCGAGTAGATATAGTCGAGATAGTAAGAAATAAAGAAATTTCTTTTCGTCCTCGTCAATATCGACCGCAAAAGGCATCTTGTAGATCATGATACTTAAGTTCTTCAACTCTTTATGTCCACGATGCGAACTGGCATGTGTATTATCGACAAACGCTGTTGTTAACTGAGTATCATTATACCAGTCGGGTAGTTTATCTAACGACGTCGGGTTGTTGTGTAAAATACATCGAGATAACAGGTAGATTGCAGCACATTTACCAACGCGAAGATCTTCGTAATCACGTAGAGTAAAAGCTAACCCAGAATCAGAATTAACTGGCTTGCCCATGTAACGTTCCGCCAGTGCATCCACCTCATCAGAGAGGTGATTGATCAAGCAAGAACGCAGCTTGGTGTCGTCACCTAAAGATTGTAAATTTGCAAAAACGCGGTCAAGGAAAAGGCGTTCTTCCTTCCCTGATACGCTCTGTTTGACAAAAAGTATGCGAAGAATTTCACGCAAACAGTACATGTCACCTTGCGATGGCGTTCGCTTGATTCTTAAAATCTGTTTGATAACTCTAAACATAGATATCGAACTCCCCATTATTTCATGATCGTGTCACAGAATTAATTCGCAATGCGTTAAACAATCGACGGAGCCCGCTCAGTTTGTCAGTTTTATGCATTGGAGTTTCCACATCACCGAAGTAATTAGGGTATCTCTTGTTGTTCTGCACGCCAGTTTTATAAATATCGAACAAGTAAGGGCCATCTCGTTCAAGGATTTTCAGTGACAGTGAAACGAACTCATCAGGGATCCCGTAAAGCGGTTCGGCAATTGAACCAGCGATTGCGCAAATTGTGTCAGTATCCCCACCAATAGCTAAACATCGGCGCATAACGGTTTCAAAATCGGGACCTTCTAATGCTGCCCATATTGCCTGGGGCACTGATTTCTGGCACGTCGGACTGAACACGTAATGCTCCACCAGCGTGTCAAAATCAAAATCCAATTTGTACGAGAAGTTCTGTTCGATGCATAGTTTGATATCTTCAGCAGGCATGCCATTCAATGCCAGCCATATTGCAGCACCGACAGCCTGACCACCTTTAATCCCTTCAGGATGGTTGTGAGTGCATTCGCAACTGGTTCGCGCTTCATTAAGCATATCAACAAGGCTATCAGGGTGATGGTATGGTATCGGGGATATACGCATTGCAGAGCCGTTTCCGTAGCTTCCATACGCTTTTCGAGTTGGGTCTTTAAGGTAGTCCATCGCCCATTCCATGAACATAGAACCATAACCAATACCCGGGCCATGATAAAAAGGATTAGGCTCACTGTGCATGTCAAAAAAGTTCGCGTAGCAGTGTGCGTAGTGTGCGCCGTAAGATTTTGTTTTACGCAAAGCGCTTTCTGTAGCCAGCGTTAGAACTGTATCGTCAGTAAAGGTCAAGCCTTCATGAAGAATGTCTTCAGGGGATGGGAGAGGGGTTGTCTGCCCGTTTTTTACCGTTGCGATAATCTGCCCATGTTCATTAAATTGGCTTTTGCGCCCCTCACGGACTGAGCCAATGATGTCACCTATAATTGCTCCAAGCATGGTGCTTCTCCATAATTAAATTGAAACATTATGGTAGTTTAATTTTGTAATATGATTTAACTAAAATACAGAAATGTTGTAAATATTAATTTATTTCAATATGATTTCTTTGATTTGTTCTTCTTTATGCTATGATAAATTTAAGATTTCATTAACAGTAATGGAATGGCTTGCTCAGCCCTGTACCGCAGCAGCACGAGCGCAAAATTACGATTTAACCCCAAGCAAGTTTGATTGGCCTATTCATTCATCGAATTGAGCCCTGTTGAATAATATCGCGGCATTAAGGGTGTGGAGATGATAATATGACTATTGAACAGTTGTTCGGTTCGGTTGTGCTTTTGCGTAACCAAAAAGACCTTAATGAGCTTGTTAAACAAGTGTCCAAAGCCTTTTCAATAAAGCAGTCAAGAGCGCGCGAGCGTGTAGCGGAAGCCCTTAACCTTTCCTCGTGCAATGCGCTTGTCGCATCCATCAAGAAAAAACAATCAGTAGCTAAATCTTTAGATGAATTTCTGAATGGTTTACTTTTGGCTGTATCAGATAGCCACCCTGAAAAAGATTTCGAATCGCTTAGTAAATCCATAAGCGAATTGAAACCCCAAATAACATCGTCTTCGAGTGCGCTATTTGCAGAATGTAAATTCAAGGATTTCATGGAATTTGCACTTTACCAAAGTGAACAAAGGGTTCCTAAGTGCGGATTTGAAAATGCATGGTGGTCAGAGCATGACGATGACTCTGGTGAAGATATTCTTAGAAGATATTGGGAGCTGGATAATGCATTGGTTTTATACTTGTGTACAGGTGAAATGAATGAAGCCCTGGCATATGGAATAGACTTTTTCCTTAATTACCAGCGCAAGAAAATGTTAAGGGCTTCATGTGAATATTGGGAGTACAGCGGTGGAAATAATCGTTTCGTTAAGAAGGAACTGTTGATTTCGTATCGTGACGCAGTAATGCATATCGGAAGCCCTAAAATTGTTCACAACTATGTCATGGCACTTTACTTTGTTGATGCTTCCACTTTTTGCAATTCTGATTTTAGATTGAAAAATTACCGTTCGTCGATAAATGACAACGAAGATTTATTTATCGGTCGCTCAGCATTTGATTCTCGAAAATATTTTGAAGATATCGAAGACGGATTCACACCGTTCTACCCACATCCTTTTACGGCGTATAGATTTGAATTCGCTAAGCGCAGTAGTGAGGAAGGAAGTGTTTCTGTGTCTGGCCGTTTCCAGATATCCGATAGGGAAGATGAATATGATTTTATGATGCACCATGTATTGACGCCCACAGGGAATGATGGTGTGTTGTACGTCTCGAATGAAAGCTCAGTTGATCCGGAATACAAACTCCCATCGGTACCAGGTGGCATTTTTCATCGACTAGGGCCTGATTATGGATATATTGATTACCAAGATGATGAACGGCCAATGAAGGTTGCAATGCTCCCGATTGTAAAGATAGGAAACCCTCTGACTTCGGCGGCACTAAAAGCGTTGCGCGAAGATCTAGCGCCTGCACTAAAAACAGTGGGTCGCACTTGGAGTTACGCAAGTGAGATTGTTGATGAAGACAGTCTGCTGCTTGACTTCTATAGCGATGAAGCTTTCAGTCAGGGGACAAAACTTACAGGAAGTGCAATTGCAGATTTCCTCAAAAAAAATACTAATAGTGAGTTGGAATGGTTATCACCAGATAAGGGGGATTATCTCTGTTTTTCAGCACGCGGAATATATCGACCAACAGGATTAGATGACAATCTGCTGAGCTATGTGTTGGGCAGGCACGTGTGTGAGCATGAGCATGGCGATGCGCTTGCAAAAATGCCAGACATAATTAACAGTATTGCTTCAGGGCTTGGCTACAGTCCAACACTTTACAACACACTCACAGACAACCTTGTAAAGATGGATAGTTTTGGTGTCACAGATGAAGGTGAATGCCTTTATTTTGAAGCTCATGATGGAGGTGGTGTTGAAATTTGCCCTGAACATGAAATCTTTCCGGCCGCGCAAAAATTAATACCTGCTGGTGAGGATGTATTAGAACACATCAATTTGAGCGAATGTCATAATGTCTATGTTATGAATGTGGACAACGATGAAGACGCTATGACTCATCAACACATATTAGGTTTTGATAAAGGGGGAAACCTTGTCGTTAATGTTGTTTGGTATTCCCACGACACATGGGCTTTCAATACAACATCAGATAAGATAATTGCTAATTTATACAGAGGTATCCAGTCTCAAATATCAGGCACCTTGACAACATCATGCTTGGAAGGGCTATCTCATAGTGACGATGGCCGAAGCAATTTGATAGCTTGCTGGACAGAACAATCGCTTTTGGAAGCTCACTTTGGTGTCACAGCAAAAAAGAAGAGAATGAGAATAACAACGTCTCGTAAAGGAAAGATATTTTCTGATATTTCTAATTACAGCGACGTTAGTATTAGCCGACCGCTATTAAACATGGGGACTAACCCGTTTATGGATGGGGAAACATTCTGGGAACCATGCGGGAATGTTGTTCTCGTCGACGATATTTCAATTGAAGAAGATTGCATGATTGCAAACGTGGTTCTTAAAAAATATTTTGACCCAGAAATACCAAGCTGCTTTGAAGTTGATTATTTTGATCGAGAGCTTAAGCGGGAGTTAACTGTAAAGTTCGAAGAGATTTAAGAGTAGTACAAAGCCCACAAGAGTGGGCTTTATATTGTGTGTTTTAATTAACTTTTCGCAAATAAAAACCCGCCAATCGTGAGACTAGCGGGTTTGGTTGGGAAGTTGTCAGGTTAAATTAGTTAGAGCTTGTCGCGCCAGCCGCTTTAACTTTGATTGGTTTCACTGATTGCTTGATGCTTTGTGAAATCATGTGAGCATCAACAATAGAACCCTGTTCACCGTTGCCATATACCACAACGTCTGGGCCGTTGAACTTGTCAGCTGCTTCGTTGATGGTTTCTTGCAACAGGATAGATGCCGCATTATCTTCACCAATCGCATCAGAAAGCTCTTTATAAGCTTTAGCTAAGCGTTTAATACGCTGCTCATTTGCTTCGGTTTCTTCTGTGATACGGTATGCTGCTGCTTCAGCTTCTTTAGCTGATTTAATACGGTTAGCTTCTGCAATTTTGCCGATTGCTTCAGCTTCTTGGTCAGCGGCTTTGTTCTTCACTGTCGCTTTCGCTAACTCTTCTTGGTTATCAGCCTGGTCCTGCATGTTACGAACCTTGATGGCTTGTTCAACACTCTTTTCCTTCTGGATAAGCGCAGATTTCAGAGCAATTGACGCACTTTCGATTTTGCCCGGGATCAGTACAATCGCTGGGATATCGATGTTAGTGATTTCAACAGTCTTGGTTCGGAAACCTGTTTTAGCAGTACGTTCGCGAAGTAGTGCAGACACACGCTCACCGATTTCCTTCTTCTTGTTCTTAAGATCAAGCGCCTCATATTCAAGTGTAATGTTAGACAGGATGTTGCGAGTGAACGGTTCAATCACTTTGTCATCCAATACGCCTGGGTCACGAATAGTACCTACGAAACGAGGGGCCTGAACTGGTTCAATCTGACCAAGTACACGAACGTCGAAACGAACAGTGTGGTTGTCTTTTGTTTTCGCTTCAAATGCAGCGCCATGCTTCTGCTCGTCTGGCTCAACCCAGCCCTCAACAGTTTTAAGCTTGTCAGTTTCTGGATCGATAGCTAAATCCATCGATTTAGATTTGTAACCACCGCCATAGATGAAGGTTTGCAGTACGATAGAGACGCTGTGTTTCTTTTGCGTCACAGGGTGAATGGCATAGAAGCCTGATGGGTATGCTTTATTTACAATACCACGGTACTTATCTGATTCAACCAGAGGTACAGACAGAATTTCATCGTCCGACGTTTGCGTGAACGCAGGAGCTTCACCGAATTTAGATTCGATAACCAACACTTCATCCGCATTCACTTCAGTTAATGAGTGGTTTTTGATTTCAGTCCACTGGAATTGGTTTAATCGGTAAATACCCGTTGTCAACAAGCGACGCTGGATGCCACGTTGACCGCCATTGTCGATGAAGTATTCAACGTCCATCAACATTTTATCTTCGTCAACATTTTCGCTCCATTCATCAGCAGCGATGGTCGGGTTCATTTTGCCGTCACGAGCAGTTAGTACCGCGAATTTACCAGTTGGGACGATGTAATCTGGCACTTCTTTAATTTCCATTACCCAAGGGTAGCGGATGTCGTAGCCGAAGCCCGGGTTTAAAAGTTCAGATTGCAATCCGCGTTGGCCTTCACTTGTGCGAGCAATCAACTGACCGCTTTTAAGTGGAGCACCCACCTTTAAAGTGACATGTCCCGAGTGTTTTTCTTTGATGTAGTACATGCCAAGACTGGAAAAAATAAGCCCAATCCCAAGTATAACAGCGAAAACAGATGCACCTTTACTTGCACCACTTCTCGGTTTGTCCGTTGGGGTCTTGTTAATGAATTTGTATATCAGACGGTGGAACACCAGCGCGGCGCCACCAAAAAGGCACAAGCCTTTTATTAAGGTAAGCAACATATATCGTCCTTGAGTTTAATAAGGCCTTTGGGCCTGCTTCATCCATTGAATTCGAGAACTAATTTACCAATATTAATCAGCAATGTAAACAAAAAAAACACCACAATAGTTGTTATGGTGTTTTCTGATAGCTTGATTCCGCGTCATTAGCGGGATTGGGGTTAGCTAGAACGATAAATTCACTTCATACCCAGCGAATTTTCGAATGTTCACAACACTTTGACCGACATAAAGGTACTGTCCCTTAACACCATGAAGCACTCCTGAAAGTTCGGGTTGCTTATCAAAGTTGTGAGTCCCGCTGAGTTTCTGCATAGGTCGTTCGCCAATAGGATAATCAGGTCGCACAGGGTCAATGGGTGTTAGCTTGATAGCGTCAGCGCCATATTGAAGTTGCAGCTTGTCAATTGCCGGCTTCATTAGCGCCATAAGTTGAGCGACATGCGCTTTAAATTCTTCATCAGAAGGGGCGGCGTCCGATAACAACATTGTACGCCAGTTTGTGCGGTCTGAGACATGCTCACGGAAAGCATCCTCGACAACACCAGACAACAAGCGTTCACGCACTTCAAAAATCGGTGTAGCGACAAGCGCGCCTTGATCAAGCCAGCGTGAAGGCACGTTTTTACCGCGAGTAATACCGACCTTGTAGCCAGAGGTGAAACTGATATAAACAAAGTGCGGAGTCAGGCATTCCTCTTCACCCCACTTAGGGTCGCGGCACGTACCTTGTGAATAATGGCACTTCTCTGGTGATACGCGGCATGAGTCACATTCTGGTAGCGATGCAGCGCATTCACCACAATACCCCTGGTGATAAGATTTTTTCGTATCAGCACCGCAGCTCACACAGTTTATCTTGCCTGTCGCAGTAATGGTGATCGGTTTTCCGATTAGCTCATTAATGGGAACGGCACGCTCTTTATTGCCATTTAAAGGGAGTGAATAAAGTACGCCTGATTGGTCACAAAGTGACACGGTCATTTTTCTTAATGAGCCTTGCATTGAGTTCTCACATTAACTATTTAACATGAGTGTATGATAGCATCTATTAATTAATAAAAACAACATTTTTGTTGTTTTTATTTTGAGTTAAACCCTCAACTAAACTATAGATTGAGGGCCTGATTAGGTTGTTACTTTTTGGGGATGACAACAATATCGATCGCTTTTGCTGCCGCATTGAAGAACTGTTCCCATGTACCACATTGCTTAATAGTGACAGTGGTTAGGGCTGGTTTTTCCATCGTTGATATTTCAATATCAAACTCGTCTGATAGCGCACTGAAAGCTGATTCAATATGCTTTGCTTCAGGGTTCTTTAACTCGAATGAAAGTGAGCCATGCTGTTTATCATCATCCAAATTAATGTCATGACAATACAACCGCATAGTAATCTGTTTTACCTTGTCGGTAACAACAATCTTCGGGTAAAGGACGGAATGAACCCACAAATAATCAAACCCGTCCTTGCCGGCTTCATAGAAGTTATGAAGAAGCTGTTTCGCGGAAGGTGATAATGCGTCTTTCTTTTCTGCTAAGAATGCAGTCAATTTCTGTAGTGCTATACCGTGTTGCATGTAATACCTCTAATTCGGCTTACCCGATTCTTTCGTTTCTGACGTTGATGGTTTTAACGCTTGCTTGTTCTGCACAAGATGAGCAATTGCCACACGCATATTGGTGACCTGTAAGATAGATAATTCCACCTTTCGCCTTTTCGCCGGCCTGAGTGATTGCGTCAACTTCAGCGTGAGAGCGTTGCTGGCAAATTTCTTCACATAAGTGGTAGCCTTCACCTGACTTCATGCCAAAGGTGTCTCTGGGGCATTCCTTTTGCGGATTTCGGCATAGATTTGTGCCTACAAACACTTCGCCATCTTCAGAGATCAGCGTTGCCAGCACATTTTGCTTCGCGTACGGGCCTGTATTCTCTTCTTTGATGCGTACAATACGCATACCGATGGTGCTATAGGCGATATAGAACCCACTAGAGCCTTCGAGCCATTCCTCTAAAACAGGGTGACTTAGAATAAGCGTACTGCCGTTTTCACTGCGTTCCAATTGCGCGTAATGCTCAACAGTGTCAGCAATAGCCTCAGGAACAGTCGCTGAGTCTCGCAACATCCAGTTGTCCATCTCTGCGCTGGCGCGATTTGGGATAACCAGTGAAGCGGAGTAGTCACGTAGCCCAATCATATCCATTGCTGGCTCTGAGAGGACAAGGCATCCATCTACCAGTTCGGGAATGTTGTGGTAAGTGACAATTAATGGTTTATTCATGGGAACCTCGCCTAAAGGAGTGTGCCGCCGTCTCCAGCGGCCAATCTATTACTATGACTCAACGTATAAACAGATGTAGCCGTCGATATCATCAGGCTCAATGCCCAACTTTTCAGCCATTGCTGCACGCTCTTCGTGTAGTTCAGGATCAGTGAAATGCGTCAAATCGATGATGAATTCACTGTCATTGTCACTACGTTCGTAAACGTCAAACTCTGATCGGATGCCGTTAAATGTGTCTGCCGTCACTTCAACTGAAAGCATCTCCAAGCGGTTAACTTTCTGGTCGTTTTTTTCTGGCGAAGAAATGATAGGGTTGTCGTACATATCGAGAACACCCACAGCGATGTCGATGTAAATTTCGATGTCACTATCAAGACCTTTAAGGGTGTCTGCTATGAATAACTCTGTCGCACAGTCCAGCGATGATGTTTCAACCAGCGCCCAGACGAGAGAATCGCCTTCTGCGTGAGCTACAATAAGGAAGAGTGCGCCAGAACATAAACTGCCATCTTTGATGCGTTCGCTTACAATGTTGAATGCTTTATCGCATCCGTCGATGTAGACATCATCACTGCCATATTCATTCTCAATGAATGCGGTCAGCTCGTTTTGGGCAATTAATTCGTTATCTGCAATGACAACTTTGGCTACGGGTTCCTGACCATCGGCGTGGCCAATAACGATAAATGGTTGCATGTTGTTTCCCCTGTTTTCATGTCTTGTTTCAGTATGTATATAATGCCACAACAAGAACTTAAAAACAACACTTTTGTTGTTATTTGTTTGAAAGGGGGAAGTGGCCAATGTTGTTTATTGGCCGGTATACCTGAGTTACTGTTTCGTTTGTTTTGCGCCCCACATTGAACGCGCAGCAACCGCCCCCCATCCATTACCTTTGGGATAAGTGAGGATTTCATAACAACGATTGAATGGCTCATTTTGTGTCATGCATAGCCAGTTTGAATCGCCTTCTGAAGTAACTACGTATGATCGATTGTGCGCCGCTATAGCAATGCGCTGATCTACAACGAATGAGGCATAGCTAAGATTTATTTCGTAACCTAAACTGGGGATAGCTATAGGTCGCTGAACTGGTTTTATTACACCAATGTCATAGATGGCAACAGGTTCAATAGCACTGATTGTCTTGATTTGCTGTTTAACATCATCGAATCGTGTTCCTGATACTGGTTCCAAGCCTGCATAGGCGCTAATACTCATTAGCGACGTCAGTGCCAATAAAGTCCGTTTCATAAGTTACTTCTCCGTTTTGTTACTGTGTTGAATGTCGTATTCCAGTTGAGAAATTTTTGACATGATAGAATCAAACATACCGTTGGTTGCTCGCCACTTTTCAATAAAATAAGTAAATAGTACGATTGGTAGCGCCCAAATCAGCACTAATAATCCTGAAGCGCCAGTTAGCCCTGTGAAAATGAGAGTGTAAGCGGCCATGACGATACCAAACACCAGACTCATCGCCGCGCCCATCATGGCAGCACCATTGCAAGAGCGAATCTCTCCTTTCAAAAGATGAAGACCAGCAACATCGTTGCATCGATCAAGCTGATCAGGGACTGACTTTAAATCGCGCATTGAAAGGATTGAGTAAGACTCCATCAACACATTGCATGCAAGGTAAAACCACATTGTCAGGTAACCCATAATGTCTCGAAGAGAAAACTTACGCATCGTCACCATCCTTAACTTCAACAGTAAAGCTTAACTGATTGTCAGCATGCGCTTGAGCTAACTCTTTGGCTTTAGTAGCAAGCTTAGTTGTTTCGACCTGGATTTTCGCTTTGATTGCTTCAATCGTTTCTGGAATGTCACCCTCATTGGTTAGGATGATTCGATAGGCATTACTAATCACCGCAGGGGTAAATTTACCAACATCGCTTTGGTTGTATCGACTGCTGCCGGCCGTAAATGTTGATTTGCCCGCAGTAACCACAACCAACGATTTTTTGAAAATTGAAATCGACGCTTTGGGTTTTTCCAGCGTGGGAAGCATGAACCCGAGCGAGTAGACAATATCACCTTTGTTGACCATTACCATCTCCAGTAAGGGGTAGTCTTACCCCTGTGGTTTATTTAATTTCCGCCAGAATACCATTCTGGATGGTAATTAGGCGCGAGCTAAGAGCTTCGCCAAATAATGTCATGAAAATGGCGTCAACTGCGTCTGAGTCGCTCTCATTGGCATCATTCCACAAATCCATGATGTAGCCTGTTTGCTGGAACGGGTCATCATCATCGGAGTTTATTTCGTCTTCCAAGATCTGAATCCAGCTGCTGGTGCGAGAAAGGGCCAAATCTTTTAGTGTTCCAAAGTGCCAGCCGCAGATAGATAAAAGACTGTTGTCAAAAAGTTTGAAAGCTGATTTGGGTAAAGCTTCAATTGTTTCTTTAAGCTCACCAGAGTCAAAGTCTGTTTCAATGCCATTAAACTCAGAGCTAAGGGTGGGTAATTCGAAACCCAAAGATTCTCCGTAGTTGAACATGTGAGGTTTGATTGTTTCGTTAAGTTTAAATTTAGCCATAGTGTTTCCCCTGTGTTAGTGGCTAACCGATATAAAGATCATATCAAAACAGGGGGCTAAAAACAACAATTATGTTGTTTATTTTAGGTGGTATTCAGGATCTCCCGCGTGGTGCGTCAATGCCTGTAGTTCGGCGTACACCTCTGGCGTGATTTGCTTTTGACGTACACTAAGCTGACTTGCCTTGAGTAGCTTGGATTCTTTCAATACATGTTCGTGACCACGTATGGCAACACATTCGTCCTGCCGACCAGTCGCGAGTAGCAGTAAGTGGTAAACCACCATGAGATCGACCTTCTCCCCACGAAGCCTTTCAAAATTATCGAGGGTCTGACCTGGTTGCACTTCATCATGGCCAAAACGGGATAGCTTAGAGGCGCGCTGGCCCACTTCGTTGCACTCTTCTGAAATCAATAAGCAAAGGTACTGAATTAATGTCATGGTCTCGCCTCCGCAGGGCATCCGCTCGCGCAGACAAGCTTGCCTGCAATTTGAGCTGAGTCTTCAATGTCATCAACCGTACCGCAGTTCTCACAGCGGAATAAATCATCGTCTGACAGGTCGTAATCTTCAATTAGTTCACGCACTTCATCGATGTTTCTATCGATGTGGACAAGCATCTCTGGGTTGTTTTCATTGTCGCGCGCATCAAGCAGCTCTTCTAAGTCGCGCTGAAGCTCATCGTAATTTTTGTTTTCCACGGATTCATCCTGTAGGCGTTGTTCTTCGACAGTGACGGAGTAGTCACCCACTGTAAATTTTCCGGTTAATGAATCTTGAACATCGGTGCAATCAATTTCATGGCCGTCTTCATAAAGCACACCTTGCGTATAACAAGTGTCGTCTCTGCATGTGATGACCTGTATAGACATCATTTTTCCATCATCAAAATGAACTTCACGGTCAAAGACATTTGAGGCATCTCGCATAACCGAAAATTCGGGAACGATATTTTCGCAAGCATTATCAAACTCAGCGAGGATGGCTTTTTCGATTTCAATTGTTTTATTCATAGTGATCCCGTGATTGTTCAAGTAATTCGTAGCTACCACCTAAACCAGCGAGAAAGCTGGATGGTATGGGGCCAACTCGTTTTGGGCAGCGAACAAATTCGATGGCCCGTGAATAGCGTCCCGTCATATACATCTGCTCATAAGTGAAGCCTTGTGATGCCAGCGTGTCGATTTCATCATCTGAACAGCTAAATTGTCCTTCTGACGATTTAAAGCGTATTCGCTGTGAGTTTGTGGCGCTATCCATTCGTTCAGATTTACTTGATGACACAACCTTCCCGGGTTTAAGTAATTTCATCATGTGACCATTGTATCAAACCTCAAATTAATTACAACATTTTTGTTGTTTTAAATTCGCCCTTAATACAACAATTCTGTTGTTTTTATACGTCAATTTTGCTACTATATTCACAGGTTGAAAAAGGCACTGGGCCTTTTGTTTACGGAGTATTTATGTCAGTTAGTTACACAGCGAATGGCAAGTTTAAATTTAAAACTGAAGCGTCAATGGACGCAGCTATTGTCATCATGAAACAAGCAGGATTAATTAGTGAGCACAATGGCAATTTTGGGCTCTATGCGGATTCAGAGGAATTTCACGCAGTTGATGTCATAGATACTGATGGGCTTCAATTTGTCCTGGCTTTCGGCATGTATAGAAATCTATTGATCACCATGGAGAAGATCTTGCCGTACTGCAATGAGTGGGAACTAGATTTTTACTCAACAGAAACACCTGAAGTTGGCAGCTGGAAAAACGGTGAAGTAAAAGTAGTGGCAGGTGCTGAAGAACTGCTGCAACTGATAGGCGACGGGGCATGTGAATCCGACGTTGATGCCATTGAAATGACCAGTGAGGACTTTGAAGAAAAGTACGAAGAATACGATTACTACGACGTGCTGGAAAACCTGCTTGAAGATCTGTGTACTCGTGTCTGGTCACAACCAAATCGTTTAAAACAATAACTGTCAGTATAGGGGGAAACATGCTGGAAGGTAGCTCTACAATAAGTCACAACGCATTGCTTGCAATGATTGAAGATAGCTCACGCATAAAGTCGATCATCTACTCACAGGGCGATAGACACTGGAGTGAGAAAGAGATTCAGGAGGCAATCGAGGAAACATTACATTTCCACTTACCTATTACGGAAATGACACAGGCTTTTTACGGCAAGCTAAAAGTCATTTTTAATGGCCAATGCGTCAATGGTGAGGAAGCCAAGGTGTTCTCTTTGGATATCGACGGCGAGGAAATTGAACAGGTGCTGATCCGAGAATCAAACTCTGGTTTGTATTTCAGTGTTGATGCCAGTTACGTCGAGCAAGATGTTGACGTGGTCATTAGCCCATATCGCAACGGTGCAATCGTATTAGCGGAGGATGCCCAATGATAACAATCACCCCCGTCCTTTTTGATGGCGACATCGTATGTGAGCCAAGTGAAACCTACAAAAGCCAAAATACGCCATTGCATGCAATTGTAATGGATGTGCTAGAGAAGATGAAGTCTCATAAGGCGTTGACGCAACCAGAGTGGCTAGGCCATAAGATTGTGCCGCATCCAGAACTTGCGCTGCCGGAACCAGTAGAGCCTGTGAATATTGAGTTTGTACTGGTGGATAATGATGACGCGATGGCTTATTGGGATGCGCCAGATTGCTGCCTCGGCCTTCATGCGATGACATCTGGTGTATATGAGTCTGAAGATGGTGATGTGCTAAGCATGAAGCACCGTGTCGTTATGAAAGTGTGTGAAGAACAATATCGACAGTACATAGCAGAAGAACGTCAGCAAGAGATGGATCCAACATCACCCCGTAATGACTTCGAATACCTGTTGGCCTACCTGACCACTATCACCCATGAGTTGGCTCATTGCGTAGAGTGGATTTCATGGACAAATGGCATGACCCCGAGTGAGGTTCAAAACGCCATTGAAGATGAAACGGTAGATTTAACGATGCGCGACATCAGCGCCGGAAACGGCATTATTATGGAGTTTGACGACCAAATTAGCGAGCTTAAACTCAATGATTTGATGGAAGAACGTGTAGAAGAAAAGGGGCGGCATTGGTTGCGTGAGATTAAACTCGATAACGCACTGGTTGCTAAAGTTTGCGAGCATTATGCCCCTAATTGCTAATCGCTGTGATATAATCACGGTTGAAAGGATTCAACCCACTAGTAGTACAAGGAAGTTATATATGGAACACCCTCAACACATTGTCTGTGTGAAATCAGCCTTATTTGATAAACGCAAAAACGGTTTCTCTGATTACGAGATCCAAGGTGGTGATATTATCATCGCTCAACGTGAACTGTTGGAGAAGGATGATACCTACCGTCAAGTCTTGCCTGAATGCGTGTTCGTTCACAATGGTAAAGTGTGGGCTTACGAGCGCACTGAAGCTGGCGGCGAAGCGAACTTACATGGAAAGACCGCTGTGGCAGTAGGTGGCCATTGGGATCTCGAAGATCTCGTGTCGAACAACAGCGTAATTGACTTAGCTGCATCGTTTGAAAAAGCGATGAATCGCGAAATCGAAGAAGAAGTCAGCCTCACCTCAAACATTATTAAGAAGCGTAAGCTTGAAAAAGTAATTTGTGCCGATGATACGTTTGTTGATCGCCATCATGTTGCTGTAATTTACATCTGTGAGTTAGATGGCGAAGGTATCAGTGCTAATGAGGATCAACTTAAGGAGTTAGGATTCATTGACCCTCAGGAGCTTCTGGACGGTGATTACAACAATGAAGTGTGGACTCGCATGATTTGCGAAATCCTGGTTAACGAGAAGCAGTAAGCGTCACAGATAAAGAAAAAACGCAAAACTCATTACGACAATCGTCACTTTGAGTTTTGCGTCATTTTGATAGGTTACGTCGTAGTTAGTCTTTCTTTAACTTTTTGCGACGGCCAGCCGCTCCTGAAAGCCCCATAAGACCAATTGAAACGGCCCCCAGCATTGCTGGGGCGTTCACGACCAATGAACCATAAGTGTCAAGCGCAACCTGGTCGGTAACGGACAGGTTAAGTGAAGGCGCATAAACGTATCCATCGTTGTTTGTACCAGACTTTCTATCAGCATAAAGTAGAACGCTCACTGAAACAGCATCCATTGGCACTGTGCCAGAGATGGTGTACTGACCCCAAGAGTTGCGACTTGTCCAACCAGTGTTGTACTGAGCTGTTAGTGCTCCGCTATGATCATAAAAAGCAACTTTAGCCAACACTCTGTCAGAATCCCCGGACCATGAATTAAGCAAGACGTTAAAGTCAAAGTTAACAGCGCCAGCACCAATCAATCCAGCATTGATACTTTCATCATAAATCATGTTCTTTCTGCTTTGGATAACAGAGTACCCAGATTTCCCACCTAGCCAGTAATAGCGATTAACGCCATCAACGGTCGTATACCTGCGTAAAGCAGAACTTCCTGACACCTGGCTCCACCCTGCATAGCTACCATTTTCAAAGTATTGGTTGGTTACCAACTCTTTACTAACAATGAGCTCGGCCATGGCGGGAGAAGAAACTCCAATAAGCATAGCAAGAGCAACAATTCCTTTTTTGATGAGATTGCTCATTTCATACCGTCCTTGTGTGATTAGTTTGATTCAAATTAAATCCATCATGCTTGATGGGAGCAAGAAGCATACCTAACTTGAATTTTGTGCAAAAACGTTCGTAAGTTAAATCTGACACTCCTGTTGCAACGGTTAGGCATCTAGGAAAACTACTTTGGGAAGTATTACTTATGAACATGAAAACAGGGATGTTTGCTATTGCTTTAACTGGCCTATTCGCGGCAGGTAACGTAAGTGCTGAAATCATCACTACAGACAACGTTATTGAAAATGCACTGTTCAGCAATGAAGGTGGCAGTCGTTTAGATGGCTGGACTCTTGAAGTGGGGAGCCCGCAGTTTGGTGCTCGTGCTGACGGGTACTACATTCGTGGTGGCGCAAACTATGAAAATAACATGCGTATTTCTCAAGTTGTGTCATTCGAAGATCTTAACATTAACACATCAGTGATTGATGCCGGCCTTGCAGATCTAACGCTTTCAGCGTACCTGTGGTCTTATGCTGGTAAGGATGATGCTCGTGTGCGCTTGTACTACATGGACGAGAACATGAACCACGTTGAAGGCAATCCATCTCAAATCTACGGCTGGTATGATGATGCCACGAGCCCTAAATACTTTGAGGGTACTGTGACCATTCCTACTGACTCTCGATACTTGCTTATCTATGTCGAAGCTAACCGGGATTATGGTTCTGGTAACAATGGTTATATCTATAATCCATCGGCGACAATTTCATACGACAGTGAAGAACTTGCTCTTGCTGGATTTAAGGATCTGTACAACGATGTGTCGTTACCATTATTGGGATTCGGGTTGCTACCTGGGTTATTTATGTTTGCAGGTCGCCGAAAAGGGCGTAAAGTCGCTTGACGTCGATAAGGCATCTTCGCATGATGGTGTCATGATATTAAACACTTGAAAGCTCGCGTATTGCGGGCTTTTTTGTTTCCTAACGGGAAATTTTTCAACACAAACAACCACAACATTTATGTTGTTTTATTGTTGACTTGAAATGCAATTCATGGGAGAATTGAAATATATCAACTCAACTAAGAAATCAGGGGAACAAGATGAGTGGCTCAGATTTAACAAGATTCAAATTTAAAGATCATGGCTTTGCTATTTTTGCATATCAAGACATCGTCAATGCATACGAAGATAACGGGCTAATTCTATACCCTGGTCATGTGGCCATGGTGAACTTGAATTTGGATGACAACTCATGTTTCGTTCTTGATCAAACGTTCCGTGCTGAATTAGGTTTTAATGAAGATGGCGCTACCATTGAAAAAACGGGTAAAGAAGTCGCTCACGAATACGTGCAGGACTTGGTCCGTAAAGGTGGCATTGTTGACCTTACTGAGTGGGACGCTGGTGACACACATGAAATCAAAGATGATGTGACAGAAACAGCCAAGTTGAAAGCTGACATGCTTCCATTAACAGAAGGTATTGAGCTTCGCGTGACTAAGCACGATGCCAATCACGTGGAATTCGAGTTCTACGATACCAAGAATGATATGCTTGCTGAACGCATTCGCTCATTTGAACCTAATTTTGCGGTCAGCTTTAGTCAAATGTTATCTCGCTTTGTAGCGACTCATTGTTAAACCATAAGGATACCCAGTAATGCACCCTTATAGCTACGTAAACGAAGTTCAGGCTCAAATTGATGCCGTTTTATCTGCCAACATTCCAAAGCAGTTATTACCGCACAAAGAAAGCTTACTATCAAAACTTAAGGCCGAGAAAGCTCGACTTGAGTCTACGTGGTATGACGATGAAACATACGTTCGACGTCCATACATGGCGATCATCAAAGTTAATTCGGTATTGTCTGACTCACCTGTTGCGGTATTTGGCGCTGATGTCGCCAGCCAAGCATTAGTGAAGATATCCCTCTATTCAGCTCGCTTTAACAAAGTGACAAAAGATTATGAGGAACTGGACCTGTTGTTGTCGTGCCATGCATCTGAAAGTCAGTATGCAGACATGCTAACAAACACGAATCAGGAATTTTCTAGCTGCATTACGTATGACGTAGTTGATGGGGTGCAGGTGTCAGATTATGACCCCGGACAAGATCCCACGAAATTGAATTTACGCGCCATTGTAGAGAATGCGAAAGCATCTACAACTGCAAATGAATCGTACCTGAAACAACTTGGAGAGATCACCACCAAGCTGGAAGGTGGGAAGCTCACGAAAACCGACGTGCAACAATTGCTACGCGCTTTGGGCAATCTAGCTTCCATGGAAAAGGGTAATAGTGAATTCCGTGTTGCTAAAGTGGCGGAAGGGATTGACACACGCCTCCGCGAAACCCTTTTAAATATTGATGGTGCAGCACATCTTGCGATCAGCCAGCACGCACTGGAGAAAAAATAATGAGCATATACACCTTAGGTTTAAATGATCCCGAATTGGCATTGCTTTCACACTGTTGCGCCGAGTCAGCCCAATCTTTGTTGATGGACGTTGCGGAAAAGGGAGCTGTTAAACACGATGTCGTAGCCAATTTCTTTAAAGAGGAAGTGGTTGATATTGATGGTGATGATGTTTTGCTTACTCGAAGTAAAAGTAAAGACAGTCTAAGCATTAGCCTAAAGGTCGTTTACAATGCTGCTGTTATGGATGCTTGCCCTGAAGAACTGCCGTCAAAAGAAATTGTGACTGCGTTGATGAAAATAGGTAAAGTCAGACTGGGTCCAGTGAACCGTGACAGTGATGAAACAGAACTTCCTATGCCGATGGGGCTGGTGGATGTTGCTCATGGGTCAAGCGGCTCAAATCGCCTTGTGGATGAAACAGGTTATGTAAGTCGCTTCAGCCATATTAACTTTCATAGCGCGAGAGTATATCGAGATAACCTTCAATCAAGTAAGAAAACGGACTACTCAAACCTAATGGGGAGTCAGCACCTTGTAAGTGTGAATTTGAGCCCTAAGCAGTTCGCTAAAGTTGCTAGAGCAAACGGTGCACCAACGGCTGTAACTTTGTGCCGTTACCTGGGGGATATATTACCTAAACCTGACAAGTCAATTGAGTTCTCTGAGCAGACAATTCGCAAAGAGGGAACAGGTGTTGACCCAGCATTAGAAAAAGCGTTAGAGAGCGCTATGGATGCGGTGGTCACTATGTTGACCCCAGTGAAGGCTGTTACGTCTAAGAAAGCATCAGCAGAGCTTACTACGTTATTACAAGCAGTAAGTGTTGCCTACAGCAACTTGGCCGGAGCAATGCAGGAACAACGCCGAGCAGACATGCAAACGTTATTATCTGGATACATGGAAAAGTTCCAGATCCAAGTTGAAGAATCGGTAAGAAAATTGCCACCTAAAGTGCAAAGTAAAGTGGATATACCAAGTTTCGGCTTACTGCTTAATCACACAAAATAATCACCAATAAAAGCGGGCTAAGGCTCGCTTTTTCAATTCCCCCCCCACCATCATAAAAACAACATTTTTGTTGTTTTTGATTCGTTAATTTGGTATAGTTTACACATCAAATAAATAACACCAACTGGGGGAAACATGTTAACCAAAGAAACACTTCAAGACCGCGTCGAAAAAATGACTCAACAGGCATTTGCTTTTTTCCGTATGGATGTCGGTGATGTTGAACTTGTTATTGCTGAGGATGGCGGCACTAATGAGGTTTACGGTGAAACGTTGGTAGAGAGTGCTCCTAATCTTAGAAATATGATTGAGAGCGCGGTTTATGCTCATGCGCTATGTGCGGCAACAATCCATCAAGGTGAGTACAACGTCGAAAATCTTGATCCGGAAGCGTTTGGTGACATCCGTTCCGAGATGGTGGATGCATTTAAAGGCATCTTCGGCACCCCTTGTATTGATTTTCGTGGTGACCTGGTTATCTGTCTGAAGACAGCAACTGAATTTGGTCGTAACGTGGAGTAAAAAGCATGAAAAGAGTAATGCAAAAACTGATTTCCGACGTGCAGGTAAGCGGTGGTCTTTTGAAGTTTGGTAACGGTACCCATGCGCCGGCAAGTGATCCAAGCTGGATTGACCTGGGCGAAACTGTTTTAGAGGTCAAGGAGGAACTGGAAGCGCTTGGCGAGCCAGTGGAATTAACAATCATAGATATTTCAGATGAATACATGTCTTGTGATGAGTACGATGACAGTGGCGCTTGATAGGCGAAATAAGTCCAAGGTACTCAGGCTTGCTTTTGAAATGGCGATAGAAGATCGCCAGCAGTTTGCTGTGGACAATGAAGACTGCGCGCCAGAGTTTGCCAGTGAAGTAAGAAAAGAGGGGGAGATGTTTTCTAGCCTCCTTTCTCGCTTACCTGACAATAAAGGGAAAGATAAATTCTTTCTTGAAAGCAAGAAAATGACAAGTGAATATGAAACGTTTGATCGCGTGCTCTACATTGCGTCGCTTGCAGCAATCAGCATCAGAGATAGCATTGCGGAACAGGCAAGGGAAGCACAAGCAAACCTTCTGGCCTTTGACGCCCTGAGGAACGAGTTTAACGACCCGCCCCCGGTTCAGAGTCGAGTGGTGGAATACCCATTTGGCGAAGTCCAAGGTAAATAAAACAAGTGAGAGAACACAAGGGCCAATAGGCCCTTTTTTTGTTTCTAATAAATAAGAACGTTGTTTCGATGCAATATACCAGCAACCACCGCGTTCTGCCGTTTACTATAATGGTTAAGAACGATTACATAATTGGGGCGTAGATAGGGATATAAGCACTCAGGTAAACATCATTTATGTCGAACAAGTAAACTACTGGAGGGCGACTGCGCTGTGAATGGGGCTTAATGGTGAACACTGGACGTAAGCATGTTCTGCCAAGAATAAACGCTTAGAGCGCCTGGTGACTCTTTTTATCCATAAAAATCGGGCAACAAAAAAGGCCCTTCTTTGAAGGGCCTTCCTGTGAGGTTTTACTACATCCTAGAATAAAATTTTTCCTCAGACTCCATGTCTATCATCTCGTCCATGTCGATGATCAAAAAGGCTCCTGCCTTTGATGTAAAGGTTTACCAGCGTTCCTGCGGTAAATTAATCCGTTTGACTCCATGTCGGCTGTCTCATCCACTGTGACAACTAAGAAAGGCTCCAGCCTTAATCTACGAGGTTTTACTACATCCTAGAGCAAAAGTGTTCCTCAGACTCCATGTCTATCATCTCATCCATGACGATGATTAAGAAGGCTCCTGCCTTCACCGGCTATTTTGCATAGCATTCCAGCTAAGAAATAAACCAAAATCCATTTAACCCACCAAATCCAATCTGGCGGCCCTGGATCAATCCTGAATCCAGTTTAATAATGTGCGGGGATTCACATATTCCTAATGTAAATTAGTCCCATGACTCCGTGTCTACTACCTCATCCATGCAGATAGTCAAAAAGGCTCCAGCCTTTGATGGTCGGTATCATCAGCAATCCAGCTGAGAAGTGAACCAAAATCCATTTCATCCATTAAATCCAGTCTAATGGCACTAAAACATCCAGCTTTAGTTAGGGTGGGGGGATCAGCATCGTCCTAATACAAATTGGCCCCATGACTCCATGTCCACTACCTCGTCCATGTAGGTAATCAAGAAGGCTCCAGCCCTCGATAGTCGATTTCATCAGCAATCCAGCTTAGAAACAAACAAAATCCATTTAATCCACCAAATCCAATCTGGAGGCCCTGGATCAATCCTGAATCCAGTTTAATAATGTGCGGGGATTCACATATTCCTAATGTAAATTTATCCCATGACTCCATGTCTACTATCTCATCCATGCAGACAGTCAAAAAGGCTCCAGCCTTCAATGTTCAGTTTCAAAAGCAATCCAGCTAAGAAACAAACTAAATCCGTTTTACTCATCAAATCCAATCTAATGAGACTAAAAAATCCAATTTTTTAGTTAGGGTGGGGAACCAGCATTTATCCAACATACTAATTTTGTCCCCATTTATGACTCCGTGTCTATCATCTCGTCCATGTCGATGATCAAAAGGACTCCAGTCCTCGTTTTCGGTTTACCTACATTTACAATTGTAAATATAAATCAGACAAATTGCCTGGTGACTTCATGTCAAATCTCGCTAATGCATCCTGCTGCGAGGGTAACAGCGCTTCGTGTGTTTGAGGTCATTCGTCGCTGCTCAACCGATGAAGTAATCTTATCAAAACTAAGCTTTCAAAGTAAAGTCTTTTTTGAAAAAAAAACAACACTTCGGTTACTTAGTAATCAATCTAATTATTCAACTAAATTGATTAATCCGCTAGACCCATTGACTGGTCTGACTTGTAGCTGAAACCCCTACAGATCATGCGGTTATAAAAAAGTGATCAAAACACAACGAAACACACTCAAAGCCTTTTACAATGCGTCATATGACGCAACAAAGTGTAAAGTCGTTTCATCAAGGTGGTGGACCAGATTTTCATTTCAGATCTCAATCAGACAACGCTGACATAGTGACTGGCATTTGCTTAGTACACCATCGTTTCGACCGAGCGCATACTACAAAAGGATAAGATGCCTCGCAACCTATTTTTGTAAATTAATGCAATATTTGTCAACTTAACGTCAGCAATTACGACAAAAGACTTAAAAATATAACTTTAAGCGCACGAAAAACATGCTAATAGTATTGAAAAAATAGGAATAAAGTGGCAAGGCGCCCCTACAGCCCTTTATTTACGTGGTGTAACATATTTGTAACTATTAGGCAGGGAAATTACTTTCAAATTGTGTTTTTTAGAACATTTATTAATCTATGAACTCTGTATGCGTTCCCAGTTGTTCATTAAGTAGTCTTTTAATGGTTCAGCAAGCAACGATTGATTTCGCACATTGCAGACCTTGAGCAAATAAAGATCAAGGCCTTTACGGAAAGCAGTGATTACCGTCGTGTAAACGTCATCACGTTCAAAAACTGCCCGGGCGACGTGAAAGCTTTCCTTAAGGTACAGGTTTGGCCTTTCAAGTCGAGTGGCATCAATTTGGATCAGATAGGGTTTACCGTCAAACAAAAGGTACATGCCGCCACTAGGTGAAGCGCCAAACAGATTGATTCGCTTGTCGCCGGCGCAATAAAAAGATTCATAGATAGTTTGCTCTAACCAAGCGCTGTTACTCATGGTCACCTCCAGCAAAGCTAGATACGGTAGTCTGGATCTGGAACCGCATTTGAGACCCCACCTTTTCGAGCTGTTCATTGTTCAGGTGGACGATTGCTGGCTCTCCGAAGCCACCCGTGCGGATGTAACCAGAAATTGGTTCCATGTCGCTCGCGTCTACTTTTAGGTGTAGAGCGGTGTTTGACGATAACGTAAAGGTCACATCGATGCTTGCAACCACAGAACCAAAAATGGCATCTTCAAAAAACTCGTCATTACCATTATTTAACGCATCAACAATGTCGCTATAGTGGTTCTGGGCATCTTGAACAAGCTTGGCATCAGGCAGTGGACTTGTGTCCGTATCGTCGATGACCACCTTCTTTTTGATGTTGAATCGGCTGCAATAGTTGCGAGCTAGTTCAGCGGCGCTAGTAGGATAATTAGGGTTGCACGCTTGTGATTTAAGTGTATGCCACGCAGCGTCGGCATATGCTTCAGAAACGCCGTACTCATCCATCATTGTTGATACGAAATCGTTGTACTGGAGCTTAGCTAGCATCTGTTGCCAGTTATCAAAGCCCAGCGCTTCAGCGTGACGATGAAGTCGCTTTGACGGGCCCAGAGAGCGTAAATCTTGATTATTGAGCTCTAGGTTGTCAGATAGGTGTGCCAAGTAAGCAGTAACTTTGTCTTGGGTATCCAGAACGTAATTCGGTGTAGTCATGTTTGTGCTCCAACAGTTAGCTTGCGCATTTAAACGATGTGTCTCGATTCATCATGCAAGCCAATCGTTTGGTCATAACATGAATAAGGTATAAATAATTAAGACTGCTTTCCCCGCCAAAGGCGTCGAGACCGTCGGTAGTCAACCGGTTTCTAAGCCACTGTCCGTATCTCAGAACGAGAGCCATTCGCGAAACAAGATCATCATCTCACAAACAAGACTTAAAAACAACATTTTTGTTGTTCTATATTAAATATAGCAATTCCTATAAGTTTAATTACGGTTGTAAAAAATAGCCGAAAATAAATTTTTGCCGGAAATATAAAATGCAAAAAAAAGAGGTTTAACACTAAAAAGCAAGTTAAACACCAATTAAAAACAATAAAGAACCTAAAAACAACACTAAAACCATTTATAAATATGAAACAAACAACTGCAAAACCCCTGCCACAAAAGGGCTTAGGTGCGTTTTGCGTGGTTTTATGGTATAATATGCAATCTTTGGAATTAAACACTTCTAATATCTATTAAGATGAGTGCAAAGAGGGAACATGAAAGAGTTAAACGTATATACTGGTGAATATACAATCAACAGTGAAGATCATGAGACGATAATAAACGAGTTTGTAGGGCTTGCTAAGAAAGCAACAAGAAAAGCGTCTGCTCCTTTCAAGCTATCCGCAGATTTCTGGAAACGACTTATTGTTACACTGGACTTTAATGATCACAGAACAGCTAGCAGGGGCGGTTATCGTAACGGCGTTGCATGGATAAATCTTGCGCTCGACAAGTACCCAAGAAAAGATGGTTATCGATTCAAGGAATACAGTACCCTTGCTACCAGTCAGAGCATGGGTAGCTGTCAGGGGTCTCTTAGGGTTTATCTGTTTGCATTGTGTGCACATGAGCTCGCTCACGCAATGCAGTATTACGCCAGAAGCAATCCTCAGAAACTGGCGGACAAAAAGGTTAACAAAGCAGGGATTAGTCGCCTTCAGTTAAAGCCACCGCATGGCGATGGTTTTAAGGAGATTTATCGCTTCTTACGCATTGAATTAGTTAATAAAATTGATGGTTTTGAGTGGCTAAAATAAACACAAAAACATTGAAATAAATCAACCGAAATGATACAATAGGTGCATCTTTTAACAGTTCATTGAAAGGGGAAACACAATGACAATTAACACTGTATACATGGTCGCAATCGTGCTTCTTATTGTCGCGTTAGCTATCATCAGAGCAACTCAATCTTACATGAAAGCATCTAAAGTAAGCGCTGACTTTGAGACCATGCTTAACGATATCGATACTCTACTCAGCATTGAAGAGCTTCATTGCAGAAACAACAGCGAGCAAACTGGTGTGAGCATGAAGAATAAGATGCGAAAGTACGTTCTAACTGAAAGACAGCAAGCTCTTTCTGGTAAGTTTACTCGATCTTCTATAGCTAAAATGCGAGAAGCAGAAAAAGCTCGCAAAGCTAAGTTCCTTGATCCGATCGCTAAGATTAACTTAATGAAACTCCTTAAGCTGGTTCAATAGCCAGCTTTAATATCACAGCGGGGAACACCACCTCGCTGAATCCTACCCAGAACAAGATTTTACCAACTCCCCCTTACCAGTTATTTCATAACGGTATTTCGCTGCTTACAGAGCGATAGAGTCGCCATTTATGGCAAATACAGATCAGGTTTTTACTAACTATTAAAGCGGAAATTAAAAAAGCCCTGCGGGAACAGGGCTTTTTGAGTATAGGGATAGCTGTGTTAGGGGCACAGCTGTCAGGGGAATTGAACGACACCGCCTATTGCCATGTCGTATTGTTCTTAAAGAAACTGCTTAAGAGAAAGCCGGGCGTCGGTGCTTACCATTGGCCTTTCGTGAAGTGCGCCCACCACCAATGAATACGTCTACCACTCGTTTATGGATGAGTAGTGCGGCGCGACCCGCCTATGCCATCCTGCCCACTTAGTGACTTCGTTGACTCTCTCTTAAGCAGTCTCGACCAGTAAAAGCAGCGAGACCTGGCGCCACTCACTAAAGTGAGTAGCGACAATTAGGGATTATGCAAATAACCCCATTTGTTCTGGTTTTTGACTAACAGGAACCACCTGTCTAACAGCAGGGTTTGCAGCTTTGATTGTTGCAGCCTCTGCCACGCCCGCGACTACGCGAACTGCTTTCTTTACGGCTTTGCGAACAGGCGACTTTCTCACCTCAACAGGGTCCGTTTCGCGCTCGTCTTCAATCTCCGTAGCGGCTTCAGCTAATGCTGCCATGATGATTTCAAGATCTTCAGTGCTTGCGCGCTTTCGTTTAACAGACATTGAAGCGGCAACACGTTGGCCACCTTTTGAAATAGCTTCACAATCCAAGTGAATGTTCTCCACCAGGCTTGCACTCTCTCCAGTTGCAACCAAAGAATCACCTTCTTTAGCTAATCGGCGTTCTGCGATATGGCGCTCAAGCCACATGCTGAGGCGACTATTCTCGATAACGACCATCTCTTCAACTTGCTGTGCTGGTGTTAGCTCACTGTCCAGTTTGTTGTTTAAGCAAAAACGCGCGTAGCGTGCGTCTAGTTCTTCGATACTTCTAAGGTTGTTGTTTTGTTCAGACATAATGTGTTTCCCCGTACATTGTTTGTCATTTACTTGGTTATATTGTGATTATTACTGAGGAAACCAAAATGTTCAAGTCTTTTTTGTTAAAAATAACAACTTTTTTGTTGTATCTAAAATGCACTCTATTGCTTGTCAACAATGAAGGTTATGAACACCCATTCATCGAAGGTGTCGAGTGTGCCTGTTACGCCTGGAACCTCTTGGTGAACAAGTGCAAGGAGCCTTTGGCCTTCTGTAAGATCCTTTTCACCAGGCCGGTTGTCTGGTTCAGCGTGATCTCTGCAACTAAATGCAATCTGCTCTATAGTCATTTCTTCCTGTTCAAAAGATGATTGTTCTTTGCTGATGACAGCGAGGACTTTATCAATAAGCGACATGCCAGATCCTTTAAAGTTTAAAATATCCCCATAATAATACGCCAATCCACCACCTCCTTCAACAACATATATGTTGTAGTAAGTATTACTCGATATGATATGATCATTATATAGCCAAGGAGGGTGTATGACTGGACCATTATTTAAAATCGACATTCGCATGCCGGCGCTAACGCCAGCTCAGCGGGATGATATGAGAAGGCACGTTGCGCAATGTATAGAGAAAACTAATGATAGTGCAGGGGAAGCCGTAGTTGAAGTTCTGCTGAAAATCGGTTTTATATCGACATTCATCGCCACATTTCATTACCAAAGCTGGTTCTCACTGTTTGACACAAAGATGATCGGAACACTAGCCAGCCATGGGCTTATTGCTTTTTTATGCTTAGTAGCGACAACGATTTACCATACTCGATTTTTCGACCGTTCAGCAACAGAGAGTGATCGCAAATTTGGTATCACATCGATATTTTTAATATTCTGGCTCTTAGCCCAACCAGAAGGCACCTTCGGCATGTGGCCTGGTGATATTTTTCCAGAAACAACCGTGTTAGGTTGGATTATTTACGCCTATTCGATTTATTTTACCAGTTCGCTTGGTTTCGATGTCGTCAACATGTTTCCAGTTATAGCTGAAGAATTAGAGCGTTTGGATTTGCTTACAGAAGATTTGTCGGATAGCGCTTATACGGCTGAGGAACTACTTGAGGACGTAGAAGAGTTGGATGAAATTGCCATTCGCTACTTGGGAGAGGTGGCGCTTCAAGGAAGAACGTTGATTGAACTTGAGGTTGATGAGTTACTTGATGAGCGTTAAAGAAAAAGCCCGCACAATGCGGGCTTTTTAAATTGGAACTTTGCTTACTTGGCTTTCACTGAATTGATGCCAATTTGTTGCAGGCCAGAAACCAGAGTTTCAAGATTGTCAGGGTTAACATCAATGCCAAAGCTAAATGGTGCGTTACCCATGCCTGTAGATAATTGGAATACGAAAGCTGTCTCAGCTTCAGAATCAAACTCAAGCACACCAATAACAGTGTTGTTGGCGTCAGATACAGCATATGTAGCGCGATTTTGTGTAATTTGCGAAAGCTTCACATTGCTAAGCTGATCGTGAAGTTTGAACGGCATGATTACCGTTGTTTCCGGCTCTTGCTCCTTGCCCGCTTCTGATTCGCGAGAAAAAACAGAGTCCATGAAATTAGAGATTTGAATGCCGATACCAATACCTTGTTCAACGCCTTTTTTAAGGACATCGTCCTGCATGCTTTGGATAGTGCTTTGCAGTCGAGAAACGGTTTGCTCTGTCTTAGGACTGTTCGGGAAACGGATCTGAACTTCACCGATGTTTACTAAAATGCTTTTCGCGTCGCGGGTTGCTGTAATCATATAACTCTTCCTGTGATTAGATTATGCAGTTCAAATACTGCTTCTTTTGAGTACCTGATTATAGTAGCAATAAACCACCTAAAAGTAAACATATATGTTGTTGTGGATGTTACTAAATTATTGCTACCCAACTTATGAACAGCAATAAAATTATGCGCTACACGCAATATGGCACGAAACCAGCAAAACCAAACAGGCAAGTGTCGTAATAAATGAATTAAGACACTAAATGATGAAAAATATATGGACACTAAAAAATAATTAGCGCCAAAAGCGTATAGTTATCATACAAACAAGGATGTTGAAAATGGATGTTTCGTTTTGGGTGCTACTAGGATATTTGGGTACCGCCCTTTATATTCTCAGTTACATTCTGCTTAATGCAGGGAAGATGAAAGGTGAGTCTATTTCTTATATTGGCATGAATGGACTGGCCGCTGGTCTGGTTTTGACATCCATGCTTGAAGAGTGGAACGGGCCATCTGCGGTAATACAGGGAACCTGGTTGTTTATATCGGCATTGGGTATAACAAAGATATTACTAAAGCAGAGAAGACATAAAGCGGTATAAAAATCAAAAACGCCTTTTAAAGAGGCGTTTTCTTATTCTGGGGAACGAAAGGCAATAATTTCAGTGCGGCTTTCTTTAGGGTAATGCTTGATTGTTGCCATTGCGCGCGAGTTGAAATCGAGATCGGCCTGTTTAAGAACGGCATCACGTGCACGAACAAACATAGAACCCTTTTCGATCAATCCGGGCATACAGTCACTTTTCAGTTCAATAGTTTTAGCAGAATCGTCTTTTGCTACACAGTCAAACAACGTAGAAGGTTTGGCAGATGCCCCTGTCGAGATTGCTATAGCGGCAAGAAGGATAAGCCCTTTTTTCATTTTACACTCCCTGTGATATTGGCTTTTGTAACCAGAATAATATCACATGCGAGGCAACAGGGCATTATATAAAACGAATGTGACAAAACGATGACAAGGTTGCCATCGTTAATTTTATTTTACCATTCTTCGTTAGATTTGCGCATTTCTAATTCCAGCATTGATTGCAGGAGAAGTATTTCCACCTCTATCGTGAGCTCCATCAAATAAGTCGCGCAATGATGTTTTAAGGCGTTTCAGTGCAACATAATGAACGTAATAAGTTTGCCCCGCCATAAGAATGGTTTCATTGTCAGGATTCACGACCAGTGAGGTACTCATCAAGTCTGTTGCAAACCCCATGAAAATGGCGTTGTGGCTATCTTGCATTTTTTCTCGCAATTGCTTCACTGGCACGTTGCATTCAAAAACGACTTCCTGAGTGTGCATGGTCTGCATTTCATTCGTTAGTAGATGGTAAAAAACGGATGATGTACCGGTATCCTGCATGGCGCGAACCATCTGTTCGTGCTTAAACGTGGTGATGACTTCGATATTCTGGCCAAGATTGCGTAGTGTCTCTGCGCGGCTTTCGTCCTGTAGGAACGTCGTAATTACGCCTTTACTGTCAGCTTTGGTGGCAAAGTGAACGGATAGGGCGAAATTGGCGTTGTCATCCTCCATATCGATAACAATGCGCGATGCGGCACTGATATATGCCTTATCAGTGGTAGATTGGTCATAAAGCCCGTCAACCTTTAAGAATCGGATGTGGTCCTCATCCGGAAAGGGGTGTTGGAACTCCGCATCTGTCAGGAGAACAATCTGACGATCAGGTCTGTTTTCATCAGACATGATTAGCTTGATCAGGTGTCGAGCGGATTTCTCATTGTTCGTTACCAAAGTAATGTGGTTGCTCAAATTGCTCATTTTCAGTTTTCCATCCATGAGGTCGTTTCTGTATTTGTAAACAAGTTCCCCAAGCTTCCCTAGCAATAGGCCGAATAGTAGGAAGAATGAAGGGATGTAATAAAGTACGAGGAACAGTCTGCCGGCATCCGTAACTGGCGATATGTCACCAAAGCCTAACGAGCTTGCAGTGACGATTGACCAGTAAATAAAGGTGACTGCATCTGGGGTGATGGTTGGTTCTTCCATAAATGAGTAGCAGAGGAAGCCAACAAGTAGATTTACGCCAATCAACCCCAGAATCGAAGATAATTTCGTCTTGAATATCTGACGTTTTAAGCTGCGGATTAAGCGATTAAGTAGCATATCTCGATTCCATTCGAAGCGCAGTGCGCCGTTGTCCTTAACATCTGGGCGTCATACAAGTTTTAGCCCGTCTTAATAATCAGTATGTTACCACGCTCACTACTCTAGCGCCACCATAAAAACAACATAAATGTTTATATTTATACCTAGTCAAACCTGGCTAGGTTGGGATGTGATAATATCAATGATTCAAATCGGCTATGGATGGTGTTAAATGGAACTTAAGTTAAATGATAAACAACGCGCACAGGTAGAGCTGATCCTAGATTGTGCAAATATGTCGTTGGAAGATTACTGTAAAGAAGTAGCCAAGTATTACCCGCTTACTTCGACGATTAGTTTTGCTCTGTCGGCAAACCCGAGTCAGGCATTACTTTATGATCGAATGAATGAGCTGGCTAAATTGGGCGTATTGCCAGAACTTTCAGGGTTTATCGGTTTCGAATCTTTGTCTGAAGCTGGTGAATATGAACATGAAGGTTATATTGCTACGCAATCCCATGATGATAAAACCAAGGAGCTGTATGGCTGCGCACCTGGGGAAGATGGGTTTGATAATCACAGTGTTCAAATCGGCAGTGTTAATGTGGTTTCTGCATTTCAAGAAAGCGAAGTGTTAGTGGCATCAACAGAGTTGCCTGGTAACTATTACATTCTTTACCACGACGGCGACGAAACCGTGCTTACAGGAAGTCATGATAACTTCATCAAAGCAATGTGCTCTCTTGCGCTAATGAAAGACATTGAAGTGTTCTTCACAGTGCTGACGAAGCTTCCGAACGCTCAAACATTTGATTTAAAGGATCCGCTTGAAACCCTTGCCAGAATCGTATTGGGTGGAGATGATGCGGTCAAATCAATTGATGGCTTTGATTTTAACAATGACCATCATGACAAGCTGTATGACTTCTATTGGGAAGTTAGAGAGGGTGTGTCGTAACAAATCGGAAGAAGCCGCTTTAGGGCGGCCTCTTTTATTCATGCCGAATTACTTTGTGAATCGGAATGACTCAGTGATGATTGATTGGTTTACTGTTTGATAGCGAATGCCGGCACGAGTACCTGTTAAACCGTTTGTATCGGTATATGACAGGACTTTTGCGCCATTTAATAGGATATTCACTTTATTGCCATTAATGCGAACAGCAAGCTCATCAGACGCCGTACCGCTCGTGTAAATATCTTGCTCTGCAACCATCGTACCGGCTGAATCTGATTGATCAGCGTGCAAATATAGCTTAGCGCGATTGTACTGACCATCTTCAATCACAGCCGTGTAATATGGGCTGTTAGCGTCTGTGTAGCGAAAGATGATAGAAGGTGAGTTTTCCGCATATCCGCTAGTGTTTTTCCAAGCCAGTGCCACTTCATGATCACCATCAGCAACAAAGCTCTCATTTAAAATAAGATCGCCAGCTTGGAGTGCCGTTAGTTGACGATAACCTGTCGTCCAATCACCGGTAAACTCATAATAACCACGCAGTGCGCCATTACCGTTGATGCCTGCAAAATTTTCCGTAAATACTTCCGTGTTTTTCACAACGAAATTATCAGCGGTTGTCGCATTTGATAAGCTGAAATCATAGATGCCCACCTGACCACCAGCATGAGGTAAGTCGAGTAGGGCTTCTAAATATGGCGTACCATCAACGGAGATGGTAGCTTCCATATCCTTTACGGTCACTGACAACTTGTGAGGGGTGCTCGCGTCAAATGCAATGTCAGACGTGGCCGCAACCTGGGTTCCACCTAAGTCGTTGTACAGATCGGTATGGCGGTAGATTGAAGGTTTGCCATAAGCGCCGCTTTTAAGTCGAACAGTATAATAAGGGCTGTTTTCATCTTTGAAACCAATAACAATCGTTGGGTTATAAATGGTGCCGGCACTGTCAACTTCCATAGATGCTTCAAAGTGCTGAGCGACGCTAAATTTCGCCGGATTAATGGTGGTAAAGCTGTAGTTTGATGAAGTCAGTTTTTCATTGGTAACAGTGGCCGGTGCGATCTGTCCATTTTCAACAGATGCCCATTTTGGCAGTGATGCGTCAGAAAAGTCATCTGCAAAGGTGTCAATTGATGCTGCGCTAACGCTTGTTGATAAACATAGAGCGGCGATAGTAAGGCTTAACAGTTTACGAGTTGATTGCATTCGCAATTCCTTCTTGTTTTAGTTTATGACTAAGCATGGGGATTCATGTCTTAATCGGTATGAAAAATAATACCTAAAGCCAAACTGAAATACAACATATTTGTTGTTATATTAATTTAAAATACCCTCCCCATTATAAAACGTAGAACAAAAAAAGAGGTGCCAATCACACCTCTTATTAGTAGCAGCAGATTTTAAATGACAGCCGTCAAGTGTGATGCTTTATCGTCCCCAAACTCGGTTTCATATTTTTCACGAAGAGGCTTCAACTTTCCTCTTGCTCGCTCATTGTGCATACTCATGGCGCTACGTAAAACATCAGTTATCGCTTCTTTGTCTGGGATATTGTTTGCATCAAAGTCATTGCCAGAAAACGGCACACCTGGGTAGCACTTAGCGTAACATTGCCAGATTGTGTCTAGCGGAGTGATCAAAATGCTTTTGATGTCATGCCATTGCTCTAGGTTAGGTTTGTTTAAGTATGAAATAATGGCCTTGCGACGATCATCATTCAGTTGCTTGCCAAAGCCATTTTTCAGTTGGGTTACAAGGGAAGGGGTGTCGCCTTCTTCGAATATTTGTGACTCCCAGAATGCAATAGACTGCTCAAGCTCCGCCTTAGCTTCTGCGCGCAGGGTTGCATCGTCCTTTTCAGCATTCATTTCTTCTTTGGTTCTGAACTGGCGATACAGGGTGTTGCTTTCCACTGATTGAACCGCAGCATTCACAGCTTCATCAAGCGTTGAAAAACAATAGTACCAACGCTGAATCCGCCGCCACTTCTACACAGTTCATTCATTGGAACATCATTTGAAATGCACCATGCCTCAAAACCGTTCGGATCGGCATTAAATGCATCTCGAATAGTATCGGCACGAGAATGGTCGAAACGTTTGTTTACGGGAAGCTTAGAGCCCTTGAAGAGCACCCCTGAAGGCTTAAGTTCAAATGGGTAGAAGCACCCAGAATCCGTTAGCGCGACAGTGAAATGGCGACCAAAGATTTTTGCGTCACTTTCTTTTGTTTCTCGTTCTTCATCCCACTCAAGGTTTCTGAGTGACTTGATGAATTGACCGCGCTGAATATCGTTTAGCATGTGTTTCCCCGTTAACTTGCAATAAAGCCATTATAGCAAAACGAGGAAACCCTCACAACAAATATGTTGTTTTAATGTGTTTTTATTAACGATTTTTGCTTTATTTCCTGCGCAGGGATAGGAAAAATAATCCCAATCCACTTAACAAATATGCTACTGGAACATTATTGATTGGTGCATCCGGGTTATTAATGTTTAGCGTAGGATCAAGTTTAGAGCTAAGCGTTGTTCCTCCGTCAGAAATAAGGTAAACGCCGTAATATGTGCTTGATGCATCCCAATTGTTAGAATCGACTGAAACCTGGTTCATGATGTTAAATTCATAAAGGCGAGGGGTGGCTTTCCAATTGAAATGGTTCATTCCACTGTTTTGAAGCTGGGTTCCTGTGTCATCCAAATGAAAACCTAGTGAATGCGCCCAGTAAGAGCCGTCAACGACGCGGTAATCCGTTCCTCCCATTTGCTTTCGATAAGTGTCTGCTTCTTTCCAGTACGCATCGTTATAGCCTTCAGCCATATATGTGTTTTTTCCGGTTTTCAAATTAAAACCAAGAAAGGAATCTTTAAGCATTACCTCAACCTCGCTGGCTGTTGGTAGGCGCCAGCCATCAAATGTCCCGCCATTCCCTAATTGTGCGATCACCTGATTAATGCTCATCCCATCTGTTTGGGTGAGACTCAACCACTCCTTCCCTGTTTCTTCATGCAGAACGGACAGTGAATCGCCAGATGATTTCCAATCTGTTTTTACAAATCCAGCATTTGCAGTTAAGGAGAATGTTAGTAGTAATGCTGCGAATGTCTCTTTGAACATGGCTCGATTCCTTTCGATAAGCTTTAGTTTCACTGGGGTGTATTTGCAATATGTAGGCCATGAAACACAGTGTGAATCGCACTTTAAGAAGCAGGTTTGTAAATTTGACTGACAGTTGATTTAGAGTTTGTTCTTTTTACGTCCAGTTAGTTAACAAAAAACCCCGCATTTAGCGAGGTTTGCTTTTATTATGGAATAACTACCCAGCGTAGGCCTTATTCGACGTGAGAGTCGAGAAACCTTTTACAATCTTGATGATGTTATAAATATAAACGCCAATCAAGATAGGTACACCAATCAACAATGGTGTCGTTAGAACGCCAACGATGCTGCCTACAACGCCAACCCAGAATACCTTAATGATGTTGTCGTAATGATCATCAAAACGTGTTCCCGAGCAATCCTGGCGATTAAGGTACGCCCACACGCCAGCAGCGATAAAGGTGGCACCTGTAAAGAAGCCAAGGGATAAAAGGACGTATGCGATGAATGCATTCGATTTTGCTTCCTGCTCTTTTGCTGAAAGCGGTGTGGTTTGGTCTGTCATAGGTGACTCCATGTCATCAGTTAGGCCGGCGCAACCATGCACCGGCGATAGGTGTTACAGACTTACGTTGTAAACGATAGAACCTGCAATTGTTAACTGCATGACGGCGCGGATCATTGCGCCATTTAGCGCAGTAGACCTGATACGCATGACTTTTAATAGAATGGGCTCCATTAAGAACATGTAAATCAAGAATAGGCCAAATTGCAGTCCGAACATTTTCAGGAAGTAAGGGATATCTTGTGCATAGCCATAGAAATCACCTGCGACCCCGTTCTTAACAAACATCGCGACCACCAGCAGCATGGTTGATACGATCACACCGGATGCGACGCAGCCTTTTTCAATATCTGACTTTGCGTTGTGCTCAGGGTGAATGACGTATTCCATTAGGTAGCTGATTACAACAAACACCACCTGGCCGATTAAGAAGAATACCCAAGCAGAGGTGATGTGTCCTTCACCAAGTAACGAGCCATAAGCAACGAAACCAGTTCCCAGTAAGATTGCCCCTTCTGTCAGTCCAACCGCATAGTTGTTGTTGTTGGCAACCTGAGTATCATTGTCAACGTTAGATAGGATAAGCCAATCAATGCTTCGCAGTGCAGTGAACACGAATACAAAGATAGATAGCAATCCTAATCCGCTTTCTATAAGCAGATCACTTGTCAGGCCGTCAGCGATTGAACCAGCTTTAAACACTGCATTGCCGATGTTTTGGGCGACGGCAAAGGTCCCCATCAGAAACGCTGCATACAAACCCATACGGCGCGTTACAAAGGCCGTTGATGACCAAAGTGCATCAGGGTTGGTTAGCAGTTCTGGGTGTTTGCGACCCATACGCCAGTTGGCGACACTGTGTGCTGCGGATACCATAATGGTGCCCAACACAAAGAAGATGATTGTATTAAATAACATCAATTCCACGATAATACTCCTTACTTGCCTTTACCTGGGCCACGGTTACGGAACGACTCACCTGAACCACGTAGGTTACTGTTGCGAGAGCGAGTAAGTGACTTTTGGATTGGTGATTGGTTGCTTGTTACACCGTAATGGTTAGTCCAAGAATGACTGCGGCGCTCTTTAGGCGGAACATAGTTACGCATGTTTGCCATGTAGCGCTCATGACGGCGACGGTCGATACGGTCATCTACAATGTCATCAATGATTGAGTAAGCCATAAACCAAGTCCAAATTTCTGCGCCTGATACTGGATCGCGCTGCCATTGGCCATAGTTTGAGTTACCCACATAAGCCATGCCCGGGGTTTGAGGTTTATCAATCGCTTCATCTTCAAACTTGCCGTACGGCTTAGAGAACACTTCCTGATTAACAGCATTGATCAGTTTCATGTAGGTGTTACGGTCAACCGTTTCTTCAATCTCACTTGTTTTGCCATCTTCAATGATCAAGTAAGAGTGCACATACTCAGATTCAGCATCTTCAACCCAGATTTCAGCTTCATCATCACCGCTATCCCATCCATTTCGAGACTTGCCAGACGTTGCCAGAGCAATGGTGCTGTCAGATTCAATGCTGCTCACATACATTGTTCGACCAGAGCCAATTAGACGTTGGATCTTGTTTAACTGCTCATAAGTTACCTCAGTGTAAGGGAAGGTGCGGTTGTGCTCTGTTGGGTAATCGTAGAAGTTGTCCCATGACACAGCGCCCAATACGATACCGTGACTCTCTTCCATATCGACCAGCACTTTGCTATACGACTTGTACAGTTGATCCACCATGCGGTCGTAGTCACCTGCCAACGTCATCGGGAAGTTTTCTTTTACCTTCAGATCGTTGAACTTGCCTACGTAACCTAAATAGTCCTCAATTTTTAGTGACGATTTTGGTTTGGCAAAAAACGCCATCAACTCTTGATATTGATTATCAAAGTTGGCCAAGTGAGCCTGGAACGTTGAGATGCGTGCTTTCTGGTGAGGATGATCAACCAGCGCCTTTGCAAATTTAGCCTTTGTTGTTTCATAAGCCTTGCTGAATGCAGCATACGCTTTAACCAAATCAGCTTGCTCCTGATCACGGCGAGAAATGATAGAACTTACTCGACTGTAATCAGTTTTCCACTTACGAAGGGCTGAACTCAGTTTCGATATTTCAAGCTGCATTGAACCGTACACTTTTCCGGCTTTGTTTTCATTACTGCTGTTGTCGTCAAGGTCTTCCATTGCGCGCAACTCTTTCGCAAGCTGACGAATTTTGGCAACGGTAGCATTGGCTTTGTCAGATTCAGTTTTAAGCACTTCGTCTTTAAGTAGTGACGTATAAGCACTATCTTTAGATAGCTCTCTGATCGTCTTTTCTGCCGAAATTACGCTATTTGCGTAAATTTTTTTGGCGATACTATTTTCAACCTTTTCCAAGTTGTCTTCGTACTTGTCGATTGGTGAGCAGGCCGCCATCAAGGCGACCCCTACCAGCAACATTCCGCGCTTAAGGTTATTCAGCATGCGAGACCACCTCGATTTGTTTTACGTTAACTTCCTTGTAAAAGAAGGCTTCGATATTTCCACCTTCCCAAACTTCCACACCTAGCATTTCGCCACTGTCAGCTTCATAATCCAGCATCAACACTGACTCTTCACCGTTCTTGCCATCAAAAACAGCGTGGCAGAACTCTTCTAAATAAAGAGTGCCAATTGGTGAACCTTCAATACAAAGCTGCTTTAAGCCTTTGTGTGGCGTGTCGCTCAAACGGCCTTGAGAAACCTTTTCACCAGTCAGGTAAGCTTCCAATTCATCGTCATCTTCAACTTCCAAGAAGCGAACAGAGAAGTCTTTCAAGTCGCGAAGCATGTACTCTTTCCACTTGAATTTCTTCTTTTCGCCGTGCTTGTTGGTTTCAGTGTATTCAAACACCTGCTCAACCATTTGAAGTGGGTTAGGCAATGTGTTGATGCGAACGACCGAGCCAACCTTGAGGTTAAGCAAGGTAGACTTAGGTAAACCCGAAACGGGTGGTGCGATTTGACGCACCAAAGAGATTTTTTCTTGCAATTCCATCTGCGGACTCCTTAAACTTCCTTGCTGTCACCGTCGATAGTCACGGCGCCTTTCATATCATCGTCCAAAGCGTCAACTGCTGGTGCAAACTTCTCATTCATCACCTTCAGACCTTTGGTCATTTCAACCGCAATTTCAGTACCTTTAGCCTGAGCCTCACGAGTGATAGCCATAGCTTCCACTAAGTTTTGGAATGACTTCTCGAAAGATTCCATCGCAATAACTGGGTTGTTGTATAGCTCCGCCACATCGGTAGCGTTTTGCTTCATTAAGCGTCCGTTGGCTTCCAAAGACTCGGCAAGGGATGCCTGAGTGTTTTGGGCAGCTTCGGTAACCTGACGCTGTGCATCAATGGCGCTGTGCAGCATGATTGCGTTTTGCAGTACCAATGGACCAACATCCAAAATAGAGTCAATAGAGTCAGTCAGCATTTGCTGTACGTTAAACGTCTGATCAATAGACATGAAGAATTGATTAATAGCCGCTTTCTTTGTTTCCAAGTCGCGGTGCTTACGGGCAACACGGTTAAGTGCACGCTCGTATTTAGTCTTTTCAAACTCGTCCATGTTAGACGTGTCTTGCGCGTTCAGTTCTTCTTGAAGTTGAACAGTCATAGTAATGTCTGCATTCACTTCCGCTATCGTTTCTTTTAAGGCGCGGTATTGGTTTTGCAACATGATCATTTTTTCAAGTAGGTGCTCTTTGCCGCCTACTAGGTTGTCAAAGATGGTTTGAACTTTGCCTGACTCGCTCTGGAAGTTCTCAACGTAGCCGCGCAAAAGGAATTTGCGAACTACTGGTACCGGAACCCACTTGTATAAGAAACTGGTGGTCACTGAATTAGGGTTGAGTTCAGTTGTCTTAATGGTGGCTTCGTTGATGATTTTTGCCAACTCAGAGTCTTTGCCCAATGAAGGGAGAGCCGCGTCAACAGATGCTTGCATTGTGCCGCGAAGCTCTGCGATACGTGCAGTAGACTTAGCGCCGATGGCGTTAAGCTCTTGATCAAGCTGTGGACCACCAATTGAATCTTTTACGACTGTCATGTAGTGCGTTACACGGTCTTTAAGCAGGTTTTGAACGTCAGTTTGTTGTACTGGTTCAGCAGTTGCCGTAGCGGTTGTTTGATTTACAGTAGTTTCGGTCATTGTTCAGTCCTTAAAATTTGTCCGAGTAACGAATTTCCATGAAGCCATGTTTGCTGGCGAGGGCAACATAGTTGCGATCTGCAATGTTCTTCAAGATGATGTCTAGTTCACCAATGATCTGTTTCAGCAATTCATTGAACTTCTGAAAATCGGCATCAGTGGCAGCAGCGCTGATTTGACCGAACTTCGTCAGCCATTCAGGTAAATGGATTTCAATGAGGCGCTTAAAGTCACCTGGTGCCGAATGAAGTTGCGAACGTTCTTCAGGGTTTACGCTGATTAGTTCTTCGTGTACTTCGATACATTTATCAATTAAATCGTTGATGTTCGTGCTGTGGGTAATACCCAGCAGTGACGCCTGTATTTGAGCGCTAACAATTGCATCTTCACGTTGTGCTATCGGGTCAATTTGCGCTGGCGCTGACTCAGAAGCAGAAGGGGTATCACTCCCTTTTTGTTGGGTGTAGAAATAAGCTCCTACAGCTCCCGCGACAATGAGAATTAACAGAACAATCCATATCATGATTACTACTCCTAGTGGTTTAATGTTTTCTTGATTTCCAATCCTTCCGGAGAGCGCGCCAGAAGCAAAACCTCGGTTTTTTCTGGCTTAAAGTGCTCTTCGAGTGCCGGTAACGCTAAAAGCGGGTCGGCATCACCACACATGAAGACGTCCAGTGCTGCATAACCAAGCTCTGGCCACGTATGGATGCTCATGTGAGATTCAGCAAGAATGGCAACACCAGTGAAGCCAGCTTCTTGCATTTCTTCAGTTTTAAACGAGTGAAGATTGATGTTTAAAAGCGTTGCGCCAGCAGCTTCAACTGCTTTTTCGAACACGCTTTCAGCAACGTCGTGATCAGTAAGATTTGATGCGCCGTTAAACTCGATAATGAGGTGTTTACCAATGGCATTTACAACAGTGCCCATACTCGTTCCTCCTTGAACATTCTGCGTTAGGTTATTCATTCGACTTTCCAAGATTCTTTAGAATAAAGTCTCACGAGTACCGGGCGCATTAGGGAATTAACTTCCAATGTTTCGTCGTCGATAATTTCGTTTTTGCCGAATAGAAAGCTCGCTTTGGCTAACTCATCGGTGAAGTATTGCGTATCAGTGTGCAAGCCTTCGAATTTCTTAGGTGTCTTGCCAGCGAGCCACCATCCCCATTCCCCAAAAGAGGGAATATTTTGACGGTAAGGGGTTGCATAGTAGCCCGCTGCTCGCATGGTTTTACCAATCGTTGCAAACACTTTTGGCGCGTGAAACGGAGAGGTTGACTGTGACACAATCACGCCGTCGTCATTCAATAGGGCATTTAGGCGGTTGTAGAACTGCAACGTGTACATCTTGTTGATAGCAAGGTTGTACGGATCAGGTAAGTCGATGACGATTATATCATATCGAGGTGGTACCTGATTTTGGACATAGGCGTTAATGAAATTGTTTGCATCTGTGTAAAACACACGGTGGCCGCCGTCAGAGCGAAAATCACGGAGAGCGCTTCTGACTGCTGCATAATCATTGATATCAATTTCTTTAAAATCGGCAAAAGCATTGTGATTAAGTTTAGTCAGGTGCTCCTGGGTCTTTGACCACGTGAACATGTCACGGTCAAGTTCGATTAAGTCAATCTCAATGCCGTCGTACTTCTTTAATTCACGTGTAGCCATACCATCGCCACCGCCCAGTACCAAAGCGCGCTTGGGAGCCTCTGAGAGCGTGCTGGCAGGAATGTGAATTAGCGCCTCGTGGTAACGCACTTCATCAATAGATGAAAATTGCGTACTCCCGTTGATGTAAAGGCGGGTATCGTTGTTTATTGGGTTGTGTGTCAGCGTTAAATTCTGGTATGGCGTTTTCTTACTTGTCACAATTGGATCAGGGTACATCTTCTGATCAACGACCACAGCCCACTCAGGCACCTTGTTAAAACCTACGATTAGTGCGGTTGCTACCAGTAGCATCCCGAACAACACTTTCTTGCACTGCGAGAATAGGGTTTGGCGACGGAAGTAAGCATACGTCATAGCTGCAACACCGAAGTTCAATGCTGAAAGCACAAAACCGATTTGAATGATGTTCATGTGCGGCAGCAAGAAGTAAACCCAGATTAAAGCGCCCACGAATGCTCCGACATAGTCAGCCGCAAACACGATAGACAAGTTATCACTAAGTCGCTTAGTGAAAGTAGAATTCGCTCTGGTGATAAATGGAATCTCGAATCCGACCATAAAACCAATGCTCATGACGAAGAAATAGTACACAAGCTGATAGTGTTCTGGGGTATAGCTAAATGCGGCATATACGGCTATTGGGGCGAATGCCGATACCACAGCCAATGCCAATTCTAAGTAAACAAATTTGTCGATGATGTTCTTATCTGAAACGAATCGCTGAGCCCAGCCACCGAGACCCATCATGCCCATCATAATGGCAATGGTTAGCGAGAAAGATTCAACTGATGAACCGTTTAAATAAGAAGATACTGTTGATAGGACGTATTCAACGACCATACCTGACGCACCAGTCATAAACATTGATAATGTCATTAAGACGATGTACCAATTGACTTTACCCGTAACAGGTGGAGCGCTATTGATAGCGGCGGTATTTACCGACATGGCCAATTCCTTTTGTTTATTCGTTTCATCCATGAAATCCGCGTGTTAGCGGATGAACAGGTGTATATATTTGATGTGCTTAGAATACCGTAAAATGAACAACATAGTCAACATAATAACATCAAAAAACATCAAAAAAGTTGTTTTTATTCTTCTGTGGCAGGTGGGGAAAGGGATTCAGAGGGAGTGATTTATAACAACACTAATGTTGTAATGCAAGAGATGCTCTGATAATCTGTTTTGAGAATTCAATATACAAGGAAGTATACTTATGTCTGAAGTGAGTCAGATTGGATTAATGTCCGACATTCAGCAAATGCTGAGCGAAAAGTACCCTCATATTAAGCTAAATACACGCCAGTTCAACACAATCATACAGGTGGCATCCACCCTTGCCGATTCGTTAAATAAACCAACGCAACGATCAGAAGAGGGGATGGGGATCACCGCATGGTTAGCATCTGATGATGTTGGTCTGAGCAGCAAGTTTATGGCGCACGTTCTTGTTCCCTTACCTGGTGTTCCAGAACACGCACACCCATACGACCCTTCTGATTTTCAGCGTTGTCGAAAATTGTTGCTGGCTGTACCAGAGTTGGTTGAGCGTTTACCTAAAATGGCTGAGCAATCTGAGATCTGGGCGGGATTGATTGAGAATTGGGATCGAATCAGTGATTTGATTGATAGTGGAAAATCCAGAGAAGCCTATGAGGTAATTAAGAGCTTGAGATAAGCTGATCACCCTGTGTATCAAAAATTAATGTTTGATACACAGGTGTGGTAGGGTGTTAACCTAAAAGTTCTTTTATAATACCGTCCCAAGTTTCAAAGCTACCTTTAGATGGTGTAAATAGCGCCTCTGAAGTTAATCGAGAATCCACCAGCTTTGACTCGCTGAATGCTTCCATATCATTGAACTTTATTTTTACGCTTAAAACAGTCCCAGCATCCTTAAACCCTCGCGGGAATGTCACATAGATAACCGGAGACTTAGCGTCTTTATCATCAATGCCAAGCGAAATTGCCCCAGTAACATGCACCGCGCCATCTCCGCTATTCAATACGCCATTCTCATCGGTGATGTAGTTATTTTTTACAACTTCTTTCAAAAGCGGCTTAAGGGAAGCTGTGTGTATGTTGTTTTGGTGTCGAATAAGATCAATCCATACGTTTTTCGATAATGGATAACGAAAGCCATCATGGTTATCAAAAAGTTCATTTTGGGCGCCTTCGATTTCATCCGTCGCATTTTCGTAACTGCTAACCTCCACTTTAACGAGTACAATTTGGTTATCTTCAGGAAAATTATCTATAACACTCTGCCTATCTTTTTCGAATGCATTAAATGCATCCACTTCATTTTTGTACCAATCAAAACCAGCGATGCCATAGTGAAGCGCGTTAAACAGGACGACAAAAACTTCAACCCCTTTGTTAATTACGTACACAGGTAGTGTGCTGCTGTCTAATAAGCTTCGTTTTAAAATGTAGTCTTCAAATGGCTTTATGCCGTTGAAACCGTATCGGGAAGCGATGCCTTTGCGGAGTTTGTTCAGCGGTAGATTTAAGTGCTGTGCCAGCGCGATAGTTTCACGGTGGAATTCGTTAACGCTGCTGTACGGAAATGCTTTCATGTATTTGTCCTCTATCTTGGCCATGCAGACAGTTGCTTCGCTCACCATCAAGGCCGGATATAGGCTCATGATGTTTGTTTGCCATAAAGGTGGCGCCTGAAATCTCGTTTGCCATTGCGAAGCGGCGGGGGAGTAACCCACATAAGATTTTACGGATACGTCCAACTCATGATGGGGTTATCATAACATGAATAATTGAAATAAAACAACGGAAATGTTGTAAAATAAACCCCAGCGCTGCCGGGGCTTGGTTTATTAAGATGCGAATGGGTACGCTATTGCTTCGTGATGCTTGTAATTTTGAGGCTTAAAGTCTTTCTTGCTGACCCAAGTCTCAATATCTTCAAGAGATTGAATGTCCGGATTTACCCACAATTGAGGGGCTTCAAATACTTCGCGCTCCATTTGCATTTCGAACAATTCAAGCTGTGGTCGGTACAGGTGAACATTGACCATATTGTGGTAAGCATAGCCTGGTTTGAAGCCGGTGATTTGCGCCATAAGTCTAAGTAAAACAAAGGCTTGGATTTGATTCCATACGACACCAAGCGGATAGTCAGCGCTTCTTTGGTATGAGTGAAGATGCAATCTGTCACCATCGATTGAGAATTGGTGGGTATGCATACATGGGCGCAAACATCCCAAATCGAACTCACCCGGGTTATAAAAGGTTACAATCTCGCCTCGGTCGTCAATTCCACGGCGCAGGTCGTTGTAGACTTTAAGCAATTGGTCAACAAGGTCGCCGTTTGGCTTCATCCACCCACGGCCTTGAACACCATACACACGACCGAGGTCATCCGTCCCTTTGCGATTAGGGTTGGCTAACCAGCCAGTTGATTCGTTTGCATTGGCATCCCAAGACTTTACGCCAATTTCACGGAACTGCGCCGCATTGTCATAGCCTCGTAGGTAGCCAATAATTTCCATGATAGCCATACCAACGTATGTCTGTTTGGTGGTGACGATAGGGCAGATATTCTCACCCACGTCATAGACGTGATTTGCGTTGATCATGAACAAGCAGTCATGCCCAGTTCGTTCATTGTGTTTCCAGCGTCCACGGCTCAAAAGCTCTTTTCCGGTATCTTCATATTGAGTCAGTAATCTCATACTTCAGCCAACATCCTTGTCGTTAATGTGAGCAGTGATTCTATCACATTCCAACAACAATATGCACAACATATATGTTGATTTGAGAGCTAAATAATGTAATACTAAATGCGCTTGTGAGTTCTTGGCGTTCGGCAGCTCTGAGTTGGCAAGTAGAGGGGCACCTCTGTCGCTGTCCACCGGTATATCCGGCGTGGTGCGAATGCGAAATCATTTTTTATTTAAAACATATCACTATCATGGTGCAGACCTAGTGCCTGGTGAGTGTAACGGACAGCCACGAACAAATTCAGGCCGTTGGAGAATTATGCCATGACCCAAGTTAAGACTATTCCTTCAATTGAAGAATTAGGTTTCACATCAGAAACCGTCGACGTTATCCGCGAAGTGCTTCGTGGTGGTATTGCCAACTATCAAGGCAATCCGGTTAAACGTGAAAACAAATTAAACGAATCATTGGCAATCGGTTTTAATGAACCGAACTACGATACGTTGTCAGCCAAAATCGAGAAGAACGACACTCGTAATGGGAAAACGCCACTGGCGCTGGCCAATGATGGTTTGTGTCCTATTTGTGGCTCTGATCATGTTGAATACGATGCGCGTAGTTTTGACGGCGCTCAGCGTTCATCCTGCGATAGCTGCTCTGCCATTTGGATTGAATCTACTGACGGCTCTGATTGGGAAGATGCCAACACAGTCGAGAATGTCTTAATCGCCAGATTCCCGCACGCTATGTCTACCCGAGAACGCATCGAGTGGGCTAAGAAATACGCCAACGTTGATGGCGTTGACGTTGATGATGACATTTCAAAACGTCAAATTGAAAACATCGGGGTTCACTGGCACCGTGACGTCGCTGGGTTTGAGAATGCGTTACAAAACTGGTACGTAAAGTCTGATGAGTCGAAATACAAACCATTGGCGTACTGGCACAGCAACCGCCCTTTGACACCGAACTTGTTCGAGTCGCTAAAGTACGAATCGCATGTCGATGTGTTGTTGATGGGTGAGCGTTTGGTGATGCATCGACTGTTTTTTACCACTTTCGGTGAAGGGGAGTGGCAGATCAGTGTTGATGCCGAACTGGATGCGGATCACCTCGTTGACTTTTTGCCGCCTGGCACTGGGAAGCTGCGCGATGATTTGCTGGTTCGACTTGTGAGGAAGATTATTTCCCACTTCCCAGTAATGAAAGCGCAAGATGATATTTGCATTGAATTGCTTGCTGATGAACTCAAAGATGAAGCCGGTGTGCTGGCTCAGATTTTGGGTGCTTATGTACCAAGTGTTTACATGACACCAAAGTCACCCGAGTACAAAGAGCTTGCTCGCTTTCTTAAGTTCGCGCTTAAGAACATGGAACGCGACATAGTTGGTCTGTAATAAGTTGATGCCTCGCTCTGCGGGGCATTTTTGTATGGAGAAGACATGGAATTAAAAACATTTCTCGCCAAGCTTGATGCCGGCGAGCCAATCAGCAGAGAAGAATTGGCCGATTGGGTACGAAGTTTCTTTAGCCTTGGTTTTGCTAACGCCGCGCCTGATGACGATTTCTGCAACGGCCACGGTTTTTGTATTGAGTTGATGCTTCGAACACTTGCATCACCTGATGGTGAGTTACAAGTAGAGGACGCGCCTGGGGAAATGGCTCAGCTTCAATCTGCAAAAGCATTTATTGATGGCCGCATCAAGGAAGTTCAGGAACAGATCAAGAAACAAGAAAGCCTCGCCTTTATCGAAAAACATGGTATTACCAAAGACATGGTACATGACTTTTCTGGCGATAAAGAGCTGGACGGGATGCACGATAACGACAAGATCCATCAGTACCTTTGTCAGACAACCACTAAGCCCTGGTTTAATTACGAAGGTCATTTATTCGAGACCTCAATGATCCGAAACGGGAAAAGCATCTGGGATCATGGGTTTCATAGCCGGTATCAGGAATTGGCCAATTAAGAATTAACTAAACGCAAGGAGCGAAATAGACATGGATGTTAAAGCAGCTGCGGCGGCATGCCGAGAGAGTATCGATAAGTGCAATGCGCCAGAGAAAAATCGTGAGTTCGGCAAAGATCATTTACACAACATGATCAATAAGATTGAATCTGGCGAAGTGTCAGGTGATAAAGCGCATCGATGGTTAGGTTATCTACAAGGCGTTCTAGTGGCCACTGGCGGTACAACACTAGAAGACATGAAACAGGTCAACCTGGCTTCATAAAACGCGATAGGCGCTCACTGGGGCGCCTAAAAGCTAACTGATGGGTGTGCTCTTGGTGATTGATTTTTGCAGGAAGTATAGGGATAACGCCCCAATTAGGCAGAAAACCGAGCCGCTCCATGATTGATCGTTATAAAACAAAACTACGCTGGAAACGGCGCTCAGGAACACACCTATCAATGCGATGAACATCAATATGTTTCCTCTTCGCGAATTAGGTAGTTGTCGAACATGGAGAATCGATAGAACGGCTCGTCCATCTTGTCTTCAAGCATGGTGTCAGTCCACTTAAGCAAGGTTTCTTCATCAACGTTCAGCGGCTCAGCCTTATTGACGTATTCCGCCAAGTCAATGTCATGCTCACTGGTTTCCGATTCCAGCTCACGATAATTCTTCTCAGCAATGAGCGCGTCAATTTTCAAGATGCGATTGATCGCGGTTTCTCTGCTGATGTTGCTTGTACTTTGAATACCCATGGTAAATCCTTATTCGTCTTCTGGTAGCGTAGCCAAGAAGTCTCTTGCGCGCTGAATGTCTTCTGGTGAATGCGTGATACCCTCATTCATCGAGATATAGAACTCAACCGCTTTGCGTAAAGACGGGAATTCATAGATACGGATTGATAAGCGTCCGTTGATGAATACATTAGGTATTGCTACCTGTTCGAAGTATACGTCATCGAATATCGGGAACTTGCCAAGGATGAAATCCGAAACTGATGTTACACGTTGCAGGCCATCCAATATCCCGCAATCATCCATGCTCTTTTTAACTGTGAAAAGAGTTATCTCGCTACGGCAACCGCTTAGCAAATTTTCAACGAAACGGATCTGTTGCTCTTGCGTCCACTTGTTGTTGTCACGTTGGAACAGCGGGGTCATGTGCGCAATTGTTTCTTCAAGGCCTAGACTGGCTTGCTCCGCACTTACATTGTAAGCGTAAAGGTTGTCATGAAGACGTCGTGTGTCGAAATCCACTTTGTAGTTTGGTGTGATGTAGAACGGACTCGACTTTATTGCCGCGAGTGCCTTTTCTATTTGCTTTGGATTCGTGCTCATCATTAATTCCGTTGATTTATTTCAATGGCTACATATTACCAAACGACGCCGAACAAAACAACTATTTTGTTGTTTTAATTAAAAGGTATTCCACGTCTGGCGCAATAATTACCAGCCCAAATAGGGCATCGTTGACTGATAGGGTCGCATCGCCAAGAAACGTGGACGACATTATACCCTTCGCGTAGATAGAGATTGTGATTGCCGCTTAACTCGAAAGTTATCTTTTGCCCGTCAACATGAGCATAACAAAGCAGCATTTCACTGGCCTTATTATGAAAAGTAAGAGTAGTGTATCGACTCGGTGTGCCTTGTGATTCCATGCAGGCAAATCTACCGCAGGATTCTCCGCTTATTGCTAAAAAAGAGAACAGCGAGAGTGTCGTTACAGCTAATGACTTGAAAAACGTCAAAGCGACCTCTTTAGTGATATTCAAAGATGACTATGATACCAAAAAAGAGGTCAACTAAACAACACTTATGTTGTTAATAGTGTTCACTTTACTATGCGGCGATAGCGTCTTTTGTATCCACCTCTATTGCAGCGATGCGCTCGCAGGTCGATTTGATTGCCTTAAACACTTCGCGAGCAACAGGTTCTAGGGCTGGTGGTGTACTAGAGTTAGCAAAGCCTTTTGCCTGGTTTAATCGATTTGAGTAACGCTCAAACTGGTAAGTGAACGTTTCATCTGAGCGAACACCTGTCGATAGTGCAAAGATAATCGATGAGCCGTCCACACAACGATCTGCATAGTGCTTTGTTCCAACGCAGTGTCGCTGCTTGCGCCCAAGAGAACGAAGTTCAACACTGTTCGCCGGCAGAGTAAGTCGTACACCTGTAGGTAACATCTCATTAATCGACTTCAACTCAGCGATGGCGCGAGCCTGATAGAATTGTACATTTGGTTGGCTTGAACCTAAATCTCTCAGCTGCTTGTTGCTTAAGTATGTGTGAAACGCGTCACCAAGATTATTGTTTTTTTCTATCCAGCGTCGCACAAGCTTGACTTGCTTGGCATTTTCATCCTCGTCACCTCGGTTTATCAGTGATGCTAATAAGCGAAATACATCCTGCGCTTCATCGCTTTTATTACCCAGTAACACCTGGATGATTTCTTCGTTAGTGAAAAATGACATAGCTAATTTCAGGCTAACCGAATCGACAGCTAAACCTACACGCTTGCCAGCGTCATCACCATTACCAAGCGCGTCATTTATTTCAGTTACAAATGACAAATAACGAAAACGATCCAACTTGCCTTTTTCATTTGTGAACACACTTTGAAGTGAGCTAATCGCCATGATTGATTCAGCTGTGCCAGAACCATAAACAAACGATACTTCTTGCGGGTGCTTAGAGCCAATGATCATCTGTAGTGCTTTTTTCGGCGACGTAACGAATTTGAAGTCGAACAAATCAAATCCATACTCTTCGTGAAGCAGCTCAAACTTCTGTAGTTTATTGATCCCGGAAAATGCTTCGCTTTGCTGGAACGTGTAAAACGATTTCGATGCTTGCATTTCCATTCTCACTCGGTAAAGCGAGCGATATGTGTGTTCCGGCACATCCGGGTGAACAGCAATAAGACGTTGTATTACCGGATCAGGATCGTAAGCCAGTGTTTCAAGTACGGTGGTTGGGACACTATGACTTGCAAGCATCGCTCCCACCATAGTCGAATCACTGTTGTTTTCAACAAATTCAATAATGGCACTGTCCGAAATGCTATCCGTTGCACTCATAATGGCGTAGCACAGTCCAGTGTTACTCGATGCATGAGTTAACAACATTTCTTCCAATTCATCTTGGGTGAAATCGATGCGCTTGAGTAAATAATCCCAGCTTCTTGAGCATGCAACCTTATCAATCATCGTCAACGCTTGGTCTTTTGTGATACTGGCGTTTTTCATGATCCCTTCATCACAGAAGGATAACGTGTATTGCATGTTGGTTTGAACAGTTTTAACCACCTCACCACGGACGAACATGCCTTGCTCAAATGTGTGAGGGAATGTGTTTAGCAGATTTCTGCAAAGCTCGCCAATCTGATTAACATTCAAGGCCTTTAAATCTAATACCAGCAATTTATCAACGATGTGACGAGGTAAGTGTTTGTTGCCGGCTAGTTGAGTGACGATCGTATTGCTTTCATCTGTGCTAAGCGTTAACGCTCGTTTAAAAATCGCTTCCAGAACATCCGCTGACGTAGTGTATTCGGCAATCACCTTTATGAGCTCTGAATTCTCAGTGGTGTTAACGAGTTCCATTGCATTTCCCATAGGGAAGTGCTTGTGTCGAACTACCTTCCACATGCTCACGTTTGTGAATGACTTTTCGGCAATGCGAAGTTCGAATGCGTAAAGATAATGCTCTTTGGCTAGGCGTTCGCAATACAGGCTAAGGCCTCTAAGTGATGGGTTGTTTTGCACCATCAACTCAACCTCTTCATCGGTGAATCGAGCTGAATTTAACATTTCAGCCATTAACTCTGAATGGTTTAGGTCTACACCCCATGCAGTGCTCCTTGAAAAACGAGGTGTCTCTTCATTGAGTGTTTTAAGCATAAGTTCACGTGGAAAGTCAGGTGATTTAACCATTTCTTCCATACGTCGAAATTTACGACCTTCGATGATTTGCTTTATTTTAGATGGAGTGTATTTTTCAGCCATATGTTTCCCCTGTTAGAATGCTGATTCAATACAGTTATTATAGCAAAAATCCGGCTCTGAAAACAACGTTTTTGTTGTTTTATTTGTGGTTTTTCAAGGTTTATTTTTGTTGATTTTAACAACACTTTTGTTGTATAATAATTGCAGTTACCAAAGAGCATTGGTGGCATGACAGGGAAAGCAAATTTTGGTGCTGGACGCCAAGAAAAAGCCCTCAAATATGGGGGCTATTTCTAACTGATTTGAATGGGGTCATAGTCCCAATTCTTTCGCGTACCACGCCTGCGAATCTCGCTGTTTCTTTTTGCGCTCAATGCGCTTTGTGAAGATGACAATGTCTTCGCCATTGCATTGGTAGTGACTTCTGAAATCGCGAAGATTGCTGTCGTGCTTTTGGAGTAGCGCATTCGCACGCTCCAATCCGTCTTTCGCTGCGACATAACACGTAAGCGTCGGTAGGTCGTCATTAGTTGGTACGATTTTTACCGGATGAGCAATAGCGCCAGCAGAAAGTAGGGTAATGCTCATGGCAACTAAAGTGCTGCGTAACATGATTTAACATCCTTGTTCTAATTTAAGTTCCTGTGATCTGGGTGATTATGACAGATTTAACGGCTTTGAGCGCAAGGGTGACAACAAATACAAAGGGGAAATTAGTGACTGCTGATGATGTGAAGTTGGCGATTGCCAACAAATCTAAAATCCGATACATCAAGAAAGGTACCGTTTACAATATGCTCGGTGTTGGTAAAGCCAAGCTGGAATCAGGTGAGTGGGCAGAGGGCGGTGCTTTCCAAGGTGATGATGGTGTGTTCTACACTCGACCTTATCACATGTTTGAAGGGTTTGAGATCGTCGGTTAATAAGAATTAGCCGATGAAATAATCGAAGAAAAAAGAAGGTATCCAATGGATTTATCAAAGTTATCCAAAGTTAGATGTAGAGCAGAGCCACTGGATTTGTTCTTTCAAGAATACGTGCGACTATGCAAACCAAAAAATAAGCAAAAGGCCAATTTTGGACGATTGCTTGGGTACAAAAATTACACAGAAATGAGACAAGATGTTGGTTCTTGGAATGAGTCCTGTGTATCGAAGGTTGAGGGGAGGGTTAAAGCACTTAACGATGACGGATTAATGGCATCTTTCATTTACACAAAGTTCTACACGATGAAAGAGCCTAGTTTTGGCGATTGCGTGGATACATTAATGTCGGTCGGGCTCATTAACCAGAGAGACTATCAGGAATTTATTACCCAAGGACCTAACGCCAAGCTGCCCATTTCATTTTTAAATGCAATCGAATCAGAGCTTTCTGGACAGGTGGTAACTAATTTAAAACTAAATTCTAATGATGCAGAGTATTTTGTTTCGTGTCACTGGAATATGCTGGGAGACCACGACAAGGTCGCAATCGTCCCGCTTCTAGGTAACCTAAATTCAATGTCGCTTAATCACATTTCGAAAGTTCATTCTGAAATGGTGAGTTTTTATAATAAAGCTTTATTTTTTCAGCATGGTGGCGGCTGGCGAAGTGAAGAGGATCCCGTTGAAGATAATTTAAAATTAACGTCGAGAATACTTTGTGAACAACAACGGCTAACGCCTGAGATGATTTTTGAATCTGTGAAAGGTCGTCTTTCCGAAAAGCACGATGAAATAAAAGATGATTCTGATTTGTTCATTTTATTTGCGCGCAACTTCGGATTAGTGGAACAACAAGATTTAGCAGCGATTGATTTTTTTGAGAGAGAGTGTCAAGAAACATCGATTAGCGCAAAAAAAAGGCGCAGGCAATCAATGTATGCAGGTTTGCTTGGTGAAGTGGATGAAACGCAAGATTCACGATCACTTGATCATATCCTAAGAAACAAGTCGCCGCTCACCTCACCGGTATTAGCGACATATCTACTACACCACCTTGGCGAACCTGAGTTCAGTCTTGAGAGGCTCTATTCATTTTTGTATGTGATACAGAAAGAGCCTACGTTAGCTCCACTTTGCAAGCTTTTAGAACCCATTGAGGATATTAGGGTTTCATTAAGGTTTAATGATGGCGATTTGAAAAACCCATTGATTGCAGCATTTTTAATGGCTTCGCGAGCCCAAAATATCTCATCAAACAATGGTATCAAAGACTATGTAGAGCTATTAAATCACTTTGTGGCGTGTCGAATTTATCCGATTGTGCTTGCAGAGGCTTCAAGATTTATTGAAATTGGTGCGCTTTTTGTCGGGGGCAATGTATTTAGCTCACCGTTTTCAATAGCGTACCACTATATTTCAAATGAAGAGTTATCTGGTTTTCCTCAATCAACAATAGATGCGATTGCGATATTTGCGGCAAAGGAACGCTTTCCTCTTGAGAAAATTGAATCGCTAGTCAGTGAGTCTTCTAGGGAGTTGTTTGATGCGTTGAAAGACTCGTCGAATGTAAAGTTAATTGAGAAGCGAAGTGAAAGTAGTGATACATACCAAACATTCATGAATGATAAAAGGAGGCATCGTATTCAACGGTACGGCCACGAAGATTATTCTGCGAATGGTGGGTGTATGGAAATGTTTTGGGCGCTGTGTGCATCAGGAGCTAATTTTAGCTATTTAGAAAAAGAGATTGAATTTTTACCTCAATTTTCGAATAGGATTATAGAGCGAGGGCGAGGGCGTAATTCATCTCTTCACATATCAACTGATGGAATACCTAAAAAATACGCAAAGATATTGGATAACCTTAAGGCAAAAGGTGTTGATACTCAGCGTTTTATAGACGATGAGCTAATCATGTTGGATCTTATGTTTAGAGGAAATGTTTCGTCGAAGAAAGCAATAATCAAAATTGAGCTTGATCATAGTGTAGGTATCGTTGTCGACAAGGAACTTCACTGCTTTTTGAGTTTCCCTTTTTCGGATATGATGCAAGCAATCATAGATTTTGGTATAGAAACAATTTCAATACACGAATCTTATTCCTTAAATTATGATTATCAGCAGGGTGAATATGATAATTGGCGGCATGTAGTAAAAGGGCTTGTAGAGCGACAAATTCGTATTGATGGCGTTGATAAGGCGACCGTGGAAACGATTTTGCAGCTTGATGAGGTTATGAGTAGAGCTAAGCTCGATCGTTTTAACGGGTATAACCCTGTTAGCTCGGTTGCTAAGGAATTGTCCCCTCAGTTTTATTTTATGAATAAATTGATGAATGCTGAAGGTATTGATTATACGCAATCCTAAAGGGATTAGGGCAAAAATAAGAAAGCCGAATTAACGTTCGGCTTTTATTTTAATTTATCAGCGCTTTGGATGGCAATAAACTTGTCGGCTTTATTACAATTGACATATGTGCCCGTTGGTATCTTGGATTGCCATATAATGCCTCAAACATTATTTGCAGAGTTGATTTTAAATCCGCTAGCGTCTTCTCGGTGAGATGCTAGTCACGTTCTCAGAGTTTTGAATGGAGATCAATTCGTCGGCCCGCTCATCATTGCCATATATCTGTTGGTATTCTGGATCGTTATCTAATACTTCACGCATATAGGCGTCCATTTCCGGATCTGGTGGAAACATCTCTTTCATCGACTCGGCGGCGGCTTGCATTCTCATCCTGATTTCGTTCATTTCAGGGTTATGCTCACGATATGCAGCGTGATTCACAGTGATCTCATCCATTAAGACGTCGGTGACCTTGCTCATCAGGCCCGGGTCGACAGACTCTTTCATATTGATAGCGAAATGGGTGCCCACATCGTCACTCATGGTCAGGTTGATATAGCCGCTGTTGATATCTGTACTGATATTGAATAGCTCATACTGGGCCCGCGTTAGAAGTTCAGATACTGCTTGCTCAACATTTATTTCATCAAAACCTACACGGCCAAGATCGTCAATCTTAGGTTGGGATACGGACTCAACAAACTTAAGCGCCATTGCCAGTGCATCTGTTTTTAATGGTGCCGGCAAGAACTCTTTAGGAGCATACTTATTCTCGCGCACGTTACCTGGAAGCATACGTCGCCCATTTTCCTGAACAATGACACCATTGGTTCGACGTTCACCTTCAAGCATCTTCAACGCTTCCATCCCTTGTTCTGGGGTAAACGCGTCATTCATCATGAGGGTGTAGTTATACTCACCATCGAATGACATAAGGAACGTGTTCGTTTCGTCATTGTATTTGAACTTGTAAAGCTGCTGGCTGGCAGCATGTAAGAGTTGTTCATTACTAACGAGTTCTGGAGAGCCGTACTGAGAAAAATAAACATCACCTGATAGGGCCAATACGCGGCTTAGCTGAAGTGTTTGCAAAGGGATAAGGTCTGCATTCATTGCGTTATTTAGGGCTTCGTTGGCCCCTTGTTCCGCCGCTAGCGCAATATCTTCTTTGCGTTTTTTGTCGATAGCGCCAGTGATCGACGTAATGTTATCAGCCATGATGGTATTCTCACTTCCGTTGTGTATTAGCTGATTGTATCACAGGGGAGAGAAGTAGGGCCGAGAGTCCCGGCCCTGGTTGGTAGGTTAGATGATGCCGATTTCTTTAGCGAAACGGCCACGGATTTCAGCGAGAGTAGTTGTTTTTACAAGTTTGCCATCCTCAAAGATAACTTTTAGCTCGCCGCCCATTTCTTCTTGCTCAGTGACGTCATGTAAGCACACTAATTCACCGTTCTCGTCACGCTCGATACGAAGCAGACCCTTAGCTGAGTTTTTCTTTTTATCAGTCTTAGGAGCTTTGTGGATTGATAGGCGCTCTCCACGTTTAATGACGCTTGTAGCTTTAACAGCAGAGCCGTGAGTGTCACGAGTTACATACTGGTAAGAGTAAGAACCGATACCTAAAACCACTTTAGAAGCGAAACCTTTGTCCATTAGGCGCTGAAGGATTATGCGTTGGCGTTGCAAAGTGATTGCGTCACCATAGATTGCACCGATGTGCTCATCCAACAGTTTGTAGCCTTGTTCAGTGATTGTGCCACCAAAGATATCCCAAAGGCACTCGATCAAACCTTTGATCTGGCATTCAAGTAGCTGGCATGGGTCGTCGAAATCATTGCCGCCGACTGGCTCCAGTGCATAAGTATTGCCACCAAAGATATAAGCTTCATAGCCAGCAGCTTGTGCTTTGCTGAATGCTTCTTCACGTGTTGCAGAGTTGCCTTCAGGCATAACGCGGTAACCGGTTAGGATGTGAACCGGGTCGCCACTGTCTGGGCGAATAACCACTGCGCCGTCACGATTTAAGATCTCTTCTTTTAGTTCTGGTAAATATTGCGTTACCAGTGTCCAGAAGTCCCATGTATCGCTTACAACACTCAAGATGCCTTTAGGTGATTGGTGAGTCATCAGGTACTTGAAGAACTCTATTTCGCCTTCAAGGATCCAAGAACAGGTGACAGAGTGCTCAGTTGCGTCGACAGAAGCGCCAACCAGTTCCTTGTCTACATCGGCGCCGTAATACTTTTCAGCGAACAATACTGCTGGGATAGTGTCCGTGCCCACAAGACCTGAAGCTAGATGTCCGAAGCCGCTCATTGCAGCTGCTTGTTTGCCAAACATGCCACGGAAAGAAAAGTCATGGCCCTGGAAAGGGACGAAGTCTGTCGGTAAACCTGTCTTAACGGCAAACTCGTGAAATACGCGCAGGTATTCGATTGCTGTTGTTGCACTGGTTTGGATTGGCCAGTTCTCAGTGCTCATCACAGTTTCAATGGCGTTAGGTAACCAATGGAAGCCTTCGCGAGTATTAACTACGGTGATAGGCGGTACTTGGTAAGGCACCATGCTGCCTTCTTCCAGTGCCTTGATGCGAATTGGTAGGTAGCCCAAATCGTGAAGGTCTTCTAAATACGTGACGTTCACTTCGTAGCCCAGTATCGCGCTAAGAATACGTTTGTGGTTCTTCACTGCGATTGATTTAGGTAGGTTGAAGAAGCCGTCATTCCACTCTTCGATTAGGTGGCTGACGATGAAGTATTGCAGGCCCACGAACGCTACTTTGTCGCTACCTGGCACATTGCTAAGCTTGCCAGAGCGGCTGGTGTAATTCGCATAAACCTCTGAAACATCAGGGTGGAAAGCACGTCCATGAAATTCTTTGTAAACGTCTTTCTGCATAGTTGGGGCAATAATGGTCATATGACTCTCCTTGAATCAGTTGTTCTGTGTTGGGTTTGGTGTTTGGTTAAAGTAAGTTCAGGGGTTGCACGTGAAGCTCGACGCCATCGACGTTGCTGCACTTGTGCGGGAAGCTGTCAGTTGTGTAGATGTTGCTGACGCGACCTTGGAAGGCTTCTAGTCCGCGAGAGAAGATGCCGTGTGTAACGAACAGATTTACTTCTGCTGCGCCACGTTTAAGAAGCTCATCTGCTAGCTGGATGAAAGTGCGGCCGCCATCGCAGATGTCGTCGACTAACATGCAGCGCTTGCCTGTTACGTCGCCAAGAACCACGGTTTCTGTGATGTCGCCAGTTTGTACGTCGCGAGTCTTAAGCGCTTGAATGACAGGGGTTCCACGCTCACAAGCTTTAGCTACTGCCACTGCTTTTTTGCTAGCGCCTGCATCTGGCGCGACGATCACAGTGTCTCTGTGACACAGTTTACGTGAAAATTTTTTGTTGATGCGAGCGATGTCAGCCTGAGATTTGATAGTCAGGTTATTGATCATTGCACCGGTAACATCGCTGTGTGGATCGCAAATGGTAACGCGGTTGCATTGTAGTGCATTGATCATTTGAGCGATAACAGCAACAGATAGAGACTGGCCATCTTTGCATACACGATCTTGTCGAGCGTATGGGAAGTAGGGGATGACTAACTCAATGTTTGGGTTATGAAATGTGGCGCGGCGAATAGCGTCAATACCTAGCATTAGGGCCATGATAGCGTCACTTGAATCTAAGTGAGCAACCACCTGGATAAGATGAGCGCCACGTAGAGAAGCAACAGGCCATGTGACTTGAACTTCGCCACCAGCAAAAGTGAATTGTTCTGGTTCAATGCGAACCTTTTGGTTGTGTAACGTATGACAAATAGCGTACATCGTTTTATCTCCTTTCAGCTTCCTGCTGATTAACTGTGTCCCTGTGACACTATTAATTTAAGATCCGAATTGAGATTTGATCAAGCACTTTTTTGCGTCGGATCCTTTGATTTTGGCTAACGCAATGAAAAATAATGAAATAAAAATTGATAAAAATTTATAAAAAACTTCACTTTTGTTGTGGAATGTGTTTTAATAGTGTCATTAAGACATAGAAATGAGTTTAAAAATGAACCAGTCACTATCAGTAACCGTTGATAATGTATTATTCACCATTCGTGATGACAGCTTGCATGTACTTCTAGTTAAACGTGCAAAAGAGCCATTTGCAGGCCAGTGGGCGTTGCCGGGTGGTATTTTGGATACTGACAAAGATGCTGATGGCGAACGCGCTGCTTCGCGCATCTTGGAAGAAAAGACTGGTCTGCGTATTAACTATTTAGAGCAATTACGTACATACGCAGGTGATTTTGACCCTCGTGGTTACACCGTTTCTATCGCTCACTTTGCATTAACCAGCGATTTCGCGTTATCACCAAAGGTTGCTTCAGTAGAGGAAGCTCAGTGGGTGCCTGTGAAGTTGTTGAGCGACTTGAAATTGGCATTCATTCACCGTGACATCATCGAAGATGCATTGAATCGGCTGCGTGAAAAGGCAAAGTATTCTCTTATCCCTCTGTATTGCCTACCTAAGCAATTCACCATTGTTGGTTTTACCAAAGTAATGTCTGTGATTCTAGGCAAAACAATTCAAAGAAAAACTGTGCAGCGCCGTTTAGAGCAAGTTGAAGCAATCGTACCTGTTAAGGGTGAGGTTGCGACGGGTACTCGTGGTCCTCAATCACAACTTTACACCCTGACCAAACCGATCAATGAAATCAACTTTGAGCGAAACCTAAACTAATTGGCGAAGCGCTAAGGAATTAATTATGGATGTTAAGGTTATTCTGGTTGATTTAGATAACACAACCTTGGACTTCAATGGTGAAAAGGCCAAGCGCCATCACCCAGAACACTGTCCTTTCCCACAGGGCGAGCCGGGGTTTTATCGAGAGCTTCCTGCGTTACCTGGTGCTGTCGAAGCGATTGCATTGCTCGACGCGGATCCACGCTATGAGGTGCATTTTTGCACTGCGCCATCGGTAGATATTCGAAATGTGCGCTGCTGGTCTGAAAAGATGGAAAGCATTGTGGCAACGTTCGGAGAGAAATTTTACTACAGAACCACCATCACCTTTGATAAGAGTCGAGTTATTGGCGACTATTTGGTCGATGATTTACCGGTAGGCCGAGGCCAAGAAAAATTTGGTGGTGAACTATTAGTGTTTGGCTCTGAGACATTTAAAGATTGGCAAGCAGTGCTGGATCATTTTGGTATCGATGCGGATCTAGGGTTAGCTGCATGATAGAGGTAGAGCAGATCACGGCAGCACTCATCAAAGTGACATCGAAGATCCCAGTCGGCCCCTTTAACTTAATTATGTGGATGGGTTATCCGGACGCGGTTTCTTGGGACGGCCAGAAAGTCAATGAAAGCCTGATCTCGATATTTACCGCAAAAGAATATCAGTATGCGAACTCACCGGTGGTGTATGCCAGAGGTATCGCAAACAAAATTAAGGGCGACTGTGAAAACGCATCTTGTTTTTGCACGGGCGCTTGCATGATTGAACCGCCAGAAGAACTGGCGAAAGATGAAAACTATTTTAACAAGTAAGGATGCCGTTATGACTGCACAACAATTTAACGATAAATACCCAGTTGGAGCCCCGTTCACCTATTTCTCAATTAAGGGTATGCCAAGTACCGCCAAGGATGTTGAGACAACTTCAGAAGCTTGGGAGCTCGGCAGTGGCGATGCTGTCGTGAAAGTGACAGGTGTATCTGGCGGCGTAAGTGTAGAGCACTTGGAAGCGAAATAGATCATTTTCGCTGCTTGGAATCGCAACTCGATCTGCGTGATATCATCTTCTTAGTAACGGGAGAATATTATGGACAATTACGCAGTTATTCCTTGGTTGGGCGCATTCTGGTGTAGTCAGAAGGACAAAAGCGGGATCCGAATTCAGTGGCATTTGCGGCTTAAAACTGTGACAGATAATCATCAGCGTCGTTCTTGGCGCATGGGAGAAGATTACCGTCTTGCTGAGCTTGAGTTGTCCATTACGACCCAATTAGAATTTTAATTAGGTGGCAACATGAAATTAGACGATGCTCTCACACCAAGCCAAGTTGTTTACCATGGCTCTCAAAAGGACTTTGATAAGTTTGACAAAGATTCTATGGGGCTCGGTGGGAGTGATGGTGTTTTGCAATATGGACACGGCTTCTACTTTACGGACAACAAAGACGTGGCTCAAGGGTACGGCCCACACATTAAAGAAGCACGCCTAACCCTTAAGAATCCATTAACCATGGATACCGTGCCAGATAATCTCATTAATTGGATGAGGGATACGTTCCCATCTATCAACAATTACGATGATTATGAGTTCAAGATAAAAGTAGGCACGGTACATCGCATTCTTCAGTTCATGCAGAATGCCCATTACAACACAGCAGACGTTCTTAAAGGGCTAGGCTACGACGGTATCGTGGACCCTCACCCTTATGCTGGTACTTTTGTGGTGTTCGACACAGAACAAATAGACATTTCAAATAGGAGAGACGTTGTGATTACGGCTTATTGCGCGGCCCCGGTCGCAATAGAAAAAATGGATTTTGACAAAGTCGGCAGCGGAACGGGCGTGCTGCGCTATGCGTTTGGTATGTATGCCGGCGAAGTTGACACGGCGAAGCATTACCTGGACTCGTACAAAGGTTACGGAGGCGCATCTCGTTCCTTCAGAATGGGGCAGGAGGGCAACATTTACATTGAAGCTGACTCCCTTGGATATGAACTTGCATCAGCGCTAGTAGAGAATAAACATGACTACGATGCGCTTCGAGAACAGCACAAAGGCGATGAGACTGTGCTTCTTGCACTTGATCATATCGAGAAGGCTGGTGGTATTGTTGTCGACTATGGTGCTATGCACAAAATCAAAATACCGCACGTCGACATCGATGATGTCAAAAAGTGGGATGATACCTTAGAGCCGGATGATCTTGATGTGATCGCCATGGCGTTCTACCAAACTCAACCCGACATTGTGGCTCGTGCTGAATCCGTTTTAGCCGAGTTCGATGAAGATTTAGAGTTCGAAAACGTTGAAGACACGCTCGACGCGTTGTGGGATATGGCCTATAACGAAGGGCTTGAAGAGGATGAAATCCCTTTTCATCTCGACGAGGATGATCTTAAATGCATCTGGAACGCACGAGTAAGAGGCGATAGCTACTCGATGTTCGAATGTGATGATGAATTTAATGATGGCATTTCTTCAAAGTATCTGGATGCGGCGGAGAAGATTGTTGGTGGCAGTGTGTGTCTCCAGAATGAAATGTCTATTGGTGATGCCTACCTGGCGGTTACAAGTGCCTATGAGCCTGAGATCGCAGATGTAGACGCCAGCATTGAGGGCAAGAAATTGGCTTCAAAACTGTTTTCCGGAAAAGAGATCGATATTCCTATGGTGGTCGCGCCGAGCAAGTTTGGTAACTACCAAGCCTACGAGTTGGTGCTCATGAGTGAAGAACTTGCAAACAGCTCTCGCATTGAACCATTGGATCCGATGCGATTCGATGACCAGCCAAAAGACGAGTGCAGTTTAACTCGGCTGCGATTTGCAAGCCAAGGGCGTGACGATGATGATGAAATGCATTACAGCAATCGTCCTAGTTGGTAAACGGTGCCGATGAAAACGAACTGGCTTAAATGGCAGAAAGGGCGACAAAAGACAGGTTACGACAAAATGTTGTTGGCGACAGGAATGTGGCCACTCCCTTTTGATTGTTACCTACTGAAGTTCCCTGAAGAGAGTGAGATCCCAGAACACACTGACAAGACAGAGTCAGGTCGACATTTTCGAATGAATATAGTGCTCAAAAAGGCACAAATCGGCGGTGAGTTTGTTTGTGAAAACCCTATTTGGAACTTTGGCCGGATCAAGTTATTCCGACCGGATGAAAGCAAGCATTCTGTCACAAAAGTGGTGAAAGGAAATCGCTATTTGCTAAGTATTGGTTGGGTCAGGAAGTGAGCCCAATAACACATTGGAATGGAGTTGATTATGATTAAACCTACGAATCCAGACTATCTAAGACCAACGATCCCTGGTTACTTGTAACTACATAATAAAAAGGGAGCTTAGCTCCCTTAAATCATCTTCGCAGGCGAGGTGATTGCTCGTCATATGCAGCTTCAGGTTCTTGAGGTTTTAGCTCATTACCCTGTGATACTGCCAAAAACTCAGGTGAGAAATCTCCATTTTTATCGTAAACCCGCGCGTAGCTGTTGTCGCCGATAGAAAACTCAAGCGGCCAGAGATCTTCATCTGAAGTTATTGCCGGAGAACGTAAATCTACATTCTGGCCATTGAAGGTCACCAAACGTTCATTTTTAAGATTGAAATGTCCGCTTTCCATCTCAAGCGTGATCCCTTCAGGTCCATATTGCTCCTGATCGAACCCGAACCCAGCAACAACACTCATTCGGTCGACGATGTTTAATGCAAGCTTACCTATCCCTTTCATGGCAATGCTTTGGGCCATAATGGTTCTTGGGTCAAGGTTTACACGGGAAGGCTCATCACTTGTTAGAATTTCTTCAATGTCACCGCGCAGGGTGCCGTCATCGTAAAAAATGTCGTAGATACCTTCTGATTCATCCGTAAAAAACAACGGAAATGGTTCGCGTGAGTTTGTTGGGCGAGCAAGGTTCAATTGCTCTCCTGTCTCCGCGACATAGAACGAGCCATAGGGTGCAAAGAGGTCGCCACTACCTGCATCGATAGCAAGGAAGTCAGGGGATAGCATGTCGTCTTCTGATATGTTGCATTCGAGCCCGTTAATTGAGCCTGTTTGCATGTGCACGGTAAGGAATGCCAAATTTTTTAAGAAATTGGCATCATTAAAAATGTCTCTTGGGGCTACTTTTTTCATGGTGTTGCTTCATCCAGTCATATCAAGATGATGTTATCACGAATTAGCCTGGCTGGATGAAGTGGTGAAGATTAAGCTTTTTGGGTTAGCTGCTGCCACCGTCTGTTTAGGAACTGGTAATACTGACGATAGTCGATGCCATCATAGGCACCAATGGCCCAAGCGTCATTCATTTCGACTAAAGCCGTCACGAGCTCGCCTGATGGCTTTTTCATGATACCCCAGTCCATCGCGTAGGTGTCATGCCAATTATTGCCCTGAAGCGCACTGACTGCGTCCACAAGGACGTTTTCATCAAGAGTGAAGTTCTCATCGCCCTCATAGCAAGCAATGGCCACAATTTCGTTCTGATGGACATAGACGCGATATTCGCTTACCCATTCAACAGGCTCGCTTGTCCAACACATAGCATCACCTGGCATCATGGATAACTCTGGGTGGTGACTTGTATTGGAGCAAACCATACCGGTCATTTGTTTCCACGCCTGAGATTTAACAAATAGGGATGCACCTTGATCTATCATCCAGCGAACAGAATTTGCGTCAGCTGCTTGAATGTTTCGGTAAAGCCATGGTGTCAGGCACTCTGGGTAATAGTTTGGCTCAGGTGCAGCGAAATTGAGCTGCTTCAGGGCCGCTTGAATAGATTGTACGCTTCCAACCACCAGCGAGGCTTCGCCGACAGGGATCTCGCCATTGGCCATTTGCTCAGGAGAGAAGCTTCTGATTTTGAGCTGCTCCATCGTAGCGTAGTGCCAGATTAGCTTTTCTTCGTGACCGAGCGGCGCATTCTCACGCCGCTGAACATAGATAGTCATGATTAGCTTGCCAGTCGTAGTTGAGATTGCGGCTGGGTGGCGGCGATAACCGCTGTGCCAACATTGAACGCACATTCTACGCCGTGGGTATACGCAATACCTTGCCCTAAACCTTCATGAGCAACCGTAGCCGACATATGGCCCACTAAGCGAGGTGGAACCAGTTTTAACGCAGCGTGCTCTTCCTTTGAGAATAAACGGTAATTGCCGTTATGGTCAGTAAGGTGAGGGTTTGATACTTGATGTTTGGTGTAGTTGCGTGGGATTGTCCCAACAACAGTTGTGTTCTCGTCCACCAAGTTAATTTTGAAGTTGCGGCCTTCAGCAATATTTTTTGCCTGACGTGTTTCAAACTTGGTTAATGGGAACCATTCGGCATTCGTATTTTTATCAAGAATTTCGCCTACGTTTTTGTAAACAAGATCACGGGTTCGCGGAACCAGCATTTGCGGGTCGATATTTAAACCTTTGCTCACCGCGATAAACCAGTAGCGTTCACGGCGATCTAAGCTGCCGCTGTGTTCTTGACCTAAGAATAGGTCGTAAACGTTATAGCCGATGCGCTCAAGCTCTTTGCGCAGCACTTTGTATGTGAAACTGTTCTTGGCAGATGGTACGTTTTCACTGATAAGAATTGCCGGGTTTGCAGCATAGATAAGCCCCATCACACCGAAGATTTGAGTGGCAGTTTCGCCTTCTTCAGCATCAGAAAGGCCTTTCTTCGCCTTGCCAACATTGCTGTGGTCAGTGCATGACATTGAGAAGCTAAAGCTGTTTACTGGCTCGATAAGATCTTTCTCTACCTCTTCAACATAGCCGGTGAACATGCGAGCGCCTGAGAATACTTCTGGGCTATTTTTCTTAGCTGCGTCTAAGTAGCGGCCTTCAAGCTCTACAGCCCATTTCAATTTAGGCTTAAGTCCGGCTTTCTGGTAGCCATCATGAGTTGAATTGGTGCTAATGCCGATACCGGTGAATGCAGAACCTTCAGTGATAGTGCCATTCGCTACGTTGCGTACTAGCGAGACTTCACGCTCGATACGCTTAGCATCGTCTGGGTGAGTAGTGAAAACAATTACACCATCATAGGCGTATGCTGCAAAACGACCTTGTTCACCATAAGCGTCTTTGAACACTTCAGTGATATTGGCGTTACATACGTCAATAATAGGTTTGATCCAACCTGTCATTTTGCGGCCAGACACTTTATTCAGTTGACGTCTCTTGTGAAGCGCGATGTTTTCAGGGGTGCTTGGTACTGCACGTAAGATAACACGCATGTTGTCGATGTCACACTCAACACGAAATAGCGTATCCACAGGGAAACTCACGTCATTAAGTGTTTCACCTTCAATCCAGATGCGACGGTTGTTCTTGTGCTCTTTCAGCTCGTGATAAGAAGCGCTGATCAATGGTCTGCGTTCAAAACGTTGCTTGCTCATTGTCTTATTCCTCATCGCCAGCTACATGCATGGCAAGGTGGTGTTCTTTTGTTGAGACACGTTCAACAAGAATATCTGCGTCTCCGCCAAAGTTGTAATCTTCTACTTCATCACCATCTTCAATATCATGGTCGGCGAAATGCTTCTGTGCTTCTTGACCAAAGATCAATGAAACACCATCATCTGAGAGATAATCGCGAAGTATTTCTTCATGTTCTGGTTTAACAAATCTGACGATAGTAGACATCACTTGGCTCCTGTAAATTCAATACAGATATAGTACCAAAACCTCACACATAAAACAACATTTTTGTTGTTTTATTGCATGTGATTTTTATGCTTTTCTGAAATTGTCACGCTAACGGTTTTTTCAACGCTGAATTCACTGGGGATGGTGTTTGTTGTCTTTGATACCAAGCGCGCTTCGATAATATCTCGGCACAGGTTACCAGAAGGGGTGATTAGGTAGCTGTCTCCGTACATAAAAACGCCTGCCTTTCCATTGCTTACACTGATGCTGCTATCTGTACTTAGAATCTCACCAGCGGCATTCCAGTTGTTAGATGCGTTTTTAATGTTGAGAATTCGAAGTGCCAGCAAGTTGATGCTTGCTTCGTCCATTTGACTGTATGCAGAATCAAAAACCATAAGGTATTCCTCATAAGAAAAGGCGACTAAATAGCCGCCTTTGTGGAGTAGTAATATTTTTCGTTAAGCAACCTGCTCATCATTCGTTGCTTTGGTTGTCATTTGACGGGTTACTTCGCTTGCAACCATAGGAACTAGCTGGCCAATGACTTCAGCATTGTTCGAACCCGGCTGATCACTATGGCCAGTTGCAACCACGACCATGTTTCCAGCCTTGTTTGAAGCACTGACAATCGCATCACGCATATCCACGCCCTCTAATGTTCGGAATAAGTAGCTGATATCAATACCTGGTGCTTCAGTTTGGAATTTCTTAACAGCAGCAGCCAGAGATGCCACGTTATTCTCACGCACTTCGACTGCGGCTTCACTACGCTTCTTCAGAGATTCAGCAGCGGCTTCAGCTTCACCGATTTCACGCTCTTTAATTGCTTGGCGATTTTTGCGTGCAGCGCTTAAGTCAAGTTCAGCGCGATATACGGCGTTCATGCTGTCTTTGGTAGCTTCATCCAAAACAGGATCATCAACGGTTACTTTTTTGAACGTAAAGCCATACTCTGCAAAATACTGATTCAGACGATCTTTAACGTGATCTTGAATAGTCTGTCGGTCTTTGAACAAGTCATTCAAAGTTAGGTCAGGGATCTTCTCTTTCGCTGCTTCAGCCATGATGTTGCGGAACTGAGAAGATGCGTCATCCAAAGCAAAGTAGCTTTCGGCAAGCTTATCAGCCGAGCGTTCAATAAATGCGGTGATCTTCAATCCAACAATCGAATCATTGGAAGTGCGAACTGACTCTATCGTTTCAGAAATCTCATATTGAGATAGCGGGATTTTACTCGAAACGGTGTGGATGGGGGCCGGTAACTTAAAGTGAATACCTTGAGTGGTAATAGACTTTGCTACGCTACCGCCAAACACCTAGATGATGCGCCCCTCACGTGGCCCAACAATGACAATACAGCTTAATAGCCATGCTCCTAAAAGACCAATCAGTCCTATTGCGACAATTCCAAATCCAAACATAGGGAGTCCTTTTTTAATTGTAATGCTGATTCTTTCAGCGTTTATTAACTGGTGAGTGAATCTGTTGAGTCACTCGATTTATTTGATGTAAACATCTTACCAACAACACTTTTGTTGTGCAACACTTTTGTTGTTATTTATGTTTGAATATTTCTAAAAACACTTCATGTGCCACGCGTTTTGCATGGTTACGTAGCCACTGTGGTGCAGGCTTATTGCGCATCCCGACAGCATGCCGCATGAATCCAAACTCTGAAGAGCCAGTCTTCGTATTAAATTCAAACGTATAGAAGTCGCTTTTATCATGTGAAGCGCTCAACGTGAAAATTAAGTAATCACCCTTTTTGCAGAGTTCAGTGAAGCAGGGTGATTGCAAGGCATGTTTATGTTGCTTGCCCAGTGCAACAAGATCATCAGTTGTTTGCGGAAACGTGCACGTCACCCCTTTGGGGAGTAACAGCGAGATGATTTTCATGTTGATTGGGTAATTGGCTTGAGCCAGTTTATTTGCCATAAATGCTCCGAAAGGGACCGGAGTCCCATCTATTGGTTTGACGACTTAGCGCTTGCGAGAACGTCTTACCGAACGTCTGGCTTGTTGATGCATAAAGTCCCATTTTTCATCTTGAATTTCTTTACCGCGAGGACCAAACGTGCACGAAATGCTCGACTCATAGCCGCAGCCATTTTCACGGGCCGCGTCTTCAGCGTATTCATCGTCATGGTAAAAAACACCGCCCTCACCACGTCTCCACTTGTACTTGCCCAAGTAGTCGAATACTAAGCGAGCAATCGCATTTTCGTGTGCACGTTCAACAGAGCGGTTGTTACGCCCCACAGACCAACTCATGTTCAAGCTCTCTAATGAGAATGACAGGTCGGTCTCTTCGATATACGGTAGGCTGAAGCTTGTCTCTTTGTTGGTGATCGTCTTAAAAGCGGACTTGCGCGGTTTGCATAGCGTCCCACCTTTACCACGGAACATTTCATCTTTGATTGCATACCAAAGTTCGTATGAGATGCTCAGTTTCTCGAAGCGGAACTCACTGACTTTCGCGCGCAAATATTTTTGACCGTGCTGATATTCTTCAAATAGCGCTTTACGCTTGTCGTTGGCACCACGGCCAGTGATCTTCGCCAATTCCGCATGAAGTTCCAATGCGCCCTGGTAGATCTTGGTGATGTGTGCGTTATAGAGCTTTCGGACCTCGCGAATAACCTGCATGTATCCGGTTTTAGTAAAGCTGATGTTACCTCTTTCATTTTCGTTTTTTGACATAGTATTTCCCCAAATAATGTCTGCGTTTTCAGTCTGTATATAGTACCAAAAACAACGATAATTAACAACACTTTTGTTGTATATAAAGAGATTTACCCTTACTTTTAAAACAACATTTTAGTTGTTACTTTGTGGTAATTTTGGTAAGATATAGGTATTGAATTGGTCCACACCACAGGAGATAAGATGGACTTGAAATTGGACAACCCAGAGTCTTTCGCTGTTAAGCGAGAGCAGGACGGTTCTATAGGTGTTTCGCTACCCAGTGCAGGTGTCTCGCTGTGTCTTGATTCAGCAGAGAGCGAATTGCTTACCAATGAAGCGTCACGATTTTTAAGAGAGACGCTGAGCCACACGCACTACGTGTTGAAACGATTCAAGGTACAACACACGTTTTTGGCTTCATACATTCAAACACTAATCAACAAAGGCCATTGGGGACTCGATGGCTTTACAGAGCAAGGGTTGGATAGGAAAGGCGAGACTTTCAAATACGAGACAGAGGGTTTGTTGGAGTACATGGCTGGGGCATTTTGTTTCAGTAAGCAGCTAAACGAGTTCATGAAAGACTTGCCCGTTAAGGTAGACCCCCAAATTGCACTAAGCCAATGGCCGTCAATCATGGCGGTAGCCTCCCTCCCTTATTTTGAGAAAGAAGAGTACGAAGGTGAGTGGGACGTGCCATTGCGTTTTACTAGCTCAGGTACACTGGTTGGATTGTTTAAGTCGATAATCTTCCACGATGGCTCACTTGAGATTGCACTGAATAGTGGGAAGGTAAAGCTCTATGTCAAAGGGGATGATGCTTTTTGCTTGTTTGAAGAGATTCTCGAACATGATGGCTTGTCAGAGTTCAATGCTGCGAAACAAGCGTGGGTTGGTTTTACAGAGTTGGAAATAGGCGTTCGCCGATTCATTGATGGATTGAAAGCGAATGGTTATGACCGTGAAATCGACTACTTCGATTCAGATAGGTTGAACATTGGTGGCGTGCACGAGGCTTTGTTGGAACTGAATAAAGGGCTTGCAAGCGAAGCTGACATGAAAGCCATTAATGATAGCTACAAGGGGTCATCCAGTGAGCAAGAATAATGATTTAATCCCAGTGACGGGGGAAGGGCAATTGATTGTTGGTGATGTACTTAAAATCGATGCCAAGTCCCCTAAGAATAACTATCGACGTGTTCGTGTGAAGCATGTCTTACAAGAGGCCGGAAACGAAGAAATCGTTCTGGCATCACGAAAAGTAAAAAACGCTTATTTCATAACAAAAATGCTTGCCGACGGTAGCTCGTGGGCTGGCAATGTATACCGATATCCAAGAGAAGGAGAGCAGGTTGAGTAACGTAACCATTTCAATGATCGCAGCAATGGCCAATGCCAATGTTATTGGTAAAAATAATCAATTGCCGTGGTCGCAGCCAGCAGACATGGCTCACTTTAAGCGCACAACGATGGGTAAGCCTGTCATCATGGGCAGAAAGACCTTTGACTCCATTGGGCGGGCGCTACCTGGTCGAGAGAATATTGTAATCACTCGAAGTGAAGACTTTGCGCCGGAAGGTGTGACCGTTGTTAAAAGCATTCCTGAGGCACTGGAAGCGGCCAAGAAGCATGATGAAGTCATGATCATGGGTGGTGACAGTGTTTACGCACAATGCCTTGATAGTGCAGATGCGCTTTATGTAACACACATTGAGGCTGATATTGATGGCGACGCCTACTTTCCAGACTTTTTAGCGACGGGAAGCTGGGTTGAAGAAAGTCGAGAACCATTCATGCCGGATGAGAAGAACGAGCATCCGATGCAGTTTGTAAAATACGTAAGAAAGTAAAAGTAGAGGTAAGGAAACCTTTGACATCCTCCCCCACTTAAATCAGTGGGGGATTCCTGTTTCATAGCGAATTGCTTTTAGTCCAAAAGAACCAAAAGTCTTATTTACGCTCCACAGGCTAACACTGTCTGCCCGACAGCTTTGATATTTAATGCAGCATTGAGATCACGATCTAATCTAGACTCACAAGATGGACAAGTCCAATGCCTGATATGTAACGGTAAGGAATCAACAACGTGACCACAGCAATTGCAACGTTTAGAGCTTGGATACCACTTATCAATCTGAACTACGGTTCGTCCGTACCATTCAGCCTTATAGATAAGCTGGCGCACCAGTTCAGACCAGTTAGCGTCTGCTATTGCCTTAGCCAGTTTTCGATTCTTAACCATGTTTTTTACTACCAAAGACTCACAGCTAATCACTTGATTTTCGTTTATCAATTGCGAAGTCAGTTTATGGGTAAAGTCGCGGCGACAATCGGCAATTTTCGCCTGAATACGCGCCACTTTCTGTCTGGCCTTGTGGAAGTTCGCAGACCCTTTCTTTTTCTTAGAAAGAGCGCGTTGCGCTTTTGCCAGTTTCTTATCGTAGCGATCGGTGTGTTTGGGGTTGCCAGATTTAAACCCATTGGAGGTGATAACAAGGTCTTTTAAACCCAAATCAATACCAACTGTGTTTTTACTAATTGGTAGTGATTTAGGCTCAAATCGACACAAGCAAGAAACAAAATAGCGACCAGCACTATCTTTGCTAATTGTGATTGTGGTTGGTTCGCTCGGCAGTTCACGACTCCACCGGACATTTAACGGTTGGCTGGACTTAGCAATAAAAAGCTGTCCGTCACGGTACTTAAATGCTGATTTAGTGAACTCAGCGGATTGCTTAGAGCGTTTCTTTTTAAAGACAGGGTATTTTGCCTGACCAGTAAAGAAGTTCTTAAAAGCGGTTTGTTGGTGGCGTAACGATTGTTGAAGTGGAACGCAAGAAACTTCATTTAACCAACTGAACTCAGGTTGTTTTTTAAGTTCAGTTAGGTAGCTAGAAGACTTGTTGTAGTTGACTTTAACTTGATCATTGTAAAAAGCGTCAGTACGCCACTTTAGGATTGAGTTATAAACAAATCGCACACAGCCGAAAGTACGAGAAAGTAATTCTACTTGCTCGGGTGTTGGGTAAATGCGGTATTTATAAGCTCTCTCTTTCATGCTTACAAGAATATAGGTAATACTGTGAGATTTAAAGTATTAAATTAAGTTACGGAGGATGGCGTTTCCTCCCCTCCCTGTTTCGGAAGGGGTATCCATGCCACAAAATTGATGAGCCAAGCTATTCATCCACATGATCGTGCAATTATGCATACACGAGACATGAAAGCGGATAAGCTGATTGCATACACATCGAATTTGGGTGTTGCATTGCATAATATCCCAAGTGAACTTCGTGAAAACGGACGCGTCCCTGCCCACACCCTTCAAGAACTTAATGCGCTTGATCCGGGTGGTAGTAAAAACAAATGGGGTGGCTGGTGCGTTATGTTATGTCGCACCATTGGTCAGGAACTACCGGATTCACCTCAGCAGTAATACCCATTCACGTAAAAGCCCGAATTAATCGGGCTTTTTGTTAACTTTTAACGTCACCTGGCGATATAGGGCATGATGGTTCTTTATCACCTGTCGGCTCTTTATTATCACTCGTGACAGTCACTTGCTCCACTGGGATAAGTTGCAGCGGGGCAAGGTGAAGGTTTGCCGCTTTCTCCAGTTCATCCAAATCGGCTCTGGCGCGAGACACAAGCTTTAACACGTTTTTTTGACGACGAGCCAATTCTCTGTTCGCATTGGATTCATACTGCTCCAGCTTTGCGCGAAGTTCAGTGTTTTCCTTCTCGCTTTGGGCTAAATTGACTTTATATTGATCGCGCTTACGATTGAACTTGTAGACGGCAGAAGCATAAATATAGAAAAAGAATAAGTTGGCAAAGAAGAAACTCAACTCTCCGATAAGCAACCCGTAGCTTGCCCAGCCGACGGCACCACACAATGCCACGAGACGTCCAACGACAACCTTGGAGTTCGCCAGGCAGTAGGCGGCAGTGATTGAAATAGAGTTTAGAGCCCATGGAAGCGCCATAATCGCATTCTCATAGGTTAAGTAAGTGGCCAACATTGTGAAGTGCTCCTTGCGTATCAATAGCCAAATAGAAATCCACCGCACATCCGGTGCAGTGTTGTTTTAATGGGGTTCTTACGGTGTATTTACTCGTGGTGTAACGGTAAGCGAGGGTGAATATAGCAGAAAAAAGCCCATCGGGAATGACGGGCTTGATTTATTTTAAAACAGACCGGGTAAGTCCTGTTTTATGCAAATTTAACGATTTCCTGAATTGTCAGAATCGTCTGCATGAGAACCTTTTTCGGCCTGAATACGCATGTAGATTTCTTCACGGTGAACTGACACTTCTTTTGGTGCATTCACACCAATGCGAACTTGGTTGCCTTTAACACCCAAAACAGTCACGGTTACGTCATCACCTACCATCAGGGTTTCACCGACACGACGAGTCAAAATTAGCATTATTAATTACTCCTTTAAAAGATTTGGTCGCTTCCTGCGCTTATGCAGTATAGCCCCTAAAATTTCATATATCTAAACTATATGTGGAAACTGTACTTTCTAAAAATTTACTTAGTCAGGATTTCTGCTAACTCCCTGATTAAGTAAGACTATTTTATCTCCATTAAATTTAAAAATCAACACTTTTGTGTTGATTTGTTTCAATGACATTGATAAAATTTATCTCAACAAGTGCAGGTTTCACTAAAACTATAAGCCTCTTGTTGGGGGCGCACCCCTCTATGCTGCAAAGGCCGAGCCTTACGGAAAACGCGTATCAAAACATTAAAATTCAACTACGACATGACCCTATATAGTGGCTGTGACGCAGATGGAAACGCAGCTGGCTATCAACTAATCGTCACAGACATTGGAGAAGGTTTATGTCTTTCGAAATTAAGATTGATTCACGCGAATCGTTAATGGCGGTATCGGACGGTATCGCAGCACACACAAAGCTTTCAGGTAATGCCCTGAGAACGGCTATCGCAAAATACGCAGGCTGTGACCATATTACAGGTTTAATCAGCAGGTTTGAAGCAACATCCCCTTATGGGTACTTAGTTAACAGTATGGATGACAATAACGGTCTTGAAGTTTTCGTTATCCCCAGCAAAGAGCAAGTTAACGATTATTTGAAGGCAACTGTTGATCGTTTTGGTGGACGTCGCATTCATAACTTGGACGACATTATTTCCGAGGGGCAGTTTGAATACGCTAAAGGGTATGTCGCTGTCATTACTGAATGTGATGAGTTCTACCAGTGCGACAACTGTGGACATTTATCAGAGTATGACAGCTTGCCTGATGCAAAAGATATTGAGATGAGATTATCACCGGGCGGAGCCCATACTGATAAAGAATGCCCTCATTGTCACGCATTATGCTTTCCCGTTGAATTAAAAGACGTAGCAGAAAACATCAGTGCTATCGACTTGGCTGGAAAGCTTCTGCCAAAAGGGCTTGCAAGTACCAATGGCAATTGTCTTGCGGGTATGTGTTGCCCGAAATGTCTTTTTGACATCGAGTTCATCATAGAAACCACAGGTTATGATGGTAATGAAAAGTCCGTCGAGATGCTTCATTGGGAAGATGACGGTTCATATTCAGATGCAATGCCTAGCAGTATGGACTTTGATGACGCTGATACCTGTATTTGCACATCATGCGACCATGAGGCACGCGTAAAAGATTTTAGAAATATTGAGTTTCAGGAGTAGCAACAATGAGCGACACCCATATTCTTTGGCGAGAAGTGGTCTCAGAGGTCCACAGAGCGCTTATAGGTTCAAAAATCAGTATTCATGACCTTCGGGTTGGGGATATAGAGTTTGGCGCATTAGAGGTCACTCAGGCGGTTCGATGCGGCATTGATGAGAAAACGGCTTCGCTGGTCATTGTTGATGCTGCGGGAATGATCGGTGATGTTCCTGTTGCAACGGCAGGAGTAAAACCTGGCGTGCGTTGGTTGGAGTTTCAAGCGTACATTGAGGAACAGTGTATTGTTAACGGATTACTTCCTTCAGAAGTCGGGATCAGTCATCTGGAAGTCAGGCCAAAGCTAGTCACGGATCTGAGCATCTATGTTGATAAACAGTTCAAGCAACTGTGCATCACAGATGAAGAGGATCGAATAAACGGTATGCCTCTAGGGCAATTACGATAATAAAAAAAGGGTGGCATTGCCACCCTTTGTCTTTATCGCACTGATGCTACCCATTCTCCATCAATATATTTCAATTGATAGCTATAGCAACCATCCATTTCTTCTGGGTAAATTTCATAATCTTGAATGCGGCTTTTAGGGCAATACGTTAACCCCATGAAAATGGCCATGATCTGACCAATTTCAGATCCATCCCAACGCCCCTTTGCTTTTTCAATGGTAGCTTGCAAATCAGGCAGGACAATATCAGGGAACGCGTCATGACTGCGGAAGATGTAAAACTTTGTTCCGCTCTCATCTTCTACGGTGATTGTGGCGCCCGTACTCATAGGTGGTTTTCCTTCTCATCTTGCGAAAGTATTGTGGCCATGAAGCATTCTTCACGTTCGTTGTAATCAAACTTGGTAAGGGTTACAGGAACTTGCTCTTTGCCAACCCAGTCCAAGGAAGTCTCATCCGCTGCTTCAATCGCTGCATTAACAATGTTCATATCTTCCCAGTCCGCAAAAAGTACGGGGATCACACACTTCGGGATAGAATCGAGAATGCGGACGTAGAGCGATGTGGGATAGCCATTCGCCGTGTAGTTGATGTAGCCAATGGTTTGTCCAGCAGGGTAATTGTTAATTGCCGGGGTGCCATTTGCTTGCTTTAAATCAGGTGCGACAATTTCGATTTTCTTTGTCATTTAAGCCATCCTTGTGCTTGTGGGTGTTGGGCGGAATTTATCTACGAGATCTTCCGCTCTGTCTTTAATTGTGGTTTTTGACATGCTCATAGCAGTGCGCTGTAGTATGGTATCCCGCAATTCGTTTGCAAGCGCCTGGCGCTCATGTTCGGGCGTGTTATCCATCATTGGACTCTTTAAAATGGTGCTGGCCAACTTGTCCGAGAATTTGTGGACGAACATTTCGTTATGATCAATGCTGAAAGGGACGTCGGGGCCGTAGTGTTCTGCGAATACTTGTTCCAGCAATAGTGGCTTGGGCAGGTTTTGCCATTGCCCGTCAAGACCCGGCAACACTGGAAGAACCACGTTGTCTCTCCCTTTAGCGCCAGCAGGCACGGCTTGAGTGAGCGTGACCTTCAGGTTGTCCACTTGTTGCATCATGTCTGATAGAGGTGCCGTCGGCGTGTCATAGTTGCGGATATGTTCAAATGCATCCAGCCGTTTAAGCATTTTCTGTACGTCTTTAACTGTCAGAGAGCCATTGGCTGAAGCAAGCTGCATTTCAACAACGTACTTGGTCACGCCATGACGCATGTTATTTTCTTGGATCTCTTTGTTTGCGGTGATAAAGCAACTGGCAGTCAATGCGCTCCACTCTTGTAAGCAAGCATCAATATCAACGGGATTTTTGAAAATGTACTGGGAAATGTCGCCAAGAGACTTGCTTGCTCGTGTTGCGAAGTCCTTCAGATTGGTGATATTTGGTGCCAATGCCTCTGTTATGTCGCCGGCGTTTTTGAAAACCTCCTGGTAGGCAGGATCTGAAAATGCTTCACTCATTTTAAGGCGTTTGGCTACCGGGGAGTCATCAACACCTAAAAGAGCTGCAAGGTGGAATAAGTTAACTTCCAAGTTGCGCGGTTCATCAAAGAACGTTTTGGTATAGTCCTTTCCCGTAACTTTGCCGTATAGAGATGCACCGCCAAGTCGCTGCATAAGAGTTACGCCATCTTGTCGTATGCGATTGCAGAAGTTGTTCCATTGGGCTGGTCGATACAGTGCCCAGCGTGATGGTTGTTTGTTGAAATCACTATTGTTGAAAAGTCTTTTCTGTCCATATTTTGCTTGGTACATCATGTCTTTGTATGGGCCGCGATCAGAAAATGCCTCCAGCAATAGGCGGCCATCTCCAGTGGTAAATGACGTCACCATACGGTGAGATGCATAAAGCGTGAGAAGCAGGGTTGCGATAGGGATGGCATGCTGGGTTGTACCTAAAACAGCGGTGGTGTAAGACTGTGTCGAATCTAGCGTCATTTTAAAATATGAGCCCACGTCCATTGTGTGTTGCATTAGAGATTCGATTGGTTTGGTGAGATCGAAACCTGACATTTCATAATTGCTAACTGTTCGGGTTGCCGTATCTGAGCCTAATGCTTGAAGTCCGTAAAGAAGATTGCCACCCATGGATAGAATTGCGGGCATAGTCAGTCTTTTTTTGCTGAGTATACTGGTTAGCCAACGATACTTTAGTAATCGAAGATCGTTATCAGACTGCCCAAATGGCGTTGGTTTCTGTTGTGGCATGATATTCATCCATGAATTGTTTTCCTATCAGAGATAATATCATGCCATCAACATTTCAGACTTCGGGCGCTACATAAACTACGGTGAATTTAACGAAAGCAAACAGAATAACCGATAGCAGCGAAAGACCGACATTAATCAGCATTGGGGTCCCATGTATTCGAGGGTTCGTCTTTTTGGGCATCTGGGTTCATAAAATTGATGATAAGCAAGTCATCTTGGCGACCATTTTCACAGATCAATTTCATCGTATCGGCATGAAGTTTTTCGCGGTCTTCCTTATTCATTTTATCCATTGCAACATCCTTGTTTGTTAAGCTTTTTCAATTTTAACACGTTACGCACTCTCAGGTATCGGTAAATGCGAAAGTAATTTTTTTGCCGCACCCAAGTCAGCACGTATCAAACGAACAACCTGGGAGCGAACGAGTCCCATATCTCGCAATGCACAATCAAACTTAAATATATCCCAGTCTTTTCCTAATGCGCTTTTTAACAATAGGGTCTGATATCCAAGCAGGAACATTTTAATGCGGCCATGATCACCATCTTTATCCCACTGACGTAATGTTGTTGGTGGGATGGGGGCACCTGTCTTGAATGGGTTGTCGAACCCCAGATGCGATGCATAGTCTTGAATTGATATATCCTGATTCAAGTCACTCTGAGCTGCGGGGTCATCCTTCAATCGAAGGTGAGCTAACTCGACCAGTTTACAATGATTCAGTCGGTTGCTCACTTGTCGCCATGTCTTCAGTGTATCAAGCGGGATCCCGGTGGTTCCCGCCATCGCTTTTAGTGGAAATTTATATCGATACATTACGCCACCTCCAAATCAAACGTCAGGCTCATTTGAGATAAATCATCACCGTGGCTCACTAAAGCTGGTGAAGTAGTCTTACAGCTCTTTTTAAGCGCAGAGACTTGAGTTTTTAGTGCATCAAGGAAGCCAACTACTTCAAGGATGCTGGTGCACCATGAATCAACCTGTTTAGTTGCATTCGCCAAATTTGGACGCCAGAACTGGAACAAGTCTTCTTGGAAGCCATTTGCAAATGCCGAATCAGGAAGTGTTTCAGCGTGAGCGTCAACTACGGCCTTTACTTTGGCGCGATATTCAGCAGCATCGTCACCCGCTTCAATGGCGCTCAGTGCATCATGCAGTGGCATCCAGTTGTTGTGTGCATCACCTAGCGTCTTCTCAAGCGCACTGATCACCGGTGAGATAGCTGTATTCAAACGGACAGACGCTTTTGCATCCTCTTTGATCCAGTTGCGTTGAGACATAGACAATGTGCGTTCCAACACCTTATTGATATTCTTTACGCCGTCGAATGTCTGAGCTAACCAAAGCATGGCGACAGTGGCGCGCTGTGAAGGTGAAATCTCTTGCGAGTTAAACACCATTTGTACGCGGTGAGCCAAGAACTGATCGGCCATTGTTGCTACAGCATATCGAGCGCGGTTCGCCAGTGTTGTGAAGTTCTTCTCAACTTGGTTAACCATCATCATAGGGTAATCACCCTGAGCTTGAGCGTTCAACGCTTCTTTAGCTGAGCGACGCGTTTTATTGCGTAGCTTACGCAGTTCGTTTGCAACGGCGGCACGGTCTTTACGGTGTTGATCCATAGCAATGCCTTGTGGGTGAGTAGCCACCTCAAGGTATGAACACGACTGGAAGTTGAACAACCCAATGTCGTTGAAGATTTGGGTGCGTTTCAAGATACGATTAAGCGTTTTCCAATATTCTTCTTTGACCATGATTGGGCCATCGGTCAATAAACGCTCAGCTACATGAGTGCCGCCATACTTTCTTACAGAGCGCTTGTTGTAGCCACGAAGGTGGCGTTTCTTGATTAATGCATTCAAGTAGTCGTCATGGATCTCAAGTGAACGTTCGATGCCGCCAAACGCTTTCCAGCGTGCAAACGCCTCTGCGTTTACGTCGATGTTATTTAGCACATCAAACAAATCATCTTCTGAAGCCGCCAAATCGTGAACATTGATACGTTTGTGCGTGTGAGAGCCGAAGTCCAACTCAAATGAGCTAACTTCACAAACGTGGCTATCATGCAAAGATGCCGTGTTATCTGGAGAGTAGAACACCATGCGAGTGTTGCCAAACACTGTGCGACCTTTAACCGTCTTAGTTACACGCTGTGTAGCATTGAATTTTTTGTCAGCTTTACGTCCGTTCGCTTGGTAGCCGCTTGGAAGACCAGCAGGCATAAGGAAAGGTACGCCAACTTTGATGTCTTTATCCACACGGAACGTCAATGTTAGTTGGTGCTTAGCCGCCTCAAGCGCTTCGTCAAAAGAGTCGTGTTCATCCAGCGCCTTTTCAACAATCTTGTTCGCTACAGCTTCAAAGTAATTCTTTGCTTTTGGCTCAAGATAGTTAGTTTTAAGCATGTTGGCAGCCATAGGTTTGGCTGAAAAACCGTTCATTTTGATTTTATCAAGTGTCAGGCTGTCCAGTTGAACATCGATGATCTCAAATTCAGCATTTGCTTGAACTGAGAAGCTAAAGCACGCTTTTGCAGCAACAGGTGTTGAGTTGTTGGCACGACGTTCGATTGTGCAGTTCATGTCTTCTTCAAAGAAGTCATAATCGTCGAAAGGGCGCTGCCATAGGTCATACAGGTTGCTTGGGTTTGCCGCGAAATCAACAGGGTTTTCTGTTTTCATGATGCGAAACATCACAGCTTCAGGTAACTTGTTGTTTTCGTCAACCAGTTTGATTTTGCCATGGCGCGCTTCGTACTCATCGTTTAACAAAGGGAAAGGGATGCGGCCTTCGCCACGCTCAATCTGTTTCCAGATAGATAATGGACGATATGGTGCACCACCGATTCCATCGATAGACCAACGGAAGCTTAACAATACCGCATGTGTTTCAGAAAACGGGGTGAATATTTGCTTTGAGGCAAACTCACGGTACATCGCAAGAAATGCCCTTTTCGCCTTAGGTGGGATCATCATGTCGTTCGCGATTTCAGCGTAACCGGGATGGTCCATCTCACGGCCTTCTTCAACTAGCTTTTTGAAAGCTTCAGCACGATTTTTAGAGTCGATAGCAAGCTGAGATGCGTAACGCACCATTTTCTCAAGGTGTTTAGGTTTGATGACGTTCGGTTGCAGTGCGACACGGTTGTATGCAGTCGGATCAAAGGCACGAGCATGTAACGCACGAGCATCCATGTCACAGCTCAAACGGAATAGCCAGTCACGAACGCGCAGGGCATCTTCAGCACCCAGTGAGTTCCAGCGCTGATAACCTGTCAATGCCGTTGATGATTTATCGTTAGGCACCATGGTGCATAACCAGCAGCCATAGCGGGCTTTACCGTTACAACCAGAACCCTGCTTGCTGGTACCAACAGCTACCTCGCAAACGTCATTCGAACCATTTCCATAAATTTCAAGGAGTAATCCGAAATCGTCTAGGAATGCAGGGATCGGCGCTTTGGTACCGTCGATCATACGTGTTAGTGGTTTTTTACCTGCTAAACGAAGTAAATCGAACACGTCATCTGTAGACCATTCACGAATAGGTGCGTACTTGATGATGGCTGTTTTGCTTTTCTTATCCAGCATAACCTGATCCATTTCAGCAAACAGGTCGTCGGCAGATTTGTCACGAATACCTTGCTGAGCCATGTTACCACTGCGACGGCTGCCTTCATCAGTGCGTGAACCAACGCAGGTTACCACTTTAGCATTAGCATAGTGCTGCCATGTCGGTTCGTCTGCAAAACGCTTAAGAAGTGTCTTAACGTGGCGCTCAGAAGGAATAAGCTTTAAGAAGATTGTACAGTCGCCGCGACGAGTTGCATTTGGTACCAATTTTTGGCCACCGTTATACTTAATGAAGTATTCGTCGTTTAGACCTGGTGTAACGAAATCATAGAACAAGTTAATGTTGTTCTCTTCTGCGTAACGATCAATACGTGATTTACAGTATTGAGGGTACATCTTCATAGGGATTGATTCATTGAGAGTGTCTACAGTAGAAAGAAACAGAGGGCGCTGAGGCTCGATAGAACCTTCCGCAACACACTGGCGATACGCTTCCATTACAATAAGCTCAACCACAGTGCTGTCTTTACCCTGAGATACCGGTACGTGGATAATCACGTTGCCCGATGTTAGCAATGTTTTTACATGCTCCACAGACTCATAGAACGCGGCAACCAATGATTGCTGGTTTTTGATGTCTTCATCATTTAGTACAGAAATGCCAATTGCATCTGGGCTGAATGTTTGAACTGCGGTCATGTTTCTTTCTCTCTCTCAAGTTGATAGTGACATCATAACAAACAACATTTTTGTTGTCCACTATAAAAGACCTATATCGTAATTTATTATTCGATACTTAAATGACAAATAAGTGAATATGGATTTATTTATCACCACATTAATGTTGTTAATGTTAATTCTATCTCATAAATTTTATTACAAGATAAAATTGACATTTATGTTGTTACGTGAGATTCTGTTGTTAATAATTTCAATTGAGATATTACAATGTCAGAGCAGAAACAAGCAGTAGCCATTTCACTTGAAGCAAGCCGTTGTCCAGATGCAACTATTCATATGCGTCGTGTAATTCAATGGTTTATGGAACAAGAGCAATCGACTTTAAACCTGGAGAGCATTGAGCCATCTCTGGTAAGATCGTTACCGGCCTATGTACAGGTTGAACAATTGCCCGTTGAAGTAAAGCAAGCCGATCCTCGCCAGATTACTGATGAAGACAAAGCGAAATGGGAAGAAAAGTACGACGAAGATGACTTTGGTGATGTAGAGGTTGTGAACACCTTCATCCTTACAAAAAAAGCAGCATAAAAAGAAGAGTGAGCGAAATGTCAGTAACCAACACCCTATATGAAAACCTATCGGTCATTAAACACCTTGTTGGTGAGAAATTACATTTTCTGGAAGAAGGTGTTGATACGCCGGTGCTGTTTGCCGCCGTTAATGATCAAAAAGGTCCGAAGAATGTTCTTCGTGCCATTAGTGTAATCAACGAGGCGTTGTCGGACATTCCAGTCCTTGCAAAGTACGCAGGCGTGAAAGTTCCTAGTCAGTTCCCCACAGCCTATGTGGCGGAATCTGGTGATGACATCGTTGAGGCAATAGAAGGGTTGCAGGCGTTTGCTATCGATGCAGAACGAGCTACCCCTCTTGTTCTGGCTGTGTTTGAAACCCCTAATTTTGAATTTACCGCCATCTCAAAAAGCAAGGAAAATGCGTTGTTGGCGCTAAAAGACAAATGGAAGGTTCATGCGGAGCGAACCGGGGCAGAAGCCGACTATATCGACGAGTATGAGGACGACATTGCATATCGAGATATCGTGTTTGATGAGGCAATCTACACAGGTTAGATACGATTGCCTAAAGTAAGAGTATTAGTTAATTGATGCCAGTTTAAGCGGAACATCATTGACAAGAATTTTCTCCTGCATAACGGCGAGCCTTTCCTTCTCAAATAGTCTTGCGAGTGACAATATGGTTTGGTTGTCACTCTTAAGAAGCGATGTTAGGACTTCGTATTGCTCATTGTAGGCGCTAGGTTTATTGAGTTTCCTTAATTCCTCAACTGAGCAATCAGGGATTGCAAGGTCGGCTCTTCGCCCATTTAATAACCTGATAGACATATCAAGGCCAGCAGGGTCAAAGTCGTAATAAAGACAAACGTTAGCACTAGCGGCTACACGCTGTATTATCTCTTTCAAGTGACGTTGATTTTCTCCATGCCCTCGGTAAACAATCAAAGCGCCTTTGTACTTGTCAGGTAATGCCTGTTCAACTTTGAACCAATTAGTTATGGTTGCGCCATTTTCAACAATCACAACGCTATTAATTGAGTCAAATTCCATCTGCTCAAAGGGGATGGAAAGAATACAGCCTGGTGGTGTTATTAGCTCACCAAAAGCCGTTTTGATGGGTGATGTGCTCGCAATACTTATTAAGGTTTCGAACACAGTTCCTGATGCCCATTTCTCTTCTACGACGTGACTGGCAGTTTCTAATCGATCACGATTTTTTAAATCAACGGCTCGTAACTCTGTGCCAAGCCGTTGAGAAAAGTATTTATCAATAGCTAATCGATCTCTTGCGCTGAATAAAATCCGCTTTCTTAACACTGACCCAACACCGACTGTAGATTGCAGTTTTCTGTTGGTTGGGTTGTAGGCGACGGAGTCGAGCCCCTTCTTTACGACGCGCTGGGCGGCCAATACTAAAGATTTATCCATGGCTCACCACTTTTCTTTCGAAAGTAATATCGTCAACATAGTGCGTTCCATTGATTGGCTCTTCAATGTGAGTGCTTATACGAAGTTTCCAAAGAGGATCGATGGCACGCTTTTGTGCTGAATAGTAACTCATTACCGTTAGCATCCAATCTTCAAGCGTAGCATTTACATTGAGCGCTCTGTATGCGTAACAAGCTGACAGCGAATCTGGTGCAGCTGGCGACATCAATGCATCGAATAGCTGCTCCACACTAATTATCAAGGGGTCTATTTCTTCCTCGATTGTTTCTGATGTTCGATGTTCAACCGTGATATTTTCCGCTTCGGGATGTTCTTTCGTCAATTTCGCTTCGCGCTTTTCCATGGCGGTTTGGGCGATATCTCCGAGGGTAACTTCATCAATCGCACTGTCTGTATTAGCATAGCCACCAATAAATATTGCTTCAGACTGTATCAGGCAATCTGGTGGTGTTTCTACAGAGTCAATATTGGGTCGGTACCCTGGGTCTTTTTTGAACTTACCACTAAACGCGTCAATTAGGTTGTTAACGTGTTGGAACTTCTTATCAGTAATAAGCTTGGCGAGCATATCGTGAAGTTTGCGACCGCTTGCTACCAAATCTAGCAGGCATCGATCGACATGAGACTTAAGAATTTTCATTAGCAAGTTCTCAAGTTGCAAATCGACGTTTACCCATCTTTGCATTTGGCTGACACCGAGGCTTTCAAAAACGATGTTGATTTTACTAATGTCATCAATACACCGTCTAGTTTGCCTTATTCGCTCATCAATATCAGATACAACGCTAAACTCATCATTCACGACGGAGTGGAACATTTCAACCGTATCACCGATAGCATCCATTATGTCCATGACGATTTCTTTCACTTCAGATAGCGCAAAATCAACGTCTGTATGAACTTTTGTTTTGGCATGCCGGTAGGAGAGGATACTGCTCTCCAAATCCTCTATAAGCCCAGCTAACCGACTGTGACTCTCTCTATAACGATGTCGTCTCGTAACATGGTCAAAGAGCCCTCTGACCTTGCCGTGTAATTGGTAGCCAGATAATCCATCAATTGGGTATGCAAGCTTGTTTTTCTGAAGCGTGGATATCATTGTGTCGTTATCTGCCACTTCATCTATTTGCCCTTGGTTTAAGTAGCAAACATCGCTGAGAGCGTCAGTATGGCGATGTAGCGCCCCGACAGCTGCTTTCGCATCTTCACGGCGCCCCATTACAGCAACTCTCTTTGTTGCTCAGTTTCTGATGCTATTTCTATTGCATCATATGAGCGAATAAAATCGAGTTGATCGTAGAGTAAAGACCATTTTGCAGTCGCCATAAATTGAGTGCCGGTACCGCCCATTGGTTTAAGATAATTTTGTTCAACTAAATATTTTAAAACAGCGGTTAGTTTTGCACGTGCTTCGGTTGATTTGCCGCCAGTTTTTAGTTTTTGGGAAATGCTCTCAAGCTGCTGTTTAAGTGAATTTGACTCTTCTATAGCAGAGAGTAATTCAGACTCTTTAACTTGAGCACCAGCCACCAATGGCCGGGAGTCCTGATCTATAGACCGAACGAGGCGAAGCCAATCAATGATCCCCTCAAGGTCAATAACGAATGACTCAAACTGTTTTTGTGTACGACTGCGCTTTTTAGATGTATCTAAAACATTGTAAGCACAAAAGTACCCTAACTTGTCTGACGTTTGAGCTAAGTGACGGCCGATTGCATGAAGATGCTTATCAATTTGCTCACGATTGTGCTCTTGTTCGACGAATCGAAAACACTCTGGTGACGAAATTTCACAAACAACACTTTGAGCAAGAAGCTGCATGATTACTTCTTCAAAAATGGGTGAGTAACTCATTGTTAAGCCTCCTGTGGCGAAGTGTTAGAAAGTAGCGGGTTAGGGCTGTCATCCATTAACTTTGGACGATAGCGTCGGATCCCATGGCCTCTAATAACCTCACATTTTATTGGGAAAAACTTACGTAACACTTCATTAGGGTTTGGCTGTGCGCAAAACAGATTAATGTTATGACTATCCATGAATTCAAATAGAAGACTCACGTTCTCGTTTGATATTTTCCCTAACTCATCAAGGGGCCAATGGATTCTTGCGTTCGGGTCTGGGCATAGATAGCGAGTTGCTCCGCAGAATACAATGATAATGGCTAGCTTAGAAAGCCCCTCACTACTGGCCTCTTCCAAATCCTGATCGTTCCTTACAACGACGAGTCGATTGTTTTCAACAAGAGAGATTTTTACGTCAATCAATGGCTCAATTGTGTTTGCGTTGCGAGCATTGCGAAGTCCTTCAATACCACCAGCCTTCATCCCGTCAATGGCTCGTTGAAAGGCACTTAAAAAAGATGCGTCTGGTAGTGCATTTCTGTCATTTTCAATCCATTTCTCCCATTGGTTGCTGAATGCCCCCAGTTCCGTCCATATAGCATATTCTTGAACTTTGGATACTAACTCTACGGTTATGCTACCAATGTCTGGGAAGTTGTTCTTGGTGTTTATTTCTCGACCAAGAATGGACGATACACTTCGAACTTTGCTGTTTAGCGTATCAAGAGTCTGATAGAAGCGAATGTAACCTTCACCGACACTTCTTATTTGTTCAACAGTCAGTTGTTTCACATCAGGAATTACAGTATTTATCAATCGATCGATGCCTTTTGCGCACTCAAGGTAATAGACGTCTGTTGATTCCTCAAATCCTTCTCGCTGGATTTTGTCTTTAATGCTAATCCAGTGATCATTTATTTTATTTTTCTTGTCAGAGCTAAGCAGGATGGCTTCAACTTTTCTAACTGCATTTCGAATACTCTGCAACGTTTGCTTGATCAGGGAAGCCGTTTCGCTAGATTGCGATATCAATACGTCGACAGGTAACGAATCACTTAGCGCCTCTGCAACAGGGTGGTTGGCGGGAATATTTATTTCATCGTTATATAAGGACTGCTCTACACCAGATAGCGAGCGCTTAATGGTAACCAGCTCACTCTCTCTGTCCTTTAATCCGTTGATTTCATCAGCCGAACTTTTGCTAAAATCCTTCATGGCAGACTTGGCTTCTTTTAATCGAGATTCGCTTTGCAATGCAAGAGATTTCAGTTCTGCCTCTTTCAGCTCCATCCCTTGTAAACCTGACCATGTAGCGTCCATCCAGCGACGATAGTCAGCCACTTCGTCAACATATGATTCTGCTAGTTCTAATCGACTTTTTGCCGCTGAGTAACGTTCCTTTGATTCACGCTCGACACTTGCGGAGATCCCTTTGTTCTCAATAAGTCGAGAGAACGCATCGTTTAAGTCGGAAATCCGTTGTTTCTCGCTGTTTACGGAATCTTGAATCATTGCTCTATTGCTAGAAATGAGCTCTTCTAGTTCCCCAAGCTTGTCAGACTGAGATACTTTGTACTCTTCTTGTGTAGAGTAGGATTGCGCTTCGATGTTCTTTAAAACGTCATGGGTTTCACGCATATAGGCATCATAATGACTCTGAGAGTCACTGATTTCTTGATCGATGGTTTTTCGTTTGTTGGCCTTTTCTGTTTCAATTGCGGCTCGCTCTTGTTTTAAGGCGAGTCTCAGTCTCTCTTTGGTTCTCTCAAGCTCACTAACTTGGTGAGCAACAGAGTCTCTTTCTGATGTTGCTGTATAGATGGAAGAGTCTAGTTGCTTAATAGTTGACGATAGCTCACTTAACTGCTCGTCGACAGCCCTGATGTCCTTGCTGATCTCAACCTCTTTTTGTTTCAACACTTCGACAGATTGAGCTTCTTCTGTAAGTTCCACAGCTTCAAGATCTAGTGTTAAACCAAATATACCGTTGTCATATTCAGATGGGGTAGGCTTAAGGTTTTTCCTATCCAGCAACTCTGGTCGAATAATTTTTCCGAACGATAGATGCCAATCAGGGGCGGTTTCGTTTAAATAAGCCCGGAGTGAATTTTCTTCCGGCTCTATCCTGCGGATCAGGTCTTCGCGCTTCCTAAGTAGATTGTCGTAATCCTGTGTCAAAGATTGACGCTGTTGTAGCCTTGTAGATTTGTTGGTCTGTAATTCGGCGACGTTGCTTTTACAGGTTGTTAGCGACTCAAGAGATCCGGCCAGTTTCCCCTCGATCTCATCAAGTTGACTTTGAATGCTATCTATTCGCGATATTTCATCCTGGGTCAAAGATGTTAGTTCTTTCTTTTTAAACCGAAGTTCTGATATGGCGTCGTAACGGGCAAGTTCTCCCTCTTTACGTTGTTCGCGGTATTCATCGGCCTGGGCGCGATGTTTCTCTTTGATTTCAGCAATAAAGCGATCGGTCTCACGCTCGACAGCGCTCACTTGAGTCTTTAAGTCATCAATTATGGCTGTTAACTTCTCGCGTTGTTTTGCGGCTTTAACACGAACATTAGAGACTTTGACATCGTGTTCTGAACGCTCTGATTTAACTACCTCAAGCAAGTTTTGATAATGCGTTTCAGCATCACTAAGAGCGGCTCTAAGAGAACTTCTGTTTTCAACTTCAGTGCACTTTTCTGAGATGTTTCGCTGGTATTCCCATTCATCTTTTTTATCGTAGATGCGCTTTATTTGAGATGATAAAGAAGTAAGTTCACCTTTCGTGCTGTGGTGTTCAGAGCTTAAGGTCTCTATCTTCTCACCGAACACAAGGAGTTGTGCTTTTTGCTCCGCCACCTTTTGCCCAATGAGATCTTGTGTTGAGCTTAATTCCGCGCTGACACTTAATAACCGCTCTTTAACAAGGGAACGAAAGTGAAGTAAACGCGACCAAAGCCGTTCGATCTCATTTCTCTTGGAGAGCGCATGCTCAAATTCAGAGTGATTTTTTTCAAGCTCAATTAATGACCTGAGGTTGTCGATATATTCACTGTCATGTTTGTGGTATGGCGAAGCATTTACTTCAATCTGATCAGCAAGGAATGCATCAACAATCATCGTTTTAAATTTAGCTAACAGCTTGTCGCTCTTCATTAGAACAGACGTGATGGCTTCAATGTGCTTCATTTCATAAACTGGATCGCACAATGAAAACTGACCGGCAACAGAGAGTAAAGAGTCGCCTCTTTGTCTTTTTTGACGCAAGACATTCTTGTTGTTTTGAATGACGGCACGATAGTCTTTCGTTGTTTTTATCTGTTTACTGACTTCTGTACCCTGACCAATAGATTGCATTAACCACTGGTTTGCGTCCTGATACTTACTAAGCTGCTCTAAAGCACCTTCCGAAAACAAAACGTCCTCAGCTCCACCCTGAACAAATCTATATTCTAGGCTTTGCTGATTTCGATAAAGAACGGCACAACATAGTGATCCCATACGTGAGTATTCAAAGACAATCATCGATTTTGGAGATGGCAAATAGTGTCCGACAAAGTTCTTTTTATCACCGGCTTTGCTGACCATTTTACTTGGTTCCATACCGTAAAAAATGGGGATCAGGCTAAGTAGTGTTGTCTTACCTGCACCATTTCCACCGGTGATGTTAGTGTGTGCATTGCAGCTAACCTTCGTCAGTACCGAAGGGAAGTATGAGTGATGCAGAAATATGTTTTGAAGTCCATGCTCCATGCTGGTTCCTAGCTCATTATTTTATTATTAAATAACATACCAAACCGCAACAAATAACACAACAATTTAGTTGTTTAATATTGGTTTCTGATTAGATTTGCGATTGGTATGAATGTTTTTCGCGCACTTAAATCAACAACACTTGTGTTGTGTTATGGAAATGATTATATTGTAGGTTCAAGGACGTAGTTACAAAGTACAAAGGATGTACGTATGTTTGCCAAATATTTTGCATTTGGGTTTCCATTTAACCCAGTAGCAACAGAAAACTTTACCGAAGTATCGAGCGCCGTAAGAGTTACGGGCATAGTAAAGAAGCTCATCAAAAGTAAAACCCCTGGATTCGACGTTGAGGGGGCCAAGGACAATCCGTTCGATAAAATGGTCGAGAACACGGACCATATCCTATTTTTAGGTAACGAAGTTTCAACATCCACACTGGATAAAGAGTTGTTTAACTCAGACATGACAAGACATGTTGAGATGCTTGAAGCTTTAAATAACCAAAAGCTGTTCAATCGCTATATGTTGGTTAATACGGACTCATACATATCATGCATACAGGAACAAGCTTTCCTTCAAGGCACCTTTTCTCCTGAGCGCGGAAAAATCCTATTTAGCCATATTTCTGATTTTGCTGAATCACGAGCAGGCGTAAGTGATATCTTTGATGAAAATGGTGCAAACAAGCTGCTGGATAACATAAGTAGTGATTTCCCTCATAAGAGTGAACGTGCTAAACGACTGTCATTTTTAGTGAAGCTATATGCGCACTACTTCTCATCAGATAATCTGAAACAGAAATGCCTGGCTGCGCTGGCGGATCTTGCCATTGAAGACCTAGAGTCTGAGAAAAATATCCACAGCGCGGTGAAATTTTTATGGGCACTATCGGTTTATTTCACTCAGCCTGCGCTTTTCTATCTGGTGTACCAAGAATACCGCACATTGATCACAGTAAAGAACTTTCCTTGGTTGTATTTCTCTGCGCTGGAAAGAATGGTTGATTTCGTTAAAGACAACGGCGGCTTGTCGTGGTGTCTCGCAGATGCGGTTTGCCTCGAAGTTAGCGATGTGATGGAAAATGATAACTTTGATGATAAACGGGTTCACCTGGCGCTGAGTGAAATATTCAGTTTCGACGGCGCATTCGTTAATCAGCTTGATGCATCAATTACACTACTTAAAAATCTTCAGGGGTACACAGACACTTTAGCTACACTGCTAGCTAAAATGGATGAGTCTGTCGCAACCGAGATGAAAAAGCAGGTTAACGACATTCTACCCAAGCCTGAGCCAATTAAGGCAACCAAGTTGAAGGATTTATCCACCAGCTTGCTGAACAGCTTTAAAACCATCGAGAGAGACTGTGAAAAGATTATTGCAGATGCTCCAGATTCGGCAGCGCTCGAAAAAGCAATTGCCAAGTATGAAAATGAAGCGCTTGAGTTAGGTAAAGCGCCGCTGGAAAACATTACGCGACTTTCTGAATTATCGGAATTGAAATCGCGTGATGCTGCGTCTTTAAATGAAAGTAAAAAGGCTAAGCGTGCTGGTGCAGAACCTGCCAAGGATCGATACTTGGAAGCCGTGAAACGTTTTTGCGATGGTTATGCAGCAGTGCTTGATGCAGAGAAAGGCAACCTGTCCGAAAAAGAGTTGCTTGATATGGCTGTTGAGGAAGTGAATGAACTAGAAGGGCAAGTACGTGACCTCCGTGGTCAATTACTTTCAAAGACAGAGCTTACAAACAAGTTGCAGCTTCAAGTTGAGAAGCTTCAGTCATCTTCATTTAATGTTGGCGGAGACGTGGAGTTGTCAAATCTGATCATGAAAATTCATGCAGGTCGGGCGAGTGTGTACGAAGTGGTGCAAGCCGTCCTTATTATTAATGGTGACACCATGCTTATTTCAAAATCATTGATGGATGATATTGAGAAACAAAGCGGTTTTGAACGTATTGAGTTGCTGTTTAAAAAGCTGCTAACTCTGACCTCAAAGCAGTTCGTGGACACATACACGGAAAAAGGTTCTGCCGGCTGCTTCAGCTTGTTCACGAAAACAGAGTTGGCATTCCGCGAATCGAACGTGACGCAAGCATCTTACCCTCGTGTATTTAACGTGGATGGTCGTGAGTATGACTGTAAAGCCCACTTGAAGCTGGGTAAAGATAACACCGCTCAGAATATGTTGCGTGTTTACTTTGCCATTGAAGGTGGGAAGGTTGTTATCGGTAATGTTGACCGTCATATGCCAACAATGGGGCGTGGCGAGTAGGTATTTATTGATTGCATGATGTCGTTTGGTTATCATGGTGATAATGTTATTAAAATAAAATCACCATGCATCAAACTGATTACAATGATGTCGTAAGTGGCAACCTGACCGAAACTGAGCGGGGACGCGTGATTGATAGATTTAATCAAATCATACCTCAGCAAAATATCGGTTTAGATTGTAGCGATATACTATCCATCGTTGATGCATTAAACACTTACCTACAAGAAACCAATGACGCGTGGGATGAATTTCCCGGGGCGCGAGCGGAAGGGTTCGAGGCTGCGGTCTCGGCCCTTTTATTGATTGGAGAGCCGTTGACGGAAAGTAGGCTGAAAGAATTATTGAGGCAATAACGCAGTGCACATACTAAAACTGATGCGCTCCCTTCCAAGGGATTACACTGATATTCAACCCTACATTTTCTCGCCTGAAACGGATTTGGCGCCGGAGCATCTGTCACTGGACGATGGGGATATCCTGGCCTCGCCGTTCGCCAAATTTTCAATTGAATTGTCAAATGATAAGCCTCTGACATCTGATGAGGTTAGCAATAGCTTTCGAACCATGTGCCTGTATTGTGAGGAACGTGGTCCCGATGACTATTTCTTCGCGTTTGACATGTATCTTGGTGAACGGTACCAAATATTCACGGTAGATAGTGATAGGCTAACCGCATGGCAAGACGGCAAGATCTTGAGGGAGCAATCATCAGGTGATGTTTACCTTCAGTACAGAACACTGGCCAAGCATTACATTGAGCGTATGCATTCAAGAAAGTTTGGCTTGGTTAATCGAGCTGGCAAGGCCAAGTTCAAAGATAGCGCCGGACGCAAGCAGCAGTATATCCCCAAGGATGTTATTTATTGCTCTCAGACGCCCAAAAAGAGCAAAGGTGAGCCCGTTCAGAGCTTAGGTAGAGAAAGGGTTAGATGGCTTGAATCATGGTCTGTGACTGCGCATTGGCGACCGATATCTCCGGACTCCTTAGGTAAGGATCGTGCTGGTGAACGTGTCGTTAAGGGAAGGACTTTCGTTGGCGAATATTACAAAGGAAAAGGGCGTGCTTTCTTAAGGGCGCGTGTCGTTAAGTAAATCAAGGATGATGTTATGTTGGGACTATGGATTGGTTTAGGTTTAAGCCTACTGGTTAATATTGTCATGGCCGTATTAGTTGTGGCCAAAATTAAGTCTGAGAAAGAGTCTATTCAAGCACTGGTCGAACTTTCAGAACGAGAGCTCCACTACGTCAAAAAACTCATGAAACAGCCCGTTTTGCAATGGGATGATATCCCCAACGCTGACAGAGACACAATTGCCAGACTGGTTGATCTGGAGTGGTTGATGCAATTCAATGATGGTGGCGTCATTGCGGGCAGAAGCACTCGGTACCTGGGAGTAAAGGCCGGTATCTTCTGGGAGCAGAACGAAGCGCTATTCAATACGGATGAAAAATAGCATAGGAAGGTGAATTAACTTCATCTACCACTGAAGCATAACCCTGCATTTAGTTTGAGGAAGGATTTTCAAATATTATTGTGGCTCTAGTTAACATAGATTTATGAGGTAATATGGAAAAAAGAACTCCCAAACAACAGGTTGAGATAAAGAAACAGGCAACGTTAACCCTGCACGTCTTTATGTTTTTTGTTTCATCATACTTATCTTTCGGTACGCTGCTGGCAACGCATCGATTCAATGATGTATACGGTTATCTTTACAGCTGGATATCATCTGGAATGGTCCTGGTTTTCTTTAACCTGGTTTTTTACAAAGCAGTAAAGGAACTTCAGCCTGAAAATAAAAGTTGGCTCAGCTCGTTATTTGCCATTATTGTCCGCACAATTGAACGCGCAACGCCGAAAAAGCCTGAAAGTGAAATTGCCCGGGACAGAAAAAAAGCTAGAATTATATTGTACCTGATAGCCGGCGCTTTTGCGGTTGGTTTTACCATTCCTGACTTGGCGTGGATTGCTGCGTTTTTGATAAGCCTCGCTATGTCAAGGTTCGCCGAATATCAATTTAGTGATGGCATTAAGGCCACAAGTGCAGTGATGTACTTCACGGTGATAATACTGACATCATCCATTTTTATTTATGCCTCATTCAAGATAAACGCTATTAGTATCGTGTTTAAAGGTAGTCATTATATGGAGTTTGCCGCCATGGGTGTTGTTGGGCTTGCCACAGGTTATGTCGGACAAGCACTTGTTTCTTGGTTTGAGTACGCTTCTACGCGCGATTAGTGAGCGCTTTAAGGGATGAGGCAGTCTGGTCCGAAAAGGCAGCATTTATTGATTTCTGTCACTGGCTTAAGCGGCTCTCTGCGATCAAAGAAATGTCCATAAACAAATGGCTGGTAGGTCACTTGACTGGCTTTATCAGTTAAAAACTCTGCTGGCGGCTCATCATATGCCGCCACAAAACGACCAACGGCGTAGGCATGCACACCTCGAACGCCATTGCGAATAACTGTTTTACGGGATTTCTCCCCAACCAGAAACTTCACGTCCTCAATGATCACCGCTTTAGCGTGACCAAGCACGAGCCCGTCCAGTTCGCCTTCCTCTGCTCGTATTGAGTAGTAAGGTGGTTTAGGTAGGTTTCGATAAACGCGAACCAACTCACCCGGAGAAGGCATCTCACGCCCTTTAAAGGACAAAAACATTAGCTGGCCTTACCTAGTTAGTTATTTTCGATGTAGTTAAGTAGAGGTAGTTCTACGGCGGCTTGGTTGAGTCGAGAAATCATCATTTCTTTAGTCATAAAGCCGGTGATTTGGTGGTTGTCATTTTCCGATTCAAACGCACGCGAGGTTACGACTTCGTTGAATTGTGAGATTTGCGAAGTTGCTGATGCTAAATCAGGTGCAAACACGATCCCCAGACTGAATGTGCCATGCTCATTTGTGTACGAGAATGGAAAACCTTTGTCAGTACCGCCAGATTCAGTTAGGTAGGAAAATGAACGTTCAGCTAGCTCAACATAAAGAGCGCTTAATACTTTTCTGTAATTCTGATCTGACTCGCTAATTGTTGCGGCCGTACCAGAAATAATATTGTTTACTGCTGTCATTTATTTTCCACCATCTTAGTTTTGATGTGAACATCATACCAAAAAGACACAATTAAAACAACATTTTTGTTGTTTATTGATAGGTGTAGATGTAAGATTAAGCAACTGTGATAACATCAAAGAACATAGCAGGGATAGCGACCTAACAGGGTTCATGGAGAGAACATGGCTAAGAAATTCACCTTGGAAAAGGTATTGTATTTTGCACAAAAAGAAGATGAACGAGGTTTTCAGGTTCGTAATAGCGAGTACCGTGTAACCGGATGGACTGATTTGGCAAATATCGTCACTAGCGCGGTCGGTAAGGGTTTTATTCATGAGAAAACCAAAAGTAATAGTGCGACATATTACGGGATCACAGATAAAGGTAAAATGCGTTTGCTGTTTGCCAAAATGATGTTCAATGTCAGTAAAGACCACCCGTTAGATGACTTGACGAAAGAAGTGATGGCAATTGCGCCTTTAGTGCTTGAGCAGGCAGGGTTTACTTACCCTAAATTCCAAGAAGCTATAGCACGCGCACATAATAGTGAACTGGATCCGAATGGAACAGACAAGAAGTTGATGAAGCTGCTTAACCAGTTCGACATCCTTGTACCTGCCAAACCGAAGTCAAAGATAAAAAAACTCAGAAATGAATTTGCTGATTTCGGGCGAATTATCACTGCTTATGGACCTGAAATGAAAGAATCACTTGGCGACAGAGCTAAGGGGCTCTTTAAGCGGTTTGTAGGTGGTTCTGATGATAAGCCTAAGGAAACTTTAACGTTTGATGATGTTCCATCACAGACTGCGCAAGAAAAACCAGCAAAGGAAAGTGTGCCCGTTTCTAAACAAAGTGCAGCATCGCAAAGTCATGTATCTCCACCTACGGTTGCAGAACCCATGGATGAAGCAAGGGCGTTAAAAACGCTGAATGCTATGTTTAAAGACGATACAGTGTTTGATGATTTTCACGATGACAAGCTAAGTGTACCAGATGGCGAGCCAATTAAGCGCCTGGTTGATGCGGGGCTTGCCAAAGTTGCCGCTGAAGATGATGGTGCAACGTATTATGAATTAACCCCGAAGGGTAGTGATTTCGCATTACGTGTGGAGAAAGAACTGTTACAAAGCGCGGGCCTCCCTTCAGATCATATTAAACCAATGCTCGGGGCGAATGGTTCTGATTCCGTAAATACGGCCACATTGGAGCTTAATGGTATTACTGCTGAAGCGTCGACCAAGTTCGATCCAAATATGTCTCTGGGTGATTACGCAAAGATGGGTGATGAACTGATGCGTAAAGTGATCCCGTCGGCCGCAGCTGATATGGTTAACGACCTTCACTGGGATGGCGCCCACGATGAGGGGCTTTCACTTTACGATGCGGTAAAAGATATTGTGGATGGGGTAGATATGCTGATGGAGCGAGCCAACAGAGCGTCTATGGTTCAGCCTGATAGCTTGCGTGAAACGGCAATGAAGCTGCATAAAGAGTTCTTAGGTAACTTGACGCCAGAGCAGTTGAAAGGCGCGCTGTTTATGGAAGTGTACAAGACCACTGGCCAAAAGATTTCTGCATCACAAATGGATATGGCTGTTGATAATCCGGCACCAGAAAAGCCGGAAATTGAACCAATGAGAAAACGTGCCTAAAGGTGCACGTCCTTCTTGTTTATATGTAGTGATTCTGGTTCGATGGTGCGCGAAAGCGCATCGTCAAGAAAGTTGCTTTCAATGACGCCCATGCGAGTGCCAACCTGGATGATAACCATATCCCGACCAAACTTTCTGGCGACAGCGGCTGCGCCCGGGCAAACGCTCGGTGCTGCTGGTGGTGTATTTCCATCAATGATGTCATCAAGATCACCATAAACCGTCTTGTGGCAGTTAAATGAGACTTCGCGCCCAGTGAGAAGGGATGTGATGATGTCTTCCCGCCGACCGTCACGAAGTTCAATCGCCTTTTCATCATTTCTAAATGGGCAATTTGAACAAGGTCTTTTTCGGGCAAATGTCACATCTTTATTCACATTAATACCTACGTGAGATAGGGGCGTCAATGCCGCCCCCACGTTAACTTAAAGTTTGTTTAAAACCATATCATGAGCCAGCTCAAAAATGATACCATCAGCATCACTGGTGATTGCTTGCTTTTTGCCAACAATCTTAGTGCGCACTTTGATTTTTCTCAGCGCTTCTTCAATGATGGTGGCCATTAAGTCTTGCCCAGATTGCGCTGAGATTTGTTCAAGCTCTAAATCCATATCGCGCGTTTCGTCTTTCACATGCTGATCAAACGTATTTCTTGTTTCATCAGAAACGGCATCTCGTACATCGTCACTAGAGAACGGGAGCATGAATTCATCCACATTAATAGGGTATTCGGATTCCTCCAGTTCAAGCACCCCTTCAGAGTCATCATCTGCGATGTAATCAACGGCTTTGTCAAAAGCATGTTTGGCGACGCGGTATGTGTTGAACGTCTCTTTTCTGTCGCCCGTAAATAAGTGCTTCAGGATGCGATAGATGTCGTCTTCTTCAGCGTCATCAAGACTTGCATACGCTGAGATGTCATAAAGGCCGTCATCTCGTTTATCAGTAGAGAAATCTTGTAAAATGTAGCCACTTTCTCCGCCAAGGATCACTTCAATTTTCCCATTTAGACGTTCAACCATGGCGGCATCTTCGCAATCGCTGATACCATAAGGTAATTCGTGGGAAATACGAATGTTGAGCGTATCTGCTGCGTCCAAGTATACAACGCTGTCTAGTGGCCCTGAGAAGACCTCAGCGGCTTTTAGTGCTGTACGGTAACTCTCTATCTTGCGGAAGTGGTCAACGCCAGCCATGGCTTTGCGGAGCGTATTAAGCTTAACGTTTGGCAGTTGTTTAGATAATGCCATTGAATAATCAAGAAAAGCCTGCTCTGAAGGATAAGATAAAATTGTCATGTGTAACTCCAAATAACTTGTCAGTGCTATCGTTTCGTGAACTCCCAAGACAAAACACGCACCAATGAAAGTTTCGGTTACGTGACGTACTCGATGTACCGTTTTGTATTAATCATACTTTGCACCATTTCGGTGGGAGTTGCGGGCAATGGACCCAGTAACGGCTTACAGCTATTTCACTTGCGAAACTGGAATTATCATAACAAGAATAGATGGTTAGCACAACACTTTTGTTGTTTTTGGTTCAGCTTGTGAAAAAAGTGTTAGTATTAAAGGTTCCCAAAGCTAAAGGAAGGAGATCATTATGGATGTGACCTTGATCCTGATCTTGTCACTGGGGCCTATCTTACTTTACTCAGCAGGGATGAGTATGTGGATGGCGTATCTTTTCTGGTGGAAACCCCATAAGGCAGCCCGCAAACAAAGCTGGCCGCCAATGATTTCTAACTAGGCAAACAAATCACCTTGGACGGGTGTGCTGGGCTCTGCCGTAACGGGCGCTTTAATGTCGTTGGCAGCAGCATTGGCATCTTCAAATTCTGGAGTGGCATCCACTTTATCTGGGTATCCTACATTACCGCTCATGAGACAAAGCGCATCGCCAATGACGTAGCCTTCTTGAGTTCTCAATCTGAAAATAGCCGGGTCGCCTTCAATCACTTTGCATATAGGGTGTGTGTATGCGGGGCCAACAGTATCCAAGGTCGCTGTGATTGCGCGCACAAGTTCGCTATCGCGCAAGGCATCTGCCGCAAGAGTCACTTTTGAACCGTCGCCTGGTGTTGGTGTGAAGGTAATGGCCCCATCACTGATAAAATCGACGGTGATCTGCGAATAATCACCTTCAAGCGGTAATGTTTGACCAGATTTAAGATTGGCAATAACAATAAGCGCTTGCTCAGTAGTGTTCGTGGCGTGTTCTCGCTCAACTTTGTGTTCCTGCATTCCAAGCATACGGTTGGCGTATGGAAATAAATCGCGGTATTTCATCACTGTTCCTTGTGTAATTTTTCCAAAGCTCGATAAATATACTCAGGCTCTTTTTTCGCGCTACTTAAGGTATGAAGCTTGTCTAAATCATCATTCATGTCTTCAGCATTGATCAATTCCATTAAATTAATCACTGCATCACGTATTTCCGTATTTTCAAGTTTGCGAGATGTGCGCCAGCCGAGGTAGGTAATAACCTGATAAGCTTGGTGATCTTTTTTTAACTCAGTGACACGAGGATCATCAGTCTTAATGACGAGAGTGCTAGAGTCTTCTCTATGATAGCGGGAAAGGTTTGTCTCATCTTCAAAAGATACGCTCCAATCACCGATAGACTTAACTGTAGTTTGTCTTGGTTCTTCATTTGGGCGAGTAAAGATAAGTACGCTATCGCCTACTTCGATGTTACCGATGATTTTCATGCTAAGCCTTTCTTATTTTCGATACAGAAAGGATAACAAAATAGAGGGGTGAAAACAACATAAATGTTGTTAAATTGAAGCTAGGGAAGGGTAGCCACATTTGTTTGGGGAAACAAACTACCGACGAGTTCACACCCTACCTCCCTAGCGGATTTCAGTATAACATTAGCGCACCCAAAGAATCTACTGGGTACAAAGAAAATTTAGCCTTCTTCTTCAGTGTCGTCTTCATCATCCATGCCGATGAAATAAGGATACATTGGGACTTCACCATCAACTAATTGTCTGTATCGCTCAATATGCATTTTGCTGCGATCAGTTTCAATGTACTGACCATTTGAACTGGTGGCGTAAGTGATGATGTGAGATTTATTGGTTAATAGGAACTCACGAATATCGACTTTGCCATTAGCGATGGCATCGACTTGTTCTTCAACAACAGGAACAATAGCAAACGAAATCCAACCTTCTTCACGGGATTCACCTGTCCAGTATCTAAAATACAATTGATCATCCGGCGCGCGAACAATCCCCATTGTTGTCAAACCGTCGTACATGTCGAAGGTTTTTTCAATTACAAACTCAATCCCTGATTCTGGAAAGCTAGGGGCCTTCCGATTAAACTGTGCAGCATTCATGCTCTATGTGTCTCTCTATAAATGTTTATTTAATACTGGCATTGATGTCGCCAAGAAACGTCCCTAAATCGAACGCAACGCTGGACTTCTTTGCTTCATCAGCTTGCTTTTGAAGCGCAAGGCTATGATTGATGTCAATGCAGCTATTTTTATCGGTAAACCATACGTCGTCGCACTTCATTAGTGCCTGCATAAGTGTCGCTTCTGACTGAAGCATAGCCTTAAGTTCATCTAAGCTGGAAAATCGGCCTGATTCGATGGCCATAAGAATGTCAGCGTTTTGATGGGTCCGGCCTGCCATTTCCTGCTTATCTGAATTTGAGGGGCGAAACGCAGTCCCTTTTTTATTTGACATAGGTTTATCAATTCTCTTTTTAAATCATAGGTGACATGGTACACGACAACACACAAATAAACAACATTTTTGTTGTTTTAAATAACCCAATGTGTGATACTTGAAACATTAAAAATGGATTAAATTGAGATAATACAATGCAGTTATATTGTGATGGCGCGTATTCAAGAAAGCCCAAGAGCGCCGGGGTAGGGGCTACATTTAGCTTCAATGGTAAGCAATACGATTTGTCATTGGGGGTAGAGCCAGATGATTCGAACCTGGTTGAGATGAAGGCGGTCTCATGCGCTCTTATGTTTCTGAATCAGAGCGTTGGAGATAAGGTATCAAAATCAATGGATGTAGTGGTTGTCACTGATAGCGACTATGTTGAGCGGGAAGCGGAAAATAGCACGGATGCCTGGGCAAATGTGGAGTTGTTGTTCAGTCGTTTCAAGTCCGTGTCGCTTAGAGTGGTAAAAGGACATCGTGGCATGAAGTCTCACGATAGTATGGTGAATGAACATGTTGATAGGCTAGCGAAAAAAGCCATGAGAGCCCAGCAGTATGTGTAGTGAGTAGTTTAAAACGATAAAGCTTCAGATTTATCTTTGGTGCTTGAACGTACCATGGTGCCGAATCCTATTCTCAATAGGCCGCGTTAAGTACGCGGCCATAAGTCCAAGATTAACTTTTATGCGTCCCCGAACACAATGTCATGCTCATGCTTTGAATGCGTTTCAAGGAACGTCTTTACCTTGATATGAAGTGCGGACCCTTCATCGACGCGGGATTTCACAAAAACGTGTGCCTGCTCATCAGTCTTGAAGGTGTCCATTTCATCAATTTTCTGTAGCTGAAAATCGTCTTCGGACTCAAAGAGACCCCAACCCTCACTTTCCGCAACGGCTTCTTCATCGACGTTTAAAGCGTGTTCTAAAACAGACATGACATCACCCCTTATGAAACGTGACATAGCCACCGGCAAGAGGCTCTGCATCGAAGCCTAAAATGAAGGAGAGGTTGCTTACCTCTTCTTCTCCAAGAGATACCGCGTCCAGTATGATTTCATCCGCATCTTGAGTTCGAGTAAAGCAATCAAATTCTGACTGGATGGCATCCAGTGTAGAACCCAACACTTTAACTGAGCTCATAGGCATGCTGGAAATTTTCTGTATGGGAAGTGAAGAAAGCGATTCTTGGAGTATGTTTCGGCCTTCTTGCGTTAAATCACCATCTTCAACTGGAAGTTGAATAGTGTTTCCGTTGTCCAACTGAAGCTCTACATATTCACGTTCGCAATGTTCCAGATCTAAACCTTCAACGTCAGCCGTCTTGATTTCAGTGATGCGAAGGTCGTTTGTATCTATCTGGCAGTCTGAAGTAACAGTGCATGTTCCCCAATCTGAATTGTACTTTGCAATAATGTTCATTTGTTTCCCCGTTTGCTCTTTATTTGATGGAAATATAATAGCAAAACGAGGTGTTAAAAACAACATTTTTGTTGTATTTAGTGTATTAATTTCGTTCACATCATTTAATCTAAAAGGTCCTAATGGGGATCTGTTTAAAATCATATATCAAAATGCGTTGAAAAATAGATGATTATTGCTCCGTTAAATAGTTTAATATTTCCATTCAGACTTTGCAGGATTGCAAGACAGTTTGTTGATTTCAATGATTTCTGAAGGCATAACAGCCCTCTGCAATCTACATTCAGTATTTCCGTAGCGAACAAGACTAGGATCGTCTTCAGGGATACTACAAACGACCTCCAAAGGCTCACCGATAGACTCCAAAAACCTTTTAGAGTCTTCATTACCTTCTCCAATCATGCTAATTACTTCACCACCATACATGCTAACCAAGTAGAATACCCCCATACAGTTTTCTTCAGGTCTTTTAGATACGAACCAAACTGAATGCTGTGCATCTATATTAAAATCCTCACATTCATGCCCCCAAGAAGATGTGAAATGTTCAATAGCCTGGCTGGATAACTTGGATTTGTACTGTTCCATGAAATCTCGCCGTGTTTGTTCGATAGTTCGAATTAATATCCCTTTTTGTTCGATGCTTTGAATTTCAGCCCTTGTATAGTGATACAGTTTTATTTTCTTACTCATAGAATATTTACCCGAAGTTATATTTTTATTTACAACCCAACAAATAAAATAAAGACCAGTGAACTCTGGCCTTTTTATACTTATAGCGTCACGGAGTTGGCAAGTTCTGGGGCATACCGTGAAAGCCACAAACGTACGTCCTTTTTGCAAATCGTCGCCTGGTAACCTGTCTCGCCCCCAAGCTTTTGGTCAGCAATACAGTAATCGAGAAGATCTTTAGATTCACCGTCACTAAAGAATTCAACGACGGTATCAACAGGGCCATCACAGGAAAAATCACACCCTTCAAGCGCCGCTATGTCTTGGGCCAGTGTTCCGTCTTTGAGCGCAGTAAAGAAGTAATCTTCAGCACTAAATTCGATGACATGCTCTCCATCATCGGTTTCGACCGATAGAGAGATGGGGATCCGCTTCTTCACCATACGGATCTCTCTAGCTGGAATGCTCTCGTCATAAATTTCATCAAGTGCCATGGATTGAGGGTAATCCTCATAAGGGCACAGGTCATTCGTACAGAAGCCTCCCGCTGTAATTTCAAAAGCGCATTTTTTACAGGTTCTCGATGTGTCACTATCAATAGAGTCGATAAATGCGTTCATGGCTTTTAAGTTGTGAAAGATTAATCCTTCAGGATCAGAGTTTGATTCAGACAGTAACTCGTCACCAAAAGCGTCAAGCAGCGCAGTTTTGAACTGAGTTTCGTTTATGTCTGCGATACGAACCAATGAAACCAGTAGACGCGAAAGCGCCAGGCCTTCTTCAATATAGGTCTCGGTGCCTTCCTCAATGAGTTGGTGGAGCTTAGCAATAAGGTTTGGCTCCATGGCCTTGCTGTGAGCGTTAGAGTTTGCAAAACAAGATGCGTATTGATGCTCGTTCTTAAGTGCCAATTGGGTAACTAAAAACGCATTAACACGACTGTCTTTTTTGACATCAGAGCCATTGAAGATCGCGAGCGCCTGTCGAGTTTGTGAAAAGAAGTCGGTCTCAGAAATAGAAGAAATAACCGGTGTATTCGGCATAATTGTCGTTCCTATATTTATCTCAGCAGTAGGGTGCTTGCTCCGGTCCACACTGCCGAGCCTTTGATAAGGACGTACAATGTTTTATGGTGTGTAGTGATGGTTGTTCGCCATACGGGCATCGCCCGGGAGCAAGGACAAGGTAACCAACCTTGAATACCAGCCCTGTCCGACAGTGAACTGCGCAGCAGCCAGTAGATAAGATAAGAGTAACACAGGAATATCACAAATAACAACATTTATGTTGTTTTTACAACATTTAATCTTTACCCATTGAAACAATGTAAAGATATGGTATTCTTTACTTATGGTTAATCGGTAAAGAGGTGTTTATGGCTAAAGTAAGCGCAAAAAGACAGATTACATTACCTATCGAGCAGTGTGTGATTGCGCATATTAATGCAGGCGATGATGTTGAAAGCTTTGTTGATAGGCAAGGTGTAATTTCGATTATAAAAAAACAATCTGGTGCAGCTAAAGGCTTGTTAAAAGGCGTTACCGTGGACTCGCAGGTCAGTGAGCAAAGCTCATTAGAAAGCGCAATAAATAGATGATAGCAATTGATACAAATATATTGCTTCGATACTTGTTGCAAGATGATGAAGCACAGGCCAGTAAAGCGACCAAATTGATTTTAGGTGACCAAGATGTACTCGTGACTGATGTGGTGCTCATAGAAACCATCTGGACACTAAAAGGCAAACGCTACAACCTGAGTAAAGATCAAATTGTTAATGTTCTCCATGCACTATTTGCTGAGCCAAATTTGACGTTTGAGGATGGTCAAGCTGTATGGGGTGCATTAAAAGACTTTATGAATGCTAAGCCTATAAAATCAGGCGGCAAGACTAAACAAGCAGATTTTCCAGATGCATTGATTGTTAACAAAGCAAAGCGTTATGGTCAGCTAAATAAAAAAGAAGTATCAACGATTTACACCTTTGATAAGGCGGCGTTAGAGATAGATGGAACAAAACAACCTTAACCCTAATTCACCACAGAAACACACTTTATCTTTGTCCGCTAAAATTGCGTTAAACGAATACGGTGAAGACAGGTGTATTGCGGCGTATGAAGATTATAAAAATATTCACGACACTGATGAGCTCGCAAAAAAGCATGGTGTTCATGCGGATTTTATCCTATCACTCGTTAACGCAGGTGAAGAACTGGACGAAATGACATAACCATTAGAATGCAGCTTAGTATGAAATTATTACTGTCCTACATGGTTTATGACGATATTTTTTCTTTTTCCATCGCTTCCAGTTCCTCTTCAGATGCAGGTGTGCTGTAAGCTGTTTCTGCATCCCACCCGGCGCTAAGTCTTCTCCATAGAAGTTTCATAGATAACCCTTCAGCTTTTGGGGCCTTAAATGGGTTTTCGTACTCTTTCCCGCCGAGGGAGACAACAGATTGTAGCCACACTTTTCTGGATTTGTATCTGGCATCAAGAGGTGAGAACACATCAGTGAGATTTTTACCTTGGTGGTATCTAGCAAGTACCAGATAAGGCGGTAAGTTGTGTGCTTTCGCTGCACGAGTAAGGTTCGCGTATTGTTCGCCCTCATACTCTATGGGCTTTTTGCCATAAATGCTTCTGAGGTATTTAAAGCGGAACTTGGCCTCAACGGCTTCTTCGTCACTCCACTGGCACTTAGGATTTTTGACGCGTGCCCTGGCGACTTTGTGATCAACGCCATGAGCTCTCGCAGCAGCCGCGAAGCTGGGGTAAAGCACGTTGTTGACCTCAACTTCACGTTGACCTTTACGCTGGTGTTGAATAAGCCCGACGGCCTCTTCAACAGGCCATCCACCTTTCAATCTATCTTGAAGCGTTGAGCTACTGACATCGAATCGATTAACCAGTGCGCGTTGGTTTTTGAATGTTTCACCCTGGATGGTGCAGGGGAATAATGCCTTGATGTCTTCTTTGCTTCTTACTGTTCTGATGGCCATAGTCGTCCTCGCGAGAGCGTCTATGACCAGTATTTATCATTATTATAGTGATAATGTCAAATAGCTAACAGTCTGTGAAATAAAGGAGACTTGTGCGTTTATGCCTCTTCTATATTCCAGCGTTTCATCCGCTCATTTAATATGATGGCGCGGGGAGCAGAGAGGCGGCTTACATCCAGAGTGTCTTGCCATAAAACACCGTCGATATTCGGGCAAGCAGTCACCAGCACTGTTAGCAATAATTTTGCATCGTTACGTTGTTTGTTACCAACTAAAGCCGCAAATTTGTCCGTTCCAGCGTAACCTGGCAGGGGAAATATCTCATGTTCGCCTTCAGCTTCTATTTCAGCTTCTTCTTTGGTCAGGTGAGTGGAGCGAAGGATCATTTCCCACTCATCATCTTCATAATCAAACGCGAAAAACGTGTGCGGTTTAACGTAGCCTTCCTTAACTCCCCAAGCAAATACCTGTTCCCATGTTTCTTCGCTAACTTGGTGATAGTCGATGAATAAACCATTGTCATTCGTTAGCTCATAAGTATCGCCACCAAGCGACGCTATCATTCCCCACTCTTCAGGGAACTCGCTGACAGAAAGGCCCATATGTCCTTCATGTGTGTACTCGCTTCGGTTATTTATATCCATTGTTCCAACGTGGTATAGCTCGGTTAATTCCTTGAGCGGTAAAGCTTGAATAATGGTTTCTAACATGCGTTGTCTCTTTTTATTTTGATGCTGAAATCTTACCATTAACCCACTATAAAAACAACATTTTTGTTGTTTTTATGAATTAGTGGCACAAGAAATGCTGCGTTTTATCGGTGTTTTGAATATCAACAGGGAAGTGAAAATATGAAGATGTTGTTACTCGGTGCGGCAATTGGAGTTGGATTTTCAGCTACAGCGCATGCTGATTTGATAGAGGCCGACTACCTCACTGAAGGGGATAATCTGGCTGTCTATGACACTTTAACGCAGATGACTTGGTTAGATTTGAATGTAACTACCGCCATGAGTGTCAATGAGTTTGTTGAGGCGCAAGGGGGAGGTGCTTTTGTTGGTTGGCGCATGCCGACGTTTGATGAAGTCGAATCACTGTTTTTAACCTATGCCGTTCTTCCTAGTGTGACCGAAATTGAACTTGGAAAATATCACAGCTATAGTGCTGGAGTGGCGGATGCAGGGGGGACGGACTTAATGGCGGCAAGATTTGGAACGACGGTAACAAACGAATCGCCTTACGGACTCGTTGATATTGGTGGTGTTTATTCAGTGTTTGGACCAAGTGGCCAGTGGGGGTTTCATTATGGTAGCGGCACTTACAGTGCGGACCAAAATGCATCGAACGCAGGGATCTTTCTTGTATACGATGAGTCCAGTGTTGTTAGCAACGTGAATGTGGCCTCGCTTGGTATGGCTTGGCTAGGGCTTGTTCTAATGGGCTTCAGAAGACGAAAGGAAACATAGGGGAAGACGGCAACATATTCACTTCTTTTGTGTTACCGCTCTCTTTTCAATATTGGAATTGTGATAGTAGCATTCTCCGCATGAATAAGGGGTATACCTTGTTGTGTGACGGGCAATCAAATAACGCGTAAATTTCGCGGTAAAGCTTGTTTAAAGCGAACATGATTCGTTCGAATAGTTCTCTGTTAAGCGTGCGAGGTTCTTGTTTTCTCGCAGACTGATAAGCGCCCAGTTCGTGAACGGCAGACTCAAGTGTGAAGCACTTTTCACTGTTGTCACGACAAATAGGTAATGTCGGTCTGATATACGTATCGTTAAACCTTTCAAATGCACTCTGACACACAACATCAAAGACGGCATCAAAGATAACGCAGTTACCTATCATTGATTCCTGATTTTCTCGAAAGAAATTCTCAACCAATCGTTCAGTTCTGAGTAACCCCAATTTGTCGACGGAAAACTCTAAAGACAACTTGTTTACGCGCTCACCAAAGAGTTCAGTTCTAAAGCCAGATAACGCACCGAAATCGATTTTCTCACCGAACACGCTCTGAGTGACGCTACAAATAAAGTCCTCTTGAACCAGATGGGAAATACCAGTTAGAGAGCTGTTTTCGCAATCGAATTGAATGCCAAGCTCAATGTTTGTGCTTTCACCGAAATTAATCTTAAGATCGGCACCACTGAAGTGAGTAAAAGACGAAATTTCAGCGTTACTTTCCTCTCTTGGTATTGCTTTGATTTTAGCCGGATCATTCGCAGCCATAAGGTTTGCGGTTACCGTGTTAACCATTGATGCACCAAAAATGCTTTTCATGGCGTATTGAATATCTGAACTCACAACATCCGTGTGTGACAATTTGCTTGCCAGAAGATCGGCAAATGAATCTGTAGGGCATTCCATATTGTTGTTTGTTGTGTTCATACTTCTAAGAACCTGTTTTTATAATTGGTCTGTTGACGTAGCGCGTTGTTTTTTCTTTACTGTCTGAATAATAATTTAACATTTCGACACTTAAAATGTCAATATTTATTACAACATTTTTGTTGTTTTATTATTGTATGACTTTTTGTTTAAGTGGTTGCCCAGTCCAATAAAAATGCGAGTTCATCATATTCATAATACAATAGGCGTTATTGCTACGGTTGTGTTATCATAATTGTATATTCAAGGACGAGATGAGGTTGGCAGGATGCCAAAACAGGACAAGATGCAGGAGACTGAAATCGCTGAGATTGCACGACGATTTTTCAGTCAAAAAGGGTACAAACTCTATCCGGAAGTGACAACAAATATTTTCCCTGGCAGGCCAGATTGGGTGGCAGTTAAAGAGACAATATGCGCGGTTGTCGAATGCAAATCATCCCTCTCATACGGCGTTATAGAACAGCTCGCTCGATGGCCTATCTATGTTGGGGCAATGCAGGAGAGTGAGTATGTCAGAAACAAAGACAAATACGGTATACCCCACCTTTTAATTGCCTTTACCGGCGAAGGCGGGAGTTCTCGGATGGCCGATTTAAAGGAAGAAATCCTCAAACAATATCGTATAGGTTATTACGTGGTTAAAAGGGAACCCTGTGACTTCGAGTGGTACAAGAGAAGCTCGTACCGTCGGGGAATAAAAGAAGGGGACTTCCACTCCATGTGTGACACGATCCATGAATGTTTCCTTGATGGTTTCAGGTACACCGTTACGGAACGGATGTCACCACGCATTCAACCTGGAAGCCGTCATACTGCACACAACATTATAAGCCAGCTTAATGATGACATGATGATCGGGCAGGCAGGTGCCGCTGGTGGACAGGGTACTTACATGACCCCATTTAAACGAACCATGGTCAAAGTGCGTGACATCTTGGCAAAAGGTGGTGAATACCATATCTCAGAGATTATCACTCGCTTGAATAACGATTTTGGCGGCCACCACTACAGTTCAGATAGCAGCGCAACGAGCAGCCTGCCTGCGCTCATAGAGAAACTCGAAGTTGGGGTGAGAAGCGAAACTCCACCTTACAGATTCACGTTACACGAGAACGGAAATAAATTTTGCGCCCCAGTTAATGAAAAAGTGGGCAAGAAGAAACCGAAGGCTAAGGCCAAACCAAAGACAAAGAAGGAATCGAAATGACCGATGTAACTAAGGAAAGTATTATTGCTGAGCTGGATGGCGTTGAGTATCCACTGTACTCAAATCATCCCGTGTTCAGCAAAGCGAAAGCCGCCGGATTGGTGGTAGTGTTTGGTAGTTCTGATGACATGATTATCGTTGCTGGCGCGGTGAACGATGATGATTATATTCATGGGACTGGAGAGCGCCTGCTGGGTGCCGAGGGATTTGTTCGCTCTTCCGATGATCTGGATACTGACGAAGATCTCGAAAAGTACCTGGCGTTGAAGAAATCTGCCAAAGCCATCACGGTAAATTGGGCGAGCGAAGAAGAGATGTCTTGGACATACGAGACGACGATCCCTCACGAGACCTTCTATATCATGGAAGATGGTGAGCGCTATTGTCGAGGTATGGTTTTCAGTATTGATGATTTGAAGGCCTAATAACGAAAAAACCCCAGCATGGCTGGGGTTGTTCCGTCTAAGCAGTGTGACGCAGACATATTTGGGGAAACACAAAGCGTCACACACTCAGAAAACTGTGCAGGAGTTGCATGCAATTCAGTGCAGCAACAACTATAAATTACTACATATATGTTGTTATGGCAAGTTATTTTTAGTCACTTTTGGAAATTTTTTCAAGTTCAAGCGGAAAAGTGACGACAGTGACGTCTGAAATGTTGTCGTCCCAATAGACAGTAGCCAGCTTTATTTGATCAAATGAGTCTGGGGATTTAGTCATAATGTGAAATTTACACAACCTGGGGTCGAACGGCTGGATAAGTCGAGTGGCCACTTCAATCGCATCTTCCAGCGAATCCCTCATGGCTTCAAATAAGGGGACGGCGCCTTCTACGCTCTCGTCTAGGGTAGCAACGTTAAATTTCAGGGTTTGCATATAACTTCCTTGTTATTCGTCCACCCGAATCCTTCTGGGTGACGCTCAATGGGTGATATTGTATCACATAAAATACGATTTTTTATAAAATCGGAGCAAGAAATCACCCGAACTCCAAGTTTTTTGCGGCTTTCAGGGGCGAACGCTCAGTCTGTGCTAGTATCATAAATGTTGTTTTTTGTGTTACAGGGGTAGAAATGGAGTTTTATTGGTTTAAGCGAGCGATGCTCCTTTCCTTCAGTGTTGAAGGCCGTGCTCGACGTAAGGAGTTGTTCACTTTTATTGGGTACGCCCTGGTTTTCAGTTTGATGTTTTCCGGTATCGGTTTTGGGCTGGTTGAACTGGGGATGGTAACACTAGGTTTTGCGATCCCTTGTTTATCACTGGTGTTTTTGCCGGCATTCTTGTCAGCACTCATTCGCCGCCTTCATGATGTAGGCCGAAATGGCGGATGGGTTAGTACCGTACTGTTCCCAGTTATATTGGTGTTGATTGTGACGGGGTTTCCAGATTTTGCAGCCCGTTCAGATAAAGCATTTACCGTGCTTTTGCTCTGTAGTCTGATAGGGCCAATTTACGTATTGGTTTTCACCTTGACGGATTCAGGTGATGACAATATCTACGGGATAAACCCTAAATCCGTATAAAGGCTCAGTATGGTGGTCAGAATATCGTTTATTTCAATTTGGCTTTCTTCAAGTGTTTCGCATCTCCAAGCTGAACTGAGTACGATTTTAGCGCCAGTCTCGTCGGTGATTTCATTTAATCGCTCGATGAGGGATTTATACATGGAACCATCGCAAACAGCTAGGGTGCTCCCTGCGACGAAGCTGGGAGGGGAATAGCTGAGAGACAAGCTCTTGACTTAATAGTGACACTGTATATTATCACAGTATGATTATACGCAAAGCCTACAAATTCAGATTAGATCCTACCGCCGATCAGGCGGCTAGGCTTGCTGTTCTTTGCGGTCACGCTCGATTTGTGTGGAACCAAGGGTTACGTCACTGCTTAGGACTACTTAACGCTGGCGAAAAGATCCCAAGTGCTTTTGAGCTTAATAAACTGGTGACGCAATGGAAGAAAGAAGCAGATCTTTCTTGGCTCAAAGAGGCTTACACCGACAACCTACAGCAAAAACTTAAAGATTTGCATGGCGCTTGGATGCGATGCTTTGACAAGTCGCTGGCAGCCGAAAAACCTAGATTTAAGAAGAAAGGCAAGGATCAAGATTCAATTCGTTTTGTTAACTTCAACAAATACTGTGAGTTAGATAGCAAACGAGTGAAGCTACCGAGCAAACTTGGTTGGTTGAAGTTCCGCAAGTCTCAAGAAGTGCAAGGCAACATCAAGAACTGTACTCTTAGCTTTAAGTCTGGTCATTGGTATATCTCGTTCCAAGTAGAGCAAGAGATTGACGAACCTAAGCATAGCTCTAGCTCTGCCGTTGGCATTGATATGGGCATTACAAAGTTTATAACACTGTCTGATGGCTCACATCTAAAGCCACTTAACGCATTTCGTAAGCATGAAAAACGTCTAGCTATCGCGCAGCGTAAGCTCTCCAAAAAGGTTAAATTCTCTGCCAATTGGCAGAAGCAGAAGACCAAAATTCAAAAGCTACACACTCTTATTGCGAACTGCCGCAAGGACTACCTACACAAAGCCTCAAACAAAATCAGCAAGAACCACGCAATGATAGCGATTGAGGACTTACGTGTATCAAATATGTCTAAGTCAGCGAAAGGTAATGCAGAAGAACACGGCAAGAACGTGAAAGCTAAGTCAGGACTGAACAAATCAATACTCGATCAGGGTTGGTATGTGTTCAGAAGACAACTTGAGTATAAGCAATTATGGAATGGCGGTTTAGTTGTCGCTGTTCCAGCTCAATACACAAGCCAAACTTGCCCTTGCTGTGGTCATGTGTCAAAAGACAACCGCAAGACACAAGCGCACTTTGAGTGTGTTGAGTGCGGTTACACCAACAACGCAGATATTGTTGGTGCATTAAATATTTTAGAGCGGGGACACCGCTTGTTAGCCTGTGGAGAGTCGGCATTAGCCGCTTGATGAATCAGGAACTTGCGCCTAAAGCAATTTAGCGTGCACCCAAGTAATGGGAATCCCCCACCGAGTTAGGTGGGGGAGGATGTCAACTATATCCAAGAATATAAGTTTCATATCTTATTAAGGAGTTGAGGTGGTCGCGATGCCACCTCAAGTAACGATTTAGCACCTGTTGATATTAAAGTGCCAGTAAATGATTGTTTTTGTCTGTGTAAGGACGATTGTTCTTTACGTCCCATGCATAGCGCAGCTTCATCTCGTCTTCTCGCAAGACTTCAAGATCGCCACCAGCGTCAATGGCTGCATCAATCTCATCGTCTTCCGGATAGAAGTCGTCAACATCTTGAGTTTTGAACTTCTTTTCAATTTTGGCTGAGGTGTAGCCTTCACTACCGTACTCGAAGGTGCGGACAATGTATTGCATTGACTCGCCGTAGTTCTTGTCAGAAATTCGCCCTGTCATCGCCTGGAATGACAATGATGTGATGATCCCCGAGTAACGCTCGCCAAACATCTGAAGGATTTGAATAGCACCGGCTACGACATCATATTCAGATTCCAGAGTGCGCTTTTCATGGCGCTGCTCAATCATTTCAAGTAACGCTTTTCGAACGCCAGCAAATTCGAGAGTCGGCTCGTTAGATTTGGTTGATAGGCGGGGCTCACGTTTCCCGACAATTGCGGCCTTTTGAGCGTCGTTACTCAAGAACACATCAGCGAGCAGGACATCGCCTTTTACGGCAAGGTAAAGTTCTAGCATCTCCGCGTATGCACAGAAAAGCTCTTCCTTGCCGTTAACATTGTCAGGTAAGTGGAAGCCGCCTTCAGGTTGCCAGTGTGGTAAATGAGGCACCATTTCCAGTGGTACTTCGACACAATCATTCATGCCATCACCATAGTTTTTGCCAATGATGAAATAGGCAAATTTTGATTCCATATTAAAGGACAAGCGGTAGTCGACGGTGATGTCGTCCTCTTCGGCGTTGTCGTCTAACGCGCGGCATTCGAAGTAGCGATCAATGTACTCATCGTTTCCGCTCCCCCAGTCTTGCAGAAAGTTAAAGCCGGACAAAAGACTTTCTACTCGTGCTTCAAGGTTCGCGTTATCATCAGCAAACTTAGCTGCTGGCAGATGTTGATTTGATTGGCCAAGGAACGTGGCCAGTGCCTTTCTGACGAGGGCCATGCGCTTAAGGGGACGGCCTCCTTGGAACTCTTCCAATGCTGCCTGGGTATTATTTAAAAGCTGTTCTTGGCTCGCGCCTAAAATAGTAACTTGAGACATCGTGTTTCTCCAGTGAGTCTGATTAGTCTGCGCATCTCATTACATTCCTGACTCACGTAGTTTTCACGTTGTCAAAGAAATTAGTATTAATTGCCCGTAGGCGGGTAATGTTCAGTATTCGCCAAACGCAAGTTAACTTGCGGGAGATGCAACCAAGGTACTGAAACCTTCGCTTACCGGGAACACCGTACCGCAGTAGATGGCCGGGTAAGTAAGATAATCTTATCAAGACAGGGCAGATTGGTCAACAACAAATATGTTGTTTTAATGTTTCTATTGAGGTTTGAGTGAGGTGTTTTCTTCTTCTGGGTGATTAGGTTTTAATAAGAGCGAAACCAATTCATCAACACGAGCTTGGCTTTCGAGTTGCTCAAAGATATAGTCGGCGTTTTGAAGAAATTCACCCAAGTTATCTCTCCTGAATTAAGTGTGCCCGACGTATCGCCGGGCTCATCTGGATATTTATTACGCGGCAGAAGGAAGGTCGATAATTTCCTTGCGAATAACAAGGCATTTTTGTCCGACCGGTTGCAAGTAAACATACGCACCGCCATCATCAAAAAGACCCGTCTCCTTGTTGAGTTCACCTTTGTACTTGGCGTCCTTCTGCCCCATTGCATACTTCATACAGGTTTCATCCGACATGAATGTTTTGGTGTACTGAGAAGAGCAAGTTCCAGCCTTGTTATGCACCACGGACATATTCATGATCATAACCCCATCGCTGAAGTTACGCTCAATCTGCGCTGAGTAGATTTTATTTGTGGTTTCCGTTGTGCTCCAGATCCCATGCGCACCGTAGTTTCCACTTGCGTCACCAATCAAAAAGTTGGACAGCTTCTCGACGGCTCCAAGACATGCGGTGAAACCACTGTCTTTTGCCTGTTGAACAGGTACTAAATCAGAAGTATTAGGTTCAGTAGCCATAGCACCAGTGCTGGCAACTAACGCGATAGCAGCAGATAGAGAGGTTAAAATCCGTTTCATTATGATTTCCTTATGTTTATTCCTCGCCTTGATAGTAACAGGGAATTGCAAGTCGGCGCTGGGGTGGCGGTTTTTATTTACCCCAGCGTAAGGAAACCCTTTAAAAAGAAATAGTTTGGCTAAGCAGCTAAATGAAAACGCAACTCTTCATCTTCCAGTTTTAGGAACTCAGGGTTGATTTGCAGACCGTTTTGTTCCTTGAAACGTTCCAGCGCAGAGCGCACATACTCCCAATTCATGTCGCATGTGATCCATTCCCGCCCAGCGAGCTCTGCTGCGTAACCGACAGTGGACCACCCACCAAACGGGTCAACAACGCGTCCCCCTTCAGGACAAAAGTAGCGAATAAGCGTATCCGCCAACTTAACAGGAAATGTTGCACTATGTGGCGGAAGCCCCATCGCCTTAACTTGTCGGGCGAGCTTACGTTTGTTTCCACATGTCGTAGAGATGCGAAGTACATTACCCAGCACCGAGCCGCCGTTATCTTTAGCAAAACTTCCCTTTTTAACGCGATGGGAACTGTCTGCTAAATGTCGTGTCCGAGATTCACCGCCTTGATTGATAAGTTTTTTCATGTTTTCAGAATAAGGCTGGAGTACACGTCGATTGTCCGCCAGGTTGAACTGTGGTTCCGTGTTAAACACTAAAATAGGTTCATACTTCGAGTTAAGGTGGGTACGCTGTTTGGATACATATTGTGTTGGCCCTGGCGCCGGGTTCATTTTGTCCCATATCATACGATCCATAAGGTGAAGTTCTAACTCGCGCGCAATGCGAATGGTTAGCTCTTCCAAATAAAGGGAGCGTTCCCCAAATCGACGTTTAAGAACGGAATCGTTCGATAGATTCAGTACGAGGTTGGCACCTGGTACCATGCGTTTACGTAAAGGCTCAAGTACACTTATGATCATGTCGCTATACGCTTGTTCTTCATTGAATGTGCCGTATGAACGCTGAATACCAAGGTAGGGTGGGGACGTCAGCACAAGGTGCACGTCGTCTGTGATCACTTTATCAAACACGTTGGCGCTATTACCCCATACTAATAGACCTAGCTCGGTGTTGGCTGCAACCAAATAGCGATCGGTATTGATGCGAGCGAGATGATGCTTACCTTCTTTCGTCAATGCCCACTGTCCATGTCCGATACGCTCTATCATCCCCTTTGAACGAAGGCTTTGTTGTGCCCAGCGAGCAGAACGGGCGAAGGTGTTATATGGCTTTGGGTTCTTGGTGCCAATAACTTCCACACAGTCATCCAGCTTTACGCCTTTTTGTTTTGCCAGCGTTTTATATAACTGGTCATTCTTCATTGCGCCTGAGTTATCAGCATAGGCTTGCAAAATGGGCTCAAAGAGAGATTGTTGCTGCATGAATTTATACCTTTGAAATCAGTGTATTAAAATCATACCAAAACAACCCATAAAAAACAACATAAATGTTGTTTTATAAACCCTCACAAATGATACTATCAATGTAACTATTTAGGTGACGGATTATTTATGAAGTATGTCGGAAGTGCAGAGCAGAATGAGCTGTTAACGTCTCATCTGAAAAACTGGACCAAAAAAGGCGCTGATTTGGGGAGTATTCAGGGGAAGCTTGAATCTACGTTACGAGATGCATCAGTGGCTTTCTCTGGGAAGCTTGATGCTATTTTGAAAATGCCTGTTCCGGAGCATTACGGAAAGCAACCTTTTGAATGTGCAAAGCCAAAGACAAAGAAATCGGAAATGAGAGCTCGGGCCAAGTTTTATGTCGATGAAGTTACGTTGAACGGTGGTGTGCTCATTAACCTGGCCAACCCTATGGGTACGGTGATTGATTATGATTCGGTAACCCAAGCCCTCGTGAATAATGGTGGTGACATTGAAAGCATCCCTTTTGTCGCTATACCTCGCGATTCCCTATCGCAAGTGCGCTCTAGTGCACATGGCTATTCACCCATTGAAATGCGTCGAGCTAAATATTTTATCGATACGATGGGGGACTTGCCCAAAACAATTGTGAAAGAGCCTAAGATCCCCGTTTTAAAGAGTACGCTCACGCCAGAGGATGCGGCAAAGATATGCGTAGATCGCCCCTTTGTGTTAGCTACGGTAGAGAAAAGGTTGGCATCTCCAAATATTGGCGCCGGCGAAAGGTCTATGTTAGAGGCTTACAAGACTGTTTTGTCGAGCGAGAAGACAACTAAGCCCTTACACGGCTTTTCTTCTGGCATTGGAATTGAATCAAACTCTGCGGAGCCATCTGTCCAGAGTGCATTAGATGAAGCTTTTAAAAATCAGCGAATTGAAATCGCGACATTAGCCTCACCCGGATTATCTCTATCGGTATCGAAGATAAATAGAACAGTGTTTGAGAACGCGGTTACTTGGTACAAAAAACATGGCGGGGAAATGTTTGATAACAGTGAGGAAGTTCGAAACCGTCAGGTTAACGGGGAGAGATCCTTAAATATGTTTCTTGCAGAAAATAACGGGCATTTTGGTTACAAGGCCAAATCAATGGTCGGCAGTGTCATCAACAATCCTGGCTCTCTTTCAAAGTCGGGCGCTTCTGCACTTTGCACGGGGTTTAACATGACAAACCATCAGGGTAGAGCCGCTATTGAATACAGTACCGAGATTGTCAATGGTAAGCAGGATGGAGACCTGACAATGCGCTATTTCCCGACAATGGACATGTATCAAGCAGAAAGAACACTGGGTAATGGCAGAACGATAACATCAATGGCTAAAAGCACCCCGAAAGAAGCTTGGGTTGACGCTGAGAACGCGCTGGCCAATAAATTGGAAGAACCTTCTGTGCGTGTTTCACCAAAGGCAATGGCTGCGCAAGAACTGAACCCTAATTCGTCATTTAAAAGGTAATGAACAATGATTGAAACTGGAATGGTTGATAGTGACGGGAAAGCGATTTGCATTGGAAGCAAAGTTCGAATTCCGACAATGGATGAAGATAGCCCACATGGTCCATGGTGCGAATACACGATTGAACAAAAGGGGATGATCCCCTTTGTTGTGTATCACCATTCTGCTGAAGGTCAGATCTTCCCCAAAGGGGGCGTATCGTGTCCTTTGACAAATTTCTATGACGCGAAGGAGATAAGTCGCTCACCTGATTTAAGCGACTGTTTGCCCATGGACACGATAAACATTGTTAGTTAGACAGCGTTAACGCAACGGAGAAGCTCTTCAGCCGCTTCCAGAGGGGTAATGCAGCAGTTGAATGATTCTATCCAGAAATTGTCTGAGATTAACTCTGGGGTGACGTTTACCCCAAGAGCAATGGCGATCGATTTGGCAAAGTCAGCGAAGTGTTCTACATGCCCCAACTCCCGGTTATCTGCATTAACAAACGCGCAGGCATCAAGGTGGCCTGATTTACGATAGTTATCACGCAATTTATTATATGCGTTATCAAACGACTCTTGGGAATGGTCGCTAAGTGATACTATGTCGTCAATTTCCTCGGGTACGTAATCGCTGACGGCATTCCAGATCTCTTCGCCGTTCATATCTTCATTCACGCACTGTTCTACAACGGGCTTTACATCGTAGCTTTCTACGATAGGGCGCTTATTGCCGTCTTCGGAGTCGTGAATGTACCAGACAGACGTTAAGCGTTCTAATAACTCAATTAGCGACATGCGACTTTCCTTACTGTTTTTGGTGCTGTTTTAAACCCAAACGTTTTTGTTTGAGTTCATCAGGGATATTGTTTTCATCAAGCAGCTCGCCTAGCGAGATGATAAAGACATCTTCGACGGGTGCGCCATGTTCAGGTTTTCCTTGACCTTTGCGAACGCCTTTCATGTTGAGCGTCATTGCGGGGACATGGTGCCCATAACCGTTGCGAAACTCTACGCGTTCATATTCTTTGCTTAATCGCACTTCCCAGAACGCCTTTATTTCGCGGTACTCTTCGGTTTTTATGCCAAGGTAAATCATCTCAAACCACTGTCGTTTGAGAGTTAGTTGTAAAGTTCTCATGCGTTTCCTTTGCTCAAGCGAAGCATGATGACAGAGACATTCGTACCAGTGGCAACAAACGCGTTATCAATAACTTCGCTCCATTCGTGCTGTAGTCCATCTACAAGCGTTGTGTCTTTTAAGCTCGCCGGCAGTATGGCCACCAGCTTGCCATTGTGTTTAAGTAGCTCTGCGGCAGCCTGAACATGTTCCTTTGCTTGGCTGTCTGTGTAAGGTGGGTTCATTACGATACGGTCATAACTTCCTGCGCTTTTCGCCCATTCAAGGAAATCTGCGTTATCAACCTTAAAGCCTTTGGCTTGTAATATTGCGCTTTGTACTTTTGAAATTTCAACGCATTGCGTATCAGCAGGCATATACTGGGCGATATGGCCTTGACCAGCCGATGGTTCAAGACAATCCATTCCCGGTTCAATGTCACACCAAGATACCGCGCGTTTCGCTTCGTTTTCCTGTGTGTGGTAGAACTGGTGAGAGCGCTGCTCTGGGATTGAGCCCATTAGTACCAATGTTTCGCGTAACGTCTCAAAGTCATAGTCAAATCGATACCCTGGCATTCCTGCCTCAGATTTTTCAGGTGCTCCACCACATGCCACCATGATTTCATGAACCTCACTGAAGTATGCCGGGGGGGTTTTCACATGAGAGTCCTTAAACTCTAAGCAAAATAGTGTCTTGTCATACAACCTACGATCATGCATCCACTCTGGAGCGCGAGGGTCGTGCATGGTTGGGTTTTCCATGTTGGCAATAGCGCGCAATGCTTCGCCACTGATCAGATTGTGCTGAAGAGGGCGTACTTTAGCGGTGTACTTAGGGCGCTTTCTCGCTTTAGGCGGGATGGCCATCGGATATAAAATGGCTAGGATCTGATTCAATCTCCACGCCATGTCTGGGTTGAGTTCTAGGTGTACGGTGCCAACTTTGTACACTTTAAGACGAACAGCGCCACCGTCGATATCGACCCACTTACCGTAGTAGCGAGAAGCGAAGTCAATCTGTTTCTCGGTGTCCTTAAGCCCAACTCCCTTTCGACCCATTAAAAAGCCGACTACAGAGCGCAAATCTGATACATACCCAATGACGTCCGGGGTTGGCTCAGATTCGCCAGTCCCAAACTTACTTGGCATGATCATGCGCTTACTAAAACCCATTGGCTGATTGGTTACGTGATCGCCAGATAATGACTGGAATATCCCATCAACCGTCTCGGCCAAAAAGCGTTCACGAAGACTCAATAATTCACGAAGGGTGGGGATGACCGCTTCAATGGTGAAATCCGGTGTATCACAGCTTTCAATTAGATCATTCCACTCTTTACGCTTAGCTTGTGGCATAAAGTCATAAGCATCGGTCAAATTAAGCGCCTTTTGCCAGAATTGCGCTGTCAGATATTTGAGTGCAGGTTCCTGCTGCATAAGGTTTACTGTGCCAAACAAGGTGTTCAAATTAGCTTTGGCTAATGTGGAAAGGGCTTGATGCTTATCTTTAAGGAACGCTACCGTGTCTTTGATGTCGGTTGATTGTTCATCGAATTCGCCAAAAAGAGAAGCTAACACATTGGTGTTTACAGGTTTAAAAAAAGGTGTTTCCGACTGAAGCTCTGCCAGTGCGGTCGATTGCGTACCTTGATTAATAGTGGCTAGTGCCAATGCTGTTGTCATGTTTTCTTCTCTTTATTTTTGATGTAGTTATCTTATCAAGAAACAAAACAAATAACAACATTTATGTTGTTTTTGCGCCAGTGATTTATACGAGAATTATTTACCCAGAAGCAAGGCGGCATCAATGTTTTAGTATAGTGTTAGGTCGTCAGAGATGGGTCATCACAATAAAAAGCCCATAAACGAGAGCTATAGGCTTTTTGTCAACGTCTTTGTTTACCTTGGGTTAGATGTGTTTTTTCTCGGGCGTGTATTGACAGGTTAACGTTACAGGGATATTGACGTATTCTTCAATCAAGTCGTCGACATTTGTCTCGTAGCCACCTGGATAAATGACGCCATGAGACGTGATTACCCATAATTTACCGTCATCACTTTCACTGACCGAATATCGCGAATAATAGTCAGCACTAATGGGGTGCCACTTGTCGTCTGGAAGAACCACTTTACCATTGGGGCAAATATCAGTGATGGGGGTTACTGCGACACCACTTGCATTTTTGAGGGTGTAAATCTCTTTTTCTACTGGCTGGCACTGAATATCGACAGGAACTTTGATGCCTAACTCTTTGACCTTTTCTTGTGTCACATCTTGTCCAATGATTGTCGTAATCATTTCTTTCTGATTGTCGGGGTTTACTGCGTGAATGACATTAATGAAAAGTGCGTCAGGATCGTCATCGAATTCATCATCACTCAAAGATGAGTATGGATACAGTTCGCCGTCATAAAAGTAGAAACTGCTGCCGGAGTTGATGATAGAGCCTTCACGGCACGTTACATTGCCAATATCAGTGATATGTCCATGACCGACCCAACCGGTGGTATCGATATTGCCGATCGATTTCAAGTCATTATTAATGGTTGGTGTCACTACATAAATTAATCCGAAGATAAAGGCAATTACAAGGCAAATACAACAATAAAATACGCCTCTACAAAAGCCGAATGAACTCCTGCCTGCGTGTTTATTTTCGTTATCCATAACATTCCTTATTAAAATCCATTTCCGGTTTATAGTACCATTATAAAATATCACCAACAACACTATTGTTGTTAAATGCTACTTATAGTCTGTCGACCAAGCGCAAATTAATTGAAATAGTGCAACGGAATTAATTAAGAAAGCGGAGATATTCATGGAAATGCAATTGGCATTCGAGGCGGAAGTAAGCGTACACCAGCGCATTAATGTAGTTAATAAGCAATACAATGAGGAACGTGTCGTCAGAGAGCTCCAAGAAGGGGTATTGGTGACAACGACGTGGCATGATCAAAACTGTGAGCCGCCTCGTCTTGAAACGGCGTCAGGAGTCTTGGTCGGTTACATAGTCTCTCAGGAAATGGAAGGGGATTACTTCAATTTCCGTTAACTAAAACCTTGACTGATGAGTGAGCCATCGTGCTCACTATTTTCGGCACCTTGGCTTTTGGGGTTTACCATTTTATTGTATTGGTCTTTACGCAATGTTTGGTAATCATTGATATGGATGACCAGAGGATCTTGGCACACTTCGGGAAGTCCGGCCCCAAAAGAGCCTTCAACATACAGAAATTGCTTAGCTGACACGTAGGTATCAATTTTCTGGGCGATATCACCGGAGGCGCAGATCGTCAAAATGATCGAGGTTCCGGGCTCCAACGGGTCGGGAACGCGAAGTTTAATGCCAGCAACAGTGTCACCAGTTGTGGTGAATATGATGGTTGGGTCAGATTCTACTTGTCCAACGAGAATGCTTTGATTGACCCCTGTGCGAGTTTTAGATTCCATTCTTTTCTCTTACTTCCATTTCACAAGGTAAAAACATTGTATCATGTAACATTGCAATGTGCACTATCAGTTCAGAAGCCCAAGAGAAAGCTCAATGGCCTCATCCCTTTGATGCACAAATTCAAGTCGTGCTTCAGCCTCATCAGCCTGCAATTTCATTTCCAACAGGATCATGGTTTCACCAGCTAAGTTTCTCAATGTTGCCGATGTCTTTTTCGGGAAGCGATCGTCCTGGCGTATCATTGCTCGGCCTTCCATTGTGAACAAACGTTCAATCAGCAGGCTCAGTGATGACAGGGAAATATCACGATTCAAGTCAGGTAAGTCAGACGGAAGTCGCGTTATCGCTTCATTAAAATACTCCAACAACGTTAGTTTGCTTGCTTCTAACGCCTTGTTCATGGTTTGCTCCATAAGATAAATTATTTTGTTGTTTTTATCTGTTTCAATGTGTCAGTCTAAAGGCTAAAAAATCAAAAGCAATAGTCGCTGAGATGCCCTGTCTACTGGATCAGGGAGGCGTGTTTGTGAGGGGTTTAACCACACCATAGATACTTCAAAGCGTTCGTTGATTGAGTCTTTGTAAAAATAAACAAAACTGTTGTTTATAAAATTTTCATATTATTTTTCAGCGTGATGTTTTGATTGAAAACAGCGGTTTGATTTTGGTATGATTGCTAAGCACAATCAGTGCCGTTGTCAGGATGACAATTGAAACGCGCAATGCGATAGGTAAATGGATTTACTGTTAATCAAGCATACACATCCAATCATTCCTATCCCATACGACTAATAACGAAAAATGAAATTGAGGATGAGCTATGAATTTCCCTATAGCGATTGAATCTGGTGATGAAGCAACTGCATTCGGCGTGAGATTCCCAGATGTACCAGGATGCCACTCAGCCGGCGACACCTATGATGAAGCCATGGAAAATGCAATAGAGGCTCTTGAGAGTCATTTAGAGTTATTAGAGGAAGAAGGTGAAGATCTGCCTTTGCCGACTAGCATTGATGCCCATAAGGATGACCCAGATTATGCTGGATGTTCTTGGGAAATGATCTCAATCATTATTTAACGAAATGAAAGCGGGGGGATTGTAACAAGAACGTTGTTTTTGATATCATTCTTGCCGATTTAGCACAAATCACCACAATCAGAAATTACACAAGGATCGTGTTATGCGAAACGTAAAAGGATTTACGCTCATCGAGCTAGTCATAGTTATTGTCATTCTTGGCATCCTGTCAGCGATTGCCATGCCAAAGTTAATCGATATGTCCAAAGATGCGAAAATTGCCGCATTAGAAGGGACGAGTGCCTCTCTGCAAGAAGCCGCTAAAGGTGCCTATTTGAAATCGGTTGTCTCTGGCGACAACAAAGCCGCTACCACCAACCTGTTCGAAATCAACGGTAACTTTTTTGATTTAAAATACGGCTACCCGCTGGCAGCACCAGAGATTGGCTCAAGTGTTGTTGATCTGGTGGAGTTGTCAGATAAGCTGGAAGTATGCCCGGGTGACGGTACATCATGCGACAGTTCATCCGATAAAGTCGTGATCGGCTTTTTGGATAAAGAAAAAGGCGAGACTTTGGCTCAGTGCTTTGTTCGCTACACCGAGCCTAAAGACGGCGAGCTTCATCCGACTATTGAGATGGAGACGTCAGGATGCTAAGTAATACGTCAGCAGAAAACTCGCAATCTCAAGATGATGTCAATGACCTTCAGGAACGTAATGAGCAGCTTCAGGAGCAAATCGAGTTACTAACCCGTCAACTACAAGCACAGCGTGAGTCGTACAACACATTAAAGTTTCATGCAGAGCAGGTGGTACACAATCAGAACGAAGCGCCTAGCGAATTGGCGGGAGCAATTAATAAATTGTCCTGTGTTGTTGGAATTCAGACGCAAGCAGGTAGTTTTGATGTCTCTGATGAAGAGGTTGCGCATGCTGATGAATTGCTGGTCGCGCAGGGCATGATCCCACTTTCTTCCTTACTGAAAGAGTCTCCAATCGAAAAATTCATGAGTCATGTAGGTGTTGACTCCATGGTTTATTTTGAGCGCTGGTTGGAAATGCGCTTTAAGGAAACAATGAAGTGCAAAGCGATGTTGTATGCCAGAACGGAAGGTAAACCTGAAACAGATGAAATGTATGAATGGTACCTTGCCCATGCAGCATCTTACCAAGAGGTAATGATCAACTTCCGCAATGCACGACAGCAAAATGGGCCTAAAGCGCATTAAGCATAATCTCGGTGGTGAACACCACAAATCAGGGTCTTCACAAAATCCTCAGCAAAAGCTCTGAAGGCCCTAATGCCGACATTAAAAATCCCGACTTATAGTCGGGATCTGTCTAATGGCGAATTATTTAGAACGCGTGTAACGACGTGAACTGAAACAGCGAAATGTTGGATTTAACTTGTTGACCACACTTCAGAACGGCAGTGCCACACTCAAGAACATTTTCGATTTTGCTTTGACAGCTAACCGCACCTTTCTCTACCAGTCGAGAAATAACCGTTTGCTTCCATGCTGCTCGCATTTTACTTGATGACATAACGCCTCCAATTAAATAATTTCAATGTTTAATTAACTGTAATCATTATATCAAAACCACAATAAAAAACAACATTTATGTTGTGTTTTACCACTATTAGAAATACAACTTGGAAGTTGTATATTCGAAAAAAATACAATACGTAAGTTGTATTTAAGGGGGGAATATAAAACCCGGCGTTATCCGGGTTTTCGTTATTCGATAATTAGTTGCTACTGATGCGGTTGCTTGCTTCGGTGCACGAGGCAAGTGTTAGTCAGCCCGACTTTCAAGCGGCCATCAGGCTTGCTTGTGATGGGTTTGCTAGGCGTTCCATCCATTGCTTAGCGAGCTTCACATATTCCGCAGGTACTTCGCATCGACAAAAGCCTTCAGCCTGTAATAGAGAGCGCGTGACGGTATCAAACTGGAACGTATACCCATGTTTCAATGTGCCATCAATTTTCATCGCAAAGATAGTGTTGTGGCCATTTACGCACTTGTTAGCATAGAACCCGCCGCCCACACAGTGACGTTGTACGTTGCCGATAGTGTTAAGCTGCGCCGTGTTGTTTGGTAAATACAAGCGAACGTTAGATTTTTCCTTTTTCAATTCTTCGTTTATCTCTTCGGCAGTGGAGCTAAAGATCATTTGATAGAAGTTGGCAGGAAGAATGTCACGGCCATTGTCGCGTTTGCATTTGTTCATCAAGTAATCATGAAACATTTCACAATAGCTATCAGCATTTTTGGCAACCCATCGATTGATTAGCTTAGTTTGTTTCTCAACCGCTTCTGGTTCGTCATGAGTGACCAGTTCGCTAATGAATAGGAACGTATCTCTGGCTGCCGGGGCACGTTTGGTTGTATGCGCGTTCTGCTCGATAAGTACCGACTTGATGCCATCCAGTCCAATGGTTTTTTCTGCGTCGATTAAAGTGTCAGCTGCGCATTCGAAGGCTGACGGGAATATGTCGTTTTCGTTGACCCATGTCATAAACAGCAGGTAGTTATGGCGGTCCATTTTGCGATCTTGGGTAAATAGGCCCTGGATAGCCGATAGGGCGCTCAAACCAAGATGCCTTGTGTTTAATTGAGTTTCTTGATTTTCAGCTTCGCAGGTCATGCCACGCAACAGGAAAGCCACCTCTTCCTTATGTGCTGAGTTGATACAAGTTTTCACAAATTGTTTTATTTTATGGATGCTGGCCAGTTCGGCAAGATTGTAGCCCATATCAAAGAGTGACTTCAGCGCATGTGCACTTTCCATTAGTGGCGGAAATGCATCTTTACCTGCAAACTTGCTAAGTAGCGACGTTAGGCATTGAACGGCATCATCAGGAGTGATCGCTGCACCTTCACCGGTAATGTTACCGTTCTCGTCATAAGTTAGTTCTGGATCTTGTATCCACTCCAGTGCTTCAATCAGTGAGAGTGAAGGGTGTTTCACAATAATGTCGCGAGAGTCACCCTGCTCAAAGATTAGGCGCAATGTGGCCTTCGGCGTTCTTGGGTGAAGCGCGATAGTCTTACGAAGCTCAGTGTTTTTAACTTTTTTTATTTCGGTTGAGTCGAAGTATCGACTGTGGCCATGGACCTTAACTTCTTTAGTTAACCAGCCATCTTCAATAAGTGCTAATTCACTTAGCAATTCAGCAGATGTGTTCGTGTTTTTAGCCACCAGCAGGTAGACTTCTTCAGCTTGGTTTGAAAGTTCTAAAGCCTGGCGAAGTGCCCAATCACTGGCGTTAGGGTGTTCGGCAATGGTTTTTGAAATCGCAATGTCGCATTTATCTTCATCGTCACGGAAAAGGTCGATTAGGTGATCCAATGTGTCCGTTCGAAGGTTTTTGTTGCTAATTAGTCCATCTGCTTTCAATGCAAAACTTGAACGGGCAAATACGTCAAGAATGTCTTGATTTGTTTTCTGATCTTGGATGATTTCATTAAACACGTGGCCGTAGCTAATAAAGCGACCCAAATCTACTTCTGCAAACTTACGGAAGTAGTCGAGCAATGCCGGCGTCATGGTTTCCATGCGTGCGATAGATCGGATGAATTTTTGATCGTGATTGATTTGATGCTCGATAAACGATTCTAGTGTGAAGCTATCGCTAAGCGCCTGGGCTAGTTCGCCGTTTAGTGCGCTGTAATCTGATAAGTAGTTGCTCATTTTATTGTTTCCCCAAACAAATTAATTGAGCTGACACTATACCATACGAGCAATAACAAAACAACATTTTTGTTGTGTAAAGTGAGGTTCCAACTGACAATAATCTGCTAATATAATGTAAAACCATCAAGGATGAGGTGTGGCTATGTATGTAATCGGTCACCGTGGCGCGAGCGCCCACAAGGAAGAGAATACGTTGTCTGCGTTTGAAATGGCATTTGCAGATGGCGCACATATGATTGAAACCGATTTAAGAATGAGTGCTGACGGTCGGATTGTGCTTTGTCATGATGACAAATATCGGGGTCGCATTATCAATGAAAGTAACCTGGTCGACTTGAAAATGCTAGGTCCAATTGCTCAGATATCCGACGTGCTAAGGCTACATAACGGCAATATCCCTTTGAACTTAGAGATCAAAGAGCCGGAAGTGGTCGAGCCCCTTTATCATACCCTCAACAAGTGTATGCAATATGGCTGGAAGCCTGAGCACTTTCTAGTATCATCGTTTGATCATCATTCACTGGCACGCTTTAAGCGTCTGATGCCAAATGTACGCATTGGTGCGCTGCTTGAAGGGATCCCACTTCGTTACAGTGAGTTTGCTTCAGAGCTTGGCGCTTACAGTGTTCACCTCAATTACAACTCAGTGAACCAAGAGTTTGTAGAGCATGCTCATGAAAATGGCATGAAGGTGTTGGTGTATACCGTGAATGACTTTTTTGTACTGGACAAGATGAGAGCGTTGGGTGTCGATGGGATATTCACCGACTACCCGGGCGAAGCGATAACCTACATTGAAAATGACGTGTGATTCGCTATTTATTCATTGTGTTAAGGGAAGATAGGACATCGATGCCGTTCTTCCTTTGCTCAATGAGCGATTTAATTTGCTCGTTACTCACACCTCTTGCTACTAACATAAGTAATGCAATTCGCTCTGTTGAATAAAGTTTCATGTCGTCAGTCATGGAAAAAGAGTAGGCTGTTGTGGTAAACCCAGTCTCTTGTTTATCAATAACGAGCCTGACCGAATTAGTCTTATATCCACCCAGTGTAATGTCTGCACTATCAATCTGAGCCTGGTGAGTGATTTTAATTTTTTCCATGGTGTCACCTTTGCCGCTTTACGCGGCTTGTAAAAATGAGAGTGGTAGTGCGCTCTGCGGTTTCAATCGAGCGAAGTATTGACCTAAGAAGTCACCAATGCTTTGCCAAACCTTTTCTGATACGCCGTTGCCAAGCAAGCGATGTACAGCAGACTTGCTTCCCCTTTTAGTGACCAACTGATGGCGGCCTTCCGCAATGTCGCTCATGAGTGCAGCAAGTGCCGCAGGTATTTTTCGGATCCTTGCGTGCTCATGCGGCTCAATAAATCGCTGCAACATAGGATCGGTTGGGTGAGCGACAAACGGCGCACCGGCTTTAGCCGCATAGGATGCAGTTATAGTGGCAATCTTTGTCGCATCTGGGGCATGAACAGTGTTGGCATAGTTCACGCTCTTATCTGCCGTTTTACGGTGTAAATGGTCAATGTATCGGAATTTATCTGAATCCGCAGGGATGTCATCTAAATAATCACCGAATAAAGGGCGCTCAGGCGACGCAGGGGCTTTAAGTTGTGAAATGTCGAACTCGGGTAGACCTTCACTAACCAAGACCACACAGGCGCGTTTACGGCCTTCAATTTCACCAAAGTCATGTGCGTTGAAGTTTGCCGTTGATAAACGGTAACCTTTCATTTCACGACGGATAAAATCCAGTGTTGTACTGTTAGCGAAAGCCGGTGCATTTTCAATGATCACAACCGCAGGGTTTGCCTGCTTTATGCAGGCCAGAAAGTCCACAAACAAGGTGCCTACAATTGGATGATTGGTGTCTCTAAGATCAGGTTCGCATAGTGTACTTTGTGCAACACAAGGATAACCCACTTCCACTACGTGCATTTGCGGGATCAGGTCCAATGGAATTTGACCTAACTCATCGACAATGGCGGTGGCATCGGACGTTGCCTTGTCCCAAATTGGGTTAGCTTCAAGGTTACATGACATGGCCAGTGGGCTTAGATCATTGGCAAACGCAATTTCTGTTTCGATACCACGCGCTTCTAGGCCTTTTTTCAGGTGATAGGTCAACATGCCAAGACCAGAGAAAAAGCTGCCAGTGCGCAAAGGTTTTCCTGCACACAGTGCTTCAATGATACTTTTCTCACGCTCAAGACGACGTTGATCTTGGCGACGTAGCGTCAAGATTATTTTACCCTTGCGGAATGTCGCGGTGATTGCATCAACGGCGCCGAGAGCTTCACCAGTCGCCTTGTTCTTTAATTCAAACAATTCGCCACGACCCGTATCCATGATCTTGTGAGTACCATTTTCATCGGCTGTGATCACGATACGGTGCTTGCTGTATTTAATGCTAACGCGAGTGTTCGCTGGCAAGCTACTGTTGCGTAATGCTTCACGGTTCTGGATGTAAACGCGAGAAGCACCTGATTTAAGCACTTTAACGGCGTAGCTATGTACTCGGGTGATAAAGTTACGTTTCATATTCATGACTCAGTTAGGCGACCTTACAGGTCGCACAGTGTGTTAACTTGGCGAGTGATCTGCGCATTCTTTTCTGGAGCGGGTGCAGATGATGAATTTTGTTTGTATTCGCGATCTAAGATGCGATGACCAGCCAGACAAGTTTGAGGAACAATCGCACGAAGCCCAGTAATGTGGTCGCGGACTGAATCACTTCCCATTACCATACCTGCGTTGCCTGTGGCAGCATATACGCGCTCCATTCGGCTTTGCAGGATTTTGGTGCGGGCATCGGCAATAGCGCCCCCTAAGTTGTTAGGGTTGTTCATTGAGTAGGCCATCAATAGTGAACCGCCGGCAATAAGTGCTAACCAAAATTTCATGTGTTTCCCCTTGCATGTCTGGTTGATTCGGTATGTAGTAACTATACCAAACACCAACACAATTCACAACATTTATGTTGTTTATTTAAGGGTTATATAGCGTTTCTTGGTCGGCTTTCAGGTGCTGGTTCGGGCGTATCGAGTGCAGGTAAACGGGGCGGTTCAACTCGAATTTGGTCACGTGAAAAAGCCACGTAAGAGGTGCTGCCAGCGTCTTCAACGGCGTTCTTGTACACAAGTCCGTCATACCCTTTGTTGATGAGTGCTTGTCGTGCAAAAGCATAACGTTCTTCGTCGTTATCGAGGGCGTAAAATGCGTCTCGTTGCTGTGGCGATGGTACGGATGCTTTCAACATATCTTCTGCGGGCCACACGCCATGATCATCTATTTCCAAGGGGCGATGTAGCGTAATGTATGCCGTTTTGAACATTCCTGCCTTTACAGTCTCTTTTAATGCCTTGGCCATTTTCTTGGTTAACCCGTTTGCGATGGTCTCACCGTCGAGTTGAAGGCGGTAGGTTCCTTCCTTACGGGCGTTTTCTATTCGGTTTTGATAGTTGGCATTATCTGGCTTGTTGATGTATTCCTGACTGATGTCGGCAAGTTCATCGATGCTCATTTTGGATAAGGTTACCTCAAGATCTGGCTTAGGGTTGCTTAACTTCTTGAGCAGCAGCTGTAGAACGGGGTAGTGTGGCTCACCAGAAAGTTCGCCTGATTCTAACCTAGCGGCAAGAACATCGTTGTGGCTAGCGGTATTTTCTTCAATACGAATTTCCGGTGTGCCGTATATTTTCTCAAGCCTTTGGTTAGCTGCTTTGCGTGAACCAAAATGAAATCCAATGTCAGTCGATGCTTCATGTGCAAACTGAGCAAAATGTGACGTGGTGGCGTGAAAAACAGGGCCAATGATCGCAGAGCGTGGCGTTGGCTCTATTGAAGGGGCTTTCAGTTCGTTTCGTTGTTCAGAAACGTCACTCCATGTAAGTACACTTTTCGATGGGGTAAGCAATACGATTTGTGCGGCATCATCGCCCCAACCAGACGCCCCCTTAAGAGGGTTTCTTCGGTCATTGTACACCATCGAGTCATAGCCAAGGTGACGCAATAACTCGCGCCGTTCTGGATTGCTGCGAAGGCTCTCTATCAGTGACTGGTTGTCAGTGAAGTAGGGGGATTCAATCGCTATACTCGCCTGGTAGGCATGTGTAGACGATTGGATATAACGGTACTGAGGGTTCGGCGTTACGTAGAGATAATCAGGTACACTTTTATTCGCGCTCTCCATAGAGGAAATTACGTTGTCAGTACCATGATAAAGCGGAATGCCGTCGTACAGGTTACTCATTTGATTTCAACTAGACTTCCCAATCAGGTGATTGTGTGATCCCGTCACCCCATCCAGTGGCATGTGTAATGGCATTCATGATCAATTCCCTTTGAAAAGCTGCGTGATACCTGATGATATCACGCTTAAGCACAGTGAGATGTCGAGAACATTTCATCAACGCTAAATTGAAGGTCGAGAAAGAATCGCAATCTCCCAATAAACATCACTTCGCCCGAGCACATCAGTTTGACCTTCATTAGACGTGGCCAGCGATAAGTCATTCGCAGCAGCATAACCCTTCAACTCTTCCATGCTGACGGGGTGCTCCTGACGACCATCGTTAAATGAGCCATGGCGCAGGAAGACGACCATCTTGCCGCCTTTAGTTAAGTGAGTAGCTAAATCGTCAAATGCCTGTTTGCGCAGATCAGGACGAATATGCATCCACACAGCGCTTAGCAAAATGAGATCAAAAGGGTTGCCTGGTAAAGTTTGATTCATTGGGATAGATTTCCCAATGACGCGGATTTCAGGGTATCTCGCGTTAATATGCTCTCGCATTTTATCTGCCGGTTCAATGGCCAGCACATCATGTCCAGCGTTCATGAAAAATGCGCTATCACGACCAGCGCCAGCGCCGACATCAAGAATTCGAAGAGGCCGGTTAGCGAAGCCCGAGTCCACCAGCTTGCCCCACCAATGGCCATGCACTGATTCGAATGTTACTGATTCATACTCACCAATGAGTTTCTGAGAATTTTCATTGTAGAATGCGACATTCACATCAAGTTCTTCACCACCATACCAACTAGAACTCAGTAGTTCTTTAGTTTCTGCCGCGCAGTGCCCGGAGTTCTGCATCGGCTGTCCTGTTTCAACAGACTTGCTTAATCGGGTTCGAAAATCAATTAAATGGCCAATTGTGCTATCAATATCATCGATCATTGATTTTGCATCGCCAGCGGCAAATTTTGCGCTATGCCAGCTTTCAAGAAGCACCTTCAAGGCTTCACCAGATGCCTGCCCGGATAATTCGTGATACTGATCTTCAATTTGCTCATCGATTCTTGTGAGAAATGACATAAACTCGCTCCTACGCTTCAATCGGATTTTCGGTATCATTACCCATGATCAAAAAAACATCCCATCCCATGGCTGACAGTGGCAGGAACATTGAAGGGAAGAGGGCTTCTGCTTCGCTCTCTGTCATCGCTTCACGGGTAAATGAGGGTGACACTTGAACGGTCAGTGCTAAGCCTGGCGCCACGTTGCTAAGGGTGCCATTCATGTAACTGCCTAACTGCTCGTCACTGTCCGTGTTGGGTACGACCTTAATGTTGGATTCTTTCGCTTTTTGGACTAGGCGAACTGCATCCACGAGTTGAGCTTCGTAGTCATCTTCAACGCTGACGACCACACGTCGTTTTGGGGTAGGTCCATCAACAATAACTGTGTTGAAAGGAACAAGGTTTCTTGCCAGTAACGCCACAATTGCAGACGCTGTGTCAGATGATAGGTTGTAAGATTTTGACATGGTGACTCCACTTGAAAAAAGTAGAGCCATCATACCAAACGCCAACATTAAAAACAACACATTTGTTGTCTTCAGTAGCCAAATGCGCGGCTAAAAGTAAAGTTCCCAGTACAACTTCCTATCACTACATTAGCTGTGGATCTCGTTCTGTGAAATCTGACTGTTCGACCATCTATGTCGAACCAATCAGAGCTAATGTCGCTCGAAACATAGGTGGTAAAAGAGCCGTCATAGTTAAGGTTGCTTGCAGCTACGTCAGGCAAGTAACACTTGCCGATTTTGCTATCATAACGAACAGTGTTGTAATGACTCCATTTAAGAGTTCCATTGACAGAATTAAATATTCTTTCTCCAGTTTCAGCATCTGTGCATGAGCAGTCACCAATATAACTGACGTGACCTTTACTACCGCCAGCACTACCAGCTGGTGAAGAAATTCCAAGCGAAGCATCAGAAAGGGGTCCATCCTCCGGCATGTGGGCATAGAGATAAAAACGTCTGTTCTCATGACGGCCTGTCACTTTGAATTTGCGACCTGCTTCAGTTAATAAAACATTCCCATGATGATCAAGCAAGGATAATTCAATCTCATCTGGGTTAACAACTCTGCCAATCCTATCAGAAAATACTTTTGCGGAACTGCGCTTAATCTCAGAAGATGTAATTGGATAACCTTTACCGGCATTAACACCACGGAAATAAAATACGCCCCTTTTTTCGTAGGTTACATATGGGCGATAACCAAGTTTAACTACCTGATAATTCTTTGAACCAACAGGCTGAATTTGTATCCCGACACTAACACTAGAAATATACCTTTCAGCATGAGGTCCAAAACCTTTTCCAAAACTTGAATAGATATCAATTGTAGTGCTATGGCTACCAACTTTTGCTGTTTCCATCATTTCTGGCTTGCCTGTTACAACGATTACTCTTGATTCGCCGGGTCCCAAATCAAGAGTTGAATCTGAAATATGGATAAGCTTTGAAGTTCTCAACTTATCTGCAAAACGAAGGCTTACCTTGGCCTTAAATTTACTGTCGTTTTTGATTGTGAGTTGCGCAGATGTAGGCAGCTCAGTTGAGCCTTTCACATACGAAATGCTGTTTTGCAATTCGGTTACATTGAGTGATGGATTTAAGCATTCGCTAGCACTCATCTCTTGATTCTCACTAGCTGTAATTTGGGTAACCTTGGTATATGGAGAAGGCGCAGTTAATTTTATATTGTGGTTATCACCACCCAAAACCAGTGCCCCTTCAGCAAAGAGTTCTCCACCAAACTCAATCACAATATCATCGTACTGACCGCAAGCTCTCCATGAATCAAGATCTTTTATGTTCATCTGCTTTATTTTTCCAGTCGCAGAAAGCCCTATTCTTGCAGAAAGGTATGCTACAGGGTCAACTCCGACTCCAGCAGTTAACCCAAGTGATAAATACCCGGTTCCAGAGACTGATGCCACATCAGTTATAAATTTATTCTTTCTGGAGCTGAAAATTGGTGGAGTAATATTTATTGGCCCGATTGTGAAAGTTTCAATAAAAATTGTAAAATCTGAATCAAGAGTGAAATTATCTAAACTCATTTCAGCACGAACAAATGGTGAGGCGTCGACAAGTTTTTTTGGGATGACAATCTCTCCGCCACCCGTCCCGTTTAGGATTAATTTCCCCCCAACATCTAACTTATGGATTTTGTAACTAACCACCCCGTACTGGACATTTTTTACCTCCTCATGGGTTAGTATAGGGTCGCACACTCTAGCCGAAACAGAGCCATCCAAACTTGACTTCCCTGATGCTTTTGTTTTTGTATACCTCTTGTCAGCGCAAAGTGATGGTGTTGCTAATCTTAAATTTGAAAGCGTTTCCGAAGGATATATGCTCTTGATTTTTACAAATTCTAAATCTGTCGATTCGCTTCTTTCATTTGTAACAAACCCACGAGCGATATAGCCATCATCGTTTGGTTGAAGTTCGCCAATATCAATGACATACCCTCCCTGGTAAGGCTCATCCTCTCCCATTAGTTGAATCCAAAGATCTAGGTTAGTTTTGTTCTCAGTGTGCTCATCATAGTGCTGACCTTTTGGGTTCTCGTAAGTCCATACTATATCAGCATAGTAATAGGAAATGTCTGATTTTTCCGTCTCTTCAGTAGGTATGTTCTTGCTTGTGACGGAAAACCATTTTTCATTATCAAAAGTATAGTATGTTGTAGACAAGTCTGTAGCTACAGACAATTGCTTTAAGTAAGCGTTCGCTGTAGTTATTTCTGTATTTCCAGCAAATGACAAACGTTCATTAGTTATAGATAAAAAATCTTCAAGGTACTCTTTCCTTATTAGGGTGCTGTTCACTGATTTGCTTTTTTTTGAAAATACAGCTGTAATGTTGCCGCCGCTATCATTTATTGGCGTGCATGATTTGTTGTGTGTTTCCATGCATCCATTCCAGTGCTGGAATGAACTGTAGCTGTTATCTTCATAGTTGATGATAGGGGGATTTTCTTTATCAAAAACGTACTCTTTAGAACGGTATAACCCCTGTCCGTTTGATACATCAATTAAATCAACATCATTGCCATCAATTTTTATTGAGCCTTCACCAATAGTGGTGAAGGTTGTCCTAAATGTTCTTTTTTCTTCAGCGCGCCCCCATCCGTTTAGTGTTGAGAAATAACCTGAAAATGCATCACGTTGTTCTTTATTGCTCATGTTTGACATTGCATCCCACATGCTTTCATTAAATTCATTAAATGAAGGTGCAATAAACTCGCTTGCAGAGTTTATGTAATCATTACCCACCGCAACACCTGCTTGTCTAAAGTAAATTGCTTTTTCATGAGGTATGTTAGTTTCAAACCCAAATGAAATAAGTTTGCTGTTGTTGAGATGGTAATAATCAATAAATTCCTCATGAATCAAATGGTGCTTATCTTCAGAAATAGACATATAGGCAGCCGTTGTGAAGATGGATGTTGTAATACTTCCTGCATAAAGATCAATTGATTGCACATAAGCCATCATCTTGTTGCTTGGGTCACGAGGTTTGCCCATAGCTAGCCCACCAACCATATCAATTAAGACATACTCAGGAAGATCAGCAATGTTGCCAGTGTATTCAAACTGCCATGAACCATCATTTTTAGTTTTGGTCGTGTAAATCACTTCATCCGTTTCGACATCGATGACATTTACTGTGCCACCCATTAGGATGGGGAGGTACGTGAAGTGCTTAGGTGATTCACCTGGAGCGAATTCCAGAACAATATCTTGTTCGGCATCGATTCTCCATACTGACATCTTACCGGAGTTGTCATAAACGGTAAGAGAGTAATCCTGGTCATGCGGCACACCCAAGTAGCTTAAATGCTCTTGAGAACGCCATGACATATCTATGGCTTCATCAATGTAAGTGACACTTTCATCGGTGGAGGTGATTTTTAAAATTGGATCCTGCATCAAAGGGATCTTAATCGTGGTTTCAGCGAAAGCTGAAAAAGAGAGTATTGCTATCAAAAACAATACGAGTCGGCAACTCATGCACTCTTCCTTATTTTAATTGGAAAACAAGCCGGAAATCAGGCCTTTTGTGTACATAAATAGTATCATTGCGACAATTCAATAACAACATATAAGTTGTTATTTAGTAATGAAAAAGAACGCTATAAAGCGTCCTTTTTTTACCGTGCGGTCATGCCTTAGTTAGAACATGATGCGCCCGTTGTAGCATCCACAGATACCGTGATGATGTCGCTGCACTTGCCATCGATACAGGTTTTAACACCGTAGTCGTAGCCAGTAAGATCAGTACCAGACAGTTCCATTAGCTGACTAGGCTTAGACGTTGCGTTGATAAAGGTCTCAACACCACTACCGCCCTCTACCAATTCGCCACCCGTTGCAACACGGAACATTGTGTAAGTCACATTGGCCTTTTCTTCAGCAAATGCATTCATGTTCACTTCGTACAGGTCACAGGTCGTTACGGCATTGCCTAATTGACGCTGAACCACTGCTGCAACACATGAACCACCATCTGCTAGTGCGTGGCGAATGTAAGTTAGTTCACCCGCTTTGTAGGCGATAGAGGCTTCAAGGAAGCGTTTTGCGTTTAGTGTACCTACACCGCACTGCGTTGGATCCGTCAGGCACGTTGAGCCGTCACGATAGGCATTGGTTGTTGAAAGCAACAGGAAGTTGATTTCGTTAACATCCAAGTCTTCCACCTGAGATAGTACGTTTGCAACAGAGGCGGTTACCAGTGGGGCGGCAAAAGATGTGCCTTCCCAGATACCAACGGTCGCCTCATCTTCAGTCGCACGGGCGGTATAACCAGCCACTTCCTTGCCGTGGGCAGATAGCGCTAGCGTGTCACCGTAGTTTGAGAACTCGGCACGGTCACCGGCCCAATCATTGGCGCCAACAGTGATGACATTGTCACAACCTGAAGGAATGTAGTCTTTGGTGTCCATGTTTTTGTTACCCGAAGCAATAATCACCGGGATGCCACGTTCAACCGCGTAGTTGATTGAGTCTTGTACATAGGCTGTACAACCACCGTCAACTTGTGCGCCTAAACTCATGTTGATCACATCGACAGGTTCAGAGATGTCAGCTGCACCTTCGAGAGTATCACCCGCCATCCAGCGAACGGCATCGGCAAAGCGAAGATCACCTGTGCCACAATACAGAGCGCGACCTGGCACAATTTCCACATCGACACCGGCACCAGCAATACCAACACCATTATCGGTGTAAGCTGCAATAACACTGGCAACACCGTTACCGTGAGAGCCACAGTTAAGATCGTTCAGTTCAGCATCGGTTACATAAGGGTCGTTGTCGATATCGCCCCAGTAAACGTCAATGCCTTCGTCTGCCCAATTGATGTCGTGGTGCTTAGTGAAGTCACCGTCAATTACGCCGACACGAACGGTCTTCTTGCTGGCAGCTTCTTCGAACATTGCCCATACACCAGTGATGTCGTGGCCAGTGTAGAATTCGCCATAAGGATTACTACCAAGCGCCAGCGGTGCAAAGTAGTCTTTCTGCTCACGCCATTCAGGATCGTTTGGCGCATCGGTCAGGCCGTTTTCACCCACATTGTAACCATAGGTTAAGCGCAATGGTTTATCGGTGGTTACCGTAATGTTGGCGTCAACATCTGAGAAGCTTTCGCTTTGAGACAGGGTGCGGATAGCTGCATCAAGGCTGTTTGCTTCAACCGTAATAAAGCTGTATTCGCCCGAGTCGCTAATGCTGTGATTGGCATTTAAGACCGAAAGTTGCGCATTATCCAGCGCGTTGTTCATGGCACGTTTTACATCAACGCTACTGGTTGAACTTGATTTAACGATGCCTTGGTGTTTTACCACCAAATCGAATGTTTCTGCGCTTACGGCCGATGACAGGGCTAACGTCAGGGTTGCAGTGATCAGTGCGATTTTATTCATTTTCATCAGTATGATTCTCCGTTAACCGTTCAATTACTGAAAGCAAGGGGTTGAGGCTGCATCTTCAACGATGCTGTAGTTGTCAGCGAACACCCATGTTTCGCCTTCCCATTGACCGTAGTCACTGTTACCAATGAAACCAGACACTGCTTCACTAGAAACTGTCACCTTATAACTCGGCAGCGCTGGCGTATTACCTGATGCTTCCGAAATTTCGTTAATGACCGCGAGTAAGCTGGCTGCTGGCTCATTGACCTGCGCGATGACATCGTCAATGCTTGATTGCAATGCTGTTTCGTCTTTTGAGCCGTTTTGGTAAGCCGTAATACTGTCGCTTAGGGCATCTTTTGATAGTGCGCCATTACCTGAATACAGTGTGTTTTTCAGTGCACTAACGGCATCCGAAAGTTTGTTTGTATGCGTAGTTTTTGTTGCACCGTCAATATCGCCGCCGATAAACTGTAGTGCGACATAAGATTCGCCCACCAGCTCGATATCATTGGTGAATGATTGGGCTTCTACGGTCGTGATCAGCGCTTGCGCTTGTGCAATAACCGCTTCGGCAGAGGTGTTTTCGATAGCGACACTTACGCTGTACTCCAGCGTATCGTCTTTATCTTGCACCTGGATCGTAAAGTCGCCGGTTGATGCCTGGGTGATATCGCCCACAGTGTAAGTGATAGATACAGTGTCACCACTGACGGAATAGTCAACACTACCCACAGATGGTTGGCTTGATACCGTAACGTCCAGTGCCTGATCTTTATCTTTTGTCGTGATCACAAACTCGGCAGAGCCATTTTCAGCGATAGAAGCCGAAGATTGATCAATGCTACCGGTCATTGCTGTAGGGGTTGTTGTGCCACCGTTACCATTGCCGTTACCCGTTGAAGGGGTGCCGTTTTCTGTAACAGTGTCAGAGCCTCCGCCGCCACCACAAGCAGATAAACCAAGTGCAACCAAGGCGATAGTAGCGAATTTCAGAGAACGATTTGTTTTCATCTCATTGTCCTTGTTATAGGCAGTAAATACTGCAATTAATCTTCAAATTCAGTGTTAGTCAGTTCTTCGATAGATTTTGAGCAGGTCACCGTTCGTTCGTGTTCTTCGGTGATCTCTTCTACAGAACTTGACCAATCAATGCGTTCAAGTAACCCGTTGTCACTCAGGTTGTCGAACGCCGCTTTCAAGTCACCATCCGAGTCTTGGACAGCTTCCTGTAAATCTTCTGTTTTCACGACATAGTCGACATCTTCTTCAACTACGCCATCGCAACGGCGATTCAATGTCACGACACTTTCATCACTGGCGATCGGACGAAACGATTTAATTTCCGTACGAAGGTAATCAACCGCGATTTCGCCTTCTTTTGCACCGGCTTCATCCACGACCGGTAAGTGCTTCTTAAGCAACGTTTCAACTTGCTCAGCTGTTACACCTGCCGGAACGGTAATCGAACCGGAAAATTCAATGCGTTGTGCCATTTGTGTTTTGTCTCCCCGTTATCAAGATGATAATAGTATCCCAAAACAACACAACAAAATCAACAAAAATGTTGTTTTAATTTTAGATATTTTCTTTATAGATTAAGGATGTATAACAATTTTGCTGTTTGATAAATAAGCAGCGACGATCTAGCTCAAGGGATCCGTGGGATACAGCGAGGGTAGGGTGATTGTGCGTACAACTTTATCGTATGCGCATTGATACCAAAAAGAGGTGGGTGGGGCGAATAAAATAAGATGAAATGTGGTTTAAAAACATAAAAACCAAAGCCAAAGGTCGCAAATGTTTAGTTAAAACAGAATCTTGAGCCTTTAACTTTGTTTTTAAATTAGTTATTCATGTTCAGACGTTAACTGGAGGTTTTTAGCCAGCTCGACCAAGTCAGTGTTGTGAATTAGCGTGTAAGCATCAGCGAGGTAAGACCAAACATCACGAACATACCCTTTAATAAATTGACCATCTTGACCGCCTTTTTTATGGCTGTATGCAAACGTGCTTTCGTCAAAGAGTGAACGGATAACATGCTGATAGAAGTCATGACGTAAATTGTCGTTGGTTAATTCGCGTCGCTCAGGTTCAAGATGGTGTTTCATATCCGAGACGACCAACATGATCATAGAGTTAATATCACCAATGGTAAATTCAGGTGACTTATACTCATGCTCTGGCGGATCTTCGTCAGGTCGGGTAGATTTGCTCTTAATAACGGGGGCGTATAGCACCCCGTCAATCAATACCTGGTGAGGCATTACTTGGCAACCTCATTCGGAAAGGCAATTGTACCGTCTGGCGTGTTGAGAACGGTTGATGTTCCTTTTGGGTAAGCAAAAAGCGCACGAAGCCCGTCTTCGGTGTCATAGATGGCCAATAAGAATGCGCCTTCAATGTCGCATTTTGGCTCCCAGTCTGGGATCCCGCATTCACCATCGCCAAAACGTTCGTTTTGCTCTTCTGTACCCGAGCTTTCAAGGCTGTCGATATGCCAGCCAAGATTACGCTCTTCAAACCACTTGTCGATATCTTTCGACTTGGCACTCTCATCCCATTGAGGGATTCGCGGATCTGTCCAGTATCCGTGTTCGTCACGTTCGACGTTGCCGGGTGTGAATTCAATTGTCATATAACCTCCGGTGTTATGTTAGGCAGCGCGCTGCTGTTTAAAAGGGGCGCGTTTCCATTCCCCTTGGATTGCCGATACAGGATCAAAACGGTTTTCATCGTCCATGCGAGCTAAATACGTTAGTCCCTCATCAGGGTCGATTTCTGCACCGTCATTTTCCCAGTTGATCATGAATTGAATGCCATCATCGTTTTTCCATTGATAGTCACTCTCATCGAAACGGATGATGCCGTAATCGTCAGTTTGAAACTCAAGGCGATCTTGAATGAATCGCTCGATGGCCTGCTTAATGGTTTCGTAGGATAGCCCAGCGTCCCAGTCTACTTTTTTCTTCAGGTTGCCCCAGATAACTTCGCGCTGGTCGTCATTTAAAATGTCGTTGTGCGCCAATCCGTAAAAGTCATTAGGTGTAAAGCTCACAGACCATTTGTTTTTCTTGTCGATAATAGCCGTGGTAATGCCAATCATGGCAAACGAAAGATCGGTAAACACATTCTCAGCGTTCAGTGTACGAGTAGCTTCTTCGTCGTCACCAAAAACAAGCTGCCATTCAATCAGCTCTTCGCCGGCCGCGTTCCATGTTTGCTGAACATTCCAGCCAATTAGCATGTCGTGAGAGCGTTGTTCATTCTGGTTGTTGATATCAGAACCATAGCGCCACGTTACGGTAGCAACGAAATAGTCCGAGTGGTTAGTGTCGAATTCATAAGGTTTAAATGACACCTCAAAGTGGTAATCATAATCAGCAAAGATGCGAGCGAACAGATCCATGCCTTCTTTTTGCTTTGCGGTAGCCCAATCAGGTGCAGTAAAGTTTTCCATCGTGTTTCCCCTTATAGTTCGATGAATGGTACATAGCCATCAAATAAGCAAACTTGGCTTTGATGACGTGTAAATTCGGGTGTTGGTTTAACGCCAATAGCGTTGATGATGCGGTCAATTTCCATGGTTTGAATAGCGCGAAGGATATTAACCATGCCATTTTCAATGTTATACATACTTGGGTTTTCCGTGACCCTTGCCCAGTCTGCTGCAACCGTTGTGAATCGCTTATCTTCAGATGACTGAAGTTGTGCCAGTGCATCTTCACGTAAATACTCTGCTTTGTATGGGATCGTTGAATCAGCTTCCATCCCCTGGAGGCGAACTTGTGATCCCCAGCCGTAGTTCATTGAAGGTGCTAATGCACATTCACTGTATTCACCGACATCATCATTAAAGCTTTTGATGGTTTGGGTAATGCGAATTTGCTCTTCATCGTGGTCGAACTCTACGGTCGTCCAAATGCCGACATGCATCAATGGTGCATCTTCTGCGCTTTCATCTAGGCAGTGAGGGCAAACTTCTGGTACGTCGCTATCAGCAGCACCGAGAGACCATGTAGCACCACAGTCAGTGCATCGCCACGCATCAGATTGTTCTTCTACGTTTGCGGTCGGTTCTGACGCCTTACGCTCAGGTCGTGTGAAAATCGGATAAAAGAAATCAAGGTACGTGTTATCGTAGATGTGATCTTCAGCACGATTGCACAGTGCTTCTAGCGCCTTATATGCGGCATCAACAGCCGCCTCATTGTTTTCGTCACTAAGCGCTTTAAAAACATTGGCATTCTTAACGCCAGTAATGGTTGCACAATACGCGTTGAGTTTAGACTCGCCTAAGCCGGTGCCGAAGAAATTAGTATGTGATTTGCCCATAAGGTTAGCAAAAGCGTTGGCACCATCAGGCTGCTGGCTGATCAGTTTACGTAATTGTGATTGAAATTTATGCATGGATTAATCCTCATTAACCGCGTTATCAGAGTTCACCCGTTGTCCATTGCGGCCATTGTGATTAATGCTGCATGGATTCGTTTTTTGTAACGTAAAATCGTTGTGACGTATTGCCGTACCAGACACCTGGTGGGTGAGGCATTCCGCGCCGTCGTGCGCTTGGCGACATAAAGGCCGTATCACCTAAACATCGAGAATAAGTATACCAACACGAGGAAAGAATAACAACATATTTGTTGTTTTAATGGATTTTTATATGCGCGTCTTTATTGCCAATGCGTCAAAAGGGTGAGGGATGTGAGTAGCGAGAGTGGGGCGCTGAGTGCCGTCCACTTGAGTGCAGTGGCGTAGTTTCGTTCACCAGTGTACTTGTATGCTTTCATGCTGCCGAGCAAAACAAATACGGGATAAAGCCATGTTGACCATGCCGTCGACCATATGAGCGGATTGCTGGTAGATGTAGGGCTATCAAACAGAAATATGCTTGCGAACAAAAACAATGGCCATGGAAAAAGGGAAAGCAGTAATGCTGCATTGATGATAATTGTGAAGAGGCGTAGAAGCATAGCCACTTTCCTTTTATGTTGGAACTACAATCCCAAGCGTTCCATAGCAATTTCCCGGGCGCGCTTTTCAACCTCTGGCATAAGCTCTGCGGGGAAGAGTTCTCGCATAGCCTGCTCTTTGTCGTAGCTGGTTGGTTTAACGTGTTGCAAATCCATTTTAAGCTTGTCGGTGAAATAATATTGTTTACCAAGATGTTCTAGCGGATCGAAGCCTTCAGTGCCGGTTTCAGGATGGTAGATGCGACCGCAATGCTCTTCGTATTCGTCAGTGTAGCGTTCGTACTCTTTAACAGCAGACTCGGACTTATTCATCTGTTCAACGAGATAGACCTCATCTTCCTCTTCTAAATCTTCGAACGGGATAGCGTCATCATTATCCCAAAACACCCACTCGAAACGAATGAAACCGTGTTCAAGCAGTGATTCCATAATGTGGGTTACATCATCTAGCTGGGAGTGTCGACGTAACGAATGAGGGATGAGTAGCGAACCTTCGATATCTCGTGTGTTAATGCGTTCTTTGAATAATTCGAAAACGGTATTGAAATCGTCGTCGTTAAGTGGGGTTGCGCCAGTTTTTAGCACTGAGATTTGTTGTTGAAGTTCCATTTCCATACTCGTGTTTTCCATAACGTAGATAACTGATTATATACGATTGCCCCACAACAACAAATATGTTGTGTCAAAAATGTATAAATCGGTTACCATAGAAAGGCGCAAGGACGCGTAGTTTGACAAGAAAGGACAAGGATGGTTTTGCTTTATTCGACGATCGCCATCGCGGTTGCTTTAGTGCATGTGATCAACGTCATTTACGTGAAGATGCACTTTGAGGGTAATGCCTGGGTGTTGGCGGCGAAATTGTCGTTAGTGGCATTGCCTATTAACTACTTGCTCAATATTGGTTTTGCCTATTACTACAATCAAGGTAGCAAACTTGATATTCCATACGGGCAATTGTTGTTTATATCAATGGGACTGTCAGTGATCACGGGATTAATCGTTAATCAGGTGATACCGGGTAATCCTAAATCAACTCGGCTGGAGTGGATCTCCGTTGGGATTATTTTATGCGGATTGGCATTGAACGTTGTTGCCAAACACATAAAGAATTAAATGAATTCTGTTAACGCAAAGGAATGCATAATGAATAAAGGGATCAATTCAATTCGCGAAGGTATCACGGCTGTCGTTGCTTATTCGTCGGCTATCGTTGCGCTCGTTATATTCTTCACTCAATTGAGCTTTGGCTTAATACTGGGCGACTTGAATGATACCGGGATGGTAAAGAGGGAAAACTTCAATGTGCTATGGGAGGCTATTGACAACAAGGGTGGTGTCGCTGCCGTTTGTCAAGAGATCGAACTGAGCGAAGCATCGTGCGAGGCGATTTCGAAATTCAAGGCACTGGAGAACGATCCCGTTGCATTGTCTCGTATTGATGCTGCCAGCGAGTCTGGCGGTGTATATTTTGCCTATCATGCCATTGAGATAATGAAAGCCAAAAATGTGGTCAACACGGAATACCTTGCTCCCGCCGTACATTCCCTATCTGGTGTTCCGAGTGATTATGACGCAGAGTCGGTAAAAAGGGTGGCTGACGCTGTCGTTGTCGAGGTTGAAGAGGCAATTTACCAGATAATTTTAAATGTATCGCTCATGGCTATCCTCATAACTTTCTTAGTGTCGCTGTTACTGGGCTGGATGGTTTCGACACCGTCACTAGTCGATAACATAGAGCAACCACCGAAGAAAAAATGGTTTCAGTATTTGCAAGAGTGCAGTCCACAAGTTGCAGCATCATCGCCTCATCGAGCAGTGCAATTATTGACAGGAATGATGCAAAAGCCAGTCATCAAAAGAGCCTTTACCGTGGGCATTTCATCGGCAGTGACAATGTCACTTGCACCCTTGATCTTATTGCTATTAGCCTACACTTCCATGTAACGCATCATTCTTAGGGTGGCATCAACGCCGCCCTACAGAACAACATTTATGATGTTTTTGTGTTGACTTTAAAACAACTTTTTTGTTACTATTTAGTTGTTGCGCAGGACGTATCTACTCCATCAGTCGTAATGTGTGTCACCGCACACGCCGCTCGCCACCCAATAGGGTATTGCATTGCAATCGGCCACTCTGGTGAACAACATTCTTAATGACACAAGCCTAACTTCGTTTGTCGTCTGAGATGTTAATTGGCGAGGTTCTCTATACGACAGTACACACGGAGCGAAAGCACTATGTCAGCATTAAATGAACGCCAACTGGCCACCAAAATTCACCAAGCCTGCAAAGAAAAAGGCCTAAAACAGTCCGTCATCTTGAATGTCCTCACGAAACACAAGGGCTATCGCAGTATACAAGCTGCCGACACACCCGCTGTGACGGATGATGGCGTTGACAACAAAGTGGATGTGAGCAAAGAAAAGCTGGCGCTTATGATCCACATGCGCACAGACATTTATCGTCACTACCCACAGTACGATCTGTTACCTATCACATTGAGTGAGGTGTTAGATGAACCCGAGGTGGATGCCGGGGATAGTTTATTTTCCTTCTTCTTCAATAAAGCATACAGCGACATTTTAGACGTTATACCAGCGCTAGAACGTGCTCAATACCTTTTTGAAAACATCGAAATCCTAATTGACGCGACAGAAGGCGGTGTTGATTCGAGTGCAAAAGGCTTCATCGCTAACTCTCCTTTGGCAAATAGTAAAGATGCTGAGTTGGTGGATTTTATTGTACGAGAGCTGCATGAATGCAGTGAGGGAGAAGATGATAAGCAAGGCTCTCAATGTCAAGCCATGGAGAACGCATATCACGACATTGAATCCCTGCTGGATGCGCTTAGAACTCCATTTTATGAAATGCAAATTAATCAACTGAAAGAGATGATGTCATGACAGTTTTACCCTTTGAACTAGAGGCCATACGACCGGCTGAAAAAGGTCGTGCTGATTTCTTTAGCTGGGGGCTGTATGACTGGTTAGTTAAGCGTCCCGACCACTTTCGTATTTTTCGTGGTACGTGGAATAACGGTAATGGTCACGATCCAGAAAACCCAGTGATGTATATCGGCAAGCGTGATATTGACGGTGAAATATTCGGCGCATTACTGCGTCGTGTATGTTCGACTGGTCGCAATCCAGAATCTCACTGGTACTCCGCTCAACACCATGTCGATGAATGGGAAGATATCACTGAGGAATTCTATCAGCGTTACATGGAGATTGGCGTTTGCGCCATCCATAAAGATCTGGTGCATAAATGGCTTGAAAGTGACGACGGTAAAACGCGCACTTGCCAATACTGCAAAAAACAGGAAACCAAGCACGTAAAAATCGTGCAAGTTGAACAGGTAGAGTGGGTGTAATGCCCACGTAGGAGAATGCTATGCGCTTGGGTTTGGATTTTGACGAAACCGTCACCCTTGATCCCGAATTATTCGGGCAATTAATTTCGTTGTTTACAGCTCGCGGCCACGAGGTCATCATAGTTACCATCAGGCAAGTGTCAAACAACCTAAATGCGGATGTATTAGCCTTCGCGGAAGAACATCAGGTTGAAGCTATTTTTACAGGCGGCAAGCAAAAAGCGCCGTTTTGTGACAATTTAGGCAAGCATGTTGATGTATGGATGGATGATTACCCAGCCGCGATTCCGTCAGTAAATAAATTAGCGGGCATGGCGTTTAGTTGTGTGAAGATGAAAGATCTTAACATTGAGCCAGACGACGAAGAAGAACGATAAGACTCGGTGGAGTCATAGGAGTAACAATTGGTAGACGAAGTTGATAAGATTATTTCAGAGGCGCACGGGAAGGCAAATGGGTGGAACATTGACCACTTCAATTCCGGCACGCCTTTTAACAAACACTTTTTCTATGTGGTGGATCCACACCTGGGTATGATACAGATGTTTTCTGTCCACAAAGAAACCGTACCAGCGTCTACGCCTTTGGCAACTGGCGATTGTGTCAGCGCCGTGGCTCACTTGATGAAAAAAGCCAGTAAGAAGCCACTAAAACCAAATATGGTTAACGGTTTGGCTGGTGCTTCACTGCATTACCTCATCCAGACGCAAACGTACAGAATGTGGAAGCAACAAACGGCGCCAGATGACCGATTCCACGCGTTATTGCTGATTTATCGTCAGGGGGCCGTAGAGAGCCTCATGCGACCAGCGATGCTTAACCCCAAAGGGGCGATTGCTTCGACTGAGGAATTGAAGGGTCTGGTTGAACATATTATGGGAACCGATCGAGTAAACCATCCCGATTGGTTCAATTTCATGAAGATGAAACTTAAATAATTCACTATCAGGCCCCGGGAAGGGGCCTTGGATATCATGTCATCAAAAAGCCTTTATAAACATATTGAACATGCTCGGAGCTTGTTCTTGCTGTTAATCAAAGCCTCTAAGCTAAATGGAACACGTGGCGCGTGTTTGTACAGCTGCGTGTTCTTAAAGCAATACCTCGATAAGTTTACAGATGTTACTGATGCCACCATAAAAGGCGGTTCTGGCCATTGTGGTGTGCTGGTGGACGGAGAATGGCGTGGCCACTATTGGTGCGAAGGTGACGTCAATGGTGAACCCTGGGTGTTTGATATCACCATCGATCAGTTTGTCTCTTCTCCGTTTATTTGTGAACCCAAAGATACGCTGTTACTTCAGTACGCTTCAGGCCCTCAAGATGTTATCGATCAGCATGTGCTTGAAATGGGGTTTCGTTAACTAAACGTCTCGCAAGACAATATCAACCCTAGCGGAAAATCCGCCCGACTTGCCATAAACTGTTACGATAACGGTTTGCCAATTAATGGAAAGTATTGTGTTTATAGGGATATTCTTTATTGCTCTGAGCATCGCAGCTTTTGCGTACGGGCTTTATTTCATCAATATTGGAAAGCAATCGGAACGGTGGCCGACGGTAGAAGCCAAAGTGCTTCGTTGCGGCGTATCAAGAGACAGAGAGCCTCACGGCGGCCAACGTCATTCCTTCTACATGTTCTACGAATATGAGATTAATGGTCGGCGCTATGAAAGTGGGCAATTCACATTCAAACCGATTTCACTTCATGAGCTGGAGGAATATGAAGAGAAGTATCGCGATGTGGAAACGGTTATGGCGCATTACCATCCGGATTTCCCGGAGCGTGCGGTTGTTGAAACTGGGGTGGCGAAACGAAACTACGTTGTATTACTTGCGAGTGCATTTATTTTTGCCATCGGCGTGGCAAGTCTGATCGGGTTGTTTTAAAATGATGGGGCGCAATAATGCGCCCTGTTACCTTGCTTAGAAGCGATAGCTTACACTGCCGGTCACCACGTCGTAGTCACCAATTTTCTCAGCGGAAAGATCGATTGAATAATTGTCATTGACATCAAAGCCGAGGCCCATGGTGATGCCAGATTCCGTTGATGTATCATCGTCACCAAGAATATCCACACCATTTTGCGTGCCGTCCAGCCAGATTTGCGTCACGGTTGGTTTCAGGAAAACATGGAAGTATTCACAAGGGTAGTAAGTAAGGCGTAGGCCGAACTGTGCCATGCCGTCGATGTTAAGCTTTACACCAGATTCTTCAAACTTACCTGCGCCAGAACCAATTGCGATCACTGGGCCAAAAGAAAAGTTTCCGCCGGTATTACGCATTTGATAGGCATGGCTCACTGTTGCCGCAGACAGATCAATGTCATCCAGTTCACTGTCGGCCAGGTAATGGTAATTTACCGCCATATGATGGCTGGTATTTGCTTGACCTGGGTAATCAGATGCTGCTGAAGAGATGGCAGATGTGCACAAGAGTGCAGTTGCTAATGCAAGTCGTGTTGCTTTCATAGGATCCGTCCTTAACGTTGTCTTCCTTGAAAACGAACTATGTTGTTCGTTATATAGGCTAATTTAACACAATATCGTGATCTCAGACCTTGAGAACACGCAATTCTTTTAACGCATAATGCGCGGTCGATGCTCCTGCATCTGTTGTGGTGTTGGTCGTCCCCAGTCGATGTTACGGACGGTGGCTTGTTCTGGATGGAATATTTTGTATTCAGCTTCCAGTGCAGACTCGCCATTGCCACCGTGCACGCAACCGTCGTACCCCATTTCCTTAAACCAGCCGACATACTTGTCATTGTCGAGGATCGGGTAACCATCCAAATACAGGGATTCGATGGCGCCTGGGATCTTCTCCATGGCATCCAGCGCTTCATCTACGCCAAGATGGTCTAAATCATACTCTTCAACCTGAACATCCCAGTTGTCGGTATTGGTCAGGTGGTCAGAGTTTTCCCGCAGAATTTCCATGGTTCGTTCGCGTCCAACCACATTGATGAGGTGCAGCGCATCGATGAATGGATCTTCGGGGTCGTTCACTACGGGTTTTTTAATAATGAGTTCAGCCTCGATGACCCGGGGAGATACCGGCGTGTCGTTGTCATTTGAGTTAGCTGCATACGCCATAGCTACCGCCTTTGAACCAAAGCTAATGCTGGCGCGACGGGTATGCAGTGCATTGTTTGGTTGTGCTTCCCCGAGTTCTCCGCGATATGCAATGACGCGAATATGCTCAGCACTTTCAATGAGCGGTTGCATCTGGTTAGCCAGCTCTCTATCCGACGGCACGGCGTCATGTGCCCCTCGAAGGATATTTTTTAACGTGTCATCATCGATGTTTTCGGGAAAATGCGGACGGGCCAGTTCATGCGTCTTATTTACCCATTGCTCCGGTGAAAGCATGTCAGAATAGGCGTCATGCCATTGGGTTAAATGGGTGTGAAAAGTTTGTGGGTGCATATCCTTTGCTTCCGTGTAATCCGTTACAAACCATTGATGTTATCAGATGCTAACGACCTCGACGTTTAGTCATGGTCGCCGCCTTCCGGCGTTAACTCATATTCCCCATCCAGATAGTCATCAAGTCGCCCAGCGGCTTTGAACTTCGCCTTTAGCGCAAATTCGTCATCCACAGAAAACCGATTGGCCCATATCTCATCGTCGGGGTCGAACCAAGGCTTGCTCATGGCTTCGCACGCGAGCTGATTCATAAAGCTGCCGTATTCGCTATTAAATTCAACAAGATTGATTAACTCATCAGATAACCTATCTAGTAAGAAGGCGTGGATGGGGTCTACCATGATGCGGCAAAACTCTCTCTGGCCGTGCTCTTTGAAAGCGTCATTGATAAAGCTAACGCTTTCTTCAGGTAGCGCTTCGATGATGAGGGCGGTGTACTTGAAGTAGATCTCATACTGCTTTCTGACGTTGTAAACACCCTCAAGATCATCTTTGAGTTGTTTGCCAAATCGTTTCGTCTGCTCAGTGATCTGACTTAGGACAATGTCTTCACTTAGTCCATTCATTATGCCATCTTCCCATCAATGTAATCGTCAAGACGCCCCGCATCGTTAAATTTCTGGCGCAGTTCGAACTCTTCGTCTTCAGGCAGTCGGTTGCACCACATTTCGTTTAAAGGGTCGTACCATGGTTCTTCGGCAGACTCTGCTTGTAGCTGTTGCGTGTAGCAATTGTAGAGGGTGCGGTCGTACACTGGTTGCTCAATGATTTCTTTGAAAAACCGCCTCGCAGATAAAGTTGCGCTAAAAATGGCAGCCATTAAAAATGCAGCAAAGAAGTAGCCAACCAAAATGAATACTGCACTCACCCCAGAGGCATCCGAGGGTAGGGATGATGCACCGTAAAGAAGCGACCCCTGTAAAATAAGTAAACGTTTTTGGCCGTCAGTGTTATTTTTATGAAAAATGCCAAATGACAACATAATCACTGAACACACAAGGATAAAGTTACCCATCACGATGTTTGATGCGGGCACAGGGGCGAAGTAAATCAACAGAGCAAATCCGATCGCTGAATACATCAAGCTACGCGCGCACACGCCACTAAGGGCTGTCGCATGTTGTTTAACAATCAGATCAAATGATCGCTTATCATTACTGTTTGCTAGCAGCAAAAAGATAACTTCAGAGAATTTTTTTTGAGTCATGGTAAGTCCATTTTGGGGCGGTTATGCCCCAAGCGTGATTAATTACAACGAATGGCACTAAAATGAGAGGCGTAATACCAGCGAGCGCCTTGCTCTTTAATGTAATAGCGCTCCATGATGCCACCTGGCTCATGACTCGTTTTTAATACGGTAACTTCGTCACCGCGATTGATTGTTTTGATGAACTTAGCTTTGCACTCGCCAGCCTTATGTTTAGTAGTGAGTTCCACGCGTTTATCCGGCGTTTGCCCATCGATAACGCCATAGGTATCGCCATAGAGTGCGCTTGATAGTGCGTCATCACGCTGGCGTTCACTGCGACTATAAGAGGCTGAGCTACCCGCAGCGACTGCACCAGCACCCGCAGAGGCACTTGAGGCAGAGGCCGCAGCACCGGTTGCACCGGAGGCGACAGACACGCTAACGGCCGTTGCTGTTGTTGCGAATAACCCAAGAGATAATACGGATAGGGTAAGTAATTTTTTCATCATTAGGGTTCCTTTTTAATGGTGAACATTCATCGTTAACGTTCAATAGGTATAAGTTACCATAACAAAGAAACCAAAACAACATTTATGTTGTTTTTCTGTTATGCGGATACGCTAATGTTCCCGCCGATACGATTGGTGCCAACTGACACTTTGCCATTTCGAGAATAGGCTGTGACGCTTTGTTCTTCGGCATTTTTGGTGACGGCTTCCGTCTTTTCCTGGCTTTTGGCACTGTCGGTGATCTGCTTGATGGTTTCGACTTCGACACCGGGCAGTTCAATGTTCCCTTGTCGAGCGCTACCTAAACGTTCAATGAAATTGGCAAAATTCTGCGCCATAGATACAGGTTCATTGATATCCACGTTTCATTCTCCGGTTATTCGTCATCGCTCTCTAGCAGTGATTTAGCGATATTTGCTAAGCAGCGCGCTTCCAGTTGAAACATGACATCGATATCAAGGTCATAGTGCTTGCTTAGTTTTGCTGCCATCTCTGGAGTGAGTCGTGCACCGTCTGCAAGGCGGCTAATACTCGATGGGTTGACACCAACTGTTTTGGCAACGCTCGTTTGCGTCATACCAGCCAATTCAATGGCTGCACCAATGTAAAATCCAGCGCCAGCAGGAGTGGTGCCGCTTTCAACGGCATTACGAAAGAAGTGTGCTAAGGTTTTATCGGTCACGTCCTGTGTCCTTTATCAAATCCATTTGTAAGTAAGCCCTTCTTAGGAGGGCAGTTTGTACGTTACTGTTTGTGAGAGACAGTCATGATCACCCAATCTTCAGACAGACCACGATGTTCAACACCGAAAGGTGCTTCTTGGCCTTCAAAGATGTACTCCACCTCACACTCAAGCTCTCGTCCCGTGTATACCAGAGGTGCGCCGTCACGCATCTCCTGACCGGTATGCTGCGTTTCTTTCAATGTCAGCGAATCCCCAACCTGAAAGTTGCGGTCGTTCTTACGAATTTCCCATGGCCGCTTGCCTGAAAAGCTCGCTTCGAACAGCTTTGGATCGGTTTTTAGAATGTGGTGTGTCATGACTGCGTTCCTTACAAATCAAGTTCTGTTAGATGGCTTTTTTCAGCAATCGGGCTTGCTCTCGTGACCAATCGCGATCTTTTGCGTCGTTACGCTTGTCGTGCGCTTTTTTACCTTTAGCCAAATGGAAAGCAAGTTTGACGTAATTCTTCACCCAATAAAGGCTAACGGGGATCAGTGAATACCCCTTGCGTTCGACAGCGCCTACCAAGGTGTCGATCTCACGTTTGTTCAGTAGCAACTTGCGAGGGCGGGTTGGTTCGTGTGTGTTGTGCGTTGATGCTTGAAGTAACGGAGAAATGTTCACGTTGTGAATATGCACTTCGCCATTACGTACTTGAATGAACCCATCCGTGATGTTCACACGGCCTTGTCGAAGGCTTTTTACTTCCCATCCTTCCAACACCAAACCAGCCTCGAACTTGTCTTCAAGATGGTATTCATGGCGAGCCTGGCGGTTCAGCGCAATGGTGTTGTCTTTTGGTTTTACTTTTTTAGTCATTTCGCTTACTCGATTAATTCGTTAATGGCAGGTATTGTATCAAACCAACCCCCCAAAAACAACATATATGTTGTTTTATTATTGGTAATCAGGGGCCATTTTAGCCCGGTTCAACAAGGCAATGAGTTTTTTGTTCTCGGGATCTACTAAGGTAAATGCTTCGTCAATGAGCATGAGTTTGGTCTTTTCCCCTTCGATCACTTCATAATAGTCAGGGTTGCTTCGAATAAACTCACCAGAGACTTCCACGACGGACGACTGCACAGGTCCATGCACCCGCACCTCATCAGGCATAGTGATAAAGTAGTCACCTTTAGCGTTTTTCTTTAGCACTGTGCCAGCAGCAATGTACTGAAGCTGTTTAAGAAGTCGTATTGTCTTCATTTTTCTGGTTCCTTAAAATCTTGATGAGAGTCATGACCAACGCTCGGGCAGGGTCATCATCATCGGACATGTACTTTGTGCCATGGATAGTCATTCGCCCACCTTCTCCGGGGGCAATGTGTTGTGCACGATACCGCTTCTCGGAGCGCTCCCATGCCAGCGGAGAAACAAATGCTCCGTGCTCTATGGCAAGTTCCATTAGCTGCTCCCAGTTATCCGTGTAATCTGGGTGACATGCTTCCAGTCTGCGCAAAGGGTCAATTGCATAAAGTGCGCTGCCAATTTGTGCAGATGTGTGGTCTTCAGGGATAGGGGTGAATTCCCCGGTTAACTCGGCAAGCGCCTGGTTAAGCTCTTGGTCGGTTTTGTCTTCAAATTCATCAACGGCAAGTTTTCGGCTCATTGGGCAAGCTCCTTTTGCAAAGAATTAATTTCCTTTCTCATTTCACTAACAGTGAGCGTTCGGTCATTCAGCTCGTAATGAAAGACATACCCATGATCATCGGATTTTGTTCGAGTCAGGACGTTGTCCGTAAAGGCATCACGTGGTAGTACCGCTCCTTCACGGTCTTTTCGCTTAATTACCATTTTCGGGCTGTAGTTATGTTTGTTGCTATAACGTCCGTAGCTATCCCTGTCTCCCGTATAACACAACAAATTAAGGATCGTTTTTACAGGGTGTACATATTTCTCAGTTAACGTATTAATAAGTGTGTGCGCTACCAAGACATAGTTGTTGATGTCTTCAAGAAATCCGCGCTCATAGCTCGAAAGCGCAATCAGCGGTTCGCCATTACGGAATTTTAATTCGAATCGGTAAAGGGGATACTGTGTTGTTGCTGCGTGTTCCTGAATGCGCTGCATCGACATGTTCGCCGCATCGAGCCTGCTTTCAAACTGAGCAAACTTATCGGCATTGATATGCTTTTTCGCTTCCATTAAGAGTGTTTCAACACTATCAATACCATTGTCTTTGAGCATCGCATTAACTGCTTTGCGAACGCGTAAGCATTCTTGCTTGATGTCCACCGTGATATTGCCAGCAAGCACCGACGGTAAACTGTCAAATTCACTAAATGCTGTATCCAAGTAGGTGTCGTTTATACGCTCTTCAATACTGGCTTCGCGATAAAGGCGCTCAACAAGGACACGAAAACTTTCAGGCTTTTCCTGAACGTCATTTTGAACCAGTTCCACATCCAGTGTATTTATCACATCAATAGGCAAGAAAAATCGCCCGTCAGGTAACCCAGAGGCATTTTCTTTACCAATGCGGAAGGTGACACTGTCAAACTCTGCGCCGGGCCCCTGGCGAACGTATACGCGCTCTACCTTAAGCTGGGTGTTCTTTCGTAACGTGATCTCAATGTCATCACCTTCTTTCAACTGCTTACTGTCAGCCAGTTTTCGCGCAAATCGCTTGTTTTGACCGGCGAATCGCACACTGGTGGTGATGTCGTGGGTTAGACGAAGTTGATCGCCCACCACGGGAATAAAGATTTTCATATTCATCCCTGAATCAAATTTGTGTCGTTATCGACTATAAGGTTGAAGGGGAGTCATCACCTCTTGGACCACTCCTTTAAACGTTGCAATAGCATCGGACTTGCCTTGTGCATAACCAATGCCGTTTGATAATCGAAGTGCCAGCTCGATGTCACCTTTATCTAACGCACGTAAAATCTCATTTCTTGCAAGTTCATAATCCTTCCAATCATTGAAAAGTCGGCTTTTTACGTCATTCAGTGCACTCTCTTTATCGTCATAGGAAAAGAGTCCAAGATCACCATTAATCGACATGTACCAATCACTGCTTAGTATGACCGTATTAACCGAATCGATATCCTCGATTTCAAAGAAGGCGGCTGCCGGTCCAAACTCAATAAAGGGGTAGTCCGGGTGCTTTTCGCGAAGTTCAGGTTTCATGTTTCACCTATGCAATACGTGCGTACTTGCCGACAATGAATGGGATCTCGCGCTGCAACATCACAGGCATGGCATTGTTGTTTTCAATCACGAGTACATCGAATGGTTTTCTCTTGCTATCGATGTCGGTATACATGGCCGAGAAGATAGGTGCCAGTTTTGCCGTGCTATCATCTTCGTAGCGGTCTTTGTGGATGCTCCATATTTCGGAAAATTGCATGGTGATATATTGAAGACTTTCCATGTATACTGGAAGCTCAGCGGTTGTTTTTGATGGCGCATTGATTGCGTCAAACGTCTTCTCAAATCTGCGTGCTTGCCCATCAGGGAAAGCAAAGTCGATGATATCTTGTGCTCCTAATTGAGTCAGACCAATTTTATCGAGGGTCTCTTTGAGGTTTAGCGACGTATCGTCACCACGAGCGGCCTCTGCGATATCAATAAACTCTTCGACAAAGTTCAGAGCCACTTTTTCCCAGTGTTCAACTGGTCCAATTGAGCCAGTAATTTGATAACGAAGAAATGTGCGCACTTCATCAAAGTCGATCAGGTCGAAAAAGGAGAATGAGACGTGTTTTTGAGTTGGCTTTAGTGGGGTGACGCCAGTGTTATAAATTAAAACAGTCTGTTTGCCACATGCCTTAAGATAAGCCTCAATATCATCACGAGGCAAGATGAGAATAGGGGTCATTATAATACGTCCTTGTATGTTTTATCTGAGAACTCCGCTCAGATTATTAATCTTTACTGTGAATTAGTTTCACTCTCACGTTGTTCGAGGATCCAGTCAACGAATGCGCGTTGTTCTGCTGGGCGACTGATATCAAACATCATTTCTTCAGAGTTGGCCCAACGGTCAAACTCTTTGTGCACACAGCTAATACGGATGCACGAATCAATGATCATCATGTTTCGGCCAAAGAATTGCCAGCTGTAAAGGTCGTCCAATGTCTTGTCGAGTAAGCCATCAAGATCAAGCCAAATTAGCAGGTCTTTTGGCGTTAGTTTTGCCGTTCGACAAAAATCATAATCAACAGGTTGTTTGTGGGACATCCTTACTATCCTACTGCACATAATAATCGATTACTGAGTGTACCAAGTCGACATAAAAATAACAACTTTTATGTTGTTTGCCATTAATAGGTAACTAAAGATTAAAGGGAAGCCCCGAAAGACGGGGCTTCGTGGAAATATTAGGCGTGTGCCTGACGCGTATTTGCTATCTTAGCGTCTGCTTCAGCCTCTTTTGCCTGCAATACATCCAAAGGCGTATTGAACACATCTTCGTCGAGCATGTTGTTTCGTTTTGCCACAGCAACTGTAACGGCGGTGTCACCTGTTAGATTGACGGCGGTTCTGATCATGTCCAGTATCGGGTCGACAGCAAGCAGTAACGCGATCCCCTCAATGGGTAATCCAACCTGGTGGAATACCATTGAAAGCATAACTATTCCCGCCCCACGTACCCCTGCGGTGCCGATCGAAGCCATCGTGGCTGTCACTACGACAGTTAGTAAGGCAGCCATTGTTAAGTCGATACCATAGATAGAGGCAACAAAAATGGTCGCCGCGCCTTGCATACATGCCGTACCATCCATATTGATGGTTGCTCCCAATGGGATAGTGAATGATGCACTTGATGGCTTGACGCCCATGCGCTTCTCAGCGGTCTCCATGGTTACGGGAATAGTTGCACTTGATGATCCGGTTGAAAAGCCAAAGAGCCAGATTTCACGCATCTTGGAGAAGAAAATAACCGGGTTTAGTCCGCCAACAAACTTAACAATGGCACCATAGGTGATAAAGCAGTGTAAAAGCAACATGGTTAGCAGAACGGCAACATAACCAATCAGTGGAAGCAGTGTTTGTACACCATTCTTAATGAATGTGTTGGCCATTAAGCAGAAAATGCCAAATGGTGCAAACTTCATGATCATGACTGTGAGGCGAAGAATGATGTCATTAAACTTGTTTGCTGCATCTGATACCGCCAGACGGGTTTCTTCACTGACCTGGACGGCAGCGATACCAAACATGACGACAAAGAAGATGACGCCCAGCATATTATTTTCCACCAGCGCTACAATGATGTTTTCCGGAATGACGTTAGCAAACATGGCAGCGAGACCACCCGTTTCCTTAACAGCGACAGCGCCGGATTCAGGTAACTGCATTACCTGACCAAAGCCAATAAGAGAATCAAATAACAATGAAAGACCCAATGCACCAGCCAAGGCAATTATCGTTGTCATGAGGTAGAGCCCAATTGTGCCAAGCGCAAGGTTTTTCATTTTACCCAGATCTGACATGCCAACAATGCCCGTTAGCAACCCGCCAATAACAAGGGGGATAATGAGCATTTTGAGGCCGTTCATAAATAGGGAGCCGCCGAGGGCGAAAATGTTGGTGGATAACCAAAGGATTATGTCATTTTGTGCCAGCGAGGTGCTGCCAACAGGGATGAAAATAAACGCGGCTAGAAGCACAGCGGTTACAATTTGAAGTGATAAATCTGCCTTGATTTTTTGAATCATACGCACATCCATGTGTTGTAAAATGGATGACTATTGTATCACAACACTTCTGTTGTAGGTATTTTTACCGATTTTAAGGGCAAAGTGGGCACAAAAGCCCACTCGTTAGCAGTCCACTTCGTCAAGGAATATTTCGAGTTGGTTGGCCACCCAATCCCAGTAGCCAAGTTGGGTGTCGCCGGCACCAGCTTCTTGCTGGTAACTATCACGCTCAAGCCCAAGGTAAGGGTATTGGCTCCATGAATGATTGTCCGGGACGCGTGCGTCATATTTGGCTTTTAGCTGAGCAGCGGTTAGGTAAAAGTCTTCCTTGAAATCTGGTTGATACTCCACCAGCTTTTTCGGTTGGTACTTTTCGTCACCCAAATACTCAGACTTCACCCTTACTTCATCAAAGCTATTGATGAATAAGTCTCGCTGAACCTCTGTATAGAACGTCAGGCCTTCCATGTCATCATCAAGTAAACCAAGGCGGAAGTCCTTGAACGACGCTAACATCCAAAGGTTATCTAAGGTCTTGGCGATCGCTTGGTGTGAAGGGTCATCAGGATTAAAACCTGTAGACTCGATAGAGCGCGTCTTAGCAGCATTACTTTCTTCGATGTCGTTCCAGTAAGCTTCAAGTGAACGGGCGCCTAGTGATTTTGCCACTAGATGTGCCAGTTGCTGACGCGTTGGCTCAGGGTTTTCTTTTAACTGCTGATCTAAGTTGTAGATGAATGTTTTGAAATGTTTTTCATCTGATAAATCGCGTAATTCTGACATAGCCAGTTTCTCCGTGTATGCATTGTATTTGTAAGGGGAGTGGAATTGCTTACTCAATGCCATCGGTTAAACGTAGCTTTGAATAGGTGTTTATTGGGTTTTTCGCCGTAACGCTTTTGCGCCCACTCCGACAGGTGCCCACCAAGAACTTTATAATACCACCAAGATTGAAATAAATCAACGGAAAGTTGCAGTGTAAAATATGTGGACGGTTTTCCCAGAGTCCATGTTTTTGCGTTAACAAAAATAAACACACTGTTAATCTTTGCGAGCAAAGAATGTGCAAATAAAGCGTTCGGACGTGAAATCTCCCCTTTTGACATCGTTGGCATAGCACTTGTATTGCTACATACATAATCAAGGAGGATTTGGTGATATGAATATTTTGACTAAAGGATTGGTGATGCTGACGCTTGCAATGGGTGTCATGGGTACAGCATCCGCCGAATTTATTCGCACTGACTGGAAATCAGAAGGCGACGCTCAAGTGGTCACTGATAAAGACACGGGTATTGAGTGGATGAAGCTCAACCAAACTCGCAACTGGTCAGTGGATGAGGTCGCCGCAGAAATGGGGGAAGGTGGTAAATTCGAAGGGTTTCGATTTGCGACTCAAGCAGAGGTGTTTGAACTCATGGATAAATGGTTTCCATCCTCAAATATTACTGAAGATGAGCCTTTTTATCAGAAAACCACTTATCGAAACACCTACACTAGCTCCAGTGTAAATACGACGGGTTTCTTCAACTGGTTCGGATACCGTCAATCTTACTATCAAAGCGGGACAGATTGGACTCGACTATCCTACGGTTTTACAAATGACGTAGAATCTGGGGAGATCACGATGTCTGGGGCGTACCACCGAAACTACTGGCAAGTAAACGGCACCAACCGCCGCGTTTACTCTGACTGGAGTACATTTGAATCAACCACTAAAAGCATTAACTATGGCGTATGGATAGTTTCTGATGGCGGGGCGACCTATTCATCCTTGAATGATCCGACACTGAACATTAACAACCCTAACGCACCAATTAATGCCAGTGCACCATTGGCGATCGGGGCTATTGGGCTTATGCTGGTGGGTATGAGACGCAGAAAGACAACGTAGGCTAACCCCCTTTTAAATTAACAAAATAACCCTGGCCATGCCGGGGTTTTTTAATGCAAATAGAAAAAATTGATTGAACTACATTTTTGTGATTGTTGTTTCGTTAAAATTGTTGGGGTAGGATGATTAAAACAATAGAATTCGCCAACTGGTGGCGGTAGGGAATATTATGATCACCCCGAAATTGCTTCGACTTTCTATCGATGCATTAGCAAACTCACTAAAAATAGATAAAAAAGTGGCACAGTTTCATTTTGCCAAATCAGTAGGTAATCAACCGTGGGCCGGTGTACAAAGCGGTGTTGAGCGGGGAAATCATACTCTTTGCCAACTGAACAATTCTGACGTCCGTGAGACAATGCTAACTCAAATGGCCTATTACTTTGCTGAAGAGTTCAATATTCCAATTGGGATATCCATGGAACTCATCACATCAATAGAACCCTTTTCTGGCGGAAAGCCCAAGTCATACAGAATAGATAAAGACGTTATGAATGACGGGGAGGGGAAGATTAACATGTCTGCGTTATTCGAGGGCATGGGTGGTGATGAGGGGATGTTTGAAGCTATGAAGCAAATGTTCTCCGGTAGCCCTGAATTAATGGAATTGCTAGAAGAATGTGGTGATGCAGAGACGTTCCAGAACAGAATGAGAATAAGTATGCCTTTAGACCCGTCTAGGTATTACAACGCGCTGGCGGCTCTCACCGATTGGGATCTGAACGACGAACAATATGACGAAGAATACGAGCCGTTCTCGCCATCCTTCCATATTGACATTGAAAGCATGGGGAAAACTGTCCCGGTCTATCTTTTTTCACATGTCGCTACACCTGGTGACTCAATGGACAAATTAAACGATGACGTTATGGAAGATGTGTCCAACAGTGTCAATTCAGCTATAGTGCTCTTTAAGCATCCCCAAACAAAAACAATGGGCGACAAAGACTTTTGCACAATCGGTATGCAGATGCATGATGGAAAGTGGTCCCACTTACTATTGTGTGAAGCCACACTTGAAGAACAGCACAACGACCTGAGAATAGAGGGGAATTTTGACTTGGAATCTCCCGTTCCGGCTGAAAAATATAGCGTCACCGAGAAATATGATCATCCATCTGATTTTCTTTACTTCGTATTCATGGTGTCCGAAGGTGAAGGAGGTTCACTTGAGTTGCCACATAAACCATCTGTGATCACGAGCGCTGGTGGTTGGCGCCAATTTATACTTTGATGTACAAATAAAAAGCCAGTATTTACTGGCTTTTACTCTAACTTTTTTGGAAATCGTTGTAGAGCGCGCTCTTCCTATACTGCGATAGCCAATTGAACACTTTGGAACGATTTACGCTTCCGTTTTTCTTGATACCAAAGTTTTAATGATGCACCGATACAGAAGAACACCGCCTCGCTTACTCCGCCAACAATCCCGTTACCAAGCATTTGGCCTTGATGTTTCTTGGCAGCAACCCCGTCGACTAAATCTTCAGGCATCTGTTTGATGCGAGCAATTTCCAAATCTGTGAAAAATCGAAAGCGGGTAGGATCTTCAGGGTGAGTTGGGTAAGGATCTTCCGCTCTACCTCTGTAGTGTCCGGCAGTGATTGTTTTTACTTTGGTATCTTCGTTGTGCGCCAAATTGTTGCGACGGCCCTTACGCTCAAACGCTGTTTTGAGACCATTGCCGATGCTGTAGTCTTTGTCTGTGAAGCGAGATTCATCTTCACGGATATCGCCAACAGTTAATTCGCACGCTTTCTTAAGCGCTGTAAGGCCAGCAAAGCTCATAGGGATACCTTTGGTGACAAATATCGCGAAAAGTCTCTTACGGCTCTCTAGGGCTCCATATTCATGTGAATCAATGCCTTTGTAGGTCTCAATATCTTGAGACTCGGGATCTGCTAAATAGAAGTCATAACCTTGAGCCTTGAAAATGCGCGAGATAATGTCAAATCCAATGGTCTGAGCATATGGCACAACATTTTCGATAACTATTACAGGTACGCTCCAGCGATTTCCAGCCATTACATTCAAGAACGAGGCGAAAAGATGTCCGTAATCTGGGCAGCGCTCAGGTTCGTCACGATGAGCAATGTTAAGCTTGCTACTGTTTTTGCATACGATGCCCGCGCTTAGAATGTCTACACCATTAAGCTCTTCGCCAGTTAAGTGGTGCATGTCCATAGCGTAAGTTTTAGTGACGCCTTTGACGTATGCTGGGTTATTTGCGACCAGAGTATTAATGGAAAGGGGGTCAATGTCGTTTGTGAACACCAGCTTTGACGCAATACCCGCTTTGTTTAGCCCTGATTCCGCGCCGATGTCCCCCATGCCTACGCCAGAGAACAGCGACCCAGTTCTAAATGCTTCGCCGCTACGAAAACGGGATAGTAGCTGCTTAGCTCTGTCACGAGCTCTGCGCTCAATAGGCAAGACGCAGATAGTTAGCTTACCGGGAGAATAAATAGCCAACATCATTTCCTGATCTTCAGCACTCTCAGCAACCTTTTGATTTTTAAGATCGAGGCGGCTACCAATGACATTGCCTTTACGGTAACGATATACTTTTTCAGAAATAACACGATCGCCGTTATCATCAACGAGCACTGTGATTTGATTTGGTTCATAATCAACGCTGAAGCGCTGTCCTGGCACTAGGCCTATCTCCGCCAGTTTGCTGACGTTTTCAATATTGATGCGAGCAGCGGAGCCCAATCGCTCATTACGCTGCACAGCAACGGATTCTTGGTGTTGCATAGAGCACCTTGTTTGTTACTAAATAATAGAGTCATTGTGCCACGTCAGACTCAAAAACACAACATTTATGTTGTTTTAATGGATAGCATAAATTCCATTTAAAACAATAAATATGTTGCATACATTCATTAGTGTATTTAATTTAATGTGTGATTTTTAAATACCCCACCTAAATGGTACATTGGGGCTTGGAGTTACACTGGAGAGTTATATGGAAGATTTTACGTCGATATTACTAAATCAAATGCGGTTTCGTTCAGCAGTAAAAGAGCTAACAATTGATGAATTGGAATCTGTATCTGAAAAGCTGAAAAACATCATAGATAAACGAATTGAAAAAGAGAAAGCAGAACAGGCACGCCTCGAAGCTAAGCAAAAAGAGATAGATGGCATATTGTCAACAATGGAAAAGTCGGGCGTTACCATAGATGATCTGAGAGAAGGTGTTCAGCCTAAAAAAGAGAAAAAAGCGAAAACCCCCAAAAACAAAGTCCCTCCCAAGTACAAATTGGTTGATGACGATGGAGAAGAGCATCTTTGGACAGGGCGGGGAAGTATGCCGTTGGTATTTAAACATGCAATCAACGAACAAGGAAAAGAACTCGCCACCTTCGAAATCAAGTAAAAAAGCCCGCATCTGCGGGCCTTGTATTTAACTCAACTGATAGATTGAACAGTCTGAACTAGCCATTGCTTTATCTGATGAATGTTCTTTAGTCCACTGTCGCGCGCCACTTCCTTACCACCGTAAAAGAATATGATAGCAGGAACACCTCGAATACCGAGTTCAGCCGCAGACTCAGGCGCTTTCTCGATATCCAGAGTGGTGAACAGCAGGGTATCGGTTTCCGCAGCAACCTGGTCGAATGCGGGTTTCATCATCTTGCATGGGCCGCACCATTGAGCCTCTACCTTAACGACTACAGGTAAGTCACTTTGTGTAATGAAGGCTTCGATGTTGTCGTCGTTTAGCTCAGCTGGTTTAAAGGTGTGTAAGGCCTCTTCACAGGCTCCGCATTTGATTAGTACCGCGCGAACACCATCTGGTACAGATTGTACTTTGCAGCATTTCGGGCAAACGTATTGAGTCATTTTAGTCCTTTAAAAAATAAAATGGCCCGGCAATGCCTGGGCCATGAGTTCATTTCACGAATAATTACAGATCGAAATCCGCAAGATCGTCGTCGTTCACTTCCGTGTCGATTTGACCAACAAGATATGCGCGAATTTCAGCTTCTTGAGGTGCGACTTGAACGTTATCACTAATCAGGTGAGAGTTAATCCAAGGTAATGGATTTGTATAACGTGCATATGGGCTAACCAATCCAATTGCTTCCATACGGATAGTCGCAATGTACTCGACATATTGGCAAAGGATCTCTTTGTTCAAACCAATCATTGAACCATCTTTAAACAGGTATTCAGCCCAGCCCTTTTCTTGCTCAACAGCCTGAACGAAGATAGCTGTGGCTTCTGCTTCGCATTCGCGAGCAATCTCGGCCATTTCAGGATCGTCTTGACCAGTGCGCCACGCATTCAGGATGAATTGTGTACCAACAAGGTGAAGGTTCTCGTCACGAGCGATGAGCTCAATAATTTTCGAGTTTCCTTCCATCAATTCTCGCTCAGCAAACGCAAAAGAACATGCAAAACTTACGTAGAAGCGAACTGCTTCCAATGCGTTTACTGAGTTAACACATAGGTATAGGCTCTTCTTCAATGAGCGCATGCTCACTTCCCAAGTTTTGCCACCAATGTTGTAAGTGCCTTCGCCTTGAGTGTGCCAAAGCTGGATTTTGAAGATCAGGTCGTCATAGTAGTGAGCAACGTCTTTTGCACGTTTCTGAATGTGCTCATTAACAACGATGTCTTCGAAGATCTCACTCGGGTCAGCAAACAGATTACGCAAGATATGCGTATATGAGCGCGAGTGCACTGTTTCCGAGAAAGACCACGTCTCAATCCACGTCTCAAGTTCTGGAAGCGAGGTGATTGGTAGTAGCGCCATATTAGGGCTACGGCCCTGGATAGAATCCAGTAAGGTTTGGTATTTCAAGTTAGAGATAAAGATATGCTGCTCTGCTGGCGTTAGCTTGGCAAAGTCCGCGCGGTCTTTAGATACATCTACTTCTTCCGGACGCCAGAAGAATGAAATTTGTTTTTCGATCAGCTTTTCAAATACCGCAAATTTTTGCTGGTCATATCGAGCTACGTTTACGCCGTTGCCAAAAAACATTGGTTCTTTAAGCGCATCATTTGGGATTTGATTGAAAGTTGAATAACTCACAGTTTTACCTCAGTTAGTCCGTTAACTTAAACGGTTATTCCGTTAAATGACGAGGTTTCCCTCGCCACTTGATTAATTACAAAGGGAGTAAGACCTAAATCTTACAAGCTCCACCTTCACAGCCTTCGTCCTCTTTTTCGACGACGACGTCACGAGATTCTGCATTTGCAGCTTGACTAGCTATGTCGTCAACTGAACTGTTGGCGTGATCACGTGTGTTGTGGTAGTAAAGCGTCTTAACACCATGTACGTATGCAAATAACATATCGCGGAACAGCTGCTTCATAGGCACTTTGCCATTCGGGAACTTCATCGGGTCGTAGTCAGTGTTGGCACTGATTGATTGGTCGACGAATTTCTGCATGATTGCAACCAATGATAGGTAACCAGTGTTGTCTGGAATATCCCATAGCAACTCATAGTTATCTTTCAAGCGGTGGTATTCAGGAACAACCTGTTTCAACACGCCGTCTTTACTTGCCTTAACACTGATGAATCCGCGAGGCGGCTCAATACCGTTTGTTGCGTTAGAGATCTGAGAGCTGGTCTCTGATGGCATTAATGCAGTCAACGTAGAGTTACGTAGGCCATGCTCTTTGATTTCAGCGCGTAACGATTCCCAGTCAAGCAACAATGGAGTGTTACATAGGTCGTCTACCTTCTTCGCATACGTGTCGATTGGCAATAAGCCTTGAGCGTATGTTGTGTCACCGAATGCAGAACATGCACCTTGCTCTTTTGCAAGCTGGTTTGATGCTTTTAGCAAGTAGAACTGGATAGCTTCAAACGTCTGGTGAGTCAGTTCGTTTGCTGAGCCGTCAGAATACTTAAGTCCGTTTTTCGCTAAGTAGTAAGCGTAGTTAATTACACCAGCACCAATTGGACGGCGTGATAACGTAGACTTTTTAGCAGCAGGAACAGGGTAGTCTTGATAGCTTAATAGGAAATCCAGACCACGAACTAACAGGTCAGCTAGCTCTTCCAGTTCATCCAAGCTTTCGATTGCGCCTAAGTTGAATGCAGACAGAGTGCATAGGCTGATTTCACCGTTCTCATCGTGAGAGTGTTCTAAAGGTTTAGTAGGGAGGGTGATTTCCATACATAGGTTAGACTGGCGAATTGGCGCTACTTCAGGGTTGAATGCGCTGTGTGTGTTACAGTGGTCAACGTTCTGCAAGTAAATACGGCCAGTACCTGAACGTTCTTGCATGAAAGTGCCAAATAAGTCTACAGCCTTAACTGTGCGCTTACGAATAGACTCGTCGGCTTCGTACTTAACGTATAGCTTTTCGAATTTATCTTGGTCCGCAAAAAACGCATCGTACAAACCTGGAACATCATTCGGGCTGAATAGAGTGATATTTCCGCTTTTTTGAAGGCGCTGGTACATCAAACGGTTGAACTGCACGCCATAGTCTAAGTGGCGAACACGGTTTTCATCTACGCCACGGTTATTCTTGAGAACCAGTAGTTCAGGTGATTCAATGTGCCAGATCGGGTAAAACAACGTCGCAGCACCACCGCGAATACCGCCTTGCGAGCAGCTCTTAACCGCAGTTTGGAAGTGTTTAAAGAACGGGATGCATCCAGTATGGAACGCTTCACCATTACGGATAGGGCTACCAAGTCCGCGAATTACCCCTGCGTTAATGCCGATACCGGCACGTTGAGATACGTATTTAACAATTGATGACGATGACGCATTGATTGAATCCAAGCTATCATCGGTGTCAATAACAACACACGAGCTGAACTGGCGGGTAGGGGTACGAACACCACCCATGATTGGCGTTGGGAATGAAATTTTCTTCTTCGATGTGGCGTCATACATGCGACGGATGTAATCCATTCGAATATCTTTCGGGTAGCCACTGAACATGGTTGCTGCAATCAGGACATATAGAACCTGAGGTGTTTCGAAGATGGTGCCTTTAACACGGTCCTGAACCAGATATTTACCTTCAAACTGCTTCATTGCAGCATATTGGTAGGTTAAGTCACGATCTTGTTCAACGAAACTATCCATTAAATCGAATTCTGCTTCTGTGAAATCAGTCAGGAATGCTTTGTCGTATTTACCAGCTTCGACCATTTTGACAACGTGGTCATAAAGGCGAGGGACTTCGTAATCACCGTATGCTTTCTTACGAATGTGATAAAGAGACAAGATCCCGGCATAGATGTCGTAATCCGGCGTTTCCGGAGAAATAAGATCAGCCGCTGACTTAATTAACGTTTCATGGATGGCTTCAGTTGTCATCCCATTTACGAACTGTAACTGAGCGCTGAGCTCGACTTGAGAAACTGAAATGTCCAGAGGACGGTCATAGACCTTTTCTGCGGCTTCCTTGGCCCACATTAACACCTTATGGATTTTCTCGATTTGCAAAGGCTCTTGTACGCCCTTGCGCTTAGTGATCATAGTTTGGCTCATAACTACTCCTAGCCTATATATTGTTTAGCCTAATCCGTTAAACCACAATATATTGTGGTGTTACTAAGATCTTATCACAAAAAAACAAGCTGGATTGCTTGCTCGATTTTTATTAATAACATCTTTTTTGTTGTTTGCGTTTGGTGTGCATGTACAACGATAATTTGTAGGTTAATTGTATCAACAAGAAACAACACTAACAACATTTATGTTTATTTTTACGCTAAGAATCGGCAGCCTAACGTAAAAATCGTACGTTAAACTGCTTCGTATAAGTCTGCTAGAATCTTGCTTGCATCCGAAGCTAGATTGCACTCGTCAATGAGCTCGCCATCCGGACTGCTAATGCGATATTTATCTGTTGGTTGCTCATGATGGGATGGTATGTACCCCTTTAACAAGCAAGCCGGATGCAATGAAAGCATCGATATTGCAACAAATGGGGTGAATTTTTCTTGAGGTGAGCGCTCAAGGGAGACTAGCTTGCTTTCAAGCGAATCTATAATTCGTTCGTCAAGATTTGACTGATTGGGCATTATCGTTTCCTTACGATCTACGCGGCATCCTGCCTAAGCAATTTGTATTTAATACAAAAACGATTGTATCACAAACCACGATGGTGAGTGCAAGGAAAAGATTTATAGCGCTCTTCGGTATGATGAGCCGATGGTTTCAGCGATTTCTTCCCCTGGTCGAGCAGGGTGGTCTTTTTTTTTTGGAAGTGTCCGGCGCTTGGCGCAGTTGCGCCGGGATGAAGCGTTCCAATTTGTTCGCCTGCTTAACACAGAACTGAGCTAAGGTTTCCGGCTCTTGGAAGTTGCCTTCTCTCGAATTCATTAGGCTGCGTTTCATTTGCTCCCTGAACGCAGAGACATCAGGGAATCCACTCTTGACGATTTCATCAACAAGGCGATCACATAGTTGACCTTTCTCTAAGATAGGTCCGCATTCAAGCAGGGCGCCAATAACACGAACTCGTGCAATTTGGTCTTTTGTTTTAGCAAGTTCTTCGCTTAAGTTAATAGCGTTACTTCTGTTGCTTTTTGACCATCGATCTAAGGCATTCGCCACTTTTTGTGTATTTTTCTTGGCGAGTTTTGGTTCATCGAAGGTCATAGCCAATGTTTTTGACTTTCTTTCAATGGCCGTAATAAGGGAGCCTGGCTCTTTATGTGGGTAAAGAGTGATGAATCGAATCATTTTCTCTTTTTTGTCAGGTTCATCTGGGTACCCAAAGTCGACAAGAACATCAGTTAACCTTTCAGCAAGTGCTTGTGGGTCATCGTTCTTCTGGTGTCTACGAATAACTTCCATTAGAGACGTATGCTGTCGCGCTCTGAGTCGAGATGGTTTCTCGTCATCAATAAGATTTGTATAGCGAAGTGCTGGTTCAAATCCGAATCTATGTGAAATCATCACGTAATCTGACAGTTTGTCGAGCCATTGAGATCTTGATACTGGTGACATTGGAGCTTGTTCTGGTGGCTCCATTTTTGTTAGATCGAAAATTCTCTCACTAGCCGAGTGCTGCCTACCAGTCTTTGTGGGTTCATTTGAAAGTGGCCCATAAATAAGTTCGCTAGCAATAGAAAAGTTAGAAATGGTTGTGAAACCGTCGGGAGAATTCAGTCTTTCATATTCCACATTACGTTCTTGCTCGGTATGTTGAGCGTAGACATGATGACGTAGTAGCGTTCTATCGAAGCTGTGAGGTAATTGACCTGGTGGAATGTATAGCCACTCTTCAGGGTTTAGTCCCTTATTAGTCAATTTCTTGATGATAGCGTCAATAAAAGGGTGCTCTTCAGGGTTTTCAAACGGTGTGTCAATCGCAACACGGCACTTCTTCCCTTTTTCTACGATGGCATTGGCGATATTTTTCATCACATCTTCAGATGTCTGCTCTGTGTAAGCAGGGACAAGAAATGCGCACCAGTCACTCTTTTTAGTGTTTGGTGTGAATATATGCTGCATAGCAGTGATTCTGGCTTTAACTGCACGTTTATCCTGTCTGTTGTGCTCACTTTCTATTGGGTTCGCCAAATGATTGGGAACATGAGCGGAAACATGTTTTAGTGACGGGATAACAGGGAGATTTTTCATCTCAGACACGAGTCGTTGCATAAATGGCGTATAATTCTCGTTCTCTGATGATTTTTCACAAAGAAAACTATTATACGCTCTTATTGTCGCATCTGAATCAGTATAGATATTGATTCGGCTTGGTGCAGCAGAGTCAGCAGGAAGTTTGCGGAGATGCTCTTTGAGTTTCATGATGCCATAAAAGACAGCAACCATCTCCCCCTTGTTCGAATCATCGAACGAGGCATCACAGCCGCTATAATCTAGCACTACATCTTTGTTTCCGACTTCCCCTCTAAGGGTTACGCTGCCTGCGTATCCTGTAAGTAGGAGACTTACATCAAATGATGAGTCGCAAACAATGTCAACTCGCTTCATATTTTCACCAAACTTCTAACTCATGATCACTTAACCAATTCCATTTTCAGATCATTCCAATATGAATATATTACATTTATCCCTGTATTGACAAATAATTGTCAATGACCATAAATGGATTTAGGCTGCAAAAGGCGTGCCTATTTTATAATTAGGTTCGCCTTATATGGTATACGACCCCGTGTAATTTAATCGTAAAAGAACTACGGGGAGTTGTACGTTGCGCTTACGTTTATTGCTAAACTGTTACCGATTTTCGTTTTACGTCGCAAAGTGGGAATATGTTGCATTCTGCCAAATAAACCGGTTCAGGTTGTTCTGAGCTTACTTCAAGTTGTTCTGAAGTCGCTTCAGGTTGCTCGTTGGTGACCTCTGGTTCTGCAATAGTCACCGAAAAAAACATAATTACGCTTGCCAATAAAGACATAGTAGTCCACTCCATGTTAGATGCGGGGAAATCCCTTTCATGCCCTTTCGGGCCCCGGCTCTAAACTAGGCTTGGACTACTTTTTAGGATAGTTAAATACTATAAAAGAAGGTTGGTTTTTCTAAAAATCAAGGCGATAGCTCGGATATGTGACTATCATCTAAGGTTTTTACAATAAACAGTAAGCGTCCATTATTTAACTCAATTTGAGTCACATTATCCTTGGTGCTGGATAACTTTCGAACTTCCTTCGTGTGAAATGGCTGTGAATAGACCACACCATCGTATACATAATATAGAACATCATTGTATACAGACCATTCTTTCCGATCGGAAAAACTAACGTCATCAACCAGGGGCTCATTGAACACATTGCCGTTGTTAATGTTAATAGCAAAGATGTTTTTAACCCCATCACGAGTTACATAATATTTGGATGATTTACAATCAGAATTAATGGCCGTCACCCCAGCTGCTAAAGTGACAACTGACTCATTGCTCAAATCAAACTTAGCCAAGTGCCATGTTCCATTGATCTTTACAGACATATAGATGATGTCATCGCTGTCACAAGACCATATTGGATTCTTAACAATAGAGCTCATTGCATGAGCCTTATAAATAGGCATATCCTGACTTAACTTCCTTGTGTAGAGGGTTCCATCAGCTAAAAGGAGTAGGGCGTCTCCGCTAGGTGCCACGTCTATATCGGTGATCAGTTCTTGGTTTTTGAAATCTGATACTTGGAAAACCCCATTTTCTGTTAAGTGCCATACTTGATTTTCTCCAGAGCGGTCTGAAATGAAAATGTAGTTATCAGTATCTGGTATCCCTGAAGTATCACTCTCATTAAAGGGGGAACTATGTACCGTCTTCATGTTGAACTCGGTCCCTATGTCCCATTCCGCAAGGTTTCCGGTGTAAAAACCTCCTAGAGAAACAAGGAAAGAGTCGTTGCCGATGTGAGTGATACTGCGTCCTTTCTGTGGGAGTTGATAAACATCATAGGACTGTTCGGAATCAACATTGATCCCTTTGACTATCTGTTTATCTATAAAGAAGACGTTCTCGCTCTCTTGGTCCCACGTTACATTTACAATGGCTTTATTGAACTGTCGGAGTTCCTTTATATTTCCTGTATCCATCTCCATGATGCGGAGTCTGTGGACGGAATTCGCGTCAGAGCTAAGGAACGCTAACATCTTTGAGTCAGGGCTTAAGGCAAGACTGTAGTCACCATAAGAGCTATCTGTTGATAACGTTATTTGCTGCTCCATGCCAGAAACAAGATGCTTTCTTTTTATGACGAAAGGGCTTTTTGTAGACGACTTATAGTTAAAGTAAATCCATTCATCTCTGCTATCTACTGCTGGTGCCAGGACCGAACGCTGCGTTCCACAGCTTGCGATATCTTCCGGCTCAGAAAATACAAGATTACCAAAGTGCTCTCTGCGGACAATGGTGCAAGATTCGTCTTCGTAGGTAGTGTAGTAAACATATTTACCATAGCTGTCCCATCTGGGGCCGGCTGCAAAATAATGATCAAAAGTAACGGACTTGTTTCCAGTAAGCTCTTTGACAGTAACTTGCAACGATACGTTTGGTTTTTTTGTGTAAGTGAAAGCCAGGTAATCTCCATTAGGAGAAAGACTAGGGGACAACTCCTGACCCTCAACAAAGGTTAAATTTTTTATTTTAGGTATTTTTACCTGACTTGAAGGAGTTAGTGTTGATACGTCTTCAGGCTGGTTACCATTAGTTGTTGAAATGGCAATGGTTGCTAACATAGTGAAAACAGCAAGCATGAAAGCTGCGCGGCCTTTGGTGAATATAGATTTGTTTTTTGACTGCTCAACCGGCGCCAGGTTGTTAGTGTTGGGATCTTCATTTTCCACAACTTTAGATATAGGCGCGTTTAAGTAATATCCTCGTGAGCGGACATTTTTAACAAATGACGTGCCTGATTCACCAAACAGCTTTCTGAGTGCGGTAATCTCAGCTTTAACTGTTGCGTCAGATACAGTGTTGTTTCCCCAGACTTTAATCTCAAGATCTTTGGTTGGGGTGAGTTCTCCTTCAGCATCAAGTAAAGCCTGAAGCAGTCTCGCTAATTGGTCTCGCACCTCTATAGTTTGCTTTTCTGGCGAGGTTAAAGTTTGAGTCGATTCGTCGTACTCAAAGTCACCGATATGGTACATCTTACGGACAATTCCTTGATGGTAGTTCTTATCGGCATGATAATATCAGATTCTAAAAATTTTCGATAAACTATTCGGTTTAACAGTGCATAGGCTGCTTTATGCTGAAAAAACAAACAACCATTAATATGTTGTTTATTATAGATTTTAGATCGTACCCGAGGTTTCGAAAAAGAAATTGATTCAGGGTCTAAAACTATTAAAACAATTTATAAATCAACATGTTGCACGATAAGATAAATTATCATGCATTATTTTTGAAAGTATTCAAAAGCCCCAAATGACCAATACTAGCCAATATCGGACTTTGTCATTAGTTTACAGCCCCATCAATTAAAATCTCATTCTCATAAGTTGCACTTTTACTTTCATCCGCGCAGTTAATAAAGTGATAAAATCATTGAAGACTATGACACGGAGTCGACTATATGGGCATGGAAGCCAACGCAATTTACCGTCATATAACTCTTAGTTCTGGCGAGGAAATTTTCTTGTCAAGTAACCCGTTTGCTGAGTGTAAAGATTTATTCGATTCATTCTTTGGTATTTACGAGCGATCGATTGAGCCTTCGGAGCAGCAGTCAAAACATGAGCTAGAAAAATGCTTCAGTACCGGTTCTCATTTGTTTTCTGTCCTGGTTAGTTCAGGCAATGTTCTATCTGGTTCAATATACTGGCTTGATAGAAAAACAAAGTTAGCTCTTCTGGCATATATGGCTACAGATAATAGAGTTCGTTCCAGAGGTTACGGCGGGAAGCTTCTTTCTCAAACAATCGTATCTATGATGAACGAATTTGGCATTGAAGAATTTATCATCGAAGTTGATTCTGTAAATGAGAAAAATTCTCCAGATCTAGGGATTAGAGTTCTTCGTCAACATTTTTACGAAAAGCATGGTGCCCGAAAAATTTTAGGATTCAATTACGAATGCCCTATTGCTCATGATGGCTACAAGCCAGAGATGGAACTACAAATCATATCCAAGGCCCCTTCAGCGTCAATACAAACATCAAAGCTGAAAAGCTGGGTAGAACAAATTTACATTGGAGCATATGGCCTTGATAAATTTGATAGCCGTATAGTATCGATGTTTAAAGACTCGCCTTCAAAATATCACGCTCCCCAAAAATGTTGACGGCATGTAGCTGTGACTTATGGGGTTGTTGATGTTATGCACAGAATCAGTGGATAAATCTGTGAACAAACCCCGTGAGCTCTACTCACTCGTTCATCTTGTTATATGTAACGGCAGAAATCTGAACGCCCTACCCCTCATAAACGTTGCCTTACCCCTATTAGTTACATATAACGGACATTTTTCTTGCTAAACCAAAATGTCTGGCGCGAGAGAAGTTATTAATTTCATCTCGGTGGTTGTTCGCGTCTATAAATTTAAAATCCGACTTTGGAAAACCATTGAAACACAATTGCCGTTAAGAGAATCGGCGTATCGTGTTTGTTGTAAGGGCCAGTTACATGTAACGGGCATTCAGCTTGGTGGACCAAAATGTTTGGCGCGAGAATAGAACTTTTCAGCAAGTTGATGTTTCATCGCGGCCAATTATAATAAATCCGACTATGGAAAAACTTATAAACCAATCAGTGCCATGCCTCGATTATCATAGCGATAATAGTTTGACAGTTTCTCTTTAAATCGTGATGATACTCACATCTATTAGGGGGCAAAATGACTGTTGACGATTACTGGGCTGACTATGTGTCAGAAGGAAAATTGGGGCTGTACCTGGGTGACATGAAACTGATGGCAGGCATGGATTTTGGTTTGTCACATGATAATGATGTCGAACGACTGGAAAGTATTTTGCCAACAGAACAATACTCAAAGATGAAGAACGCATTTCGCCAGTATTGCCATCGAAAACGTCACAATAAAACTACTTTGATGCTCCCTGCCCCAGTTATCAATAAGCTAAATAGTCTCAAGGAATTAGCTAAACTGGACACTTACGAGCAAGTCCTCGAATACCTAATGGCCAAAGACGAATCTATTGATGTAGCGATATCTGAATACCATAAAGCAAACCCTGTGTCTTCCATCGGAAATTTGGAAATGCTAAATGTCATCTGTGAGGCAATTCCTCCCTACTACCGCGATGTTATAGTTAAATCAATGATAATGGCTTTCTACGAAGGTGTGGATACCGGGCGAAAATACGACACAACACAGCGTTCACTACTCCCTTTTATGTCTAAACTGGAAGGTTTTGCTATAAAATATCCGACTGAGGAAAAATTTAATGAAGATGAACCCGGTAGCTAAACAAGCAAGGCCGGCTCCTTATCCTTCTCGCGATCCGCTAAAAGAGCTCGACCGATACAATAGGCTCGTTCTTGATAAACTAAACCCAAATACAAAACGAGCGCTTGAATCTGATAAACGAAATTTCAGTGAATTCTGCATAGATACTGGTGAACGGTTATCAATCGACCCTGACTCTTTAGGGATGACAATTATTCGGTATGCAGAATGGATGATTGCCAAGAACAACAAGAGGAAATCAATTGATAGACGATTGGCTAGCCTCAGAAAGCTTTTACGAATAATGAAGATACCTGACCCAATGAAGTCAGATGAAACATTGAGTGAATCGCTTAAACTCACCCTTAGGAAAGCGAACGCTAAGGCTAATCAAGCCGAAGGGGCCAAGGTCGAATCAATAAAAGAAGTAACCGATTTGTTTTTAGAAAATGAGATAGATCCAACATACAAGCAAGTCAGGGATATGGCATTATTGAATGTTGCTTTTGACACTTTGTTACGTAGAAGTGATTTAGTCTCTATCAACATTGAAAACCTGGATATCAAAGATTCCTGTGTATTTATTGAAGCATCCAAAACAGATCAGGATGGAAAAGGTGAACATAAGCCTCTGACTCAAACTTCACTTTCGCTGATTTCTTGGCTTAGAGAGCTGATGCCGTATTCAGACAAAGGTCCTCTTTTTAGGCCCGCCAAAAAGAATGGAGAACCTTACAGGGATATTGAAAATAATCAGAGAAGACTGAATGGTGGTGAAGTATCAAGGATTTTCAAAGCGCTGTTTAGAAAGCATGGTTGGGATGTATCATCGATATCTGGCCACTCAACAAGAGTTGGTGCAACTCAGACCATGTTTGAACAAGGCGAGAACATGAGTAACATTATGCATGCTGGCAGCTGGAAATCACAAGCTATGCCTATGAGGTATGGTGAGAAGCATTCTTTAACTAAAAGCGCGACTGCCAATGTGGCTAAAAAAACAGGCAGATAAAACAAAGGCTGCCAAATAGCAGCCCTGTAGGAATAAAGATGACTTTAATTAAAGTCATTATGGTAAGTAAGCAAAGTTATTATCGCACAACATAAATGTTGTTGCAACAACCTTTGCTATCGAGAAGATTGATTTTCTTTTTCCGCTAAAAAGTTGCCAACGACATCAATTATTTGCTCATGCATCTCAGGTTCAGAAACGTTGGCGTCGATTCTTACAAACCCTGGCGTCCCAATCATGGATTGATAACCTTCTCTCGCCCGGTAAAAGAAATCCAAAGCATTCATCTCAATTCGGTCGAGAGCTCCCCTTCCTTTAGCACGCATCAAACCAAGCTTAGGATCAACATCAAGCCAGAGTAACAGGTCGATATCCTTAACGCCTTTCATGGTCATATTGAATATAGCCTCATATTCACTCTCAGTGACAGTTTGAGAGCCAAATAACTGATAAGCTCTTGAGGCTGCATGGCAACGATCGGATAGAACGTGTCCCTTCTTGAGAGCTGGCATAACGACATTGACCATGAGCTGCCTTCTTGCTCCAAACATCAACATTAATTCAGTAACCGGATCAACAGATTCTTCTCTAATGCTTTTTACTAAATTACGCATTTCTTCAGCCATTGGTGTTCCACCTGGCTCACGTACAGTCGTAAAAAGCTCGCCTCGTTCTGTGAATAGATCGTTGAGTAGATTCAGTGTGCCACTCTTACCTCCACCTTCAACTCCATCACAGGCCAAATACAAATTTTCCATCTGAGCATCCTTGCTTGATTAAATTGTCATCCCTAAGAGTTAATGATTATACCACAACATAAGTGTTGTGTAATAAATGGATTAGATAAAGTGTGCAGGTTGTTGAAAGATAAATCATGGAAGAGAGCAGCTCGCTTGTAGCGAGGTGATCTCTTCCGTGATTGCACAACTGAGCATAAGCGATGGCGGGAGTTGTTATATCTTATTTAATTATAAGATTATGTTGGTAAAAAAAGGCTTCATCCTGATCTCAATTTGTAATATATGGCTTGATCGTGATCTTCTAAGGCTTAATTTAGATCTTTGAAGGCTTTGGACTGATCGCGACGATCGGAATGAAGGCTTCAAAACAGTATTCGATCAGAATCAAGCCTTGATCCTGATCGCTCATCTATTGTTTCTGGTTTGAGATTTTTTCTTATAGCTTTTAAGCTTTTCAATATCACTTTGACCAATGATAGACGTTTCTTTTTTATGTTGTTTAGCTTTCTCTTGTGACTCTTCACTTAAAGTGGCTGCATCCATATCAATTGAATCTGCTTCTGGATAATTCTGTTCCGGTGGATCTTCTTCTAAGTCAACTGCGCTTGGCTCTGGTCTTAGCACAGAACTTCTTTGTTCCCCAGAGTCAATGATTTCAAAATCACGATATGGACCGGGTGCCTTTTCTGTATTTCTTTTACTTGGTGTCGATGTAAATGCGTCGGATGTTCCTTCGATCTGGCTTAAAGCCGCTAAGTTAAGGAGTGGTAATGAATACTCCGTCCAGTGCAGTGGCTGCTGAGTTAACACCTTGTTTTTAGGTACGTAGTTCTTTTTTATGTGAGATAAGCTGTATTCAGTATCTTTTGTCTTTTTTTGATGTCTTTGAACGAGTAGTTGGTATCGGCTATTTGCTAGCGTCTCAGAAAGACCAGAGCCACTAATACTGGTTATAGGCTCATTACCCCTGGCCGCTTCTTTCGTTAAGTGATGAGTAACAATGACAGCAGAGCCAGTTTCCTTGGCTAGTTTCTGGAGGGCCATTTTAATAACGCGATCATCCTTAACCTCATCGCATGCGCCAGACGCTTCTCTAATTGTATCGACTATAATCAAATCAAAACCCTTGCCTTCAGCAATAAGGGTGTCAAGATGTGTATTTTGTAAGTAAGTGGACACTTCCATTGGATGACATATTGCATCTTCCATGTTGTAAAGTTTAAGGTTCTTCTCTATCAGTTCTACATATGGTTGTCCAAAGTGTGAAAGATGCATAATTACTCTTTCCATAGTTTCACTTTCACCATCTTCCATTGGCCAATATAGAACTTTTTTCGGTTCAGAATTCGTTGATAGGCCTAGCAGATGGATTCCAGTTGCCATTTCATATGCCAAACTCAAGCATGTGTAACTCTTACCAGTATCTGGAGTGGAAATTAGGAATCCAAATTTCCCTTTCGGCAACCCATGTAAAACTTCAGGGGCCTTTGATTTTTTATGCTGATCCCTTTTTGACATATCAATGTCAACAATATTAGTCATCTGATAATCCATTGAGTCGATCAGCTGTCTTCTTGTGGTAGAACAGATAATCTTCATTTGAAATAAAGGCTGGGTTTTGCCTCGTTACTTTTTGCAATTTGAACCCGAAATGTTCCCATAGCTTCGGTTGGTCTTCGATTACCTGGTTATACAGTTGCTTTAACTTGAAAGAACGATTGATGCCGAACGTGGTTAGTTTTGAGTCAAAGTACGTTACGATTAGTTCAGACAAGCTTTTGTTGTGTATATATGAGCGCTGATGGCTATCCAGAAGCTTATAGAAATCTTCAATAGAGTTAGGTCCAACAAGGTGCGGGTATGCGTGTTTTACTCTCTTACGTGAAATGTTACCGTCTTCTTGTATTGAACGAAGATAAGTTTCGTCAACGTTTACAATGAGATCAGTGAAAGTGTCTGCGTTATATTCGTTTCCCTTCATCTTTGCTAGGTCTAACAAAAGATGATAATCATGCCCAAGTAAGTGAATTTCGTTTGTTTTATGAGTAAGCAGCTCACCATCGACCTCCGGTGTGACTCGTAATTCCATGTTTCGCAGCCGACGAAGTTTTGAAATCATTGAATTTCTGAATGATTTTTGCAACTTCTTCCTGGCAGCCTTGGCCAGCGCAGTTGTTGGAACATGAAAATATATGCCAGAGTTTGATAGCGGTTTGTCAATTCTCGCCTGATTTTTGTATGCCCCCCAGTCAATGTTTTTCATATTTAATTCTGGGTGCTCGCATATTTGACGCAGAGTGTACTTTTCTGCGTTGTTGATCAGAGTGCCGTGAGCAATTATGTTGTCCAGTAAGCTGCGATCAACGGTTAGGCAGACGGTGCCAAGAACATCAATGGCAAGTCGCTTGTTTTTCCAGAACGGTTTCTCTATTACTGACTGTATTAATGGTTCTTGCATTAACAACGTTTGTTCTGCATGTTCTGCATCCGCCATTAAATCAAGAATCTTCTTTGGGATTCGATTTCCCGGGATGAATAACTGGTCAAATGCATTGGAGACGACAGGTTTATCTCCCTCTACATCCTCCATGTATTCCGATGTGAATATGTCAAAGGTATCAACTTCTGCTATATCGTGCTTACTCATTTCTGTTCTTCTTATATGTTGTAATCGACAGCTAAAAAGACGGCGCTTAGATCAGAATGAAGCCTTAATTGTCTTTTTTGCGTTTTCAGGGCCCGTACACAGAACACTTCTTACACAAAACGTTTCCCCTTGATGCAAAAGATATTGTAATGAAGCCTTGATTACAATATTTCGATCAGAATGAAGCCTTATTTTACTGATTTCGATCAGAATGAAGGCTTCATAATAATATCACGATCAGAATGAAGCCTTATTTTGATATTGGAATGGCTTTTGGCGATCAGAATGAAGCCTTATTTTAGTAGCTGATATTGTAATGAAGGCTTCATCCTAATATACAGAGCTATAAGATGCTCGGGATTTCACTGTCGCGATCAGAATGAAGCCTTGTTTTTAGTAGCTGATATTGTAATGAAGGCTTCATCCTAATATGCAGCGCTATAAGATGCTCGGGATTTTCACTATCACGATCAGAATGAAGCCTTGTTTTTAGTAGCTGATATTGTAATGAAGGCTTCATCCTAATATCCAGCACTTGTACAATGCTTGGATTTTCCACTATCGCGATCAGAATGAAGCCTTATATAGTGGCTGATATTGTAATCAAGGCTTCATCCTAATATGCAGCGCTTGTACGATGCTCGGGATTTCCACTATCGCGATCAGAATGAAGCCTTGTTTTTAGTAGCTGATATTGTAATGAAGGCTTCATCCTAATATCCAGCACTGTAAGATACTTGGGTTTTCCACTGCCGCGATCAGAATGAAGCCTTATTTTAGTCGCTGGTTTAGTGGCTAATACTGTAATGAAGGCTTCATCCTAATATCCAGCCTTGTACAATGCTTAGGGTTTCCACGGTCGCGATCAGAATGAAGCCTTGTTTTTAGTAGCTGATATTGTAATGAAGGCTTCATCCTAATATCCAGCGCTATAAGATGCTCGGAATTTCACTGCCGCGATCAGAATGAAGCCTTATTTTAGTCACTGGTTTAATGGTTAATACTGTAATGAAGGCTTCATCCTAATATCCAGCGCTATAAGATGCTCGGAATTTCACTGCCGCGATCAGAATGAAGCCTTATTTTAGCCGCTGGTTTAGTGGCTGATACTGTAATGAAGGCTTCATCCTAATATACAGCGCTGTACAATGCTTGGGGTTTCCATTATCGCGATCAGAATGAAGCCTTATTTTAGTCGCTGGTTTAGTGGCTAATATTGTAATGAAGGCTTCATCTTAATATACCGCGCTGTACAATGCTTGGGATTTCCACTGTCTCGATCAGAGCGAAGTCTTATTTAATTTGAGGTTAGACTGGGACTCCGTCAATGTTGCTCTGCTTTAATGCAAGTAGATGAGCACTCGGGTCCTGGGAACTTGCCTATTGGCTTCCATCTGAAGATGCAGGCATTATGGTGAAACCTTAATATTAAAGCTCTCTGTTCTCGATCAGAATGAAGGCTTATTTTAATACTCGATATTAGAATGAAGCCTTAGCCGATGTGTTGATACTTAAATGAAGCCTTGTTCGCGATCAGA
>PAVO01000005.1 GCA_002713215.1 Crocinitomicaceae bacterium
AAGGAACCGACGAAGGAGCTCAGTGAAACTAATCTAGTGTTATTTCTAGATTCCTGCTCCCGATAGTTATCGGGACGCAGGAATGACGTTTCTTTTTAATTAGGTAATATTTCTAACCCACATTATTCTTTAATAGCGCCTTTATAATCATATTAAAATATCACACTTATCATTGTAGTGGACTGATGTTGTAAACTATATTTGACCGCATCAAATTTTTAAAGGTATGGTAACTATCCCTAAGAATATTGAAGAGTTAAAGAGCTATAAACCGGGTAAACCCATTCAACAGATTATTAGCGAGTATGGATTGAAGGAAACGGCCATTCTTTGGAACAACGAAAACAACTTTGGTCCTTCGCCCGAGGCGATGAAACATTTAACCAATGCAATGAGTAATTCTCATTTGTACCCTGATCCTGCATGCCTCGAACTCCGTGGATTAATTGCGAGGAAGAATAAGGTGGAGATAGAAAATGTGGCTGTAGGAAATGGATCCGAATCCCTTTTCAATAACCTGTTTAATTCATTTTTTAATCAGGGTGAAGAGTTGTTAACGTGTGAAGGAACTTTTGTGGCTGTTTACATATGGGCAAAGGCTAATAAGATCGATGTAAAAACAGTTCCGTTGACTTCGACCTACAATTTTGACCTGAAGGGGTTGGCAAAAAGCATTGGAGAAAAAACCAAAGCAATCTATTTATCAAATCCGAATAATCCAACCGGGGCCATGATTTCCAGGCAGGAACTTATTGATTTTATGGAGATCGTTCCTCCTCATATTATCGTGATTGTAGATGAGGCCTATTTCGAATTTGCCTGCGACCTTTCGGAAGACTATCCCGATAGTACTTTATTGCGATACGATAATGTGTTGACCCTTAGAACTTTTTCAAAGGCATACGGTATTGCTGCTATTCGAATTGGTTATGCCATAGCCTCCGAACGTATGATAGAAGCATTGATGAAGGTGAAATTGACCTTCGAACCGTCCAATGTTGCTCAGGCCGCAGGAGTAGGAGCTATCCAGGATACTGAATACCTCAATCGAACTGTACATAACAACACGAACGAATTGCACAAATATTACCGCGAGCTTCACAAGTTGGGTTACAAATACGTTCCCAGTTTTGCGAATTTTGTTATGCTTACCCTGGAAAGCGCTGAACAGGTTCAGGAATTGTTCGACGCTCTTATGAAAAAGGGAGTTTTTGTAAGACCGTTGCGGGCTTTTGGATTACCTCATTGCTTAAGGATAACCGTAGGGCTCCCGGAAGAAAATGCACTTTGTTTTAAAGCATTGGCTGAGTGTAAAGAAGAATTAGGGTTTTAATGATTCACCAAAATCTTTTGATAAAGAATTTCTAGACCATTTGATTTTACTCTTAAAAAGTAAACACCGTTTTTCAATTCTTTTGTCGAATAACTGAACTGTTGATTTTTGACAATGACTCTATCAACTAATTTCCCGCTCGAATTAATAATTTCCAATTCTCCATTAATTAATTCATTATCCAATTCAATAAATAATTCGTCGCTAACCGGATTGGGGTAAATCGAAAATCCTGGAGCGTGAATCCTTTCAACTGACACGGTATCCTTGGTGGTGTCTTTTACCTCTTCCTTGTAATGCAGTTTAATGGCTACGGGCCTATGATCAGAGATCATATAATCGTAATCTGACCATTTTCGGACAAGGAAAGTATCCGGTTGCAGGCAGGCAATTTCAGAATTGTTTTGGTTTAATTTATTGGATACCTCGTTGGTTACAATTATGTGGTCGAGGTGCGAAGGCCAGCTAGGGTAGGACCAGTTTCGCGAGGGACCGTTTTCCACCATAAGATCGGCTACCCGGTAATGCGTCAAATCGTCAAAAAAGTCCTGAAATACATTGTTCCTTACCGCATCTTTTAGAATGTCATTTAAGTCACCTAAAATGATCACATTATCGTTGGGGTGTAACGAGTCTACCCATTGTTTTAATAAACGATTGGCATTTAACCTTCTTGTCTCCTCATCACCAGGATCGCTTTTATTGAGACTCCCATCCCCACAACATTTGTAGTGATTGTTGATCAGTAAAAAAGTATCATTCTTATATTTCAGTTCCATAACCAGAGGCCTCCTTGGGAAGGGAGAACTGTATTGCGAGCTCTCATAAATCCGATAAACTTTGAGTACGTCTACCTGCTTTTGGTTATAAACGTAAGCCAGGCCTCGTTGTGCCCCGGTACCGGTGGCGATGGAATAGTCAGAAATTTGGTTGACTACATTTCGCAATTCATTCAGGTCATTGATTTCCTGCAGGCCCCAGACATCTATTTCAGCAGCCTTCATAATTTGAGCCACAGAATCTACGGTTGTTTGCCCTCTTTTGGGAAATCGTTCAATATTCCAGGTAGCGATATCTAAACTGCTATCTGATCCGAATTGCAGAAAGCTAAGGTTTTGTGCCTGAACATAGGAAAATGAAATAAGAATTAGGGTAAGTAGTTTGCATCGCATGGTGCAAAGTTACCTCATTGTGGATTGGGGTTATGAAATAACTTTTCAGAAGAAATAAAACTAACTTCGTCGTGAATTAAACAGTTTATTATGAGTTTATTAAGGCCATTCTTCTCCGTTGTATTAATTATTCTTTTTACTGGCAGTGTGTTTTCCCAGGAAGATACATTAGTGGTTCAATTGACAACTTTTGGCGATGGTTTAGATAATAGGCGGGCATGGCGCGTATTTCCTCCAAAGGGAGATAGTTATAGAAGAATTTTAATGTACCAGACCTTAAAATGCGACCCGGCATTGATTAGTAACCCCACAAACTCAGGTTGCGGAGAATGGGATGCAGGGGCAAATTTTGTACTTAGAAGACACATAAACAGAGATAGCTTGCGCTATTTGGTCAACCGATCTTATCCGGAAACCATTAAATATTTGACTCTTCCTACTGAATCTTACATCCGATTGCAGCAAAAACAGATTGGTTATTCCAGCACCTCGGGTGAAACCATTTATTCAGTTGGATCAGGATCTCAAACCATTTCAAATGGATTGAAAACCGGGAACAGGAGTGGGCGGTCGCAATACATTTACAAATCTTCTGAATTGACAGCCAGTGGGTTAACAGCAGGCAAAATTGATAAGGTTAAACTGGATGTATCCAAATTGGGTAGTGGTCTTGGCTCATTTAAAATTAGAATGAAAGCAACAACCAGGGACTCCATTTCTGATGCTCAATTTGAAGAATACAACTTTACCACAATCTATTATAAAAACACTTCTATATCCTCAACTGGAAAGCATACCTTCGATTTGCATCAACCGTTTAACTGGGATGGAGTTTCTAATGTTTTGATTGACTTTTCCTTTTCCAATAAAAAGGAAGGTACTGATTTTGAACTCAAAGGGACCCAAACCACAACCAACCAGGGGCTTTATGCACAAGGTGACGACGCATATATGGAATTTGATGGAAACGATTACATAGATGTGGATAATGGAATTGCATCAACGCTAAAAAACGAACTAACGATATCCACCTGGATATATGGAGACCCTAATGCACCAAGCCAGCACAAGATTTTGATTAATGCCATTGCCAAATTAGATGCCGACCGGAATAAGATTCTTGCGTATGTCCCTCAGGCAAATGGAAAGGTGGATTGGCGAGCCGGCTATACAACCAAGTTGGATGGAGTAAACGGAGGTCCGGTGGCGGATTCAACCGTAAAAGGCAAATGGAACCATTGGGCCTTCACCAAAAATGCATTAAGCGGTGAAATGCACATTTATCACAATGGAGTTAAGCTTTATTCGGCTTCCGGTAAGACTCAGACACTTGAGGATATTGCAGTCTTTAGGATTGGAAACTGGTCTCAGGATACAAAAGATCAACCGTACTATGGAAAGGTTAACGATTTTAGGGTCTGGAATAAGGAACTAGACGCGGCCACTATCAAGGATTGGATGTACTCCGATGTAGTACCGTCTCATCCCAATTACCAAAACCTGGTAGCTTATTTCAAAATGGACAGCTCCTCCGCAACGCAGGTGTTCGATCATGCAAAGAATCATCATGGGGAGCTACTGGGAATTCCTCAAAAGCATTATTCCAGGGGAGAAGAATTGTTTAGAAACGGGGTTAAAACCAACAAGCGACCTAACATTGAATTCATCAGAGGTACTTATACCAGTTCGGTCTCAACGATTACAGTAACCGATACGATTACCGATGAACCTATGAGTATTGCAGTTAGCAAGTTGTATAAAGACTTTAACAAAGAGGGATTGCAGGATTTATTCTTAGATACCATGTATGTGTGGCAGGAAGGATATTCATTCACCAGGGATTTGCAGGGAAATAAGTTGGATTCGGTTTATCATACCGGAAGTCAAACGCTGGTGAACCATTACGACGAAGGTCAATTTCGTGTAGTTAAGTACATAACTCCTTATGGCAATAACCTGGACCTGGGAGAAGGTTTTACCTGGGTTTATGACGTTACGGATTATGAACCATTGCTTCATGATACACTAGATTTTCAAGGAGGTGATCATCGCGAACTGATCGATTGGAAATTTGTGTTTATTAAAGGAACACCGCCCAGAAAGGTAAACCAGGTAGAGCAGGTTTATGGCGGTGGAGCGCAATATGAAGACATTGTAATAAAACCCGTAGGTAGAAATGTAGTTCCTGATGCTAATTCCAAAATGTTCAAAATAAGAACTATGGTTACAGGACATAAATTCAATAACCCGACCAATTGCGCTGAATTCTGTTTTAGAAAACACTTTGTTACCATTGATGGAAGTAAGACCACCGAATGGGTCAATTTTACTGAATGTTCTACCAATCCGTTATATCCTCAAGGTGGTACCTGGATATACGATAGAGCAGGGTGGTGTCCCGGTGCTGGTGCCAGTGTTATTCATTCTGATGTAACCAACAAAATAACTGCTGGAGTTCCTGTACTTATTGAGCAGGGGGTAGAAAAAGATCCTACGGGAACTGAATACGGCAGTTGGAATATAGAGTGCCATTTCATTGGTTATGATTCCCCAAGTTATTCTCTCGATGCAGAAATGCTGGATATTCTTTCACCCAATAATTGGGAATACTACGGCAGAATGAATCCAATTTGTGCTAATCCGGTAGTAGTTATTCGAAACAGTGGTTCAACCGATATGACCAGTGCTGAAATTGAATTCGGTACGGATGGAGTTGGGCTTCGCACCATCAAATGGACCGGGCATTTAAGGTTTGCTGAAACAGATACAGTTCTGCTTCCTACCATTACTGATGTTCTATGGAATGCCAAAGATTCAATCGGACATTTTGTTGCGAGAATAAAATCGGTGAATGGTTCTACCGATGAGCATAAGTATAACGATCAGCTTAGAACGAGATTCAATAAAGTGCCCGCTTATCCAGATGAGTTGATAATTACCTTCAGAACTAACACTAAGGAAAAGGAGACTTCCTGGAATATCAAAGACCAATTTGGAAAGGTGATTGCTTCTTCCGATTCGGTATTACAGGCTACAACCGTCTATAACGATACCGTGAAATTAGACATAGGTTGTTACACCTTTAACGTTGAAGATAAAGATGACGATGGCTTAAGTTTCTGGAATAACTCTGATGGATCCGGCTTCATTTTAATTCGGGATTTGGCTGGGACTTTTCAGCAGGCATTTGAGCAGGATTTTGGAAGGAATATCCATTTTCAGTTTTCTGTTGGAGCCCTAAATAACATAGGACAAGAAGAGATTCAGGGCCCTAGAACCTTTGAGAATAAGCCCTTCCTGCAACTATTCCCAAATCCTAATGATGGAAATTTCCAAATTGAATTCAACGGTTTCTCCGGCGAGTACCTTACTTTACGGGTAGTTAATTCGTTGGGTAAAGAAGTTCTTGTTGAACGCTGGAAGAATTCACAGCATTTTGATTCCCGTAACGTTTCCATGAGAAATCAACCAACCGGAATATATAAGATCTTGATTTCGGATGGCAAAAATGTGTTTTCAAAGTCACTGATCATTCAGGAATAATTTGGAACTGACCATTCTGTTAATTCTTGGCTAGCATGTACGCCAATCGACATTTGTTTTTCTAATTACCATTTCTTGGTCATTAGCGTTTAAATTCGTTGTTTTAACACAAACGTTTAATTGGATAATGAAAACACTGGTAGATATGGATTATGGTCCCCTGGTAGACCTGATTGGGACCTGGGAAGGAGATAAAGGCAAAGATGTTGCACCGGAACCGGATGGGGAAGAAGTAAATCCTTATTACGAGACCATTGTATTTAAGGATGGAGGAAGTGTTACCAATGGCGAAGAACAAGATTTAGCATTGGTTCATTATGAGCAGTTGGTACAGCGAAAAGGTGACAACAAAGTAATCCATCACGAAATAGGGTATTGGATGTACGATCCAACAACCCAGGTTATCATGCATTCCTTAGCAATACCGCGTGGTTTGTGCTTACTTGCCGGAGGAAATTTTAGCAACGAAAAAGACGAAAACGGTAATTGGGTATTGGATGTGTCGGCTTCAGTTGATGATCCTAAATGGGGAATAGTACAATCGCCTTTCCTGACCCAAAAGGCACGAACTTTATCTTTTAAACACAAAATCTTGCTCACCAATAATAAGCTGAGCTATGCTGAAACTACCGTGGTTGATATTTATGGAAGAGTATTCGAACATACTGATGCCAATGAACTAACCCGAGTTTAGCAACGGGTGAACCGTTCAGATTTTTTAAAAATAATTTATCTACTTGACCCGTATATTTGCGTATGTCGTTACGTGTATTGATTCTTGCTGCCTTTCTAATCCTATCAGGCTATATATTTGCTCAGGCTGTTGGAGATGTCCGCGAAATAAGCGAAGCGGAAGCCAAAGCGTTTCAATATGCATTTAGCAGGGGTGAAAACAATGAATCAGGCATAGGAGATCGAACTTACTTCGATGTAGAAAAACAAGAGATTGTTGTAGATGTTGATCCAACCGTAAAATCGGTTAAGGGTAAGGTAACCACCACATTTAAAGTACTTAAAAGCGGGCATAAGTCCATTCTGTTGGATTTATCCAATAAGCTGGTATTAGACTCCATTCAATCAGCTAGTGGAAATATTTCGTGGAAACATGAAGATGGATTTGTCGACATTCAATTTGCAAATGAATTGACTGCGAATCAATCCAATTCGATTACCCTTTTTTATCGCGGTAATCCTGATGGGGGAAGGGCTTTTAGCATAGATACTACAACTGCTGGAAGCCCTGTACTTTGGACTTTATCGGAGCCTTATGGTGCCAAGGAGTGGTGGCCCTGCAAGCAGGATCTACAGGACAAAATTGAAAAACTGGTGGTTACAGTTCGTAATCCGATGCAGTATAAGGCCGTGGCAAATGGAATTAAGCAATCGGAGCAGGTTGTAGGAGGAATTCGGGAAACCAGGTTTGAACATAACTATCCTATAGTTTCCTATTTGGTTGCATTCGCAGTTGCCGATTATCGTGAGATACGAGATACCCTTGACTATAACGGGAAGAAAATGCCATTCGTTAATTATGTATATCCGGCTTCTGAAGCACAGGCTAAAAAGGACCTGGTTAATTTCGACAAGACATTGGCCTTATTCGATTCCTTGTTTGGTGAATACCCCTTTGCAAATGAACTTTATGGCCATGCTCAGTTTACTTGGGGTGGAGGAATGGAACATCAAACCATGAGCTTCATGTATAATTTCGATCATGGACTGGTTGCTCATGAATTAGCACATCAGTGGTTTGGAGATCAGGTTACCTGTGGTTCCTGGCAGGACCTTTGGCTCAATGAAGGCTTTGCAACTTATGCTGCAGGCTTAACTTACGAATTTTTATTTTTTGATAATAGTTGGTTAAACTGGAGGCAGAATACCTTGAATGAGGTGTTGAAAAACACGGATGGTTCTGTTTTTATTGAAGATACCACTGACGTAAGGAGAATGTTTAATCCTCGGCTGACCTATCAAAAAGGAGCTTACCTGCTACACATGTTGAGGTATAAAATAGGGGATGAAGCATTCTTTAAAGCAATTAGAACATACTTGTGGGACCCCAAATTAAGTTATGGTTTTGCCAAAACTGAAAACCTTAAGCATCATTTAAAACTAGCCGGTGGGGAAGACATTGATGAATTCTTTGATGACTGGTACTATAGAAAGGGGTGGCCCAGCTATCAGATAGACTGGTATCAGGATCAGTCAAATAAGCTCTACCTGGTTGTGAATCAAGAACAAAGCTACATATGGGAAGGTACTTATTTTAGAATGGACCTACCAATTTTAATAAGTGGAAATGGGTTGGATACCACACTTCGATTAGAAAATATCAGGCCTAATCAGGAATATATAATTCAGTTGGATAAAGAAATTATAGGTGTGAATTTTGATCCGGACTTGTGGCTGATTAGTGGAAACAATACTGTTGAACAAGTAGATTATAAGCATGAGTTGATTGGTTATAAAATTGCTCCCAATCCGGTGAAGAACGAACTGGTTGTTTTTTCCTCTTCTCCTAACTTACCGCTATCCAATATGGAAATCTATAACGTTGAGGGAAAAGTTGTTTGGAAGGGTAGAGTAGATCAAGGCCTGTCTTCAAGTGGTTTTAAGATTAGTCTGGAAAAACTGAACCCCGGGATTTACTTCCTAAGGGTTTCTGATTTCTATTCGACCAGCCTGCTGAAATTTGTGAAGATGTAGGATCACATGGTATCCTAAACTGGCACGGGTTTTAAATCCGCGCCAGTAATGGAAATTTAAACCTTTCAATTGTATTCGTGTATCAGGCTGCGTGTTTCGACAAATACTTGTCTACCGCCTTATTCCAGTTGTCCAGGTTTTGTGAACGTTTGTTGTTTAGTTCGTTGTTTTTCGAATTGTATTCATTTATAGCGCTGTTGTAGTCGTTAATTGCCTTGTTGTATTCATCAACGTCCGCCTTGGTACGACTCGATTTCTTCTTGGCTTCAAAGGAGGCTTTAACCTTTTCAAAATGTTCCTTTTTCATGTAGAAGTCAAGTATGGTTTGGGCATCAACCTTGGCTTCCTGAATGTAGAACTGCATCATTTTATCTGCCGCCAATTTCATGGAAGGATCGTTGTTCAATGTTTTTGTTGCACGTAGTTTGGTTCTACCTTCTTCTGCAAAATCTAACAGGCTGTTTTTATTTTGTTCAATAGCATTCACATCTTGTGCCGTCATTGCTTCAATTAAGTAAGCTTCCTGCTTGTAGGCCTTAAAGAAGATGAGGTAAATCTCGTTGTAATATTTAAACACCTTATTCGCCCTCTCGAGCTTCTTTCCAATCTTAGTATCCTCTTCAATCAGGTTTACGTTGTTATCGACAGCAAATCGCTTGGTCTCCATGTTAAGAGCAGTATTGGATTGTTGCATGTGCTCGCTGGCTTTCTCTTTTGCCAGCAAGTATGCCTCCATGTTGTCATACGATTGTTCTGCAATCTCCTCCAGGTCCATAATTTTTCCGTACTCTTCTTTTAGAATTATCTGAGAAGTTTTAAGCCACTCAACCACCTGGTCACGCAATGCTTCGTCTCCTTCCCAGTCCTTAGCCCGGGCAGCGGAACGTTCTCCCTGTGAAAGCGATAACAATAATTCCTGTCGTTTTTTATCAATTTTCTTTGCCTTTTTTCCTTTTGCAACGCTACTCGTATAATCCCACATATTCTTTTGAATTGGCTTATAGAGTTCATTAAAATGGTTCATGTAGGTTCCGGCATTGCTCATGTCCTGAGCTTTTACACCGCAAATTGAAATCCATCCGAAAAGGATTGTCGTTCCAAGGGTTATTAATTGTTTATTCATAATTCTATTCATTATTTACATTAATTAAATCCATCATTATGTGATAGGTCTCGCGTAGGAGAAAATCACCTTGTATTTCGTTTATTGTTTTGTCTCTGATTTTTTGTTTCTGATCACTCAACTGGTAAATCACTTTATCATATTCCGGGGTAGATACGGTAAAGTCACTGTGCTTTAATTCCTTTAGCTGATCATAATCCAAGAGCAGTTCATCGGTCTTTAAAAGCAACTTTACAAGGGGATAAAATGAAAGATTTAGGCTATCGTATTTACTATTATGCTTTTCAATAACATCATAACTGGAATCTATTTTGGCAAACCGGGATTCTGTCTTGATCCTGGAAGCACTTTTTTCTTTTAATTCCTGAATTGGGAAAACAGGGTAGGGCGTGTAATAAGTTTTCTTAATGATGGAATCAGGTTCAATGTAGGTTGTATAATCGTTTTCGTAGTAGGTAAACTTATCGTAAAGAGATGGAAACTCTATATCCGGAGATACTCCTACACCCTGATGCGTTGAACCTTTAAGGTTGTAATACTTCCCAATTGTAAATTTTACATACCCCGCCGTAGAGTCATTAATAGACATGGAGTGTTGATCCGGTGATAGGGTGAAATCCAACGGTACAATTACCTGCCCCGTTCCCTTACCAAATGTTCTGTTACCGACGATAAGTGCCCTGTTGTGGTCCTGTAAAATACCGGCGGTTATCTCCGAAGCCGATGCACTCAACTCGTTAACCATTACAATTAAAGGGCCGGTATAAACCCGGCCTCGGTGTGGATCTTTTAGTAGCCTGGGTTTGGAATCTTTTTCTTTTTCAATAGCCAGACTTCCTTCTCCAATAAAAGTTCCGGCAATTTGTAACGCCTCTTCTACCGATCCTCCTCCGTTGTATCTTAGGTCGAAGATGAGCCCCTGAATATTTTCTCTTTTTAGTTTTAAGATTTCCTTTCCAATATCATTGGCGCTTCCAAGGCGATTTTCGCCGTTCCATTCGGTGTAGAAACCAGGTAGGCCGATGTAACCAAATTTGCCCTCTCCTTTCAAAACATAGCTTTTAATAATGTTTTCCTCGTTCTCAAGAATCTCATTGATCAATTCTACCTCTTTTAATGTTCCTTCCGCCTTCTTTAGTTTAAGCTTAATAAGTGTCTCAGTTGGGAAAACGAGCGCACTTTGCAGTGTCCTGGCTGTAGCACAGGTTGTTGCGATTTCCTTATCGTTCTCCAATTTTACAGATACAATTCGATCTCCTTTGTGAATTTGATTGGATTTCCAGGCAGGGCTACCGGGTACAATCTGTTCAATTACTATTTCCCCATCCTTCGAATTGCTAAGCTCTATACCATAAGACAAGGACTCCCCGGATAAATCAGAAATGAAGTTGTCGTGCTGATTCTCGTTAAAATAAGTAGAATGAGGATCGTAAGCATAGCAATATGCAGTGAGTAAGGTATTTTCCAGCTTGTTAGTCACCTTATCAGGAAACAGCTTATAGTCCATTATCCTGCATCGATAATACTCTATGGCGTCATCGATATTGTCTTTGGGGTTTAGATCCTCAACCGAGGAGCTATCCGTGTCAATTTTATTGGCTGAAAGAACAGCATTTCTAACCTTAATTCGCATTCTCCATTTCTGGTATAGCTGGGAAGAACTAGATTCGTAAGGATTGGATTCGTCGTAATAAAAGAGTTCGTTCTTATTGAAATCGAAGGAGTGTTTTTCAAGTTCTTCCAATATGCTGTCGGTTCTCACCAATGCATTGCCATAAGCGTTCTCTACTTCCTTGTAAAAAACACAAGCCTGGGTATAGGGAAATTGGAGTAGGGTGGATTCATAATCTCTAAGCTCATCAATTTCCGGTTGAAGGAAATAATAACCGTTGGGATCCAGATCGTCCAGAATGTCGTTGAATATAATCTTTGAATTTTCCTCTGTAGAAGCAACTGGTTCAACGTGGTATTTGTCCAGCAAGTCAATTAATTTTTCGAGTTTCTCGCAATAGGTTAATTGTCCATTGGCCCATGTTGGAAACACCATTAAGTAAACCAGTAAGAAACCAGAAGTAATATGAAATACTGTTGGATACTTAATTAGCATTCGACCAAATTAATTAAATGACAGAAATTGTCGTGGATTTCGAGATGAAAATACGTCGAACTTACAAGGCGTTTTTTGAAATAAATTCTTCCACCGCCAAATTCCACTCCCTTAGCTCTACTTTACGGCTATGATTGAACAATTGCGTGTTTTCGTTAAACGCCGGGGCCAGCGAGTTTCTCTTTTTTACCAAACTGTTGTATTGGCTTATTTCATCTGGGGTTAAATCTTCTCTTTTCTTGGAGCTTACGACCGCTTTTATCTCATTAAAATCAGACTGTACTTTATAGAATTCCAGTACCTGTTTCCCATAAGAATCGGAAGTAGTTATATAGGAGTTAAGTATATTAATTGCTGCGTATTTCAAAAAGGGATCGTTGTTGAAGTTGTCTATGGCTAAAACATTATTGAGGCATGTTTCTGTCACTTTCTTAAGTAAATCCAGCTCCAGTTTAACGGTATCGTAGTTTTGGGTATTAACCGCCTGATTAAATCGGGCTTCGTGTATGTAGGCCTGAAAGAAGTTGATGTAGATTTTGTCGTAATACCTAAAGGCTTCGTTGATTCGCTTAATTCGAACTCCTATTCGTGTATCCTCTTCAACAATTCGCAGGGAATATTTATTGGCAAAGGCTTCTGCTGCATTATCCAAATTTTCATTGGCCTGTTCGAGCTTAGTACTCCATTGCTCCTTCGAATTCAGATAATCAATCATAGATTCTACTGAGTTTTTAGCCATTGGTTTTTTGAGTATGATTTGATTATACCCTTTTTTAAAAAGGTCTTCGGATGTTGTGATCCATGTATGAACAGCAAGGCGCAAAGAAGAGTCGTTTTCAAAGTTTGGACTTACCCCAACAATTGACTTGTAGCGATTCAACGTTTCGAGGAGGTCATGCCTTCGCTTTTCCACCACCTCACTTTTATCTTCCTTAGCAACCGATATGGAAAACTGCCACATGTCTTTTTGAATGGGGACATACATATCAAAGTAGTGCTTCAGGTAAATCTTAGAAGGGGAGTCCTTTTGAGCCAATATTGCGTTAGCAAAAAAAATGACAATGAAGAAGAAGGATAACCTTGTAGCCATACCTTTTAGTTGGGTTGAACTACAAAGCTAGTGAAAATAGAGTTTTCGTTTTTACATCATTAATCCCTCTTGGGGTTGAATGGGTTTAGGAATGTTTTCTTCATTGATCATCTCCAGCAAGTCTATTTCAATGGTTCTACAGATTGAAAGCATAGGTACGTCATTAGGGAGCCCCTCAAAAGGGTTCTCGCTGTAGTCACCAATTAATTCCATAAGAACAAAAACCCACCCAACCAGAGTTACAAATGGTACGGTAAGCCAAATGAGTTCTTCGGCCAGCTTTTCGAACTCCGTAACCATACCAAAGGGGAGTAAAAAAATAAAAATACCAATGAAATAGATACTGCCGGTGGCATATTGCCTTGGGAAGGGGAACTTCTTAATTCGCTCACACTTGCCTTGTTCGGCGTATTGATTGTTCAGTAAATTCTGAAGTTGAACGTGTCGGTAATCACTTATAAGTCCTCTTTTTCGAAGTTTCAGCAATTCTCCCGAGTTAATATCTAACAACTGGGTAGCAGCGTTAGCCCTTCTGTTTTTTATCTGCTCTTCTGTTAAATCAAATTGTTTTAGAATTTCAATAATGTCATCATGCCCAAAGAGTTTTTTAATCCGTGCTTGCCTTCGGTTATTGATCCAACCAACTCCTCTCTTAATTTGAGAATGTTCCCATCCTTCAGGCCTCAGCAATTGAGCTCGTAATACATAGAGCCAAGCAATGTGCTTCCGAATTAAATTACGTTGAATGCTTTTTAATTCATCCTTATCTACCTTTTTTTCAGCGTCAAGATCGTTTACAAAGTTTTTGACCGAAGAACCCCACATTCTGCTGGTATTTACAATGGCCCCCCATATTTTTCGAGCTTCCCAAAGTCGATCATAGGAGGAATCCGTTTTAAAACCTACAAAGAAAGAGACGGCGATACCTATTACAGATACCGGAAGCCATGGAATGCTCACCCAATGAAGATTAAAGTGAACGTATAACGAAACGGCAAAAGTCCCCCAAACGGTTAGCCATACAATATGTATCCAGGTAAATTTCAGGAGGCTAATCCAGGAAATATTCTTTCTTACGTACATCCAATTTTGTTTACAACAAATTAAATCGATTTTTACTGAATTAAGCCCCTGTATCCGTAAATCTTGTTTTCTTCGCAGCACAAACTAAAAAAGAGGAATTCACTTAATGGCATTCAAACGCAAAACGGCGTCCATCATTTTTATTTTCATTACGGTTTTGGTCGACATTATCGGTATTGGAATAATAATACCGGTTATTCCGGACCTTATTATTAGCCTGGACCCAAGCTTAATTAAACTAACCGATGAAGAGGCACTTAGTAAGGCTTCTGAGATAGGAGGATGGTTGATGTTTGCTTTTGCTTTTGTGCAATTCTTTTTTGCCCCTGTTTTAGGAGAGCTGAGTGATCGTTTTGGGCGAAAACCAGTTCTTATTATGGCATTATTCGGGCTCGGCCTGGATTACATTTTTCATGCTATGGCTCCAACCGTTTTCTGGTTATTTGTAGGTAGAGTTATTGCCGGTTTTTTTGGAGCGAGTTATACGGTTGCCTACTCCTACATTGCTGACATTAGTAAGCCCGAAGAAAAGGCGAAGAACTTTGGTATGATTGGGGCCGCATTTGGGTTGGGCTTTATTATAGGACCTGTTGTGGGTGGAGTAGCTGCACAGTGGGGGATTTATGTACCTTTTTACGTTGCTGCAGGACTTAGTTTACTCAATATGGTTTATGGTCTTGCGGTGCTTCCAGAATCATTAAAAAAGGAAAATAGACGAAAGATTGAGATTAAGAATTTGGTTCCCGGCGGTGCCTTATTTGCACTTAGAAAATACCCACAGATTCTTGGCCTGGTGGCGGCATACTTTTTTATTTACCTGGCAGGGAAGTCGGTTGAATCCATATGGACCTACTATACCATGTTTCGTTTTGAGTGGAGCGTAACGCAAGTTGGTTATTCTTTGGGCGTGGTAGGTATTCTGGTCACCATAGTTCAGGGAGGTTTAATTGGAAGAACAGTTAAGTTTTTCGGTCAGAAAAAAACAATCCTGATTGGTTATATTTTCTGGGTAAGTGGCCTCATTTTATTCGGACTCGCCAATCAAGGTTGGATGATGTATGCCTTTACGGTGGTGTATACCATGGGAGGGGTGGCTGGCCCTACCATTCAAAGTTTAATGAGTAATGAAGTGGCTGATGATGAACAAGGTGAGCTACAGGGTGCATTAACCAGTTTAGTGAGTATTACTACTATACTTGGCCCACCACTTTTCACCTTTATTTTCTCCTATTTTACCTCCGATGCATCACCGATTTCGCTCCCGGGTGCATCATTCTTTTTAGGGGCTTCACTGGCTTTGGTGTCAATGATTTTTGCAACAAAATCGCTATTAAAACATCACTAGGCTAACGTTTTTTCAGCGTGTTAAATTGATTTAACCCAACAACGATTTTTTGGTTGGCTTACAATATTTTAAGCTTTTGCCCAGTTATAATTACGAGTTCTTTGTAAAATCAAAATTCTGGGTATGAAAAAGTTATTGATAGGAGTAGGTGTGCTTTTGCTATTGAGCTTAAGTGCAGAAGCAAGTAAAAAGGTCATAAAGATGTCGGTTTATTTTGAAACCGATAAACATGAACTGAACGATCGGTTTATTAATGAACTGAAGCACTTTGTCCAGGAGAATACAAAGGGAAAAGATTTTGAACTGCTTGTACAAGGACACGCAGACCACCGAGGAGATTTAGCATACAATGATGCTCTTTCTCTACGAAGAGCCAACACTGTCAAGAACTTTATTGGGGAACAGGGAATTTCGAAAAACTTAATTGAGTTGTCTTTTTATGGTGAACGAAACCCAAAGAATCATTCAAAGTCCAGTCAACATTTATCACAAAACAGGCGGGTAGATGTTATCCTTAATATCTACGAATTTGAAACCCTTGAAGAAATTCAAGACGCATTAAAGGAGAATAGTGTTTCTAGTTTTGAGCTGGACCCCAGGCAAGAAGTACTTTTAAAAGCAAACAATGGGAGTAGGGTTTATATTCAGCCCAACAGTTTTGTCGATCAAAATGGAAATTTGGTTAATGAGAGGGTAACCGTAGAAATTAGCGAGGCCATTAAAACAGAAGAGTGGGTTGCCAATAACCTTTCAACAAAGACCAATGGTGAATTGCTTGAAAGCGGTGGAATGTTGAAAATAAGTGCGATAACTGAATCGGGGACCCGGGTTAATATTGATCCTAATAAACCGATATTGGTATCGATACCCAAGAGAAGCAATGGAAGAGATCAAAGAATGGAAATGTTTACGAGCAATGCTGGAAACATATGGGCACCAATTGGGGAGCGACCGCTCAATTTATCAGGAGTTGAAATGCGAGAGGTTCCTAAACGAAGATATGCCAATTTAAATTACCCAAAATACAAAGTTGATCAGAGTTCTGCTCCAAAGCGGCCCAAGCGCCCCAATCAACCCAGTGAACCACATGTTCCGCCTGAAATTGATGTGCATTGGAACGTACATTGGTATACCATTTTCAAACAAAAAAAGGTAGATAAGAACGTAGCCGAATACAACAATCAACTGGAGAAGTACTACAATAGGCTGGAGCGATATAAGCGAAATCATCGCCGTTATAGATTAGCTGAGTTAGAATATGAAAAGAAACTCAGGAAATACGAGAGTGATTTAAAGCTCTGGAATGCCAAGGTGAAGTGGGAAAGAGAAATGTGGTACAGCACACCTGAGTTTAAGGCTGCAAAACACATCCACGACTCAACTGATAATGTTTATGCAATGGCCTATAGAAAACAGATAGCCAAATGGAAAGAAGAACGACTTGAGAAAATAGAATCCCTGGCAGGCAAAATGGATGACCTGGGATTGACCAATAATGATGCATTGAATACCTATGTTTTTACCATGAACGAATTAAGCTGGATCAATGTGGATCGATTTATGAAATATCCGGCAAATCAGAAGAGAGACGTAATTATTGCGGACAACGATACTACGCGAAAGAAGGTTATGTTGGTTTTTAAAGACATGAATAGCACCTTGCAGTTGGCTAAGAATAACAATCATTATTATAAAAATGAACTCCCCAAAAACCAGAAAATATATGTGTTTGCTTTTAAAGTAAAAGATGGTAAACCCCAGGTATTCTTAAAACCTTTAGAATCTGAAGTACGTGAAGTTAAACTCAATTTCCGCCCCAGTTCATTCGCCGAAATCAAGAAAATTTTGGCTGACTTTGATCGAGGGTAATGTTAGAACTTGAAGTTATACATAGTCCCAAAAACAAATCGATGTTCGGGAGCCTCAACATTTTGTTCAAACTCGTATCGATAAAACACATTAAAAAAGTGTCCCAACGCAACCCGAAATCTGGTTCCTGCAGTGTATCGTTGCATGTCCCAGGTCTGCAAGTTAAATCTGCTTGAGTAGAAGTATTCGGCTTTTCCATATACGTTAAGCCGTTTACTGAACTTGTGGGTGTATGCAAATCTAAACCGGATACGATCTTCCAAAGTTGTGTTAAGTCCAAATTCCCGCTGAAGCCGAACCCTTAGCTCCATAGTTTCCTTATCAACGGAATGCCTTAAGAAATTATCCAAATCAATTCTATTGGTGTTTGTGATTCCCCAATCAGAAAACCGGTAGTTTAGTCCAACTTTATAATATTTGGTGGGTTTGTATTGTAATCGGGTTTGAATCAAATAGCGATAGAGGTTAGTGGCATTTTGGTCGAAACGAGCTTGTGTACCAACATTCACAATATACTTCTTATCAAAAGTTTTGGTTGCATTAGCACCTACCCACAATCGAAAATCCTTGCTTTGTGAGTTAGCAAGTATGGGAATACTAATTAGTGATATGATTATAAGTCTTTTCAAATGAATTATTTTGTTCTTTTATAATAGATCATAATTTTAGCCGAGTCCCTCAAAAAGTCTGCTTCCAGTATGTCATAGCGTTCTATGGTGGTGCCAATTCTTTCTTCCAGGTCTGCTTTTAACGCATTGGCATTTTCCGGTTTAATGTTTTCTACTTTTTCGTAATGAATCAATTGGGTAATTATTTCCGAACCAAATAAAAACCGTTCGAGGAAGAATGTAAGTCCAAGGATAGCAACATTGGTAAAAATGAGCTCGGCGTAACTAATTTTCTTGGTGCTAATGGCATTGATTACAGCCACGGCTATTATAATGAACATATAGCTCATTTCTTTTACCGGAATAGTAGTAGTACGGTACCTAAGAATGGAAAAAACGGCAAACAATCCAAATGCAAAGCCTATGCTCAATTTGGTAGAAGCAAACATGTGGCAGATAAAGAACACCACAGGGCTAAAAATCAAGTAAGTAAAGAGGTATTCACTATCCTTTTTTGTTGCGTTAAATACTTTAAGAATAATGGTGTAGGAGATAAGGATATTAAAAGCAAACCTTACCAGTAACTCCAAAAAATCCTTATCATAAAATTTAATGTCGAATAGTCTGGCCTTGGCTAAAACCATAAGGGTTATATCATTAAGCAGCAATTCCATTCTCTAATCTTATTTTTTCAAGTTTTGTAACAATGGGTTTAAATCGGTTTCTCTTTAATTGACCCTGATAGTGCATTACCGTGGCACAGTACTTTGAAAAGGAGTGGGGGTGAATCTTTAATTCTTTTAATGCCGTAACAAAAACGCTATTATAAGAAAATCGCTCTTGTTTTACCTCGGCGATAACCAAATTTTCAAACCTATGCTCCTCATTGTTTACAGACCCGGTTAAATTAAGGTCCAATGTAAACTTCTCTGTCATTTCCTTATTAGCAAAGGTCATTCTCTGATAATTCACATCTGATTTCATAGGAAGTTGATCAAATCCATAACCCAGCCTTTCTTTTAAAAACTGGTCGGTTAATTCACTTTCAATGTTGTCGAAAGAGGGGAGGCTGACCCGATCTTTAATCGTTAGGCCTTTATTGGACTTTGTTTTGATCTCGAACACGAAAGGGCCTTGCTCACTGTATTCCCTTGCACGAATTTTAATTCGATTGAGGTAGCCTGCGTGGTGTTGACGAAAGAACTCAAAGTTGGCCGTATCGAAGTACACATTTTTATAATCAAAAATGGCATTACCTCCCAGGTTAAGAATTACGACATGGTCTTTAATTCGATTTAGAAATTGCGCCAATTTATTTGCATGGAAAATGTACTTGGTATCAATTCTACCATCAAAATCAACCGATGCAAGTTGCTCCAGGCCAATGCCTGAAACAGAATTAATTATAGGGAGTGCAGTTTCCTTCAAATCGAACCTATTTGATAACTACTACCTCCAGTTTAGGTATGTTTACTTCTGTGCTCGACGCTGTTACCTCAAAGTCAACATATACAGGCTCTATTCCGTTGGCACAGTATAAACAGTCGGAGTAGGCAAAAGCCCGGTATTTACCTGGTCTCAATTCCGTAAAATGATAAGACCCATCAGAACTTGACCGAACGTCATCACTGCTTGTGGTACCTTCTCCATAAACCAGGTATACCCGTTGGTTTAGTAGTTGTCCAATACTAAGGGTATCTCCGTTATTGCCATTTATAAATATAGCGCCCAGGTTTCCTTTAGCCGTAGCTACACCTCCTTTTCCCGAGCCTTCACAATACCTATTGCCGTACAAGTCAATCTTCAACTCTCCAACACTTACATTTCTATCTTTCTTACCTATTTCAACAGATTTTGATACTTCACGAAATCCTGTGGAACAAGTATCACACTCGGATAGGATAGATACACGATACGTACCAGGGTTAAGGTATTTAAATTCAAATTCACCGTTTGTTCCGGTTCTCATGTCGTCGTCGTAATAGGTTCCGCCACCATAAGAAATAAAAATACGTTCACCCGGTGCTCCGGATATTGCTCGAATGGATCCGTTTTCTCCACAGTAGAATGTGGCCACAACAGCTCCTTTAAGTGTGGATTTTCCACCCTTTCCTGCCTCCTTTTTACAGGAGAAAAAGAGCATTGAAACCATAATTGAAGCACTAATAATAATCGTCTTTTTCATACTAGTTGTTTAATATCGTTTTGTATTAACTGCTGGACTATTGCTTAACAATTTTATAAATATTCTTTCCTATTTGTAATTCATATTTCCCTGGTTCCAGTCCGCCCAGGTCTATCATACCGGTTTGATCTTCAATCTTAGAACGATGGAATACCTGATCCTTGCTATTTCGAAGTATCACCCTTACCATTTCACCGGTATCGTTGTATACTACAAAGCCTGATTTCTCCGCATTTACATGCAATTTAATCTTTTGCTTATTGGCCTTGGTATAATCAAATCCAAGAACCTGAGTAGAAAGGTTTTTCTTACCGATGGATACATTCATGTACCTTTTTTCAGTACCACCGTCAGGAAACAATCCATAGCTTATGTCTCGATATTGCCTTTTGAATTTTAGTTTATGAATAAGGTTCCCCTGCTTGTCTGATAAGTAAAGGGTTTCTCCTTTTGAACTTAGCTTGAAATTAGTGTGAAAACCTCCCTTATTTGGTTGGTTATCGGCCAGTACCAACAAAAAACCTTTGCTTTTGATAATCACATTTTTTGGGATGGCCCATTTGCTTAGCATGGTTTTGTCATCGGAGAGGAAATATCCGCCAACATTCATATTCTCCGAACTTCCATTGTAGATCTCAATCCAATCCTCGTACTTACCTTCCTGGTTTTTTACCGCCGTTTTATTTACAGCAAGAACCTCATTAATAAAAAGGGATTGGCCGATTCCACTTACCGAATAAAAGCCAATGGTTAGAGCAACAATAATCTTTTTCATATATCAGTCAACAAGTCGTAAAAGTAAGGTAAAGCTTTTATACTGTCATTCAAATTACATAAAACTGGAATATTTTTTATAAACGGAAAACACGGTTTGATGAATTGACATAGGCACTCAAATTTTGTAATTCAACAGGTACTTTTAAAACAGTTACTCTGGATTGTTACTTTAGCCATCTATTTATAAAACATTAATTGAGTGTTAATAGCCGAACAAATTCTTTCATTTATTCTTAACCTCGAAAGTCCTATTTTGACGTTAGACGAGGTTGTTACCATGAATCCTTCTCTTAATTCTGAAACTCGCGAATTGATTCGTCAGTTTTATACCAAATATTATGTTGATGATAACAAACGAATGGCATTTATTGGGATAAACCCAGGGCGATTAGGTTCAGGATTGACAGGTATTGGCTTTACTGATCCGGTTAATCTGGAGAAGGTGTGTGGAATTCCTAATTCATTCGACAAAAAGCATGAATTGTCTTCCAGGTTTATATACGATATGATTGCTGAATTTGGTGGCACTGATAGTTTTTATAAACATGTATATATTACTTCGGTGGTCCCATTAGGTTTTACCAGAAACGAGATTAATTTAAACTACTACGATATTAAAGAATTGGAAAATGAGCTCATTCCTTACATTAAGGAACAATTCGAGAAGCAGATGCCATTCCTGCGAAGAGATGTCGCATTTTGTATAGGGAGAGGAAAGAACTTGAAATTCCTCGAGAAGTTAAACAAGCAGGAAGGCTACTTCGAAAAGATTGAAGTTTTGCCTCATCCAAGGTGGGTTATGCAGTACCGGCTAAAACGGAAACAAGAGTTTATTGACGAATTTGTTCGCGTTATTTCATCTTACTGCGTAGATTAATTGACTTACAACTTCAGTAACCGAATAATTTGCTTACTCTCCACTGATTTTAGTTCACCAACATCCAGATCTTCAAGTCTCATTTCTTCAATACCAACCCTTACTAACCTTAAACAAGGATAACCCACGGCAGCGCACATTTTCCTCACCTGTCGGTTTTTTCCTTCAATCAGCTTTAATTCAATCCAAGAGGTTGGCACCGATTTACGGAACCGAATAGGAGGGTTTCGTTCCGGCAATTGAGGCTCGTCTATGCTCCTTACTTGTGCGGGGAGAGTATCGTATCTTTTCTTTCCCACTTTAATGTTTACCCCTTTTTCCAATTGAGTAATTGATTGCTTATCAATATTTCCTTCTACTTGGGCATAATAGGTTCTGTTGTGCTTATTGTTTGGATTTAATAATTTGTTATTCAGTAATTTATCGTTAGTTATTAAAAGTAAACCTTCACTATCTTTATCCAACCTTCCTACGGGGTAAACATCCTTTTCAAGCTGTATCAATTTTGCCAGTCCAGGGTTATTTCCTTCATCCGTAAATTGGCTCAAATAGCCAAATGGTTTGTAAAAAACGTAGTATTTATTCATTAGTTCAAAAGTGTTTAAAAATACCAATCATCCTATTTTGTAATCAACAAAAACTAATTATATTAGCATACTAATAATATTAGTAATTGAATTAACCTTTTGGAAGTGTATAATATGGTTGTCAAAAGGAATAGAAAGGAGCTGAAATTATGTATATCGCAAAAAACCTCAAGTTTATCCGCAAACGAGAAAATCTAACTCAGTCTGATTTTGCCAAGAAAATTGGAATCAATCGCTCTCTGGTTGGAGCCTACGAAGAAGGTAGGGCGGAGCCAAAGCTTAAGACCTTGATGACCATTGCCAAACTATTTGCCTATTCACTGGATAGCCTTGTAAGTACTGAACTGGAGAAAGTGAAGAACGATGACATTTATAGGGTAGATGTGCCTGGTAATTCATTACGCATTCTTCCGATTGCAATTGATCGGGGAGAAGATCGGGAGTTGGTGAGCCTGGTTCCCATTAAGGCTGCGGCTGGTTATACAGCTGGATACGGAGATGTGGACTACATTGAGTCCTTGCCCAGGTTTATGATGCCTTTTCCGGAATTACCGCAGGATAGAACCTATCGGGTATTCCAGATTCAAGGTGAGAGTATGTTGCCGCTTCTTTCCGGCTCATACATTCTTTGTGAATATGTACAGGACTGGAAATCCATTAGAAGCGATGAATGTTATGTGTTGCTTACCAAGGATGATGGGGTTGTGTATAAACGGGTTATTAACCGAATCGATGACGGTCAGGAGTTGCTTTTAAAATCGGATAACCCAAAGTTTGAGCCTTTTGCGATTCCTGTTGATCAGGTATTAGAGATATGGAAGGCAGTTGGGTATACCAGCTTTCAGTTGCCTGATGGGAATTACCAGCCTGTCGGAATGCAGGAACTTACCCAATTGGTTATGGAAATGAAGCGTGAACTGGACGATATTAGGCCAGGTAGGGTGAATTGATGTTAGAGAGATATTGAGTTTTAGATCAAGGATATTAGATACGTTTCATCCAATGCTATTCTAACAATGATTCCTTTAGTTTTGCGTTAAAGGTTTAAAAATCCAATTAATACATGAATCGCTTTATCATTTTCACCTTCGTACTTAGTTTTTTGATATTTTCTTGTCAAGAGTCAACCAGTCCAGAAAACCAATCGAGTCGGGAAAACTCAAATAATCAATCTGGAATTAATAATTCAGACACGCAAAGTCAGAATCAGCCTGAACAGCAAGATTCTTCAAGAGCTTCTATTACAGCTAATGATTGGACCGAATCCTTTGCTAATCATTCCATGACCTACCAACCGGTAGACTATTCTTCGTTAAAACCCAAGCGGCAAGTTTTTAAGATTTCTGGTACCAATGACAACATAATAACGACAAAAAACGGGGTCGATTTTTTTGTTCCTGCCCAATGCTTTATCAACAACAAAGGGGCCGTAGTTAAAGGAGAAGTAGAAATGCAAATTACCGAATACCTTGATCAATTCGATTTGGTTGCTAACCGACTCACTACTACTAGTAATGGAGAACCGCTTGAGTCGGAAGGCATGTTCTACATTAGGGCAATTTCTGAAGGTGAGGAGCTTTCGCTTAAACCTTATTCTGAATTGGTAATGCAATTACCTAGAGAGGTAGATACCAATATGAGGATATATGCTGGTAAAAGAGACCGAAACAACCAACTGAATTGGGAGCGCGACCCTTATTCTACTCAACCTTATCCCTGCATGGTAACGGTTGGTGGTAAATATGGTGAACTTACCAAAGACTTTTTTGAAAACAATTTTCGATTTTCCAAGAAAAGCATGCTTAACCTCCTAGACAGCTCAATGGGGTACTCGGTATCGTTTGGTAAAAAGGGATACGTAATAGGTACCCATGTTTGTGATAACAGTTTTAATGAGGATAGGAATGTGGCCTGCAGTAGGTTTATGGAGCTTGCTGAAGTGTTGAGGGACACATTTCCAGACCAATTAAACAGAAGCATAAAAACGGAGTTTAGCTTTAAACTTATGCAATATGATAACTATAAGGCCTACCGCGAGGCCAAACGACAAGAACGCCTTGAGTTTGAAGCAAAACTAAAGCATGAGGAAGAAACCCGTGAGATGCAGCGTACCATAGGTGAAGCTCTTCGTGAAGATAAAGCCATTGAAACTTTTTATAAAAAGAGGAGAAGTTTTTTTATTGGCAACTTGGGGCCTATTAATATCGACATGAAACTTGCTCCTGAAATTCCCAGGGGCGACGTCATTATTGCTGATGAAGAAAGATGGAAAGATTATCATTTGCTTGTAAAAAACAGAAGGGCACTGTTTTTAGCAAATTACTCGGTCAAGGGTAACTACCTTTTTTCCAACCTACCACGCAATAAAAATGTTACACTTATTTCGTCTTACATGAAAGATGGTCAAATCTATTTTGCCAGTACAAATTTTAAGACCAAACCCAATACTGTGATTTCATCCTCTGATCTAAATTTCAGGCAATTGGCGAGTCTTGAAGAGCTTAAAGAGGTGATTAATTCGCTCTAAGCCCAAAGTTAGAACTGGACACCAGCTGGTGCTGGAAATTGTTCAGGAATTTCATCGGGAGATTCTCCAAGATTCTGTCTTAAATCAATTTCAATTCCCCTTGCGATAGTGGAAATTGGGACATCGTTGGCTGTCCCTTCAAAAGGGTTTTCACCGGTTCTGCCAATCCGTTCCATGGTATGAAAGATCCAGGACACCGCGACGTAAAAAGGAATGGATAACCAAATAAAATATGTGCTGATCATGGGATAGCTCTCACTCATATTGTTGCCAAGTTCTGAAAACTGAGGCACCATAGCCAGGGGGAGCATGAGCAAAAATATCCACATAAAAAAATGATTCAGTGTCGCAAAGTGCCTGGGGTAGGGAAAGTTTTTTATTCTTTCGCTTTTGCCTTGTAAGGTAAATAGCTCCTTTACCATACCTTCTAATTCCAGGAATGAAAATTCCCATATAATTCCTCGCTCCTTAAGCTCTCTTAGATGATGGGATTGCAGATACAAAAGGGCTGTTTGTTTGTTGCCTTTATTCTTAATGTATTGAATATCCTTATCGGAAAGATAGGGAAGGAGGTCGTTATCGAGGGTAGATTCCTGTTCTGGAGTTTTAATTCCCCATTCCTGGTTGGTACGGTGAGAAGAAGTGGTTTCCCAGGGTTTTAACACGCGCATGGCGTGTCGTAAAGCGGTCATCCAAGCTATATGCCTGTAGGTAAGTACTTTTATTTCCTTTTGGAGTTCTTCGTCCGACACCGATTGTTTTGCGTACTCGTTAGTAACCATGTCCTGAATTGCCATTCCAAAAGTTCTTGACGTATTTACTATGCCGCCCCATATTTTGCGAGCCTCCCAAATTCTACCGTATGAAGCATTATTCTGGAAGCCGATTACAAAAGCTACCGCCGTACCGATCAATGCTAAAGGTGTCCACGGAATTTGAAGCCAATCTAGGTCTAGAAAATAGAATGCAGTTGCCCAAGCTGCTCCTATGGCGATAAATGTAAAAGTTTCGAAACGAGTCCAAAGGACCATTGCCTTGGCCGAATATTTACTTTGTGTATACATAGTTAAGTGTTAAATCAGAACATAAAAATAGATTTTCTATACCAAAAACGAATACTGAAAACATGAAGAAGGGAATACGTAATCCTATACTGATTATGCTTTTGCCTTTGTAATTCTGAATTTTATTCCGATGTAAAACTCCCGGCCTCGGGTTGGTCCCCATACAGAGGAAGTATCGAAATAGGGACTGAATGGATCTTCCCAACTAATTATAGGGCGTTTTTGCCTGAAATCGAAAATATTCTCACAACCAATGTAGGTTTCAAATCGTTTGAAATTATAAGTGAATTGGGCATTCACAACCGTGTAGGGTTTTGAATAATCGGGCCGTTGATGCTGAGATGGGTTCGATTTGGTATCAGGCAACCTGCGTTCGCCATACCAATGAATATTAACATCAATATGGAATTTTTTAGATAAGGGTTTAAAACTTAAGGCCGAAATAATTTTGTCTTTTGGATTAAAGGGAAGGACCTGTTTCTCACCTTCAATGATGCGGTAAACATCCAGGTAGTTATACCCGACCTTAGCTTCAATCCTTTTCCAGAGTTTTACGAAAGCTTCGATTTGAAACCCGTTACTTACACTTGTTCCAGTAAAGTTTTTTATGATGGCCTTGGTTGGATCGGTATCATAATCCGGGAATATTTGGTTCTGAAATTCTGTTCGATAAAAGTCGGCACTAATGTAACCGTCAATGTTCTCATTTTTTGTGTCAAACTTTTGCGTAAGGTTAACACCGTAGTTTATTGCCTGTTCTGGATTTAATGATTCAGTAAATATGATATCCCTGGAGCTAACCAGTAAGCCAATGTTTTCACTAAAAGGATTAGCCGTACGCCAGCCTGTACCAAAGTTTGCACGAATAACGGTTCGAGGAGCAAAGTTGTATTTCAATAGGGTACGTGGACTAGCCATAAAGCCAAATTGGTTGTGGTGGTCAACTCGGGCTCCAAGCATCCAGGTTAGCCTTTTGTCGATGAATTGCATTTTATTTTCTGCAAAAAAACCAGGAATATATTCCAGCTTATTGTAGTTACCATCATAAGTTCTGGATAGAGCATTACTGGTAAATCCAACATCCTCATTCAGGTTCATATAGCGATAGCTAATTCCGGTTTTAACTTCATGTTTAGAATATTTGTATTCATATTGAAGATTACCGTAGAAATTGGTCTGTTGGGCATCGTATTTCACTGTTCCGAAATAGGAATTTTGTTGCTGATGGAATGCTGAGGCAAACAAAACCACATTGCTCTTATCATTGAATCGATATCCAGTCTTGGTCCAAATTTCGGGTTGATCGAAATTTACTGTTTGGCCATATACCTCAGAACTTCCTTTGTCTGTTTCAGGATTAAAATGAGTTTGACCTCCGGTTCGCTCTTCGTTGACATAACGTATCGCAATGCTGGAGTTCCAGCCCCAATCATTGGAGTTTCCGTATTTCAATTTGTTGAATACAGAGTATCGGGTGATTAAAGGAAGGTCCAAAAAGTTATCATCATCCCGATCAAATTTATTTGCAGGCTGCGTGGTATGAACCGCAGTAAGGTTGCTCCATTTTCCTTTTTTAAAGCTGTAATTGGCATTGAATTGCTTTTCCATAAAGCTGTTCATGTAGGCATTGATCAGGAGTTTGTCGGTTTTATCCGGCTTGAGGGTAAGTACATTGATTTGACCGCTTATGCTTTCGAAACCTTGTAAGATGCTATTTGCACCTTTAGCAATAAAAATATTGTTGACAAGAGTCCCTGGAATGCTGCTAATACCGTAGGTGTAGCTCAATCCCTGAATCATTGGAAAACCATCGATCAATACCTGGTTATACACCCCGGAAAGCCCTAAAATTCTAAGTTCCTTCGAGTTAGTGATAACATTAGTGGTTTGAGGTTGCACGGTAATTTGGGTTTCAAAACAACCAGCCAAATCACAACAAGCCGCCTTACTTAATTCTAATTGTGTGATCTGTTCCGTTTTGTAAGGGGTAATGGTTGAAACCACAATTCCATCCCGTTCACCGGTAACAGTTACTTCATTAAGCGAAGTTGTTTCAATGAGTTTAAACTGAACATAAGTCTGGTTTTTAACTTCGATAGTATCGGGCTTATAACCTACAAAACGAGCAATAAGTCTCTTGTCTTTGATGTTAGCGCTGGTCAATTCAAATTTTCCATCCACATCCGTGGAAACGCCGATGCTAGTTCCTAACCAGTAGATATTCGCCCCGATGAGGGACTCGTTGTTACCTCCAGTTACTCTTCCCTTTATTGTTTGAGCATGAAGTATAGGAGTGATCAACATCCCTAAGAAAAGAACCGTATTTCTTATGGATATTGAATAGGACATGGAATTAAACCTAATTTCTAAAAGATTAAGTGGACAACTATTTTCCTTTTACTTTATAGGGGCGGTCGTTAGGATTTTCACAGCCTCCGGTTTTTTCTATTGCCGCATAGATTTCTTCCTTACTCACAAGGGTGGGATTGTAGTTTACTTCAAAGGTTGCCGTGGCTCCCTGTTTTAGTGTTTTACATGAAGTTACTCCCTTGAGTTTTTCAACATTGGAAGAAATCGTTTTCAAGTCATTGGAACAAGTAATGCCTTTTACTTTCACTTCGCTTGTTAAAGTGCTATCAGATTGTGAAAAGCCAATGTTGGACATTAAAAGCAGCAAAGCTGCAATTGCGAGCAGTTTTAAAAATTTCATTTCTATGTATTAACTAGCTGATTAATATTTATTTAGAAAGATTTGAATTTGATCCGTCAACTCCCTATCAGCTTAACTTTTTAATGCTGCGAAGGTAGTGAAATCAACTGTTGGGTTCTATGTAAATGCTTAGCATAGAATCTGTAATAAGTGTTAAGCAAAAAGGAAATAGTGTTTCTTGTTCTAGTCACATATTCAGATATTTGTCCAAAATCTCTACCATGTCAGATGAAATTGTAAGAATTAACAGCATAACCCAGCTTCACCAAATGTTTGGTTGGGAAAAACCTAAACATCCTTTGGTGAGTGTTCTTGATGTAGCCAATCTTAAAAGTATGAACAACTGGGTTGGTGTAAAAATGACCAGTGATTTATACGTGATCACACTTAAAGACCATGATTGTGGGATGCTCTATGGTAGAAGTCATTACGATTTTGAGGAAGGTGTGCTTGCATTCTACGAACCCGGCCAGGTTGTTACTCAGACAGAAGAGATTAATGAAGAAGAGCAAAGTGGTTGGATGTTGTTCTTTCATCCTGATTTATTGCGAAAATCTGCGTTAGGCAGAAAAATCCAGGAATATTCGTTTTTTTCTTATGGTGTAAATGAGGCACTGCATTTATCGGATCAGGAAAGGAGAATGCTGTACGATACTGTTTCAAAAATTGAATTTGAATACAACCAGAATATTGATGGACATACCCAGGAACTAATTGTAAACAACATTGAATTGCTTCTGAATTACAGCAATCGATTTTACGAAAGGCAATTCCATACCCGAACCAATACACACAAAGATGTAGTTATTCAATTTGAAACCTTGCTGAAGGCCTACATGAGCTCGGATAAGCTGGTTAATGAGGGTATTCCCAGCGTGGCCTATTTTGCAGATCAGGTACATTTATCTGGCAATTATTTGAGCGATCTCTTAAAAAAGGAAACTGGAAAAAACGTAAAGGATCACGTTAATAATTTGTTGATTGATAAAGCAAAAACCATGTTGCTAAGTTCAGGTGACACGGTAAGTGAAATAAGTTATAAGCTTGGTTTTAACTACCCCCATTATTTTACCAGGATGTTTAAGCTTCACACGGGTCAAACTCCAAATGATTACAGAACCATAAATTGATTTACTAAGTGATATTGGTATTTTAGGCGAATGGAGCGTGGAGGTTATATTTATATAATGGCTAACAGGATCAGGTCTGTATTGTATGTCAGGGTAACTTCTCAACTTTCAATACGAGTTGATAATCATAAAAATGGAATAGGATCTCAATTCACTTCCAAATACAAGTGTATCGACCTTATTTATTATAAAGGTTTTCCTTTTATTGTGGAAGCCATTAAAAGGGAAAAGCAAATGAAAAAGTGGAAACGGGACTGGAAAATGAATGTTATCCGAGAATTGAATCCAAATTTGGATGACTTATCGTCTATAGTTTTTAAAGAAAGATTATGAGATTCCTGAATCCACTTCGCTCCTCAGGAATGACATCTAGTAAAAATACTTTTGTTGTTGGGGTTTTAATTATTTCAGCGACACCCCAATCGTCATTCCTGCGAATGCAGGAATCTCAAAGTCTTATAAGATAAAGAAGTAAACTAAGAGTTATGAAGGTAATTATTACAGGAGCAACCGGAATGATTGGAAAAGGTGTTTTATTGGAGTGCCTCGATCACGAGAGTGTAACCGAAGTATTAAGCATTTCCAGAAGATCACTTGAAATAGATCATCCTAAATTGAAGGAACTGATTCACGCTGATTTTTCTGAATTTGATTCTGTAAAGGGGCAACTGGTGAGTTACGATGCAGTATTCTGTTGTATGGGAGTTAGCGCGGCTGGAATGACCGAAGAAAATTATACCCGTTTAACTCATGATTATACCATGGCATTGGCTAGAACTCTTATAGCCATAAACCCTGAAATGACACTGACTTATGTATCGGGTCAGGGAACTGATTCATCGGAGAAGGGGAGAAGCATGTGGGCCAGGGTAAAAGGAAGGCTTGAGAATGACTTGCTCAGGCTTGGTTTTAAGGGAGCCTTTATGTATCGGCCCGGAGGAATTATTCCACTGAAAGGAATTCAACCAAGTTCTAGGCTTTACCGGGTATTGATTACCTATTTAAAATGGTTGCTTTATCTAATGAAAGCATTGGCCCCTAATTCCATTGTCGATACCACCCAAATTGGTCTCTCAATGATTAATATAGTACAGACCGGTTACGAAAAGAAAATCATTGATCCAAAAGACATCATTGCTACAGCTAAATAATTACCGATCTGCTGTTCAGTAATTTGTGTTAGCCTTTCTGTAATATATGTTTAATCCAGCATTCTTATGTTTATGACCTTTGTACCACAAAATTGTAGAACTCTATTAATTGAATTAAAATGAAGCAGATTGATAAAACAAAATCCGTAATGGTAACAGGTGCCAATGGATACGTAGCCAGTTGGTTGGTAAAAAAGTTATTGGACGAAGGCATGACGGTTCATGCTGTAGTTCGGGACCCAAACAATGAAAAAAAGATTGGTCATTTAAAGAAGGCGGCTGAAAATGCCAAGGGTAAGCTAACGTTTTTTGCCGGTGATTTACTAAAACCCGGTTCCTATACCGAAGCCATGCAAGGATGTGAGTTGGTCTATCACACAGCTTCACCGTTTACGACTACAGTAAAAGATCCTCAGAAAGAATTGATCGATCCGGCGGTTAATGGAACCGTCAATGTATTGAGTTCCGCCAATGAAGTAGATTCTGTAAAGCGGGTAGTGGTAACCAGTAGTTGTGCTGCCATTTATACTGACGCTATTGATACGGTTAATGCACCCGGAGGAAAACTAACTGAGGAAGTCTGGAATTCAACTTCATCCCTTGACTATCAACCTTATTCGTACTCTAAAACCCTTGCTGAAAAAAAGGCGTGGGAAATGGAAAAAGCACAAGTTCGATGGGACCTAATCACAATAAATCCATCATTTGTAATGGGCCCGGCATTAAACCCAGCCAACACGACCTCTGAAAGCATTAACGTGCTAAAAATGTTTGGAGATGGAGAGATGAAAATGGGAGTGCCAAAAATGGGAGTCGGGGTAGTTGATGTTAGAGACCTGGCAGAAGTGCATTATAGAGCAGGATATACTCCAGAGGCTAAAGGACGTTATATAGCATCCGCTCATAACACGGATTTTCTGGAAATGAGTTCCGTGTTGATCCCTAAGTATGGAGCTAAATTCCCACTGCCTAAAAGGGCATTGCCCAAGTGGTTACTCATGATTGTTGGGCCAATGACCAACAAGCTTTTCACCAGAAGGTTCTTAAGGAATAATGTTAATGTGCCATGGAGAGCGGATAACTCAAAGATTAAAAGAGAGTTGGAAATGAATTTTAAACCTTTGAAGGAGACTATGGAGGATTCGTTCCAGGTACTAATTGATGAAGAAATATTGGTAGCAAAGTAGTTGTTGTTATGTAAGAATGAGTTGGTTAGTAAAAGGTTATTCACACCATCAATTCTTATATTTACCTGAGAGTGAGACGTCGTGATTTTATATCATCAATTCTGTTAACCGGAGTAGGTATGAGTGCATTTAGTCAATTGAAAAACATAACTGAGAGTTTACCCCTGCAGGAAAAGCTAATGCCCGCACTTTTTATTGGCCACGGGAACCCCATGAACGGCGTCATTGACAATGAGTTTAGTCGTTCTTGGAAAAATATGGTAAAAGATATTCCGAAACCCAACTTAATTTTATGTGTTTCGGCGCATTGGTTGACCCGAGGTACTTCGATAACAGCCATGTCAAAGCCAAAAACGATTCACGACTTCGGAGGTTTTCCAAAAGAAATGTATGAGGTTCAATATCCTGCTCCGGGCCATCCTGGTTTTGCGAATGAGCTTCACGAATCAAACCCGGAAATTAAACTCGATCAGGACTGGGGGCTGGATCATGGTTCATGGACAGTGATTCGTCAAATGTATCCCTAAGCCGATATTCCTGTGCTACAACTTAGTATCAATTACCACATGCCTGGTAAATATCACTATCAGCTTGGGCAACAGTTGAAAGCACTCCGCAAAAGGGGAGTACTACTTATTGGAAGCGGTAATATGGTACATAACCTTAGTATGGCTGGAGCTCCCGGAGGAAAAAGGCCTACCATGGAAACCGCAGATGAGCCCTATGGCTATGGTTGGGCCATTGAGATCAATGAAACGTTTAAAAAACTCATCAGGGAAAAGGAACACAAGAAGTTAACCGCATATCAACAATTAGGAGAGGCAGCTAAGTTGGCCATACCGACTCCGGATCATTATTACCCTTTGCTCTATGTTCTGGGGATGCAGGAGAATAATGATCAGGTTGAGATATTTAATGATGTTTGTTTGGCTGGTTCGTTGAGTATGACCTCAGTTAAGATTGGATAGTTTACTTAGCGCTTAACTTTAGGATACCAGTGTTTTGCAGCTTCTGGGTCAACCGGCTTCGGAGGGTCTTCCATATTGATTTCCGGGAATAATTTGGTCTTAAAGCCCTCATAATCCTTTGCCCATTCTTTATGTTGATAGACGCATACAGGCAGGCATATTGAGCAATAGTTGTGTTTTGCAAAATAGGGAAAGCATTTGCCAGTATCAACCATGTACCGATCATTACCCAGGTGATCTTTTCCCGCTTCTGGCGATCGATCATCAGGAATAGCTTTAGCCGGGCAGTAGATTCTACAGGCCCTGCAGATATCGCAGAATTTAGCAATACCAGCATCTATAGGTTGGTCAGTCTTCAGAGGCATACAGGTAATAACACTTCCCAATCGAAATAAGGGACCCATGGTTGGGTGGATAATAGAACCATGACGCCCCAATTCACCAAACCCAGCTTTTAGGGCCAATGGAATGTGCAATACATCGCTATCTCCAATAGGATGTTCGACCTTGCAGGTATATCCAAGGTCACGAACGTACTGAGCGAGTTTAATGACCACTTCGCCTAAAGAAAAATAAACCCTTAGACACTCGACTGCTGATTCATGAGAGGGTACCTCCTGAAATTTGCGCCAAAGCATTTTCTGGCCAACCACAATGGCATATTTTTCATCTATCTGTCTTCCCTTGTAAATATCGCTTGCTTCAATTTCAGCGATGCCAACTTCGGTTGCACCTAGCTCTTTTGCTTTTTCCTTTATGGCTTGTGAAGCCTGGGACACATTTTCGAATTCCTTCTGGTCTGGGTTTACTTCACCGGTGAATCTAGGGTATTGAAGTTCTTTGATTTGCTTGAGAATTTCATCGGCCTCTGCAATATCGATTTGCCTGCCACCTATGGAAGCATACCAGGTATCCCAGTTAAATGCAGGAGGGGAGGTACTAGAACCGATCACGACTTAATTCTGGTTTATTGCGAAACGACTTCGACATTATTTGTCAGATATTTATTTAAAATAATCCCTAACCCAGGCTATTAGCTGATTGTTGGTTTGGCTGTCCGCTGTTTCAACGCCTTTAAGTTTACCATATAAATCTTTGTGATGATTTGAGAGTTCACTTGATAGTTTTTGACCGGTTTGTGAAGGGCCAAAAATCACCAAGGATTCAACAACCGGTAGACTGGTAATTACTTCATTGAAGTACGCTTTCAATTGGTGTGTTTCCCGCTCTAAAAATTTACCGTCCTGGACAACATCCTGCGGACCTCCCTTCATTTTAGTACCACTTCCTCCTTTAGGGTGATATTCTTCCACCTTGGATTTTACCGTTTTCATGAGTTCTCCACCATTTTCTGCTGAAATAATTTTTGCCGATCTTTTATCTATCCAAATTCCAATCTTTGTTGCCATATCCATTTTATTTAATCATTATACAAGTCGTTCTTGACGCTATTTCATTATTCAATTTCAAAGCTTAACTCGATATAACATCCCATTTCCTTCCAAATTTAAGGCAAATTGCTGTGTACATATAGCAGTTTATTGCGGTAAGGTTTGATACACAAGATGATCCTTCAAATAAGAAGAGGAATGGCCTGAATCGCTTGACGAAATATTGATGTAACAGTTATTGGTTATTGCTTTTTCATCCAACCCGCAAATTCTTGTAATCGAGTTTCGTTTTTCTCAAGCCATTTCCTTGAATTTGCGTTATTGCCTTGAGTAATGTATTTGCAATAGGTTTCCAAATGGTCGCTTTTTGCAATTTCGTAAAAGAATGGGGTGTAGAGCCTCCACCATATGTCTTTGTTTTTATCCTCCCTTAGTTCGCCCATAATCTTAAAAAAGGACTCCGTATTTTCAACAAACATTTCATCATCGGTTTTTCCTTTATTCTCTTCAATTGATTTGGAGGCTTCTAACATTGAAATCATTAACTCTGCTGCTGCAAATTGAGTGTCATTATTTGGCGAAACCATTATGTTTATAGTATTAGGATCGCCTTCTTTGGTTGAAACATTGCCTCCAAAATTCCTTTGTAGCATTTCATAGGCATCAGAGGATCGTTTGGAGTTTGGTTCCAGCAATAGGAAGTAATGTGAAGCCAATATGGTTTGAACCTTGTTTCCTTTTTGATCATGTATTAATGCCAGCATCAGATGACTGCTCGAATGGCTTGGATTGTCTTGAACGGCGTTAATTACATTTTCTTCAGCTTTATCAAGGTCATTTAATTTAAAATAGTTCAGCGCTAAATTGTAATAAAGCAAATAATGCCCCTCTGTCTTATTAAGAGCCTTTTCCAGTAGTTTGATCGATTCTTTAGTTTTCCCCAACATGTCGAGCGCCGAACCCTTGGTCATATAAGCTTGAATCATGTATTCAACGTTTTGTTCCAATACGGCGTCTGAATATTTTATGGCCTGTTTGTATTCTCCCATCGTGAAATAGGTGAGGGCAAGCTCATAGTTAGCCAGAGCAGAATTGGGATCAATTTTAAGTGCCTGCTTGTATGATTCAATTGCATTGTCATAATCACCTGCGTCGTGATATTGAACTCCTTCTTTTATAAGCTCCTTAAATTCGGATTGCGCAACGGATTGTATGGAACCTAATAGAAGTGCCATAATGATTCCCGAATGAACTATTTTCATGATATCCAGTTTTTAAAAGTATTAATGTCTTTTATAATTATTCATTCCCTTCAAGCCATAAGCCAAGAAAAATGGTGAATACTTTCACTTTGGTCCGGGTTTATGATGTCGAATTTCAGTTAATTCAAATCTATAATATTTGAACCTACGAGGTGAGCACAGCATTATTTTATACTGACTTAGTGATTACGAGAGTAGTTAGTTTGGATAAAATGGCGGTTGATTTTCGCCGTACTTGGGTACCATACGCCCTTTTCATTTTAGCCATTGACGTTATTATTCATTCTTTATATCCAAATCGAACTTCTTCTGATACGACGTCATTCGGGCTTGACATAATTACAGTATATTTTTTTCCGTCAATGATTCTTTCGTACGTGGTTCCATGGATGTTTTTCATTTGATAGGTGTCAGGCATTTGAGACCTATATTCATCCATTGTTTTTTCTTTCCTTACGAGGTCCCACCATAGGAGTCCCACCATGTCCAATTTGTAATCATAAATGGATAGATGCCAGGTCTTGGGGAATTCGCCCTTAATGTACATAAGAATGCCACCTTCATCTCCCCATTGGGAATATCCAAGTCGTTTCATTTCCAGTTCCCAATTTGTTTTGGATAGTTTTAGCATGGCTATAAAATTGGCGTCACTAAAGTGGATGTAACCGCTATCGTTGGTATTTATAGTAACTTTTACTTGTGGCTCATTTTCTTGGGAATGAAGAGCTGTTATACAAAGCGTGCTAAGTAAGAAGGATATAAGAAAAGGTCTCATTAGTTTATCAATAAATTTATTTTTTCCCAAAGTGTATTATCAAAACCTGATAACGCAAAGTTGGAGCCGTTTGAACCGACTGCCATACCCATTCTAATAACCACCATGTTTTTACTTGGAACGACATAAATACGTTGTTCATTTGCTCCCATTGCAGCATACATGTCAGCTGGTGCATTAGGAACCAATGTACTTGAGTATACGGTTTGTACACCGGGAATCATATAACTCGCTTTTCCGTTTAACCACCATAGATAACCATAAGAGGGGTTCATGTTTTGAGATGAGCTAATGCTTTGTGAAAAGTAAGATTCATTAATGATTTGCTCACTTTTCCATTTGCCACGGTTTAGTGCGAGCAGGCCATACCTGGCCATGCTTCTTGTACTACTGTGGTAAATTGTATAGACCAACCCTTCATTCCAACGACCATCCATGCCTATTTTGTTCTTTATTTTCTCATTGAAATAGGCTTCAAATTTTGCGTTACTTGCTTTTGTTACTATGTCCATCAGTTTTTGGAACACATTTCCATAGGCCCATCTTGTTCCTGCATCGGCAACGTAAACCAGGTTGTTTTTTATTACCAGTTGTTTACTGTCTTCAATGCCCGAGGTCATTGATAGCAGATGCCTTACTGTTATTAAGTTTTCCTTGTCCAATGGCATATTGGTCCATTCTGTACCCAAGTAATCAGACGCCTTATTATTAATATCAATTAAACCTTCCTGTTGCGCAATTCCTATGGTTGATGATACCAGAGTCTTTCCCGAACTATTCCACTGCCAGGATGAAGCAGCGGTGTGGCCATTGAAATACTCTTCCATAACTATTCTACCGTTAACAAGAATCATAAATGACTTCGTATTTTTCTCCACCAGGAAGTCCTTAAGTGGCTGTATCGCATCTTGGTTCCAACCCAGGTTGGCGACAGAAGTTGTTTCCCATGTAGAACCTGTGTTTGCTGGAAAATACATGGATGAGTCTGAATTGTCGGGAGTAGGATCCTCATCTTTTCTACAGCCTACCAATATTGTAAGCAACAATATGCTCAGGAGAATGCTTGTTTTATTCATCAGATTTATTCCATGCATACCGTTTCAAATTTAGCCAAAACTCAGGTTTAAATAAATCATGAATCAACTTCCAGGATTTGGATTCTCAAATACTTTAAGTATCTATGTGCTTCATGTTTAAACGAGCTGTTATAGTTGTTGGAATTACCTTTTTAAGCTTCCATATGGTTTCTCAGGGAAGACAAGATTCGATCAAGCCACCAATCACCTTGAACGCAGGTTTTTTCAATGACTCTCAAAACGGGAGTATTTCCCCAAACCGTGATGATTACAGAAGTTTTGGCTTTGATCTTCGGGCTAATATTAAAAACAAATTATTCGTTACGTCCAGCTATTCTGGCCTCACCAACCAAAGTTGGCAAGATACTTCTCTTCAAGGCCGTTTGGATGAATGGATAACCCTGGTGAGTTGGCGTTGGAACCTGAATGATGCAACAATAGATCCAATACTCGGAATGGCACTATCAGGAGATTTGGGTGGTGAAGGTATCCAGAACGATGTTCATGCAGCCAATGACGAACCTATGTATTTTTTTCAATACGATTACGAGAGTCAGGTGAATCTGGTTTTGGGCTCCAGGCTGGTTCATACTTACCAACCCTTTAAGAATACGCTTTGGAAACTTAGAAGCAATGCCACCTGGTATTGGGCAATCGATTATTCCGTGTTTATCAATGTGGGAGCCCAAATATATTGGGGAAACCGGAATTTCGATCATGTAGGATTTGGGATTGCTTATCAACTGAATGACATGTATTCCAGTAAAACAGCCGCCGCCGTAGGGGATCAGGAAACTGGTTTAATGCTTTCTTACCAACAACAATGGTCGTTCCTATCGTATTCCTGGGATATTTATCTTCCTTCCGGTTTTAGTACGGGTCGAATTGGAATCAATTTACTGCAGTTGAACCAGCCACATAAACGATTTAGGGAAGAAACGGTTCAAACAGACTTTAAAATGTTATTTGAACGTGGAGGGTATTTGTTTGATATGAAATTCCCGGTTCGAAAGAATGATCTTTTGCCGATCTATTTACGGGTAGATCACCTTAGCGGAGTTCTGCCTCCCAATCAACTGCCCAATTATCCAAATGTTCGTGGGCAGCATCTTAATGTTGGAGCAGGAATTGAGACAAGCTTGTTTCAACCTCGCTCCAAGTTTCAGGTCAATCCCTATGCGGCAATCGGTCTGGGATTACGAGTTGAGCAGCTGTATGCTGGAATGGATTATAATTTCCAATCCACAAACTTTACGAGTCCAACTGGTTTTGCCGATGCTGGAATTGCCCTTACCGGACCACTGCTATTTATCAGTAAAAATGCACTAATAGGATTTCAGTTTGGCGGATATTATAATTACCCTTTTAAGGAGTACCAACACACTGTTTACAATCAAAAGGTGAACTACCAGCAACCTACGTTTGCGGCTTATATTGGATTGCGTTTTTCCCTGGATATATGATTTATAGGTATAGTAGGATAGGGAGACTTAGTCAGTCTTTGCGTGATACTTTTACCAGCTCAAAAAACGCTTGAACCTTGGCTTCATCATAGTTGGATAGGTTTAATTGTATCCATTTTCCACTTTTCATTTTAATGTTTAGTCTTTTAGGTGTTTTTATTCTAAATCCAGGTGCTACAAATGACAAGGCCAACAATTTCCATTTAAAGGTGGGCCTTTCATATTCAACTTCACTTATTTCAGTCATCAGTATGGCTTTAGGTTTTACAAAATAGTCGAATATTCTTCCCTTTTTTTCAACCAATGAATTTCTGCTTAGTACAAGCGAAGATCGTGAGGTAATGACCATTAAAGACCCAACCAACAATAGCAATGAGAAGATGGTAGGGTTAATCTCAAATTTATAGGCACCAAACCCGATAAATATTACTCCTACAAGCTGATAAATTCTATGGCCCAACATGGATTCCTTTATTTCCATCAGGTCCTTGTTTGAATAAGATGCCATAGGCTCTATAATAATTTTTCAATATCTGATTTAATACTATTACGTTACCCAAATGGGCTTTTTATTTTGTTCCAAATAGCCTATTCCAAAGCCCTTTGTTTGATTTCTCTGTAATTCTAGGTTCTTCAATCAAACTCCCGGAAAGCCAAAATTGTCCATGAACAACGCCTCCAGTTTCCGGTGCATTGTTTTCGAAGAATCTCAGATCAGCTAATACATCCACCTCACCTCCAAGGGTATCAACCAGCATCCAATAAAACTCCTGTCCAGTCAGCTGATTTTTCATTTTTTCAGCTTCACTTATAATGCCTGCAAATAATCCGAGGGCTTCCGGTGGATCAGGGGCTTCACCACCTCCAGGATTAAATAATCCACTTGGAATAAATGATTGAGAGGTCCATTTTGGTTCGCCTTCCTGTTCATTCTCAAAGGCATTTTCGGACTTATAATATTCAAACTCCTGAGCAAAAGCAGCGAGTTGAATATCCAACATTTGAGGAATTTCAATGCCATCATATTTCTTGTGGTTGGGAACATCAAAAACAAAAGGGTAGGCTCCACTTTCAGGATTATCATCATCCATTGGATTGGCCCAGGAATGAAATGCGCCATCTAAAATGCTTTCAGGTCTGTTAATGGTTGATGTAATTGCAACTTTATGTTTACTTTTTCCTTTGAAGTGTGGGTTTGCACCTATTAACTCGTTCCTCTTATTCATTTGTATCCAAAGCTCAGCGCCTGATTCATCAGAAAACCGATAATAGGTTCCTTTATTAGTTTTTAGTGGAGTAGACCTTTCATATGCTTTTTTCAATAAAGCATGGAATTCTTCCTCGCTTTGTATATCAAACCCAATATCCGATAGATTACTCATTTTCTTCTTTAGTTTTTTCCGCTGTTGAATTCAGCAATGATTTCATCAAGGCTTTTCTGCTTCCATATAAGCTTTTCTTCATTGAGCTTTGTTATGTTGATTCCAGATGGCTTATTTTGAAATTCCATATCAATGTGGTAATGCTGCCTTGCTTTTATCAGGGACAAATTAGCATTTCTATATTTCTCTGCTAAATTTTTGATTGTATGTTTTGGTTTACCATGAAGTATTGCAAGCCTGAGCTCTTCAGAACGATCTAACAGCTGCTCTTTTTTTCTTGTAGGATTCTCTCTGGGTACGAAACTTGGCATATAGGTTCAAATTTATTGCAAACTTGCATTTACATCATTTCAAATGGTCTTTTATTGAATAGAAACATCAATATTTACTCAGAAATTGAAGTAATACAACGGTCTAATTTTATTCCCAGACTGCTGTTGTTGATTGGCCTACCGGGTGATACTCCTTATCGTAAAGTTGAAATCGAAATGTTTTTGGTTTAGAGCAACTGTTTGCCAGCACCGTACTTGTTTTAGTTATTGGGAGTGTTCTGATCTGTTGGTCATTTTGAAATAACAGAACCCAGGCAATATTATCAGGATGAATATAGGTTCCACTGGTGTCAATCTCAAAACTGAGGTGGAGGTCACAAGATTGTCCAACTCCCTGGGTACTAAATCCTTTGAAGGTTACAGTTTTTATATCCGGGTAGGCATTTCCATATCTATTGTCAGGCAATACAAAATCTTCATATTCTTTTTTTAGACATGAATTACAGAGTAAAATAGGGATCAGGAGTATAAATAATACTTTCATGGTCGATTAATTTTCCAGGTTAAAAATGCTTGAGAATTAATTGGGTCCAACATGAACTCAGCTCTTGACAACAAAGGTTGCTCTTTGTATTCCAGCTTCTTAAATTTACTGGCCCACCAAATTGAAAAGCCTGAAATTATTGCAGAACTGGCTATTTTGATAGTTGAAACAGTAACAAATCGATTGTATTCTTCAATTTGCTTGTTGTAGTTCTCTATTGCTCTTTCATTAGCCGCTTTATGATCATTTACTGTATTTATAGTGGTAGCGTTTATATAATTTAACCTAGTAGATTCAACTTCATTTTTTGATGTTTCAACCTGTTGTTTCATTTTGGGTTCCTTAATGAAATACTCTGCTGTAAATCCAATTAACAAGGCGGATGGAACAACTAACAAAGCGGTTTTAGCAAGTGTCTGCCTTCTATAGTTCTTTTTAAATGCTCTGTATTCATCAGAATAGCCAATGTATTGTACCTTCCTAACTGTACTATCAGCTTCTACGTAAATAGTATCTTCTATCAGTTTATGCATTGGTGCCCAGCATTGCATCACATGGTTTCCGCTATCCAATTCAATGGTTAAATATCCATTTTGATCTCGTTCCACGTATTTTACTCCGTCAACCTTTACAATGGCGTCGGACGGAAAAACCCTCAGTAGCAGGGTGCCTTTTTGTGATTGTGAATGGCCCAAAAAAACGGATAGAAAAATGCTCAGTAGTAGGGTGTATTTCATCTTGTCTATTTATGAATTGATAATTATTGACTTTGTATAATTATCAAACCCTACAAACATTAAACCAATTTATTCTGATTTACTTATGAAGTATCAGTAGCTGTTTTTGATCGTCTTATACATCCCGGGTCGATCATCGGGACGTTCAAGATACCCGAATTTATAGTAAAACTCTTTGACATTGGCAGCGGCCATTAGCCCAATAAATGAATTGTTGTTAGCTGTCTTAGCAATAAATTTTTCAATCTGATTCATAATTAATTTGCCAATGCCTTTGTTTTTATATTCGGGTAAAACAATAACATCCTGAATGTAAAAATAAATGGCTCCATCGCCAATAATCCTGCCCATGCCAATTGGCTTATCGTCAGAAAACACGCATATTGAAAAAAGGTCTTTTTCCAGTGCTTTTTCAACAACTTTATCGTCAATGAAGTCCCAGCCTGTAGTATCTCTAAACAACTGATATTCAGGAACTTTTAGTTTTCTCTTTTCAATGGTAATGTTATTCATAGTGTTTCAAATTTACATTATAGTTGACGTCGGTCTTTCAGTAGACAGGTTTCTTGTTTGGGTGTTGTTAGTGGTAGCATTGCTACGGAATAGGTATAAGTGAGATTTCATTCTAAATTCGCAAGTATGAAAACTATACATGCTATCCTCCTGAGCCTGTTTCTTATTCCCGGAGCCATGGCCCAGGAAATTCAGGATTCTATTTTCATTCGTAAAATCTATGACGATGCTTTAACGCAAAGTCCGGCGTACGAAAACCTACGAAGTTTATGTAAGGATGTAGGAGCGAGAATTACAGGTTCTGCTGAGGCTGAAATGGCTATTTATTGGGGTAAAAAGTTACTGGAGAGCTACGCTTTTGATACGGTATACTTACAAGAAATAAAGGTGCCTCACTGGGAAAGGGGAAATAAAGAATCTGCCTGGATTGTAGATGAAAGCGGTAATATAAGTAAGCTAGACATTATTGCGCTGGGCGGATCCATAGGTACCAATGGTGTTCTGGAAGGAGAAATAGTTGGTGTGCAGGGTTTGGATGAACTTAAGCAATTGGGTGAGGCAGCATTAAAGGACAAGGTTGTGTTCTTTAACCGGCCTTTCGATCAAAAAATGATCAATACCTTCAGGGCATATGGCACTTGTGTAGATCAACGTTGGGGTGGGGCAGAAGAAGCCTCCAAGTATGGTGCAAAGGCTGTTATTATTCGTTCTTTGGCCCAACAAGATGACGATCACCCACATACCGGATCCATGGCTTATAAAATGGACCGACCAATTCCTGCTGCGGCCATGAGTACCAACAACGCAAACCTACTTACCGAATGGCTGGCTAAAGGGAAGGTGATATTGAAAATGGAAATGGATTGTCGGTTTTTTGCGGATATGATTTCCTACAACGTGATTGCCGAATCAAGAGGAAAAGATGAAAAGGTCATCACCTTTGGTGGACATTTAGACAGTTGGGATGTTGGGGAAGGAGCACACGATGACGGTGCTGGGATTATCCATTCCATAGAAGCACTTCGAATCTTAAAAGAATTGGACTATAAACCAAATCATAAATTGCGTTGCGTGCTATTTATGAACGAAGAGAACGGAAATTTTGGAGGAAAGGGTTATGCACAATGGTGCATCGATAACAAGGAGGAGCATATTTGTGCTTTGGAAAGCGATCGGGGTGGTTTTCTTCCATTGGGCTTCGACGTAGTGGGTTCTAACGACCAATTGAAATTGGTACAATCCTTTAAGCCTCTCCTTGCAGATTACCGCCTTTATAATTTCGAAAAAGGATATGGTGGGGTAGACATAGGCCCATTGAGGAAATTCTATCCTAACATGTTGCAATTGGGTTTAAACCCTAGCTCGCAGCGCTATTTCGATTTTCACCATGCCGAAAGTGATGTATTTGAGAACGTAAACAAACGGGAGCTTGAATTGGGAGGTGCAGCCATGGCGACCATGGTATATCTTATGGATAAGTACTATAAATAGGTAGGGATTTTAACCCAATCAAATACCCACATCCTGCTTGTATTCCTCGTAAACCTCTTTAAAAAGTTGAACATCACTTTCAAAAGTTTCCGGAAGTAACGGGCCGAATGAAAACCGGAAGAATCTACTGTAAGGGGATACGTAATCCGGGTCTTTGGAGTGTGGCCTTCCCATGTCACAGTCCGAAGCGCATAGAATAGCTGCTCCTCTTTTAAAGAGACGGTTGTTAAGCTCTGTGTTGGTCATACCCTCGGGAAGCTCTAACCAATGATAGAAACCGCCTTTTCCAGTGTAGATTCCAAGCCCCATTTCTTCAAAGGCTTTTCCATATCGTTCCCGCTGCCAGGTGTAATGTTCTTCAACTGCTTTTCTAGCTTGCTTTACTCGGTTTGGCTCCAGCAGCTTCACTGCATAATGCTGAGATGGATGACTAACGCCGCCCATTCCAAAACTTGAATAGTTTGACAGGGTTTCAATGTTTTTCTTACTGGCAACCATCCAGCCGATACGTATACCAGGAGATTGAAGTCCTTTGGTGCAGGCACCGGCAAGAAATACATTGCTGTTGTCCAGGTCTTTAACATATTGAATACCACTTACCGATGGAGAATGAAACATCTCGTAGGCCTCGTCCAGTAGTATCCCGCATTTGGGCTGTTCAGCCATTTCAATCAGTTCTTTCAATTCATCTCCGGAGCGTGTTTGACCTGATGGATTTTGTGGATTTGAAATAACGGGCATAACACTCGTTTTGTGGTTAAGCCCGGCCCGATCAAAGTACTCTGAATTACTGGGATGGAAGTTGTTTTCTTTGGTGTAAGGCACGATTTGCGCATTGGTTTTGGTCTGATGTAATATGTCGAGGTATGCCGGCCATTCGATATTTCCGATCCTGACCTGAACGTGCTCTTTGAGGAATGCAAGAACTGTGTAGATGCCAGGTCTTCCACCGGCAAATACCATCACGTTCTCCGAGGCAATAGCAGAACCGTAATGGGAGTTGTAGTAGTTTGCGATGGCTTCCCTCAGTTTTGGGTGGCCCCAGGCTTTAGGATAGAATCGATCCTCCCAGTTAACTTCTATGCTTTCCGGTATTGAAGGACCGTTGAATTTTTCCAATGGAGTTGTGAGTGGAAAACCCTGTGACCAGGGATGTGTACCTTCTTCTCCCATGAATCTGCCAAAGGAGTCTTCGAAGGCATATAAAGTCTCATAAATCCCCATTGGGGGGCAATTATCTGATAAGAATGATTCAGCCATGTTTTGAAAATTTTACGCAGTAATTAATCTTGTTTTGGTGGACGATAAAAGTATGTTTTTTCAATAGGAGAGAACCATTCAATTCTTAAAATGACAGTTACATCAAATGTGGAGGGAGTTCTAGGATTTCTAATTAAAGGAAAAAAGAGAAAAAACTTTAAAACTAACTGAAATAGGTACGGTTTCTAATAGAAAGTGGCTAAAATGAAGAAGCTTCAAAGTGCATAAGGGGTAGAGTATGGCAATAATACTATTGCCAAAATGTGCTTACTTGGAGACCACCTCATAAAAGCATAGCTATTGGCCCACTTTTGAGTACAGCTGCACTTAGTTCCTGGAAGTTTTGTCAATCAATAGCTGTACAATATGTTTGGCTTCGGCGTCGTCTAACCCCAATCCAAACGAGTATGTTTTAAAGCCATAGTCAAACTGTATTTTACCAGGGCCAAAGCCATATACAGCCCAGCGATTCCCTCCCATAAGTCCGGTATTGATTTTTTCAAAGCGGAATTCTTTTAGTTCAGACTTTTTTAATCGGGACTTGATTCCAATTCCAAATACTGATTTTTCGAGTAAAGCTGTACTACCACTAATGATAAACCTTTCGATTCCGAAATATCCCCAAAGTAAAAATACCGTAATAAAACAACCTCCAATGGTCCAACCAATTAACCAAAAGGTTATAAAACCCGAAGACCCGCTATCGAACATTCCTAGTGCTCCGGTAAACCCAAAGAACCAACCACCCATCCATGCAGTTGCAAACAAAAGAAAGAACCAGTTTTTCTTCGAAGGTAATTGAATGCTTATTCCATTAATTGATTCTTTAATTTTTGCTTTTCCGTTATTCATAATTCGGGTTTATTTGTTTGATTTGTTCGAGGCACAGTTTCAAATTTAGTCTAAACTGGCATTCATCATTGTTTCCGTTGTTCAGTTGTGGACTGTAGCACCCTGAAGAGTACTATAGCTATCCGGTTTTGCTTTATATAGTTTATTTATCCTGTATTTAAATTCCAACACTTTTAAATTCCACAACGTTAAAGTCTGTTTCGCAGTAACGCAATCATTCTCAGAACTAACTATTAGTTTGTCTTTAAACGATCCAATGTACTTGGTCCATATGTTCCCTTTTGAATCATTTAGTAAGAAGTAAAAACCACTATCGCCAAGTTTTCTTCCTGATGATACTAAGATGAGTTCACCTGTTTTCCCAACTTCAGGTTTTAATATAACCGTTGCGTTTCCGTTAGGCAAAGGGAAAATAGCTTTTACACAGGTTTGCCCATTGGGTATTGTACAAGTTTCATAGACTCCCGAATATACAACTTGATCAGAGTTTTTGAAAGTTCTTAGCCATATGGTTCGTCTAATTTCCCTCGTGTTTTCGTCCATTAAATGGATTATTTCACTTTCCAGAGCTCTTGAATCATTACTATATTTCATTGGTAGGTTTAGCTGCTCAATTCGATTACTGAACAGTACCTTCAGTAAACCACCAAACACCTTAAAAAATGGGTTCCACCTGACCCTTAGGTCAAATTCATAATTATTGGTGTTTTCGTAAAAATCAATTACATCTTCAGACAAGCTGCCAAGCTCTTTTTTAGGCAGGTTTAGTTGCTTTATTGACCGAATTAACCCTTTGTCACTTTTACTCTTGTCAATTTTTAAATGTTCGTCTTTCGCTAGTTGGTTTATAAATTTCAAACCAATTCCTTCAGTCTTTCCAAAAGGGCCTAATAACCATTTATTTTGATTGGGAAGAATCTTTTTTCCAAATAATATAACCCATTGTTGAGTTAACCAATCTTGAAAGTTTTGATTAAAAGGTGCGGTTGCCATTTACTTTGGTTAATTCTTCATGAGGTTTGGGATAATGTTTTCCTTCCCTTTCCAGGATCCAAATTCAGAAATAGGCTTGAAGCGTAAGGTTGTGAATTCAAAATGAAAGCTTCTCCGTTCCCTTTCTTTCATGGCATCTGAATGTCTTTTTGGTTTGACATAGCACTATGACCGTGAACCATGTTGGTCATTTCTTTTTCCGTTTTCCAAATAGAAAACGTAGATACTATATTTGGAAATCTCAATGAGGCTAATGAAAACAAGGTTCCGGAGTGATCGCGAACCAATTTTTCAACGGGTCTTCCCCAACGTATGAATCTTGGAACTTCGAAAGGTTTCATTCTAGCTATAGTAACAGCAACAACGGGAGAGGAGGCATTTTCCAATTCTTCTTTCATTTTTGGAAGTTTGAATCCGCTTATTGCACCCCATCCTCTCATAAAAGCTAAACGAATGTGCCAACCTTTTGCTAAGGTTCTACCAAACTTATTTTTATCTAAGTAGTTTTCTAAAGCTTGTTCGTTCTCCCATTGTGCAAAAATTGCTACTTGGCCCAATAAAAATCGAGAAGGAGATAGAACACGCGAACCCAATGTCATGCAGGTCATATATTCCGAATGAATCAGGCCTTTGGTATTCTTAGAAATGGGATTTGAGAATAACTCCTTTATCGCAGATAAAAATGGTTTTTTTACAAGATGATAAGAAAATATACTCATACGTATTAAATTCCTATCCTTTCAAATTTAATCCAATTCAACATTTGTTTTAAAGCCGCAATGCTATTGCAAGCGTGGTTAAAGCAAATTTAAACCAAACTAGCATGTGCCTTTTAGCAGCTATTACCAGCTGATTGATTATTGGTTTTCATTTGCCTTTTTTAAGGCTTTTACTATTGGACTTTTCCAATTGTTGTTTTCATTTTGTTGAATCCCCTCAATTTTTAATATGATCTCGCCCAGGTTAATCTGATCATGAATTGGGCTTTCCAACTCATGAATAATTTCATTGTATGAAATATTTGGGTTGGTGGAAAGGACTATCAAAACCATTTCAGGGTTTCTGATTAAGACTTTGAACAACAGTTCGTTTGACCATTCAGAATACTCGACATTATTTCGACAGCTTTCATGGAAAGTGGATAAAAAACTGTCTACCAGGTTAATGTTCAAACTATCCAATTGGCTTGAGGTTTTTAGGAGAATTCTTGAAGAGCACCAAAGCGTAGAACCGGCTAACTCTTGTGGCTCTTTATTCACTAAAATTGGTTTCTTATCGAACCGTTGTTCCTTATTTTCTCTGTCACTGTCAAGTGAACTAAACATCTTATATGGAAGGTAAAATAAGCCAACAACAGCAATAAGGGGAATAATCATAAGGTAGTAGGGGACTACTAGTTTATTTGCTTTACGGTTTTTCATGATACTTGCTGGTATTCTCCAGTCATTGCTTAATAAGCTTTCCGGTTTTCAGTGTCCCTTTAGCATTCCTTAACTCATAAAAGTACATACCATTCCTCATTTGCCCTGTGTTTATCGTTGTGGAGTTAGAAAATGTTTGTTCCAAAATTTGCCTGGAGTTAAAATCGTAGAGAACAAGTGTTACGGGTTCGTTGTTTGAATAGGTAAGGGTGAATTGAGAGGAAAATGGATTTGGAAAAATGGATTCTGTTTCCTCTGTATCCTGTCCTGATATACTTTGAATTAGCGGCGTGCAATCCACCTTTCCGAATTTGTAATATTGAGAATTGGCAAAAAAATACCCATGAACATAAATACTGCCGTTATATTCAAATATTCTATGCATATTACGAGTAGTAACTCCTGTAAGAGTATCAAACCCCAATTGATTATCATATAGGGCAAGTCCGTTGGGAATAGCAAACGTATTGTTTACAATTACAAAGAGACCACAGGAACTAGCCAATAAATACTGAAGTTCATTTGTACGACTTCTTAGTGTATCCCAGGAAATTCCATCAAAATAAGAAATCACACCATGGTTAGAAGGGTTAATATGAGAGACAAATATTTTTCCATTTTGCTTTGCCAGGCCTGTTTTAACTCCCCATGTCGCAGAATTGGGCAAACCATTTCCCAACGCCTTCCATTTGCCATTTTTATAGTGGGCAACTTGATTTATTACCAGCTGGTCGATTTGTTTGAAATCCCCGGCTATATACAATGCAGTACTATCCTCAACCGTAATACTGTGAATCCTGTGGTATTGGTTAGTACCTCCGTTACCATAAACCGAATTATCGAAAGCCGACCAAGTGGAATTGTTTCTGACAATCAGCGGGGTATATAGTCCTCCAACTTCAAAAGTGCCTCCCATTAAAAATTTATTGCCCCATACCACCATATCAAATACTTCGTGACTCATAACTGTTCCCGGAAAAATGTCGTTTGATTTAGTAATTGTCTTGTTGCTTAAGGAATACTTAATTAATGCCTTCGACAAAATATTTCCATTTATCGTATCAAACCCGCCACCTATGTATATTTCGTTGTTGTAATAAGCTATGCAATAAGACGTGCCGTATGGATTAATCCGAAAAGAATCAATTGGGTAAAAGTTAATCCCATCAAAGCGATAAAGAAAAACGGTGTCGTTAGGGTAGCCTTTTTCAAATAAAAGATAGTGGTCTTTTCCTCCATCACATTCAGCTCGCAGAAATGGATAACTAGGCGAAGATATTGGCGTAAAGGATTGCGCTTGTAGCTGCTGGCTTGCAACTATTAAACTTACAGTAACTGTCAGACGGAGCAAAAGTGTTTTCATGGTATCAAGTTTACTTTTTATCGCTAGTGTCGCGGTGATTTAACTTGCCGATAACGTTCATAAATAAGAAACGTACATGTTGGGGTATAAGGTTGGCATTGGAGTAGTGGTTGTCTTCAAGGTTTCAGTCTTCCAAATTTACATCGGCCGTCCTATGTTGCCTATTGGTAGCTTTGCACTTTTTCTTCTGTTACCAGTTTTTACCTTTTGAATAACCAATCAACTTTGTCATTTCCGTTTAAAGGTCTCCCAGTACAGGTACTATCAATGCAAAAAGCTGCCTTCCATCCGGATTTAAGCTCAACATAATGCCCCCAACCTGGCATAGTCCTTATTTTATCAAATTTTGATACATCTATTTCCTTCAATTTCATTCCTGCTTGAATCTTTTCAGGGGTAACAAAATCATGGCAACTCGTTGATATGTATTTAACACCTCCATAAGAACTCCAGGCAATTTCAAATGTACAGCCCTCGTACATAAAAGCGCTAGCGGGCCAAGTTTGGCTACTTGTCACCAGGAGTTCGTAGTTACTACTTAATCCAATTGAATCATGTATTGGTATTGGGTCGCCAATCTCCGGTATTTTTCCTAAAACAAAAAGGTTGTTATTCTGAACAGAATCAGTATTGAGTGTTTCAGTGCATCCAAAAGTTAAAAGTAAAATTAACGGAACAAAGTGTTTCATTATACTTTGTCAGGTGTAGTTGTTTTAAACTTTAGATTCATATTTCTTATTCCATTTGTCTTATTTCTTAAACCATTGTCAGTCCCTATATTTTATATGCTTTGTTGTGGTACGTTATTTTTCAATTTCTTTAATTAATTCGTCTTGGTCATACTGTATTGCTAGCTTTTTAAGACGTTGTAGAGCGGCTTCCTTATGGTTCGACCGTGTTATGATTGTTATGTCAAAATAGTTGTCAATATCGTTTTTAAGGTTGTGTAATAATTTCAGAGCTATATTATTTCCCTTTTCAAATTCATTCATGCTATAGTAATCCTCAATTATGGGAATCATGAAAAAATCGTAATAGACAATTTCATTTGGCATTATTTCAATACACTTATCAAGTACTGCTTTTGCTGAGTCCAGTTTGTTTTCCTTGGTTAGTGCGTCAGCCAATCGGTGGAAATTATTTCTATAATTCATACAAAGTAACTTCCCATGTGAGGTTATTGTCTTAACGCCTGACCAATCGAATCTATTCATAAGATTATTATACATTATTGACGTGCTTACAAATCCTGTTTGGTCATTGGTTTCTTCCTGTTCTGTTGAAACGAGCTGATATGCCAGCCCTTCTAATTGAAAATATTTGGTCAATCCAAAATATGAATCTATCCCCATGGTAATGGCAAAATATACAGGCCTTTCCCATTTATTGGAAGCCATTATATCAAGAACCATCAAGTGGTTACGCAAGAAATATCGCTTATTAACTTCCCATGCCATAACGTTTTCCTGTTCTTGCAATGAAAACTTATTTGATGGAACATAAAAATAATCCGTTTTCCCGTAGGTTTTTACATGTTCATCATTTTTTACGAACGAAATCAGTTCGGTCAAGTCCATTGGTTCATTGCCCTCCTTGTCAATTAAAATTAGCTCTCTTTTTCTGCCGGCAATTTCTTCCGGAGTAAATGAGAGAGGAAGACCAGGAGCATCAATAATTGTTTCGCGAAGGCTATTTATGTACCTGTCTGTATTAAGCAGACTCATATTTACAACCAGCACATCTGTTCTGAAACCGTATTTGGATTGTACATAAAGTAAAGGATAAGTGTCATTGTCTCCGTTTGTGAACAAAATAGCATTTGGTGAACATGAACTCAGGTAATTCTTAGCTGCGGCTATGTAAAACTCCGGGTAAAGTCCTTTGATAATCTCTTTATTCGCCTGTTCTTCATTCTGATACATTCTCATATCAAGAAATGATGTCAAGTATTCGTTAGAAGCCTTAACCTGAATGGCCCCAACTATGGTTTCGTATTTTGGGTTTAATTCTGCTACCTGATTGAATTTCTTAATAGCACGATGCCTGTAATGTCTGTATTTCTCAAGTTGTTGGCCTGACATGGCATTCTTTCCATTTGGCAATTTAAACCGGTTCTTATCGTCTGCCAGCCCACTGTTGTTATTTAGCAAGTTGCTTGCATAAGAAGAATATGCACGCCCTAAAGCATATACTATTGAATCAGGTAGGTTAGGTGTGTTCTCAAATTCTTGAATTACATCCCAGTCCCAACCGGGGTAGCCATAGTATGGGCATATTCTGTAATACCTTTTTGACCACTCATTTTTATACTTGTCAATCTCTTTTTGATTTTCGTCTGTGTTTTTCAGTTTGTCAAAATCAATCTTTTTGAATTTACCCTTTTCATTTTCCCAGAATAGTTCGTCCTTAATTGTTTTTTGCTCTCCTGAATAGTCAATAACCGCAATATGCCAACCGGTTGGCCTTTTCTGAAACTTAATATGGGCAGTAGGAGGAATATCCTTTATTGAGTACTTACTATAAAATTTGGTAACAACGAGATCATAATCCGGATATTTTAAATAATCACCCTGTCCCTTAATTGTTAAGGCCATTAATAATGTTAGTATGGCAATCGGTCCTTTCATTTTAATGAGCCACAATTTTCACACAGATTGTCTTGCGGCTGGAACCCTGCCCGACGGTCAGGCGGACAACACCAAAATTACATGTGGGTTTAACTTCGGATTTATTCACTTGCTTCATTTGTGGCATTTCGTTTCAAATTTACATTATCGCTAGCATTTGTTTGTAGCTGGTGTTAGCCCTGTTTATCATATTCTGATTCTCTGTAATGAATTGTTTTAGAAGCTCTGAATTCGAAATCTTCAAATCAGTTAGGAGATTTAAATAGAACTGGTACACCTTAACTAAGTAGAATTTTTGAGGACTGTTTTCGATGTAGTCAACTAACGAAAGAATGTCACTATCGGAGATTTCAAGTTCAGGGAATTTCTCATTGATTTTCTTGTACCAACTCTCGTGAAGAACTTTTGTGATTGGATTTTCAAATAGATTCATGATTTAAGTTCCGCACTATGAAGGCTAACGGTCTCGTGTATGAGCAGTAGCAGATTTTATATGACTACTTTTCAGACTACAATATACTCTAATAAAATGAAAAAACGGTTCGAGTTTGCACTCAAACCGCTATTGCTTATACACAATGTTCTCTGCTGGCTTTTTTGGTTCTCTTAACTGATAACTTCTGCCTTGAAGCCCTTACTTTGAACAATTTCTATTACCTCTTCTTCAGTTATTCCTTTGGAACTCAAGGTAAGGATTTTGTCGCTGTTGTCTGTATCAACATTCCAATGACAAATACCTTCGGCATTATCAAAGTCTGATTGTACTTTAGATACGCAACCACCACAATTGAGGTTTGTTTTGAATTTTAATTCTTTCATGTTAGATTAATTTTAATTATTACTCTTTTAGTTTTAATAAAGTCTGAGGTACTATGGTAATTTGACTTTGGTTTACAAACCATCTTGCTTTTCAAACTCGATTTAGATGATTTAAAGTGATTTAGTTAGCCTGATTAATTCAGCAAATGCTTTACGTCTATATACCATCAGATAAACATAAAGTGCAGCAACTCCCAGTCCGGGTAAGATACCATGTAGATCCACAGCGAAGTGAAACGCAAGAATTCCAAATATTACAGGTGTTAAGGCAGTCAATACCACAATAATATAACGTCCTGAGATCAAGATTATACCTGTAACTAACTCCACAATACCGACCGTTGGTAAAATAAATTTGTTTGCTAATAAACCTTGATATGCGGACATTAGTTCTTCAGTCATTACATGACCGTGAGGGACAAATGCTAAAAATTTATCAAGCCCAAAAACTACCAAAACGATTCCTAAAACCATTCTTACTATTATTTCTACTTTTTTCATAATTATTTAAGTTATATTATTAATTATATTTCAGTGGTTTTCAATCTTAAACTATTGATTACTACTGACACACTGCAAATTTCGTTACCATTCCATTCTTTATTGTTGTACAATTTTGGAATTGATTTGTAAGATTTACTGTATTACCTTTTCCATTTCAATCGCAAACTATTACTTACAACACTTACGCTACTCATTGCCATAGCTGCTCCTGCAATCATTGGATTGAGTAAAAAACCATTAATTGGATATAAAATTCCTGCTGCAATCGGAATACCAATCAGGTTATAAATAAATGCCCAAAACAAGTTTTGTTTAATAGTCGCTACTGTTTGTTTGGATAGTTTGATAGCTTGTGGTATTTTGGTTAAGTCGGAAGAAATAATAGTCATTTTAGCTACATCCATTGCAATGTCTGAACCTTTTCCCATAGCGATACTTACATCTGCTGTTGCCAAAGCTGTGCTGTCATTGATTCCATCGCCTACCATTGCTACTGTTTTTCCTTGCTCTTGCAGTTCTTTTACAAAATCGGCTTTGTGTTGTGGTAATACTTCGGCTTTGTAATGTTTAATACCTGTTTGCTTGGCAATGGCTTTTGCTGTGGCTTCATTATCGCCTGTGAGCATATACAAATCAATACCCATTTCCTGCATTTCTTTAATAGCTTGTGCAGATGTTTCTTTTATTTTATCGGAAATAGCAATTACCGAAAGGGCTTGTTTATTGTCGGAGAACCAAATAATGGTTTTGGATAATTTACTCCAATCATCAGCTTGTTGTTGTAATTGTTCGGGAACAATGATGTTGTTTTCAAATAATAACTTTTTGTTTCCTACAAAATAGGTTTCATTATTATAGTCTGCTTTTGCTCCTTTACCTGTAACACTGTCAAAATTGGAAAGTGTAGCTGGATTGACTTCTCCCAAATATTTTACAACCGCTCCTGCCAATGGGTGTTCAGATTGCTTTTCAATACTCAACAATATATCTTTTGTACTACTATCATTATTCAACCATTGTATATCAGTAATTTGCGGACGACCTTCGGTAATGGTTCCTGTTTTGTCTAAAATGATTGCATTAACCTTTTTAGCTAACTCTAAACTTTCAGCATCTTTAATTAAAATGCCTTGTTCGGCACCTTTGCCAACGCCTACCATTATGGCTGTTGGAGTAGCCAATCCCAAGGCACACGGACAAGCAATAACCAATACTGTAACGGCTGCCAATAATCCTTGAACTATGGCATTATCACCGCCAAAAATCATCCAAACGATAAAAGTAAGTAATGCAATGCCCATAACCACAGGTACAAATATTCCTGCTATTTTATCCACCAATTTCTGTACAGGTGCTTTGCTCCCTTGTGCGTCTTGCACCATTTTGATGATTTGGGCAAGCATTGTTTCCTTACCGACTTTTACAGCCTTAAATTGGAAACTACCTTTTTGGTTTATCGTTCCTGCAAATACTTTTTCGTTTTCATTTTTCAATACGGGAAGAGGCTCTCCACTCAACATACTTTCATCCACATAAGAATTGCCCGAAATGACTATACCGTCAACTGCAATTTTTTCACCAGGCTTTACTAAAATTACATTTCCTTCAATAACTTCTTCAATGGGCGTTTGTTTTTCTGTTCCGTCTCCTTGAATAACAATAACTGATTTCGGTTGTAAGCCCATCAGTTTTTTAATGGCAGAAGATGTATTGCCTTTGGCTTTTTCTTCCAATAATTTTCCCAACAATATGAAAGCGATAATTACGGCTGCGGCTTCAAAATAAACGTGAGCGTGTAAACCTCTTTGATGCCAAAAATCTGCAAACAACATATTGAACACACTAAACACATAGGCAATACCTGTACTTAATGCTACTAATGTATCCATGTTGGCTTTGCGGTGTTTGGCTTGTTTCCACGCATTTACGAAAAAATCTCTTCCCAACCACAATACAACTGGTGTTGAAAATGCCCACATAATTTCATTCCCGTAAGGCATATCCATAAAGAACATCCCTATTATAACGACAGGCAAAGAAAGAATGACAGCCCAAATGGTTTTATTTTTGAGTTCTTTAAATTTCTTTTTGTGAATGGTTTCAAGGGACTCCTGTTGTTTGGATTCGTCTTCAATTAATAAATTATATCCTACACCTTGAACTGCTTTTCGTAGTTTTTCGGAATTGGTTACGTTCGAAAGAAATTCAACGATAAGATTACCCGTAGCATAATTGACAGATGCACTCACCACTCCCTCTTGATGTGTTACGATACTTTCTGCACTACTCGCACAAGAAGCACAGGTCATTCCCAATACAGGGAAAGTCTGCGTAACTGTATTTTGATTTGTTGTTGCCATATCTCAATTGTTTTTAATTAAAATACAAAGTTGACAACAATGGGTAGTTTATTTATTGTGGAATTTTGGAAATGATTTGTAAGATTTACTTATACCTCATCCAAAGGTTTTCTTCTATATTCACGGATTTTTTTAAAATGACTGGGGGAAAGTCCTGTTACTTTCTTAAACTGATTACTCAAATAAGCAACACTTGAATAATTTAAACGGAATGTGATTTCGCTCAAAGACAATTCATCATAAACTAATAGCTCCTTTACCTTTTCTATCTTTTGAGCAATAAAATATTTTTCAATGGTAGTGCCTTCTACTTCAGAGAATAGGTTGGATAAGTAGTTGTAATCATGATGTAGTTTACTGCTTAACACATCTGAAAGATTGGTTTTCGTTTCATTATCTTGATGATGTACCAAGTCAATGATTATTGTTTTAATCTGCTCAATCAGACGACTTTTTTTGTCATCAATCATTTCAAAACCTAATGACACCAACGTTTTACTAAATTTTTCTTTTTCTTGTGTTGTGGGATTTTTATCAAGCACAATCTCTCCAAGCTTGATGTCTTTTGCCTTCAGGTTTAATTTTTCCAATTCATTTCTCACCACCATAATACAACGGTTGCAAACCATATTTTTTATATAGAGTGTTGTCATATTTTTTTCGAATACTTCAATTTTTTCACGAATATTTTTTTAGCTTGCAGATAACGCCCCGCAGCCATGAGTAGTAGGCCTTCCGTGGCACACTCTTCAGTTCTCGGGTTTGGGTTGTTAAAGATCATCAGTTTCAAATCTAAACAACTTGGCCCATTACTCATTTGGGTGTTGTTATGTGCTTTTATTTTTTCTATCTACTAATACAATTTCTTTCGACATTCGTTTATTGTAACCAACTACTTTGTACATTGTTTTAGCCACTCTGACTCGTAAATATAGAATGAATATGGGCCCTCTAAACGATCTTCGATTTCACTTCGTATTACCTAATTTTGGGCTTGTATCCAAATTATTTGTTCATGCGTATATTATTCCTTCTTTTTCAAATTTCAATTTCTATATCCCTTGTTGCACAAGATTTTCAACTTAAACAGAAGTTTGTTCCAAACGATTGGAATCATAGAGATGAATTTGGTGGAGCCGTAGCTATTGATAAAGAATATGCGGTCGTAGGAGCTAAGTACCATGATTTTGGAGCTAATGGAGGCGACGAATTTGCGAATACTGGTGCCGCCTTTGTTTTCAGGAAACAAAAAGATGGAACTTGGTCTGAAATTCAAAAACTATATGGCGATTTTAGGTCAAGTAGGAACAGCAACACTTGGTTTGGATATTCAGTAGATATAAGCGGGGATTATATAATTATAGGAGCCGTGTATGATAATACCGACTTAACAGGGCAAAACAGTCTTTATCAGTCTGGGGCTGCATTTATTTATGAACGTACTTCTGATACAACCTTTGGTTTAAAGTCCAAAATTATTGCGAGTGATAGAAAAAGAGATGGTCAATTTGGTTATTCGGTGAGCATATATAGTTCCGGTGTTGCTATGGTTGGTGGTCCAAAGAATGCAACTAATTCAACCCGAAATGGTGCCATTTTTTTCTACAAAAGAAGTGCTCCGGGTAGTTGGGTATTTGACAAAAAAATGGATTCTAGACACGGCTATTCTGCTGATATGACAAATAGTTATGCTGTATCTGGCCATATAGGTGGAACCCAGATTTACACTTTCAAAAAAGATGGCTCAAAGAATTGGGTCGATGCCCAGACTATTCTTCCACCAAATTCTTCAGCTAGTGATTTAGTTGGGTCTTCGGTTGCGTTGACAAACCAGTGGTTATTTATCGGAGCTCCTGAAGAGGACGAAGACGAAAATAACATGAATACCATTTTGAACTCGGGAGCCGTATACGTCTACAAAATTGATCAAAGTGGGATGTTTCAATTCAGCCAGAAAATTGTTTCTCCGAATCGATCAGACTCACGTGGTTTTGGAATTTCTGTAGAAATTGATGGCAATACGGCAGTTGTGGGTTTGCCATTTGATGAAACCAATGAAAACTTTGTTGATACTATTATTAATGGAGGCTCGATTATGATATATGAATTGGATTCAACAGATGGAAAATGGAAGTTTAAAAGTAAGCATGTAATGCCTGATCGTATGATTAGTGATATGTTCGGTTATGATGTTGCTGTATCCGGAAATTTTGTTATGTCGGGTTCTATTGGTTCTAAATGGTCAGGAATCGGAAAAGGTCGGGCTAAAATTGATGCAGGTAGTGTGTATTTATATCAAAATTGCAGCAACCTTCAGAAAAGCGCCACAATAACTCAGAATGGTACTGAACTGGTTGGTGCTGAAGGGTTTGATGCTTATCTTTGGTGGAATTGTAACCTGGAAGAGATAATTGCAGGTGAAGAAGGTAGAGTATATGAGCCATCTAAAGGAGATACGTACGCACTCATTGCTTTTAAGGAAGGTTGTGCTGATACAAGTCATTGCGAACAATTCACTCCTCTCAATTTAGAGGAAAGTGGATTATCAAAAAAGGTATTGATTTATCCAAATCCATCTAAGGGAGCGTTCTCAATTGAGTTTGAAGGTGAATTGGCAACACAGCTCACAATTACTGACATTTCAGGTAAAATAGTGCTTGATGAGCCTGTTGTTAGTGCAAAAAATAGGATTCATTTAAAGGCAAATTCTGGAGTTTACTTTGCAACCTTTACGTTTGAAAAAGGCACAGAACAAAAGACTAAGTTGATTCTTCTGAATCGTTAAAGCCTGAATTCATATTTAATATATCGACACAGCCAATATTTACACCATTCACCCATTAGCCTCATGATACAGGTAATTTTCCAGTTCACTTTTTATAGAGAACAATAGGTTTTTCGTTTTTGATTAAAGTTAAATAATGCTTAGTGCGGTTCAATTGTTCAGTCCAATGAGAAGTTAAACCATGATTACCTTGTTCAAAGGTTTCTAGCAATACAGAGTGATTTGTTGATTCAAGGTTTTTCTTAAATTCCAAAGCCTCTTCATAAAATGATTTTTTATCATCAGTTCCGTGAAATATAACAATTGGTGTTGTTTGTGAAATATTCTTAGTCCACAAAGCGGGAGACCGATTGGTTAATTCTGATTCACGATTGGCCCAATAATTATCAACAAACCTTGGAAGTATAACGTTTTCCATTTCAGGTCTTCTTTCAACATTAGTAAATAAGTTGTATGGGCTATACATAAGTATCGCTAGCTTAATTCTGTTTGTTTTTGCCAAAGCTTGACATGTATTAATTCCACCTCGACTTACACCAATCATTACAATTTTGGAAGTATCGGCATTAGGTAATTCATTAATCAGCTTGAACAAGCTTAATACATCCCTAGTATCGTTTCCCCCAACTTCGTCTTTTCCTTCGCAACCAACGCACCACCTCTATATTGACTGGCAACAACCATAAATCCTTGAGATGCATACTCAATAAGTTTGGCTGTAAATGCATTCGTCATTGAACCAATTTCTCCATGACCTCCTCTGTTAAAAATAATGCACGGATAAGTTCCCTTCTGCTTAGGCTGAATTAACTAGCCATGAACTGGAATAGAATTGCTTTGATAAATTATTTTTTTCACATTTTAAGGCATTCAAGTTTTCCTTCAGACTAGGCTAATAATCGATTCTTGAATCAATGTCTTTATTTAATAACTGATAAGCTGTTCTAGTAATTAATATTGAGTTTTGCGCTAATAATCCGAATGGCAAGACGAAAATGAAAATGAAAATCTTCTGGGTCAACATAATAATTGCACATAACGCCCCGCAGCCAAGGCAAGTAGGGCAAAGGAAGTATGTTGTGCGGCAGGGCCGAAGGCTCTTGTCACTCTGATAGAGCGGGCGGGCAAAAACATACTGACTAATGTACTCACTTGGAAGCTAGGTTTAAAGGTTATTAAATCTCTTTCGTTTCAAATATATCACAAGCCGCCCTAATTGTCCTTTTGGCTGCTGTTAGGCAATTGTTTTACCATTCCATTTACTTCGAACTCTAATTTGGGTTTTGTTGGTTCTCCTTTCTCCCAAATTGTCAGTTCCTTCATTAAAAAATTATCTTCAATACATTGAGATTTCACATCAGAGATATGGTAGTATAGAATTTCTGAACCATGTTTGACCCCTTTCTCCATTTCAGTTTTTGACGAATCTTGATTTAAAAGAGAATGATTAAATCTTCTTGGTAAGCCTTTATAAAATTTAATACTTGATTCTTTTATTACAGACAAGTCTTTTACAATTAAGGTATCGATTCGGTAGTCATTCTCACGCATTTTTCCATATTGGATTGCCGAGTCCAGAATACTGTACCAAACACTGTCCTTAGAGGTGCGTGCAATGTAGGTAAATGGAGGTAGGTTGATTGCTTTTATCGAATCTTTATGAGTGCATTCTAAAAATTCCATATGGAGAGTAAAATATTTAATGTCCAGTATTTTGGAATACTGACAATCCATAACGATTAGTAAATCTGACTTGTCTTCGAATTCACATTTAATAATCGAGCTGTTATACTTTGGATAGTAGGTTGAGCAGTTGTCCTGCGCCATAAGTTGAACACTGGCAAGAAAGAATATCGTTAGTAGTAGATTTTTCATAAATATTGCCTAACGCCCCGCAGCTATGGCAAGTAGGCAGGAAGCAAGTTGAGCGTTGCGCCGAAGGCTCACACCACCCTGATTGAGCGCGTGGGCAAAAACTTGCTGATCGAGGCACATACTTAGAGGCTTGGGTTTAAGTTTCATAAATTTCTATCCTTTCAAATTTACACCAAAACGCCTATTTGCCATGTAGGTGCTGTTATGGGCAGTTGGTTTCTATCCAATTATATAATAGGTCAAATTCTTTTCTATTTATTTGGGCTTTTGGGTGACCACTTCCGTTAGACACTTTCTTCCAATATGATTCATTGTCAAGTTTCTCAGAGCTACATTGCAATGGAGGACCAATGAATTGCTTGTCAGTTTTATGGCAAGAAGCGCAATTTGCACGGAACAGACTTTGACCTTTGTCGTTCATTGCAAGTTTTGATTCATTTAGCTTGAACACTTGATATTTGGTTTCGTTATAAATCTCGGGAGACTTGTTTTTAAGCCCGTTCTTAAAATCATACGAATAGACTAATTCATCATCAATAAAGTAAAGCTCTGAATAATCGCAATTGTCCGACCCTCTTTCACAAGGTGTCTCATATACCCGTAACATTAAGAATCCACCAGCCTCGTTAAAGTACTTTGTTGTATCAACTAGGAAGTTGTTTTGCCACATTTCAGTTCTTTGAATGGTTCCATTTGTTCGGTAACAAGTGAATTTTCCATTTAGCTTTCCTTGTGAGTAAAACTCTTTGAATATCATTATTCCGTTTTCATTAAAAGTTTTACCGTATCCGTTTCGCTGATTGGAGACAATTTGGTATTCATTATTTAGTGTCCCATTTTTGAAATAAATACGTTCAAGAATAGTGTCATACTCAGGGAACTTAATTCTCTCTCTCATTACGGAACCATCATCGTAAGTATTTAAAACTGATTTTTTCTGCGCCATTGTGAAAAGGCCAAAAAGTAAAAATGATAGTAGGAATATCGGTCTCATGCTATTGCCCATAACGCCCCGCAGCCATGAGAAGTAGGCGAAAAGCAGTAAGTGGCGCGTAGGCCAAATATTCATTCCTATTGCGTTTTTTTTTGTCGCGCGTAGGAACCAACACACTTACTGCCCGTGGCAGACTCTTGGGAACTCGGGTATGGGTTATTAAATTTCATTCGTTTCAAACTTGCAACAGAACCGCCTATTTCTCATTTGGCCACTGTTAGCAAACGTTTTATTACTTGGTTGTACATAATTGCTTCAAAAAACAGGACAATAAGAATGAACTCCAAATAGGAATTAGCTCCACTTTTTTGAATCATTACGAAGTGAACAATTCCAATGGTCAACCAAATCAATGAAGGCAATTCGAAGGCAATGAAGGTCTTCTTGTTTTTTAACGAAACAAAATTTAGAGAGTTGATTATCATATTCAAAATTCCGAACTCCAAAGCACCTATGAATGATAACGCCATTCCAGATTTCCCTAATTCTGTCCAGGCATTTGAATAGGGCAAGGATCTCAAACTCTCAGATACCACAAAAGCAAGAAGGGTTATCAGCCCAGTTTGAATAAAATAATATGTCTTGATTTTGGGCTTCATTAATGTTTGCTAACGGTTTGCATATGGCTTGTGGCGGTTTCGAAGGACTTTCTTGTCCACCGAAACTGAAGCTGGCTACGGAGCGAAAACTTTGCTGGTAGCTGTTCACCCGTCATAAGCTATATGCCTTGTTGTAAGGCGTTTTCTTCTTTTAAAAGTCAGCGTCTGTAATAACTAAAACGTATTCGTGACTAGCTACTGTTCTCTGGTCATCTACGTCCGAAGTCCAATTAGATAACAACTTGTAATTTTTTGTCAAAGTGTCGCCTGAGGCATTTGTGATTACTAAGTCATTCCCGAACATAGTAGTTGGGTCAAAATAGTCGGTTTCCTTTCCCCGTTTACTCCAAGCGGCTACATCCTTTTTCTCGTTTTGGTTTATTGTTTGGTCTATATCGGTAGAATTAATAATGTCTGAACCGTCAACTGTAATTACACTTGAAGATTGGTTGTCGATATAGTAATCGAGGTATGTTTCCTTTTCACAAGAACTGAAGAAAATAACTGCTAAAAATAGAATTGGTAATCGTTTCATAATATTTATTTTTTTTGTAACGCTATCCTACGCGTTTTATTGTTTAGGTAATTTGTTATATAGCGATTTCTATTTTCTCTTTAAAATCGTTAGGTTCGTCAATATGTAATCCAAGTAGGTTGAATCTCTTTTTCATTCCATAAAGACCAACTAATTGGTTCTCTTTTTTCAAATGAATTATGATATTATGACTTTCAAGTTCTCCAAGTGGCGAAAGTGTTTTGGTCAATTCATTCTTCTCTAGTAATTTTCTTGATAGTTCTACTTTGTCAATATCTGAAAAGGGAATTTCAACTTCATTTAAAATACCATATTTTAAAGTCAAACTGTCTTTGTTAATTGAAATAGGTCTTTTGGAAAGTGATTTTGCAAATCCGAACACTTGAATAGCAGTGTAAAAACTTAATGCCGTTAAAATCCAAGCAGCAACTATACTCCAACGAGCAAGTAAGAAATGAAATGCAACTGTTTCAATTCCAATTATCATAATGAATCCGCCAAATAGTGCTGGTGTTCCACTATTTTTATGATAAGTAAATTCATTTTCATTAATTTCTCTTGTTTTCCAATTTATAAAGCCATAGTAGAAAACAGCAACCTCTGTTGCAAATGGTAATACAAGTTTTTTTGGAAGAATTTCGCTGCAAACCTTTTTTAAGGCATCATAAAAGTCTGGTGTTGCACTTTTTAGTTCTTTGTAGGTTTTAACAGCTCTACGGACTTTAATTATAACGAAAGTTAATATTGAGATTTCAATTACTGGTAAAGCCCAAGTTTTGAAGATTGATAAATATGTTTGACTTTCTTGCGGTAAAAAATATGAACCGACTAAAAGTCCAATTATCATAACAGGAATAACCGTGGTATTAGGTATTTCGGATTTTCGAATTAGCAGAAAGTAAACAAGTGGAACCATCAAAAGCAGGTCAGCCGTTATTGCAAAGTTCAAAGTATCATTCCCATTTAGAAATGAAGATTTCATTAGTAAAATTAGAGTCCCTAAAAGTACAAGTGGAATTCCAAAATTGATAAGGTTTCTGTTTAATCGTATTGTTGTATTCATTTCGTTTTTAAGTGTTCACAATTTGCGTTGGTGACAGTTTTAACCCTTTTAAAATTAGCCAAATTGCCAATACTACTTCTTGTAGGACAAGTGGAATCGTCATTATTCCATATTCTGTTGAGACAACCTTAATGAATTCAAATAGCAAAAAGAAACTTGCTATCATTATTAATGTGTTTCCGATTATTCCCCATATTGACAACCATACTGGAATAAGTTTTCCTTTGAACAAAATATAGTACAATAATAAATTTCCTAATCCTGTTGCTAATATGACCCCTAAATGATTTATTAAATCTCGAAAGAGTTTTAATATTTCCCCTATTGTTTCATAAAATATTAGGTCAGTATTAGTCTGAGCTAAAAATTTCTGACTTAAAAGAATAAAGATAGGCAGTAATATAATTCCAAGTAACTGAAATACTCCTGCCATAATTCTGAATCCTACAAAACCAATAGATAATGCTTTGTGGTATTTCTTCATAACAGGATAAAGAACTAGTGAAAATCCAATATAGATTGGAACTAATAAGAACTGGAATATCCCGCCAAATAAAACTCGATTTTTATTTGGATAAACTTCATTAAGAAAATTATCACTTTCTACAGAAGAAACTATGCTTAATATCCCTGAAATAATTCCAAGGATAATTAACGTACCTGCGATTTTAGAAATCTTATTATTTGAGTTCATTATATTTTATGTTCGACTCGTTTTTTAATGCCTTACAACTTGTATATATCGGAACAAAATGTTCCGATAACCACCTAAATATGATGGTTAACCAGGTATTTTGAAGATTTTGGGTAATTCTATCTTTCATGCCTTTTAAAAAGTCGAATGGAGAAGGTGATGTCTCTAATTTGTGACTACTAACATAGGTATAAATCTCGGTTGTCTTACAACCTAAATACCCTGGTAATTCCCGAGTATACCTTTTTTCTTACGAAAGGTCAACCAACCCCTTCAAATAAACCCTGGCCTCGGGCCCTAGATTAAAAAGTAAATCCAGGATACTTAAATTGGAAATAAAAGGATTTCCCTTGTCCATAAAAACCTGGTTGTATACAGGAAAAGAAGAGGGGGGAGCAAAGTCGTTCTTTTTGCCCGGGCGCATATCCGTAAAAGGGTATTCCTTTTGGAATTTCGAAGTCATTGAAAAGCCAATATCGAGTTCCAGTATCTTGTTTATCCAATGCAAGCCCTGTAGGTTAAATTCCAGCAAAGAAGTTTCCTGGCTGTTTATTATTGGGTTCAACTCGTCGATATAGAATTCAAAGTAGGGAGAGACTGAATACGCACTTTCCAGGGCTTTGGTGTGTACTTTTCGCCAGGGATCATAATCCACTAGGGTTACCTGGTCCGCAATGGTTTTAGACCCGGTATAATCTACAGGAATACTAAGCACCTGCTCGCCATGTATTGAATAAATTCTATACCGGCTCCGGTAACTCTGTTTTATAAAGTACTCGTGCTTATCGAGCAATACGTGTTTGGCCTTAAGCGCATGCGCCCAGTACGAAATAGGAGGGAAGGAGCCAATGGGAAGAACCAGTTGAGGATTCATTTCCTGTTACTCAATCCAACTAAAGATTCTGTTCCATCGAATTTTACCTTCGGTATAACCCAATTCAGGATCGGCAGAAAACCAAATGAAGGAAGCCTTGCCCACAACATGATCTTCGGGTACAAATCCCCAAAAACGACTGTCGAGTGAATTGTGCCGGTTATCTCCCATCATAAAATAGTAGTTCATTTTAAAGGTGTATGACGTAGCTTCCTCGCCATTAATAAAGATTTTATCGTCAACTACCTTTAATTCATTGCCTTCATACGCTCGAATTACACGCTCATACTTGGGTAATTCAGTAATGCTAAGCTCCACAGTCATTCCTTTTTCAGGAACCAACAAAGGGCCAAAATTATCGCGCGTCCAACGGAAGTATTTGCTGTTCGGGAAATTGTGATGTGTTGTATCCGGCCGTCCTCCTTCCTGAAAATTAGGTTTAAGGTCAGTAACCGTTTTAAAACCTTTCATTTGATCTTTTATGGCTGAAGTAAGCGGTATCACATACGCATTTTCCTGTCCTACCTTACGCAATTCACTCCGACTAATGCCATATTCTTCCTTCATTTTTTTATGGCTCAGACTCCCATTGGTAGACACATAGTAGTTGTACTGCATTTCAGGTGGCACGAAGGCGTTTTCGTCGTCAATTTTCAATATACCATCTTCAATGGTAATAACGTCACCCGGTACTGCAATACATCGTTTTACATAGTTTTCCCTCTTATCTACTGGTCTTATAACAACATTCATGTTGTCCCATACATGGTCTCTTCCCACCGCATCGTAGTACCCGTCAGGTCTTACTTTCTTGCCCGATTGAGCATCCCTCATTTTGTACTCCAGGGCAATCTCCCGAACAATTTCTGCATAGCTTCGGTTTTGATGCTCCAGAATAACGGTATCACCGGCAGGGAAATTAAAAACTACGACGTCATTGCGTTCCACATTACCAAAGCCAGGCAAACGGAGCATGGGTAAAGAAACCCATTCGGTATAAGACTTTACATTGAAGAAGGGTATGGTGTGGTGAACAAATGGAATGGCAAGGGGAGTCTGTGGGGTCTTTGGGCCATAAGCCATTTTACTAACAAAAAGGTAATCACCAACCAGCAGCGATTTTTCCATAGAGGGGGTTGGAATGGTATAGGCCTCAAAAATGTAGGTACGGATAATGCTGGCAGCCACCACGGCAAATATGATGGCATCGCGCCACTCAACCACCATTCCTGCTTTTTTCTTTTGGTCATCATACCCAACAAACTTTAGCTCCTTTTGAGAACCCAGCATGGGCAGGTAAATAAAAGGCAGGAAAAAAGACATGTAGGTATCGTAACCGCTTCGCTTGTTGAATCCATAGGCCAGGTTATAACTCATTACCATAAGCATAATGAGGTTTACCCCAGGAAACAACAACAGAATGAGCCACCACCAGGGTTTTTCAATAATTTTAAGCCAAACCCAAAGACTATATCCGGGAATAAGGGCTTCCCAACCTTTACGTCCGGCATGTTCGAACATTTTGTATAATCCTAAGATCCAGAGAATACCAATTGCTGCTTGAATGATTAATGACATGGAATTAAAATTTTAATAAGTCGTTCATGGAATACAGGCCGGTTTTGTTATTCAGGAATTCTGCCGCCAATACCGACCCCAATGCAAATCCTTTTCGGCTATGTGCCTCATGTTTAAGAGAAATGCTATCGATTTCACTTCTGTAAAAAACCTCGTGGGTACCCGGTACATCGGGCTCTCTTTTGGCAATTATTTTTAGCTCCTCGGGTTGGTTTTCCTCGTCGAGCTTCCAATTCTTTTTTCTATCGATTTTTGCAATAATCTTTTCAGCTGTTGTAATGGCTGTGCCGCTAGGTGCATCCAGCTTTTGGGTGTGGTGAATTTCCTCCATATCCACATTATACGCCGGGTAGGCGTCCATTATTTTAGCAAGGTATTGATTCACCTTCCAAAATATGTTAACCCCCATACTGAAATTGGTTGCATAAAATAAGGCGCTGTTGTTTTGCTCAATGTGTGCCGAAACGGAATCGAATTCGTCGTACCATCCAGTGGTACCAACGACAACCGGAACCTTACTTTCGCTACACACCTTAATGTTTTGTACAGCGCTTTCCGGTTTTGTAAATTCTATAGCGACGTCAGTATCTGCTAGTGCAGCTGTATCAAAACCGGCATTGGAAGAGGAGAGGCGAGCACTAATGCTATGTCCTCTTTCAAGGGCAATCTTCTCGATTTCCTTTCCCATTTTACCGTATCCGATAATTGCTATCCTCATTTAAATCGTAAATTAAGTTTAAAACCAACGGTTGGGGCTATTCCCTGTGCCATTTGGTAGGGATTGCCCATAATGCTGGGCCGAACCGACATCGATAAATCGTCGCTTACATCAAATGTTTTAAAATGTGCATCTACCGAAGCATCCACTATTTGAAGTATGTAGACCAATGCAACTCCCACAATGGCTAATTCATAGTTTTTCTGAAAGCGTTGGCTTTCCGTTCTCAAGCCCTCTTTGGAGATGGTAGGGAAGTGGTCGGTACCGCTAGAATCCATATTTTCCTGGTTTACCCTTGTTTCCAGCGATTCGCGATACAACTGGTATTGCCCGTAGTTGTAGGATACCAGGTAGGCCATTCCAAATCCAACCGCATAAATAACAGGTACTTTCCAATATTTTTTATTGTATACCTGGCCACCTCCGGGAATAATAGCTGAAAATAAAGCCGCTTTTTTGGGAGAGTGTTTTTTCATTACCGAACTGTCGGCCACAGTTCCTGCCACAACCTGATCAGCCACAACGTCTTCTTCGGTTACCACGCGAGCCGAATCGGTCTGACTATAAACGGCTCCGGTAAGGGCCAGAATCGCCACGACAACGAAAAACTTCTTATGCAACAAAAGTGCGTTGAACATTGCTGCGAAAGTAATGATTAAGCCCGGTAGCCCACTACTAACCGGTTCTAATCTTGTTTTAATTTCTTAATGAGATCGGCTAAATCTTTACCGTCTTTAAAATGGAAAACCAATTTGCCTTTTCCGTCCGAAGATTTATTGATGGTAACCCGGTTTCCATAAACCATTCCCAGGTCCTTAGCCATGCCCTTTTCCTCATGTGAAACACTTGTTCCGGTAGGTTTAGAAGCCTTTGAACCGCTTTCTTCTTCAGTATTAAACTTAACGAGATCCTCTACCTTACGAACCGAGAGTTTTTCGTTAACGATCTTTTCGAAAATCAACTTTTGAAGCTCGGGGTCACTTACGGCCAGTAAAGCGCGGGCATGTCCCATTGAAATCTTTTTCTCCCTAATTCCCAATTGAATGATATCGGGCAAATTGAGCAACCTCAGGTAATTGGTAACGGTACTTCGTTTTTTACCCACCCGATCCGCCATGTTTTCCTGGCTCAGGTTGCATTCGCTGATCAATCGCTCGTAGCTCTGCGCAATTTCAATGGCATCGAGGTTTTCGCGTTGTATGTTTTCAATCAGCGCCATTTCCAGCATGGACTGATCGTTGGCAATTCTAATGTAAGCCGGTACTTCGGTTAAACCAGCCAGTTTAGAAGCCCGCCATCTTCGTTCCCCGGAAATAAGCTGAAACTGATCCTTGCCCATTTTACGTACGGTAATGGGTTGAATTAAGCCATGAACCTTTATGGATTCTGCCAATTCTTCAAGCGCTTCCTGTGTAAACATAGATCGCGGTTGAAATGGATTTTCAACAACGTCTTTTATAGGAATCGTAGAAATGGATCCTGCAACACGGTTTACTGAAATGGAAGGATTTTGCTTGCTTGTGATGTCAGTATCCGCGCTTTCCAACAAAGCACTTAAGCCCCTACCGAGAGCTCTCTTTTTATTCGCCATTTTCTACGTGGATGATCTTTTCTTCGTTCGACAAACGGGTGAGGTTGTTCTTTTGTAAAACTTCGCGTGCCAAATTCAAATAATTTACCGCGCCTTTACATGTTGCGTCAAACATTATGGCTGATTCTCCATGACTCGGAGCTTCGCCCAATTTTGTGTTTCTAAAAATAATGGTATCAAAAACCAACTGCTGGAAGTGCATTTTTACTTCTTCAACCACTTGGTTCGCCAACCTTAGACGTTGGTCGTACATGGTAAGTAACATGCCTTCTATTTCAAGGTCTTTATTCAATAAGTTTTGTACAATCTTGATGGTGTTCAACAATTTCCCTAGTCCTTCCAATGCAAAATATTCGCACTGAACAGGAATAATTACGGAATCAGCCGCAGTAAGTGCATTTACAGTTACCAATCCCAATGACGGACTACAATCGATTAAAATGAAATCGTAAACCTCTACGAGAGGACGAACAGCCATGCGCATCATTTTCTCGCGGTTTGGCAAATTGATCATTTCAATTTCAGCACCCACCAGGTCTATGTGTCCGGGAAGGATATCCACATTGGGGCTTTCCGTGTTCAGAATAACATCAGCTGGGTTTACATTGTTGATAATGCACTCATAAATGCTGGTTTTAATGTTGTTTGGGTCAAATCCAAAACCAGAGGTAGCATTGGCCTGTGGGTCACCATCGATTACCAGTACCTTTTTTTCTAAAGCACCTAAGCTGGCAGCCAGATTAATTGACGTGGTCGTTTTTCCAACTCCACCTTTTTGATTCGCTATTGCAATTATTTTTCCCATTCCGGATTATAGTTTTAGCACGATTAACTTGCTAATAAATTGAAAAACAAAAGGTTAATCTTATTTTTCTAATCAATAAATAACTTGTGATTTACAAAGACTAAAAGTACTTTTTTTGCATTGGAGCTTTAGTGGGCGCCAGTGCTTTTATAAACAAGGTATAAACACAGAACTGTTAATAGGTATGATCTCGGTGATATGCGGAACAAATAGGAAGGGCAGCAACAGCTTGAAATTTTGTAATTCTATTTCAACTATTTTGAATCAATTGGATCAGGATAGCCGAAAACTTGACCTGCGGGATTTGCCCAATGACTTTGTTTTTAATAATGAAGTATACGGTGCATCGAATGGAACGTTGGACCAACTTCAAAACGATCATGTAGCGGATGCAGATCGATTTATTTTCGTAATACCTGAATACAATGGAAGTTTCCCTGGGGTGGTAAAAGCATTTTTAGATAGTTTTTCTCCAAGTAAAATCCATTACAAAAAGGCCTTAATTATTGGTATTTCTTCTGGAAGATCGGGTAATGTAAGAGGACTTGAGCATTTTACCGGCGTATTGAACTACTTAAGAGTAACGGTTTACCCGTTTAAACCTGCAATTGCGAACTGTCACCACCTGATTGATGAGGATCAGAATGTGGTAAGGGACGAAAAAACGTTGGAACTACTTCAATCGACCATTGAAGAGTTTTTGAAGTTTTAGTCTTTCTGTTCCACCAGATTAAAGGTTTTGCCGGTTTCCAGGCCTTCCAGTACAAAACTTCGGTTTTTACCTCCGTATTTTAAATGAACTACATTGACCTGGTCGAGGTAGAGTTTCATCATCATTTCGTTTTTTACTTCAATGGACTTCACTTTCCTAGGGAGCGGAATTTCATAATAAATAAACACTTCATCCTTATCAATCTCCCAACCGATCCAGGTGAAGGAAATTGCTTTGTTATTTACCTTGTAACCAACGGCCTGCTGCACGTATTTCTGGATAAGTTTATGACTGGCTTCGCTTCCCTGAATTTCATTTAGAAACACTTTTTCGCCGGAGAAAGTTTTAAGTGATTTCTCCAGGTCGTCCACAAAAGTTTTTAAAGTGATTTGAAGCGTTTTGTTTTCGGAGTTGTGGTCCATTTGCATAATGGAAACATGCAGGGGGTGGGGAACGGAGGGACTAGAAAAATTACAATGAATAATAAGAAGACCTAACTGGAGCCACTTCATAACGTATAATTAATCGGATTGCGCTAAAGTCCTAAAATCTTAGCCGTTCCGTATGCCTGATCGTAGAAAGACCCTCCATATGTGGGTGCATACCACAACAGTCCCTTGTCATGAAGTACCTCTGAAGGATTAACAAATCCGCCAAGGTCTTCCATGGTTGTTAATTTATCCCTGGTCACAACACCGCTATTATTCATTCGGGCAAATACCAACACCTTAGCTGTTTTGGAATGCCTGGAAAACGTTTTGGTAATCAGTTTTGTATTGTCTCCTGAATAATTATTTATGTGATCCCAGTAGAGTAGGTAGTAGCTCCCCTCCAAATACTGATAATAGGTAGGTGCAACGCCACTCTCTTTCAAGATAGAAGAGGCATTTTCCAATTTCATGTCTTCATTTAAAGTAAACCGAATAACGTATCCGTAATAGGGATGATAGGTACGCACACCATTACTTGATGAGGAACTGGTAGTATATTGTTGTTCACTCAAGAGAATCATTTTATCATTCTTAACAATCAGCTCCAAGCAGGTTAACTCATTTAAATTCAATTTTTTGATTTGCCTCATTTCATTTTTGTCCATTTCAAACCAACCGGGAAAGTAGCTCTTATAAAAGTTGTCATCAAACTCAAAATATTCTGGTTTCGACCAACTATCCTCGCCATATTCTATCTTATAAACCCCATCCTTTTTCCGTTTATTATGTGATTTGTAAAAACCAACTATATATACACCCTTATCTGCCGAGAATCCGACTATAGATCTTTTTACCTCTTCCTCTTCGTGCAGTTTAATGGTTTTACTAAAATAATTGTCCGAAATCCATAGATGAACAATTTCGGCAGGCTTTCCCTTTTTGTATTTCTCATATATGTATATCGTTAAATCATTGCCTTCTCCGACTGCTACCGATCTATACGTGGAATATTTAATGTCTTCCTGATTCAATTGCCCCTTGTTTACCACCTTTAGATTTTCGCTAAGCAATACGAATTTGAATTCTTTTCCCGTTTCTGTTTTATTCAATGCCCCGATAAACAATCTAAACTTATTTGAAGGTGTTTTTAGTTCTTCGATTTCCAGAGGTGAAGCACCTTTGGGCAATAAAAACTCCACCAATTTTACGGGCTGGACGGAAATTTGAAACGATTCACCATCAATTCGTGTGCAGTAAATGGTGCGCTTCTTACCACGACCACGTTTATATTCGGTAAGTACAGCAACATCTCCTTCAACCTCGAACAGTCCAATTATTGTGACGGCATCATTACCTTCTTTGTGGCAACAGTTCAGGGCTACTTCCCTCAAAACTTTTAGATTTTTGTCAAACTCCTGAAAAGTGAGTGTGTTTTTTGAATTTAGAACCATGATTAACTTACCTGCTTTGGTTCTATAAACGAGTTCTGGCTGCCCTTTATCCTTGGTTAAACCCTCCGTGTACTTTATACTGGCAATATCTGCTTTATCCTGAGCTAAAGCAACGGAAAAGAAAAGTATGCTAATGATAAGCGTTGCAAAAAGTTGAAGACTTATTTTCATTTTTAAAGTTTTTGCTAAATCCGTTTCTCCGAGGTTACGCGCCCAAAGTAATGAATTATTTGATATCGGAAGTGAAGGTTTCGGAACCCGCAATTAAGGTAGAAAAGGCGAAATTAAAATGCAATTGGCCGGAACGAATAGAACCATCCATCAAGTTTTTTAATCACAGCTTTAATGATCGTGTTATTTTCGTCACCGAATTCACCTTACATCTATGAGATATAAATTAAATATTCTGGCAGCACTGGTTTTTATAGCGGGATCGTTAAGTGCGCAGGAAAATACAAATACCAATAAATTCCGGCAGTTGTATCAGGAACTACCAACACCCAATGCCTATAGAACTGCATCAGGTGCGCCTGGGCCGTGGTATTATCAACAGCAAGCCGACTATAAAATGAATATTGAGTTGGATGACGCCAAGCAAATTATCCGCGGTCAGGAAACCATAACCTACACCAATAACTCAAAAGATCAATTGACCTACTTGTGGTTGCAATTGGATCAAAACGTAAGAGCAAAAGACAGTGAAACGAAACTGGTGAGTACCCAAACATTGGGCAAGAAATCCTCATTTCGAGGCATGGATAGGATGATGTCTGATTTTGACGGTGGTTTTAAAGTGGAGGAAGTAAAAGATGCTTCCGGCAAAGATTTGACCTATACCATCAACAAAACCATGATGCGCATTGACCTTCCAAAAACCCTTAGTCCGGGAGGCAAAATTTCTTTCAAGATCAAATGGTGGTACAATGTCAATAACCGAATGGAAATAGGGGGCAGAAGTGGTTATGAATACTTTGAAGAAGATGACAATTACCTCTATACCATTGCCCAATTCTTTCCCCGAATGTGTGTATATAATGAGGTTGAGGGTTGGCAAAACAAGCAGTTTTTAGGTCGTGGGGAGTTTACACTTCCATTTGGAAATTATGAGGTAAGCTTGACTGTTCCTGAAGATCATATGGTTGCTGCAACCGGAGAATTACAGAATGCGTCTTCTGTATTAACAACTGAACAAAGAAGCAGACTAAGTAAGGCAAAGACTGCCGATAAACCGGTTATGATTGTTACTCCCGACGAGGCCCTGGATGCTGAAAAAGAAAAAAAGACAGGAACTAAAACATGGAACTTTAAAGCAACCAATGTTCGTGATTTTGGGTTCGCCAGTAGCCGTAAATTCATTTGGGATGCTATTGGTGTAAAGCTGGGCAGTAGAACCGTGATGTGTATGAGTATGTATCCTAAAGAAGGGAATCCCTTGTGGGAGCAGTACAGTACCGAGGTAGTTGCGCACACCATCAGAACTTACAGCAAGTACACGTTTGATTATCCATATCCTGTTGCGTGGAGCGTTCATGCCAACCACATAGGAATGGAATATCCCATGATTTGTTTTAACGGGGGCAGGCCTGAGAAAGACGGAACCTATAGTGAAGGAACTAAATATGGAATGATTGGAGTGATTACCCACGAGGTAGGCCATAACTTCTTTCCCATGATTGTAAATAGCGACGAGCGTCAATGGACTTGGATGGATGAGGGACTCAATACCTTCGTTCAATACCTCACTCAGAGCGAATGGAGTTCACATTATCCTCACCGCAGAGGACCTGCAGCTAAGATTGTTCCTTATATGAAAGGAGACAAGAGTCGAATTTCTCCAATTATGACCAACTCAGAAAGTATCTGGCAATTTGGGAACAATGCTTATGGTAAACCGGCAACGGCTTTAAACATTCTTAGAGAAACTGTAATGGGCCGGGAATTATTCGACTATGCATTTAAAGAATATTGTACGCGCTGGATGTTTAAACACCCAAGCCCTGCTGATTTTTTCAGAACTATGGAAGATGCCAGTGGAATGGATCTGGATTGGTTCTGGAGGGGATGGTTTTATACCACCGATCATGTTGATATTAGTTTGGAAGAGGTAAAATGGTACCAGATTAATACCATGAACCCATCTGTTGAGAAGAAATGGAGCAAAGAGCAGGACGAATCAAAACGCAAGTTTATTGGCCAAATAAGAAACGATTCTACGATTAACTTTATGATAGACCAGAAGCCCGAGTTGAAAGATTTTTATGATACCGATTTCAGGTATACGGTGAACGAAGTAGATGAGGCTGAATACAAGAAAAAAATGGAGCGACTGAGTGATAAGCAAAAAGCGCTTTTGAATTCGAACATGAATTTTTATCAGTTGCGATTTAAAAATTTAGGCGGATTGGTTATGCCAGTTATTCTTGAAATAACCTTTACGGATAATAGTAAGGAAGTGATTCGGATTCCTGCCGAAATATGGAGGCAGAACAACGAAGAAGTTTCAAAGGTCTTGTTTTTTGAAAAGGAAGTTAAAGGAATAGAAATTGATCCATTCCTCGAAACGGCCGATGTTGATACCGATAACAACTATTGGCCCAGGGTGATTCGTGCTACCCGTTTTGACGTATACAAATCGGGGAACTATAAAAGGCAAAACCCTATGCAACGCGCCGGAGAGGGGAAGAAGGAGTAGATGGTTGAATTGATTTTAGATATTTAATCCAATATCCAATATCTAAAACCTCCCCATTTCTATACATAACCAGATACTAAATTTACTTTTGCTGCATGAGCGATTCAAGCATACCTTGTCCACAATGTAATTCACCCTATGCCTACCCAATGGATAGTTTAATGGCCTGCCCGGAATGTGGCCACGAATGGAACCCCAATGAACCAGATACCAGTGAAGAAGATGTGGTAAAAGACGCAAACGGTAATGTTTTGCAGGATGGAGACTCAGTCGTTGTAATTAAAAACCTACCTGTAAAGGGGGCTCCTAAACCGGTAAAGGCAGGAACAAAGGTCAAGAACATCAGATTAACCGAAGGAGACCATAACATCAGTTGTAAAATTGATGGTTTTGGAGCTATGGGGTTAAAGTCTGAATTTGTTCGTAAGGCATAGGTAATGCTACAATATAAAGATTTGTCTACCCTTCGATACGATTCCCATACTCGGAATCACTCAGGAAGACAAACCTTACCGTATCCATAGTATTCTACCATTGAACCTGTTTTATTTATTTCCGTACCTTTTTCTTTTTAATAAAATCCAATCGGTAAACAGGAGAATGAACACTACTAGGTATTCCAATGCTACAAGTATGGCACTTTCTTCATAAGGAAGGGTTCGGTAGGTAAAATAACTTAGACCAGCCACGTATGTCCAGGCCAAAATGTACTTAACGGGTTGAAAAACACTTAAGGCCAGTACGGTAGTTAAATACCAGGGGTGAACCACTGCCGAAAAGAAGTAATAGAACGCCTGTGTCATGCTCATTTTTGCCGGGAGGTTTTTGAGCATGCTGGTTTTAGAAAGGCTAAACCAGGCCAGGGCGGCTATGGGGAATATCAGTAAGGCCGGAGCTATATACGATTTGTTAATTCCAAGCAGCGTGAAGGAAAGATCAGAAATGATGGTATAGAAGAAGGAATTGAACTGGAAGGAGTGAAAATACAACTGAATGCTACCGGAAAGGTTGGTTAAAAAGTCGTATGACGCAAACGGGATAAAGAGGAATAGGTTAAGACCAAGCACAACCAGAACATAAAGAGCCAGTTTTATAAAGTTCATTTTCCTGAACAATAAAGGAAGGAAGAGTAGCGGAAGAAGCTTGATGGATACAGCCAACCCAAATAACATCGCACTCAGCCACATTCGTTTCGTTTTAAACAAATAGATGGAAACTAACAGCAAAAAGATCATTACTCCTTCATAATGGGCATTTCCACACAATTCTATAATTACTAATGGGTTTAGCGTGTATAGCAATGCATTCCTGGGGTTTACATCATAGATTTTTAGTAGTTTGGGAAGAATCAGTAAGGTTCCAATTTCTGCTAAGAGAATCCAGACTTTAATTCCGAAGGCGGAGAACAATCCTTTACTAATTCCAAAAAGTGCAACTGAAGCGGCAAATAAGAATTGATTCAGGGGAGGGTATACTGTAAAGTAATCGGGAGAATTCATGTTATTGAACAACTCTTGAGCAGCTATTGGATCAAGCAGGTGGTTATTAATGATGTTCCTTGGTGTATGTAAGTAAGGATTTATTCCTTCTATTGTTAAATTACCATCCCATAGAAACCGGTAAAAGTCATCACTTAATTCAGGTACCGAAACCGCTGCAATAATCCGAGCAACAATTCCAAATTTTAAAGCTGTTGCAAGAGATAACTGTTTTTGGAGAAAGAAATAGGAAATGAAAAGGAGTGTGTATAAGCAGAAGTACAGAACAAAGTCGGTCCGCGGAATAAAATTAAAAATCATAAAATACCAAACCAGGCTTGCATAGGCCTGCGTCCTATCGAAAGAGAAACTGAGAATGTTTGATAGCTGCATTGAAGAACAAACCTAGTAAAGGCTATTTAAGGAGCTCCATGAAAATTGTAATTAAAACGACTAAATAATAAATATGAAAAAACAACTATTCTCTATTCTTATTGGACTGCCCGTAATTGGGTTTTCGCAAATAACACTCGATTCGGCCGATATAATTCCAAATGTTGGAGATACGACAGGATATTATACCATGAAAGACCCTCACACCATTGGAGCCATTGCAGGCCCGGGTTCAGGAGCAAGCTGGGACTATTCAACTATGGTGATTGAAGATTCAGCTGTTATTGAATTTGAGGCGCCCCGAAGAGGTGGCCTAACGCCGGATCCGGCAAGCACAACTATTGCTGAACAATTTTCTGGAGCTTTTGCCGATAGGATTCAATATAAAGCTACTTCATCGGATTTATACATTGTGGGCACCAGGAGTGGAATTACCCAAACAAGCTATGGGAAAGACAGTTTATTAAAATTTAAGTTCCCTGTAAAATATAACGATAGTTATACTACGAATATCGACGTGGAATCGGGAAGAATAGTAAAAACTTACCGCAAAGGATCGTACAAGGTAACTGTGGATGGAGAAGGCAAACTCATACTTCCTTACGGTGAGTTAAAAAACATAATGAGGGTAAAGGTTGAAATGAATTACAAAGACAGTTCTCGTTTTAACCAGTCTACTTATTCAAGTACGGCATACGAATATTGGCAAAAGGGCTCAATTAGTTATGTAATGAAAATTGAGTTTATTGATGAGGGGAGAAATAAGGATACCATTGTAGTATATCGTAAAGGGGAAGAAGTACACCATAACCCCACCGGTATTGCAACCTATTATAAGAATGGAAGTGTTTTACTTTATCCAAACCCCGCAAGCGATATATTAAATGTACAAGCCGACGGTTTGAATGAATTGAACGCTTACAAGATTTTTAACATTCTTGGAGAGACAAAATTTACCGGAAATCTTGAAAATGGAAATCAAATTAACATTGAAGAGCTTTCAGTTGGAATGTATTTCGTTGACTTTGAAGGAACGGGCTTAGCCCCAATTCGATTTATAAAGAAGTAAAGTTCCCAATCTTCTAATCACAAAAAAGCCTCCATTTGGAGGCTTTTTTGTTTTTGGTTTATGAACCTTTCAAAAGGTGTTGTTTGTCATCTTGAGTGCTTTTGGTCTGTAAGAGCAAAAGTGTATTAAAAGAGGCAAACGTCTTTGTCTCTTATTACAGAATAAAAATGGATTAGAAGTTCGATTTTACCCACTTCGATACAACCACAATTCTTGTGGTTACTCAGCAGGACAAAACCTTAACTAAGACCTGGAGACTAAAAGCTATACTGCTCCAATTATTGAATTGAACAGATTACTTGGACGCATTGCAGTTGCAGCAATGTTGTCTTGGGGGTGGTAGTATCCGCCTAAATCAACCGAATTTCCCTGAACGCCGTTTAGTTCTTCTACAATCGCATTTTCGTTTTCTTCCAATTCGCCTGCAACCGTTGCAAACTGAGTTTGTAGTTCAGGGTCTTTTTCCTGTTTAACCAATTCCTGAGCCCAATACATGGCCAGGTAAAAATGACTGCCACGATTATCCAATTCACCAACTCTTCTTGACGGCGACTTATCATTTGCCAAAAACTTACTAGTTGCTTCATCTAAGGTTTCTGATAGGACCAAAGCCTTTGGATTATCAAAAGTATTTCCCAAATGTTCCAGCGATACTGCTAAGGCCAGGAATTCTCCCAATGAATCCCAACGCAGGTGGTTTTCTGAATTAAACTGATCGACATGTTTAGGAGCTGAACCTCCGGCACCGGTTTCAAACAACCCTCCACCTTCCATAAGCGGAACAATAGAAAGCATTTTAGCACTGGTACCCACTTCAAGAATAGGGAAGAGGTCAGTTAAGTAGTCCCTCAACACGTTACCGGTTACCGAAATAGTATCTTCACCTTTTATTAATCGCTCACAGGTATATTTTGTCGCTTCTTCCGGTGACATAATCTGAATGTCCAAACCAGTTGTATTGTGGTCTTGTAAATATTTCTCCACCTTTTGAATTAGCTGAATGTCATGCGCTCTATTGCTATTCAGCCAAAAGATGGCTGGGGTACCGGTAGCACGGGCACGATTAACCGCCAATTTAACCCAGTCACGAATAGGAGCGTCTTTAGCCTGGCACATTCTCCAGATGTCACCTTCTTCCACTTCGTGCTGCATAAGTACGGCTCCGCCCTCATCAATTACGCGAATGGTACCGTTGGCTTTAATTTCAAAGGTTTTGTCATGCGATCCGTATTCTTCAGCTTTTTGAGCCATTAAGCCAACATTGGGCACGGTACCCATAGTGGTAGGATCAAAAGCCCCATTTTCTTTACAAAAGTCAATTACGGCTTGATATACTGCCGCATAACTGCTGTCCGGGATAACCGCCTTGGTGTCTTGTGAAGCACCATCCTTGTTCCACATTTTTCCCGAATTTCGGATCATGGCAGGCATGGACGCATCAATAATTACGTCATTAGGTACATGAAGATTGGTAATTCCCTTATCTGAATTAACCATGGCTAAATCCGGTTGTTTCTCATAGCAGGCCCGGATATCTGCTTCAATTTCCGTTCTCTTGCTGTTGTCCAAGTTTGAAAGTTTGGACAACAGGTCACCAAATCCATTTCTGAAATTAACTCCTATTTCATTAAGAGCAGATCTATGTTTTTCGATTACATCTTTAAAGTAAGCTTCGACTCCATATCCAAAAATAATAGGATCCGACACCTTCATCATGGTGGCTTTCATATGAAGCGAGAACAATATGCCTTGTTGATTGGCATCGTCTACTTCGGAAGAAAGAAAAGAAAGCAATCCTTTTTTACTCATATAAGTGGCATCCACTATTTCACCCGCAAGTACCGGAACCTTTTTTAACACTTCCTTGTTTCCGTTACTTTCAAATTCTATGCTTAGCGTATTAGCCGAATCGATAGTTACTGATTTTTCATTGTGGCAAAAATCACCAGCATTCATGGTCGCTACATGCGATTTTGAAGAAGCAGACCAGGCGCCCATAGAATGAGGATTGTTGCGGGCATAGTTCTTAACTGCCTTGGGAGCTCTTCGATCAGAATTCCCTTCTCTCAAAACAGGATTAACCGCACTTCCTTTGATCTTATCGTATCGGGTCCTTATTTCAGTTTCCTCATCATTTTGAGGGTTAACCGGATAGTCTGGTATTTCGTAACCGTGTTCCTGTAATTCTTTGATTGCCGCCTTTAACTGGGGGATAGAGGCACTAATGTTCGGGAGTTTGATGATATTGGCTTCCGGCCTTTTTGCCAATTCTCCTAATTCTGCAAGCGCATCCGGAATTTGTTGTCCTTCTCCAATATAATCAGGGAAATTGGAAATAATTCTACCGGCCAACGATATGTCTCGAATTTCAACATTAATACCTGATGATTTGGTAAACGCCCTTATAATGGGTAAGAATGATTGAGTAGCCAAAGCAGGCGCTTCATCGGTCTTGGTGTAAATGATCTTCGAATTATTAGACATGTTTTTCCATTTTTTATCGGGCGCCAAATGTAATTCAGATCAATGAAATGGAGTAGGATATCTATCATATGTATGGGCAAATAATTTATTCCATTAACTAAATAAATAATTATATAACTAAAAATATAGTTGTATAACTAAAAACGCTATATTTGCCCTGGAAATTACTTTAATATGGAATTAACAAAAGCAGAAGAACAAGTAATGCTGACTCTTTGGAAGATAAAAAGGGGAGTGGTACACGATATAATTGCAGAGCTGGATAATCCTAAACCAGCCTATACTACCGTTTCGACCTTGATTCGAATATTGGAAAAGAAAGGTTTTGTCGATCACAAGGCATATGGAAAAACACATGAGTATTTTCCCGCTATTTCTAAGAAGAAGTATTCTAAAAATATTTCCGATAAAATGCTTTCGGGGTATTTCGAAGGCTCCTTTCAGAACATGGTTTCGTTTTTTGTAAAGGAGAAAAAATTATCGGTACATGAATTGGAAGAGATCATTAAAAACCTAAAATCGGATAAAAAATGATAAGCACTGAATTCCTGCTATACAACGTCTGTTTATTTCTATTAGTAATCATTTTCGACATTGGAATGTCTGATAACCATCGATTCAAAATGAACCGGTTTTTTCTATTATCCATTCCTGTTTTATCTCTTTCGGTATATGCTCCGCTTTCACCGCTCAATGAGCAACAAGGGGGCGTAGCAAGTGTTTTGCTCCCGGCATTTGATGTTAGTGCTTATGCCGTTTCAAACTTCAATAACACTAGCTTGCTATGGATTGTATACCTGTTAGGGGTGATTGTTAGAGGAAGCATTGTAACCTTCAACAGCGTTAAACTCTACTCAAAAGGGAAACCGATTGAATCCAATTCCAATTACCCTTGTTTTCTGATTTCTGAAGGTGGAAGTTATTCCTTCTTCAATAGAATATTTCTTACCAGCGAAGACTTATCCAACCAATTGGTTCTTGAACACGAAGAAGCCCATTTAAATCAAAAGCACAGTTGGGACTTACTCGTTGTAAACATCGTTACCACATTGCTCTGGTTTAATCCAATTATATGGCGCTGGAAAGTACTGATTCGCCAAAATCATGAATACCTGGCGGATGAGTCTGTAATGAATGGATCAAGAAAACAATCAAAGGAATACATCCACTTGTTATTAGACCGGGCTTTGGATACCAATCAATTTTCACTTGAAAATTATTTCTCATTAAATTCATTAATATCAAAACGTATAACTATGTTAAACAAAAAGAAAAAACAAAAGCTTTGGAAGACGGCTGTATTGGCTTCCTTTATGCTAGGTTCAACCATTTACATCTCGGCATGTAACAAGACCGTTGAAAACCCACCGCCGCCGCCACCTCCGGCGGAAGAAGTTCAGAATAACAATTATGAAAAAGTCTACGAAAAGGTGGATGAAATGCCTGAATACAAAGGTGGACAACAAGCCCTTTACACTTACCTGGGTTCGAACATAACCTATCCGGAAGATTGCAAGGAAAATAAGATTGAAGGAACCGTCTATGCTTCATTTATAATCGATAAAAACGGTAAATTGACCGAACTGGTGATTAAAAAAGGAATACACAAGAGCATGGATGCTGAAGTGATTCGCGTATTGTCAGTTATGGGTGATTGGAAACCAGGAATTAAAGATGGCAAGCCCGTTAAAGTGCAAATGACCTTACCCATCAAATTTGCCATGCCACAGGAGAAAATGTAATACACACCATTTCATCACTTGTTGAAAGCCCTTATCGAATTTCGGTAGGGGCTTTTATTTTTTTCCTGTTCTGAACATCAATTGACAAATCCGTATTGGATTAAGCTTTTCTTTTGTCCCATGAAATGGCTTTCAAGTCTTTTATTGATATTTCTTATGAATGTGGTTATGAGTCAAGACACAATTTATTATATCGGTGACCCACTTTGTTCGTGGTGTTACGGGTTTGCTCCTCAAATATCTAAAGTAAAGGAGCATTACCAGGGCGATCTTGAATTCAAGATTATAATGGGCGGACTTAGGCCCAACAATACAGAAACCATGAAAGATTTGGGTGACTTTCTAAAACACCACTGGGAACAAGTAGAAGAAAGAAGCGGCCAGCCGTTCAATTATAAGCTATTGGAAGATCATTCATTTGTATACGATACCGAACCACCCGCACGAGCCGTTTGGGTAGTAAGACAATTGAAACCTGAAGTGGAATTCGCTTTTTTTAAGGATGTTCAGTTGCTTTTCTATTCCGAGAATAGAAACACCAATCAGTTGGATAATTACCAGAAACTGATAGAAAAGTATAATATCGATTGGAATCAGTTCAAAGAGTTGTTTCACTCAGAAGTTGCCATTAACGGTGTTAAACAAGACTTTCAGTTCTCGTCCCAACTAGGAGTCAGGGGATTCCCCAGTGTATTGCTCAAGAGAAAGTACCAGTGGTTCCTGGTTTCCAACGGATACACAGATGCATCAAACATTCAAAAAACGATAGATAAAGTACTTAAGTAAAGGCTTTATTCGTAAGTCGTCTTTCCCGGTTTCGTGATTCAAGGACTGATGTTTGTGAACTCGCTTTGTTTTTTTGTAAATTGCAGGACCTCAAATTCTGCAAATGAAGCGCGTTTCTGCAATGATGATATACTTATTGATTGGGTATATGTCATTTGCCCAAACATCTGGCCAGCACGAAGTAGTTGGTTCAGCGGGTGAAGTATTACAAACCAAGAATGGATCAGTAAGTTTTACCGTAGGGGAGATTGCCATACAGCCCATGGTCGATTCCACTACCGGAGTTACTTTCTCCGAGGGATTTCAACAAACCTATTTCTGGATTACCGAAATCAAAGAAGAATCGACCATGGATTTTTCAGTTAAAGTGTGGCCAAACCCTACAACCCGATATTTAAATATTGAACTTGGTGAAAGCAATCGTTCTGAAACTATTCGTGGAGAATTGTATAACCTGATTGGGGTGAAAATAGGTGAGTTTAATCCCCGGGAAACCCAACGGGTTGATTTGTTGCAATATCCGGTAAGTGATTATATATTAAGAATATACGATACTGAAAATACCCAAATTAGGGTGTTTAAGATTACTAAAATGTAAATTATTGAAAGGCGTCAGGCAATGAGTTTGACCTTTTCTCAAGATATTATTAAATGGGAACAACTATGAAAAAGTTTTTATTTCTCTCCGTTTTATTGGGGCTGAGTATAATGTCCTTTGGACAAGCTCCTAATTATTTTAATTACCAGGCGGTTTTGCGGGATGCAAATGGTGAAGTCATTCAGAACCAGAAGGTGTCTCTTCGGATTTCGATTCACCAAACGATGTCGGTAGGGCCAATGGTGTATCAGGAAGAACACAGTGCCACCACCAATGGGGCCGGGCATGTGAATCTCCATATCGGTAACGGTACTAACAAGACCGGTACGGTGGCCTCCATCGATTGGGGAAAAGACGTTTATGTACTGAAAATAGAATTAGACCCCGCCGGAGGAACGAGTTATAATATCATGGGATACGCCCAATTGGTTTCAGTTCCTTATGCATTATACGCTGCCAATGTAAATAACAACGATACCAGTGCTACGAATGAAATTCAGGTGTTGAGCATTTCGACAGATACCCTCTTTCTTTCCCAGGGAGGATACGTTAAATTACCAACCGGAAGCGGTGGGGTTAATAATGATAATGACTCAACCAACGAACTTCAAACCATAACGCTCAATGCAAATAATGTAACCCTTTCCAATGGTGGAGGGGTAATAAGCCTTGCTGCTTATCTAGACAATACAGATGCTCAGATGCTCAGCTTAACTAATGATACCCTGTATTTATCAAACGGCGGTAAGGTATTTTTGGGAACTTACAACACACCAAATACCGACAATCAAACCTTGTCCATAAGTGGAAGTACATTGAGCATTACTGGTGGGAATAGCGTTACCCTTCCTGCAGGTGGTGGTCCCAATAATGACAATGATTCCACGAATGAGTTAATCACCTCTTTTACCAATACATCTAACATGCTTACCATAGTTGATGCTGGTGGTAGCAAGTCCGTAAGTTTGGCTTCCTACCTGGACAACACGGACAGTCAAACCTTAACGATCTCGGGTAACACATTGAGTATATCCGGTGGAAACAGTGTGACTTTGCCTGCAGGTGGTGGTCCGAATAACGACAACGACAGTACGAACGAAATTCAATTGTTGGCCATTAGTGGTAATACATTAACCATCTCCAAAGGAAATAGCATCACATTACCCATTGGTGGAGGACCGAATAATGACAATGATTCAACCAATGAGTTGAATATGGCTCTAACCCTTTCCGGCACAACCCTTTCTGTAACCGATGCTGGAGGTTCCAAGTCAGCCAATCTTTCTTCCTTTATGGATAATACGGATAGCCAAAACTTGTCATTAAGTGGATCAACCTTAAGTATCTCAGGTGGGAATAGTGTTACGCTTCCGGCTGGTGGAGCACCCAATTACGATAACGATTCAACCAACGAATTTCAAAACCTGTCTATCTCTGGATCAACCCTTAGTATTTCGGATGGAAACAGCATTACACTCCCGGCAGGTGGTGGGCCCAACAATGACAATGATTCCACCAACGAGATTCAGAATTTGAGCATTTCAAACGATACCATAACCATCTCCAAAGGAAACTACATTAAGCTACCTCCCGCAAGTACCGGAACACCGGACGAAATTTCCGATGCGGATAGCGATACTAAAATTCAAGTGGAAGAAACTGCGGATGAAGACGTAATTCGATTTGATATAAAAGGGAAAGAACAATGGAGAATGATCGATAACCGTATTGAACCTGGGTCTGATTCCTTGATAGCCATCGGTCGAAATGCGGGACAGAATAACAATGCTCATTTCAATATATTCATAGGCTCTCTTTCAGGTTCAGCAAATACTACGGGAATGCACAATACATATACAGGCTTTCATACTGGTGTTTTCAATGCAACCGGAACTGGTAATTCTGCTTTTGGATCAAATGCATTAAATAACAATAGATCGGGTGGTAGCAACACCGCCATTGGTGCTTATACATTAACCTTGAATACGACGGGTACGGCGAATACCGCAGTCGGTTTTTCAGCCTTAAGACAAAACACCACAGGTTCATACAATACCAGCGTTGGTGGTGGAATGATTCGAAATAAAACCGGAAGGGATAATGTAGCACTAGGGAGAGCATTAATGTCAGTTGATTCAGGAAATTACAATGTTGGAATTGGAAATGAAGCAGGGGGGCACAATTTAGGATCTAATAATATTTTTATTGGATACAAAGCGGGAAACTTTGATACTTTGGGCTCTAATAAACTTTACATTGAAAGTAATAATTCATGGGTAATTCCTCAACCCGACCATTTGATATATGGTGAGTTCGACAATGACTCCTTAAGATTGAATGCGGATGTTTCAATAAGAGATTATTTGCATCTTCCAACTGGTGCAGGAGCAGGACGAGTTCTTACTTCTGATGCTAATGGTAAAGCTACATGGCAGGCTATTTCGGGAGCTTCACCTAATTTGGATAATGATTCCACCAATGAAATTCAGAACCTTTCTATTTCTGGAAGTACCTTAACCATTTCAAAAGGAAATTCGGTCACCCTTCCAGCCGGAGGCGGACCAAGTAATGATAACGACTCGACCAATGAGCTTCAACAAATTAGTTTAAGTGGAAATACATTGACGCTTAACAAGTCCGGAGGAACTGCCAATTTAGCTGGATACCTGGACAATACAGATAGTCAGACACTTTCGCTGAGTGGTTCAACGCTTAGTATTTCAGGAGGGAATTCAGTTACCCTCCCGGCAGGTGGAGCCCCCAATAACGATAACGACTCAACCAATGAATTGAACTCAGCCCTGACCTTAAGTGGAACAACTCTTTCAGTTACAGATGCGGGAGGCAGTAAATCGGCAAACCTTTCTTCGATCAATACCGATAGCCAGAGCTTAAGCTTGTCGGGTAGTACCTTAAGTATTAGTGGTGGAAACAGCGTTACGCTTCCATTGGGCAGTGGACCCAATAACGATAATGACTCCACCAACGAGTTGAATGCCTCAGTTGGATTTTCCGGGACTACGTTGACCGTTACGGATGCAGGAGGGGCAAAAACAGCAAACCTTTCTTCCCTGTTGGATAATACGGATAGTCAGTCGTTGAGCTTAAGTGGTTCAACTTTGAGCATCTCAGGTGGTAACAGTGTTACTCTTCCTTCTGGGTCTGTAAACAATGACAATGACTCAACCAACGAGTTGAATACGGCTCTAACCCTTTCCGGCACAACCCTTTCTGTAACCGATGCCGGAGGCGCCAAGTCAGCCAATCTTTCTTCCTTTATGGATAACACCGATAGTCAGACACTAACTTTAAGCGGTAGTACACTTTCTATTTCAGGAGGCAATAGCGTTACCTTGCCAGCTGGGATTACCAACAACGACAACGATTCTACCAACGAATTAAACACGGCGTTTACTTTAAGTTCCAATAACTTGACCGTTACGGATGCGGGTGGTGCAAAATCGGTTAGCCTGGTTTCTTATCTGGATAATACTGACAGTCAAAATTTAAGCCTTTCTGGTAATACACTCAGCATTAGTGGCGGAAACAGTGTTACATTACAGGCAGCGCCAACAGATACACTGCCGCTTATAGCTGATGCAGATGAGGATACTAAAATTCAGGTAGAGGAAAGCACCGATGAAGATATCATACGATTTGATATTCAGGGAACCGAAAAATGGGTAATGACCGGATCGAGGTTCGAATCTAAAAATACAGGAAGGTCTGTTTTTGTAGGTGAAAATGCAGGGTTGGCAGATGACTTGAGTAATAACTACAACAACTTTGTTGGCTATGATGCCGGTAGAGCAAATTCCACAGGTTGGAGAAACAATGCACTAGGGTATCAGGCGTTAAGAGCAAATACTACGGGCGCAGGAAACACAGCCCTTGGATACCGTACCTTATATACGAACACCATCACCCATTATAATACTGCAGGGGGTTACGAAGCATTGTATAGTAACTCAGCATCATACAATACTTCCTATGGGTCATTCTCATTAAGAGCCAATACAACAGGAAATACCAATGTTGCAATGGGATATGCCGCTATGCAAGACAATGTTTCCGGATTTGTAAATACAGCTGTAGGTGCCTATGCATTAGGAGATAATGTAACGGGGAGTTATAACACTTCAGTTGGTTCTAACTCGTTTAGAAAAAACATCAACGGTACCAGAAATACGGCAATAGGAAGGTATACCGGGTTTAATAACCTTACAGGATCAAGGAATATCTTTATTGGATACCAGGCAGCGTATAACGAAACGGGTTCCGATAAGCTATACATTGAACCTACTACAAGTTCAACACCGTTGATTTATGGAGATTTTGCCACAGATTCGCTAAGGTTTAATGGAGCCGTGTCAATCAAGGATGGTCTTCATTTGCCAACAGGCGCTGGTAATAACCTTATTCTTACTTCAGATGCAAATGGAAATGCAAGCTGGAAAAACCCTGGAGCGGTTAGTTTAGGTGATACCACCCAACTGAGCGATTTAGATGGGGATACTAAAATCCAGACCGAAGAATCGAGTGATGAAGATATAATTCGTTTTGATGTTGCAGGGACTGAGCAATGGAAAATGAATGGAGCCCGATTAGAGACAAATAATTCAGGCTTTTCGGTATTCGTAGGTGAAGAAGCAGGCCAAAATGACGATTTATCTTTAAACTATAATGTTTTTATGGGGTATCAGGCAGGACGAACCAACACCTCTGGAGCCTACAATACTGCAATTGGAGATCGTTCATTGAGACAAAATTTAACAGGGAGTTATAACACGGCTCAAGGGTCCAATGCACTTTATTCTAATTCAACCGGTTCGCAGAACGTTGCAACCGGATATTATGTTTTAAGATCAAATGTTACAGGTAGTTATAATTCTGCTCATGGAACCTGGGCATTAAGAAATAATTCAACCGGAAGTTATAACTCGGCCTATGGTTATTACTCACTGGGTGCTAATACTACAGGAACTCGCAATACAGCTTCAGGTGTGGTTGCTTTGCGTTTAAATACCACAGGAACTCGAAATTCCGCTCACGGATATGCGGCTTTGTATTTTAATACTACCGGTTATTGGAACTCAGCTTTTGGAGCCTATGCAGGGTATAGAAACTCAACAGGATATCATAACAGTTCTGTAGGTTACGGGGCTCAGTATAATGTTAGAACCGGTTATCAAAATTCGGCTATTGGTGTGCAAGCTGCTTACAATGTAACCACTGGATATGCAAATAGCAGTGTAGGTTACCGAGCCCTTTATAGAACAACGACAAGTTCAGATAATACGGGTATTGGTGAGCAAGCCGGGTTTTACAATCAAACGGGTTCACAAAACACCTACTTAGGTGCTAATTCAGGTCCAACCGCTAATTCCAGTTACTCCAATTCAATGGCTTTAGGGTATGCTACATCAGTAAATGCATCGAACCAGATCAGGGTAGGGAATTCCTCTGTTACCAGTATTGGAGGTCAGGTAGGCTGGACAACCATTTCTGACGGAAGATTTAAAGACAATGTACAGGACAACGTAGTAGGCTTGGATTTTATCATGAATTTACAGCCTGTAACTTACAGGTTGAATACTGAAGGAATCTATACCACAATGGAAGCTAAGGATTCCATAAAGGTTTCAGAATTCGAATTGGCTAGCAGGGCAGAGAAACAAGGAAAAGTACAGTCTGGATTTGTAGCCCAGGATGTGGAAAGGGCGGCTCAAAAAGTGGGTTATTCCTTTAGCGGTGTTGATGCTCCCAAAAACGAAAATGATATTTATGGTCTTCGTTATGCCGAATTTGTAGTTCCATTGGTTAAAGCTACTCAGGAGCAGCAAGAGATCATTGAAAAACAGCAAAAAAAGGTAAGCGAACAGCAGCTTAAATTGGAAAATCAGGAAGAGCTAATCAAAAGTCTTATGGAGCGAATTGAAGCCCTGGAGAACAATTAATAGTAGCTCTACAGAATGGAGCATGTTAATGGGCTGTTTATGTGAGCAATCATGGATTAATTATTTAGACTCCAATTGAACGGACATGAAAAGACTTGTTCTCATATTCCTGTTTTCTTCTTCAATTGGTTTGCTTTATGGTCAATCGGAGCCTCATAGGGAGGTAGTAGGATCTTCAGGAGGAGAATTTCAATCCAATCAGGAAATAGTTCAATTTACTATTGGCGAAGCTGTAATTGATTTTTTTACCGATACAAGCCAAAACATTCAGCTAACCCAGGGGTTTCATCAGTCATACGTTGTAGTAAGGCTGGTCAAGTCTATTCCTTTATGTGAACTAAAACTAAGTATTTGGCCAAATCCGAGTTCCAGGTATGTACATATTGAGGTAGGAAAAGACATAGTTGTGGAAAACGTTGAGTGTTTTCTATACATGCCAAATGGTGTACGAATAGACCGGTTCAATCTTATAGAAAACAGTGAAATAGATTTAGCCGAATATCATTTGAATTCACTCATTTTACAAATAATAGATAATAAATCCGGCTGCCATCAAGTATTTAAAGTCATTAAAAACTAAGAGATATGCGAAAACTAGTGTTGTCTTTTGTGATCATTCTATTTACACATTCTGTCAAAGCCCAGGCTCCCGAATTAATCAATTATCAGGCGGTTATTCGGGATACAAGTGGATCTGTGCTTCAAAAGAAGTCCATAGCGCTTGAACTTACCATTAGGCAAGGTAGCGCCGGTGGAACTGAAGTATATGTTGAACAACATGCGGTGGTCACCAGTAAGCATGGTTTGGTTAATGTTCGGATTGGGGGTGGTGTTCCTAAGCTGGGATCGTTTTCTTCAATTAAATGGGGGAGTGGTCAGTACTTTATGGAGCTGGGAGTAGATCAAACTGCAAGTGGTAATTTTCGAATTTTGGGAAGCACCAAGTTTGTTTCGGTTCCTTACGCACTCTATGCCGCAAACGTAAATTACAACGATACGAGCAGTGTTAACGAATTGCAGCAACTTACTGTCCTGAATGATACCCTTAGCCTTTCGGGGAATGGAGGTGTGGTAAACTTGCAGAAATACCTGGACAATACCGATGCCCAACAAATCATGTTATCGGGAGACACCTTATTGATTAGTGGAGGAAATCAGGTTATTCTTCCTACGCCTCCGACCAACCTCGATAATGACAGTACAAATGAAATACAGCTACTATTAACGAACAATGACACACTTTTACTCTCTCGTAACGGTGGGGTAATTAGTTTGAGGAAGTACCTGGATAATACTGATTCGCAGCTGTTGAGTATTTTGGGAGATACATTAACTATTAGTAATGGAAATAGGATTGTATTGCCTGATCACCGGAGTATAGATAATGACACCACCAATGAAATTCAAACCTTGACTATTTCAAACGATACTATATTTTTAAGCCAAAACACGGGTTCACCCAATTCAATTGTATTGCCCGCTGTTCCTGCCAACCTGGACAACGATTCAACCAACGAATTCCAGACCTTGACCTTTGGGAATGATACCTTGTCTTTGAGCAACGGTAATTCCGTATCCTTAAGCAGCTATACAGAAGACTCTACCAGAATAGCCGATGCCGATGGAAATACCCGTGTAGATGTAGAGGCTAGTCCGAACGAAGATAAAATCCGGTTTAAGATGGCTGGAGTTCAATACCTGATGTTGGATAGTGGGCGCATTGAAGTATTTAATACGGGAAGTTCAGTTTTTCTGGGAGAAGAGGCGGGACTTAACGATGATCGATCGTTTAATGACAACGTGTTTATCGGCAACCGGGCCGGAAAGAGCAATTCAGGAGGCATAAAAAATACGGCTGTTGGCAAGGAAGCTTTGCTAAAAACAACCAACGGTTCCTCCAATACTGCCATTGGTTCAGGATCTATGCATGACAATACGGTTGGATTCTACAATGTAGCTATTGGTCGAAACTCACTTTACAGCAACAAAGCCGCATACTCGAATGTCGCCATTGGTTATAATGCCATGTTTTGGCACACAACCAATGGAGCGAATATAGCCATAGGACACGGTGTATTAGAAAACAATACCAATGGAATTCGCAACACGGCCATTGGTTACAAGTCACTTGAATTGAATACTACCGGTGGTGAAAATACGACATTGGGTTCCGATGCTTTGAGATACAATTTGGTGGGAGAGAGAAATGTTGCCATAGGACATCAAGCTGGAATTTCTAACCTTGGAAGCAGTAATGTTTTGGTTGGTCATAATGCCGGACATACAGACACCTTAGGTTCATTCAACACCTTAATAGGAACAAGAACCAACGTAAGTGGAAATTCAACCTTCACCAATTCCGCAGCCCTGGGCTATTCTACGGTCATTTCGGCATCCAATCAAATCAGAATTGGAAACTCTTCTGTAACCAGCATTGGTGGCCAGGTTGGTTGGACAACGATTTCTGATAGTAGATTTAAAGAAAACATTCAGCATAATGTTGTTGGGTTGGAGTTTATTATGAGCTTAAAGCCAGTTACTTATCATCTAAATACTCGTAAAATCTACAATACAATGGAGGTCAATGACTCCGCTGAGGATATGGAATTTGAATCAGCGAGAAGCAATAAACAAAAAATGATACAGTCTGGGTTTCTCGCTCAGGAAGTTGAAAGGGCAGCTCAAAATGTGGGCTATACGTTTAGTGGAATTGATGCGCCAAAAAATGAAAATGATATTTATGGTCTTCGCTATGCAGAATTTGTAGTTCCGCTGGTAAAAGCTACCCAGGAGCAGCAGGAAATAATTTCTAAACAGCAGGAAAGAATTACCAGGCAGGATCGGATAATTGAAGGCCTAATCAAGCGAATAGAAGCGCTTGAGTCGAACTGATTCAGATCGTACATTTGGGTGTTTGGTAAGAGTATGAATGCAGCTGGCCGATATGTTAATCAATTAAACTCTTCGGTTGCGGCTTCTTATTTATTCCGTACTACATTTGCAAAAATTTTTTGAAACTATGACTAAGGCTGAAATTTTAACCGAAAAAGGGGCTATGAAAGTTGAATTTTACGACAATGATGCTCCAAACACTGTTGCTAATTTTGTAAAATTAAGTAAGCAAGGATATTACGATGGTTTAACTTTTCATCGGGTAATTCCTGATTTTGTAATTCAGGGTGGTTGTCCAGATGGTACTGGCGCTGGTGGACCAGGTTATAGCATTGATTGTGAACTTGACGGCGATAATCAATACCACGATCGGGGAGTTTTAAGCATGGCGCATGCCGGTAGAAATACAGGAGGATCTCAGTTTTTCGTTTGCCATAGTCGTACCAATACCTCACATTTAGATCGCAACCACACCTGCTTTGGCAAAGTGGTTGATGGATTGGAAGTAATTGATGAAATTAAACAAGGTGATAAAATTGAAAAAATTACGATTGAAGAGAATTAGTCTTATAGTTATACTGCTTTTTCTTTCCGCTACCTTTTCGTTTTCCCAAAAAATAGACTCCAAAAAGAGTCTGGTTAAGTTTGAAATTGATGGGATTGGTTGGAGTACAGTAGAAGGTGAAATAAGGGGAATGAAAGGTTCGCTTCTCTTTAATGAGAACAACCTTGCCTTAAGTTTTTTCAACGTTTGTATTGATCCTACAACCATTTTTACCGACGATGAGAAGCGCGACAACCATCTTAAGGACCCTGATTTTTTTGATACTGAAAAGTATAAGACTATCTGTATTAAAAGTTCTGAAATTGTTAAGTCAAACAACGGTTATCGATTAAAAGGCAAGTTGACCATTCTAAACACAACGAAACCAATTGAATTTGATTTTACGGTAACTTCCAAAAATGGAGTTCGCATTTTAAAAGGTGAATTTGAGGTTAATCGTTTTGACTTTGGTCTGGCAGCAGAGTCTTATTCAAGTTCGTTAATGGTTGGGAAGAAAGCTAAAGTGGCCATTCATTGTGTATTGATTGATTGATAGTATTATTGCCCCCAGTTTGGGCAAAAAAACTATTATTGGCCTCGAAAATTGAAGGAAGAGATTTAATGTCGGAAAGAAGAGTTGTTGTTACCGGACTTGGAGCGATTACCGCCATTGGAAACAATGTTAATGAGCTTTGGAATAGCGTTGTGGCGGGAAAAAGTGGAGCAGGCCCAATTACACGATTCGACACTTCAAAGTTCAAAACCAAATTTGCCTGTGAGATTAAAAACTTCAATGTCCTAGATCATTTTGATCGCAAGGATGCCAGAAAATATGACTTATTTACGCATTATGCAGTAATCGCTGCCGATGAAGCCATTCAACAGGCGGGCATAGACGAAAACAGCGTAGATGTTGAAAGAACCGGTGTGATCATGTCTTCAGGTAATGGTGGCCTTCTCACCTTTGAAAACCTGGTTATTGATTACGTAAACGGAGGTTATAATCCCCGATTTAATCCATTCTTTGTTACCAAAGTAATTAGTAATACCTCTGCTGGTTTAATCTCCATTAAACACGGATTTCAGGGGGTGAATTATTGTCCGGTTGCGGCTTGTGCTTCTTCCAACATCGCAATAATTGAAGCATTTAATCACATTAAATGGAACAAGGCCGATGTAATCGTTGCCGGTGGTTCAGAAGCTCCGATTACCCAGGCCACAATAGGTGGGTTTGGTGCTATGCGTGCTCTTTCAACTGAAAACGAAAACCCTGCTGGTGCGTCCCGTCCATTCGATGAAAGCCGTAACGGATTTGTCGCTGGTGAAGGTGGTGGAGCATTGATCCTGGAAGAACGGCAGCATGCCATAGTTCGTGGTGCTACTATATATGCAGAAATTGTTGGAGGTGGACTAACGGCTGATGCACATCACATTGCCATGAGCCACTCCGAAGGAAGAGGAGCGTACCTGAGCATGAAGCAGGCCATCGTTGAAGCTGGAATTACAGCTTCCGAGGTAGATTATATTAATGTTCACGCCACTTCAACTCCTATTGGAGATATAGCTGAATCAAATGCACTTCATAATCTCTATAATGGGGATTACGGTAATATGTGTGTAAGCTCCTCTAAATCTATGACCGGACATCTTATGGGTGGTGCAGGAGCCGTTGAAGCTATTATTACCATTAAATCAATTCTAGAAGGAACAGTAACGCCTACTATCAATACCAAAACCATTGACCCTAAAATTGACCAAAACCTGGATGTGGTTATGGACCAATCCCGTAAAAAGGAAATTCAATACGCAATCAGCAATACTTTTGGGTTTGGTGGTCACAATGCCAGCGTTCTTTTCAAAAAGGCCTAATACTTTATCATTTCGTTACTTAGTGGTAGAGTACCATTATCTGTCACAATTGTACAATTCTGAGATTCCTCTTCCTTTTAGATTTGTATTCTAAAGTTTATGCTTATGAAATCTGAAAAGGGTAGAAGAGACTTTCTTAAAAAGACATCGTTAACCACATTATCACTTGGGCTACTGCCGTTGGCTTCTCAACAGTTGTTAGGAAATGACCTATCAACAAATGATGTAAATGCTTGCAATCCAACCACCCTGGATTATTATGGAGAGGGACCTTTTTACACGGCCAACCCACCCAGTATTGTCAATAATAAACTAGCAAAGTCGGGAGAAACTGGAACTCCTATGATCATTAGTGGGAGAGTGACAAACCTGGATTGTACGGAAGCTATTCCCAACGCAATCGTTGATGTATGGCATGCTAACGATGCAGGGCAATACGACAACACCTCTTACAACCTAAGAGGTCAAACCAAAACAAATACTCAGGGCTATTACGTATTCGAAACCATAAAGCCTGGCAAGTATCTAAACGGAGCCCAGTATCGACCATCGCACATTCATTTTAAAATTACCGCACCGGGTAAAACCACATTAACAACCCAGCTTTATTTTAAGGGAGATACCAGCATTCCTATTGATGCAGCTGCCTCGATAAATAGTGGAACTTATGATGCCAGCAACCGCATCATAGAACTAAAAGACAACGGTTCCGGAACCCTGGAAGGAACATGGGATATTGTAGTAGATGGGGATGGGATTAAAATTGACCCCAATAGCAGCGTTGTGCATATTGATAAAGGAATGATCTATGAAGCAGGTCCGAACCCATTTTCAGACGAAATCAGAATACGGTTTGGTGTGTTTCAAGGGGCTGAAGTTGGACTTGCCGTATTCAATATTCAGGGAAACAAGGTAGCGACGCTGGAGAGTTCAAACTTGCAAGCAGATAAATACGAAGTGGTTTGGCAACCTGATTCGGGTATACCTAATGGATTCTATTTTATAGCGCTAACTATTAATGACCTACAGGTTCATTATCTGAAGGTAAGTAAGATAGACTAGTCTTGTTTCTAGATGGTCGATTCCCCGTTTAGATCTGTCGTAAGAATTTCACTCATGTAGTCAAAGAAGGGACGCATGGCCTGAAAGGTACCTGCAATTTCACTTACCAGTTTTTCTGAATCTTCAAGCTTGCTGTCGATCTTTTTGGTCACTAAAAACTGCTTGTATTTCAGCAAATCAACAGCAGGGTCTTCCTTGTCAAATCCCTTGGGCGCTGTTTTCAGTTGTTCGCCTTCCAGTGAACCAAAATGATCCTTAAACTTCTTGGAGTTTATAATTTTCCTTAAGGGGTCAGGGTCGGCCTGAATTTGTTGCCTTATCAGCAACAGATCATCCTTGTTAGGTCCCCAGAATCCACCGGCAGCAAAGATTTGACCTGGTTCAATATGGAAATAATATCCACCTCTTAGGCTTGCTGTTGCTCTTTTAAAACCACCAGCCCACCAGGTTTTATATGGAGATTTATCTTTGCTAAAACGAACATCTCTATAAATCCGAAACAAACTCTTTTTACCGCTTACGGTTTCGATATTGTCCTTCTTGCTAAGTTCACTAAGAAGTGTATCAGCAAAGGCGATCACGTTTTCATGCGCTTCAGTATATCGTGATTTATTGGTATTGAACCATTCTCGGTTGTTGTTCTTTTTTAGGTCTTTTAGAAATTTATAGGTATCCTTACTTATTGCCGTCATGTTTCAATTTTTCTCAAAAATAAACCGCCATTTCACATTACCTTTTAAGATGCCGGTAAGTTTTGTAAAAAGTCAAAAATTGTCAGATATCTTGCCTTGCATGGAATGCCAGGGAACTATGAATTCCAGATTTTCCAGCTTTCCTCGGCCTGAATCTCAAGCATTTCCAACCCATTCTTGGTAATAGCACCTTGTTGCTCGCATTTGGCCAAAAATTGGGTTTTTTCGGGATTGTATACCAGGTCATAACAAACGGAACCAGGCTTTATTTGGCCATAAGGAATGGGAGGGAAGGAATCTATGGAAGGCGACATGCCTAAAGGAGTAGTATTTACTATAATATCAAATTCGGCCAGTTTACCATCCAATTCTTCATATCGAAGCGAATCAGGGGCGCTTCGGCTTACAATAGCGACAGATATTCCCAACGATTCAAATACATGAATCGCAGATTTGCTGGCGCCGCCTGAGCCAAGGATAAGAGCAGACCGGTGCTTTGGAGCTAAAAGAGGTTCAACGGACTGCTGAAATCCAATAACATCGGTGTTATAACCAATCCACCTGTTATTTTCAATTTTTATGCAATTGACTGCACCGACCGATTTGGCATTCTCATCAACACCATCAAGCCAGTTTAATATTGATTCTTTATAGGGAATGGTTACGTTAAACCCTTGAATATTGTGGCCGCTTATCTCCGATTTTACTTGCAATAATTTATTCAAGTCTAAGTTAATATAATCAGCTTTAATTTGCTGACTATCAAACTTATTTAAAAAATAATCTCTTGAAAAAGAGTGGGAGAGGGGATGACCGATAAGTGCATATCGAGTCATGATTACGCGGCGGTGTTATTTTGTTCGTCCGGACTAAAGCGATCCAATAAAATGATGAGTACAAAACCGACCAATGCCAAACCTATGGATACCATTAAGAATGACTCACCATCAAAATTCTGTGGGAGCACGCTTTTTTGCAACAATGGAACTTCTTCTCCGTGAGAATTGACACGAGTAGAAAGTGTAAGTTTCCAGGGCCATACTTTATTTAGAGACCCAATCATAAAGCCGGTAAGTACTGCTATTGTTTGATTGTGGAACTTTTTGAACATAAAGGTAAGCACGTGAGAAAATGCAATTAAACCCACTACACAGCCAACAGCAAATACGGCAATTATGGTCCCGTTATCAATCACTGCTGGCATATCAGAAGCTTTTAATGCATCAATGATGGAACTAACAGCTCCCAGAACCGTAGCATAAGCTCCCAGTAGGATAAGAATGAAGCTACCTGAAATGCCTGGTAATATCATGGCGCTTATGGCAATGCATCCGCAAATGAAAATGTAAAGTAAGCTACCACCGGCTTCGGCTGGTGTTGCAACGGTAATGTAATAGGCAATAACTAGTCCTCCCAGGAGTCCTACAATGGATTTAATGTCCCATTTGGTAACTTTCTTTCCCACCATCCAGGTGCTGGCAATAATGAGCCCAAAGAAGAAGGACCACAATTGAATAGGGTAGTCTGTTAGAAGAAACTTGATGAGTTTTGCAAGTGAAACAATGGAAATTCCAATGCCTATAAAAATGGAAGCTAGAAAGTTGCCGTTAACCGCTTTCCAAAAAGCAGGAAGGCCTTCTTTGAATAGAACCTTTATCAATCGGGGTTCCAGGGCCTTAATGCTACCAATTAATTCTTCGTATATCCCTGATATAAAAGCAATTGTACCTCCTGAAACTCCGGGTACTACATCAGCAGCGCCCATTCCAATTCCCTTTAACGAAAGAACGATATAATCTTTAAGGTTTCTTTTCATGCTAATAAGCCATTTTAGAAGAATCAATTTCTTCTGCCCATGCCTCAATTCCACCCTTTAGATTAATCAGGTTATTGAAGCCATGCCTGTTGGTTAGAATATCAATAAGTGCAACTGCACGATTACCAGAGTTACAATGAATAACGACATCTCCTTCTCGGTTAATTCGATCAAGATTGTCTAAAACTGTGTTCAAAGGAATGCAGGTGCCGTCAATGTTGTTCCACTCATACTCGTAGTTATCCCTTACATCAATTAATTGAAAGGTCTTACCACTTTCTTTCCAAGATTTAAGTTCTTGAACACTAATTTCTTTCATGTAAACAGGTGTTAGGACTGATGTGTTTCGACAATATTTTCGGGAAGATAAGAAAAGAAGGTGTCTCCACGTAATCCTAATCTTAAGGTCTCCAATGGAATTACCTCATCCGGGCCAATATTACCTAAATTGGCATTGGCTCCCAAAAGTTTAATAAACCAGACTTGTTGAGGCTTCTTGGGTGCTTCCCACATGATGTCATCCTTGTCAACAGCGGCGAGTATCTTGTTCACCAAAAGTGTATGTGCCGTTCCATTGGGGCGGTAAATACCCACATTTCCCGATTCACGAGCTTCGGCAATAACCTTCCACGATCCCGCTTGCAATTCCTTGGTCATCATGGAAATCCACTTGCCCGGACTTATAAATATGCCCTCTTCCTTGCTGCCAACCTCACTTAGAACCGTAAAATCTTTGGAGAGTCGTTGAATTAATTCACACTTTTTATCGTGTTCAATGCTAATGGAACCATCCGAAACCTCACAGGTTTCAAGTCCAAGTTCGTTCATTAGCTTGATATAGTCATCAATCTTATCCCTAACCAGAAAGGCTTCAAACAAAGTTCCGCCAACATAGACTTTAAGGTTGGCTTCGTGATAGAGCTTTATTTTTTCTTTTAGGCTATTGGTGACGTAAGAAGTGCCAAACCCCAACTTTACAATATCGGTAAGCATGCCACTTTTATCAATGAAGTTCTCTACTTCTCTTATGCTAAGCCCCTTATCCATCATCATGGTAAGGCCATTATCCCTTGGTTTAGCGGGTCTTTCCGGAATGAAAGGAAGTGTAAAATTCATATTAAAATTGTTCGAAAAATTCTTTTATCTCCTGATCGTTTCTAAACGCTTCGCAAAAGTCGTACAATTGATTCAATTGATTGGGAGATTCCATAAAAGCATTGTTCCAATGATTAAATGCGCCTATCTTATCTCCTGTCATATACAAATATGCACCAGCCCTGTAATTCAAATCAGCAACCTTACCAGTTAGCGATATTCCACTTTGAATGACTTCAACAGCCTCTTCCAGTTGTCCGTTGTCCCAAAGCATTGCTGAATAATCGAGAAATACCTCCCAGTTTTCAGGATCCAGCTTAATAACCTTTTTAAAGGCACGTTGAGCTTCTTTAAAGAAACCAAGGCCCTGACATACATTTCCGTAAGTGTGTTGCAATCCAGGCCTTTCAGGACAGTATTTCAATCCTTTCTCACAATATTCGAAAGACTCGTCCAGCTTGTCAACTAAGTAATAGCAATTACTAGCCCCCTCAATTGCGTCAGCATTTTGATCGTCATGTTTTAATGCCTTGTCATAGTTTTCTATGGCAAGTTCATATTTTTCAAGTTCCTCGTAACACTCACCAATATTGCAATAGGTAGGTGCAGAAGGGCCTTCAAGCTCAAGGGTAACCTCAAACGCCTCAATAGCTTTGTCAAACTTTTCCAATCGGGCCAGGATACTTCCCTTATTAAACCAACCTGAAGAAAACTCGGCATAGGAAATTACCGAATACTCGTAGGCATGAAGTGCATTTACCAAACTGTTATTCACCGAGTGCAGGTTGCCCAGGTTGAACCAGGCATGGTGATTATAAGGTTGTAATTCAAGAAAATCGTTAAAAAAGCCAATGCCCTGGTCAACCAAACCTTCGCCTTCAAATACTATGGCTATCTCATACAACCCCTCGTTACTATTGGGGTATTTTTCTATGAGCTTCTTTAACCAATATATGCTTTGATTGGGTTTGTCCAGATTCAAACATTCAACAGAAATTTGAATGTAAAGGTGAAAATCTTCATCTTGACTCGTTTTGGAAAGCCCCCTTTTATAACACTCCAATGCTTTGAAGGATTGTCCAAAGCGGCTATGTATTTCACCCATAAGAGTTGGGATTTCTGCATCAAATGGATTGGCTTTTTCCATTTTTTTGAGCATTAAAATCGCCTGACTCGGGTTGTTTTTTTCGCTTAACAATTCGGCTTCTTTCAACGACAATTGCAGAGCTGCCGGATGCTGATTCTTTGCAAAGTTGAGAGCTTTGGTGGCCTTATCTAGTTTAAGAACAGAAAGATAGTATTCAATCATTCCTTCCCATTCGGACACATCGAAATAATAATAAGCCGAGTCGCTAAACATGTCTTCCAGCTTCACGAATCGTTCTTCGTTGTTATTATTTCCTAAGGATGGATCGAAATCTTCTTTCATACGAGTGATACCGTACTCTTGAAACAAATGTAAGTGATTTGCTAAGCCAGCTTAATACCCAAAACGGGATTTCTCAAAAAGTAATTAACAGCAGATTTTTAGATTGAATTCTTTAGATCAATGAATGACCACAGTCCATAAAATTAAATTGAGTAGAATGAGTTGTCACGAAAAGTGGAGTTAATGTATTGGATTGATAATCTTTAATTTACCAACATAGAATGAGGGTTTTATTTGAATGATTTTTTTTGGTTCGAATTTCATAATTTGAGTTGGTTGAAGAATTTGTGGCATCCAATTACTTTGGTTTTGCAATACTTATTAACGCCTCCAATTGGAGGATTCATTAGAATTATATTTGTTGGCTGTTTTTTAAAAATAAGAATGACACTAATTAAGTCAATCTCTGGCATTAGAGGTACAATAGGAGGAAGGCCTGGTGAAGGTTTATCCCCATTAGATGTAGTAAAATTCTCATCTGCTTTTGGAACCTGGGTTTCCCGGAATAGTGATAATCAACGTTTGAAAATCGTAATAGGAAGAGATGCAAGAATTTCTGGTTCTTTGGTTAGCGGTTTGGTGAGTGCCTCACTTCAAAGCCTTGGGATTGATGTAATCGATTTAGGCCTTACGACCACCCCTACGGTAGAAGTTGCTGTGGTTGAGGAAGTAGCCGATGCGGGTATAATTCTTACCGCAAGTCACAATCCCAAGCAATGGAACGCACTTAAGCTTTTAAACGCAAAGGGAGAGTTTATTGATGCAACAGACGGTGCTGAGGTGCTAAGCATTGCGGATGCTGAGGATTTTGAATTTGCTACGGTAAATCAATTGGGCAAGTACCTTCAAAACGACACCTATTTACACAAGCACATTCAAATGGTGGTTAATCTACCATTGGTTGATGTTGAAGCTATTCGTTCACGAAAATTTAAAGTGGTTGTTGACGCAGTAAACTCCACCGGTGGAATTTATATTCCGGCACTATTACGTGATTTAGGAGTGGAAGAGGTTATCCAATTGCATTGTCAGCCTACAGGAGAATTTGCACATAACCCTGAGCCTATTCCTGAAAACCTTACCGAAATATCGGCGGCAGTAAAGAAGTATAATGCGCATTTGGGAATTGTTGTAGATCCTGATGTGGATCGTCTGGCTTTGGTTAATGAAGACGGAGAAATGTTTGGAGAAGAGTATACCCTGGTAGCTGTTGCAGATTACGTACTTTCCCATACTCCGGGAAATACGGTATCTAATTTATCTTCTACCAGAGCGTTAAGAGACATTACTGAAAAGTATAATAGGTCTTATTCGGCTTCAGCAGTAGGAGAAGTGAATGTGGTTGCTGAGATGAAGGAGATCAAAGCCGTTATTGGTGGAGAGGGTAATGGAGGAATCATATACCCGGAATTGCACTACGGTAGAGATGCACTGGTTGGGATTGCTTTGTTCCTGACACATTTGGCTAAATCGAAAAAAACCATGTCCATTCTTAAGGCTACCTATCCTCACTATCACATTTCGAAAAACAAGATCGAGCTTACTCCGGATATTGATGTAGACAAGGTATTGTCGGATGTGAAATCGAAATACAAAAATTATCCAATTAATACAATAGACGGTGTTAAGATTGAATTTGATAACGAATGGGTTCATTTAAGAAAATCAAACACCGAACCTATTATTAGAATATATACCGAAAGTGATAGTATTAGTACAGCCAATAACCTGGCCAATAAGATAATTAGCGATATTAAAGAAATCATAAAATAGAACATGAGAGCTTATCTAGACAACGCCGCCACCACGCCGCTAGACCCTCAAGTTGTAGAAGAAATGGTTCCGGTAATGCAAGATGCTTATGGAAACCCTTCATCGGCGCATGCATTTGGAAGAGAGGTTAAAGCCAAAATTGAACGCTCCAGGAGATCGATAGCAAAATGGTTAAATGTTTCTCCTTCGGAAATAATATTTACCAGTGGAGGTACAGAAGCCGATAACATGGCTATTCGCTGTTCGTTTGATTCCCTGGACATCGAACACGCTATAACTACAGACATTGAACATCATGCTACTTTAGATACACTGGAGGATGTATGCGAAAAGAAGGGGATTAAACTAAGCAAAGTCCGGTTAGATGACAAGGGTTACGTCGATATGGATCATTTGGAAAAACTATTAGCTTCCAATGGACGTTCCTTTGTGTCGATTATGCATGCCAATAACGAAATTGGTAATATGGTTGACTTGGAATTTGTAGGGGATTTGTGCAAGAAATATGACGCCATTTTGCTTTCGGATACGGTGCAAACCATGGCCCATTTTCCATTCGATTTTAGTAAACTGAAGGTGCACTTCGCTACTTGTTCGGCCCATAAGTTTCATGGTCCTAAGGGAGCTGGGTTCCTTTATATGAACAAGAATTTGAAAGTACCTTCTTTAATGACCGGAGGTGGTCAGGAAAGAGGAATGCGACCAGGTACTGAAAATGTTTACGGCATTGTTGGATTGGCAAAGGCACTTGATGTAGCCTGTGAACATGTCAACGAACACATGGAGCATGTTAAGGGGTTAAAGTACTACATGATGGATGCTTTGGAAGCCAGAATTCCAGGTGTTATGTTCAACGGTGACCCCAGAGGCAATTCACTCTATACGGTACTTAACGTCAGTTTACCACCCAATGAAAAATCGGGAATGTTGTTGTTCAATTTAGATATAATGGGAATTGCCTGTAGTGGGGGAAGTGCCTGCTCAAGTGGAGCATCCATTGGATCACATGTATTGAGCGGAATCAATGCTGACGTTAACCGACAATCGGTTCGTTTTTCATTTTCCCGCTTTACCACCAGGGAAGAAATTGATTTTACTCTAGACAAATTAGAGGAGTTTTATAAAGAACACTAGAATGCAGATCTTCAGCTAATGTTTGAGTTTGTTCGAAAATACAAAGCTGAAAAACCGCTGTTCCTTCTACTTGTAGTTGCGTTAATCCCGCGAATAATTTCTATTTTGTTTTCGAAAGGGTATGGTATGCACGACGACCATTACCTAATTGTTGAAGCAGCACAAAGCTGGGTAGATGGATACGATTACAATTCGTGGTTACCCAAAAACAGGCCCAACTCCGATCCCACCGGTCATTCCTGGTTTTACGTTGGTCTGCATTATTACTTTTTTCTTTTTCTTGACCTTATAAACCTTGGTGAGCCAGGTACCAAAATGTTTATCGTGCGGTTGTTGCATGGGTTTTATTCATTGCTGGCACTGCCACCGCTATACTATATCGGAAAGCAGATTAGCAATAAGGATTTAGCATTTAAAGCGGTATTGGTTTATGGTTTGTTGTGGTTTTTACCCATTCTAAGTGTTAGAAATTTAGTGGAACTTGTTAGTGTTCCTCCCTTGTTGTGGGCGACCTGGCTGCTCGTAAAAAACGATAATCAAAAGATCAAAAATGTAGTCCTGGCTGGATTACTTATGGGAGTTGCAATGAGCATTCGCCTTCATATGAGTTTGTTTATAGGTGGAATTGGATTGGTGTTGTTGTTTAAAAAGAGGCTGGTACATGCGATTGTATTTGGTATTAGTGTGGTTGTTTCTCTTTTTGTTACTCAAATCGGCGATATAATACTATGGGGACGACCATTTGCCGAGATTGGAGAATACATTGCCTATAACCTGGCCAATAAAACAAGTTATTTTAATGCGCCCTGGTACCAATATTTCGGGACTATCGTTGGCCTGCTGCTTCCTCCGTTAAGCCTGGTATGGTTAATCGGCTACCTGGGATCATGGAAGAAATATGCCCTGCTGTTTTGGCCTTCCTTTATCTTTTTTGCCTTTCACTGCTATTTCCCCAACAAGCAGGAACGGTTCATTCTGCCGGTATTTCCATTTCTTGTTTTATTGGGTACCATTGGTTGGTATCGATTTATTGAAAAGAAAAACAGTGATGGTTGGAGAAAAACGAATACCTGGTTTTACCGAATATTCTGGGGGTTGAATATCCTTTTATTATTGGTTGTATCTCCATCATACAGTAAAAAAAGCAGGGTAGAAAGCATGGAGTTTTTTGCTACTCAACCCAATTACCAGGGAGTAATTGTTGAGTACTCCATGGAGTATGATGTTCCTATGCTTCCCAGGTTTTACGCCCAGGCATGGAATACAATATTCTATTTATCAAAAGATCCGGAGTATACCAACAAACAAATTGAAAAGTTTAATAAACGTACCCAAGAAACCAGGCCCAATCACGTTTTATTTTTCGAGGATACCGATCTGGCCAATAGGGAAGAGCAGTTTAAAAAAACGTTTAATTGTGAGCTTGAATACCTGACTCGAAGAGAACCCAGTTATTTGGATGCCCTTTTACACAAATTGAATCCAAATAACAGCAATGAGACTGCACTTATTTATCTAATAAAATACAACCAATGAGAGTAGTTTTTTTAGGAACAGGTACTTCGCAAGGTATTCCGGTTATTGGAAATGATCATCCGGTTTGCCATTCTACCGACACCAGGGACAAGAGATTAAGGACTTCAGTTTACCTGGAGACTGATGAATTGAACCTGGTGATAGACACCGGCCCCGATTTCAGGCAGCAAATGCTAAGTAATAATATTCAACGGGTTGATGCTGTACTATATACTCATGAGCATAGCGATCACGTTGCAGGTTTTGATGATATCCGTCCTTTTAATTTCAAGCAAAAGACCGATATGCCTATGTATGGGGATATTCGAGTATGTAATGCGTTGAGAAGGAGTTTTCCCTATGCATTTGAAACAGAGAATAAATATCCTGGGGCTCCGGGAGCTATTTTGAATGAAATTGAAAATAAGCCGTTTAGCATTGGTGGACTTGAGGTACTTCCCATTGAAGTGATGCACATGAATTTGCCGGTATTAGGATATCGAATTAAGGATTTTACATATATCACTGATGCGAAGTCTATTGCAGATCAGGAATTAGAAAAAATAAAAGGCTCTAAGGTTTTGGTTTTGAATGCCCTTCGCAAAGAGATACATTATTCCCATTTCAATTTAGAAGAGGCACTGAAAATCGTCGAGAAAACCAAACCAGAGCGCGCATATTTTGTTCACATTAGTCATCTCCTTGGATTTCACAAAGAAGTTTCTAGGGAATTGCCAGAAAACGTTTTTCTTGCCTACGATGGGCTTAATATAAATGTATGATTATGAAGAGGTTGGTAGTATTTTTTTGGTTATTAAGTTTTGGAATAAGCCTTACGGGTCAGCAGCATGATTTTGGAAATGTAAATGAACTTACGGTTAAAAAGGACACCATTACGTACACACTTACAGGCTCAATCACAACATCTTATTGGCTGTACTTTAAACTTACTGAACAGAAACCTTACGCCGGAGTATCGTTGCTTTTGGATTCGATTAAAACCGGAACGGGAACAGATCTGAAAATAAAAATACCGGTAGAATTTGCACCCAAACAAAACCTGGAATACAAAGGGTTGTTAACGGTTGAAAACCAGAACAGCGTTTTGGGGGTTGTTTCAATCTCAGGGCAGGGAATATTCTCAAATAGCTACTATGCTTCCACAAGGAATAAAACAGCTGAGGTTTTAAAAGCGGCTCTAAAATCGAAAACAGGACAAGGGTATGTTAGTTTAGGTTATAAAAATGCTCGTATCGAAATGTTCAGTAAGATTGACAATTGGAAAATTAATGGAAGAGGAAGTAGTGTAAATAAGGTTGAGTGCATTTATACCGGTAGATCGATAATAAACTATCCTTTTAATACATCTGACCTGGTAAAATCACCTTGGAATTTTAATACTGAACATACGTTTCCTCAAAGTAAATTTGGCTCTTCCAATCCTATGCAATCCGATCTTCATCATTTATTTCCTTCCGATGCCAATGAAAATGGTAAAAGAGGAAGTCTTCCATTTGGTATTGGAAGCGGAAAATATGAGCCACGAAATGAACAGAAAGGTTCAACAGCGAGGGCAATGAGTTATTTTGTTCTCAGGTACCAGGATTATGGATCGTTTTATTCCGGACAGGAAAGTGTTTTAAGACAATGGATGAAAACATATCCACCATCTCAAATAGATATTAAGAGAAACAATGATATTTATGCCCTTCAAAGGAACCGAAACCCCTTTGTAGATTATCCACAGTTTCTGGATCGAATTTCCTCGATTTCCGGGACGGCCGTTGATGAAAAAATTACGTCCTTGCAAATGAGTAGGTCGTTGAGGCACCAAAGTGGTGATACGGCAAAAGAATTTGGTGTGTACCGATGGAAACATATTCTTTACAACTCAGGAAATCAGAGTATTACAGTTGATGCTATTTTTTCGGCACATGATAATATGAATTGGCAGGCTAGCATTAATGGGGGAGGAAGAACAGTAATTCAACCAAATGAAAAGCACCAATTTGAAGTAGCTTATCGGACGGGATATGGAGCCGGTTATCGTGAATTAGGCGATTCTATAATCATTAAAACCAATGCCATCGGATACCAAAGAATGGCATTTTATCTATCGGCCATTGTAGAAGGCGCGGGTAGTGTTGGAGAACATAATGAGAAATTAGAGTTAGGGGTTTATCCCAATCCGGTTTTGAATGAATTGTATTTGGAATTTAATGGAACGATGGTGCCCAGAATCGTTCAAATTATTGACCTGCAAGGGAAAACCGTATTAAATCAAACTAAAGATTTTAACCAAATGGATGTCTCTGATTTGCGTTCGGGTGAGTACATGGTTCGGTTGACTTTTCAGGATAACTCTACCCGAATTAGTCGTTTTTTAAAGCAATAACCCTAACGATTTCTGCTGTAGTAATTGAGCGAAAATCCAAAGCGGTAGGGAGCCAGAATAATCATGGTATCATTATAGAATGTAACTACCTGGGTCGAATGTGTATCGAGTTGAATTTTACCCGGTTCGCTAAAATACCAGGTTGTAGTATCCTTGAAGCTTCCATTTAAGTTTTCAATAATTGCTACACTATCCCTTAAAAGTTGGGTTCTGTAATTAAGATCGGTTCGCTCAATTATTTTGCTTGCGAAAATAGCTTCATTGGTGGTTGGGAAACTCTCATCGTGTCCAAGGAATCGATAGAGCGTCCACTCTCCAAGTAGATCCTCTTGGTTTGGAGATCTTACTTCCAAACTGAAATTTGAAGTAGCTGACTCCGTCGAGTTGTTGTCTGAGCTAAAAGACTCAACTGAAATGGAGTAGGTGCGTGTAAAATAATATTGTTTGACAATGGTATTGTTTACCAAAACCTGGGGCGTGCCATCGTCAAAGTCGATAAAAGACTGTTTGAAGTTTTCCGAACAGTTTACTACGGTCACGGGTTGCCCCACATAGGGGTTGTCTGGTGTTGCAAAAACGCAGGCTTCTACCTTGTCTTTTTTGCAGGAAAAAGAGGTTAGCAGGATTATGAAGAATAAAAGGTATTTAACTTTCATACCCGGCTCAAATAGAGTAGGGAATATCCCTTTACATACGAACCCTTCCACACCATTCTTGTATCCTCAAAAAGTACAATTTCAAAGAAGGATTCACCCGCCTGAATAGTAGCATTTTGGTAGTCGTAGTCAATAGCGTATTCGTTTAAAAACAAAAGAAAACTCTCCGTGTCGTGTTTAACGAAAAGTGAATCTCCTGTAATGGTATAGGTTTCGTCCAGGGTATCTCTAAGAATCAGGGGGTTTTCAAATAGGTTGATACTGTAATCGACAAAAAGCTGTTCTCGTTGCTCAAAAGTTGTCAGCCGCCATCTCCCTTTTACTTTGTTAGAGTCTGGTGGCACAACATGAATGTTTTGATAATAAGTATCGTCTTTGTTCCCACGCTTACTAAAAGCTTTTAAGCTAATGTTATAAGTTCCCGGCCGAAAATACGACCAGGTCTTAGAAGTAATGTTTGAAAAGTTCCCGCCTTCTCCGGTCTTTAGCTCATTGTTAAAGCTATTTTCCGAACAGTCGGTAATAACCGTTTCCTGGCCCAACTGCACCGTATTGGGAGATGCCTCCACGCATGACAATGGCTTTCGATTGCATGCAGATGATAACACCATGCATACGATCAAAATCTTAAACCAGTGACATTTTAAACTCTGAGGTCTTGTGGAATTCAATATCTGGATAATTTTCATGGGCTTTTTGAAGCATCCAAGCCGATGGAGCTAAAAATACATAATTCCCTTCTTTATCTGTAGCAATTTCAGACACCTTAACACGGATAAATTGCGCGAGTTGGTCTTTGTTTTCGCTGGTAATCCAGCATGCCATGTGATAAGGCATTGTTTTGAAATCTACCGTGGCTCCGTACTCATTTTTTAAGCGGTATTGAATTACCTCAAATTGAAGGTTTCCTACAGTACCTATTATTTTAATGTTACCCGGTTGTCTGCTAAATAATTGGGCAACTCCTTCCTCGGTAAGTTGAGTCAACCCTTTTTCGAGTTGTTTTGCTTTAAGCGGGTCTTTGTTAATGACCTCTTTAAACATTTCAGGAGAGAAGGAAGGGATTCCCTTATAATGCATGGCTTCTCCTTCGGTAAGCGTATCTCCAATTTTAAAGGTTCCGGTATCATAAAGCCCAACTACGTCGCCTGGGAAAGCCTCGTCTACAATAGCCTTGGATTGGGCCAGGAAAGTAGCTGGGTTAGCAAATTTCACCTTCTTGTCTAGCCGAACATGTTTAAAGAATTTATTTCTTTCGAAGGTTCCGGAAACAATTCTCAAAAAGGCAATACGATCCCTGTGATTCGGGTCAATGTTGGCGTGAATTTTAAATACAAATCCGGAAAATTTGTTTTCATTGGGTTCAACCTGGCGTGTGGAGCTCTCCCGTCCAATGGGAAATGGTGCTACTTCGCAAAACGTATCCAGCATTTCTTTTACACCGAAATTGTTTAAGGCCGAGCCAAAGAAAACCGGTGCCATTTTCCCCTTGAGGTAATCTTCCTTGTTAAACTCATCATAAACCCCTTCAACCAATTCCACATTCTCGCGAAGTTCGTCTGCATCTTCTTCACCTACTGTATTGTCCAGTTTGGTATCGTCTAAGTTTTCTATTTCAACTATGTTTTCACTAACCTTAGACTTGTTTTCCGGGTCAAATAAATTAAGCGTTCCATCAAACATCTTATATACACCCTTAAACTCTGGGCCATAGTTGATGGGCCAGCTAAGTGGACGAACTTTGATCTTAAGCTTTTCTTCCAATTCATCCAGAAGTTCGAAGGGATCCCTGCCTGGACGATCCATTTTATTAATAAAGACAATAACCGGAGTATCTCTCATACGACATACCTCCATCAGTCTTTCGGTTTGTGCCTCAACTCCCTTAACGCAATCAATAACCAAAATAACACTGTCAACTGCAGTAAGGGTTCGGTAAGTATCTTCAGCAAAATCTTTGTGACCGGGAGTGTCTAAAATATTGATAATCTTACCCTTGTATGGAAATGACATAACAGAAGTGGCCACGGAAATTCCCCTTTGTTTTTCAATTTCCATGAAATCGGACGTTGCCGTTTTCTTAATCTTGTTTGACTTAACAGCTCCTGCAACCTGAATAGCTCCACCAAATAACAGGAGCTTTTCCGTTAAGGTAGTTTTACCGGCATCAGGGTGAGATATAATGGCAAATGTTTTCCTCTTTTGTATTTCTTCGTCTAGTTTCATCTTCCCAATTGGCCGGCAAAAGTAGTGTACTTCGGGTAGCTCATTCAGGAATCGTTAAAAAATTGTATTTGTGAAAAGTGATGGGTGCGCATCGAATGAATAATTGTACATTAGAGACGAAATAAAATCCTAAAAAATAAATCATGACAGGCACTATTGTAATTGTAATTATTGTTGTCTTAGTACTCTTTGACACCATCATCATTGTTCCGGAAAAAACAGCTAAGGTCATTCAACGACTTGGAAAATTTAGTGCCATTGCAGGTGCCGGGCTTAATTTTAAACTTCCCATTATCGACCGCGTTGCGGGGAATATCAACCTGAAAATCCAGCAGTTGGATGTTGATATTGAAACCAAAACACTGGACAACGTTTTTGTAGATGTCAGAGTATCAATTCAATTTGTGGTGATTGGAGATAAAATATGGGAGGCGTTTTATGCCTTGGAAGATCCGGAAGCACAGATTGCTAGTTATGTTTTTGACGATGTTCGGGCAGAAGTTCCAAAGTTGGAATTGGATGATGTCTTCTCCAGAAAAGAAGATATAGCAGTTGCAGTACGACACAACTTATCCGAGGCCATGGAAAACTATGGATATAAAATTGTAAAGACCTTAATTACAGATATTGTTCCTGATACCAGGGTTAAGGATTCCATGAATAAAATAAATGCAGCGAAAAGAGACAAAGAGGCGGCAAGGGAAGAGGCTGAAGCTGAAAAAATCACCATTATTAAAAGAGCTGAAGCTGATGCCGAAAGTAAGCGCCTTCAAGGTGAGGGTATTGCACAACAACGGCTGGAGATTATCCGTGGTTTTAAAGAGAGTGTAGAAGACTTTCAAAAGGCACTTACATCAATTGATGCCCAGGAAATTATGCAGTTTGTGTTGATGACACAATATTTTGATACGCTGAACAGCATTGGGGCAAATACCAATAGCAATACGCTTATGGTTCCACACTCTCCAGCTGCCATGAACGATTTCTATCAGCAGATTATTGAGGGTACCATTATGGCTAAGAAGGCAGAAGAAGGAGATATGAAAAGAGAAGTAAATCCTGATGCCAAAGATGGATAACAATTCATTTGAAAAGAAAGTCTAGAAATATAATAGTGGCCGGCGGTATTGTCGGCCTTTTTTTTGGGTTATGGATCAATCAGTTGGCCTTTGGAATAGTTGGCGGGCTTCTGGCTGGTTGGTTGGTGGGATTTATTACCAGAAAGGATATTTAGTTTCGAACATCGAACATCGAACATCGAACATCGAACATCGAACATCGAACATCGAACATCAATTATTTCACCATACCTCTAAGTCGATTCATGTTCTTGTTGCCATCTTTATGATCTGGATTTAGTTTCAGACATTCTTCAAAGTTTATTTGGGCCAATTCCCAATTTTGTATTTGGGCATAGGCGATTCCCAGGTTGTTATAGTGGTCAGCATCTTTAGGGGCTAATTCGATGGCCTTTTTTAAATCAAGTATTCCTTCTTCTGTTCTGTTATACTTCGATAAGAGTACTCCACGATTGGAATAGGCAGACGCATAGTTGCTGTCTATGGAAATTGCCCGGGTGAAGTTGTTGTAGGCATTTTCCGGTTTATTTAAACTAGCCAGAGATAATCCTCTGTGATTAAAAGCAATGGAATTTAGACTATCCAATTCAATAGCCCGGTTTAAGTCTTTAAGCGCTTTGTTTAATTTACCCCTGTCCAGGTAATTTCTTCCACGTTCTGCATAACCAGTGGTGTAATGAGGGTTTTTATTTATAACCCAATTCCAGATACTGATTTCGTTTTTCCAAACTGAGACATAAGAATAACTCGAATATGTGAAAACAAGCATCAATATTGCGCCTATACCCATTAAGAAAATCTTACTTTTTTTCCAATAAGCATCAACCAATTGTCCAACCAACAAGCAAAGCCCCAGGTAGGGCAGGTAGGAATAGCGGTCAGAAACCAGGTCGTTTCCGGTGGGAATAATCTTGAGTACTAAAACAATTGTAACGACGAAAAATCCAATGGGGAAGAGGTACTTTCTATTATGATTAACCGCCTTCCATGCAATCACCAGAAACCCCATTACGAATAGGGGTGACAAGTAATAAGTCCAATGCAGGTAATCGTCTACTATAATCGGGTAGAAATGCTTGGGAGAAAGGTCTATTGGCAACACAAAACTTACAACATAGTAGGCACTGGAATAACTGAACAACAGAAACCTTTCCAATAAACTGTATTCCGGAATGGACTGAATAAACCCTGCTGAATTCTGGGCAAGAATATTAATGTATCCAATTACCAATGAGACCAGAACATAAGGGATTATTCGAATGAGGCTTTTTGGAAGTGAAAATTGATTTCGTACATAATCAATCAATAGAATGACCAGTGGAAAAACAACTGCGGCTGATTTCGATAGAGCGGCTAGAACAAAGCAAGTAAATGTGATTAAACTCCATTTAGTTTTTGCTTCAGTGTCCAGGCTTTTGAGGTAGCTAATACAGGCAATGAGAAAGAAGAGGGTATATAACAGGTCCTTGCGTTCAGAAAGCCATGCAACGGATTCCACATGCATGGGGTGAATTACAAAGAGCACCATAACTATTCCTGCTATCAGTTCCTTTTTACTAAGCCTAAAGGCAAGGACATAGCAGAGAATCGCATTGATGAAATGAAGTAGAATATTGGAAAAATGAAACCCACTTGCCATGCCGTTGAACAACCAATTATCGATAGCAAAGGACAGGGTGGTAATGGGATGATAAAGCCCAAAAACAAATTTTGAGAACATTCCCGGGACATCAAAGTTTTGAACCACTGGGTTATTGACAATCAATGGTCCATCGTCGTAGTTGATCAGGTAATCGTATTGAATGCTTGGAAAGAATATAACTACTCCCAGAATTATGGACAGACCGGTCCAGCGCCAGAAGTATTTATAAACGAAAGAAACTTTGACGTTGTCCATGAGCAGGCTCAAAAATAGAAATAAGGTCAGACTATTTTCTATTGTCAATAAGTGTTCAAAAAAGAATTACAACCCACAAGTAATGTCTACTTTTATAGGGCTGAAAATTTCAATGTAATATGAGTTCAATAGTTTTTGAAAAGATTGATAATCTGGGGGTTATAAAATTGAATCGACCGGATAAATTGAATAGTTTTAATCGAGAAATGGCTTTTGCCATGCAATCAAGTCTCGATAAATGTGAGCAGGACCCAGAAATAAGAGCTGTACTGATTGTTGGGGAGGGGAGAGCCTTTTGTGCCGGACAAGATTTGGAAGAAGCTATTTCGGATAAAGGACCCGGTTTGAGAACCATAGTTGAGGAACACTACAACCCTATTATTGTTCGAATTAGAGAAATGGAAATGCCTGTGGTAGCTGCTGTTAATGGTGTGGCTGCTGGTGCAGGAGCAAACCTGGCGCTGGCATGTGATATAGTGGTAACTTCAGAGGTAGCATCTTTTATTCAGGCATTTAGTGCAATTGGTTTAGTTCCCGATAGTGGAGGTACTTATACCTTACCTCGATTGGTAGGTTGGCAAAAGGCAAGTGCGCTTATGATGTTAGGCGATAAGGTAAAAGCCCATGAAGCAGAAAAGCTGGGTATGGTTTATAAGGTATTTGGCAAAGATGACTTTGAAGAAGAGAGCATGGCTTTGGCCACAAGGCTATCAACTATGGCCACTCAGGGGCTCGCACTTACTAAAAAAGCATTGAATGCATCGCTGACCAATACCCTGGAAGAACAGTTGAACGAAGAGCTTGAATTGCAGACACTGGCTGGTCAAACACATGACTACCAGGAAGGGGTGAATTCATTTTTAGAAAAGAGAAGGCCTAATTTTAAGGGAGAATAGAGATTTCGAACATCGAACATCGAACATCGAACATTGAATGTTGAATGTTGATGTTGAATAACTGATCAGGTATCCTGTGTCTCTTAATTAAATTTAGAGAATTATATTACCCAAGATTTACCTTGACCCAGTACCAAATGGCCATAATAACAATGAAAGCCAAAACGAAGGGAGTTAGTTTTCGCATTCTTCTCATATTGTTGGGCTGATAATCGCTCATAGTACCCTCAAAAATATGTCTTTTTTATTAAGCTTTTGAAGACCAAAAAAGTACCTTTGAATCCGTTGAATTTTGGAAGCTTTTCATAGCTACACCAGGTTCAGAATATTGATTAAGACGAAAGAAAAACCCTTATGAAAGTAGCCGTAATAGGATCCGGAGCAATGGGTTCGGGAATTGCTCAAATTGCTGCAACCAATGGTTGTGAAGTGACGCTTTATGATAACAATCCCGATTCGCTGGAAGTAGCAGGGCAGAAGCTTGTGAAAATAATGGATCGCCTGGTTGAAAAGGAAAAAATAACCCAGGAAGAGGCTTCTGGCATCCTGGGACGAATTGAAATGACCAGTAGCCTTCCGCTCATCGAAGGAGCTTCTTTGGTTATAGAAGCTATAGTGGAGAATCTGGATATTAAAAAGCAGGTGTTTACCAAGATCGAGAATTTGGTAGATTCGGACTGCATTTTGGCAACCAACACTTCTTCGTTGTCAGTGGCTTCCATTGCTTCCGCTTGCCAGAACAGGGATCGGTTTTTGGGACTTCATTTTTTTAATCCGGCACCTCTAATGCCTTTGGTAGAAATTATTCCCAGCATTACCACTTCCGATAAATATGTTAAAAAAGTCAAGCAACTAATGTTGGACTGGGGCAAGTCTCCTGCTGTGGCCAGGGACACGCCCGGGTTTATTGTAAATCGTTTGGCCAGGCCTTTCTATGCAGAAGGCTTAAGGATGTATGAAGAAGGAATTGCGGATATGGCTACTATAGATTGGGCTATGAAAGAAATAGGTGGTTTTAGAATGGGACCTTTTGAACTGATGGACTTTATCGGTAACGATGTAAACTATGCCGTAACGGAATCAGTTTTTACCGAGTTCTATTTCGATCCCCGATACAAACCTTCTATTACTCAAAAAAGATTGGTGGAAGCCGGCTTACTGGGCCGAAAATCGGGTCATGGATATTACAACTATGAGAATACGTCTAGCAACCCAAAGCCCAATGAGGATCGGGAACTGGGAACCAAAATCTTCAACAGAACCATAGTCATGTTAATCAATGAGGCCGCAGATGCACTGTTTTTAAACATAGCCTCTCAGGAGGATTTGGATACTGCCATGACCCGTGGGGTAAATTACCCCAAAGGATTATTGAAGTGGGCTGACGAGTTGGGAATAGATACGGTATTAAAAGGATTGGAGGATTTGTTTGAAGAGTTTGGTGAAGATCGATATCGTCCCAGCCCTTTATTAAAGAGAATGAATAAAAACGGAGAAACATTTTATTCTTAAATTGAACATTGCAAATCGGAACACAGGTATAAGATGGCTTACGATAATAAAATAACAGACGAGGAAATTGATTTAGCAATTGAAACCCTGGAAGACATGGAAGAAGGGAAGTTGGAAAAGCTATTTAATCGCTTAGCCGAACAGCAACCCCATGCCGTTGGGTTTGTACTTGGATTGGGTGAAGGGCTAAACAACGAAGAGGCAGAAGAAGACCTGCTTTATTTGGTTATGATTATGTGGTTTGCCATTGAATCAAATAAAAAGGCGGAGCTTAACTCCATTTCCGAAGAAGAAATGGAAAACCTTCAACATAAAATTGATGAAAGACTCGAACGCATTATGTCTTTTGCTGCAGAGGAAGAAGAGGATGAATTTGAAGTGCTTATTTCCGAAAGTTCGCAACCCGCACTGGTTTCTTACCTGAGTGATGAATTCTTCTCGGAAGAGTATGCCAGGATGCCTGAAATGAAAGTAGCTAAAATGTTTTCCTGTTTATCCGTACTTGCTGAAACCTTATCCTAGCCTTTAGGAGGCCAGGGAAACAGGGCAGACGTACGCTCCCTGTATTCCTTATACCCCGATCTTCTTTCCATCATTCGTTTATCCATCATTGGAATGCTTATAAAGACAAAGAGCCCGGTTATGGCCACAGGTCCTGCGATCATCCATAGAGGATTGTCGGGGTGATAGGAAAGCAGGTAAATACTCCACCAAAAGAGCATTTCTCCTAAATAATTGGGATGCCGTGTATATTTCCAAAGCCCGGTTGTTAAGAGGCTCCCCTTAGGAGGGTTAGATGCTTTGAATGCCCGCAACTGGTTATCGCCAACGGTCTCGAAAAACAGGGCGATACAGAATAATAAAAAACCCATAAATTGAATTAAACCAAAATCGTTCGCACCATTTTCAAACAGAGCAAAAGCGGGTACTAGCCCTAAAAAAACAATTAATGTTGGGAACATGTGAATTCCGGAAAAATCGAGGAAGTAGGCAATTTTAGGGTTGTCTTTCCTAAGCATTGAGTACCGCCAATCTTCGTGATCCAGGTTTTTCCAACCCTCTGCCCAGTTATAAGTTAGCCGAATTCCCCAAAATACAACACACCACAGCAGTATGCTTTGCGCGCTAAACTCCAATAACGAATAGTCGAAAACATAGAACAGCACAGCTAGTAACAGGATTGGAACAACACTCCAATAAGGATCATAAATACTGGAATTTTTAAAACTAACCGAACCAATAAAAACGATAACAGTAGCCAGTACATCAACTATTAATAGGGTTGGTAGTAGCCCCATATCGGAGTATAGGTAAGTAGCAATTAGAATTCCAATGAGGGTTGCAACAGAATATATGGCTAGCACAACTCCCAAGGAGAACAGTTTATTACTCCTTTGCATAGATTTCATTGTGGAGTTTTGTAACAGAAGATTCGTATTCAAAAACATCTTCCACAAACCCATAGTTTAACGGGTCAAAGCAATAGGGGTAAGAATATATGGCCAGTTCAAGTTTTGATACTTCGAAATCGAACAATTGAATGAGCTCCATGAGCTGAATGGCAGAAAGGCAATTTTCCTGAATGAGTTGTTTCGCCTTTTCAAGCTTCTTATTCTCAAGGGGTTCGTCCTCAATTTTTTTACTGATGAGCACAAATCCCTCGGGGTGGAGCGGGCTTAGGCAATTGTGCTCACTAACATCGCGCTTCACGCGAGCCGTATCTGTCACCCTTAATGCAGTGTCCTTAGGTTTGGCTATTATTTGCACGGGCTGGTTTACCTTTAGGATTGAATCAGCCTTTAGTTCAGCAATTTTCAATTCGCTTAAGCTAAGCGTATCTGCTCCGACCTTCTTCTTAATTTGTTTTTCACTCCATTCGTTTACTTCCAGTAGGTTAAGCGCATACCAATTGCGATCGAGGTTGGAGTAGAGCTTTATTTCATAGATATAGTCCTTACCAACCTCAAAATTGACCTTGGTTTGTGGGTTGTTTATGTCCCGGTTCTCAAAAATAATCTTCAAATGGCTTGGCCCTTCCTGCAGGTTTTTAATTCGAACCTTGCTTTTAGGAGTTTCGTTTTCCTTTAACCCATTAACAAACAGATAAAACTTCTTTTTTTCAGGTGAAGTGACTTCGAGTGCAACCTGTGCTCTAAGCATTGAGCTACCCAGAATGGAAATCAGGAGAAATAAAAGGATTAATTTTTTCACTACCTGGGCCTGTTTCCTTTATTGGGGTCAACATAGTTTTTCATGGTCTGTTCTCCACGTACGTCTACATTCTGAACAAAGTACCATCTGTCTTTTCGAAACTCAAAGGCATCGAAACTAAGGTCGGGAATGTAGAAATCGTAAACACCTTTTAGTCCCTTATTGGGCGGTACTACATGGTCGAATACAATTTGTTTGGTCTTGGGATGGTATTTCAACGACACTACTGCGTCAGAAGAGTATTCTATAAAATATCGGGTTTGACTAGAAAATGGGGGACCGAATACCGTTTTACCAAAGTACCAGTTTCCCAATCCTTCATCATAATGAAGAACATCAATTACTTTGCGTGTACCGTTGTTGCTTTTTCCGTCCCATCCAAGCAGTATGTAGTGTACCCCTTGTTTTTTTACCTTGGTGGGAATTATTTCGTAATACAATGCACCATACCAATTATCGAACTTGCACAATTTCATTAAAGGGTCGGCCATGTTTTTGGATTGGTCATTTAGTTCGACCAATTCTTCTCCATCCAGATCAACCAATGCATAGTAGGTAAAGTCACTAAAGTCATCCAGGATATTCCAGGTGTATATTGTAATCTTTTTATCGGGAGATTCTACCTTTCCAAAAAAGGGGATACTATCCAATCGATAGTTCAGCTTATCGTTTGATAAGAGGCTTTTTAGTTTTTCCTTGAATTGTTGGTTGTACTCCAGCCTTTTTTCAAAGCTTTCATTTTCAACCGATTGAATCCTAAGTTTTTTTAGTTCTTCAACTTCGGAATACAATTCCGAGGACAGCGTATTTTGGGCTAAAAGTCCGGTACAAAAAAATAGTGAGAATACTAAAACTACTTTATTCAATCTGAATGAATTAAAACGAAATATAGATCCATGCCTGCTTTAGTTTCGAATCTAAATAACCGATCTTATTACAAAGACCTCGCCTATAAATGTAAAAAGTCCTTTTTAGCTAGTAGCTCTTCGTCACTTTCCCTAACGTCTTCGTCGTCTACACAACAATCAACCGGACACACTGCCGCGCATTGAGGCTCATCGTGAAACCCTTTGCATTCGGTGCATTTATCGCTCACGATATAAAAGAAGTCCATCGAAACCGGCTCTTCTTCATTCTCAGCATCATAAGTATTTCCCGAGGGTGTAGTAACACTTCCTGAAAGCGATGTTCCATCAGCCATTCTCCATTCAATTCCACCTTCGTAAATTGCATTATTTGGACACTCTGGTTCACATGCCCCACAGTTAATACACTCGTCTGTAATCGTTATTGCCATAGCGTTTATTAAACTAAATTTGACCGCAAAGATATTCACCTTGTTGGTTGAGAAATATTCCTTTTATCCTAATTATTAATAACATACTTTTAATTGAAATGGACATGGTTTAACCTGTTGATTTTGATAGGCTAAAGCCTTCTTTAAGCTTAACTATTGATACATAATTAATGAAAGTTCAGGATAGAATTGATGCTTTTTCCATTCTTGGAAAAGAGTTAAAAACATACATTGATCAAACAGAATTGGATTCAGTTGGAGACAAGTATTCAGCGCTTAATGATTCAGTAGAACAATCTTTCTATCACAATGGGTGGTTTGTGAAAGACGAAGTACTTAGAGCAATTAAAGGAATTATTCGATTTTTGAATAAGGAGGAATTGCAGCAATGGGTGGCAAATTACTCGTCACTTTTCGATCAACCCGCAACAAAACGGGTAGGGGTTATTATGGCCGGCAATGTTCCCCTGGTTGGTTTTCACGATATGTTGTGTGTGCTCATTTCCGGTTATCAGGTCAGTGTTAAATTATCCAGCGATGACAAACTGCTATTGCCTGCAATTTGGAGGCTGATGGAAGAGGTTAGCCCGGAATTGTATAAACGGGTAGATTATGTAGATCGATTGGAGGGATACGATGCCGTAATTGCTACAGGAAGCAATAATACTTCCCGGTATTTTGAAAGTTATTTTTCCAAAGTACCTAACATAATTCGAAAAAACCGGACTTCAGTTGGTGTATTAACCGGTGAAGAAACAGAGCAGGAGCTGGATTTACTTGCCTCAGATATTTTTCAATACTACGGACTGGGATGTAGAAATGTGTCTAAAGTTTACGTTCCGGAATCCTACGATGTGGACATACTTTTTAAAGCCATGTTACCCTATCAATATGTAACCGACAACAAAAAATACATGAACAATTACCTGTATCATCAAACCTTGTTTTTGATGAATGATGATTCAATTCTAGATAATGGTTTTATTGTACTAAAAGAGGACAATAATTTGCATAGTCCATTGGGAGTGCTGTTTGTTGAAAGATATAGCGATGTTCATAAACTCGGAGTGGAATTAACCAAACTCAAAGATCAGATTCAATGTTATGTTGGTAAAGATTATTTAGCCTTTGGACAAGCTCAAATCCCTAGACTAAATGATTATGCGGACAACGTGAATACATTGGACTTCCTGGCCCAATTAAAACGAATATGACAATAAATGGTCGAACTTTATAAATATTGCATTATTTTGGGCATCATTTTCAGATTAGATATGAGAACAATAGGGAAAGAAATTTGGGGGTATATTTTAGTTCTGATCTGCGTGTTAATAGGCTTCTCGGGAAGTGCTCAGACCGTTATTTTTAGTAGCGATTTTTCTCCGGGCCCTTCCAGTTGGCAGTTGAATGCTAGAGATTCGGTACACGGTAAGGCCTCTGTTTCAGGAGGAGAAAACCGTTGGATCACCAACAACAGCTATAAGGGAAATGCCACTGCTCTTGTTCCTAATACAAATTTGCAACCTGTTGGTATTACCGGATCGCCCAGAAGCCATTACCTGCATATCAATGCCAATAACCTTTCATTGCCAGGTGTGGCAGCTTACAACGCCAATTATTTGTACAACAACCCTGGAAGGGATCAATACATGACCCGGATGGTCGCACCGATTTCTACATCCGGGCTTAAAGATGTGGAATTTAGTTTTTGGTGGTTGAATTACGCCGATTCTTTTAATTTTCCCAACGACACGTCAGGACAGGTTTTCTATAGTATCGATAGTGCTAAAAGCTGGATTAGAACTCCTAAGACTTACTCAGGAGATTCAATTTGGAAAAAAGAGACCATTAAACTCCCGGTATTTGATAATCAAAAGCAACTCATGTTCGCATTTGTCTTTATTAATCCTGACACCGGTTTTCATCCGGCCTTTGCCATTGATGATGTTATGCTTACAGGAGTTCCTTCCAATACGCCAACTGCGAATTTTACGCAAGACAAAATACTGGTTTGTCAGGGGAAGTGTGTTCAGTTCACTGATCTGAGTACAGGCAATCCATCAAAGTGGTCCTGGAATTTTGGAACCGGAAATGTTGCTGATACCAGTAATCTGCAAAACCCAAGTTTTTGTTTTCCCAATGTTGGCAAATTCAGTATAACTCTTACTGCATCGAATTCGAAGGGAAGCGGGGCGCCATTAACTAAAACCAATCTCATATCGGTAGTAGATTGTAACGCACCGCCACAAGCAAATTTTTCAATGAATGGATTGATGAGCAAGACGATTACCATCTGTTCAGGTGATTCTGTCATTTTTGCTGATAGTAGTTCCGGAGCAGTTCAGAATAGATATTGGTCATTTCCGGGAGCTGCAGATGATTCCGGGAATTGTAGAATTGTAAACGATACCATTCCATTGGTTAAAATTCTATATCCGTGTGCAGGAGGAGAAGGTAGAGATACTATCTATCCGGTTACCCTGAATGTGTCCGGTGCAGGTGGAGCGACATTTATCACCAAAAACGTTCGGGTTAAATCATGTATTGGAGCAAAATCAAGAATTAAAGGGCATACAGAACAAAGAAAAACCTGTGTGGGAAGTTGTGTAACCTATGAATATGATCACACCATTGAAGATGAGTTTTACATTACGGATAAACCAACCTTTAAATGGTATTTCTGGGGAATCAGCGATACGGTTGATTCTATGATTACAAAGATTGATACTGTTACTACGAATCCACTTGAAATTGATACAACCTGGTTTTACAGGGTTTATTCACCACTTGGCCCCATTGCTGTAGACACTAATTTTGAAAAGGATACAGTCTATACAGATCCAAGCATTACCGTGTGTTATCCCGATTCAGGTTCATACAAGTTGGCACTGGTAACAGAGAACATATATGGTAAGGACTCACTCATGTACCGCAATATAGTTTCGGTATATGGTTACCCTCAGGTAGATGCACTGGTAGATAAACCTGTTTTGGTAAGGGGCTATTCCAATGAGCTTACTACAAACAATAAGGAGGAACACAACGGTCGACCGGTTCCCAATTGCAAGGATATGGAGGAATTTGACAAGTATATAAATGGTGATTCATCACGCTGTCATAATTACTTCTGGAGTTATAAGAATAATCAGGGTGATCAGATTTCTGATAACATAGACAACTGGAGAAGTCAGACTACAAGAGCGAGACCAGATGCTCCGACCTGGTATTACGTCATTCGTGAAAACTTCAACGGTTGTAGAACAGTAGATTCTGTTCAGATACACATTGATAGTACCTATGAAGTAGGTATTCCCGAAATTTTTACACCTGGTAAAAATGGTTCCAGGAACAGCAGATGGTACATATTTGGAAATAGAATTACCAAAATTGACGTGAAGGTCTTTAACCGATATGGGCAAATTGTCTACCAAACAGATAAAGTAAATCAAATTGTTTGGGAGTCAGATATTGCTCCGGTTGGCGCTGGATGGGATGGAAATTATAAAAACCAGGTAGGAAAAGAATTAGACCCTGGAGTGTATGTTTACGTGGTAAAACTCTGGCACGAAACAGGAGAGATTAAGGATTTGAGTGGAAATGTTACTTTAGTGCGCTGATGGTGAGAGTGATTAGATACATTACAATACTGGCATTAACGACTACAATGCTTGTCGGTTATGGACAAGAGGAAATGCACTTTTCTCAGTTTACCGATGCACAAACTTTGTTTAACCCAGCAACAGTAGGAGTTTTTCATGGTAGCTTACGTTTTAATGGTCACTACAGAACCCAATGGGGAAAGGCGGGACAACCCTATGAAACAATGGCAGCATCGTTGGATTTACCCATCCTTTCGGACGTAACCGGAAACGACTTTTTTGCTATCGGCGGGTACTATATTCAGGACAAAGCCGGGTTAAGTGAAACTTCGACTATGAATTCTGGATTGAACCTGAACTTTGGTAAGTCATTCGATCCGGACGAGACTCACTTCTGGTCCATGGGAGCTAAGGTAACCTACAACCAAAAGAAAATGAATAACAATTCTAACTTGCATTGGGGATCTCAATGGGACGTTATTGATGGAACTGGCTGGACAGGAACACCCGGAATGGTAGAGGGAGAGGTGTCCAAAACTTATGTTGGGTTTGGAGCGGGCTTTAATCATTTTTTTACCAATCATGATAATATTAAAACCATGTTTGGCATTTCTATGAATAACATTAACCGCCCGGTGGTAAACTACTTAAATGATGAGTATAAATTGCGTGCCAGCGTTTTTGTACACGGTGAAGTAGAGGTACATAACCACGAAAGTCATGTTGCGGTTATTCCCAGGTTTGCTGCTTTGTTCCAGGGATCTCAACGTTATTTTATCGTTGGTTCTAGCCTTGATTTTTTGATCAAAGAAGCGGGTAAAATGACCGGAGTAGTTAAAGAAGCTACCTTGGAAATTGGTGCGTTTTACCGTTGGAAGGATGCAATGGTTTTTGAAGCACAGTTTAACTGGGCCGGTATTGGCATAGGGGTTAGTTATGACCTACCGGTTTCTAAGGTTGGAAAGGCGGTAAATTATGTTGGTGCAACCGAAGTTCTGCTCCACTACAAATTGGGCTATAAAACCGGCCTTAAATCGAAGCACGATAGCCATCGTTTCGATAGTATTCATTAATAAGGTATACCTTTTTTATTTAAGGATTGATTTTACGTGTAAACACGTAATTTCTGCGTGTTTACCCTTACAAAAGAATGAATAGCGAGAAATAGTTTTGGGAGATTAAATCTTCCATTATGCGTTTCTCTTATTATCATTTAAAGTTTCTCTTACAATTTGTTTGTTTAACCTTTTATTGCCATTCGATTCAGGCACAAATCAGTGGATCGGTAGAAAACGGTACCACCCTTCCCAAGCAGGCCGAAAAATTTAACATTGCTACCGGAGCTCACCAGGGAAATGTAAACCTGTTTTCCGGGGTATATAATTCCAGTTACTCCTTGGGTACGGTTTCGGTACCTAACGGATTGATTTATACACTAAATAGTTCCTATTCTACTTCTTATATAGGTGGAACGCATGGAGGAATTTTGGAAGGCATTCCCTATGGCGATGGTCGTTCGTTGAGTTTACCAACCTTGTCGGTTCAAAATGAATCTTATATAGATAACCCCGACGACACGATGAATTCTTATTACAGCACCTGTAATGGAACCGGTACTCCGCCAGCCTTACGATTTACAACCAACGATGGAACTGTTTACTGGCACGCCCCCTATGTGTCCATTCCCGGAGTATTAAGCGGGAGGGCCATATACAAGCATTACGACGATGAAAACCAGCGACACGTATTTGTATTGAATGCCTTTGAGCGTTATGCCGAAATTTATTTGAAAAGCAATAGATGGACAGTGAAGCTCGATAATGGAGTGGAGTATGCCTTTAACCTGGCCGTGGAAAGCTACCGAAGGGCAAACCATCGTCGGAGTTTTGACTACAATGACCAGCGTATTGAAGATGGCCCGGATTCTTCTGCAACTGTAAAATCAATTTTAAAGGCTCAGATTACGCCCAAAGCTGAATTCCTAAAATGGTATTGTACGGAGATAATTGATAAATCGAAACCAGCCGCGCCGCGCATTAAATTTGACTATGAAACCTTTGGTGAATTCAATTATTTTAAAGAGCTATCCCAAAACCATCAATCGGCATTCGATCAAATTTTACGTGAACATATCTATAACGTAACCAGCTACCTTTACGATACCAATGGAAATGTAACAGCAACACTAAACAACATTGAGCCCAATGTTCAGGACTATACGGTATTTAAGGACGTGTTGCTTACACGGGTATCTGCTCACACCTTTTATGGAATAGAGGAGTGGCTCGACCTGGAATACGAAACTCAGGACGACCACATTACCAATTCCCTGGTTATGAAAATTGAAGATGCGGGTGTACTGCGCCTGGATTCATTGTATAGTTACAAATCAGTTTTTTATCAGGGTGAGCACACCAATAGCTCTCAGGTTTATAATCCGGTAAAAGATGTAACCAGCACAGTTAACTTTTCGGGTTGGAATCGGTTTATTCATGCAGCGCACCCTGATTATTCTTCAAGCTCAGGATACGTACCCATTAGTAGTATCAATCCATATATTCAAAACATTTCTACCCGAACCAACCGGTATTCTTATAAAACCCTGGGGGCAGCTAATTCGATCAGTATGGACCACGGTTTTCTTTCCGGAACCATAACCGCAACCAATATGCTGGAAACCCGGGTGCCGGGTGACAACTACGAAGTTCGTTTTGTAGTCAGTAAAGATGACGCTATGACCGGCGCTAATCAAGGTGGGTTTTTGAACCTCGACATAAGCATTGGGGGAGGCGTAGTTCCCCCAGGGAGTGTAAGCAATAGTGTTGGTTTTGATATTCCTGCCATTGATTTTGATCGCATTCAAAAAACGAAAATATTCTCCACTTTCGACCGTATGGTGAAGTGGAACGTTAGAGGCAACACCAGTTTAAATGCTACCAGCTCTGATGGCTTAATCGTAACCTCCAACCATTTTACCATGCCCCTGTTTAACCCCAACGATAAACTGAATTTTCAGATTGGTCCGGCCAATTCCGATCATAATTTTATGGCACTTCCATCGGAAACAACTAAATCAGGTTCTAACACGTTGGCAGATGCCAAAAAAGCCTTTTTGCATGAACGGGCATCCTGGTCTACGGCACTCCCGGAACAATGCGATTTTAAATCCATTCCCAACAATTTTGGAGTAGGGTTGCCCTGGTATCAAATGCATCATGTTTATGAAGAATTCAACACCGCTTCTCCGGATGATATGTATGAGTTTTGGTGGCATGATAACCCAAATAGCCTGACTTATTCGAATAAACCGACGTTGGCAGGTTCTAATACCGAACTAGAAGCCATAGAACTGATTCGCTATGCCAAGAATCCCTACATGTTGCGCCATGTTAAGAAATATGTGGTTAGCGGAGTTCATGCGGTTAATGATAGCGGTATGGTGGGCGACCAGGCCCTGGTGCGCGATGTAGAACTGGATTATACCTCACAAAACATGAATATGAAGTTGTCTATCGACGACAACAGTGGAAACTTTAAAAAGACTTTCATTCTCTTAAAATCGATTCGGGAGAATCCGGTTTATCCGGCAAATAATTCCTTACAATCGGGAATTACGACGGCAGACATTGAAGCGGCACCAACCACTCGCTTTGAGTATGGAACCGGTGTAAGCATTGGAGATACTACCACAGAGCATTGTACTGGTCCCCGTTGTTTTTTCCAATTCTACTTTGTTCCATTGAGCAAGGAAATCTCTCATTTGGGTGGCGAAACCGAAATTGAATACCATGCGATCGATACCACCTTTTCAACCAAGAGCAGCTTGGTTTATTTAGGAACGGCACAAAAAGACCGACAGTACACCATGCAGTTTAACTACCAGGTAAAAAAACTAAAAAAGCAAATTGGAGATACTACGCAGGCCGTATGGGAATATACCTACTCGGGGCTGGACACCAAATATGGATTAAGAAGAATGGTACTCGATACCTTTTTTACCAACAACAACTACAAGGCCGATATGGGAGCAGGCTATACCATAGTAAGCGAGCCGGAGGTAAATGGAGTTAGAAACAGTACCAGGTATTATCACTATACCAATGAATATGAGGGGCTGCTGTTTGGAAAACTGTATAAAATTGAAAAGTACAACCCCCACGGAACACTCTTTGAAAAAACGGAGATAGAATACGATACGCTGTTGGCCTTTCGAAATGGGTTTTATAAAAAGGACCGGTACGGTAAGGTTTATTACTTCATCCCAAAATTGGACACCGCAGGCAATCCGGTGGTTGTGAACGGCGATACGCTCATGGAACAACACTATACCTGGAACTACATGAACGATACTAACCTGGCAATTGCTTACCATCCCTATTTTTGGAAATACCCCTACCTCGATCATCTCATTTCTCCACAAGCGGCCTTTTATCGCAACCAGGGGGCAGGGGATATAATTTCGGCCAGTGATGTTCGGTTGCAACCATTGCACTACACCGCTTACGCACCCAAGTACTACGAGGGACATTACGTAAAAGACGACGACCCGGCTTACTGGGACAGTTGGTTTATTAAAAAAATTAAGGAAACTACTACCGAATACGATACCAATGCCTGTGTAATTGACGATTCGTATTACTATAACTCGAACATTGACGTATCGGTCGATCCTATGGATGCCATTTTCCTGAACAACCTAAAGACTCTGGGAAGCGGCAACGCAGTGGAGAATGACCTCATCGACAACTCTCCGTTGAGCGATACGGTACTGCTGGAAATATTGGATACTGCTTTTTTACTGGGCGATGCCCAGTTGATTACCGTGTTTGGAGAACAGGATAATGTAAAGGATACCATTATTAAAAACCTGATTAATCGATTGCCTGAACTTGCCGAACAAACCCTGGTAGACATTATGCTGGGGCAGGAAAAAGATTATTCTCATGAGGTGCTGACCACCCTTATCGACCGTGAATCGCAAGATGCCTACGCTGCGGTGCGGGAGATTATGATCCACCAGGATTCGTTGTATGATTCCACAATTTTTCACCTGTTGGTTGATACGTTAATACCCGATTCCGTATCCATGCTAATTCTTGCAAGTCGTTGGGAACTGAGCGATACGGTATACCAATGGTTAAATGATTCGGTACTCCGGTTTGGTGAACCGTTTTTAAAGAACCTGGTTTTGGCCAAACGCATATTTCCAGATGATGATGTACTTGCAATGCTGGCCCAAAACACCAACCTTTCCGATAACGATATAGAGGACCTGTTTACTGCATGCCCTTACTCATATTCCAGCGCAGTACAAACACATTTAGATGGAAGAAGTCCGGCACTGCCATCAAGTGTTAGCTCTACCATTAGCTTGGCCCAAAGCAACATACCAAACTATTCTACTTACCTACTTAATGTAGGTATTACCGGCTCGGTAGCTCCATTCATTAACTTAACCAGTGGAAATGACCTTGAAAGTTTGTTTCAAACCTTAACCGACGCAAATACAGCGGATTTGGACCTGGAAACTGAATTTACCGCCGCTTCACCCCTGGAAGACACCTTGCTTCTGGAAATGATCGATTATGCCGGAAACTACGAAAATTCAACAATAATAACCATATTGAACGATCAACCGGGCCTATCCGACACGGTATGGACCAAGGCTATAAATTCTTCAGAATTAACCAATGATGACCTGCTAGAACTGTTCAACAACAATATTGTAGGTTTTACCGATGACGTATTGGTGGAAATATTATTGCTAAGTCCTGCGCTGGACAATACCGAACTTCAAAACCTATTGCTTAAGCAACCCAGCATTTCAGAATCGGTATTTGATGAAATTTATGATTCGGAGCTCGAAAACTCCAACATAGAACCGCTTCATTTTAAACAACGAAACTTTACCAGTGCCGGATTGAATGCCATGCTGGACGACTCCCGCGAGTTTTCCGAATCGAACCTTACGGGTGTGCTGCTGGCACAACACAATTTTCCCGAGAAAGCGGTACTACTCAATCTTTTTGATCATACGCCTGCATTTTCCAACAGCATGATTATTACCATTCTGTCCAATACCACGCGCGAGTTAAGCGCAGAGGTACTTTCCGAAGTAAATACCTATTTGCCCGGAAATTATTCTTCTTTGCTAGGGGTAAGCAATAAATTTAAACTCGTTGGAAAAGCATCCAAACTTAAATTGTATTGTAGCAATCCTAAACTTTCGCAGACCCTGAGTATAAGTACGGTTAAGGAATTTGAGTACTACGATGCCAACTATAAGGGGCTTTCTACTTCGGAAGGCTATCGCCGATTGCTAAATGCCGATGTAACTCCTTTGCAATTGCTCTTTGAGCCCAGTTGGCAGCTTTACCGAACTACGGCCTATTCGCCTGAATTGCCCGGTGCCAAAACCGAGGAAGAATATTTTTATTACTACGACCTGCAACAGCGCTACGAAAATTTGTACTGGAAATCGGGAATTACCGTAGACGACTCGCTACCGAATAACACAGGTGCTCAATTGACCGTGTCAAGTAAAATTTTGGGCAACGACATTGATGGACTGGACAAATCGTTGGAATATGGTGTAAAAAACATAGCTTTTGAAAAACGCCTGACCACCCGGTACGCAAGCGACCAGGGAGCGCTGGCACGATCTACCTACTACCTGCACGATACCGTTTGGACCCTGCTGTACGAACCGGAGGATTCGGTGATTCACTTTACCGGAGATACCTGCGTAACTGCATCGGGAGATAGTTTGGCAACCATTGGTTGCAAACGACTAATAGTTCGTTACTGGGGATCGCGCAGGGACATGGCCTGGAACATGATCGCCTTTTACAAACCCGGAAACCCGGAATCTATTTTTTACGAATGTCCGTGCGATGCCAAGGATACCATGGTCAATCATTTGGGCTTTATCGCCGCGTGGGCCAATCCCTCGGCCTATATGACCTGGTGCGATAGCGGCGTATTTGATACCCCGGACACCAATGGACCAGAACAGGTGCTTTTGGCAGAATATTCGAAGGGCAAGTATTTACAGTTGCGCAGTGTACAGCATCAGGCCGATACCATTTTAAAAGGTTCTTATGCTGATCTTGATATTACCAGTACTGCCTATTCGCGAATTTATTATCCCATTCTTGGTTTTAATGAAGATGGCGAAGAAGTATTTCCGTTTGATACGCTGGAAGTATTGCACGTAAACGATAGAAACGAATACGGGCAGGTAAAGCAGGAGCAAAATGCGGCCGGTTTACAAACCGATTATTTCTACCATAAAAAACTGGACATGTACTATATGGATACCAATTGCTATAAAAACAATTACAATGGTTTTTACAACGGCATTTCGGGTTTACCCTACAAGGTAAAAGTGGGTAGCCTGGAAACCCTGTTTGAATACTACAACGACAAAAGCCTGAAAACCATAACCGGCCCCAATGGCATGACCTTAACCCAGGATTTTGATATGTACGGACGACTGAACCTGACGAAGCGAAACAGTAACCTATTGAGCAAATACAACTACAATACCTGGGGAGGAGATACATCGCAGGCATTTAGCACCAGGGCGGGTGAGAACTATAGCGACGTAATAACCTTGAACAAGATAGGTTCGAGCTATGGAGAGCAGAACCGAACCTTTTTGGACCCCATGGGAAGAATGTACCAAAATGTACAGGCGGTGACCTCCAATACCAGCAATTTTTATGGTGTAACGGCTCCCTATACCCACAGCGGAGAAGTGGTTTATGATGCCTTGGGCAGGGCCATAAAAACCTACCGCCCATTCGATTATTCGTGGTTTGGTGGACCTAAGATGAATGCAGCAGCAGGTGGCTCGGTAGACAAAACCAACCACCAGGCCTTTGCTTACGAAGACGGAGGTTTTCAGCGTTTGCTGCACGAAGCCAAATCCGGTGAGAACATCGATACCGGGCATACCGTAGACTACGAATACCAGTTGGTAAACTACCTTTGTATGTTCTGCGATTTGGATTTAACCACCGCCAACGGTAGCATTATGCTTCCTGATACGGGGTACAACTACGTTTTCAGAAAAATAACGGTTACCGACGAAGACGGAAACCTCAGTACCGAATACCAAAATGCGTTGGGGCAAAAAATTGCCACCAAAGGCAAGATAAACAACAACTGGGATGCAGTTACCCTTTTTGTATACGACGCTTACGGCAACCTAAACAAAACCATAAACCCCAATGGACAGCACAACGATTACTACTACAACATACTGGGCTGGATGTACAAACAGGTAAGCCCAGACGGAGACGAAAAGAAAATGATGTACAACAACATGGGGCAGGTAGTTGCCGAAATGGACGAAGAAGATGTGTTGGGGTGGTACGATGGTACATCAAAATATTACAATACTATTCGGTTATACGAATATGATTTGCATGGCCGCTTAATAAGACAGAGTAGAAGAACTATCCCGCATTTATATGGAAGGGTAAATACCAGTTCGGAAATTAAATTTAATCCGCTGCTTTACAATAATTATAATATCACTAGTGGTGAGTACATATATAAGTTTAGTAATGCAAGCACTTATCTTTGGAGGGCAGAAATAGATGCCTACTACGATACTGGTGTAAATCAAGGAGGAGGTGGCACCTGGACTACTGGTAAGCATAATATTTTTAACTATTACCTTTACGACCCCCAGCCCAACTATTTAGAAAAAACCTGGCATTACAATTCTACCACCTACAACCGCATTGGCCGTTTGTATAGAACCGAATCGTATGGTCATATCGAAGATTTTAATACGAACAACTCAAAACTGATTCATGCTACCGAATTTAAATACAATGCCGATGGGCAAATCAGCGAATTGAACAAACACTTTTTGCCCAACGATACACTTGGTGGTAGAAAGGGCCTACACGTGCTTATTGAATACCCGGAGTACGACCTGAGGGGGAACCCTTTAACGGTAAATGTAGATGTGAATAAGGACAGCATTCTGGACATACAATACCACTATACCTACGACCACTACGGAAGAATGGACCAGGTATACGGCAATTTTAGCAACAGCAAAGACCAGGGAAACCTGCTGGCCGAATATTTCTACGACAACCCCACCGGTATGGTAAAACAGGTGGTGTACAGCAAAAACTGCGAGTCGTTTACCCAGTCGGTGGGGTATACCGGTTTGCCGGTAGATACGATTGAGTATGCCTACGACGTTCGAAACCGGTTGACCGATATTACCAGCCATTTCTACGACGAAGCCCTCTACTACGATGGCAACAACCCTTCTAAAACAAGTGGCTCCATGGGCAGCAACAACTACAACGGCAACATAAATGGAGCAACCAATACCTACCGCCTAACCAATGTCGGAAGTTTATTCGATGACCCAAGCAAGTACGGTTACACCTACGATGGCCTAAACCGATTGATAACCGCCGATGCCTTTTGTTCGCACTGGAACACCCTTGCCGCAGGCAAAGACGACGTGGTGGGTGACGTAAAATACAAATATGACCGGGTTGGCAATTTTGTATGGCTTAGGCGCGATGTAGAGCAGGGTGGAAGCCACGTACAACACTGGTACGATTTTACCTACCAGGGCAACATAACCACCAACAAACTGCTTGGGGTAAGCGCTCATGCAGGCAACACCACAACGGCGGCAAGAACCTATAGCTACGATGCCATTGGTAACCAAATTACCGACAACAGCCGCTCCATTATCGGTACTACCTACGGCCGAAGCAATTTACCCTTCGAAACCACAGTAGATACCACCGAAATAGCCTATTTTTACGACGCTAACGATGCACGTGTGTTCAAACGAAGTAAAAACCAGGGGAATCCCGGAGTGGTAATTAACAAGGAACTCTACCTGCGCGATGCCGGTGGACGCGAACTGGGTGTGCTGGATGTAAATGCCGGCCAATGGACCTGGTATGTGTTTGGGCTCGATCGTTTTGCACGGCTTAAACCCAAGGCCGGCCAGCAACCCAAAACCTATACGGGCAATGGCGGTAGCACCGGAAGTGGGGTAGTGGACTGGCTCAGCTACAACAGTACCCTCGACAACTTTTTAATTTATACCTGGCAGGAAGGCGACCCCCTGCTTTTTGGACACGACGACAATAACTACCCCTTACAAATAGACCAAGCCAATGTAAACGGGCAAATTCGTTTGTTTTTGGGGAGCCAGTTGCAAGACCACATTACCAATAACCCCGAAGACGAGGTGGAATTGTTGCACTCGAGCTATGCCAACAGCGGCCAGCAGCAGTATAGCTTTATGGATACCCTGGGCAGGGTTTACGATTTGCCTGTAATTGAGCTGGCACTCAACCCCAACGAACCCGGAGCCGACACCACCAATCGATTTATGGAAAGTATGGCGGCTTCGCCACCAGCGGGCCAGCGTTTTGCCTACCACAGTGATACCACCCTGAGCGAATTGGTTTACTACGTTTACGACCACCTGGGAAATACCAGGGTAACCTACTCGCCCAAAGTTGAAGACTGTGGACCGCCAAGTTTTGATACGAGTTATGTCATAGGTTTAGATACCTGCTGGACGGTGAATTATGTTTACATGGGAGATTCATTGGACTCTATGAGATGTGACACTACCTGGGCCTTGATTTTAACCAACACCAGTAGAACGCTGACTTACACCATTGAAAGTGCGTTTGATTATTACCCTTACGGGAAAGTCTTAAGGCAATACATTAATACACCTGAGAAATACCTTACAACCCACCACGAAAGGGATACTGAAACTGACTTGGATTATAGAAATGCGAGGTACTCGGCAGCAGATATACCGAGGTTTACGAGTATTGATCCATTGGCAAGTGACTTTGCACATCAATCTCCGTACATGATGGTAAATGGGAACCCTGTTATGTTGGTTGACCCGGATGGTAAGTCCGCAGGAGAACCTAATGAGCTAAAAGTTACCGAAGAGTCAAAGATTGAAAGACGCTTTGAATTTACTGATAGAAAGAATGGAGAAGGAGTCGATATTGTTACTAATACTCACACCAAGCGAACGGTCAAATATGATAAAAATGGGGATGTTCTCTATGATATGACCACTACAACTACTACAACTACTACAATTGATAAAAAAGGAGTGTTTAATTCTACTAGATCATCAATTACCTCGATTCAATCTCAGAGAGGAAATAGTGTAATTACAAATAGCTCTAAAGCTGTTGATCATACAAAATTGAACTCTACGAATCGAAGAGTAGTTAATAATGTGGCTAGATACAGAAGGGAAAATGGAATAAGCCCAAGTCAATATTATGTGTACAGAAATTATATGGCCCAACAACAAATGTTACCGAAACCATTGACTACCATTAGCAATGCGGTAATTTCTAATAGGCTTAATTCTTATGCTCGGGGAATAGGGTTCCCCATTTTTGTGTCTAGCTTTCAGAATCAAATGGGAGGCATTATTTACGCTGCTCCTCTTGAATTGAATCCTGAAAAAATTAAGGGCTCTAAAAGATATTAAACAACTGGAATCGTGAAAAACATATTTACTCTGGTGATTTGGTTAGCTATACTAACGGTTAAAAAGTACGAAGCAGCCATTGAGGCTTCATTATTTATTTTATTGGGTATATCAATAGTTTTATTGATCATTCTTATTTGGGGGGTTTTTATCCACCATTCTTTAAAATTAGATATAGGAATAATAAAGGAATTAGCTCCTTTGGATAAGGGAATATTGATTTTGTGTTTCCCGCTTTGTTTCTGGTTTTTCTATATTGAGGATAGTTACTCTACGTTAAACTTAACGTTTCTAGTTATTCTCTCGGTTTGTGTTTTCCTTGAGTTTTTATCTTGGAGCCTGAACAATGGAAGTTTAAGAACTAGAAAACAATCGTGACTACACTGCTGATGTATTATCCCCCCCACCGTTAGCGCGAGTTTCCAAGCTCGTTCTAACGTTTAAAAATTTGTTCCAAATTAGGAACAAAAACCCTAAAAAGGTGCCACCAAAATATTTGGCACGTTCATTAGAGAAATTAAGGCTCAATTAAAAGGTAATCAGTAAGATACAAGATTTTGTATCGGGTTGTTTAGGTCGGACGGCCGACCATTACCAAACGTGTTACTGACACGTTTAAAGCCTAAAGTTCCCTCATGGATTTAATGTCTAGTTTCTGGAAAATGTTTTGTAAATGAGTATCAACGGTATTGACTGAAATATTTAACTCCTTTGCAATTTCCTCACGGGATACCCCTTGTTTACCCAACCAAGCCACATCCTTTTCGCGAGAGGTAAGTAAAGCATTCTTAGGCAAGTTCATTAGTTTTTTTATTTCTTCCTGTTGTTCCTTGTTATACCAGGTGCCACCAGCCATAACAATTTTTGAAGCTTCAATGATTACATCCGTATCAACCGATTTATGAATGTACCCCTTAACCAGATGGTGACGACAGAGCGAGAGTGTTTGAGTTTCGGTAAAAGAGCTAAACAAGATTATTTTTAGATTTAATTGAAAGTTAATCAATAAGTTACAAATTTTTTAGGTGAAAATTATTGGTTCGGAATACCGAACATTGCCAAACGTGTTACTAATACGTTTGGAAAAGTGCATTGAATAGAGAATATATGGCCGCTTCGCGAGTAGTAAATTTCTTTGGTATTGCCCAAAGGAACCGAAAGGCTAGTTGGTTGTAGCTTAATTTGGTGACTGCAATACGTTTGGAGAGCCTAAAGTTCTCGCATGGAATTAATATCTAGTTTTTGGTAGATATTTTGCAAATGACTGTCTATAGTTTTAATGGAAAGATTTAATTCTTCAGCAATTTCTTCACGCGACTTTTTTTGTTTGGCCAATCCAATAATTTCTCTTTCTCGTTCAGTAATTACGTCGCTTTTGGGAAGTTCTAAAAGCTGTTTAATTTCTTCTCGCTGTTCGGGTTGATACCAGGTGCCGCCTTCAAAAACTGTTTCCATAGCCTGGGCGAGTACGTCAAGGTTTACCAGTTTGTTTACATAGCCTTTTACCAATTTATGCCGACACAAGGTGAGAATATAGGGTTCGGTAAATGAACTGAATATGATGATTTTTAGATGTCTGATTTTTAATTGGTCTATGTGGTTAAGAAATTTAGCAGCATGACCAAAACTTCCTAAATCATAATCGAGCAGAAGCAGATCATATTCAAGGAGTTTTTGGAAATCAAAATTTACTGGACTGAATGCCTTTATTGATTTGTATTGTTTTTTTGCTAATGCTACTTCCAAACCTTGACCTACTGATTCATGGTCGTCAATAATTACAATTTTCATAAGCGATTTTCGAGTAAGGGAATATGTATTTTAGTTCCATTGACAGCACAATCAAAGAAGCGGAGTAAGGCCCTGGTATTTTTCGAAAAATTAATAGGCTTGGCAGAATTTACTTCCACGCCGTATTCGTCGGGAGTAACCCAAAGTTTTTGCTTTCCGTCTTGCAGCAATTGCTCCAGGATACTTAGTACCGCAATTTTGTAATCAATGCTATGGGTTTCAGGGTCAATGTCGTGTGTTATCTCAATCCATTGTAAACCCTGCTTTGTGTTGCTGGGAATGTATTTGAGCCAATTGGTTTGGTTGAATCGCTTGCTGTACAATTGATGGTTTTGAATATAACTCAAGTCTTTACCGAGGTTATTTAACTGTTCCATTGCCTTTTCAATATCACCGCCATAAAGAAAACTCCTAGCCGCAAGCAAAGTGGGAGATGCGTTGGAATGAAGTCTAGATCCTACTTCACTTTTTTCATATTCCAATACCTTAAGTTGTTCAATGAACATGGCTGTTAAAGATTTGGATTCTTCTATTCGTTTGTTGGCATTTCGTTTTTCCATGTACCTTAATGCCAATACCAGTGCTAATGCGAATATCAGTATTGATACTATGGCAATTACCCAGTTCATAATAGTAGCGAATTGGGCTTTGTCTTTTTGTAATTGTAGTTCTGATTCCAATTGGGCAATAGTTATGGCTGTTTCTCCATTTTTTAAATCATTAGCAACAATATGGTATTGGTCTTTGTAAGAATAAGCACTGTCATGGTTTCCTAATCGCCGATTTACTTCATAGAGATTCTTAAGTACGGCTTTCTTAAGTAATAGATCGTTGCTAAGGGTTGCAGATTTTCTTAAATAGAGTAGAGCGCTGTCCGGCATTTCCTGATTGAGATACATACTGCTCAGATTATTAAGAATCATATTCATTTTTACAGAATCTCCTAAAGCCACTGCTAAGGCTTGTGCTTTTAGTAAGGTTTGTGCTGCACGATAATATTTGTTAGAATGATTGTACAAGCCACTCATATTTACGAGGGTAGAAAGTTGGTCGGCTTTGTTTTTTGTATTTGTAGCATAAGCCAAACGTTGTTGATATAGCTTTTCTGCGAGGCCGTATTTTTTGATTTTCACGTAAACGTTAGCTAGGTTCGATTGACATTTTAGGAAATTCTCCTGATCTTTAATTTTTTGGTAGAACTTTCCTGCATATTTAAAGTTTTCAATGCTTCTTTCGTATTCTTCCTGCTGGTAAAGAATGATGCCTAGTTTTCGGTAGCTCTCTGCCATAACACTGTCAGGTGCATTTTGGGAATGTGTTAGTTTGAAGTAATAGGTGTAGGCACTGTCGAATTGTTTGTTTTGGTAGTGTTGGTTAGCGAGTTGTACCCTTTCGGGCCAGTGGTGCTTTGCACCGGCCCAAAGGGAACAACTCATAAGTAATATGGTTAATAATAATTTCACTAATCAAATGTGAATACTGATTCACCAACAGGTTCCCCACCTTTTTTAGTTACCACTTTACCCGAAGGCTCATTATTTTCCCGTTCAATGGTTTCGTTAAAGGGTCGGTCTCCGGCAGCGGCTGTTCCACTCACTACATCAAATTGAAATTCGCCTTCGGCATTTCTACCTACATACTGGATGTCTTCGTTATCGCTAACGGCAATGTGGCCCACCAGGGCATAATCGTTTCCGCTAATGTGATCTACCGGGTTTGGGTCTACTACAGGTCTGTATAAAACACTCATAATTTTATTGTTTTTAAATAAGTTAATAAAGGGCAAGTTAACGGCTTTTTCTATGGGTGGTTTCGTAGGAATGCCCTTTATTTTTCGCTTGCCTGCCGTAAGGCATGGTGTTTTATTCACTTCGGTAGACTCAGTACAAGGTTTTTTCATTTCCGCAGCCTGTGCCAAGGTAATTTTATTCTTTTCAATTATTTTTTCTAATCGTTCAATGGTCTCTTGTAAGTCATTCATAGTTTACTAGATTATGGGAGTAGAACTCCCAAACCTAAAATTGGTTTTTGGGAAAGCTCTAAGTATAAATAACCATTTTTCGAGATTTATTTACAGTTTTTGTCCTGTTGAGTGGGGCGGAACAAAGTGAAAGGTAAAAATGCGTGTAAACCCTTAAAAGAAAACCCACCCAAAAATGTATCTTGCAAGCCCCACGTTAGCGCGAGCTTCCAAGCTCGTTCTAACGTTTAAAGAATTGTTCCAAAAAAAAGCCCTCAAAAAAGTGGAGATAGTTTTTTTGCGTAGAGGTAAAATAAAAATGACAATAAGATATTACTGAATTGAAATGCGATATTTCTTTATTTTAAACTTTCTGTTATTTGTCTTAGTGGGCAGTTCACAGACACAGAAGGGTACTTTGTTACTAAGGGTCTTTCCTGTAGATGCAATTGTAAAAATAGACGGTAAAAAATACGTTGAACGCGATCAAAATGGCTTCTTAAAAATTGAATTGGACAGCGGAATGCACTTTTTGCAATGCTGGGCACCAACTCATGAGTTGATAGAAGATAGCATTAGAATTAAGGCCAATGAAACGGTCAGAAAAGTTCAATACATAAGTCACTCAAAAGAGTTTCAATCTTTTAAACAAAGCAAAAGAAGGCAGGCAGTTGGAAAAACAGTTTTACTCGTTGTTCCACCAGCAATGCTCATCGGATTTACAACGGAATACTTCATAAAAGAGCCAGATATGAAATTAAAAGTTGAGAACTCGAAAACAGATGTTGAATCAACCAAGCAGGTTTATTTGGATGCAATCACCATTAATACGGTAAAATCCAGTAGGGAAGCATACGAAAGGTCAGTTGACAATTATAACGAGCGGGTAAGCGAATACAATGAGTTTGTTACTATTTCTGCAATAAAAATTAGTGCCTCAGCTGTCATAACGGGCCTTTCAATTTGGTGGGTCACCAAGTTTAAAAAACTCGAATATGAAGAGAAACAGCTGTTATCCAGAACTAAAATAATACTAGACCCAATAAATGGACAGGCTTTCTTAACATGGAAAATACAGAAACAATGAGGAATATTTTTATTCTGCTAGCATTATCGATATTCTGTAATTCGTGCCTTAAGAGTGAATACGAAGATTATACTTTACCGCATAACCAATATGGGGACATGTACCCCGATATAAAGACGGTTACTTTTATCGGATTTAGAACACAAGGAATTGGTCAATCGTGTAACTTGTATCTCGATTTTAAAATAGATACAACTGGCACCGGAGTTCACCCAGGCAATATTGGTGGAGTTTTTTTATTTCAAAACAACAAACACATTAGGACGCTCCAGATCTGGAGAACGAATACCGTGTTAGCACGAAGTTGCTTAGGGGCAAAAACATTTAGGTTTCAACTCATAGATAAGGAGGGCTACCATGTTGGGAAAGCAACAACCGTGGTTTGGGAATGATGTGCGATTATTCCACGCCTCGTTCCAGCGCGATTGTATCCCCTAAAGCTACTCTCGTTAATATCATTATGAAATTTCATATAACTTACTGGCTATTTTTTTTACTGGTAGTATCCTGTTCTCAGTCTCCAAATAAACTATTGAACCTGGGTTATGAATTTTTGGGTAAAGGTTTGAACGAAAAAGCGGATTCAGTTTTTTCTGAAATAATTAGAAATGATGGGCAGGTCTCACTTGCGTTTAATGGTCGAGGGATGGCGAAGAAAAGAATGGGAAATCTGGAAGGTGCCATTGCAGATTATTCAATAGCTATTGAAATTGATAGTAATCCTGTTCATATATCTAATAGAGCAATTGCATATAGTAAGCTAGGTAAATACCTGGAGGCGCACAATGATTATTTGTTGGTATTGGAAAGAGATAGTGGGAATAGCGATTATTGGTTTGGTTATGGAGAGGTATTAATTAAACTTGAAGATTATAATAAGGCAATTATAGTTTTTGAGCGCCTTAATACTCAAGGAAGCGGTCATAGGTTAAGTAAAGTATGGGAAAATCTTGGCTTTTGTTATAATAAAAAAGAAGAACGCATAAAAGCAATAGAATCTTATAAAGAAGCGATTCGGGTAGACAGCTCAAATTCGATTGCTTTTAATGAACTTGGAGCTATTTACTTAAATTTTGGAATGTATGTTATATCTCGGGAAATATTTAAGGAGTCTTTATCTTATCTTAATAACACTGAGGATAGCGCTTTTGCTTTTTATCATTTAGGGTTGTCTTATGATTTCTTGGAAGAAAAAGATAGTGCTTGTAAGTACTATCAAATGTCCATAAATTTAGGTATTGACGAATCAATTGTTGGTGAAACCATTCAAGGAACTTGTGGTGATATTACTAATTGATTTGATAGGGGTGAAAAGTGGCTCAAGCTCGTTCTAACGTTTAAATATTTGTTCAAAAGGAACAAAAACCCTTAAAAAAGTGCCACCAAAATATTTTGGCCCTGTTTTTAGAAATATTCTGAATTAATTAAAAGACAGTCAGTAAGATACAAAATTTTAGTAAAAATGAACTTAAAAACTTTAAATAAAATGCAAGCAAAATTGGAGCGCGCACCACTTAAAGCAATAATACTCACGTTAATTATTAGCAACATGGTATTTGGACTCGATGCCCAAAATTTAGTTGGAAAAGGCAAGTTGTTACTAAGAGTAAGCCCGTTAAACGCTATTGTAAAAATTGATTCAAAAAAGGTCAATTCCAAACCAGGAATTATGAGTCTGGATTCTGGATGGCACTACATTGAAATGTGGGCACCAACACGGGTTCTTTTAATTGATAGCATTTATATTAAAGCTGACACATTAAATCGATATACCAAAGTTCTTCCGGTAACTGAATCGTACTTAGCATATAGAAAAGAGGCTGTTTCTTTTAAAGCCAAAAGAACAGCAACCAACTTACTAATACCGGTAATTGGTGTAGTTTATTATCCATTGGTAGTTAATCCAAAAATAAACGACTACAATAATCAATTGAAAACGCTTCAAGATCAAGCTCAAGGTATAGCTACAGAATACGAGAATTTGACGTTTGTAGGTACATTTGAAGCCTATAAAAAGGAATACAAGGAGTTGGTTCAACAATACAATTCCACACTAGAAGAAAGGGATAAATACATTGAAAAGCAATACTACATTTATGGTGCCGCTGCTTTGCTCGAAATTGGGGTGATAATATGGACAGCAAACTGGAATAAACCCAAGTTTGTAGAAGAAACATTACTATCTAATGTAGCGTTAAAAACTGGGCATGTTCTTCAAAATCCAACCCTTGGTTTAACCCTGAAATTTTAACAAACTATGAAAACTATTGCTATTTTTTTGATTCTGCTAATTACCTGTTTTTTCAGTTGTAAAAAAGAGGAGTATGAACCCATGGAAGAAGATGCTTTGAATTATAATATTTATGACCCGGAATCTGGAGTAGAACTAATCCACGTTGAGTTTACAAAGACCAATAAATGTGATTGTGTAATTGTAGATATAGCTGGAACGCCTACGTATTCAAAAACTAAATTTGCCGCTTGGACTACTGGCGTGTGGGTTGGCAGTACTTTTTTAAGAAAGAATGTAAGAAGGGGTGCTGTAAGAGTTAAGTGTTCGGACACCACTCATTTAAGGATTTTGATAAAAACTACTTTTGGACAGGGACTACCTAAGTGGCATCTTGACAATGGGTATCGAATTTATGATCCTTCAACCATGTAATACCCCTTGCTACCGCACGATTGTATCGTGTGGTATTAAGAACTACAGTATTCTTTTGGTTACTAGCTTTTTAGCTGGTTCTGGCTTGTATCCTGGTTATGATTTTTTGAGTAAATTAAATTTGTTCCAAATACAGAACAATTTATAATTCCAATATGTATAGAGTTCTTAAACCAATGAAAATGTACTTTTAGTAAGAGTTTATAAGATGGAAATAGAGGATGAAATGGGATTTAATTTTGTGAGTGATAAGCTTGTATTTACAGGGAGCCACACGGCAACCGGGGGTGGATAGCATGGTACGCAAAATAGAAGTCACCTTTGATTACTACCCCTATGGCAAAGTCCCCCTGCGTTGGTGCGAGCGTCCCGCTCGTTCTAACGTGTACTTAAGCTAAGTTACAATCATTACTTTTGACCATAATCGATGAGTAGAAAATACAAGTTTCACAATTTATCAGGCCTTTACTTTATAAGTTTTGCAACCGTATATTGGATTGATGTTTTTATCAGAGAACACTATTTTGAAGTATTGATACAAAGTATTTCTTATTGTAGAAAAGAAAAAGGCATGGAAGTATATGCCTATTGTGTTATGCCGAGTCACATCCATTTAATTTTTCGATCTTCAAAAGATGACCCTTCAGGATTAATTCGCGATTTTAAAGGATTCACGTCTCGTAAAATGTTAAAAACCATTGAAGAAAACCCAAAAGAAAGCAGGAAAGAATGGTTACTTCAAATGTTTGAAAAGGCTGGAAAGGAAAGAAGTAATGTTAAAAGAAAACAATTTTGGCAGCAGCATAATCAACCAATCGAATTGTGGAACAATAAGGTAATCGACCAAAAAATCGATTACATTCATAACAATCCGGTTGTTGCCGGTTTTGTAACAAATCCGGTAGATTGGAAATACAGTAGCGCCAGAAATTATCAGGACGATGAAACCGTTTTGAGCATAGATGTTTAGGGTGTTGATTGGTATGGTAGGCACGAGCGTGACGCTCGCGCTAACCGTGGGAATTTTAGATTTAATTGAAAGTTAATCAACAAGTTACAAATTTTTTAGGTGAAAATTATTAGTTCGGAATACCAAACATTGCCAAACGTGTTACTAATACGTTTGGAAAGTTTAAAGTTCTCGTATGGAATTAATGTCCAGCTTTTGATAAATGTTTCCTAAATGACTATCTACTGTTTTAACTGAAATGTTTAGCTCTTTCGCTATTTCTTCCCGGGGTTTTCCTTGTTTAGCCATCCGGACAACCTCCTTTTCCCGAGCAGAGAGAACATCACTTTTGGGAAGAGCTAAAAGTTGTTTAATTTCAGCTTCGTATTTGGGCTGATACCAGTTTCTTCCTGTTACCACGGTATCAACGGCCTGTACCAGATCATTAAATCCAAATGATTTATGCACATACCCCTGAACCAATGGATTGCGGCAGGTCATAAGAATGGGTTGTTTCGAAAAGGAGCTAAACAGAATAATTTTAAGGTGGGTAATATTGAGCTTGTTTAGCTGGTCCAGAATATCATTGGCATCGCCTAATGGCCCATAATCAAAATCGAGTAACAATACTTCGTAGTCATTCAATGTATTGTAGTCTAACGATTCAGGGTTAAGTATACTAACTTCGCCGTTATATCTGGCTTTTAATAATTCTGCTACACTTTGGGCAACAATTAAATGATCTTCCAGTATTGCAATTTTCATATTCTGTTTTCAAGCAAGGGTATGTGTATTCTTAGATTCTGAACCGTGCAATCGAAAAAAGAAAGCAACGCTTTCGTGTTTTCCGAAAATTTAATAGGGGTAGTGTAATTTACTTCTACGCCATATTCGTCGGGATAAACTTCTAATTTCTGTTGTCCATCCTGAAGCAGTTGTTCCAGGATGCTTAGGGTGGCAATTTGGAATTCATGCGTGTAAATGGTTGGCTTGTGATCGAGTTTTATTTCAATCCATTTTGAATGATGCTTAGCATTGGTGGGTGTGTAAACGAGCCAGTCGGAGTGGTCGAAACGACGGTTGTAAAATTGGTTGTCTTGCATATTAAAGATCTCTTCACCAACTTCTTCGAGGTATTTCTCGGCCTTTTCCGTATTCCCCACTTTTAGAAAACCTCTAATTGCAACCAGGGTAGGCATTACACTTGAATGCAGTTTAGAACCTACTTCCGTTTTTTCATTTTCAAACACCTTAAGTTGTTGAATAAACATATTGGTTAGTCGGCGGTACTCCTTTAATCTTTTGTTGGCGTTTTGTTTATCTATGTACCACAATACCAATGCAATGATCAGTGTAGCCGTTAAGGCAATTGCCCAATTTAAAAAAGTAGCAAATCGGACTCGATCTTTTTCTTGTTGTAGCTCCGTTTCCAATCGGGCAATGGTAAGGGCTATTTCTTTGTTTTTAAGGCTGTCAGCTACAACATGGTATTGACTTTTGTAGAAATAAGCACTGTCAATATTACCTAATTGAAAATGTAATTCCTTTAAGTTCCAAAGGGCTGCTTCTTTGAGTATCAAATTGTTACTTGAACTCGAAGATATTCTGAGATAAAAAAGTGCACTGTCTGGTACCTCTTGATTGAGATACATAGTAGTTAGGTTATGCAGGGCCACTTGCATTTTAAAGTTATCTTTTAGCGAAGCCGCCAATTTTTGTGCCTGTACTAAATGATTAGCGGCACGGTTGTATTGCTCTGCATGATTGTACAAATAACCAAAATTTATGTGAGTAGAGTATTGAGCCGTTTGGTCTTTGTTTTCTAAGGCTTTTTGTAGGCGCTTTTCGTAGAGTTTTTCGGCTAAATCATACTTTCCGAGCTTTACATAAACATTGGCTAGGTTCGACCAGCATTTGTGTTCATTTTCCAAGTCGTTTATGGTATTGAAGAATTTGCTGGCCTGTTTAAAGTTTTCAATGCTCTTTCTATATTCTTCCTGTTGATAAAGAATAATTCCAAGTTTTTTGAAACATTGGGCTTTAATGCTATCTGGCGTTTCTTGGAAATGGCCTGTTCTAAAGTAGTAGGTGTAGGCACTGTCAAATTGATGGTTCTGGTAATGGGTATTAGCGAGTTGAAGCCACTCAGGCCAGTGGTGCTTTGCACCGGCCCAAATGGAATAACTCATAAATAATATGATTAACGCAATACGTGTCATTCAAAAATGCAAATTGATTTACCTTTTTCCACCCCTCCTTTCTTAGTAACCACCGGCGCCGACAGCTCATTATTTTCCCGTTCAACGGTTTCATTAAAAGGTCGGTCTCCGGCTGCGGCGGTACCACTTACTACATCAAACTGAAACTCACCTTCCGGGTTTCTACCAACATACTGGATGTCTTCGTTATCGCTTACGTTTATGTATCCCACCAGGGCATAATCGTTGCCACTAATGTGGTCTACCGGGTTTGGGTCTACTACGGGTCTGTATAAAACACTCATAATTTTTTAGAATTTAATAAAGTTAATAAAGGGCGAGTTAACGGGTTTTTTCAGGAGTAGTTTCATTTCGACTGGGTTAGTGTAAACTTTTTTGGTAGGTAACCCATTAGGCTCGTCCATACTTATCCTTCCTTCTTTGGTTATGGCAAGTGTTTTTTTTCTTTTCAATTATTTTTTCTAAGCGCTCCGTATTGAGTTTGTCGAGGCATAAGTCATTCATAGTTCAAATAATTAATGGGAGTAGAACTCCCAAATTTATACGACCGTTTTGAGAAAAACCTTAGTATAAATAACCAAATTTTGAGGATTTGCGAAAACGTGAGGTTGATAATATGTATGATATTATAAAGGTTGGGTGAGGGGGGAAGTTGTATTTTTAGCCTGATACGTTGTTCACTTGTTTTAGTGTTATACTAAGTGAATGAAAAGAATATATAATCAAAGACACAATAAAGTAGCTTTTTTATATGCTGGTTCTAGATTAGTAGAACGGATGGCTTACTATGGTTTGCGGTCGTCAATTGTATTGTATATGACCGGAGATGTATTTAAAATGTCGTCAAGAGATGCATTAACCATATATGGTTGGTTCGGCACTGCTTTTCTTTTCTCTCATGTAGTAGGAGCAATTATTGGTGATTTGTTTATTGGGAATAAAAGATCTATAATTTTTGGAGGAATAGTTCAGTCCCTTGGCGCATTTAGCCTATGTATATCTAATGAAGCGGGATTTTTCCTTGGTCTGTTCTTAATTGTATTGGGTGGAGGTTTGTTTACTCCAAATATCATTTCAAACTTTGGAAAGCAGTATTTGAAATGCCCTAAGCTTTTAGATTCCGGATTTACACTATTGTACACAGTAGGTAATTTTGGGGCGCTCTTTGGGGTAGTTATTATTGGAGTTATAGGAGAGCAATATGGTTGGAATGCTGCGTTCCTGATTTCTGGTTTGCTCATGTTACTGTCAATGGCCACAATATACTTTGTAAAAGAAGATATAGTAAGTACCCCTCCGTCTAAAAACTTGCTCATAAAAGAGAGTTGGGCAAAAATTACAATTGTAGTTCTGTCGGTTGCGATGCTATGGGCCACGTTTAGTTTGGTCAACTATCAAATGTTTGATTTACACCTGAAGTTTAGCGAAATATTGGCATACAATATCCCTAGAGGATTTTGGACTTCCATGGATTCTAGTTTTACATTACCATTGTGCATTTTGGCGGTAATCATTTGGAGTTTTTTCTATGTTACTCAGTTAAAAAAATTGGTTCTTGGATTTGTTTTGGCTTCAATTTCTTTTGGTTTTCTTTTTCTTATTCCTGAAAACCTCGGTCAGAATCACTTCGTGCTTTATATATTGTTCCTGTTTTTGTTGTCAGTATCCGAGGTTCTAATTATACCTATTCTCAATTCTACACTTACACAATACGCAAACCCAAGGTATTTAGCCATAATTCTTAGTTTGGCTTATTTACCGATCCGTTTCTTAGTGTTTGTGGTTGCTATGTTTAATGGGCCTCTAAGCAGGGAGCCGGGGTTAAGTTCTGTAATTGCTATTGTGATGGCTGTTTCTGTAAGTTTAGGATTAATTGTATATATAAGCAGAAGTGAACGTAACCAATAATGCCGGAAAATAACCTTTCATGTTCAAGTGGGTAAAGAAACCATGCCCAAAAAATGGTTAATTGTACTGACTTTTATTTTAAAACTCACCCTTACGTTTGGCAGTAACCCCTTAAAGTGATTTTGAAATGAAGCCAGAACGAACTCATTCCATAAAGCCAGCAACTCTTACTACCATGAATCGGATGCTAACTAGACGCGAAGAACAAATTTTAAAAATGTTATTGGCCGAATACACTCAACCGGAAATATGCAAGGTTTTAAAACTTCATTGCAATACAGTATCTGATGCCAAACGCAGAGTAATGGAAAAATGGAATGTGCTAACAATGGTAGGTCTGGTAAAGGAGGGAATTAAACGCGGGTATTTGGAACTGGAAGAGGATCATTTTTGAATACGCTATGTAAGGGGAATATGGAATATTCGTTATTCCTTGCCTGGCTATTTTCAGATTCCTGCTCCCGATAGTTATCGGGACGCAGGAATGACGTTTCATTTTTATAAGGTAATTCCTTTAACCCGTTCTATTATTAAGCAAAAGCGTTTTTAAATAGCTGCCACTAACTGTCACTCATTTTACTTCTTCCGGTATTGAATTATATCAACTTTGTACGGCTTAGTTTGTCTATTGAAAAAAAGAAGAAGAATGAAAAGAATAGTTGGTATAGTAGGAGGGATGGTGTTGGTTTTAATGGCGGCAAACACTATAAATGCCCAGGGATGTAGCGACGCTGGATTTTGTACCATAGATAGTTTTAAGCCTAATAACCAAAAAGAGGATAGTGCCTCTGCACCCAAGAATCAGGTTAAGGTAGGAGCTTCTTATGGTGATGCCGATAGAGGCATTATTGCCATAGGATCCTATGTAGAATACAACCGGTCACTCAGCAAACGTTGGGGGCTTGACTTAAAGCTTACTGCTTTGTCTCAGAGTGGAAATGACATATCGGTTTTCGGACTATCGGATGTATTCGTAAATGCAAACTACCAGGCAGCTAAAAACCTAAAGTTTACACTGGGGGGTAAGATACCTCTAACTGACGGAAACCGAACAAAGGACGGCCTTCCACTACCTATGGATTACCAGTCAAGTTTGGGTACCTTCGATCTCTTATTGGGCATTGGTTATCAAATTGTAGGTGTTCAACTGGTAGCCGCCATTCAGCAACCTCTTACTCAAAACAACAACCAGTTTCTCGCAGAAACCTATGATCCTATGTCACCACTTGTTGGTTGGCAGTCTACCAACAATTACCAACGAGCCGGAGATATGTTATTGCGTATTTCCTATCCTTTCAACATTGGAGAAAAACTGAAAATAACGGCAAGTTTGCTCCCCATCTACCATTTTGCCAATGACAAATACACCGATGCTTTCGGAGTTGAAAAGGAAATTGCCAATTCAGAGGGCTTAACCCTAAACTGGAATGCATACGTAGACTTAATGGCTAACAAGAACAGCACCCTTCAATTCAATTTGGGTTCTCCGATAATTATTAGGAAAGCCCGGCCGGATGGATTGACGCGTAGTTTAATTATGACGCTGGAATACCGGATTAGGTTTTAATGTAACCCCTTTTTGCTAGGGTCATTATTCACAACACCGATTAGTGGGTTACTCATTTTGTTTATAGATTCCTGACTCACTTCGTTCTCAGGAATGACGCTTGGTTAAAAATATGGCTAGACCTATAACTGAGCAATCGAAGAAATTTCCAGTTTCTGGTATATTTTTCTGAGGTGGTTACTTAAGGTATTGACTGATATATCAAGGGTTTTGGCTATTTCTTCCTTGTTCTTTTTCAATTTATGCAAGGCAATTATTTCTTTCTCTCTGGGAGAGAGAACATCGCTTTTGGGTAGTGCAATTAACCTTCGTATTTCTTTGGCATATTTTGGCTGATACCAAAATCCATTATCGGCAATGGTATCTATGGCTAAAACCAACTGATTCAGGCTTGCAGTTTTGTTTACATATCCATGGATCAATTCGTGCCTGCAGATTAAGAGTGTATACACTTCACCGTAGGTGGTAAACATAATAATCTTAAGTCGTTTCAGTTTCTCCTTTTCAATGTCGGCTAGTATATCATAGGCGTTACCAAGCGATCCATAATCGAAGTCAAGTAGTAGAATATCGAATTCCCTTAATTCGCTATAATCCAGTGTCTTCGGAGTAAAAATACTTACCCTAAAATAGTATTGACTTTCTAATGCAACAGCTAAACTCTGAGCAACTAAAACGTGATCATCTAGTATTGCAATATTCATGAGTCAAGGCCAAGTAAGGGTATGTGTAATTTTTGTTGGGTGAACTTGCAATGAAAAGAAGAAAGTAAATGAAGCGTGTTTTCAGCGTATTGAATGGGTGAGCTAAACGTTACTTCTATTCCATATTCATCACAGTCAACCATTATTTTTTGTCCTGCGTCTTGCAAGAGTAATTCCAGAATGCTTAGAGCAACGATTTTGTAATCCATATCGTATAGGTTAGGATCAGCTTCGCTGTTACACTCAATCCATTGATAGTCGTTTTTAGCATTGCTAGGTACAAAGCGATACCAGTCCGACTGATTAAACCTTTTGCTATAGAGTTGGTTGCTTTGTAATTCCACTAAAAGGTCGGTAGACTTTTGCAGGTGTTTCATACCTTCTTCATACTTTTCTAAATGAAAATAGTTTCTTGCTGTTATAAGAAGGGGTAGGAGCGTTGTATGCAACCACGATCCTATTTCGCTTATTTCATTTTCACGTGTTTTTAACTGCTCAATATAGAGCGCTATCCAGGTTTGCACTTCCTTCTTTCTTTGATTATTACCCTGTTCATCCATAAGCCATACCAAAAATTGTAATTAAGCAGCCTACCAAAGTTTTGATGACTGAGGCACCAAAAGTGTTTTGGTTAGGGTATACGGGCTTAATTTATACAAATGCATTTAGTTTAGTCCTCTTTTTATTAGCTCCTACGCTTACAGCTTTTGCTGTAATTATATGGTGTAGGGGTGTTATTCATAATATTAGTGGATCTGTAATACCATCACTTTGGAGCTAATTTATTTGTTTTATGCTAAATCGGTACAGCCACGGTTGTCTTTCATTCAATTGAATTTGTCTACTGTGCCAATCGGCTTGTTTAGAATTCATCAGGTTAGGGTGTTAATCTGACATTAATGCCTGCTTTTTATCCAGAATGCTGACTGAATCGCGTTATTTACAATGGACAGGATTTTGCTCTTGAAGGCTGCTGGTACATATAAATTCTGCATTGCTTCTTGGCAATTCATGGTTCGGCTTCTATTAAGTCAGGTATCAAATTTAAGAACTGGGAAAGATAATTTAATAGTTAATATTAACTATTATACTAAAAATCTGAAATTAGATACACGTGTATATAATTCCGAGAACGCAGTGTGTTAAAGGTCAGTAGGTTAAAAGAAGAATGTTTCACCTTTAATTATTGTTTGAGTTGATTTTTCTCAAACACAATGGATTATTTGTAAGTACCGCAATTATTTATGCCATCAATTGTTTAATGGATTGACGGGTCAAACCAGAATAAACGATATTTCGCCATATTAAGATGAGTATTACGGGGATATAAACTTCGTTTAAGTTCTGTGGAATAAATGCCCAGAAAAGCAACAACGAGACGTTGATTATAGCCGCTGCCAAATAAAACCGACGCAACCAATTGGGTTTCTTCTTCTTCCACAAACCGAATGCCGTAAACAGATATACGGGCAAGGCCCATAGCAAATCAAAGTTTACCTGGGTGGTGGTGTGGTCGGTAACAAACCATAGAAACAGAATTAGGCATCCCGCAATGCCTACCAGGAAATAGAGCAAAATGTCTAATAGAACCAAAACTTTGCGTGTAAAAGGAATTGCAGCCAGCAGAACATAAACCAGTAACAAAACCCAAAATACAATCATGGGCTGATAAAAATCGAAGGGCTGGGGAATAGGGATGAACTCAACAATAAGTGCTTTGCTGGATACCAAAGGTACAGAGCCGGTACTGCGTTTAATTTCTGCTTCATCATACGCCCTAAGCACGTAATCGGGTAAAAACATTTTTTCTCGTTCACTTAAAACCCGGTCGGCCGTTTTTCCCAATCCCAGGTCCATTCCGCAATCGGCCCATTGCATGTTTACCAAATAAACGTCGAGCATATCATGGAAAGTCGAATCTTTTTTGTAGTCTCGGAAGTGGTAAACCAGTTTATCCCCCAAAACGGTTTCAAATACGTCTCGTGGTCGGGTTGAACAGTTGTCGTAGAAGAAATCGTATAAATATTCCCGGTTCTCGGGTAAGTAGTTGGTTCTTAAAAATTGGTATACATCATTTCTTTCTTCTTCGTTTAGGTTTAGCACTTGTTCTACTACCCACCGGTTTTCGTATTTGTACCCTCTTTCGAACCCCTCAAATGATTCAATGGAAAGCGTATAATTGAGCTTCCCCATAACAAACTGAACATAGAAGTCATCGGAGAACTGGAACGTACCATAGTTAAATACTATATCCAGGTTTTGGGCTGTGTCTTTTACCCGAATGGCGGTATGGCCAAAAATGGAGTAGAGGTCGCTCCCGCTTCCACAGGTAAGCAAGGAAATTGAAGATGTGGGAGATAATTGTTCTTGTGCCTTTAGATTCGAAAAAGAAAAAAGGACAAGAAAAAAAGCAGTTAAAAGGCTAGCCCTTTTCAAAAACAAGAACAACTTTATTGAAATCTGCAGCGGCATTAATCACACTTTTAAACTCATCGTATCTGGACTTGGGCAAATGAAGCGCATCGTAATATTCGTTTACGCTTATCTTAAGCGTATTTCCTTCCAACTTGTAATTGGAGGTGAAGATCATCTTTTTTTCGCCATCAATTTCCACCGATTTGTCAAATACCAGGTCTTTTAAATTAGTAATTCGGTATCCTTCAGGAATTTGAACATCAATATCCCTTAAATAGCCATGGTTATAATCGAGTTCAATATCCAGTTCCCTTTTTTTCTCCTGATACAATTCCGATTGAGGGCCAATTATTTTACCCACACTTACCAGGTATTTTGGACCCGCTTTTTGCACCAGGTTGGGATAGTCTAACGTAGCATTAATCACAAACGGTTTTTGAAACACATCCAGAGGATTGGTATTCTCAAAAGATTGCGTAATGACCTTTTCTTCGTCATTAAAAAAAGCCAAAAATACGGGCTCGAGGTTCTTTAACTGTTCCTGGCTTAAGCTCTCATAAGAGGCTTGAAATATAGCCGCTTCGTGACCAGCGGCAGTTTTTACAAACGATACTTCAGTTTTGTCAAAAGAGTCGCCTAAGTCTACATTCATATCTAAATTGGTATAAGTAATATCTTTTGAACTTGGCTTCACCCATTTAACGCGAGACATGTAGGTGGTAAAATCTCCCAACGTAACCTCTTTCATAAACAGGGCATAGTTCTCGGTATATGAAGGAGGGAGGTAACCCAATCGATACCCCCAATAATCGGGAACCATGTATTTATCTATTTCGGGGAAATAGAAAAAATAGTCACCCAGGCAATTGTATATTTCAAAGTCTTTTTCAAAAGGGAATTCATCCCTTTCTGTTCCCAGGCACAGTTCATACTCTATTCCTTCATTTTCAATCCAGTTAACGTAAACTTTCATTAATCCTGAGTTGTTGCAGTTTTTATTTTCAAGTATTTTGGAAATACTCTCTAAATCTTCACCACTTTGATCCACCGAATTCAAGTTAGACTTAATAAACTTTTCCATGTGTCGAAGTTTGTCTTCGGTATCCATTTTACTGATCTTAAGCTTCTTGCTCAACGAACTCAAACTTTTAAGGTCGGCGCTGCTAACATTGTAGTGCATGTTTACATGAATGTTTTGCGCGGCCTGGGTATAACTCACTAAATTTTTGCTTCCGCTTGCACCGTTGTAATCCAATTTGTACATAACTCCCTGGCGCGAAGTGGTGTAACTGCTATAGTCTTCTGATTCAAGTCGCGACATTTTATCTACCTGAGCGGAATAAAAATTGACCGTAGTATCGTTGGTGTCTCTTATTACCTCAGGAAATCCATTAAGCGAAACAAAATCGAAATACAAATTTGAAGGAGCAATTAAAATAAATTCAACGTTGTTTCTTTCTGCTTCTCCCTGAAGTAAAAAACGATTGCCATTGTAATCCGGGTTTCGCTTTATGGTATATATGTATTCGATATCGGCACCCAATTCAATCCCTTCAAAGGCAAAGTATTTAAACCTTCCATATTCTTCAAAGTTCTCAGCTTCTTTAATGTCATCCGGGTTTAGATTAATAATTGAATTGTCCGATTTGATCACCCTGGCTTTGGCTTCCACCAGGTCTACCGCGTTATTCAGGTTAAAATAGACCTTGTTGTTTTGCTTGATGGATCGGTTCGTTGTTAGCTTTATCTTTTTATGATAGGTTCTGTATTCCATTAATCCACCTTTACGTTCCTGGTCGTAGTACATATCGACTACAGTACGATCTATAAGATGAATTCCGTAGCTGGAAGTATCAGACTCCGTTAAATTCTCATTTTTGGGTTCCTTTTCAAACTCAATTTTTTCGTGATAGGGAGAATAATCTTCTTGTGCCGAAAGAATTGGGCTAAAGACTAATGCGATAATGGCAATAAACAGGTTTTTCATAATTCTATTGGGTTTTTCTTTTTAATAGCAGGGATTCGCTATAATCTTTATTAATACTCTTAACTACTTTGTTCCATTCATCGAATCGTGTAGTTGGAAAGAGTAGGTAATCTATTTTAACTTCATTTCTAACCGAAACTTCACCGAGCGAACTGCTGTATTGAATGGAGTAGGAGTAATCGTTTTTGCTTTGCATGCCGTTAGGCGGTAGGTAATCCACAGTCATACCGTCATCAAGCTTTAGGGTGTTGATTTCGATTTCGTAAAAAGCGTATTCGCCATTGAAATCATAAATAAATTGTTCCTTATCGAATTTCCCACTTTTAAGGTATTTGCTAATATTAAGGTTCAAATACACTTCGTTATCTACCTGCTGTGCATAATCCTTCAGAGTGAACTCATATTTTACCAAAAGTGGTTTGTCTTTAGCCATTTCATTGGTCAGTTCATATTTATCGAGATAAAATTTATTGTTGCCCTTCCGAACCAGGTTTCTGATGTATTTCTCCCGATCTTCTCCCTGCTTGCTGTCTAGGTAATGTCGAATGCTTCCTGCCGTGTATCCTTTAAATTCGCAGATACACTTTCCTTTTATTTCCTTGTCTTCCAGCCTTAAAATACAGCTGTCTTTTTTTCCACTGAACGAGGCCGGCATACTTGGTATTTTTTTGATTTTGTAATTGCTTGGGCCTTTTTCCACCAATGCTTCTTTGGTCTGTATCATAGCCGTAGGAGCGCCAAAAGGAACAAACTTATCAGTAGCGTCCAGAAAGTAGGTACTGTCGTCGGTTTCGTATGAACATATCATGTGGTTATCGATAAGCGGTGAAGGTATTTCGCTGTACTTGTACGGGAGTCTCCGAGTGCCCACCCAGGTCATGTTACTTTCAATATCAACACTGTTTAGCATTTTATGAATTAAACAACTCATGTCTTTGCAGTCTCCATATCTACGCTGATAGACAAGTCCCGCTTCTCGTGGAATAATACCTCCGCTACCGTATTCTATTGCTACATACTCGATGTTGTTTTGAACCCAATTAAAAACCGACCTCACCTTATCCAATTCCGTACTGTCGTCTTTAATGATTTCTTCTACAAAAGTTCTAAGGCTATCGTCTTTTGCCTCTTTGCTGTTCTTAATGCTGGTATAGTACCACTTATAAAGACCATCTAAATCAGGAATTACTTTTACCGTGGAGTCTCCCAATTGGTATTCCGCAATTTGAAAAAGAACTACCGGAAAAACGTAGGGTAGTGCCACCGCACGATTTACGTATTTGTATTTGGGAATATCTTTAAATATCCACTGATACACGTAATTTTTCTTGTTCTCAGTTTTCTCAAAGGTTATGTTGTATCCCTCAAAATTTACTTCCTGGTAGTTTAGTTTTAAATGTTTTGGAAACTCAACCCTCAAAACACCTTTTTCTATAGGAAGATAGCTTCCCATATAACAGGAGCCAAAAAAGTGTTCTTCTTTCTCTAATTCAGAATAGGAGAGGTAGCTGCTTGCACCTTTTTGTAATCCATTAAAATGAAATTCAAGGTTTTTTCCATCGTTGTAGAATATGGAACTCGAATACTCATCTGTTGTGTCAAATTCAGTCACGTTGAACCGCTGGGGCTTTTTTTCGCCCGGCACTACCGAATAAGCAACCACATTGTCAATATCGAGGTGATATCCGTAGCGAACACTTTCTTTAGAATATAATCGCGCCTGATCGTTGAGAAACATACGGTGTTCGTAGAAATTGGAAGTAATGATTAGTCCTTTTTTCTTGTGAACACTTAATAGAATGGAAGTGTTATTTTCAATATAAACCCCGTCAGAATTAGGGTGTTTAGCCTTGAGCGAATCGACCACGGAGTTTGCTGCAATTCCTTGTACAGCAAGCAAAGCCACAATTATGGATAGTAACAGCCTCATCATATCTCTTCCATTAATTCTCCCTCAAACCAAATTTGAGTTTTTGTTAGTTTGCCGCTTTCGTCGTAAAGCAGGGTAGTGCCATGCTTTTCATCGTTCCAATATTCACTTTTCCGTTTCAGCTTCCCATTGGGATGATAATATTTGCATTCACCTTCCATGTTGTCGCTTTTCATCTGTTGCTCGCTTTTTAAAATACCAGTATCATAATATTCCTTGCGAACTCCTTCGTTGTCTCCGTAGTACTGCGGTATCGATTTCCAGAGTTTGCCATTGTCATAGTATACCTTGTAAGGACCATGATAAACGCCATTTACATATTCCACTTCAAATGCCTTTTTACCATTGGTGAAGTAGGTAAGTACTTTTCCATTTCCCTTGTCAAATTCTATCATTGGTTTCAATTTGCCGTTGGCATCGGGATAACTGTATCCAATAACCTCTCCTTTGTAGTAATACCGAACAAAGTACAAGGTCCCATTGGGATTGAAATACTTACTGGCACCTTCTCTAACGTCATCAGCACGATTCGCAATGGTGCTAATTTTACCATTAGCATGATAAAAAGTATCCAGGCCATTTAGTTCATCATTGGTGTAGGTTCTCACCCAGTAAGGTTTGCCATTGTCGTGGTAATTGACCCATCGCCCTACTTGCTTACCTTGTTTGTAAGCCCCTTCGGAAGACACTTTTTTATTAAGGTGGTACCAGGTCCATTTCCCTTCTCGCTTATCGTCTTTAAAATTTGCATTAAGTCGCACATTCCCAGCCCAGAAGTAGGTTACTTTCCCTTGTATATTACCATTTTCGTAATTCTGAATGCTATAAAGTTCTCCGTTGGGGTAGTGTAATTCGAGCCTTCCATTACCCTTGTCGAATTTTATTTCATTGATCATTTTTCCCTCAGCATCGTACTCTTCTACACCCATTAAGGTTCCTTTGTAATAGGTATAGACTCTTTTTAGCTGCTTTCCGTTTTTCCCTTTTACGTAGTAGTAATTTCTGCCATGGATGTTACCGTCCACGTAATATTCTTTTTCGAGCGTATCTCCCATCGGAGTAGTAATAAAGTACAGGCCCTGAAGGTCCGCATCAATAAAATAAGCTACATGGTTTAAGCGACCATTCTGATGGTATTTTAAATAGATACTGTCTCTTACTCCTTCATCATAAAATTGCCTAACCCTTATTTTACCATTAGGGTGGTAGGAAAGGTATTCTCCTTCAACTTCACCCTCAACATAATCCATCTCGCTCTCCTTAACTCCAATTTCGGTGTAATAAACCCAATGACCGGTACGTCCCTTTTTGTCGAAGCTTCCTGTTCCGTCCAGAATTCCTCTCGGTGAATAACTTTCGAATTCCAGCACGGCCTTTTCCCTTTCAAAATTGTGGGTCATTCTCCCTTTTTTATCGAAGCTTCTTATGGCCGAGATAATTCCCTTATCATACTCATAGGTTTCATACAAGATGCCATCTCTATCGTAATTTTTTACGGTGCCATTTTCCTTACCCGATTCATCCAGCATTTTGACACTCTTAAGCTTTCCGTTTTTGTAGTAGCTTTTTACTTCACCAATCTCCGACCCTTTTTTGTATTCGGCTTCCTTCTTTAAAATTCCATTGTCGTAGTAGAACTCCCAGCCTCCGGTCATATCGCCTTTACTCATTTGGCCTGTACTTAGAACCTTGCCATTTCTATGGTAGCTTGTGTATTCACCATCCATGTTATTATCGACATAGATAGCTTCGATTGAAAGCTGTTCGTTGTCATAATAGCTCTTATATTCTCCAGCTGCAATTCCTTCTTCGTAGTTGAGTGTAAATTTTATTTTTCCATTCGAATGAAACTTCTTTTCAACTCCACTTCGCTGGCCATTTTTAAACTGAAGAATTCCTGATTTCACTCCATTATCGTAGTAGAGCAATACTTCTCCTTCAATTTTAGAGTCTTCGTTGTATGAATACTGTTGGGTTAAAATGCCAATATCATTGTATTTTTTGTAGACACCTAACAGCTTTCCGTTGTTGTAGTTTGCGGTTTCATTTCGAAGCCCGTTTTCAAGGTACCAGTTCCACTCGCCATTTCTCTCTCCTTCAGCATTATATTCTCCCTCGGATAACAGCCTACCGTTAGAATGGAAATATTCCCAGTTATTAATTCGGGCAGAGAAATCGTCGTTTACAGGTCCGTACCCATACAAGTGATTGTTTTTGTAAAACGACAGCTGAGTAGGGGTAAAGTTTTTGTCAACTTTCCTTCGATCAATTAATACGTTTATGGTAATGTTTTCCTTGGCCCAGTTTTGAAACTTCTCAATTGCACCGGAACGTTTTTCAATTTGTTTTTTTAATCGGGTATTGGTTAGGCTTTGAAAGAAGTAATAGGAGTATCCTTCATAAATATCGTTCTTCCAGATATCATAGAAATTTCGGGTTACAAAACGATTCCAGTATGTAGTATCATTTCCCGGATCTTGCATTTTTTCGCACATCAACTGACTTGATTTAATAATCCTAAAATCGAAAGCAGATTTAACCTTGTATTTGTCATTTTGCGCTAAACGATTCCTCAGTATCTGGTCTATTTCATCAAAGTATTCAGGGATATCTGGGTCTACAACAACGATGCTATCATTCTTCGAATGCTCATCAGACATCATTTTTTCTACGTAGTAGATAATTTCATTGGAAACCTTTGCCTTGGGTTTGATTAATAATGCCATGTGGTAGCTTAATGCAGCAGCGGTTAGCTGTCCGTTTTGAGCCAACAAATACCCCAGCATCCTGTGATTACTTGTATTGTAGGGGTTCAATTTGAGCGACATCTTATAATAGTCGTAAGCCTTTTGGTACTCTTTGTTCTTGTAGTACGAATTGGCCAAGTTGCTGAACAACAGATAATCCTTAGGATATTCTTTTATATACTCTTTGTATAAATTGATTGCAGCGGTATAGTTGCCCTGTCTTTTTAATGCCAGCCCTTTAATGTTTATAAAATCCGATGTCTTGTCATTTGGCCTTACCAGGACCTTGTCACAAACTTCAACGCATTTGGTGTCGTTGCTATCGAGGTAGTAGAAATAGGCAATGTCGTACTGTACGTTGTAATAATTGGTGTCGTTTTCGTTAATTTTACTCAGTAGTTCAATGGCTTTTTCATAATCGGGTTCATCACCACTATAAAACTCCTGGGCTTCAATTCTGACTTCGCCACTTTCAATAAACTCAAATTCGGTATCCTTTTGTGCGAATAATTCAATTGTAGCGATGCTGAAGCACAGCATAAATACGCTGGTATATAATGATTTTTTCATATTAAAATGGTGTTTTAAAGTCTTTAAGTGTCGGGAAAGTAAGGTCTCGATCTGAATGGACTGAATCGTTTACCGGCCAATCAAATCCAAAGCTGTTGTACAAAATGCCACCGTCGTTATCAGGGCTGTGTACTGTTGAAGTCAGATAGGTCATACAAGTGTGATCTTCCAGGGTGCAAAATCCATGAGCCGTTCCCTTGGGTAAATATACACCTCTATAATTGCTGGCCGATAACTCAATGCTAGTATACATACTGTAAGTCGGTGAATTTTTTCTAAGATCTAAGATAACATCCAGTAGTTTCCCATGTGTGCAGTAAACAATTTTAGCGTGGTCGTCAGGTGGATACTGAAAATGCATTCCACGAATTACGTTCTTATTGTTTATGGAATAAAAACTTTCTGCAAAGCTGCCTTCGAGTTCATGTTCAAGTAAGAAATCTTTATGGAGAGTTTTAACAAATGTTCCTCTGCTGTCTTTTACATGAAAAAAGTCAATTTCATATACACCAGGAAGATCAGTTGCTATTATACTATTCATTAATACCGTAGTAGGTTTTAATTTGATCGAAAGTAAATTCTTTTATGTCTTTTTCATCATGAACTGCCTTATACCATTCCAAGGTATAAGATATTGCTTTCTTAGAATCGAATTGCGGAGTCCAATTTAATTCCTTTTTGGCTTTCTCAATATCAAGTCGAAGTAAATTAGCCTCGTGTGGCTGATTCTGATTGTGAGAAACTTTGTAGTTTCCGCTGCCCCAAATCCTTATGGCTTCTTTTATCAGCTCTTCCACATTCAACTGGTCTTCTACGTTAGGACCAAAATTATATGCAGTAGCGTACTTTATTGGATCTTTATCCATATGAGCCCCCAGGGTCAGGTACCCATGCAAAGGTTCCAGTACATGTTGCCAGGGCCTTACAGCCTTTGGATTTCTTACGATAAGCATTTCGTTGTTAAACAGCGACCGAACCAAATCAGGGATGATTCTATTTCCTGACCAATCTCCACCGCCAATTACATTTCCGGATCGTACGGTGGCAATGCTCTGTCTATGCAGATTATACTTATCGGGATTAAAAAAAGACGACCGGTATGAAGAAGTAAGCAATTCACAACAAGCTTTTGAATTGGAGTAGGGGTCAAATCCGCCCATTCTTTCACTTTCTTCGTAAGGTTCTTCCCGCTCAAAGTTTTCGTAAACCTTGTCGGTGGTTATTACAATGGTCTTGCAGGGATAGTCCAGGCTTTTTAAGGAGTCCAGCACATGCAGCGTACCCATTACATTGGTTTGGTAGGTTTCTACCGGGTTTTTATACGACTCCAGCACCAGGGCCTGAGCCGCCATATGAAAAATGAAATCGGGATTGAATTTGGTAATCTCCCGTTCTACTTTATCCCGGTTTCTAACATCTGCTATTACCGAATCGCAATACAATTCAGCTCTTACCTCGTGGTACAAAGCATTGTGTTCTATTGGAGGAAGGGCATAGCCTTTAACCTCGGCACCCAACAGCTTTAGCATAAGGGTCATCCAGGTTCCTTTAAATCCGGTGTGACCGGTTAGAAGAACTCGCTTTCCTTCGTATGTTGACTTTAATTCGTTAAAATTCAAAATACTCGCTTTAGTTAATTCTAATTACCAACATTTCCATTTCGGATCTGAATCCCACATGGTATTCAAGTCCTGGTTATCGCGTAAGGTGTCCATGCATTTCCAAAATCCATGATGGCGGTATGCTGCCAGCTGATTGTCTTTGGTTAAACCCTCAAGTGGAAAACGTTCCCACATAATATCATCGGAGTTATCGGGGAGGTAATTGAATACTTCCGGTTTTAGAATAAAAAAGCCCCCGTTAATCCAGGCGCCATCTTCCTTAGGCTTTTCAATAAATTCATTTACCATGTCATTTTCATCCAGGTCGATAATTCCAAAACGACTTCCCGGTTGTACAATGCTCATGGTTGCATATCTATTATGACTTCGGTGAAAGGCTAGCTGATCGTCCATATTGATGTCACACACACCATCGCCATAGGTGAGCATAAACTCTTCGTTACCAACATAAGACTGAACTCGTTTGAGTCGACCTGCTGTCATAGTCTCCAATCCGGTGTCAACCAGGGTAACCTTTATGTTTTCAGCATTCGTTTGATGAACCTCGACCTGGTTATTGGATAAGTCCACGGTAACGTCACTATTGTGGGTAAAATAGTTCAGGAAATATTCCTTAATCATGTAACCCTTATAACCCAGGCAAATGATAAACTCGTTGTGGCCCCAGTGCGCGTACTGTTTCATGATGTGCCACAGTATGGGTTTGCCACCAACTTCAATCATCGGTTTCGGGCGAAGGTGAGATTCTTCCGAAATTCGTGTTCCTTTACCACCTGCAAATACTACGACTTTCATTTCTTGATTTAAGAGTTAGATTATAGTCACAAATATATCAAAAAGGCTAGGTAAGGCTAGGCAACTTAACCTTTGTTAGCGATTAAATAATCATAGTTTTTCTGGCCTTTGAACCCTAAATAGTTATTTGGTTGCATTGCGAAGTGCTTCGTAGACTTTTAGGAGTCCTATTGCGTCACGCTCACAATATACAAGCAGGTTATCCAGTTGCTTTTCAATTTCCGTTTTATCGGTCATAGAACGTAGCATTTGGTAGGTGGTAGCCGCCATTCTCCCTGATTGTATCTCCAGATTGCGGTAGTGGTGTTCTTTTGAAATAGCCGGCAGTACATGCTTCATGCTATGGTATCCCTTCATTTGGGGTAAGTAGTAGTCCTTTTGCTTAATGGGGATAGAAAGGTCAATTATTTTGTTTTTGACATCCTTTAGGTCTTCCTCAAATTCAGGAAATTGATTGATGAGCCTGTTAATTATGTTTTTTTCGGTCAGTGGATCGTAAACCAGAATGGTGTTTACCCCGGAAGTAACCTCTAAAAGCCTTTGTGCAAATTCGAGACGAGGGTCGCGGTCTACCGGGCAGATATAACTTACGGGAATCGGTTTTTTACCTTCTGCTGCCATCTTAATGCCCGCAAATAGGAACGGAATAAGCTCAAATGGGCGGGAATTCCGGAATTGGGGGATAGCGGGGACAAATGCTTCGAAATCGATGAATAGAAGCGGGTAGTGGAAACCTTCTAAAAAACGTGCAATAGCATCAGTATTTATCCTGATTTTATTTTGACGCTGAATTTCCTGATTTGTAGAAAGTTCATGCTTCAATGGAATCTGATTGATTTTTTTAATTCCACTTTTCCAAAATTGAAAGGCAGCAACCTTTGAAAAGCCAACCAAATCAAAAACGGAATTTGAAGGTACTTTGTCCCAGCATTGTTTTTGGTACGGACAGGGCCTCGGCTCTGTGCAGTGCTGACCGATTTCAATTTTCGGCTTATTGAAACTGTTTAAGGCCTTGATCTGCTCATTCACGTCCTGTTTTATTTTGGGCAGCAAACGGGTTACTTTTTGAGTAACATTGGTTGGTTTAAATAGCTTGTTACGATTAATGTCTCCTTGTCTTACGTATTTGTTGTCAATAACTAAAAACGCAATTTTAGAGAGCTTAAATCCGGCTTGTTCAATAACCCAATACTGATAGGCAGCATTTATCAGGTTCTGCTCTGAGACTCGCGTTGCATTTTTAACGATATAAGCTTCCCAGGCGTCTCCCTTTTTGGATAATATGTGAATATCGCAGAGCAAATCGTTGTACTGAAACGTTGCGTGATACAGGGTAGTGATTCCCTTTTGAACTTGTTCTTTCGTTTTCTTTAGTGACTGGCTCCAGTCTTTCTCGTTATCAGTGTTTTGAACGTGACAATTAACTCCTCCTGGAAATTGTTTAAAGGCTAATTCCTGAATAGGATTTCCAATGGTTCTGAAAATCTGAGTTTGCTTCTCAATTTCAGGGTTTACTATGGGTTGGTTTCGATGGTACCACAAGTGTTTCTTACATTGCCAACCTCGGGCAAATGAAGTTTTGGTTAAGGATTTTTCAAATAGAATATCAACCATTTCAATTCCAACAAACTTAGTGCATGATGACCTTGTGAAGAAAAAAGAAATTTGGACTGTCGGTAGAAGAGGAGTACCTATTAATTCAACAGGTAACCGATTCGCTTAATTGAATCTAATTCTGCCCTATAACTGCTTTCACTTATTTTTTTGTTGTTTTTGTAATAGTTGTCCCACACAAACCAATCAGTGGTTTCAACATATTCAGTCATAATTCCCTTAACGTATACCTGGTCACGAGAAATGCTGTAGATCTTTTTGCCTTGATCGAGGTGTTTAATTCTTGGCAACAGGTAAACATTAAAAGTACTGTCGGTGGATACTAAATCTCCGCCATCGGTACGCATGCCCAATGCGGAAGAAATAATATCGTTAAAGTCATTCTTTTGTTCGGCAGCTTCAGCCATGTTCTCATCAATTTTCTTTTTATCCTGGCCTGTTAGGGCAACCCGGGCATTAAAGATTTCGTTAAGTGAGAGCGTTACATCCTGAATTTTTGCTCTTCGTTCTCCCTGTATTCCAGAAATGGCATTGTGAAAAGTACCCATGAAAACCGACTTCTGTGCCTGGCTTTGGTTCTGACTTCTTTTTTGAGCTGCTTCTTTTGCTGCACCAGCAGACGATGTGTATTCTTTGTATCCTTTCTCAGAGGTAAACTCGGCTTTTGCAAGGACCGTTTTAGATTTAAGTTGGTATTCTTTTTTCTTTTTCTTGTCGGGCTTTTCTTCTTCTATAAATAGGTCAGCAATGAAGGATTCTGTAATTGAACCCACTTCGACAAACTCATCCAATTGGGGGTCATAGGCGATTCTGGCATAGGGTTTAGAGAAAACTTTATTGTTTATGTTCTTCTCATTTTTATTGACAAGTAATAGATTTAGGCTTTTTACCTTTTTGTCGATTAACCTCTCTTTCTCCTTGGAGGTATTGGTACTCACAGCTGCAAATGTGCTTTGATAACCTTCTTTGATCACCTGCATACGATAGTCTTTTTGATACTCCAGCTTAATGTTATACTTTCCTTTTTTGTCCGAGTATACAGTATCAACTACAACTCCATTGGAGGTGACAATAATCTGAGCATCACCAATGTTCCTTCCTTTTTGGTCTTTTGCTCTACCTTCCACAGCCAGGTATTGATTATCAGGTGTCGAATTCAATTTTTTAGCATACAATTTTGGTGTTTCATCATCAGTAACAAAACGGTTGGTCGATGGGTCATACGTAATTTTTTGCCAATGGTCGTCAAATGCAGCAGGGTTAATTCCAACGTTGGAAGTGGTATATGTTTTTAAGTCGGGAAGCACCAAAATCTCGCTTTTAGGTTCAAGCGAATCAGGGTAGATGGTGTTGATGTCAGCGGTAACAGGATATAAACCCTTGCCCTCGACTTTTAAAACCATTTCTCTTTGAACAGGAAGGCCCATATTAAAATTACCCGCACTATCGGTTTTTCCCTCCCCAACTTTTTTCTTTCCTTCATATAGTGCAACACTGGCACCAGCCACAGGCTGATTCCTTTCGTCATTTACCTTTCCGGCAAGTCTCATATCGGGCTGCTTAGGTTTGTTTTTTTCGGCTTCCAATCTCTTAGCTTCCTCAATTTGAGCTAATGTTACAGCAGGAATTTCAGGTTCAACAGGTTCCTTGTATTCTATAATTGCCAATGCAAATTGGTCAAACACGGCTGGATCTTCGACAAACTCCTTGACGGTATCATTAAAATAATACGCCATAGATTCGTTTTGTTCTAGCATCTCCTGACGCATTCTATACCGGTTTCCTTCTTCATCCGAAATCTCCATATCTGAATGCAATATTTCCAGGTTCGTACTTGGATGATCTTCCAGATCTGAACCATCCATTCCTTCTGGTACATGGGTATCGAACTTAATTTGTGTAGCAAAATATTCGTCTGCTTCTACTTCAAGAAAATAGACTTTATTGAGACCTAGGGTAGCGGAATACCGGCCTTTTTTATCCGTGCTAAAGGACGAAGTCATTGCTCGATCTTTATTTAAGATACGTACGCGAGCATTCGGTACCGATTTTCCATTTCTACTGGGATCTATCACAGCACCACGAATGGTAACAAAGTTCTTGCTTACTGCGGTATCCGGAACTTCAATAGGGGTATTAAGCTCCGCAATAAAATAGTCTTTGGTAACACTATCATTCACAAATGATTGGTCATTGTTGCTGTAGTAATATTTGTACATCGGATACTGAAATGCTTTGGGGTTTATATCCGATCGGTCACGGCTTATCAACTCAACATTGGCTTTAACTTCGTTTTTCTTATCTGTATTGTCGACATCCATGTTGGTGTTGAAAGAGACATAGCTATCGTGATAGTCATTGGTTTTAAACCTAACATGGACAATGGATTGATAGGGTAGATCAACTTTAAAGTAATTGGAATCAACCACTACCTCTTCGACCAAAACATCGCCGTCGCGAACCTGAATATTGGTATTTTTAAAAGCGGTTCCTTCGCGAGAAGTCAAATAGCCACTAAACTGCATGCGCCGATTTCCAACCATCAATTCGTTGGTAAATCGTGTTGCCACTGCTGGGTTTTCAACAAAATCATCGCTTCCCTCAAAGTGTTCTACCCGGGCAATTGGTTTGTCAAATGCATCTTCGTTAACGGTAGTATCCACTTTATTTACAAGTGTAAAATCCTGTTTAACAACATAGTCGTTACCTGAATTGCTCTCCGGTTTTACCTTGGTGTTGACCATGGCAAAGGATTCATAGTGGTTGTCTGAAACGAATTTCAACTTAACCTTGTTCATCAAGGGTAAGGAAATTTTATAAGAACCATCTTCGTTCGATTGAGTTTCTGCCAATAAAAAGCCTAAAGTATCTTCCGCCAGGATTCGCACCCTGAATGTATCGACTAGTGTATCCTGAAAAACTCCGGACACATACATTTCTCCAACATTTGGTTTTATAACCTCATCCAAATAGGCAGTTACACTTTCCACATCCTCAATAAACATGTCCAGCGATTTATCAAAGTAGATAACGTAAAATGGATGCCGCTGTATGGCACGGCGGTTAACGTCTGCCGTACTATCAAAAAGTGTGACCACCAGCGTTGGGCCGTACAAATCTTTATAGAGTTTGCTTTTAGGAACCTCTGTTTTTATTAAATCGAAAGACTTAAGGTAACCCTTTGCAACGTAGTGCATCCGGTAATTTTGGTTGTACTCAAATTCATATTTGAATTTACCCTTTTTATCTGTTTTAATGGTGTCCAGTGCTAGGCGCCCCGTGCTATCGGTAATTATGATAGAAATACTATCCAGTATCTTGTTATTTGCATTTTTAACCTTACCCGAAATGGTAAGCTTGCCCTGTTCTACCGGTGGATGGTAAGAAAATGAAAGCAGAAGGCTCGATAAGACTATCAAAGCAATTCCTAATGGCGACAGTTGAGCAATATAAGCCTTCATGAGAATAACCCAAAAGTATAAAAATAGCAAGATAATTTACACGAGATTCGCATTAGTTCTTATCACGAATCGGTTGATCCCAATCCCAAATATCTTCCTTTTTAGTTGTCTGACTATCAAAAAGATATTTAAATAGTAATTCTATTCCTCCACCGGGTTCCTGTGCTGGCGATTGTAATATTGTTCCATCTTTACCAATTAAGTAATACAATGGAAGGCCCGAAACGCTGTAATCGTCCCTGAGTTTAAGATTACCACTGCCATTTAAAAAGGTCCAGTTGTAACCATTTGTTTTAAGTAGCTGGTTGGTAGGGTTTTCACCCTCATCCACGTTGATGCTCACAACTTCAATGCTGTCTTTGTATTGCGTATAAAAGCTGTTCATTAACACCATGGCCTTTTTACACGACGGGCAGTTATTTGACCAGAATCCAAGATAGACATACTTCCCCTTAAAGGCATTAAGACTTACTAAATTACTGTCTTGGTTTTCCAGTTTGAATGGTGGTGCTTTCGAACCAACTTTTAGTTTGTTTAGTATGTAGGTATAGTATTGGCAAGTCCGGTACACGTTATTAAACCTGGTGGTTTCTGCTAACGTGTCGAGCAGGAGGATCAGCTTTTTGCGTTGATAACGTTGTGATAGCTGACTTTCCCTAAAGAGTTCTTTGGCCATAACCATCTCCAGCGATTCTTCTGATTGCATAAAATCATTTCGTCTGAATAAGAGCTTTAAACTATCAAGATCGGTATTTTCAATTGAATTAACCAGCCAGTTAATATCGTCGTTCGACATATATCGATTGAGCCATTTGCCATAGAATTCAGTAAAAAGTTCGGTGTAGGCCTCGTTTTGTAATTCATACCTTTCTTCAATGTATTCCTTAAAAATTTCTTTTTTGGAATAGCGGGCAAAAAGCATCTGCCTGGCAAGCATAAATCGTTTGTAGTCTGTAAGGTAGTCCGATTGGGTACTATCAATGTTTAGTCTTCTTTCGAGAATGGGTATTTTCGGTTTAATTCTATTATTTAAGTAATCAACATAAAACTCACGTTGATAATTAGATAAAATCCTATTTATTTCAATAATCTTGAAGTTAAGACTATCCGTATCCTGTTCTAAAAAATCAAAAGTCAGGTATTTATTTGGGCTTAACGGAGGGGCAGATTTAGGGTTGAACTCGTTCAAATTTACCTTGTAATTACCCTTCGGTGTAATGTAAAAATTAGCCTTATAATCTTTTATTCTAAGTGAAATACGCCTAGTGATCTTGGTTTTATAGTTAAAACTAAAGCTACCATCTTCTTTGATAACCTGAGCTTCAATTACATCGGGCAGTTGGTTGAATAGATCGTAGTAGGCAACCAATTCAATTTTTTTTCCCTTGTAGGCCTTACAGTGGCCCGAAATGGTCACTGAGTAGATAGGCTGAACTCCAATCAGCAATAAAAAAAACAGGATAGAGATGTGTTTCATTTCAGTTTAAAGGATGAAGGTACAAACTGTTTTATATCTCCATTATTACGAATGATGTCCCTTACAACGGAAGAAGTGATTGCTGAGTATTTGGGCTCGCTAATTAGAAAGATGGATTCTATATCAGGGTGCATGGCCTGGTTCATTAAGGCAATGTTCCTTTCAAATTCAAAATCAGCTGCAACCCGTAGCCCCCTTAGAATAAACGAGGCATTCTTTTTTCTACAATAGTCTACGGTTAAGCCTGTATAATGGTCAATTTCAATTTTCGGCTCATTCTCAAAACACTTGATTAAACCCCCAATTCGGTCTTCGAGACTAAACATGTATTGTTTACTGGAATTGACACCAATGGCAATTACTATTTTATCAAAAAGCGGCAAGGCCCTTCTAATGATTGATTCGTGACCGACTGTAATCGGATCAAAGCTTCCCGGAAATATTGCAATCTTCATGTATACGTTTTGTACATTACAAAATTAGTCATCCAGTCATCATTCGAAAAAACTGAAGTGAACATGACCATAACTTCTTTCTTCAACAAAATGAGAATGGCTTTCAAAACTTGTATGCGGACCGTGCTCTACAATTAGCAGTCCATTAGGAGTGAGCCATTCATTTTTAAATATTAAATCGGGTATGGTAGTTAGTTCTTTATTTTCATAAGGTGGGTCAGCAAAAATGACATTGAAGGTGTTTTTTGCCGGTTTAGCGATCAAACGAAATACATTGGCTTTTACTGTATTAATCGATAACCCAAGTTCTTCAGAAGTTTTTTTTATAAATCGAATGCAGTTGTTGTTTTGTTCTACTGATAATATGGATGGGCAAGCCCTGGATGCAAACTCATAGCTAATATTTCCAGTTCCGGAAAACAAATCCAAAAGATTAGTGTTTTCGAAATCGATTTTATGGTTCAGGACATTAAACAATGCTTCTTTGGCAAAATCAGTAGTGGGTCTAACGGGTAGATTTTTAGGGGCCTGTAATCTTCTTCCTTTTAGTTTGCCACCTATTATCCGCACAAAAACATGTTTAGCAGGGTAAAGTTTTCTGTTATTGAGCTGTCGTTGATTAGATCTGCTTTTAATCCCTGGATATCAAATTGCCTTGAAAGGCTGGGTAGGTATTCATTGGCTAGTTTAGCGTCCAATTCAAATGATTTGCTTTTACCACTAATTTCAACCTGCACCTGATCGGCTGTGAGTTTAAGTTGTTCAAATACGTTTAATGTATAGTAAAGCAGGTCCTCGGTATTGTCAATTTCAAATTGATTGAATATCAATAACTCCTTGTTATCAAAAATGCACAAATAGGAAATCTCCTTAGAAATTAACCATCGACAAATAGCTTCCGGTTTAAACTTGGTGAGACGTTCTCCTTCTTCAATAAAAACCGCTGGTAACGCCTCTATTTTCACATTCGACAAGTTGTTTTCGAGTGTCTTAATGGCTTCGCTGCTACAAACACTTAGGAGGCTTAATTTACCGGATAGAATGGATTGAGCAACCCATTGTTCGTTCTCATTTGGCGGAATAATTTCCAATTCAGCCAGTTGCTTCAATTCGGCCTGTGGAGCAGAGGGGAGCAAGCAGTTTCGGTTCGATTGTACGGCAACTAACATTTTGCGGTAGTCGTTGCGAATAAACTTAATCTTTCCAATGGCATCAATCAGGTTTTGATCATTCTCAAGCATCTGCTTTGAATCAACTACCTGCACGGCCATTAAATCGGCCTGAGACTCGTCAATGACACAAACCGAGAACCGATCGTTCTCCAGTATACCGTATAGGAAATAATTGTGACAAAAGGTTGAATCGAAGCTGTCGCTTACCCACAGATAACCCGATTCGACGTGAAGTTTTTCCAGAATGCAATTTATTCACCCCAGTTTCCTGCGGTAGTGGGGTCAACCAAGGAACCAACCATCATAACATCCATTTCATCATATGGGGCTGCATCGGTTATTAAAAACACCGGTACCTTAACTTTACCTCTTTCAATAATGGAAGCTTCCACTGTAAACATGCTTGTACTAAATGGCACATAAGCTAACGAATCGAGGCTAAAAGGAACCTTTCGATCGGAAAGGTACTTTTGGTCGAATATGGTAGTGGCGGCGGGCGCCTTAGATGTATCAATAGCAAGGTATCCTGAATCAATAGCTTGTGTTTGAGTCATTCCATCGGGAACGGTTCCGTTTGAAACTATCAGTAATATGGAGTCATTATTAATGAAATCCATCAAAGAATCCATGCTGCCCAGGTACTTGCCATACTGACTTTTGTATGCCATTTGAGCCTGGCGTAAATCTTTTAGGTTTTGAATGACGTACTGGTATCTTCTTTGTTTTTCCTTCTGGAAGTCAAGAGGATCTTTTATCGCTTTGTAGTCCAACCAAATAAGAACAACGGAAAAGGCCATCATTACAAACAATATGATGGTTCTAACTCCTTTACTAAATATATCCAATGAGCTTAATGTAGCAATTACACCAACAATCAAGAAGGCAAATGCACCCAACATAAATAACGGAAGCTGATCATTAGCAAAGCCGTAGATTATCAATGCCAAACCCATTAGTGCAATGATTAGGGGAGCGTAAATCTTTTTAATAATATTCATAGTATTTACTAGTGTTTAAGCCATTTTTGAAGGCTGACAAACTTACAATTTTTTTTAAATTACAATAGTTTCATTTACTTATTTCAGGCTAAGCGGTAAACATAAATCATACCTCTTTTAAACCGCCATTATTGGCCTACTTTTGACTCAGTGAAATCGAACGAAATAATTGAATTATTAGTTAAAAATCTTAACCTGAATCCAACACAAGATCAGTTTCGATTCATAAAAAAGTTTGCTGGTTTTCTCAACAATGAAACTCCCGATCATCTATTTATTTTAAGGGGATATGCCGGAACCGGAAAAACGACGCTGGTACGTACATTAACCAAATCACTCGATAGTATTGGAATGAAAACGGTGTTACTCGCACCCACTGGTAGAGCCGCTAAGGTATTGGCTAAATACTCAGGCCAGTTTTCAAGTACCATTCACCGAAGAATTTATGCACTGGAATCAAAGAATGGTCGTGATTTTTCATTTGCAAGAGCCAGTAACAAAAGTACCAATACCTTATTTGTGGTAGACGAAGCATCTATGATTAGTGGGAGCACACAAATGGATGGTGCTATGTATGCGGGTTCCAATTTGTTGGAAGACCTGCTGAACTATGTCGAAGAAGGTAAACAATGCAAGCTCCTTTTTTTGGGAGATGTGGCCCAGTTGCCACCCGTTAAAGAGAGAGTAAGTCCCTGCCTGAGCCCAAAGATGTTGAAGGCTAGTTTCGGTAGAAACGCGCTGCTTTCGGAATTGAAAGAAGTGCTACGCCAGGAAGAAGGATCTGGCATATTGGAAAATGCTACTTCTCAGCGAAACCGACTGATCAATCAGGAAATTCAGCCATTACTACAGCCAAATAGATCGGATGTTATAAACCTGGATGGCTATGAACTGGAAGATGAACTCCAGTCGGCCTATTCTGGTAATGGAATAGAGGAGAGCATTATAATAACGCGTTCCAATAAAATGGCTAATATCTACAATCAGCAGATCAGGAACAGGATTCTATTTCGCGAATCGGAATTGGAAGTGGGAGACTTGATGATGGTGGTTAAGAATAACTACTATTGGTTGGATACAAAAAGCAAGGCTGGGTTTGTTGCCAACGGAGATGTTATTGAAATCTTATCGGTGGGTGCCATTGAAGAAAAATGGGGGTTCCGGTTTGCCCGATGTGATATTCGAATGCTGGATTATCCAACACAAGCACCTTTTGAGGTGCAACTGAATTTGAATACAATATATACAGAGGCACCTGCATTGACCAGGGAAGAGCAGGACCGATTGTATTCTTCAGTAATGATGGATTATCAGGACGTAACGGATCGTAAATTACTCTTTCAAAAGATTAAGGACGACCCTTATTACAATGCGCTCCAGGTGAAATTTGCGTATGCCATTACCTGCCACAAAGCGCAGGGTGGTCAATGGGAGAATGTGTTTGTTGACCAGGGTTATGTTAATGATAATCTGTTGGGGACGGAGTACATGCGTTGGATGTACACGGCTATTACCAGAGCTACTACCAAATTGTACCTTATCAATTTTAAGGAGGAGTTTATTGACAGTTAAAGACGATTTGGCTTACGAAGCTCCTAATTTCCTAGATAAATAAGATGCTATAAAAGAATAATGTGGGATTGCTGTTAACCTCAGGAATGAAAAAGCTCGTTACTTAGGGCCGCCTCATGCCGGCTAGGCAATTTCTTTTAGCCAAAGCCCCAACAGAAATCAAAAGCGCTTTTTTAGATTTTCAAGGAGCCAAGCTTTGCTAATATTCCAGCTTCCACCTTCATGCTCCTTCTTCCTTCGGAAGACGCAATTTCGGTGAGCTTTCACTGGCTCTTCGAAAATCTTTGAAATTTGTCTAAAAAGTTAAATTGAACAAGAATAAATAAGTGTGTCTTGCATAATTTCTTACAACGTATTAAAAATGCGATTTCCTAAAAAGGAAGCAAATACTGTCTCGTTATTCTAGTACTTTACCGGTTTGCTCGATGAAGACCTTATTTTATACGGGAAACCGTTCGCGATTAGCGGAACGGTTTAGCTTTTTGAAGAAAAGCGTCGAGTATCAAATTCAGTCGAAGCGAGTAAACGCTGCCTCCCGGCATGAGCGGATGAATAAATCCTTACCAGTTATGGAGATTCCACACCATTCTTACAACTTAGTTATAGCAACAAACTCACCTCCCATAATCCGGTAGGTTCCGCCATTGACCACCAAATCCTGGCCCTCCATGAGTTTCGCTATATTGGTTATGTCCTCTTCCATGGTATGAACACTACCTCCTGTTTTCCAGGCAATCTGAAGGTAGTGAGGAAGCACCTGTTTGTTAACTCCGCACAGAATAATATGTACAGGTTCTTTGAATTGACTGAGCAATTCAATGTCCTTAACCGGAGCATTGTTGTCGGCAATCATCACCAGTTCTTTATAAGGACTGGCCAGTTTAATGCCCTCTATTAATGCTTCCATGTTGTTTTCGGGACAATCGCCTTCGTATCCCTTGGAAGATACACTGGCAGCAAACTGCGCCAAATGATCCACGCCTTTTGACGGAGTATAATAGATACCACCGGTATTGCCTATTACCTTTTTTGAATCAGGGGTATTGTCTCCATCGTTGAAGAAAACGAATTGCAGGTTTTTTTCCTGTTTGAAATTTAACAGGTACCACAGCGATAACTGGGCAGAGTAGGGCTGCATACTGCCGGTCAAATCACAAACGATTAGTTTTTCATCCCACTGGTTTCGGTTCAATACTGCAGATACCACCGTATCGTTAAAGTTGGCCATGTTTTTTATTGACTCTTCGGCTTCCAGCTTACGTCCTTCTTCTTCCGTTATTCCCAGTTTTTTACACCAGTCCGTAAACCGCTTCTTTTCAGCCAACAATCTTTTTTCTTCTTCGGCTATACGTTTGGCTTCAATGCGCATTCTTCTTTCAATTTCAACTGTTCCCAAATAGCTGAACTTACTGTTGATTTTTGATGTACCGGCGAGGTAGTAAGATTTTACCGTGGAGTAGTTCTTGTTGTGTTTGAAGTTGGTGGTATAAGTATCTCCCTTGGGTAGATAGACTTGTATTCTACCGGATGACGAAGTAGTTGCCTTAATGGTTTTGCCGTTTTTAATTCCTGTGAGCCAAATGGTTTCCCTGACCAATGGGCCACCTTCTATATCTTTAAGGCTTAAGGTCAGTTTTGAATAATAACTAATAGGAGAGGGTGTCTTCATTAGGTAACCCCGAACGATAATGGTGTCAGGAAGTCTGGAAACCATTTTGTCAATTTTGGTAATTTCTTCTTCGTTTAGTTTAAACTTCTCCTATTTAGCGATCATATCGGGTTCGTACGACATTCTTTTCTTCATTTGAGCACCGTTGAAAGAAGGAATTCTGACTTCTTTGGAACCAGTGTAATTACTAACCCTTAGATCATAAGTACTGTTACAAGGAAGGGTAAACTCAGCGGTTCCCTTGGCATTACTCGTTTGTTCGAATTTTAATTCACCTGATTTCGAATAGAAAGCAATCTTTTGCCCGGCATAGAAACCTCCTTTGCGGTTTTCTAATATTACGGTATATGAAATTTCGCAGGACTGACCGAGTATAATCTTGGAATAAAGGACCAGCAGAGCGAAAGAAATTGCCAAGATGGCGATTTTTGAGAATAAACGAAAAAGAATGGCTTGAATGATGGTGATGGATTTTATTGTTTTCATGTAAAACTAACTCGTGGTTGGATTATTTAGTATGTCTTGATTTGGGATGTAACTTTAAAACCCCTGTTCATATTGAGTGTTTTTTATAATTGATCTTCATTTTCTTTTGGGCAACAAAAAGAGGGCAGTTAGCCTGTGGTTAAATGAGCCGGAATGCGGGAAGAACAAAAGAAAAATTGATTAGTAAGCAGTGTTGAACTAACAATTTTCTCTGAATCGTCATTCCGTAAACGTGATCGAACCAAATCGCTTTAAGTGATTTGTGTGAGATAGTTATACGGAATCTCATTGAACATACAAGGAGATTGGCTGCACCGAGCTCCTTCGTCGATTCCTACCTTCACAGGAATGACGATTGGGGTAGGATTACCAATTCGTAAAAATGACGCTAATAACAAACAACACCCCAATGATAGCGCCACCGATAATTGAAATAGGAGTTTTGGCGCTTCCCTTAAAGTTACGGAGCAAAAACTTTGAAACCAGCAACTGACCGGCTAGTATAGCTACTGCGTACACCACAAAGGGAATCCAATTCCCAACATTGGCCATCCACTTAAAATTGTAATAGCCCTCATCAATAAAAAACAGAAAGATGGTTATGAGTAGCGCACTAAGAACCAATATGACTATGTTTTCCTTTCCCTGCGTGTTTGCTTTAATCATGGTATTGTAAATTTAGATAGGATTGGTCAAAACAACGCGCACTCTTTTTTCATTATTGTATAAGTGGTATTTTATTGCCGCATTTCATTAAAAAAATTAATCTTTGAGGGTTCACATTAAATCATTTCCATGAAATTCATTTCAAGTATTATATTCACTCTTCTAATTTCAAGTATTCTGGTTGCTCAAAACCGTTCCATAGATTTTGTAGACAACGATTTTGCGGCAGCTAAGGCAAAGGCCAAACAGCAAAACAAACTCCTTTTCGTTGATGCGTATACCACCTGGTGTGGTCCGTGCAAGTGGATGGCGGCCAATAAATTTACCAACGACACCATTGCCGATTTTTATAACGAGCATTTTGTATCCTTAAAAATGGACATGGAAAAAGGAGAGGGAATTGAAATGGCCAAGACCTATGGAATTCGCATGTATCCCACCTTACTATTTCTCGATGCAGAAGGCAAAGTAGTGCATCGCAATGCTGGTGCTTCCAGAAAGACCCGGGGATACATTGACTTTGCCCTGAAGGCCATGAATCCTTATGAACGGTTATCAACCTTCGATCAGGTTTGGGCCTCGGGCAATACGAGTCCAGGATTTGTCAAGGAGTATTTAAAACGATTGGATGAAGCTGGGATTAGGGATAACAGTGACATAATAAAGGCTTTTTATGCCAACCTGAGTGACGATGATTTAACGAGTGAGGGTACCTGGTATATTTTATACAACTTCGATAGAAGTATTGATTCCAGAGGCATGGTAAACCTGCTTTCGAAAAAAGACGACTATGCTACCCTCTACGGTCAGGACAAGGTCGATGAGCGATTGTATAACAATTACCTGGATCATTTATATTCGAAAGTGTATGCCAGGGAATTCAGCATGAAGGAAATGGAACTAACCATGATCGATATCAAGAAGAAGAACATTCCTTATTGGCAAAAAATTATTCTGCTAGGCGATCTGGCGCATTTGAAAAAAGAAAAGAAGTTCAAAGACTATTGTGAGGTGGCTACGGAAGACATTGGAGAGTATTTTAATGAAGATGCAGACAAACTCAACGAATTTGCCTGGAACGTATTTCAATGGTCCAAAAAGAAAAAAGAGCACGAAATAGCACTGGGCTGGGCAAAACGAGCACTGGAACTGGAAGAAAACGCTGCCATTTTGGATACCTACGCAAATTTGCTCTACAAACTTGGTAGAAAAGAAGAAGCGAGAACAGCTCAACAAAAAGCCATTGACAGGATTAAGGCCGAGGGTGACGATGCGGAAGATTACCAAAAAACACTTGACTCATTTAAATAAAATACTTTGTTGTATAGTAAAACAGGCGTCTCATTCTCATATCTTACGTCATTCCTGAGAGGAGGAACGACGAGTCAGGAATCTCATAAATGACGTATGCAGTGGAGTTGTTATTTACATTGCGTCAGTCCACAACATGAACTAAATAAACGCTACATTGGAAACACCTTATTACGCCGTCATATTTACCTCCAAACTCAGCGATAACACTGTTGGTTACGCAGAAATGGCGGAACAATTGGAGAAGCTGTTAGAAAGCCAACCCGGATTTATGGGAATGGACTCGGCCCGGGGAGAAGTAGGTATTACGGTTTGCTATTGGGACAGTTTGGAATCGATAAAAAACTGGAAAAACCACGAACTACACCAGAAGGCTCAGCAGAGAGGGAAGAAGGACTGGTATTCGAACTATACCGTTCGGGTATGTAAAGTAGAAAAAGAATACTAGTTCATGGAACAAAAACAAATAGCCAACGAAAGCCACTGTTTCTTTTGCGAAAACCGCAAACTGGACCTTCAACAAGGATTAATTTGTTCCATAACGGAATCCAAAAGAGAGATTCGAAGAAAATGCCCTGATTTTGAATTTAGAAAGGACAAACGAATTGTGCTACGCGATTTTAATGAAGAGTTGGAGAAGCCGGAACACCAGAAAGCAAACATTATTGGAGTTTTGGTTAAATGGTTGGTTGTTGGTGGAGCCATGGTAACGGGCGGAGTTATTCTTTTCAATATGGCGTTGGACGCTTATGTAGTTCACTTACTTCCTATAGGAATGGTGCTTGCCGGATTCATAACCATGCCCTTTGGAATTGGTGCTTACCTAAAAGGAATGCAATCCTTAAAGGCGCTTAGAGAAAAGCATGAAGAGTATATGTATATTTTGAATTTGTACGAACGGAGGCGGTGAATCAGGTTAATGTGGGCGTGCAGTCTGAACCTGTTTATGACTTATGGAATTTCTTCTGGAGTACATTATATTCGTGTTGAGGGATTCAAACCCTGATACCATTTCAGGCTTGTTCCCAACAAGACGCACCTGGGAACAATCCGAGATACAGTCCTTTTTTACCTCTTGATAGTTTCCATGTTGTAGTAGATACGGTCCGGTGTTCGGAAAACAAACTCGACTTGGTTTATCGTGAGGATTTTAATTGGAAATCAGGAAAGCAGTTTGATTGGAAAAACTGGAACGATGTATTTCCTTATGAGGAGGGGTTGGAATGCGATGGCATTGTAAAAACCTATGGTGATGCCAAGTTTTCTTCGAGTGCTTTTGCAACGCAATGGCCCAATAGAACAATCCCTAAGCTAATTTCGTGGCACAACTATGAGTTCGACTCGTTAAATGGTAGAATGAGCCTGGTAACTCGTGCTGAGCCGATTCAGATACTGAACAATCAGTGCGGAACCTTAAAAGTCAATTTTAACAGTGCTAAAATGGTTTCCAAAGCATCCCATTAAGCGATTTTATAATTTAGGATTGACCCATAATAGTGAAGAAATCGAGAATTGTCCTCAGCTATCTGTATCAATAAATACGGATGATCAAGGGATTTTTGGAACTAGTTTGGAAAACGAGTACGCATTGTTATATAAAGCACTAGATAAGGAAACCGATGAAGAAGGAGAACAGCTATACAATAGTACAATGATCTATGATTGGCTAGATCGCATTAGAAAAATGGGAGTAGAGCAGAGCTTTCGTTAATACATGGAGCTAATTCTTGAGAATTGGTAAGCTTAAAGTTTAACCAATTGCAAACCGAAAGGCTCCATTTTTTAACGCGTAATGTCCCAATAAAAATTAAACCTCACCACTATTTTTCCACCCTGCTACACTTCATTGCGAAAAAAGTGTAGCAACCCTTTCAAAAATTCAAACCCGTAGCACCACCTCTTATAAGATGCTACACCCGTTTCTAAAAAAACCGTAGCACTGCTTTTTATTTTTCCCTGTAGCAGGTCTAAAAAAAAATTAGCGTAGCACTACTTATTTTTAATGGTGCTATACTAAATCCCAGAAACAATGTAGCACGCAAGTTCGGTTTGTAATCCAAGCGAATAACCAATAAAATGGTATTCTCCTACAAATTCACCGCCTTATCCTTTGGAAATTTTACCGAATACTTAAACACCACCTTCTTGCTCTCACCAGGACCAAGTTCTAACGGCCAGGTTAAAAATCCGGTTTTTTCATCATATTCCGCGCCGGAAGATTCTTCCAGTTCCACCACAATCTCCTTATTACTCGAAATGGGGATTTGTTCTTCAACCACTAGCTTAACCGCAGTCATTTTGGTGTTCTTTACCATCACTTCCAGGCCAATGGTTTCCGTCTTTTTGGAGCCAATGGAACTGCTTTTACAAAAGTCTTCAATTCGCTTACGGGATACTACGATTTGTTTATCCACTCCCAGGGAAATATTAAGCGTGTCTTCCGTGCTTTTGGCATTGATAAAACTCTTACCTACAAAGGTGCCGTCGAGGTAGATATTGGCGCTACCCGACATTAACTGCAGTTGCTCCCATTCCGAAACCGAAGCCACTAGGTAGGCATCCTGCTTTTTCTTAGGTACCGTATAGTAATTGAAATTGGCCTTCATATCCAGGTTTTTCATATTCACCTTGTGTTCATTACCATCAGAAGGAATGTTGTAGGGGATAGGAATCTCAAACGAGAAGTTGAGGTCCGATTCGGAAATGGCTGCTGAAATCGGTTTTGCCTTTGCAAAATCAACCTTCTTCATAACCTTATCTTCCGCAAGATCAGCACCTGCTTTGTTATATTCAGTTTTTCGGTTGGAATACATATCATATTTTCCACCAACGGAACCGTAATTACGAACCGTAATAAATCCCAACCTCCAGGGGGTTAGGTCCGGTTTAATGGGAGATACATGCGGGTTGTTAGTCGAAAGGCTTAAATCGACACCCTTCCAGTCTATACCGGTATTTTGTACTACCTGGGCGTTATAAACCAGTTCGAGGGGTTTGTCCACACCGTTGGCTCTTATGTCGTAGTTGGGTGACCAACTGGCACCGTGCACCATATACTTCAGTTCAAAGCTCGAAGGGATAGTTTGGTCTACTGCAACTTCTACCAGCACTTCCGATGTATACATATTTTTAGCTGCCAATTGATTCATCTGGTTTTGGATCAATCGAATCGATTCCTGCAATTCGGTTTCCTTTTTACTAACCCCGATAATTAGTTTCATAATCTCCGATAGGCGAGAGCGGTACAAATTGGCCAGGTCTTGAACGTCCTTGATATCGAATCCTGTTTGAGTACCAGCACCAACCTGTTTGTTGGCCAAAATCATTTTCTGCTCCTCCTGGTACACCCTTTTCATTTCTTGCTGGTACCACAATTCATTTTGAGCAACTTCCAGGGAATCTTTCAGGCTTTTGTATTTCGGCGAATCTTTTACCGGGTTGAAATAATTCTTTCGGCTTGAAACCGATAGAATGGTAAAATCTCCATTGCCACCCACCTGTACACTGTTGGGGTTGATGTTATTGGACAGGCCGTTAAAATTGAGGTGGTAAACACCTTTACGCAAGGTCTTTTTTGCAGAGCGTTCTACCTGCGCACCCGAGAGGAAAACCGTAACGTGTTCAATTTTAGAATCAACCTGAACTTCTTTGTCTTGGGCAGTACTACTTAAATAAACAGATAATAGAATACTAAGGATTAGTGCAGTTCTCATGAGAATTTAGATTTTAACGTTGTAAGAATTTTAAATAACCGGGTTCGCATCATATAAAAACAATGCCAAACCTAATAAGTCTTATTCTACAATCACCCTTTGAAGTAGAAATAGGTATTGTCTACAAGCATTTTTAACAGATGGATTCTTCTTTTAATAATACTTCGGCGTTCCAGCTTTCAATCGACGTTCCCATTTCGGTCGTCATTCCCGCGAAGGCAGGAACCGACGAAGGAGCTTTGCATAGCCAATCTCAATAAACCCGTGTGGAGATTCCGTATAACTATCTCACACAAGTCTCTTCGAGCCCTGGTTCGATTACGTTTACGGAATGACGAAATACTAATTGATTTATATCCCTGATTGTCATTCCTACTTCGTATCGTCATTCCTGCGAAGGCAGGAATCTCATTGAATCGACGAGAGATTCAAGCATGTCGTCTGGTGTTTTACTCAACAATCACTTTCTCCGTAGAAAGCAAAACCCCATCACCTACAATTTTAACGTAGTATACTCCAGGTTTTAGGTGAACTACATCAAACGAAAGTTCATTTCTTCCCTGTGTTGCAGTTTTACGTAAAATTTGATCAACCAACTGACCACCGGCATTGTATAGATCAAATTCTACATACATATCCCCATCCAAACTAAACTCAACGCTTACATGGGTAGAAGATGGGTTAGGGAAGGTAGTAGCCCTAAATTTCTTGTTGTTGTTGTCCTGCACCGATGTTCCAAAATTGGGCGCCTGAACCTTGGCTACATAAACTCCTGGATCATTATTCGATTTTCCGTAATAGCCTGCAATCCATGCTGTGTTCTTTTCGTCGTAAACCCGCTGCATGCCCAGGTAGTCACCCCACCGAATTGCACCATTGTTAAGGCCTGCTCTTACAAATGACTTACCCTCAACCAATTTTACTATGGAAGAGTAATTCCCCTTACCATCGTAATACATGGCCGAAATACCAGGAGCGTCATTGGGGCCTGTATGATTAAATCCGATCAATGCATTCTGATCCGTTTTGTCGAAACCTGTAAAAGAAATATTAGGGAATCCAATGTCGAAAGTGGGACTACTTAGGATGTTGATCTTTACGTCAATAGGACCACCCAGGTTTTTGACAAAGCCATGAAAAATAGCGCTATTGCCATTGGTTGTATCTATGGAGTTTCCAACAAACTGGATTTCTCCATTGTTGAGTATGGCGCCCAATACCCGGGAGTCATTGGTCCACATTTTAAAATTAGTTCCCGGTTGACGCGCAATCGGGGAAGTATGGGTCCTGGTGTCTGCACGCCCTTTTTGTAAATTAAGTTTCGCTTGTCCACTGGCAATGCTATTGGTCACTTGCACCACAAACAAGCTATCGTAAGAGTATGATTGGGTATCCAATGGGTTTACCGGAATCGATCGGTTGGAAATAAAGTACATGTTATCACCATCAGGAATAGCTCCGTAATGTACTGGCCGAAGGTATCGAATCGCCTGTCCGTTGTGGTAAATGGAGTCATATAAATTAGTAGTCAACGATGCATTACCATTAAATCCAGAGTTTTTATCAATTTGCCAGATTACCGTACGTTGAAAATCGCCAATCCAGTCATTTCCAGTTAGCAGGTTGATGGTAAAAAATAACTCATTATTCGAAAAAGCAATCTGCGGATAGTCTGACCACGTTCCATTTTTAAGGGGATGCCCATCAATTTCGTAGATATGCCATTTATCCAACGGATTACTGGTACTACTAAACGCAATTACGGTTTTGCTTCTTTTATAGTTGTTAGGATCACTTCGTTCAACACTAAGGAAGAGCAAAACAAAGCGATTGGTTTTTGGATCGTATAATACCTTGGGATCGAAGGTATTGTCAACGCTTATTGTATCGGCAAAGGTTCCAAACGAAATGTAAGTGAATCCGGGTTTGGGATTAATAAGGGGAGTATCCGCTTCCAAATCGTGGAAATAGATGTTGCTGTTCCAGGCTGCCACCATATAGCCATCGTTCGATACGGCCATGTGGTTATCGTTGGGAGTACCTCCGCGAACCAGTGGTGTTCCACTAGGAAGATTATACCGAATACCAAATGAATCCAGAAGAAATGGATCGGCAGCGGCATTGCCGTTTCGGCTGTGTTTAACTACTTCCTTACGTGGAAAATCTGCCGATACTCTGGCTTTTTGTCTCATAAGAAATTCCCTATACGTTTTTCCTGTGGGAAAAGGAGCTTCAAGCGACTGGAGCTGCGGATCGTATTTGTTTTCAACCATTCTTGGATCAAATTCCCTTACTTTTTTAATTTGAAAGGGTGTAGTTCGATAAGAGATTTGTCCTAAAGCGGAAACCGAAAAAAAGATCAATAGAAGGGAGGCAATTCGCATAAAAAATATTTTGGGTAAAAATAATATGGAAAGCAGGTGGATTCGAAAAAAAAGCACTAATTCAGGATAATCTGAGAATAGTCGTCATTCGCGATAAGCGAAGCGGATTTGGGAATCTCAAAACGTTCATAAAAATATGGAGATTCCTGAATCGTCGTACCTCCTATCAGGAATGACGTTTCTTCATGAGGTAATTTCCTTAATCTACATTATTCTCGACCAAAATGAAAAAAGAAATACAAACTTGCCCACAAGCCCAAAAAATTTACTTTAGTACACGCTGGAACAATACCCTACAATGAGAACAAATAGATCGATCGCTTTTTTATCCCTAATGGCAGGGATTTGCTATCTTTTTGTGCAGTGCAAATCAGGAGAAAAACTCCCCGCCGAAGAGCACAGTTCCAAAAGCAAGGTGGATATTGAAGTGCTCTCTGCAGTTGAAGAAAGTTGGGTGGCTGGTATGAAAGGAAGGGGATCGGGAACAGACCTTAAGATTACTGCCGTAATTAATACAAAAGAATTGAAGGTAGAATCCATCTGTTTTAAGAAAACGAAACTGACTCCAAAGATCATCAAGTCCTACAATATTATGGATGACTCCTATAGCATTTCTAAAGGAGATACTTTGTTGCTGAGATGCTCTTTAATGAGCAACGAACTGGCTGAAGCTTGTTATGATTTGCAGGTGGAAGATGCTGCAATAATTAACTATTCTATTGGTAAAAGTCAAAAAAACATTCAGGTAAATAATATTGTTAAACGAAGGGCCAAACCCAGGCCATAATTCCACTTAATTATGAGAAAATCATTACTAATAATAATTGCCATTTCTTGTTCAACTTTCCTCTATTCACAAGCGTGGAAGAGTGAACTGCCAAACAAATCAGAATTGACCCTGCAGGATTATCAAAAGGCCTTTGATACCTATTTTGAGGAACACCCCGAAGCAATAGGGCAGAAAGGAAACGGATATAAACAGTTTAAACGATGGGAGTGGTTTTGGTCTCCAAGAGTTACCCCCAATGGCGAATTTCCCAGCAACCGAGCTACCTGGGACAACTGGGCGAATTACGTTGAGGAACATGGAAGCTATGGAACCAGAGGAACAATGGCCAAAACCTGGACCTCGCTGGGGCCGAATAAGATAGAGGAACCCGATTCGGGTCAGGGAGTGGGTCGTATCAATTGCATTGCGTTTCATCCGACCAATGCAAATACTTTTTGGATTGGAACCCCAGCCGGTGGATTATGGAAAACCACCGACAATGGAAAAACCTGGTCTACCAATACCGACAATTTACCGGTACTGGGGGTAAGTGATATTGCCATTCACCCCACCACTCCAACCACCATGTGGATTGCAACCGGCGATGGCGATGGTGCAATTTCGTTGGGTACTTTCGGAGCGCCTGGACGGGGGGATACTAAAAGTGTTGGAATTTTAAAATCAACCAACGGAGGAGCTACGTGGACTCCCTCTTATTCAGCCAAAGTAACCGATAGTCTATTGATTAGAAGGCTAATTATTGACAAGAAAAATCCCGATTATTTATATGCTGCTACAAGCAAGGGAATTTTAGCCACTTCCAATGGAGGAACTTCCTGGCAAATTGTTCAAAGCGGTTACTTCATGGACATAGAAATTAATCCCAGCAGTGCAGACACCTTGTATGCAAGCACCTTCGAAGAAGAATATGGTGGGGCTGCTATTTATGTAACGGGCGACGGTGGAAGCAATTGGAATATGGTATTTATGGATACCAATGTAGCGCGTTATAACATTGAGGTTACTCCGAAAGAGCCTGATTATGTTTATATACTGGGTACTGAACGATGGTCTGAAGTGTTCTACGATTTAAACGTATCAACAGATAGGGGAGCCAACTGGTCGAACGAGGCCAATAAGACTAACGATGGTAATTTACTGGGTTGGGAGATAGCCCGATCCGATAACGAAGGACAGGGAACTTATGATTTGGCTTTTGCCGTTTCTCCATTGGACGAAGAGGAAGTGTATGTTGGTGGGGTAATAACCTGGATGACAACTGATGCGGCTCAAACCTGGAAGGTTGCTAATTTTTGGTCTGCTAAAGATGAAAATGAAGTAAAGCATAGTTTTCCGGTAGTGCATGCCGATAAGCACTTTCTAACCTATCATCCTCTAAGAAACAATGAGTTGTACGAATGCAACGATGGTGGCGTTTGGAGAACCAGTGACAAGGGAAAAACGTGGGAAAACCTTTCCAATGGAATGGCAATTAGCCAAATTTATGCCATTGGCTTATCACAAAAAGATAAAGATATCTTCGTTATGGGACTCCAGGATAACGGCTCAAAGGGACATGACGATGGTGATTGGCTGGATGTTTCTGGCGGTGATGGGATGGATTGTGCGTACGATGATAAAAACGAATACGTTTATACTTCATACGTAAATGGAGAAATTTTCCGAACCGATTCGGATACTCAAATTACCATTTCTAATAACCTGCCAGGAGGAACAAAAGGTGCATGGTTAACGCCATTTGAATTGGACGCTGTAAATGAATCAATCATAATTGCTGGATACGATGAAGTATTTAAGTCAAGCAACTCCGGTGACACCTGGACCCAATTGGGTACGCTTGGAGCTACTGATTTAATCAAGTATTTATCTGTATCCGATCTCAATCCTGATATTATCTATGTTGCCAATGATCAGGAAATAGCTATGACTAACAATGGAGGAACAAGCTGGTCTGATATATCTACCGGCCTTCCTTTAAGCAAAGTGAACATCAGTTCAGTTTTTGCCGATCCTACTGATAAGAATTATGTAATTGTTACACTCTCGGGATACGAAGCATCCGAAAAGATCTATGTTTCTTCTGATCAGGGTAAAACCTGGGCCAATTATACCTATTCAGGATTGCCCAATGTACCTGCAAACTGTTTTGTAATGGATGCGAAATCGGGGGACAATTATATAGGTACTGATGTGGGTGTATTTCTAATTGACTCGGCGACCAACACCTGGAGTCGATTCGGTGATAAACTACCAAATGTTCCGGTTGTAGACATGAAAATACATGTGGCTACATCTAAACTTCGCATAGGAACTTTTGGAAGAGGAATGTGGGAAAGTGAGTTAAATACAGTGAGCAATCCTAACGTATCAGTAAAGGAACTTACCTCGGGCAATGGAATTGAAGTATATCCCAATCCGGCTAATGATAAAATCTCAGTAAGGTTAGAATCCTTTGAGGCTGGACAACAAGTTGATATTTACAACTATTTGGGCGAGAAAGTAAAATCCGTAACAATTACCTCCAATGAAACAGAAGTTTCCATTTCAGGGTTGTCTTCAGGAATCTATTATGTCGGGCAATTAGGATATAGCTTTCAGGACTTTACACGGTTTGTAAGGCAATAGTTGAAACTCGTTTACAATTGTTTAAAACCGTTGATCTGATCTGGATTAGCGGTTTTTTATAGAAAAAGCAGGAGCATTGGCTATCGGTTTTGCGAAAATATGGAACCAACTTAAAATTACTGGATAAGAAGATCGTCTTCATCTACTTTCTTTTTTTAGCAGCTGTTGTATCCTATTCCGCCCTGATTTTAGATTCAACCCTTTACGTAAAGTTTTTTATTGGTGGAATTGCTTCTATGGTTGCAATACTGGCATTGCGAAACAACTGGGATAACTACCAAATCTCCTCATTCGATGCGCTATTGTTTCTGCTTTTAATTATCCTTTTAATCCATCTGGAGACGTCAGAATATTTGAGCCTGGCATTGAATGAGTTTAACCGGTTTGTTGTTCTAATTGCCGTGTTTGTCTCATTTAAACTCATTAGGCCTGTTAGTTTTAAAAGGGAAACAGCCTTGTTTTTTGCCCTTATAGTAATGTTTGCAACCTTCAGCTCCGTGTATCAACTCATAACGGGTTGGCTTGATGGAAATTCCATGGGCCTGATTTTACCATCAGGACTTTCGGGGAATAAGAACCTAAATTCTCACATTCTGTCAATGGGTCTGTTAATCTCCATTATTTCATTGGTAAAAAATCATTCGACTACCAGGTATATATGGTTGCTTAACGCAGTGGTTAGCCTGTTTCTAATCTATTTTCTAAAATGCAGAAGTGCCTATGTCTTTAGCCTTGTCGGGTTGTTGGGTATTTCTGTGACGTATTATTTTCATTCCCGTTCTGACCAATCTAAATGGCTCCTGGGTTTTTGTCTAATTCTAGCCCTGTTCGGGTTAGTTTATACTAATATTCTGGAACAATTTATACTGTCTTTTGAGGATTCAAAGTCCGGATTTCAATCGCGTTTTTTACTTTGGGAAAAATCAATAGAAATGTTCCTTAACTTTCCATTTTCAGGAGAGGGGAGCGGTGCGTGGAGAATAAACCACACGCTGTTTGGCGATAATTCAGTTTACAATCACGATGCTTCCGTTTATTATGTCATGGGCCATAACGATTACCTTCAAAATTTGCTGAATTAGGAATGGTCGGGGGATTGGTTTATGTATCTGCTTTGCTCTATGCCTCCTGGTTAGCATTAAAGCGAATATTCCATTTTAACTCCTCAGATTGGTTGCAACTGCAATCGGCAGTTTTTGTGTTAGGATTTGTTTTTTACTCCCTCCCTGGTTAGTTTTCCAGGTGAACGCTTTATACATGCTGCCCTCTTTATGGCTGGAATGGCAATTCTACTCCATCGGGAAAAAACGCGGGTGCTGAAAGGCAACGAGTTCGTTGCAATTTCAACCTGTTTATTCGTTGTGATTTCCAGCTATAACCTGGGTAAAAAACTCCAGGGAGAGTTTTATTTAAAGAAATATTTTCAGGGTTCTAAAAACAGGAGCGTTTCTAAGAGAATAGCTCTTTTGGAAAAGGCCAGCAACCCGCTATCCAAATATGATTTTTATGGAACGCCGTTGTCATTTTTTACAGGGGTGGAATACGTGAGATCAGGTGATTATCATAGGGCCATTGAGCAATTTGAACTTGCTAAGAAGAATAATCCGTATCATCCAGTATTACTCATGAAACACATTCAGTCCTTGCAGAGCATCAGTAATTTCGAACAGGCAAAACCAAATTGCAATTTCTTGTTTGGCTATCACAAGCAATATTACGAAGGGCTTAAACTGGTCAGTTGGAATCATTTTAATACAGGTGAAGCGGACAGCGCTTTGTTTGTAATAGAACATTCCGGTGAGAACAATGATTCCTATAAAGCTGACTTGGCATGATAAATTATGGCCCAAAATCAAATCCAAAACATGGATTTAAACAATCAGGATTTATTTCAACTAAGCCGAAATGCGTATAAATCCAAGATGCTTTTTTCAGATTACCTATCTAAAGAAGGTATAGAAACTTCAGGTAATTGACAGGTACACAAGATTTCCAGGGAATTGTTTTTTAGAAATTCATTGCATTTGCTTGTAATTACAACCTGTACAAGCGATTTCGACAGTCAAATGGGTTAGGGACCAATTCTATTTTTACTTTTGAATCCCTTCACAAACAGGAATAATTAATAATATGTCAGACGATAAGAAAGTAATATTTAGTATGCGAGGAATCACCAAGACGATTCCGCCGCAGAAAACCATTTTAAAGAACATTCATCTTTCCTTCTTTTACGGTGCCAAGATTGGCATTATTGGGTTAAATGGGTCGGGTAAATCTACCTTGATGAAAATCATTGCCGGGGTAGAAAAATCTTTCCAAGGCGATATTAGTTTTTCCGATGGGTACACAGTAGGTTATCTAGAGCAAGAACCTCAAATGGACGATTCTAAAACAGTTATTGAAATTGTAAAAGAAGGAGTTCAGGAGGTAGTAGATATTCTAAAAGAATATGAAGAGGTAAATAATGCCTTTATGGATCCAGCTGTAATGGAAGATCCGGATAAAATGCAGAAGTTGATTGACCGGCAGGGAGAATTAAACGACCTGATTGAGCAACACAATGCCTGGGAACTGGACACCAAACTCGATATTGCCATGGACGCTTTGCGCTGTCCAGAGGGAGATGCTGAAGTGAAGAACTTGTCTGGAGGTGAGCGTAGAAGGGTGGCTTTGTGTCGTCTTCTGTTAAAAGAACCGGATATTCTGTTGTTGGATGAGCCTACCAACCACTTGGATGCCGAGTCGGTATATTGGCTGGAGCAGCATCTACAGCAATACAAGGGAACGGTAATAGCCATTACCCATGATAGATACTTCTTAGATAATGTTGCCGGATGGATTCTGGAATTGGATCGGGGAGAGGGCATTCCCTGGAAGGGTAACTATTCCAGTTGGCTGGATCAGAAATCGAAGAGCCTGGCTCAGGATGAAAAAGAAGCCAGTAAAAGACAAAAGATACTTGAACGGGAGTTGGAGTGGGTTCGGATGGCTCCCAAGGGTCGCCAAGCCAAGAGTAAGGCTCGTATTGCCAATTATGAAAAGATGTTGGCTGAAGAAGGCAAGGAAAAATTGGAAAACCTGGAGATCTTTATTCCTCCCGGCCCACGATTGGGTGCTGAAGTCATCGAATCGGTTGATGTGTCTAAAGGATTTGATGATCGATTGCTCTACGAAGGACTTAACTTTAAACTACCACCCAACGGCATTGTTGGAATAATAGGACCCAATGGAGCAGGGAAGACCACCCTGTTTCGGATGATTATGGGGCTGGAAGAGCCCAACTCAGGAGAATTTAAGGTGGGTTCTACAGTTAAGGTGGCTTATGTCGATCAAAGTCATGCTGAGATTGATCCAAATAAAACGGTTTATGAGGTAATCTCGGGAGGTAACGATTGGTTGGAAATTGGTAAGCACAAGATCAACTCCAGGGCTTACGTCAATAAGTTCAATTTTGCTGGTTCTGATCAGGGCAAGAAGGTAAACGTACTTTCAGGTGGTGAACGAAATCGCTTGCATTTGGCTATGACTCTTAAAATGGAAGCCAACGTGCTTCTACTTGATGAGCCTACCAATGACATAGATGTAAATACCTTGCGTGCCTTGGAAGAAGCACTGGAAAACTTTGCCGGTTGTGCGGTAGTTATTTCACACGACCGTTGGTTCCTCGACCGAATTTGTACGCACATCCTTGCTTTTGAAGGCGATAGCCAGGTGAAGTACTTCGAAGGTTCGTTTAGCGAGTATGAGGAAAACAAACGCAAGCGACTGGGCGATATTACTCCTCATAGGCTTAAGTATAAGAAACTTGTGAGGAATTGATATTCTCAACCTTACACGAATTCTAAGGATTCGCCATTCCTGAGAACCCGATAAGGTGAGTCAGGAATGACGGTATGGGTTAAGTAAGTATATATTATTAATATCATGGAACATAAGATAACCATTGAATACTTTAAAACTCCATTTGGAGAACTCATTCTTGGAGCATTTCAGGATCAACTGTGCCTGTGCGACTGGCGTTATCGTAAAAAGCGTGATGCCATTGACCACCGTATAAAATCAGCTCTCGGTACTGAATATGAAATTGGAGCTTCACCAATACTGGAGAAAACCAAACTTCAATTGACTGAATATTTTAATGGAGAAAGAGCTGAGTTTGATGTTCCATTGTTGTTGGTTGGTTCTGATTTTCAGAAGTTGGTTTGGAATGCCTTACTAAAAATCCCATTTGGCAAAACCCAAACCTATTTAGAATTATCCAGAACATTGGGCAATGAAAAGGCCATTCGAGCTGTGGCTTCGGCCAATGGAGCTAACGCTATTTCGGTTATAGTTCCATGCCATAGAATTGTCGGAAGCGATGGAAGTTTGACTGGTTATGCAGGAGGTGTAGCCACAAAAAAGAAACTATTGCAACTCGAAGGGGCCTGGATTAAAAACCAGTTGGATTTGTTTGATTGATCCATTTAAGTCTTAGGCCGAATTCTTTGGCGTGTATAATAAGGGTGTCGTTGGTTAATTCCAGTTTCCGTGTAACAACCTTTCCGATCTCTTTAGGATCGGTGTGAGTAATCCTTTTGTGAGTTACCAAACCCAATTTTGGGTCATATTGAAAAGAGGCGGTATAGGCATACTTTGTGGCGGTCGAATCCAGTCCATATTTTTCCGGGATAAACTCGACGGACATCATTCCATTTGGTTTATAGATTAAGGTTCCGCTTCCATTTTTCATCCAATCCGAAACAATCCATTTTTCACTGAGCGAGTCTTGCTGTTTAATTCGATACAGTTTCCATGTCCCACTCAGGGTGTCTGACGGCGAGAAGGTACAACTGCAAATGAGGATTGCTATAATCAACAACACCTTAATTTTATTATGTAAGAACCGAAGCATTTGATAGAAATTAAAGCCCCAAAAGTAGAAGGATAAAAAACTTAACAAAATCAGAAAAAGACTCCAATTTTGCTAACCGATCTTTCCATGCATGTACTAACTTCGCGAGCCTCAGAATTTAGAGTACAAAAATGGTAAAACTCAATACCCCAAAAGGAACGCGGGACTTTTTACCCGAGCAGACTGCGCGTCGATCTTACATCTTCGATACCGTAAAATCTGTGTTCCATCATTACGGGTTTTCCCCAATAGAGACACCTGCCATGGAGTTGAAGGAAACTCTTATGGGTAAATATGGGGAAGAAGGGGATCGGTTAATCTTTAAGATCTTAGCTCGAGGAGATAAACTCAAGAAGGCACAGGAGAATAGCAATGAGTCTTTATTTTCTGAAGAGGCACTGCGCTACGACCTAACCGTACCATTCGCTCGCTTTGTAGTACAACACCAAAACGAATTAAGTTTCCCTTTTAAACGTTATCAGATTCAGCCGGTGTGGCGAGCTGATCGTCCGCAAAAAGGGAGGTATCGTGAGTTTTATCAGTGCGACGTAGATATGATTGGTTCCAATTCCTTACTGAATGAAGTGGAGCTAATCCAGGTGGTATCAGAAGTATTTGAGAAACTTCAATTGCCGGAGGTAAACATTAAAATCAACAACCGAAAAATTCTCGAAGGAATTGCCGAGGTAATTGGTGAACCGGATAAACTCATTGATATTACCGTTGCCCTGGACAAATTGGATAAAATTGGCCGCGAAAAGGTAGAGAAGGAGCTTAGTGATAAGGGATTGTCGAATGATTCCATTGCTCAATTGGGTGTATTGTTCAACAATGCCGGATTGGATTCAGTAGCTGACTTTCTAAAATCGTCAGAAACAGGGCAGAAGGGAGTGGAAGAACTTTTCTTTTTGTTGAATTATGCTAAGGAGTTAGGTATTGATCAATGTGAGTTTGACCCAACCCTGGCCCGCGGATTAAATTACTATACCGGAGCCATTTTTGAAGTGGTTCACCCAGATTTTCCGTCCAGCATTTGCGGTGGAGGTAGGTACGATGACCTAACTGGAATCTTTGGTTTAAAGGATGTATCCGGAGTTGGAGTTTCCTTTGGTGCTGATCGCATTTACGATTTACTTCTCGATAAAGATCTTTTTCCCGAGCAAGTTGTACAAAGTACCAACCTTCTTCTCGTCAATTTTGGTGAAACTGAAGCCAAACAATGTGTTCTTTGGGCCAGGCAACTCCGAGAAAATGGGATTAATGTTGAGGTATATCCCGATTCCGCCAAAATGAAGAAACAAATGAAATACGCCAACGATAAGAATATTCCCTTTGTGGCCCTGGTAGGAGACAGAGAGATTGAGTCAGGGTTACTGACTGTTAAAGACATGAACAGCGGAGAGCAATTGCAATTGACAATTGAAGACCTCGCTAAAAAACTTAAATAATATGCAGGTATATAACATATCAGGATATCACCTTTCCCTGGAGAATATTGATGAGCTTGTGACTTCGCGGGCTTTTATTGAATTGAGCGATGGCGCTAAAGACAGAATTACCATTTGCAGAACTTATCTCGATAATAGACTAAAAGAAGCCGAGGACCCCATTTACGGGATTAATACAGGTTTTGGGTCGTTGCATAATAGAAGCATATCTTCAGAAGACCTCAATCAGTTGCAGCGCAATTTGGTGTTGTCTCACGCCTGCGGAATTGGGGCTGAAGTTCCTCAACCTATAGTAAAGTTGATGCTTTTGCTAAAGATCCAGGGGCTTAGTTACGGGCATTCCGGGGTTCAGTTGGCTACGGTAAACCGATTGATAGATCTGTACAACAATGATATTTTACCTGTGGTATATCAGCAAGGATCTTTAGGTGCTTCGGGCGACCTGGCTCCCTTGGCTCATTTGGCTCTGCCACTCATTGGAGAGGGAGAGGTATACCACGATGGACGTAAGAAACACGCTTCTGAAATCTACGAGGAGTTTGGCTGGCAACCCATTGAACTGCAAAGCAAGGAAGGCCTGGCCTTACTAAATGGTACGCAGTTTATGAGCGCTTATGCAGTATGGGAATATTTAAAAGCCAAGAAACTGTCGGAAAAGGCAGACCTGATTGCAACGATCTCATTAGAAGCTTATAATGGTAATCCGGAACCCTTTGATGAGGATTTGCAAATCATTAGAAATCACACTGGACAATTAAAGACCGCCAAGAACGTGCGACAGTATTTAACCGGAAGTGAAATGATGAAGCAGGAGAAGAAAGAGGTTCAGGATCCCTATTCATTTCGCTGTATTCCACAGGTTCATGGAGCTTCAAAAGATACTTTAAAACATATAGAGAAAGTAATTGAGAATGAGGTGAATGCGGTTACCGATAATCCAACTATTTTTCCTGAAAAGGATAAGATCTTAAGTGGTGGCAACTTCCACGGTCAACCCCTGGCGTTGGTACTCGATCAAATGGCTATTGCCTGCGCCGAAATGGCTTCTATATCCGAACGAAGAATCTACAAGTTAATTTCCGGTCAACGCGATCTTCCGCCGTACCTGGTAGCAAATCCTGGTTTGAATTCTGGTTTTATGATTCCTCAGTATACAGCTGCAAGCATTGTTAGTCAAAACAAACAGCTGTGTATGCCGTCTTCAGTCGATTCCATAGATAGTAGCAATGGACAGGAAGATCACGTTAGTATGGGAGCAAATTCAGCAACCAAGTGCTACAAAGTCATACAAAACCTTCAACGTGTTTTAGGAATTGAGTTGATGAACGCTGCGCAGGCTATTGAGTTTAGGCGTCCATTAAAGGCTTCGGTTCGAGTAGAAAAGTATCTGGCTGACTTTCGAAACGAAGTTCCTTTTGTAGAAAACGATCAATACCTGAGTCCATTAATGCGTAAGGCCGAGGTGTTCGTAGGTAAATAAACCTCTATTATTTAATGAGCGATAACGACTTTCTCCGTGGTGTTCTCATTTTTGTTGCCTACCTGTAGAAAGTAAATCCCCTCCGGCAATGCTGCCGTTGATAGTTTAACTTTACTTCCAACAGAAAACCTGTTATACCTCCATACTATTTCCCCATCACTGTTCATTAACCTTGCTTTTGTAGATTCGCCATTAAAATCGAGTAGAGTCAATGTAAGAACGTAATTAGCAGGGTTAGGGCTAACTTTAAATCTTAGTTTTCCAATTTGTTTTACCGGTTCAGAAACAGAAGTAGAAGTCTTATCAATATAAACCTCGAAAACTTTACTACTTGCCTTACTCAGTGTTGAATTACTAAAAAAGCCGTTGGGGACATCACTTTTAATTCCTCCATAAATGTAACCTACCAGCGTTTTATCTCCTGGAAGCCTTGAAAGATGAAGAATGCCCATGTCATCGAAATATTCTTCATTCGATGGAATGAATTCAGCGCCAGAACCTAAGTAGTCTGGCATTAAAAAAGGATAGGCAAGCTCAATTAGGTTGTCATCTGATGTCCTAACTACCCGACTAATGGTTTTTACAAAAGGTACATCCTGATCCTCTTTGGTCTCACCATTTGCATCAATATAGTATTGAGCTATTCCACCGAAGAAAACCGTAGACATTTCGTTCTCCGAACTATCAAATACAGGTAAGTGAGCCGAATGGTATTGACTTAACAACTGGCTGAAATCGTTTCTTACTTTATAATTGGAGCTATCGATGTCTACGCAGTTTAAAAAAGGTAGATCAACGTTATGTTGAAAAACACCACTAAATGCGGTAAAGCCTCTGCGTCCGTTGGGAAAGATTTGAGCTCCCATATTATAATCCCTTCTATGGAGGTTCAGGGTGTCTTTTTGGGCTGTATAGTTCTTTATCACAGACGAGCCAGTGGAAAGGTCAATTTCAAATCGTTTGATCTCCTCTGAATATGTTTGTGTAAACCCAGGCCCATGGCCAGGTCCCATAGGATTATATCTTCCCTGGAAATTTTGACCGCCTACTAAAAAGAATTTCCCGTCCAGGTAGTCCATATATCCTCCGGTAACCTGCAAGCGCTGATCTTTTGTTGTTTTAAAATAGGAAGTAATTGGATGCCCATTGCTTATAGCTTCAATAACTGCATTGACTTCAACTGTTGTTATTCGGTCAAATGTAACGTGGTCCTTTGCTGTTGAGCTATAGGCATATCCTCCAGCGATGTACAAGATATCTCCTACTTGTTCAAATTGCATATTGGTACTCTGGAGTTGCTCAAATATTGCGGTGGGCAAATCCGATAGTTGAGCCGATTTAACGGTTCCTTTAGTTGGGTTGATAACCGAAATAACGGTATTGTTTCCACTAGCCAGAAAGGATTCGAAGGGCCTTCTTTTATGCAAGCCATCGGTTCTTCCACCAATGACCAACCAGCGCCCAAGTGTATCTTTTCCCCATACAAAGGATTGTACTTCGGGAAGTCCTGTAATTCGAGTATTCTCAATTATTGATAAGGCAAAATCCGATTTTTGCCCAAATGCGCTTATTCCAATAGTTAGCGAAAGAATTATAGTTAGAAAACGAGCCATAGTCAAATGTTTTGACAAAGCTAGAGTCCCATTATTTAGCTTCCTGTGACAAATTACACATACCGCTTATTGACATGGGATTTTATCCAATTACAAATATACTTGGCTTCTTGTGTAGGTCAATTTTGGTCTTTTTCCAGGCTTGAATTGTTTTTGTGGCTATTCTTTCATTTGAAACACTAATGTTGCTGGCTACACAAAGCTTTGTATTGGGGTTGCAGGTGCTTAATACCTCTTCCAGAATCTGATGGTTTCGGAATGGCGTTTCCATAAAAATCTGACTCTGCCTTTTATTCTTAGCATCCCGCTCCATTTGACGTATAAACTTAATTCTCTCGGATTTATCCTTGGGTATATAACCATGAAATATAAAAGACTGCCCGCTCATTCCACTTGCCATTAGCGCCATTAGAATGGAGGAGGGGCCGGTTAATGGAATCACCTGAATTCCTGCCTCATGAGCGAGCTCAACCATCGATGCGCCCGGGTCTGCTATTGCTGGGCATCCTGCTTCACTTATTATTCCTACATTTTTACCTGCCAAACATGATTTTAAATAGCCTATAAGTTCTTCAACCCGGGTTCTCTTGTTCAATGGATGAAGAATTAAATCATTTAAGGGTTTGGGGTATTCGATTCGCTTTAGGAAATGCCTTGCTGTTTTTTCTTTCTCTACAATAAACTCGTCCAGATCGTGAGTTATTTCAATGGTTTGGGCTGGAAGAATGGACATTTCATTCTCACCTCCCAACCCACAAGGAATAAGATACAGCTTACCCTTCGTCATTCTGAAGGTTTTGAATTATTACATCACAAGCTTCATTCATCATTTGGTAGACGTTTTCGAAACCTTGTTCACCTCCGTAATAGGGATCAGGTACTTCATCATTGGAGCCTGGGTTAGACAGGTTTAGCAACAAATCTACTTTGTTAGCATCCGATTCGTCACGGGCCAACGATAACACATTACCATAATTGCTACGATCCATTACATAGATCTTATCAAATTGGTCGAAATCCGAAACCCCAAATTGACGACCTCTTAATGAACGAATATCAACCCCATGTTTTAAACCACTTTCAGTGCTTCGGGGATCCGGGCTTTGGCCAACATGATAATTAGCCGTTCCGGCAGAATCAACAATGGTATTTAAGTGGGTTTTATCCAATTTACTCCTAAGAATGCCTTCTGCTAGTGGTGAACGGCAGATATTGCCCAGGCAAACCATTAGAATTTTATTTGTATTGCTCATAGCAGGCAAAACTATTCTGAAATAATAATAATCAATTATTTCCGTTCGTGATTTTGATGACCGTATTCAAAATGAATTTACCTTTGATATAAACAACAGTATTCATGAAATCTGCAATAACCATTGTAATTCTTGGATTGTCTCTTTTTACCTACGCACAGGATGAAATCTATTATGCTGACGGAAAGAAAGAAGAAGGTAAAGTACTGGAAGTAGGGCACAATTACATTGTTATTCGGGATAGTGTATCCGGGTTGTTTAAGGTTCATCGGGACGAAATATCGCTAATTGTATATCAGAATGGGAGTAGCGAAATTTTTAACCGCAGTTATCACGAAAGAAGCTCAAAGAAACCGGTTGGCGATAATACCAAGGTAAACTCCACCGTAGCTCCCGAAAAACTGATAAATCCAAATCAAATTAAACTTAACCTGGCTGCTTTGGCATTTGGAAACCTGGAGTTGGCTTATCAGCGTAAACTTATTCGCTTTATGGCTATAGAGATCCCTGTTGCAGTTGGCTGGGAGCATGGTGAATCTCCTTATTTGATAAGAAAAGCCTATTCAATGGGTGTTAATCTTTTATTTTATCCCTTACCTCAGGAAAGTCCAATGCAGCTATATGTTGGTCCGAGTCTCGAAATAGGAAATGCTTATTACGATGAAGATACCCAATACAATTTCGGAGGATATTACGGGAGAAGTAGTCAGTATTCCAATTACATCAATGTAGCGGCAAGACTAGGGATGACTGCTCAATTGACTAAGCAATTTTCACTTGGAGTTGAGGTTGGTCCTGGAATTCGTCGGATTATTCAAACGAGCAATATTATTGCACCCAGCATAGCTTTAAACTTTAACCTGTTGTACCACTTCTAGTTATGTTGAGAATAATTCTAATAGGTATATGGTTGTGGGCGGGAATAATGAACTCCTTTGCACAGGATATCATGTACCGAAAAGACGGAGGGAAGGTACTTTGCAAGGTGGAGGAGGTATTGATTAAGGAAATCAAGTACAGAAAATACGACAACCTGAATGGACCATTGTATTCCGTTACTAAAAGAGAAATACTGGTCATTGTTTATGAAAACGGAACCTACGAATACCCAAATCTTGAGCCCAACGAATCAACAGATCAAAAACCCCGCAGCGAATTTGAAACGGAAGTCAATTCAACTACGGAGGAAAGTTTAGCTAAGGATGATTTCTCCCGCAACTTATTCTCGATAAACCCACTTAACCTTATTCATGGAAATATCAATATTGCATACGAGCGTTTGTTTTCCGAAGGTAAAGTAGGCTTACGACTTCCTCTAAAGATTGGATTTGATAATAAGAACTTTAAAGATTACATCGGCCCTTCGGCAGTCAACCAAAAGGTAACCGGTTCGGTGGAGTTAGGTTTGATGGTTTACCCCTTTGGACAACAGGATATTACTTATGTAGGAGGCATTGGAATAGAGGTGGGAGAACAGTACAATCAGCAGAGTTATTCTGTTTATGCTCCTTCGGGGTATAATGTTTACATTTATAATTACGATGTGGCTACTTATGGAACTATGTACTTCTATAATGGGTTCCGAGTCAATCCCAATCGCCATTTTAATATGTCTTTTCTCGTAGGCATGGGACCTAAACGGTATTTCAATACTAAGAAAGTGGTTGAATTCGGTATGAACCTATCTTTTAACCTCGGATTCGCATTTTAGAATTCTTCCCGGATAATTTACATCTGCTAATTGCAATTTTGATTTTTTGCAATTGTAATTTCCCTCACCGTGAAATTCGCAAACGGCTTCGTAGCACGACTTCATTCCTTTGGATTGAAAATTAGTTGTTATGAAAAAGATCGTATTCGTATTATTAATAGCCTTTCCAATTGCTCTGCAGGCACAGGATAAAATTTATTTCGCCGATGGTAAAATGGAAGAAGGCCGAGTGCTGGAAGTTGATCGCGATTATATCCTAATCGAAGATCAGGAAGAAAGAAAAACAAAAATACCCCGGGCAGAAGTATCGCTCATTGTATACAGCAATGGAAAAAGCGAAGTATTCAATAAAAACTACCACAAAAGATCAGAGAAAAAGCCCGTTCAACCTAAAAAGCCTAATAAAATGGAGAAATTAACTCCATCTATCGTTCGTCCCAACCAACTCAAATTGAACCTGGCTGCATTCATTAACGGAACGGCCGAATTGGCTTATCAACGAATGATGACCCGCTATATGGCTCTCGAGTTTCCCTTATCGTATGGTTGGGAAGCCGGAGAAGAGCCATATTATTTCCGCAAGCGATACTCTTTTGGGTTGAATATATTGTTCTATCCGTTGGATGAAGAAAGTATTTTTCAAATCTATCTGGGGCCTGGATTTGAAGCGGGGTATGCCTACTTCAGCGAGTCATTACTGGAAGATTTTTACCATCCATCCGGTGTGTACTATCAGCCTGCTGTTACAGGAACATTTTCGAATTACATAAACATTGCATTTAAGCTTGGCTTTGCGTTTCAACTCTCCAAAAATGTTGCTCTTGGAGTAGAGCTAACGCCTGGGATTCGCCAAGGGGCAAGTGATATCAATTTAATTATGCCATCATTCAGTTACAACTATAATCTTATTTATCAATTTTAGTCATGAGAAAACAAATAATCTTAATCGTCTTTTTTGCTAATAGTGTTATGGGATCCTTTGCTCAGGATGTTATTTACAAGAAAAACGGAGAGCAAATTCATTGTAAAGTAGAAGAAGTATCCGAAGATCGGGTCAAATACCGAAGAGAGGATAACGAAGAAGGGCCTTTGTATTCCATGTTTAAACGGGAGGTATTGGTTATAACGTATGAAAATGGAACCTATGAGTATCCAAACGTGATTACGCAATCAGAAATTAAACCCAATCCGGTAAGTGAACCTGGGACCGAAAAAGAGAGGGAAGAATTCCGTGACTTTAATCGAAATTTCATTGGAATAAATCTGCTCAATCTATATCATGGAAATTTAAACCTGTCCTATCAACATATCTTTTCATCGGGTAAGGTGGCCATTCGGTTCCCGATAAAAATTGGATTTGATAACCTGAATCACCAGGATTATTATTTTCCATCGCTGGTCGATCAAAAGGTAATAGGGTCAATCGAAGCGGACCTTCTGTTTTTTCCTGCCGGCCAGCGATGGGTGTCTTATGTTAATGGGATAGGAGTGGAAGCCGGGGCGCTCAATTCATTTACCGAGAGTAACTCGTCTGTTAGCTCCCTGGGGAATTCGGTTCAGTATTATACTCACGTTACTAAAACTTATACAACCCTGTATTTCTATAATGGATTTACTATTAAAGCAGGTAAGAATTTTGGAATGTCGGTATTGTTGGGGATTGGCCCCAAGAAGTTTTTGGATAGCCGAAACAGATTGGAGTTTATGACCAATTTTTCATTCAATATGGGTTACTCCTTCTAAATACTTGTTAGACTACTTCTTCTTAAAAGAATTAATGGCATTTCGGGTGAATTCACTCAACACCAATTTACCGCTCATTGCAGTTCGTTCAAGTAATAACTCATCCCAGTGGTCTGTTCCTTCCCAGAAAACCTGCTTAAGCATGCTCATAGCCTCAGGGTTTGATTTAGCCAGTTTCTTTGCCAATATATTTATGGCTTCATCCATTTCTTCGGCAGAGTCAAAAATTTCGGCGTACAGCCCTTTTTCACGTGCCCAGTCTGCAGAATACCATTCAGTGGCATTAATAGCCATCATGCTCATAGCGCTCGTGCCTACTTTGCGTTCTACTGCTGGCCCAACCACAAATGGTCCTATTCCAACAGCCAATTCGCTCAGTTTAACCGAAGCAAATTTTGTAGCGTAACAAAAATCGACCGCGCTGGCCATTCCAACCCCGCCACCTACAGCTTTACCCTGAACTCGTCCAATTATTAGTTTGGGGCATTTCCGGGCTGCATTAATCACGTTGGCAAAACCCGAAAAGAACTTTTTACCCGTTTCTAAATCGTCAATGGAAATTAATTCGTCGAACGAAGCACCGGCGCAGAATGCTCGTTCTCCAGATGATTTTAGTACAATAACCTTTACAGCCTCGTTATTACCAAGCTCAGTGATAGTATCAGCCAGTTTAGCTAATATTTTGCCAGGTAATGAGTTGCTAAGGGGGTGAAAGAATTCAATGGTAGCGATGTCTTCCTGGATAGAATAATCAACGCTTCCCTGATGGACGGCTTCATTCATAGAATTTGAAATATAACTCAGATAGAAAGACGATATACTTAAAGAGCATACCGTAAATAATTAATTAGGCCTTTATTTTCGCTAACTCCTTACGATCAACAAATGCGTAACCACCAAATAGAATAGCGCTAAATAAAACAGTACTCATTAGCGTATTCGCAAAAAACGGAAGAGCAGCAACATAACAAGCCATTAAACCTTCTGCTGTTTGTGGATAAAGAACTCCTGCCATCCAATAACCAAAATTGGTAAACAGAAAAAAGAAGACTGCTGATAGAATACTTCCGCCTAACACCGAAGCAATGTTTACTTTTTTAAGTATAAAGCCTAGTGCTGCAATTACCACAAATGAAGCATAAACCCAAAGCATTCCCGGATAATAAAGGCTAAAGCCATCCGCAGCATAAATGGTGTTGTTGAGTACTATATCGGAAAGGAGCAAAGCACCCAATGGAAGCAATAGCTTAAGGTATTTATGATTAACCACCACACCGCCAAACAAAGCAATGGAACCTATAGCAGTAAAGTTAGGAGGGTGAGGGAGTAGTCTACTTAGCGCGGCTACTGTAATAAGCGATAAGAAAATCCAAATGTTCTTGTTCTTTGACATAGCAGTAATTGTTTGTGGCAAAACTAAAAAAAATGAAGCCTGAAAGGTGTTATTTTCTAACTTCAAAATAAGTTTCTAATTCTTTTTTTGGGATTTATAAAACGGTGCACTTGATTTCAAAATTCTTATTATTTTTATAACCATTCAAGTAAATTTTTGTTTGATGAAACTGTCTGCTCAAGAATATTATTTTGGCAGATGTAAAAAAAATATAACTTTAGCTTAAAGCGCTTGTCATATCTATCTTTATGCTAATTTTACTTCTCTTGAAAATCAAGTTTTGATGTGAGTCATGGCAGATCTTAATGAATCATTAAAAAAGTATTTTGGCTTTAATAATTTTAAAGGCGAACAAAAAGAAATTATTCAAAACGTACTTGATGGTAAGGATACATTTGTGATAATGCCCACCGGTGGTGGAAAATCCATGTGTTACCAACTGCCTGCTCTTATCCTTGATGGTACTGCGTTAATTATTTCACCGTTGATTGCCCTGATGAAAAATCAGGTGGATAGTATTCGAGGCGTTTCTGAAAAAGACAGTATTGCACACTTTTTAAACTCTTCTTTAAATAAATCCGATCAGTTAAGGGTTAAAGATGACCTGAGAAAAGGGAAGACAAAGATTTTATATATAGCACCGGAGACTTTAACGAAGAAAGAAACCATTGATTTCTTTAAGGAATTGAAGATTTCTTTGGTCGCAGTTGATGAAGCACACTGTATTTCAGAGTGGGGGCACGATTTCAGACCAGAGTACAGGCGAATAAAGGAAATGATCAAGGGAATTGATTCTGATATTCCCGTTATGGCACTTACAGCAACTGCAACACCCAAGGTACAGGGCGATATTCAGAAAAACCTGGGCATGTCAGATGCGACCGTTTTTAAGGCATCTTTTAATCGTGAAAACCTTTTTTACGAAGTGCGGCCTAAGGTGGATGTACTCAAGCAGATTATCCTCTTTGCAAAAGAAAGAAAGGGTAAGTCAGGTATTATTTATTGCTTGAGCCGTAAAAAGGTGGAAGAACTGGCAGAAACCCTTCAGGTGAATGGAATTAAAGCATTGCCTTATCATGCGGGATTTGATTCCAATACACGAGCGGGTAATCAGGATAAGTTTCTGAATGAAGATACCGATGTTATTGTAGCCACCATAGCCTTTGGGATGGGAATCGACAAACCCGATGTACGTTATGTCATTCATCATGACATGCCCAAGAGCTTAGAGGGCTATTACCAGGAAACGGGTAGGGCAGGTCGAGATGGTGGAGAAGGTCATTGCCTGGCTTTTTACGATTATAAGGACATCGAAAAACTAGAAAAATTCATGGCAGGTAAACCTGTTGCAGAACAGGAAGTTGGCCGGCAGCTACTGGAAGAGGTAGTTGCTTATGCTGAAACGGCTATGTCCAGAAGAAAATTCCTGCTTCATTATTTTGGTGAAGAGTTTGACGAAGAGGATGGTGTTGGTGCTAAGATGGACGATAACGCAGTTAACCCAAGACCACGGGAAGAAGGTAGTGATAAAGTGAAGCTGGTTCTGGATTGCATTAATGAACTGAGAGAGACCGCTAAGGCCAAATACGTTATCAAAATTTTATTGGGAGTTTCCGACTCGGAGGTAAAATCGTATAAGCACGATAAAAACGAATGCTTTGGTAAAGGAAAAGATCGTGAGCAATCGTTTTGGATGGCAGTAATTCGGCAAGTGATTGTTGCCAAACTGTTAAGGAAAGAAATTGAATCTTACGGAGTCTTAAAATTAACGGATACTGGTCGGGATTTTATTGCCAACCCAAAACCATTTACCATTATTCTGGATCATGATTACGTTTCAAGAGCAGAGGATGATAGTGTAATTCTTAACCAAAAAGCGGGTGGGGGAGCTACCGATGAGAACTTGTTTAAGTTATTGAAAGACATTACCAAAAGTATTTCCAAGGCCAAGAATGTACCTCCGTTTGCCGTATTCCAGGAAACTTCTCTTATGGAGATGGCGACTCAATACCCCATTACCATGGAAGAGTTGACCAATATTCAGGGTGTTGGAATGGGTAAGGCTAACAAGTTTGGTTCAGAAATTATTGCGGCCATTGCTGAGTATGTAGAGGAAAATAACATTGAACGGCCTCAGGATTTTGTGGTTAAATCTGTGGTTAATAAATCCGGTACCAAGGTTTATATCATTCAGAACATTGACCGTAAAAGAAACCTGGAAGATATTGCCAGTGCTAAAGGGCTAACCTTTGACGAATTGTTGACCGAAATTGAAAACATTGTTGATTCCGGAACCCGTGTAAACCTGGATTACTACCTAAATGCTGTATTGGATGAGGACAAACAGGAAGAGTTATTTGACTTCTTTCAGGACGATGCTGAAACAGGAACAGTCGAGGAGGCTATGGAAGAGCTAGCCGATGAAGATTACAAAGAGGATGACATTCGTTTAATGCGCATCAAGTTTATGTCGGAAACAGCTAATTAGAATTCTAATCAGATTACCGGTCTTGGTATTTTAGAAAACTCGCTAACCTTCTCAATTACATTTAAATCTTTTAGTATTCTATTGTGTCCTAATTCTCGGGTCTCTACTAACTCTAAATTGTTGTGTTGTAGCTTGAAATGGTGTGCGTGTTGAATATTTGCTTCACGGTCGTTGTGATCGTGAAACGCCAGGATGGGTAACCCGTTGATCTGAGATGCATTAACGCTAACACTGTAATAATCGAAGTGGTTGCCGGTTCGTTTATATACATAATCGTCAATGGCAGAGCCCATTTTGGAACTCCCATTCAGCCTTTTCAAAAACTCACTTACTATATCTTCCGGAATAGTAGGAGTGCTAATGGTAACCAGTCGATCGAGTTTTAGCCCTTCTTTAGCAGCATATACCAGGGCTGCGCCACCAAGTGAATGTCCTACACCCAGGGTTATTTCCCCTTTTAGTCTTTCAATTTCAACAATGGTGTCTTTGAACTCAATGAGCGTACTTTGTTTTCCCTCGCTAGCTCCATGTCCTGGTGCATCAAAGCTTATAACCTGATACCCGTTTTTAATCAAAGAAGGGATAAAATGCCTCAATTGCATTCCACGGCCACTCCAGCCATGCACCAGTACTGCTAAAGGGCCCTTGCCCCAGGAATGAGCAATTACATTATTCCCATTTATGTTCATTTCAAAGCGCTCTCCGGTAGCAAGCATATCCAATTCTTCTCGCCTTGGTTTAAAGGAAAAGGGAGTAAAGAACAAGCGTACAATAATGAAACGGGCTAAGGAGGGTGTTATAATTTCAAGTGTTGGGAAAATTTTCCGCAGTATCCTAAAGGGTAGGGGGGCAGGAGGAGTCTTTCTGGGTGGAATTGAATTGTTTGTGCTCATTATTTCAAAATATTTTGTTTTAGGTAGGTTTTCATAAGGTCGGCTGCCGTTCTCAATGCCTTCGTATTATCGTTTACACGGCTTATCATTAATGCTCCTTCTAACGTACTTACCAGAAGCAATGCGAATTCCGGTGCTTTTGCAGAATTTCGAAATTCTCCTTCAATTTTACCTTCTTCAATTTTTATTTCCACATATTTCACCAGGGTATTAATTCCATCTTGCGCTCTCTTTCTTAGTTCTGGATGGACATCGGTAGCGTCAATGGCTGTGTTAAAAATAGGACAGCCCCCGCTAACAACCGGATTAGCGCCGAAACTGTAAAACACTTCTATAATCGCAAGAATCTTGTTGTAGGAGGTAGATTCTTTAGACAGGTAATGCTTAAATCGTTTCAGTACTTCGGAATAGGAGTACTCGAAAGCAGCCAATGCAATGTCGTCTTTGTTTTTAAAGTGATTATAGATACCTCCTTTTTTAAGTTGAGTGGCCTCCATAATTTCATTTAAGCTACATCCATTGTAACCGAGTGTGTTAAAAAGCTCGGCGGAGCGCTTAATGATCATTTCTCTTGTTTCTTCACCTTTATTCATATTCGGAATTGATTATCAGGGGATTAGATCAATAAAAGACCAATCGGTCGCAAATGTACATATTCATATCAACAAAACAAACCTTTCGGTCTGTTAATGTTTTGTAGCATGTTTAACAATTTGCTATAACTTCGAACTATAAGTTTGACAATCAAATATTAAAGAAGAGAAACACTATGAAAACAATTGCACTAGTAACTGCACTACTATTAGGACTGAATGGTTTGTATGCCCAGGAAAAGGATAAACCGAGAGCCAGCCCACTTATGAAAACCGAAGCTATAGTCGGAGATGTTAAGATTAACATCCAGTATGGTAGCCCATCAGTTAAAGGCCGAATAATATTTGGTGATTTGGTTCCTTATGGAAAGGTATGGCGTACAGGCGCCAATGAGGCTAGTGTTTTTGAAATTAACAAAGACATTCAGGTAGAAGGGAAGACACTTAAAGCTGGAAAGTACGGTTTGTTTACTATTCCAGGAAAGGATAAGTGGGTAATTATATTCAATTCAGCCTGGTCAATTTGGGGTGCTTACGACTACAAAGAGAAAAAGGACGTTCTTCGGGTTGAAGTTAAGCCGACCATGGTTCCTGATGATGCAGAGAAGTTTACTATTTATGTTGAGGACGGGACTATGTATCTGCATTGGGCAAATACCAAAGTTCCTGTTGCTTTAAAATAAACACTGAATAGTTTACAAATGAATCAGTTATGGTTTAGGTGGGTTTTAATAACCCACCTTTTTTTAAGCTTGTTAATAGCTGGGCACGGCGCTCATACCGATACTTCTGATCCTAAAGCCGGCGCACTCGATTCTGCGGAGTGGATTATATCCGAAAGCATTAAGGCTCATGGTGGAGCTGTGGATTGGTTGGAATTGAGCTTCGACTTTCGAGATTGGAAATACGCAGGCCAATTTAAGGGTGGACTCTACGAAATGTCGCGCCAATTCAAAAAGGGAGACTCCTTATATTTTGACAAATTCAACAATAGGACATTTATGAGGAGCATTAACCACATTGTGGTTGAGGTTCCTGAGAAAAAAGCCAATGCCTACACCAGTTCTATCAATTCGGTGTTCTACTTTGCTTTATTGCCTTTTAAACTTAGCGATCAGGCTGTACAACTACGTTATGTAGGAAAACAAAGCATTGCGGGTGAGACCTTTTACCTGGTGGCCGTTTCTTTTGAAAAGGAAAACGGGGGAGAAGATTACGAAGACGAATACCGCTATTGGATTAACGCCCAAACCATGCAGCTAGATTACTTTGCTTATTCGTACAGTACAGGAAAGGGAGGAGTGCGGTTTCGATCAGTAGAAAAACGGCATAAGCCCATAGAGGGGTATATTTTGCAGGACTATATTAATTACAAAGTCAATAAAGGGACGAACCTGGATAACCTAGTATACATGCATCAAAACGGTAAACTCGAGGAACTATCCAGAATTCGTTTGGAGAATATAAAGATCGAAAGAATCAAAAAATAACCCGATTAGCTACTTCAACGATTCTGCAAAAGCAACCACTTCATTGGTAAATGCTTCCCATTCGTTATCCATAGGAGAATGCCCTGATTTATTAAAAATAACCAGCTTTTTCTGGGTGGAGCTTATTTCGTTAAAGCAATCGTAGGCCAGGGTTGGTGGTACCACAAAATCATATTTACCCCATAAAATAAGAGTAGGAAGGGTAACCCGGTTCAATTCCTTTGTCATGGAAAGGTATTCCACTTCGTCTAATTTTTTACTGGTCTGCCTTCCCGATATGTTTGCGATCAGTGGATTGGTAGGTCCAAGCAACAAGGGAGGTCTTATTCCTCCACCTTCACTGGCTTGAATAAACCCATCGTCCAGTAACCACTGCTCTGCATCACGGGCTTTTGCATTTATTTCACCTCCCTGTTCTACTGTAATATTATTTGTATCAATAGCGTTTGCCCAATCGAGAATTCCCTGCCAATTATCTACATTGTTTCCCAGTCCGATTTGAGTTTGAGCTTCACTCTTAAACATGGCCACCGCATCACGGTTGAGTTTTGGGATATCATGGGCTCCGTCTGCCTCAATCCAGCCAGCGAGGTTCTGCTGCAGGCCAGCCGTAATCATAAATTTGGCCGAGAGCGTTCCGCCCCAGGAATGTCCAAGTGCAATCACCTTTAAACCGCTTCCATATTTTGCCTTTAGGGAGTTGATGACGGCATTCATGTCAATTACCATGTTTTCGATAATCACATCGTCGGTTTTGTACTTACCCTGGCTCATTCCCTGGCCACGTTGGTCCCAGTAAGCCATTCCATATCGCGCTTCAAGTGCTTCTGCATACTTTCCTGATCTGTATTCCAGGCCAGTGCCACCGGGCCCACCGTGTACAATCAGAATCATGACATTGGATGCGACGTTGCCATGCAAATAAACAGGCATGTCTGCTCCATTTGATCGAACATAGATCGTTTCATTAACCTTTCCCAGGTCTTCCTTCTTTTTACAGGAAGCAATCATTAATGAACTGACCAATAACAAACAAACGAATCTCATTTCTCCTTTACCTTTAATCGTTTGTTTTTAAAACCAAAGTTGGGTGTAAGCCGGGTTCCTAGTTCCCAGCTGGCATCCACTACAGTTCCGGAATTGTATCCTGTAATCAGATGGGCGTTCAACCGTGTAAACAGGGAAAATGAGAATGTATTTGTCTGGAAGATTTTTCCGCCCCCAAAGGAAAGGGTAGGAGAGAAGTAGCCCCTGGAAGTTCCTTTTTTGGTAGAAGTAACATTTCCATTGGCATCGGTAATATAGGTTTCACCCCTGTTGAATTTGCGCAAATAACCGGCAGCAATGGCCACTTCGGTGTAGTACAACTTGGTATTATACCTTCTCCAGCCTGCCTCCAGATTGAATTGAAAGGCAGAATGTGATTTCGGGTGAACATAATAACTCAAATTGGGTTGAACGTAGAGCAGTTTACGAATGACTTTGGTTTTCCTCTTCTTAGCCTTGGTTTTTTCAATCATAAACAGGTTATAGTCCATGCCCAACTTAAAGCCTGGGTGAACTGCAAGGTTGCCATAATACCCTATGGAAACCGGAAGATATTCCTTTGGTTGGATCGGGTTACTTTTAGTAGAAGCCGAGTCCGTTTGAGCCAATAAGCAGAAGCCCGACAATAGAAACCCTAGAAGAACTAATCCGGTTTTAGGAGCCAAAAGCATAGGAGCAAATAAATGTCAATTCCACTGAAAAGCTAACTCTCCTTATCCAGAATATCTGCTATTTACAGAGTTTTCCACTTCGTGAATATTTCATTAACCGAGTTCAGCATCTAAAATGAGGGTTTCCCCTCATAGGAATTCCGCGGGTATCAAATTAGCTTTGAGATCGCTTCCGACTAGGTTATAATAAATGTGATTTGGGATTCCTAACAAACTAGATAAACTACTTATTATGCAAAATGACGGATTAAATTTTCACAACGCGGACTATTCGGTAATTCAATCTGCGGTTGCTCAAATTATCAGGGAAGAAGGGATTTCGACTGGAAGTTTCCACGAACAGGATGAACGCATGCATGCACTTAGCAAAACATTGGCTGCAATGGATAATGGTGATGTCACAGATGTAGGTGATGGGATTGAGTTCTGTATGAAAATTTTGGTAGAATATATCCTGGCTCTCCGGGCCAAGGACTACAAAAAAGCTCAACAGAAAAAGAATGAATTTCAATATACCCATTGTGATTTAAACTGGTTAATTGCGGCGGCTGAATGGTGGGCGTACTACGACCTGTTGAAAAAGCAGCCGATGTATGTCAACTATACTAACATTGATGATTTTCAATACGATTTACCTCTCGCCAGCAGTGGTAACCTAAAAGTGGGTTTGGTAGCTGACTGGGGTACTGGGGAACAAGTCGCGAAACTGGTTATGGATTTGCTATTTGAGCAACAGGTAGATGTGATTCTGCATTTAGGCGATATCTATTATGCCGGAACCCCAACCGAAGCCAAGAACAACTTCCTTCAAATTATTCAGGACTTAAGAACCAAACACGGCCTTCAAATTCCGGTTTATAACCTACCGGGCAATCACGATTACTATTCCGGAGGGCAGGGCTTTTATTCCATAAATGACGAATTGAATCACGGAATTCCAAATTCAAGTATTCAGGAGGCCAGTTACTGGACACTCTCCAATTCCGATTGGCATTTTCAGGGAATGGATACTGGTTTTTACGACAGTGATCTGGAAAATATTCAAGCCGATATAACACACCTGCATAGCACCGAAGTAGCCTGGCACCAGGATAAACTGGACAAGGCCGTTGCTGCGGGTAAGAAGATCATTTTGCTTTCTCATCACCAGCTATTTTCCAGCTTACTCAACATAGGAAGTAAGCCCAACGAGGATAACAGCAACCCTTACCTCGAAGCTTATTTTGGAAGCTACATCAACAATGGAGACATTACTGCCTGGTTTTGGGGACATGAACATTTGTTGGAAATTTATGATTCTTACCTGGGATTGGATAAGGGTCGATGCGTTGGGTATGGGGCGTTTCCAGCTTTATACGGTGATGGAAAATCGTATGATCCCATATATCCACAGGTTCCGTTGGACACTTCCATTCAACTGTCCGATAATGGAGAAGTTTATGCGCATGGGTTTGCGGTAATGGATTTAGGAACCAGTTCAGGAACCGTTACTTATTACTCCATTCCAGGAGATGGATCAAGTAGCCAACTGACTGAGGTTTATCAGGAGGTGATTTAATGAGTATAAATAATTAAACGTATTTCAAATTCACTCAAAATGAGGGTTTCGCCCTATTGAAATTTTATCGATTAAACGCTTTTTTTGTTAAGTCTCCCTTACTTTAAAAGCTTGGTATTAATGGTTAGAATCTAACTTAGAAATAGAACATCTATTATGAGTAAGCTAGTTGGTAAATAAAACATTGAAATTATGTGTACATCCTTTTTAATTAGTAAAACCAACAAGTTTGCGGTAACGGGAAGGTCTTTGGATTATGACCAGGATGATCACTACGAAACCAAACAATATGATACTGGGCACGTATTTACCTCTGTTCTTAATAATGGAGTACGGTGGACGGCTAAATATGGTGTGTTTACAATTGATTCGGTAGTTAGTAACTCGCCTTATCCGATTCCATTTGAAGGAATTAACTCTGCCGGAATTTCAATTAGTGGAAATTTGGCGAATGCAAGCTATCCCACGAAAAACCCAGGGCCAACCATTTCCTCCGACGACATTGTAAATTGGGTTCTGTCTCAGGCAGGAAATATTGGTGAAGCTGCGACTTTATTGACCACAATAAACATTCAAAGCCAATGGCAATACCACTACATTGTATTCGATAATCAGGGTGGAAGTGTAGTGGTTGAATATGAAAACCAAACCCCTATCTCTTATTTCAACGAGTCAAATGTATTGACTAACAATCCCAATTTGAAATATCAAATGGAGAATCAAAACAACTATGCAAATATCAAGAACTGGTTTCCTGATTCGATTCTGCCAGATTCCGGTGACCAGTTTCACGGACAGGGAATGTTTGGACTACCTGGCGATTGGATGTCGACATCCCGATTTACGCGAATCAGCACCATGATCAAATATTCCGCCGATTACATTACCGGAAATTCGGATGCGGTTTACCTGGCCAAACGAGTAATAGATTCTGCCAGCCTTATAAAAGGAATCGATCTGGGTCAAAGTTCAACGGGTAACCCGATATACACGCAAGTTCAAATTGTAAAAGACTTAATCAACAGTGTAGTCTACTGGCGTGTTTACGATTCCGAAAAATGGACTGTAAATCAAATAACCTGGAGTTAGTTAAATAGTAGGTTTATGTTGCTTCACACTCACAATGCTAAAGAAAATTTAAAAAGCCCTCCGGTTCGTTCTGCCGATAAAAAGCAAGGTAATAATGTTGTGACATACCAATTTGTTGACAATCGGGCAGAGGCAATAACACCACATAAGTTTCAAAAGATGTCCAACAACAATCAGCTTTCCAATAGAGTTAGCCAATTAAAAGCTTATGCAGAAAGTCCAAATATAAATTCACCAACAGCGATTCAAAAAAAGGAAAACCAAACCGGTTTGCCTGATCAATTAAAATCAGGAATTGAACAACTATCCGGTTATTCCATGAATGATGTTAAAGTACACTATAACTCAAGTAAACCAGCTCAGTTACGTGCCCATGCGTTTGCACAGGGAACGGAGATACATTTGGGGATGGGACAAGAAAAACACTTGCCTCACGAAGCATGGCATGTTGTACAGCAGAAGCAAGGGAGGGTAAAACCTACCCTGCAAATGAAGGGTAAAGTAGATATTAATGATGATCCGGGACTGGAAAAAGAAGCCGATGAGATGGGATCTAAGGCAGAACGAATTCAGGAATCAAATCTACAGAATACATACGTGGAAAAGCCATTTAGCAGTGCACTGACACAACTAAGACACTTGTCAATGGGGGTTTCGGGCTTAACTCACTTAGTGGTGTTGGATGAAGAACGTGATTCCATTTTTGAAGGAAAAGAAGGGCAGGAAGTTGAAGAAGGAGATCAGGTAACCATTGAAACCGAAGACGAGGTTTATTCCAGAAGAGGTCCTAATCAGGAGTTATTCCGTGAACACGATGAATTTGGCGCTCAATCGTACATCTGGAATAAAACGGAAGAGTTATTTAAAGGTGGATCACGTATTGGATTGCGAGGTAGGCAGTACATTCGTAAAGATGCACTAAAACCATTATCAAGAACTTCGGAATTGCCCTGGCACATGATACGAACCAGACCGGAATCCGGACCAGAGCCTGAACGTGTTCACCCGGATGATCAACGAACGAGAGGGAGTCATAAACTGATAAGGTTTGATATTTGGCATAAAAATGCAGAGGCACCAGGAACTCCACCTGTAAGTGACTTTGGACATTTAACAGTTTTTGATTATGCAACGGGCGGTGCTTATGAAATTAGGGGTAAGTACACCCGGGATGGAATCATTGATATGCCAGCTTTTCCTTCCGCGGAACGTGACGAAACACTTGAGGGCGCACGTCCTTACCCATATCGAATAATTGATAAGACACACTCAATACCTCCAGGTTCTGTTGAGCCAAGAACAAAAACATTACCTGGGATGTGGCAATCACAGGCGGTTAGAAATGATACGGAAGCTGATGGTACGAAAACGCCAAAATTTAACCGTGTAGACGCCCTGACTCTTATGTTAACGGAAGCTGAATACAGGTACATTATGAGTATGTTTCGCCAACGGCTTCAAGATAACATGTACAGTGTATATAAAGAAGCACAGTCAAGAATGATAGCAGGGCCGATAGAAGGTCATAAACTTGTTTCCAGATGCCTGTCGTTTCTTGAAGATCTTGCGGCACAAAGAAGTTACAGTACAACTGTAGGTGCAGCCTATAGCATATTACAATCTTTTATAACTGAACACATTTCGAAAAGAAGTACCGCTTTGCTAGGGGAAACCATGGATTTAAGACGGGACGCACCTACCGGTCAATTAAGCGAGGAAACACCCTATAGTATCCGACCCGGCTCAACGGTGGCTTACGGAAAGGGGATTCCTTCAAGTGGAGTTCCCCGCCGACCCAGAGTTGATATGAGCGAATATCGTTTTTAGTTAGGTAAGGTGGATATTTTTGATATTAGCTCATTTCACCCTTAAACCCATAACCGACGCCTTCAACAGCGGCTTTTACTTTTTCATGACTTGCGTTTCCTTCAATTTTAGCAACGCCAGCTTCCAGATCGACTTCCAAGCTGGATATTCCTTCTACGGTATTAAGTGCTCGCTCAACATTAGCTTTGCAGTGGTTGCAAGTCATACCTTCTATTTTATAGGCTTTTTCCATAGTATTTAATTCAATTTTATGAGGGATTAGTTTTTTAATTTCTGCAAACGAGAGGGCAGCAATTAGGATAACTGCACTGGCCATTGAAAGCCAATCCGGAATAAGGTGATGCTGATGACCTATGGCTGAAATGGATTCTACCAAGAACCAATGGGAGGGAAGCAGGTAATCGATCAGTACACCAAAACCGAAACTAAATACGACTATGGTACCTAAATAAACCAGGGTTATTTTCTTTCCCAGGCTATTCCATAGTACCGTTAGTGTGGCGGCATTGGTTGCAGGGCCGGCCATTAAAAAAACCAGGGCAGCGCCTGGACTTAACCCCTTCATAAGTAAAGCCGCTGCAATGGGAACAGAACCTGTTGCACAGACATAGAGGGGAACGCTTACCACCAAAATGATCAGCATGTTCATTAAGGGGTAGGATAGGTATTGACTAAACAATTCTTCAGGAACAAAAAGGGATATAAGCGCAGCTAGTATAATTCCAACGATTAAGGCTCTGGATATATCCTGCAAGAAGTCGATAAAGGCATACTTAAAGATTTTATCAAATAAAGATCCTCCGGTACTTAATTCTTCTTCATTGACCTGATTCGATTCTACATTATTTTCAGTTGGGGTTAGCATACCTGCGGCAATACCGGTAACAAAAGCCACAATAGGCCTAAAAATAGCCCAGGGAAGACTAAGCATACTGTAGCTTACCAGAATGGAATCTACACCGGTTTGTGGCGTCGATACCAGAAAAGATACGGTAGAACCATTGGACGCACCTTGCTTTTTAAAGGCAATTCCGGTTGGAATAACCCCACAGGAACAGAGTGGAAGAGGCACACCCAACAACGCGGCCTTAAATACGGAAGTAAAGTTGTTTTTACCCAAGTGCCTGGTAATGAAATTCCGGGATACAAAGGCATTGAGTAAGCCAGCAATGAGGAGCCCCAATAGTAGATAAGGTGCTAGCTCCAGTAGAATAACCCAAAAGGTTTCCAAAAACTCCATGAATATCATCGCTGCAAAATTACACGGAATCTTGCTCTATAGTCGTCCAACATCAAAAATCCAATATCGTTAAAAAGTAGAACCCTCAGGAAGAATAACTCCTTTATACTGTTCCCAAATCGGATGATCCGGGTTTGATTCCCCTTGCTCATATATGGCCTTGCCGCGTTGAATGATAATTCCCTCCGTACAGGGGTTGATAACCGACACCTGATGATCTAAGACAATCATAACCGCTTCCGTTTCGAAAACGATGGGAATGTTGTCTTTAAACCACTTGATCTTTTCCATGGATACGTCGGCTCTGAGAATGGTTATGTCACCAATATAACCGTCAGCTGTAGGTTGAGTGGTTGCTTTTACTCGAAACCTTAAATCGTCCATACCATAACCAAAGAGAAAAAGGGCTGCTTTTACCTTTGCTGGAATTGTGCTGTATTGATAGGTATACGATTCAAAAGCCAGATTATTCTCTTCCAGGTATAAACTTCCATGTTCACGATCTCGTTCTTCTTTTCTTTTATCCCCATAGCTAATATTCAAAAGCTTGCGATCGTCATAAGGAATTACATTTTTAAACCGAAAGTGAAAACCTCCAAAGACACGAGTAGAGTCATACTTGTACCAACGACGAACCAGGCCGGAGTCTAACAGCAGGTAGGGTCCATTTTGACTGGATGCCTGTGCAGCTAATGAAATAATGGTAGAGTCAATTTCATCCTGTTTTTTCTTCCTCCTCTTTATCGGAATTGTTTTTACCGCTTCATCTTCTTCGTTGATGTGTCGCATGGCAATAAGCTGTAGCCTGGAACTATCATCCTGTGCTCCGGTGATCGGTAGGTTGTACGCATTCATTATGGCTTCGGTATAATTCAGGTATTTACCATTGAGCTTGACGACTTCCCGAAAGTAGACCCGCGTATTGTAAGGAGTATTTATGTAATTGTCTGGAATTCGGCGAATCGCTTCTTTTATGTATTCCTCCGGTGGTTGAGGAGAAACAACAACTTCCTCCAATGTATAAGCCGATGGGCTAACTTTAACCCGAATCGAATCCTTAATACTTGCAATGGCAATCGATCGGTGTTTGTAACTCAGGAGTGAAAACCGTAAACTATCCTTATCTTTTGCTGTGCTTGCATCTATACTGAACCTCCCATCGAGGTTAGTTAATGTACCGATGGTGCTTTGGCTGATTCCAATATTGACATAGGGTAGTGGTTCCAGTGTAACCGAATCGACAACCTGGCCCGTAATGACCTGGGCGAATGCTACTTGGTTAACTAAAAAAAAGAATACTGCAAAAAGCTTTTTCAAGGCAATCTCTGGTGGTGACAACAAATCCGTTTAGTGGTGTAAATTTAGGCAATAAAAAAAGCGCCATCAGGCGCTTTTAATTGTTCCAGTTGAAAAAAGCTAATCTTTCTTTTCGCTCTTGTCATTTTCAGGTTTGGTTTCTTTCTTTTTGGCAACTGTTTTGGTTGTTACCTTGCCTTTTTTGACTTTTACAGCGATTTCTTCTTTCTTTTTATCGTAGTTAACCACCAGGGTATCTCCCTCATTCATGTTTGAATTTATGATCTCCTCAGCCATAGGGTCTTCCAGGTATTTCTGAATTGCCCGGGTTAGTGGTCTGGCACCGTATTGCCTGTCGTAACCTCGCTCTGCGATGTATTCTTTAGCATCATTGGTGAGTTGGATGCTATATCCCATCTTTTCGACACGATCATACAAATGTTTCAATTCAATGTCAATGATCTTAAAGATATCTTCCTTAGTCAGTGAATTAAACAGTACCACATCGTCAATTCGATTTAAGAACTCAGGGGCAAAGGCCTTCTTCAATGCGCTTTGAATCACACCTTTCTCATGTTCACTTGCACCTTCTCTTTTAGCAGAAGTAGTAAAACCAACACCTTGTCCGAAGTCTTTCAACTGGCGAGAACCAATGTTCGAAGTCATAATGATAATGGTGTTTCTAAAATCAATCTTTCTACCCAAAGAATCTGTAACCAATCCATCGTCTAATATTTGGAGAAGGAGGTTGAATACATCGGGGTGAGCTTTTTCGATTTCATCCAACAACACAACAGAGTAGGGGCGCCTTCTTACCTTTTCTGTAAGCTGTCCACCTTCTTCATAACCCACATATCCCGGAGGAGCTCCAACCAACCTCGAGATTGCAAATTTTTCCATGTATTCGCTCATATCAATCCGAATAAGGTTTTCTCCTTTATCGAATAGAAACAGAGCCAGTTCTTTAGCCAATTGTGTTTTACCAACACCAGTAGGTCCTAAGAATATAAATGAGCCAATGGGTTTGTTCGGATCCTTTAGTCCGGCACGGTTTCGTTGAATCGCCCTGGTAACCTTATGAATAGCTTCTTCCTGGCCAATTACACTTCCCTGTAACTGTTCATCCATAGTAGAAAGCCTATTGCTCTCTTTTTGTGCAATTCTTCTTACCGGCACGCCAGTCATCATGGCCACTACCTCAGCTACATTGTCCTCGGTTACCTGTTCACGTTGATTCTTGGAATCGTCTTCCCATTTTCTCTTAGCTGCTTCAAGCTTTTCCTGAAGTTGTCGTTCAACATCACGAAGTTCAGCAGCCTCCTCGTATTTCTGAGATCGAACTACCGCGTTTTTCTTGTCCTTGGCTTTCTCAACTTCTTCTTCCAGTGCCAGTACATCTTTAGGTACCTTAATGTTGGTAATGTGAACCCGCGATCCGGCCTCATCCATTGCATCCAAAGCCTTGTCCGGAAGGTAGCGATCACTTAAGTAGCGTTCGGTAAGTGCAACGCATGCTTTTATGGCATCGTCAGTAAATTTTACATTGTGATGATCTTCGTAACGTCCTTTTACGTTATGCAAAATCTCAATGGTCTCTTCAACAGAAGTAGGCTCTACCAATACCTTTTGGAACCTTCTCTCCAGGGCACCATCTTTTTCAATGTTGGTTCGGTACTCATCCAGCGTAGTAGCGCCAATACATTGAATTTCTCCACGTGCAAGGGCAGGTTTAAACATGTTTGAGGCATCCAGCGAACCGCTTGCGCCACCTGCTCCAACTATGGTATGAATTTCATCGATAAATAGAATTACGTCCTGCGACTTTTCCAATTCGTTCATTACCGCTTTCATTCGCTCTTCGAATTGTCCTCGGTACTTTGTTCCTGCAACCAGGGAAGCTAGGTCAAGTGTAACCACTCGTTTATCAAACAATACACGTGATACCTTGCGCTGAACAATTCTCAAAGCCAGCCCTTCGGCAATGGCCGATTTACCAACGCCTGGTTCTCCAATGAGAATAGGGTTGTTTTTCTTACGCCTGCTCAAAATTTGAGAAACACGTTCTATTTCCTTTTCCCGGCCAACTATGGGGTCAAGCTTATCTTCCTCTGCAAAACGCGTTAAATCGCGCCCAAAATTGTCCAGAACAGGTGTTTTCGACTTGGTATTGCCAGAACGGGAAGCTCCGGTTCCTCCGGACCCGCTACCACTACCACCACGATACCCTTCACCTTTATCATCATCGTCTGCAGTACTCCCTGGGAAGTCTGCCTTCAAATCTCCACTTTTTTCAGATAACATCATTTCTAATTCTTCTCGAACTACATCATAAGTAACATTGAATTCCAACAAGGACTGACTGGCTATATTATTCTCATCCTTTAAAATAGACAGCAACAGGTGCTCTGTACCAATTATGGTGCTTTTAAAAGTCTTGGCTACTAGGTAGGTCACTTTGAGTGCTTTTTCCGCCTGTTTCACCAGGGGAATGTTTCCGTTGTTAATGGGTTTAGATTTATTGGATAAGGGATGAATGCTATCTTCAATAGACTTTCTTAAATCAGAAAGTTCCAGATTCAAATTTTGTAAAATTCGAATTGCAACGCCTTCACCTTCTCTAATAAGTCCCAAGATAAAGTGTTCAGTCCCTATGTAATCGTGTCCAAGTCGAAGGGCTTCCTCTCGACTAAACGCAATTACGTCCTTCACTCTGGGCGAAAAATTAGTATCCATAATCTCTAAAGTATTAAGCCTGTCCAAGTTAGAAAATCTAATTTGGACAGGGAAAATTAGGCATTAATTCATGTCCTCCAAAAATACTGGGGGACAGTTTAACAAGTATTGTTAATAAGTCCCTTTTTTTACACCCATTTTTGTTAATAAAAGCGCTCTAAAATGCCTGTAATCTCTCGGTTAAGAGCGTACTTTCGGAATCTAAATTTTATAAGGGGAAATTCCCCTTTATTGTTTTTTAAAACGCTATAAATCAAATGGCAGACGGAGAAAAAATAATTAAAATAAATATCGAGGAACAAATGAAATCCTCTTACATCGATTATTCGATGTCGGTAATTGTTTCAAGAGCTTTACCAGATGTTAGGGATGGATTTAAACCTGTACACCGTAGGGTGTTATACGGAATGCTCGATTTAGGTGTCCTTTCAAACCGACCTCATAAAAAGTCGGCTCGTATTGTAGGGGAAGTACTGGGTAAGTATCACCCCCACGGAGATTCTTCGGTTTACGATTCTATGGTACGTATGGCACAAGAGTGGAGTTTACGCTATCCACTGGTTGATGGACAGGGAAACTTTGGTTCGGTTGATGGTGATTCGCCGGCTGCCATGCGGTATACTGAGGCCCGATTGAGAAAGATTGCAGAAGAAATGCTTTCAGATATTGAGAAGGATACCGTTGATTTCAGACTCAACTTTGACGACTCGATTGAAGAACCTACGGTACTTCCAACTCGAATTCCAAACTTGCTCCTGAATGGTGCAAGTGGTATTGCGGTTGGTATGGCTACCAATATGGCTCCTCATAACCTTACCGAATGCATTAACGGAACTGTCGCTTTTATTGATAATAGAGATATAACGGTAGAAGAGTTGATGACACACATTACAGCCCCTGATTTTCCTACTGGAGGAATCATCTATGGGCATGAAGGTGTAAGGAATGCATTTGAAACCGGTAAGGGCAAGATCGTGATTCGTGCCCGGGCCAATACTGAAGAAACCAAGAGTGGTAGGGAACAAATTATTGTTACCGAAATTCCATATATGGTCAACAAAGCGGACATGATTGCCAAAACCGCCGAGCTGATCAACGATAAAAAGATTGAAGGCATTTCCGATGTACGTGATGAATCGGATAGAAAAGGGATGCGTGTTGTATACGAACTAAAACGCGATGCCATTCCAAACGTAGTTTTAAACAATCTCTACAAGTACACGGCGCTACAAACCTCATTTTCAGTAAATAACATTGCGCTTGTAAACGGTCGTCCTCAGCTATTGAACCTAAAAGACATGATTAGCGCCTTTGTTGATCACCGTCATGATGTAGTAGTACGTAGGACCAAGTTTGAGCTTAAAAAGGCAGAAGATCGTGCTCACATTCTGGAAGGGTTAATCATTGCCTCGGACAACATAGACGAGGTTATTGCATTGATTCGCGGTTCTAAGAGTCCGGAAGAAGCTAGAGCCAAGCTTATGGAGCGCTTTGAATTATCAGATATTCAGGCTCGAGCTATCGTAGAAATGCGATTGAGGCAACTTACTGGCCTGGAACAAGACAAGTTACGTGCTGAATACGAAGAACTTCAAAAACTGATTGAGCACTTGAAAGCTGTACTGGATAGCGAGGAAATGAGAATGGCTATCATTAAAGATGAGTTGGTTGAAATTAGAGAGAAATATGGAGACGAACGTCGATCAGGTATTGAATACTCTTCTGCTGATTTAAGTATAGAGGACATGATCCCCAATGATCGGGTAGTAATTACCATTTCGCATTTGGGTTATATAAAGAGAACCAAGCTTAGTGAATACAAACAGCAAAACCGTGGAGGAGTAGGTTCCAAGGGAAGTAATACCCGTGAAGAAGATTTCCTTGAACACATTTTTGTATCGAATACACATAACTACTTATTGATCTTTACGGATAGCGGTAAGTGTTTCTGGATGCGGGTTTACGAGGTCCCCGAAGGAGCTAAGAATACCAAGGGAAGGGCTATTCAGAATATGATTAGCATTGAAAGTGATGACAAAGTATTGGCTTATATTAATGTACCGGATCTGAAAGACGAGGAATTTGTTAAGAGTCACAACATTGTAATGTGTACTGAAAAAGGTATTATCAAGAAAACAAGCCTTGAAGCATACTCTCGACCACGATCGAATGGGATTATAGCCATTAACATTCGTGAAGACGATAAGCTATTGGAAGCTCGATTAACGGACGGTGATAGTCACATTATGATGGCACTTAAAAGTGGTAAAACCATACATTTCCCGGAGTCGAAGGTTCGACCGGTTGGAAGAAATTCTATGGGGGTACGTGGAATAACTTTAGGTAGTGAAAATGACCGGGTTGTTGGAATGATTACCGTAGTGAATGAGGAAGAAACGGTGTTGGTTGTTTCTGAAAAAGGCTATGGCAAAAGATCTGCAGTAAGCGACTACCGAATTACCAATCGAGGCGGTAAAGGTGTAAAAACACTGAATATTACGGATAAAACAGGTGAATTAATCGCACTTAAGATTGTGTCTGACGACAATGACTTAATGATTATTAACCGCTCCGGGATCACCATTCGAATGGCCTGTAAAGACCTTAGGGTAATGGGACGTGCTACACAGGGAGTTCGTTTAATTAACCTGAAAGGAAATGATTCGATTGCTTCGGTGGCCAAGGTTGACAGCGAAGAAGTTGATGAAGAAAATGGAGAAGTAATTGACGGAGAAAATGTAGAAATGACAAATGAAGATGGCGCACCACAAGATTCTGCTGGCACAGATGTTGAGAATGCGGCAGATGATGCGTCTGAAGAATAAATTGGTATAATTACTAAAAAATGAAGCGAAGTTGTTCATTATGTAGCAACTTCGCTTTTTATTTGCAAAAAATTAGAATCTATTGAAATGAGAAAAATTATCACAGTATTACTCGTTGCACTTTCAGTGGGGGTGTTTGCTCAAAAAAGCAAAGTAACCAGTACGTATAATTATTTGAAATATGGCGAGTTGGACAATGCAAAGGAAGCCATTGACCTGGCCACTGTTAATGTATCTACTGCTGAATGGTACAAAACCTGGATGTATAGAGCGCAAACGTATGCCCGAATTGCGCAAAGTAAGGATGAGAAGTATGCCTCATTAAAGCCAGGAGCATTGGAAGAAGCAATTAAAGCATATAAGAAAGTAATTACCATTGAGGATAAAAAGAATCCGGTTGGTCAGTTGAAGCAGGAGTATAGCTCATTGGTGAATACTGCATATACTGAAGGATACAATTACTACAATTCAAAGGATTATGCCAACACCTATAAATATTGGGTTATGGCTAATGACATTAATGAAGAACTAGGTGTTAAAGACACTGCTTTGGTTTATAATATTGCTATGGTGGCGAAAGCCGGGCAGATGAATGCGGAAGCAATTGCCTATTTTGATAAGTGTATCACTAACGGCTTCAAAGAAGCCTTGCCTTATAGTGGAAAAGCCAGAATTCAAAATGATTCGAAGGATGTTGATGGTGCTTTGGCTACTTTGAAACAAGGAAGAGAAAAATTCCCCAACGATCAGTCTTTAATTACACTGGAGTTGGATATCTACCTGTCTTCTGAAAGATTGGATGAGGCCCTGGAAAATTTGAACCTGGCCATTAACAATGACCCGGATAACTACCTGTTCTACTATATCAGAGGTGTTATTTACGACAACAAAGACGATATTGAGAATGCCCAGATGGATTATAGAAAGGCCATTGAGCTTAATCCCGAGCATTTTGATTCTTACTTGAGTCTTGGTGCTTCGTACAATAACAAGGGAGCTAAAATGCTTACTGAAGCAAACCTTATTCCTCCCAGTGAACAAGAAAAATACGATGTTGCTAAAGCGGCTGCTATTAAGGTGATTCGTGAAGGCCTGCCTTATATCGAAAAAGCGCACGAATTGAATCCTAAGGATATGGACACTATGAAATCGTTGAAGTCGATTTATACGGCTTTAAATGAAATGGAGAAGTTAATTGCCATCAATAAGGAGATTCAGGCTGCCAGCGCTCCTGCTCCTGAATAGATTTCAAAACATTAATCCCATTGGGATAATTAAAGGAAGGGAATCCAGTCGGGTTCCCTTTTTTTGTGTTCTTTTTAGGAAGAATGCAATAAAGTTATCGAACTAACTAGCTCATTTCGAGATAAATATATTGCTAAAAATTAGGATTTCTAATATTTTATATTAACCTTTAGTCCTTCGTTCAGCCGAACAACCCTGTATGTTAATTAAAATTTAGTACAATGGAATGTCCGGTATGTAATGACTCCGAACTCGGAGATGGAGCCAGCAGTTGTCCAAAATGCCAATCAGAATTAAGTGGATTTAATGAATTAACAGCTGCTGAGCGGGAGCGAGCAAAACACAAGCGTTATATTATGGGGCTTGGTATTGTGGCTTTACTGTTGGGGATAAGCTGGATTGCATCAACTTCGATGAAAAACGATACAGCCTCCATGGCAATGAGTAACGATGAAAAGAACTCTCAAGTCATTGAAGAACAAAAACAGTTGATTACCAGCCTCCAAGGTCAGGTAACTGAGCTTACTACGCAGAACATGGAACTGGCTGAGCACATTCAAACTTTTGAAGTGGTGGAGATGAGCGAAGACGGTGAAAGCATAGAAAGCGATTATCACATTCATGTTGTAAAAGAAGGGGAATCTTTGTGGAGCATTGCAGAAGAATATCATGCCGATGGGTTCAAGCACGATGAAATTGCAGGACACAATGACTTAAATGATCCGCATTACATTAAGGTAGGGGATACCGTAATCGTTAAAAAATAGAAGTTATGCAAGTAGATCACATAGAAAAAATGCGTGGCATCCATGTGGATGCCCTCCAAAACATCGTTAGCCTAAAATCTACTCTAAGCGCTAAGGAGAGTGAAATTACCAAACTCGAAAACAAAGTCGCTGACCTAACCTCCAAGCTGAATAAAAGTCAAACGGAAGCAAAGGAATTGACTGCAAAAAACAATGACCTTGGTACTGAAATGGAACAACTTCAGGGCAAACTTTCCAGTTCGGAAGCTGAGGCTAAGGCAGCTTCAATGGAGGTGGCTGAATTAAAAAAGAAGGTAGAAGAGCTTAGTGCAACAACTGATTCTGAATAAAATCCTATTCTATAAGCGTAATCCGCTTTGTAAGAATACCTACATCGGTATAAACTCGAAGCAGATATAAACCTTTTTCATAGTCGGGAAGTCCAAGTTTCACTTCCTCATTGGCCTCTATTGTGGAACCACTTAGTAGTACTTTCCCAGTTATATCTATAATCTCATATTGGGAAATTCCGGTAGATGACAAAATATAAACGGATCCTTCTGTTGGATTAGGGTAAACAGTAAAATTAAGTTCTTTTCTTATCGAATTCACACTACCTGACAAATGAAAAAAGCTATCTATCCTTGAAACACAGCCCCCGTTAATTCCAACTACCTTGTACATTCCATCTGTATGTCTATCAAATATAAGTCTTGATGAGTCGCTCATTAAGGTATCGCCACCTTTGGTCCAGATAAAATGCATTGCAGTAGTACCAGCGTCTAACTTACCTGTATCTGAACTGGGATAAGCCACTTCTGTAATCATTGGGTCATTCGGCATACTATCAATCCATATGGCCAAGTTGTTTTGCGGCCCAACACCACAATAAACAGAAGCGGCAACTTCCAGATTTACATTTCCTGAAATGGTAGAATCTATTTGAATTTCAATGAAGTTGGAGTCCATGGGAGTAGAAGTAATTGAAAAGCCAGTGGGCAGCATCCATGAAAATCCATCGGCATCCAATTGTTGGTTGACGCTGAAAGTGGTAGTTTCAATGTTTTGACAAAACGTATCAATTCCGGTTATAGCAGAAGGTTGCATAGGCAGGTCGCAAATCTTGAAATCCAGTTCGTCCAGATCGAGGTAAGCACCACTATATAAAAAGTTGTTTTGAAAATCTCCAGCAAAGATTGTGATTTGAACACTGTCAGGTGTTTGAGGCAGGTTAAACGGAACCTCAAAATAGGTATAGGTGTTTTTAATGGGTAATTTTTTGGTAACGTGTAAGGAATTGGACGAATTCCAGAACTTAAGAATTACCGTTGCAGAATCCGTTTGCGGAGCCCAAAATCGGTAATAGCCGGAAAGCGTATCTACCTTTTTAGTATATGCATATCCTCCATACTGACCCATATCATCGATTTCACGATTAGCCACCACGCCAAATAACGTATCGGTTCCCTGGATCAAATTCTTTACTCGTAAAGAATACTTTCCTTTATATGCATCAGACCCGGTTAGTCTTTCAACAATTCCCAGGGTGTATATGCCTGGATAGTCCAACATGGTTCCCCAATCCAAAGGTGTATTGATGTAAATGTCGTCCCAGTTTTCGAAATCGTGATTGGGTGGGGTTTGATTGGTGCCAACAAAGTGAACGCTGTCCAATGTAAGCGTACTTCCATCGGCGATTCCAATCTCATTAATAGCATTGCTGCTTGCAGCTGCAAAAACCATTGAATCGGGGGTTCCGGACAACAACCAGGTAACTGGAAAGGAAAATCGTTTGTACGTGCTTTGAACACCTGTGAATTGTCCCAGAGCTGTTCCCATTGGAGCGCCTGATTTTCTAAAGACGGAAATGATTAAAGCGGTGTCTCCACTTTTTACATTGCATTTGTAATAACCAACAATGGAATCCGGGCGTTGCGTAAACGGAACACCACCGGACATGTTATCTACATCACCTTTAACGATATACCCAAAGGCCGTATCCTGTCCTACTATATGAGTGGTAAGCTTAAGTGCATAATTTCCACTATAAGCGTTGGTTTCTTTTTCCGCATTAAGAACTCCCAAACGCTCAAAATACTGGGTATTCGAGCATTCGTAACTGGAAGGGCAATAGGTGGAGTCCGTTGTCCAATCTTCAAAACCACGATTTTGAATGATCTGCGCCGTTGAAACAAAGGCGAACAAGGACAATAGGAGTGTAACTGTTGCTTTCATAGAAACTCATTTAAATTGGATATAAAGGTAGTGGATATGAGTTATTTATACTACTAAAAACTCATCAAATATTTCAGTCGTTTATCTAGAACGACACCAAAAACCCGACAGCAATTAGAAGAAAGAGTCGGAGTAATATTTTTTTCATTACCGGAAGAAATTCATCCTGAACCGGTCGGTAAAACAAGAAAACGCAGGAAATAAGAATTCCAATAATTCCAACTTTTGCCATTAAATCTGCTCCCGGATAGGACATGACTTTAAAAAAGACACCCAGAATAATGATGGCCGAAGAATTCCCAAGGACATACGGATAGGCTTTAATAAGAAATGCCTTGTCTCTTAGTTGATTCATTCCCACCCGGGCCTGAAGTATATAGAGAGCGGCAAGGGTAGAGGAAACTACATTTAGTATTGGACCGAGGCTCATATCAAATGATTTCTCGAGAATAATGAACAGCACCCATAAAATAAGCGCTGTCGGTTCAACTCGATTAAACGCGTTTACAATCCGACTTAGTAAATTCTGCATCAAGTATTAATTAATTGTGGCGGCAGTAGGATAGGGGACTATCGATTCCAGCAGGAGTTCAACCCCTGAATGACTGATTAAACTTAACGTAATTACAATACTGCTTACTACTATGGCCACCCCAATATTATTGGCCTGAATTTCCTCAAATTCCTTGAGTGGTGTCAAGTTGGTATAGATTAAAATGCCCAAAACGGTAATAGTAATTGATGCTAAATAGGCAATTCCGATGTACAGGCTTCCATGTAAAATAAACGACAGGGCTAAACTGCTTGCACTTTCACTGGTATTGCTCAACAAACGAAAGGAGGAAACCAGTGGCTGAATAACTGAACTCATACTATAACCTACGGAGAGCAATACACTGGCCATCACTATACTATACGATACATTGGTTTCTGCTTTCATTTTAAAGTAGCGCTTCCCAAAAAGTTGAAATCCCCGGTAGGTAAGCCACAGAATAAATAACCCCATGGAAAGGGAAGAGGCAATTTCGATAAAGGCGATTAGGGCAATATTTGAGTTCATAGTGTCAATATTAATTATGCATTGTAAGACAAGGCCACATACCAATAAGAGAGTACATTGTCATTAGGCGGAATCATACCTGATTCCCAATTTTTTCCGGTGGTTTCCCAAAAGTAAAATTTCCTACCGTCCACTTTTAGGTACTTGCCTGTTGAGGGAATATTTAATCCCAACATGGAATGCTTATATTCATCGCTCACGAAGATGACTACTTCGTAGTTGAAGTGGCGAAACAAGGAATAGAGGAGAAGAGTCCGACTATCGCAATCGCCCACTCCGGTTGCCGCTATTTCAGAAGGAGAAAGGATGCCGTACTTAAATCCTGAAATGCAGGGCTGATCCGGTGTTTCGTAGGATGCGCATATATTGCCCTCCATGATATACCAGTAGGGCATGTCCTGGACAAAACTGACCATGTAATTGGCAAAATCTACCGCATTCAATTGATGAACCTGAGCATAATTATACAGGGTATCCTTCAATTCCTGCATTCCATTTTTATTGTGTTCGTAGATACTATGGTATACCTGTGTCCAGTAGTCCTTTCGAAATGGGATACCTCGCATTACGGGTTGAACATTATACTCCCGGTGTGTAGTTTGATGCTGAACTTCCCAAATTCCAATGGAATAGTCAGTACAGGGAACATCGTTTGATTTAAGCACTTTCCAACACCGCGATTGAGTCACCAGGTCGGTATCGTTCCATTCGTAGTTACTCTTACTCAATATTTGGTTAACCGTTAGTTTGGTATACCTGGTTTCGTAATTGGGTTCTGTTTTTGGGCGAGGATTATTGAAAAAGGAGATCAGGAATATGAGAAAGAATACGAAAGCCACCATTGCGAAGAGCATCTTACCGAAAAACTTCAAAATGTACGCTATGGCAGATCGTAAGCTGTTTGACATTTGTGTAGGCGAATTTAAAACTTAGTCGTAAATATTACCCGTTGATCAAAATTATGATCTGATCATTTTTATTTTCAATAATTTGTCCCCTAATCGTTTTATGAAACGTCTTACTAAATAGAAACACTTAAAATTTATGTTATGAGCAAGTTTATTGTAATTTATCACGCTCCGGCAGAAGCTATGGAAGCAATGGCTATGGCAACACCTGAAGAAAAAGCCGAAGGAATGAAACCATGGATGGCCTGGGCGGAACGATGTGGTGCGCAACTGTTGGATATGGGAGCACCTCTTATGGGTGGTCAGCGACTATCTCCGGATGGAAGCAGTTCGCCAAGCACTAAGGAAGTAACCGGATATTCGATTCTTGAGGCTGAGAATATGGATGCGGCTAAAGCTTTGTTGGACGGACATCCTCATTTAACCTGGCAAGGGGGATGCGATATTGAAGTTCATGAGGCAATAGCCATGTAGGCTTCGGCTACGTTCAGCCTACCGGCATGCCGTTTATAGGCGTGTAATTATTTTGATGAAAAACCTGAAGCGTTGCTTTGGGTTTTCTTTTTGGTGCTTTATTCGTTGGGTAGACTAGTTTCGGTAATTTTGGGGGCATGAAGATAAGTGTAATGTACCTGGTTGCTATACTGCTTGTTAAAACCGGGTTAGCTCAGGATGGTAAGATTGATTTGGTATTGAAAGAACAAATTGAAGCTTTCAACCAGCACGATACCAAGCGATTGGTTGCCAATGTGAGCGACGATTTTATATGGTTCAGTGTTTTTCCTGATTCCATGACTGTGGAAACCCGGGGAAAAGTTGAGTTTGAAAAAGCCATGATTGGATACTTTAAGGCTGTTCCTACAGTAAGTACATCACTGGGAGAGCTTCTAATCGAGGGCAATAAAATAAGCTTTAAGGAAACGGCTTCCTGGCAAGGAAAGGAGGGTAAGTTATCGCAAAGTAGTTTGGCTACTTACGAGATTAAGAACGGACTGATTACCCGAGTCTGGTACTTTTACGATTAGTTTTCCAATTAAAAAGTTTCGTAGAACAGGTTCTTTTTTTATAACGTTTATCACCTGGATTCCATTATTTTACTATTACCATTCAATAAACATATTCTCCACTCGTGTGATTTAACAGTGGAATAAGAAGAATTTAATGTTGTTTCGCCTAAAATTAAAGCCATGAAATATTTCGTTGGATTAATATTGGTTTCCATGTCTTTCATTGGGTTTTCGCAAGCTATTAAAATAGAACAGCGAACTGCACCTGTGGTGGATGGAACCATGTTGGCTAGTGAATGGGGTAGTAACCATATTACTGTTTTATCGGTAGGAGGGAGCAGGCCTGTTAAAGTCTTATTTCAACGAAGTGATACCGCTTTATATTTTGCGTTTGCAGGGAATTTGGACAACACAACCAACCCTAATTTCCCTGAAATTTACCTGGACATGAATCACTCCAGGTCTTCGGTATGGGAAGCCGACGACCATTGGTTTCACGTTTCTGCTACAGATTGTCACAGCAAGGGGAAGTATTCCGACTATTCCAATTGCATAAAGCAAGCCAAGGATTGGACAGCGGAAAGAAACTGGATGATGAGCACTCCGGATCCTGATTCAATAGAGATAATAATTCCATTTAGCAAAATAGGCTTGGATTTGAGTACTACGGATTCTATTGGAATTGCCTTTGGAGTTACGAATACAGCAACCCGTTACGAATACTGGCCTGATTCAGCGAAAATTGGCGACCCGAGTACCTGGGCTACTGCCTATTTTAAGGATCAGAAGCCAACTGCAACACATGTTTCAAAGAAACCGGAAAATTCTATTATGGTTTACCCAAACCCGGTGGAAAGGGGAGGAACCATTCATGTTAGTTCGAATGGTCTTTTACCAAAAAAAATCAGGGTGCTGGATTTAACCGGACGTGAGGTTCCATTTCAATTGCTAGTAAGTGATTTGGAATTTGAATTGACGATTAAGCAAGCAGGAAGCTATATTTTAATGCTGACCGACAACCAAGGGCTACCAACGTATAAAACACTGATAATTAAATAATTGAGAATAATTTTTAGGAACATTTTATAGCGTTTTCGCTCTTAAATTTTTAAGAATAGGGGAGTTCATTACAATAAATTCAAACCAAAGGGGTTGTTATTGGGAGTTCTTTAAAACAGAATTTTATAAAAAGGAGAGAAAAACAGGGATCGAACTTTAAACCAGCAGTCGACCCCAACAATCTCTCAAAATGCTTGTCGCTAAAGAAGGTGCCATCACATGTGTTCCAATCACCAGGTTAGTCGACGAGAATGGGAGTCCAACAAAGGTTAGGATTACATCATGAATCAGGGTGTGTATTAGGTAGATACGATGTTTTCCTTTCCTTAATTCCCATTTATCACATTTTCAACTTTAGGTATTAATGGAGGCAACCCTCTGGCGTAAATTGCGTCTGAATAATAAATCTTTATTATTCTTTCATAATTCTAATACGCCCGAACATGAAAAAATTTACCTCAGTAATTATTGTTTTTGCTTGCGTTCAAACGATCTACTCGCAAAATTTATTAGACAGTACCGTAGAAAAGTCTTGGTTTCAAACCCAAAACAAATGGAACAACATGCAGAAAGTCGTTTATAGTTCCTACGACTTATCTGATTCGGTTCTTGAATATTACTCTCAAAGTTGGTTAAGTACTAATAACTCCTGGAGGAACAGCCAAAAGTACATTTACTACCGAAATTCTAATGGGGATCTGGATTCATCTATGACTAATACCTGGGATCAACCCCAAAATAAGTGGAGGCAATGGAATCACAGTACCTTTACGTATAACAGCAATAAAAAAGTAACCCTTCAGATTGATAAGGCCTTTTTAGGAACTTCCTGGAGAAATTCCACCAAATTATCTAATACGTACGACAGCAAGGGCTATCTTACTGAATTCGTAAGGCAAACCTGGAATGCTACTGCTTCGAATTGGAGAAACAGTCAACGCATTGAATATGTTAACAACACAGGAGGTTTTGCTGACACTTCCATAAGTGCCTATTGGAATATGACCACTAGCAAGTGGACGGCAAACAGAAAGAGTACCTATACTTATGATGGCAAGAACAATGTTCTGAGTCAGGAGGACCAAATTTATTTAAGCAGCACCAGTACCTGGAGAAATTCTTCAAAATGGACTTACACCTACAATGCTAACAACGATGTTACTAAGGCGGAAAGGCAAACCTGGGATCTTACCAATAATTCCTGGAGAAATAGTCAAAAGACTGAATTTACCTACGATACTAAGGGCTATTTGACAAAGGAATTGCTTAATAACTGGTGGGTTCCAGATACGGCGTGGCGTCAGTTTTCATGGATTGAATATACCAATCATACCGATGGGAGAATTGATTCTACACATACCAAATCCTGGTCCTTGGCAGATACCAATTGGAGAAACTCACGAAAGAAAAACTACTATTATAATACACCAAAAGACACCACTGATACCAATGTATCGGTACCAAGCCATGATATAATGGGTAAAGGACAGGTAAATCTGTATCCCAATCCGGCATCAAATTTTGTAAGAATTAACCTCCCAGGTCAGGATTATCCTCAAAGCGGTACATTAACCAGTATTGATGGTAGAGTGGTTAAAACTGTCAATTTGGAGAATGGGTATGTAGATCTCAATGGACTGCAAAATGGAATGTATATCCTGAGATTGAACGTTGAGGGAGAAGCATTTGATCTGCATCTAATAAAGCAGGAGTAGACTTTCACGGGTAAAGACTTTCTAACCATTAAATAAGTATTAAACCAACTTAAGAAGAAGGAGTAGGAGCATCTGTTAATTTTATGCATTCAAATCCCGAATGATGCTCAGACTCCTTTTTTTATTCTTATTGCTAGTTTCCATTGGCGTAAATGGTCAAAACTTCAACGTATATATAAGTGATGCTGGCAATTTCAATAACCCGCCCTGGCAAATACTTCGAACCGATAAAAATGGGGTAAACGTTACGGTTTTTACCAAGGAGAAACTAAACTGGCCACAGGATATTCTGTTTCTGGAAGATTCGAATACGGTGCTGATTTCCAATTTAGGAGCCAACTCCATTTCGAGACACAACGCAACAACTGGAGCATATATCAATCTATTCGCTAGTTCCATTCAAGGGCCTACGCGTATGAAAATAGGGCCGGACTCTTTGCTTTACGTATTGCAATGGAAGGGTAGCGGCAAAGTAAAACGCTACGATTTATCGGGTAGGTATGTAGATGATTTTACATCCGTTGGAGTGCCCCAAAGTATTGGGCTGGATTGGGATAAACAAGGTAACCTGTATGTTTCTTCGTACAATGGTGACCTGGTACGGAAATTTGATACTTCCGGAGCAGATTCAGGCTTATTTATTGATTCGAGTTTGGTTGGGCCAACCAACATTTGGATTGAGCCAAACGGGGATATGCTAGTACTGGATTACGATGGAGGAGCGGTAAAGCGATTTGATGCGCAAGGGAAATACCAGGGAGTATTTATATCGGGTCTGGGCAAATGTGAAGGAATTGATCGATTGCCAAACAACGATTGGCTTATTGGTAATGGTTCATCGCGTTCGGTAAAATTGTACGATACGCAAGGGAAATACAAGAAGGAGTTTGTTCCTGGTTCAACAGCTGGGTTACGAACACCCAATGCTGTAGTACTGAGAATGGTTAAGGACACAACCGATACAACTACCAACAACATTGTTAATATAAAACCCGAAGAATTTGGATTGATTTATCCTACAGTAGGTGATTCATTTACGATAACCAATGAATTGCCAAATTCAATAATGTCTGTAATGGTATTTGATATGAATGGGAAGTTGGTGGAGCGGCTAAGTTTAATCGAAGAGCAAATTACTTGGACTGGAAATAATTTGCAAGAAGGGTATTATGTTTTTCATTTTCAAATGAAGAATGGTTCGTTGATTAAGAATCGAATTTATCTAAGGCCATAGAATATTTTTTACCTACCGCAGATTTTAATTTTTCTCTCAAGTTTAAATTAGGGAGTATTCCGTACACATTATTTTCTATATAACTGGATAATTGGGAGAATACTGATAAACAGGGAATACGCTCAAAATATCTATTTAACATAATATTAATTATAGGACAAAAGGGCTAGTTTTAATATATAGGGCTATGGTTCAAGTTTTGGTCAAATATTGAATTCTCAGACGCTTTAAATGTTTGTACCTATAATGTATATTATGTCTGCACTCATTCTTCGTTTGCTTTCGCCTTGATCGCTCAAGTAAATAGCTCGCACTTGCCAACGCTCTTACTAGATTTAAAATTTACGTCCTGTAGTACAATTATTTCTAAATATGCGATTCTCGTTAAATCTAGATTTCGTCTCCGTAGAATGTTTGTCCTATAATTAGACATTATATTAAGTAGCCGCTCACTTTGCGTTTTTATTCAGAATTCTTCTGAGGTTTGCTTTCATTCTAATAATGGAATTTCCGACAAGCTTTTGCCGACGCGCTCTCAAGGTTTTGTTTTCAAATTTGAAATACTACTAAATTTTAAGTTTTAAAAAATCTCTTTCTCAAATGGCCGACGCTCACAAGAGTATTTGCAAATTCGCTGCGCTCAGTTAGCAATACACTTGCCTTTGCCTACGCACTTTTAGATTGTGCTAATTATTATGTTAAGAAGAATTGATTTGAATTGGATTTCTATTCTTCTACGCTCGTTTTGTCTTGATACAAAAGAGCCAAAAAATCAAGGCTGAAATTTCTTTCGGTTAAAGCCACGCTCAGAATAATCCGGCGCAGGTAAACTCGCTGCGCTCAGACATACCTGCTTTCAAAGGCCTGCGCTATTATTCTTCGCTGCTTTGAAACCTCAATAAATTAAGGCCGAACCACTACCCTATAAATTTTACATAAATGAATTTTCTATTACCTTCATCAGAACTAATATTCTTTTGTTTAATTGCCATAGTTATGATCTAAGCATTGATTATATCTTATTGAATACAAGGCCAGACCGACCTTAGGAATAGTTTTAAGTAAATACTAATTATTTATAAGTATAAACATTATATGTTTGTACTTATAATATACAAACAGATGAACAAGGCTATATTTCTGCTCTTAATAATAACAACAATGTCGAACTCAAATATCTTATTTGGACAATCAGATCAATTAATTACAACTCTTTCAGTAAGTCATTTGGTGCAATATCCAAAAGGGTACTCGCCTACTGAAAAAGATAAAAAATACCCTTTAATAATTGCATTGCATGGGCACGGTAGTAATGAAAAGGACTTAATTGGGTTGGCTCAACACTTGCCCAACAATTATTTATGGATTAGTGGTCGTGGACCGCATACTTTCGGGCAAAACTCATACGATTGGTATGAAGTAACGCAAATGGGAACTCCAGACCCTGATAGAATTGCAACAGCATTAAAAACCCTAGATTTATTTATTGAAGAACTGATAAAAAATTACCCTGTAGATCCAACTCAAATTTACTTACTAGGCTTTAGCCAAGGAAGCATGATTTCAATGTCTTACCTCTTGGCGTACCCTAACAGAATAGCTGGAGTAATAGCACAGTCAGGGTACATTCCTCCGAACATTGGGGTAGAAATCGATAAAGATGGAGTAACAGGAAAACCCATTATTATAACTCATGGTTTACAGGATCCAAATATGCCTATTTCTTGGGGACAAAAAAACAGAGACACTTTTAGAAAATTAGGGGCGAATGTAGAGTACCATGAGTTTCTTATGGGGCATTCAATAAGCAATGAATCCCTTCAAGCGATTAAGGATTGGTTAGAGAAATTATAGTAACCGATATGAAGAAGGCAACTGGAATATTAACATTATTAATTGTGCTGGCTGTAACAGTCCTTGCTCAAAAAAATAAAAAGCAAAAAATGAATATAGAAAAAGTTAAAATTGAGATTTGGAGTGATGTTGTTTGCCCTTTCTGTTTTATAGGAAAGAAAAAAATGGAACAAGCAATTACTAATTTAAACGCAAATGACAGGGTAGAAGTTATTTGGCATAGCTTTCAATTGGCCCCTGATTTCCCGAAAGACACTTCCCTACCCTCAACAAAATATCTTTCTGAAAAGAAAGGCTACCCTGTGAAACAAATCAAAGCAATGTATGACCAGCTGGCTCATCAAGGAAAAGAATATGGAATAGATTTTCAGTTTGACAACGCTCTTTCGTTTAACACTTTAGGAGTTCACAGACTGATACAATGGGCTAAAACGGTAAATAAATCTACTGAACTTAAAGAAGGATTTATGTTGGCATATTTTACAGATGGAATTGACTTATCTCAACATGAAAATGTTTTGAAAGTAGTTGAAAAGATTGGCTTAGATACTACAAAAGCTAAAGAAATTCTTAACTCCGATGAATATATGCAACAAGTAGAACAAGACATTTATCAGTCACAACAATTAGGAATTAGAGGTGTCCCTTATTTCCTAATCAATGAAAAGGAAGTGATTTCAGGTGCTCAAAGTGACGAAGTTTTCGAAAACGTATTGCGTGCTGCTTTAAGTAAAATTGAATCAAAAGAAACTAGTTCTCAACAAGGAATTTGCCTGCCAAACGGAGAATGTAAATGAAAACAGTAAATGATTGCAATGGTTTAATGATTGGAGACAAAGTGAAGGACTTTAGCTCTATAGACCAGAATGGCGATAAAATTCAATTGTCTGATTTACTCAAAAAAGGCAAAGTAGTAATTGTTTTTTACAGAGGACAATGGTGCCCTGTTTGCAAACCACATTTAAAAAAGCTACAAAACAGTCTTGAGGAAATTAAAAATAAGAGAGCAACAATTTTATTGATAACTCCTGAAAAACAAGAAAATATTAAAAAAACGATTTTAAAAACAAACATCACGATACCTGTATTATATGATAACGATTATAAAATAATGGAGCAGTTTGATTTGGCATTTTTACCTAGTAAAGGGCTTAGAATTATGTACAATAGCTTGTTAATGGCTAATCTTAAAAATGCACAATCGGATGATTCACAAACCCTGCCTGTTCCTGCAACTTATGTAATTGAGCAAGATGGTACTGTAAAATGGCGACACTTCGATCGTAATTACGCTAAGAGAGCAAATACTAGAGATATTTTAAACCAACTATAAATTATTGTTTAATCCGTGCTGATAAATTCAGACACAAAAATGAGAATCATGAGCAAAGCAAAAATTGCACAAAAAATGCCTTACGTTATTGAAGAAAAAGCTGGTAAAAAATACTGGTGTGCCTGTGGAGAAAGTAAGAACCAACCCTATTGCGATGGTTCACATAAAGAAACTGATTTTGTACCTATAGAAGTGGAGTTAACAGAAGATAAAAAAGTAGCCTGGTGTGGCTGTAAACATTCTGCCAATGGAGCTTTTTGCGATGGTACACATTCTAAATTATAAAATTCAATTATTAACAAATAAATTAAAATCATAACATGAAAAAAACAATTATTTTAAGTGCCCTAGCAATTGGATTATTCGCTTGTGGAACGTCAAACAAAAAAGAAGTAAAAGCAGAAGCATCTAATGAAGTAGTAGCTACTGAAACTGTACCAACAAGTTACATTATTGATGTAGAAAAATCTGTTGTAAGTTGGAAAGGAAGTATGATTGGGGTTTATGCCCATGAAGGCGATCTTAAACTTTCCAAAGGGTCACTAACAACTGCTGATGGGCTAATTACTGATGGAGAATTTGCAGTAGACATGAATTCTATGGTAACAACCGATGATGATGCACTTTATCAGATGGCTCCAAGAGAAAAATTAATTGGACATCTAAAATCACCTGACTTTTTTGATACAGAACAATTCCCTGTAGGAAATTTTAAAATTAAAAGCGTCAATGGTGATGTAATAACGGGAGATTTAACCATAAAAGGAGTTGTTAAAAAAGCAACTATAAATGCGATTACTCTTACAGAAACAAACGGAAATATTTCTGCAACTGGAGCTCTTGTGTTTAACAGACAAGACTATGGTATTACTTACAAAAACACAATGAACGACATGGTATTGTCTGATGATGTTGAATTAACAATAAGTATTGAAGGAGTATCTAAATAGACGATAAAGCTTTCAATAGTTAGTTAAGAAATGATTCAGATAGTTAAAACTAATTTGAAAAGGAAAACTTTTTAGTCGGAGTATTTACAGCAAATATCAAATAAATAGAGAATAATTATGGAAACACAAGAAATGAGTAAAGGAAGAAAAATAACAGGATGGGTAGTAGCTGGTTTAATTACCGCAATGCTACTGTTTAGTGCTATGGGTAAATTTACGATGCCTGAAATGGCGGATAATTTTGCTAAATGGGGATTGGCCGAATGGATGACTATAATTGCAATCGGAGAGATAATATCTACTATTCTATTCATCATACCCAAAACAAACATATTTGGCGCATTTTTACTAAGTGCCCACATGGGTGGTGCTATTGTTACGCACATGAGTAACGGAGAGCCTTTTATTGCTCAGTCGGTGATTTTGGTTTTGGTTTGGACGGCTGCTTTTGTTCGCAACCCAGAATTACTTATAAAGTTTAATAGTTAGAGACATTAATGACTGTAGCCCTTATGAAAAAAGAAATTAAAATTTCCGTTATTGGAGCGAACGGCAGGACAGGAATTGAAATAGTTTCTCAAGCATTAAAAATGGGAATGACTGTCAAGGCTCTGGTCAGAAATAAAAACACAATCCCTTTTAGAGATATTAATCTTCAAATTATAGAAGGTACGCCTTTGAAGGCCGAAGATATTGATGAAGTACTCAAAGGCACGGTTGCCGTATTTGTTGCTCTAAATATCAGTAGAAAATCGGACTTTCCTTGGTCTAAAGTAATAACCCCAACGAATTTATTGGAAGTTAGCATGGACAATATAGTGTCTTCTATGCAAAAACAAAACATAAAAAGAGTGCTTACTGTTTCAGCATGGGGTGTAGGCAATAGTTATAAGGAATTGGACTTTATGTTTCGGTTTTTAATAAACCAAACTAACGTAGGTACAGCTTATCAGGCTCATGAAGAACAAGAGGAAATCCTTAGAAACAGTATCACGGATTGGACAGCAATAAGGCCTGTAGGATTAGGGAATGGAACAATACATCAAAATATTCGCGTAAGCATAAATGGGAATAAAAAATTGCGAATGGGAATAAGTAGAAAAGAAGTCGCCAAATTTATGCTCGATATTGTTGATGACGAGGAGTATTTCAAGACTTGCCCTAGTATATCAAACGATTAAAATGAAATACAATGACCTTATTTTATTGTTAGTTGTTTGCTTAATCTCTTGTTTTAAAGAATCAATTAATGAAAAGCAAAACAACATAGAAGGAGAGGAACTAAAGATTTTAAGACTATTACAACTGTAAGCCCTACTTTAAGTAGGCTTAAGCTCTTACTAAAAAAACGCAAAAAAATTGAAACTTGTATTTAACATTATAGGAATAGTTTTCTTGTTTATATCGAATTCTACATGGTGTCAAGAAATAAAGACAACTAATGATATTGGACTTTGGGCAGGTGTTGGGGGCAATTTTAAACTCAATAAAAAATGGAAGACATCTTTTAATCAGGAAATACGAACATTTAATAATGCTATCAAAATCAAAAAATCAATCACAGAACTTGGGCTGACCCACAAATTCGACAAACAATTGAAATTATCATTAGGTGTTAGGTACTCCTATGCCCGTAAGAGAGACTACACATTTGTCAATAACATAAGATACAATATAGATATTAAATATTGGTGTAAACTGAGTAAGCATCTGAATTTACTCTATCGTTTCAGATATCAACATAGTTATATTAACCTATTTGCAAATACCACCCCCGACATAGAAAATAGATCAAGTATGAGAAACCGAATAAAACTTCAATATCCAATAAATAAACATGCTATATATATATCAGCCGAATTATTTCGTGAATATGTTATCTACAAAAAGCCCTCATTTAATAAAGTTAGGTTGAATATCGGTGATAAATTAAAAACAAATTTAGGAGATGTTAAATATGGACTAGCCTTTGAACGAGAACTGAATAACTCATATCCTTTAAACTATATTATCCTGAAAATTAACTATAGTTTCAACTTCAAGCATGGCTAAATACATTTCTTTTTTGGTATTTCTAGTGTTTTTAATGGCTTGCCAAAAAACCGAGGGTATATATGACAATATTGCAAATGAAAACCTTGAGCTTCCTTTGCTCTTAAGGTTGAATAGAAAAAACTGTGTGTTCGATTCTCATAATCGTATCTTAAAATATTCAATCGACGAAAATTCAATTAATAATTTTTCCCCATATGTTGAATTTCAAAGACATTCAAACATCACATTAGAATCCATAAAATTAACTAATGGCACAGTAAATAATTTTGGAAACATTGAATTGAATAAAGCATACCGTGTTATTATAAATACTGGAAATAGAACAGACGAATTCACTCTATTCTTTACAAAAATCCCAACAATCCAAATTGTCACTGCAAACCCTATCATTAATGGTCCAAAAACCCTATCTCGGATGATCTTAAACTATCCAGAAATACGCAGAATATCCGAAAATAACTGGACGGGAATTGAACAAAGAGGTTCATCGAGTTTAAGATATGATAAAAAATCATTTGGGATAAAAATATATTCGGATAAAAGTAAAGATTCACCATCGTCACAATCCTATTTTGACTTTAAACAAAATCAAAAATGGATTTTAGATGCGATGTTTGTCGATCAATCCAGATTAAGAAACAAATCTTCTTTTGAATTGTGGAAATCAATGTCAGGACCAGCTAATCATATCGGTATTGATTCACGATTTGTAGAAGTTTATATCAATCATCAAACCCTAGGTGTTTATTCTTTTTCAGAAAATTACACGAAAGAATTTTTAGACGCAAATGATCAATGTGTTTTATATGCAGGTACAGATAATTCTAGCCAGACTGAGTTTGAAACTTTAATTGAAAAAGACCCTAACAGTAGATTTTGGGGTGATTGGGAGCAAAAATTACCCAACCCATCTCAAGAAATTGTTTGGGACGATTTTGAGGCTCTAAACACATTAATCGTTAACAGTAGCAATTCAGAATTTAAAAATACTATCGCCCACCACATTGATCTAAATAATGTCATAGACTACTTTCTTTTTATCAATCTCATAGGTGGAAGAGATAACGTTGGGAAAAATTGGTTTTTTTTCAAACGAGACCATTTGTCAAAGTTTAATATTATTCCATGGGACATGGATGGAACATGGGGAAGAAGTCCTTTTGCGGAAAAAACGAGCTATTCTGTTTTAATCACAAATAATTTATTTAAAAGATTACTAGAAACTGATCCTGCAAACTATAAACTACGCTTAAAAGAACGTTGGAAAGAGCTACGATTGGCAGAATTTTCAGAATCCAATTTAAATGGCATTATTGCCTCTAATTTTGCTGAATTAGATTCGTATAAAGTTGAAGGTTTAGAAAACAACTTATGGAAAGTAAACCTCAATTTAAAAAATGAACAATTTTATATGGCAACATGGGTTAGTAATAGGTTGGAATTTCTAGATGAACGGTTTGAATATTGATATATTTTGACCTTATAGAAATGCAAATGTTCGAATATTTTGAGCAACGTGTATTTGATAAATGATTAATTATTATACATATTCGGAAGAACGACTCGTTTTTGCAAGTACTGCGTTAGTATGGGATTTATTAAGTAATTGTGATTATCTGTCTAAATGGATGCCATACATTATAAGTGTCGAACATCTAGGTAGTACCAAACTAAATAAAGGATCCATTCTCTGGGTAGAGTCCTCACATGAAAGAGATAAAAAACAGTCACTTTGCTATATTTCAGAGTGTACAGCAAATGAAATGATTTCCTTTTTGTCTTACCAAAATGAAACAAAAGTTTGCTTCAGATTTCAAATAAGTGCTGAGAACATAGGCTTGGTCAAAATATTAATGACAGTGGAAATTGAATTGAAATGGTATAGGCACATTTTGTTTAGACGTAATTTCGTTAATTCAATTAAAGACTATGGATTCACGCAACTTAATGAATTAGATATAGCTATTACAGAGCACAGAAGTCAGCATATTAATGATAGAAAATTTCAAGAATAATGAAACTAGAGGACGAAATAAAAAGCAAATTCAGAAATGAATACCATAAAGCTCTGGTAAACTTATACTACACTAACAATCAATTAGGTCAACAGTTTTTTAAAATGCTAAATGAACATGGTTTGGCAGCTCCTCAATTCAATGTATTGAGAATTTTGAAAGGCCAGCATCCTAAAGCTGTATCCATTGGCTTAATTAAAGAGCGAATGTTGGATGGGAATTCTGATGTTAGCCGAATAGTTGAAAGGCTATTTAAAAAAGGTTTGGTTAAGCGAAAAGAGAGTAAGATGGACAGAAGACAGAAAGATGTTTTAATTTCCCAAGAAGGGCTCACATTACTCAACAAAATGGCACTTTGCGAAAAACAGGAAGATGAGCTTCTTTCTAATTTAAATGAAAAAGAAGTAGTATTTCTAAATATTTTGTTGGACAAGATAAGGAACAAATGAAGCGTTCAAAATTTTTAAAACTTGTAAGTATGGGAGCAATTGGTACTAGTGCGTTTGGTTTAACTGGATTAGCGAAAGCACTAGACAACACAAAACCAACTGGGCAAAAAATGCCAGTTCTATTTTCGTCGCATGGTAATCCTATGGACATTCCTGTCCCCCATTATGGGAATCCGTTTAATTCCTATTTAGGTAATCTGGGTAAAGAAATAAAATCGAAATATGATGTAAAAGCGATACTGGTAGTTTCTGCACATTGGTGCACGAAAGGTTCGTATGTAAATATTTTATCCTCCCCAAAAACGATTTATGATTATTACGGATTTCCTGATAATTATTACACCATTAAATACCCTGCACCTGGCTCACCTGAATTTGCAAAAAAGGTTGCAAATGGAATAGGTGAAATTGACACGACCACAGAATGGGGCTTTGACCACGGAAATTGGCCCATGTTAATGCACATGTTTCCAGAAGCGGATGTCCCCGTTTTTCAACTAAGTTTAAACTATGATAAACCAGCACAATACCATTATGATTTGGCAATTCAACTAAAGAAGTACCGAGAACAAGGAGTTTTGATTATTGGTAGTGGTGCTTTAGTTCATAATTTAAGATTGGCCATAGCAAAAATGAGAACTGGTGATCAGAGCATTTATGGTTGGGAGACAGAATTTGATGAATGGGTGAAAAACAAGATTGACGATCGAGATGTACAGGCTCTAATAAACTATGAAAAATATAAGCTTGGGGAACTAGCAGCCCCTACTCCAGATCATTTTGTTCCAGTAATTTATTCAATGGCTTTGGCAGACGATGAAGATGAAATTCGTCACACATTTACAGAAATGAATCCAGGGTTTAGCAACAGAAGTTTTATTATAGAATCTAAAAAATAACTTATTCCGATCATGTAAATGTAAAGTCATTGGATCATGCTCATTATCTGTACCTAAAGAGCAAGGATAACTCATTATCTATATGTAACTACCTTTTAGAACAATACTATCTCTGGTTATCCGCTTCTTAAATTATGAATTTTATGAGTTTAAGAGTACCTTTTTTCAATAGACCATTTTTCTTAGCTGATTTTGCACCTCAATTTCTGTTTCATAGATGGGGTTTTCTCATATTGGAAATAGGTTAAAATAAATTGACAAAAAAATGACTAATTGAAGTTGCCTTTTCTTCAATGAAAAGATAATGGGCCAACATTAAGGGGTATAAAAAGACACTAGCGAAATAGAGCACATAAAAAACTGCTGATTTTCTTTTGTAAAAGAATAAAAGTGAAGGTAACATAAAGAATAGTGGAAAAATAGGATACAAATAATAGATAGTATCCTCCTCTCCTTTTATAAATAGTTTTTCATCTGATGCTTTCTTTATCCGACAACCATAATATTCATTTAGTATCGGTGAATAATCTAGAACAATAGCATCATCAATCTCAATATTTTCGTAAGCTTCTTTTTCAATTTCAATTTCAGCTCCATCATTATCATAAACATAATACTTATATATCGCGGGTTGAGATTTCATATCAGTAATTTGTTGATAATTGTCGCTTGTCGGTAATGCGGGATCAATTAAAGCCAACAATCCAAAAACTATTGGAGGTATTATTAAAATTCGGACAAATTTCCAAACTTTTCCTTTTGACAAAGATTCAAAAACCTCGTTTTCAATTTCTTTATCACTTTTGACTTTATCTTTCGTTTTCCTATTAATTTTTGTCTTGCGAACTTCCTTCTTCCTTTCTGGTACTGGAACAGCTTTACTATCTGTTTTCATTTTATTATTTTGCTATTTAATTCTTCTGAATATTGAATTCTTATTATTATCAACTAAGTGTTCAATGTGTACTAATTCCTCGAATAATTATCTGAATCAAACGCTTAAATTTAGGGGCTAAATTTTCGTAATTATCCTGTACATAAAAAGGGATTTCAAACCCTTTTAAAACCACAAGAACCAGATCTATAAATTCCTCAACGTCAATTTGCTCCTCAAATTCCTTCTTTCTAATACCATCTACGATGAGCAACTTTAACTTACCCTTCTCCCATTTATCATAATCCTCTCTTATGTCTTCTATAAAGTTGTTCTGGTCAAAAAAATCGGCTTTAAGGGTTTCCAAATAATTAGTAGTACCATTGACTAACTTCATCCTTTCAGTCAAATACATTAATAGTTTTTCTGAGGCGCTAAGTCCCTCCTCTTTTAATATTTTTTTGAGTTCAATTTGAACGATATCTTTTTCAATATTCACCACTTCTCTAAATAGTTCTTCCTTACTATTAAAATGATAATAAAGTGTTCCTTTAGATTTTTTAGAGGCTCTAACTATATCATCCATTGAGGTTTTGTGATAACCAAATCGATCGAATAGCTGTTTCGCTGTTTTTACTAAAATTTCTTTTGTTTTTTCTCTCTTCATATACTTATAGACTAATTTGGTTTAATAGTACAAATATAGAATTTTAATTGCAAAAACTTATATTAAACCCACCATCTTACACACAACTCCTTTCGCTTCTCTGCAGTCGTTAAGTGTAACAATGGAATCGAATTTTCGAAAGAGATTTTTTCGCTAAGTATGAAGATCGAAGTTAGGTTCAAGATAAACCTTGAACCCGAAGCTTACTTAGACATAATGCAATACATTATAGGACAAAAGGGCTAGTATTTAGAATACGTGCAGTATTCGAGAATTCCGCTCAGCTATGCTGATTAATATAAAATCAGTTCTAGGACTTCAGTTCTAGAACGGCAATGATTTTATGTTAAAGGAATTCGCTCCATTGGATTGAATTGAAATCTCTAGCGCACAGATTTCTTTTGTCAACTATAATATACATTATGTCTGCACTCATTCTTCGTTTGCTTTCGCCTAGATCGCTCAAGTAACTAGTTCGCACATTCCCACCGCACGTTGCTAGATTTTAAAATTCCGTCCTGTAGTTAAGTTTTATTTCAAATAATCGATTCTCGTGGATTTGGAATTCGTCTTCGTAGAATGATGTCCTATAATTTGACATTATATTAAGTAGCCCCGCGGCCATCGCATATTTGACTTTATAATCTTTTTGTTTTTGAATAACAAAAAATTCTATGCGCAAATTCAACCCGCAGCCAAAGCGCTTCAAGGTTTTGGTTCTCAATTGAAGTTTATTACTAGCTTTTAAATTCTGTAAAATTCTCTCTCTTTTCCAGCCGCACGCATAAGTATTAGCAAATTATTCACGCATTTTTATCTTTTAAAGGTGTTCATGAACCCTACGGGTTTCGTCATTCTTCCTCAGTTTGCCATACACATGCTTTGCCCGTGCGCTTTTTGATTACGTTGCTTAATATTATGTTAAGTAGACATTTAAGATTTCGTAATTATCTTCTTTGCTCGTTTTGCCTTGATGCAAAAGAGCCAAAAAATCAAGGCTGAATTTCCTTCAGGATAAAGCTACGCTCGGCTTTTGCAGCACAAGCAAACTCCTTGCTCCTGCGTCGCTCGTTAAACATGCTTGCTTACGCCGGCCACCGCTTAAAAGCTTTCGCTGCTTTTTGACCTTCATGAAATGAGGCCAAGCCCCTGCCCTATTGAAATTGCCTGCGTTGAATTAGGATTATTCATCAAGCTACCGTGCTAATTTTAGTATTCTAATGGCTCCTTGAATAACAATAACAAAAACTATTGTTCCAATTAGTAGGTCTGGATATTGGTTTTTGGTCAAAAAAACAAGTACTCCTGCGAGTATTACACCTAAGTTTATGATTATGTCATTAGAAGTGAAGATTGCCGAGGCTTGCATATGCGCTTCTTTACTTTTTGCTTTTTGGATTAAATACAAAGACAAAGCATTCGCCACTAAGGCCAAAAATGAAACTGCAATCATGCTCTGAAATACAGGCATTTGTTCAGAACTGATAAATCGCCTAATTACTTCACTTAAACCAATAAGAGCCAAAAGAATTTGAAAATAACCACTCCATTTAGCAACGGTCTTTTTACGAATAGTAGATTGGCCAACAGCTATTAAACTAAGTGCATATACAATGGAATCAGCTAACATATCTAAAGAATCAGCTACCAAACCCATTGACTTGGAGACCCACCCAAAGAGTATTTCAATTAAAAAAAAAGAGAAGTTTATAAATAGAACTGCCCAAAGAATTTTTCGTTCATTGCTGGAATCATTTAATTTGCTTGAAGACTCATTCGTTTCTGATTCTGCAATCAACTCAGTATCTAACTTCAATTCTTCAAGTAAATTCAATATATCAGTCGAAATGCCATTGTGGATAACGGATAGTTTTCTGTTTGCAATATCAAAATCAAGGTGTTCTATGGAATCATATTCGGATAGCTTCATCCGAATCAACTGCTCTTCTGAAGGGCAATCCATTTTGGAAATATGGTATATTGATTTAAACCTCAAAGCCATCTTCTTACGCTCTTTAGATATTCTTTGTATTCAGCGCCATGAGAGTCCATTAAATACTCTTCTTCTAATCGGACTTGAACTTGGACTGTTACAAGCATTACGCAAACCAAAGTAAAACTCAACGAATTTGGAAGTATCAAAAAAACTCCAATGTAAAACACGACAACTCCTAAGAACACCGGATTTCTAGAAACGCTAAATAATCCTTTATTTACAAGCTCAGTTTTCTCATCATAATCAATTCCAATTCGCCAAGAATTTGACATTTGAATTTGTGCTACTAAAGTCCAAATGAAAGCGAGTATTAATAGTATTACGCCTGTTATTTTAACGTTTTCCAAATCTAAATATGAAATTGGATTTAGAAAACTATATAGTGTTGAGGAAAAAGAATATACCCCAATAGTAAAGGCCATAAATGCAACGGTTATTTTGTAGATAAACCCTAAATAATCATGCGCTTTTTCTGTTGAACTAAATACGAAAGGATTAACTCCTGATTGGCGCCAAACGATAATTGAACGCAATACAAAAACTATAATTAAGTAGCCTATTGTAATTAACGGTGTAACAATTTGATATAAATTCATTTCAAGTACATTTTAATGACTATGCTCTGCTTCTCCTTTTTTCATTTCCGCCAACAAGTAGTAGGCATTATTCCAAGCTACTATTGTTCCTGTAGGAAGCGGATTCAACAGTTTGACTTCAATCCAACCGTTATCATTGATACCAGCAATTACTTCAACGGGTTTAAATGCCCATTCTGTGACACCATCATCCATTTCTTTTTTAGCTGTAAATATGAAACGCTTATCCCCTTCCCTAACCAGTCCAGCTTCTGGGAGTGCATAACTTTGGTTATCTTCAACCGAAATTCTTCCGCGAACATACATCCCAGGAATAAGCAAACCTTCTTTATTATCGATATCTGCATGAATGTGAATTGCTTTTGGATTTTCCTCAAAAGATTTTCCTACAGAATAAATTGTAGCCTCAAGCTCTTTTCTTTTCATTGATTCAACAGAAAACTTCACCTTCTGCCCTTCCTTTACTCTGTGCATATCTTTTTCAAATACCATAAAATCGGCATGAATATGATCAATATTTACAATCTCAAACATTTCAGTTTGCGGTTGAACATATTGACCTGTTTTCACTTCAACTAGTCGTATATGCCCTTGAAGAGGGCTAGATACAGGAACCAACTCATAAATTTCACCTTTTTTTATTTTATCGACATTAAGACCCATTAATTTAAGTTGCGCTTTGTACCCGTTTACCGCCCCGACCATTGACTGGTAATTAGCTTTGGTTTTTTGAAACTCTTTCCCAGAACCTACTTTTTCTTCGTAGAGTTTTTTTTGTCTCTGATACTCTAGTTCCAAGTATTGTAATTGGCTCCAACTATTAATATAAGCTGTTTGAAGATTAATAAGGTCTGGATGGCTTATGTATGCTAACACTTGACCTTTTGAAACCTTATCCCCTTCTATTACTTCAATGCTGGAAACATTTGCTCCGATTATAGCTGTTACTGTAGCTTCGTTCTGAGGAGGCACTTCTAAACGACCACTTGCATCAACATATGAGCTGACATTCCGCATGGTAAGTGTATCTGTTATCATATCTAAGATATGGAATTGTTTTTCCGAAAAATGAACTTCCTCTTCATGCCCTTCACCGTGTTCTTGATGTTCAGGTTCTGCTCCTTGGTCATGACTCTGCTCGTCCTTATGTTCATGAGTTGCGGACTCGCCTTCTTGATGATGCTCGTGATTATGACCTTCTTCATGTTCATGTTCATGATTGTGCTCTCCTTCATGATTATGGTTGTGATTTGTATCATTGTTGCATGCAGCTAGAATTAAACCAATTGTTATGCATACTGCGTATAATCTTATATAATTTTTCATTTTAATTCGCTTTAATATTATTGACCAATAAGATGTTCTATGTTTATAATCGCCTGATTATAACCGTTTAATGTGTTTAAGTAGTTGAACTTTAATTGAATGCTCTGATTTAAATTTTGGAAGTACTCTATATAATTTATAGCGCCATTTTCAAAACTCTTTTGGGCGTTCGCAATAACAAGATCAGCCTGTGGTACTGCTTTTTCTTTGTAATAATTCAGACTACTCTTGAACTTAAGCACTTCCTGCATTTTTTGTTCGTACTTTCCTTGAAGTATAATTGAGTAATAATTGGCATTTGTCTCAGCAATCTGCCTTTTTAATTTGGCCGATTTAATATCTGCCTTATAGGAACCATAAAACAATGGAATACTAATCCCAGCCTGAATTCCTGAAAAACGATCGGAGCCGGTGGCAATACTTCCGCCTTCAGTAGGACTTCCTATCAATGATTGATTGAAATAACCAACAGAAATATTAGGAAGCATTTTAGCCGATTGCGCCGATTTTTCGGCATTTGCAATATCAATTTGCTTTTTAGTATAAGCCAATAATGGATTGTTAACGAGCTTGGTTGAATCATAAACATTATTCATGTCTCTTTCAGCTAACCTTTCTGGTAAAAACTCAACAGCAACTGTATCGTTTAATAAAACCCTGAGCTTGTTTTCTTGAATTGTAATGTCAGAAGCAATTAGATTTAACTGATTTTTAATTTCCATTACTCGGGTTTCTGCAGCTGCCTTCTCTAAGTAGCTAGTAGCTTCTGTCTCGTAACGAATAGAAGCCGCATGTAGAAGCCTTTCATAAATTTTGTCTTGATACAACAACAACTTTTCTTTTTCCTTCAAATAGGCCAATTGAAACCAGCTTTCACGGATATCTCGTTTTAATCTGTTTTCCGTAGCAGTAAGTTGAATTTTGCTTCCTTCAGATTTTTCTTTTGCCAGATTTTTCTGATTGGAATACACAGTCGGGAAGCTTATTTGCTGATTGATACTAAGAGCAAAGTCTCGTTCATAGCTATTATACTGCCCATATTGTACAGCGAAATCCGTTTTCCCCAAATCGAACGCTGCCTTTTTACCTTGTTCTTGCAACTCAATATTTGTTTTCGCGATTTGTACAAAGCCGTTATTCGATAAACCATAAGTTACAGCATCCTCGATTGAGGAAATTGCCTTCTTTTTACTATCCTGTGCATTCAAACTATCGGTAGAAAAAATTGTTAGGCCGCCTATAAGTATCATTACAGTAAATACATTTGGAACTGGAGTTATGGAACTTCTGTTTTCTACCCAGTGATACAAAATAGGTAGGACAAAAAGTGTAAGCAATGTAGCTGTTATCATCCCACCGATTACCACGGTAGCAAGAGGTTGTTGTACCTCGGCTCCTGCTGAAGAAGAAACTGCCATCGGTAAAAAGCCCAAAACATCAGTTAAGGCTGTGAGCAATATCGGTCTAATACGACGTTTAGCGCCTAATCGTATTCGTTCGTTTATATTGATAACACCTTCTTCTTTTAGTTCATTCCAAGCGCTTATGAGTACCAAGCCGTTTAGTACTGCAACTCCAAATAGGACGATGAACCCTACTCCTGCTGAAATACTAAATGGCATATCTCTTAGCCATAAAGAAAAAATTCCTCCAATGGTAGCCAGCGGAATTGCTATGTATATCATAAGGGATTGTTTGACCGACTTTAGAGCAAAGAATATGAGCAGGAATATTAGCCCTAAAGCTATAGGTACTACTAATTGTAAGCGATTAGTTGCACGTTCAAGGTTTTCAAAGGCTCCTCCATAGCGGATATAATACCCAGGAGGAAGGTCTAGCTTTGCATCTAACTTTTGTTGAATTTCTTCAACTAATGTTTTAATATCTCGGCCACGCACATTTATTCCCACATAGGTTCTACGATTGGTATTGTCTCTGCTTATTTGCATTGAACCAAGTTGATAATTTATGTCGGCAATCTCCTTTATCGGAACCTGTAATCCATTGTCCAAGCTGAAGTATAAATTTTTAAGGTCATCCATGCTTTTTCTATGCTCTTCATCCAAGCGAACAACTAAATCAAAGCGTTTTTCGCCTTCAAAAATCACTCCTGCTTTGCCACCAGCAAAAGCCGATTGTACAAGCATGTTCATGTCAGTTACATGAAGTCCGTATTGAGCGAGTTTATTTCGATTGTATTTTACTGTCATTTGAGGTAGCCCAGTAGTTGCCTCAACCTTCATGTCTCCGATACCAGCAGTTCCTGCAATGATTTTAGAAATTTCTTCGGCTTTTGTCGCTAAAACATTGATATCTTCACCATAAAGCTTTATAGCTACATCCTCTCTCACACCTTCTAATAATTCATTAAAACGCATCTCAATAGGCTGCGTAAATTCATAATTTACTCCAGGTATCTTTTCAAGCTCTTCTTTCATCAACCCAACTAGCTTATCTCTAGAGTCAGTGGTCACCCACTCCTCCTTTGGAGCCAAAATGACGAAGATGTCGGCCAAGTCCATGGGCATGGGATCGGTAGGAACTTCTGCCACTCCTATTCTACTTACAATTTTTTGAACTTCTGGAAATTTTTCTTTTACCGTTTTTTCAATTAGGGTTGTGGTAGCAATTGTCTCCGAAAGAGAGCTCCCTGGTTTCAATATTCCATGAAAAGCAATGTCGCCTTCATCTAATTGCGGGATAAATTCACCTCCCATACGAGAAAAAGTAAAAACTGCAAAACCCAGTAACAGAACAGCCGACCCAACAACCCATTTACCTTGTTTCAAAGCTTTACCCAATATAGGTTCATAAATATTCTCCAACCATATTACAAATCGGTCTCCCCAAGAGGTTTTATTGATGTTTCCAACTCTTATAAACCATGCAGACATCATAGGCACGTATGTAAGACAAAGTATCATAACCCCTATCATGGCAAACATGAAGGTTAGTGCCATAGGCTTGAACATTTTACCCTCTACCCCTTGTAATGCGAGAATTGGTATAAAAACAATAAGAATAATGAGTTGCCCAAAAAATGCAGAGTTCATCATTTTGCTTGAAGCGGTAAATGCAACTTCGTTTCGAACTTCTTTAGTAACTGTTTGCTTTTTCAATAATTTGTCGTGAAGCAAAAAGACGGTTCCTTCAACTATTATAACCGCCCCGTCCACAATAATGCCGAAGTCAATAGCACCTAGGCTCATCAGGTTAGCCCAAACGTCAAACACATTCATCATTATAAATGCAAATAGCAAGGAAAGCGGAATCGTAGATGCCACAATGACTCCTCCTCTCCAATTTCCAAGTAGAAAAACCAAAACAAAAATCACTATTAAAGCACCTTCCATTAAGTTGTTACTAACCGTACCAGTGGTTTTTGCAATCAGTTTACTTCGGTCTAACAAGGGCTCAATAATCACCCCATCAGGTAAGGATTTTTGAATCTCTTTCATGCGCTCTTTTACGCTTTCAATCACCTCATTTGAGTTTGCCCCTTTTAGCATCATTACCAAGCCTCCAACTACTTCGCCTTCTCCATCTTGGGTCAAAGCACCATATCGAATAGCCTTTCCATACTGCACTTTTGCTACATCTTTGACTCGAATAGGTAAGCCATTAACGTTTTTAACCAACATGTTTTCAATTTCCTTTAAGTTTCGTGCTAGGCCTTCACCCCTAATGAAATTCGCTAAGTGATCCTTTTCAATATAAGCTCCTCCTGTGTTTTGGTTATTCTTTTCAAGAGCTTTGTAAATATCAGTAATTGTTAATCCAATTGCTTTAAGCTCGTCTGGGTTAACCGCCACTTCATATTGTTTAATATGACCACCAATGGCGTTTATTTCTACAACACCTGGCACCATGGCCATTTGTCTTCGCACAATCCAATCTTGCATGGTTCGTAACTCAGATGGTGAATATTGTCCTTTATGATTAGAATCAACTTTCAAGGTATATTGGTAAATTTCACCTAATCCAGTTGAGATTGGTCCCATAGAAGGTTCACCAAATCCCGCTGGAATTTCTCCTTTTACTTCATTAAGTTTTTCGGCAACCAGTTGTCTGGGCAAATAAGTTCCCATATCGTCTTCAAAAACGATGGTGACTACTGATAATCCAAAACGCGAAATAGACCTTATTTCGGTTACATCGGGCAAGTTGGCCATGGCCAATTCTACAGGATAGGTAACGAATTGCTCTATATCTTCAGTTCCTAAATTTGGAGCCTGTGTAATGACCTGCACCTGATTGTTAGTAATGTCTGGTACAGCATCGAGCGGAACTTTAGTAATACTCCAAATACCGCCAATTATAAGTGCTATAGTAAGCAACCCTATAATTAGTTTGTTCTTTATCGAGAACGATATTATTTGATTAATCATACTTGTATTTTGTTTAATAAGCTCGTCCTTTATTTCAAGAACAAGATTTGCGGCTTTTGCCAATAATTATACTCAAGAGTGTGCCTTCAGATTGAAGGCATGAGGGATTTAAACTTTGTATTATAGAATAACATTCTCTATCAACCAGAGGTCAATAAATTCCATACAAAGCTTAAAACTGACTAAGCCAATTGCGGGGGGCGCCAAATGGCATTCAGGATACCTGAAGGAAAAAAATTTTCGTATTTCGCTGGTGTTTTTTGGTTTGCAATTAAAATCGACGATGCGATGGTTGTGTATTCATTAATTACAACAGGTACGTTGCAACAAAGGCACACGCAAAAGGGCGAGCAATGATCAGCACTTTGTGAATCATCCTCATGTTCGTGACCATCCGTAGAGTGCTCACATACATTTTCTGTGGCAATAGCTGAATGCTCAGCATCATCGCAAGGAACTCCACCTGACAAACTCAGAATTAGCGCTGATAATATGTAGCAAATGAACTTCACCAGGCGCAAAAGTAACAATTCATTAGACACTCCACACACAACTCCTTTCGCTACTCTTCAGTCGTTACGTGTTTCGCTCAGATGAGTAAAAGAGAGAGAATTTTAAATCAACATCCTGCTAAACCGAAAAAAAACCTTTCACTAGCCTTCTCTTGCTGAAGCAAGATTGGCAGAGCCAAAGTCTACGTTAACATAATGCTAGTCCATTATAGGACAAAAGGGCTGATTTTAATATTTAGGCTATATATCGAATCTCTTACGAATATTGGATTCTAAGGCACTTAATTCTTTTGTCAACTATAATGTACATTATGTCTGCACTCATTCTTCGTTTGCCTTCGCCTTGATCGCTCAGGTAAATAGTTCGCACATGCTTCCCGCGTCGCTAGGATTTGAAATTCCGTCCAGTTGTTCAGATTATTCTAAATATTGAAATCTCGTAACATTTAGATTTCGTCTTCGATTTTGGTTTGTCCTATAATTGGTCGTTATATTAAATTGCCGCGCACAATTTCCTTGGCTTAGAATTTCGTATCCGTGGAATTTATTCAGGTTGATTTCAAATACGCGATTCTAAATCCTCCCGCAAAGCATTCATCTTTAACTCGTATTGGTTTGGGTTTTTCTAGGTAGCTCACTGGCATGCGTCAAATGAGCTTTGCCTAACTCCGTTTGGCTTTATTTCTCATTTGCCTGTGCTGGCATTCGCTGGCTCTATTTATCTTTCATTTCCTTTTGTCTTGAAACAAAAGAAACGAAACAAAGAAAAATTCAAGGCTGTATTTCCTTACAGGTAAAAGCTACGCTCAGCTTTTGCTTCACAAGCAAACTCACCCTTCGGGCTCAAACATGCTTGCTCGGGCTTCAAGCTTCGCTGCTTTTATCCCTTATGAAATAAGGCCAACCTGGAATCCAAATTTCTACTTAACATAATATTTAGGCCTTGGATTTAATTGATCGTTGATATTGTTCTTGAAGTTCCTCTAAGTATTTAAAGCAAATATGAGCTAGGAATTTTGGTGAATCAGGAGCTATTTCAATCAGTTCTTTTGGATTTCGATAAATGAAACTAGCGTATGTATCATACCAATCATCCTTTAATGCTTCTGGTGCTTTCATCAGTTCGCATATGATTGTGTTAATTTCAAGATGGTACTCCTCTACTCTATCTAACCCCAATTGAGCAAGGCCGTCAATTAATTGGTAGTGTTTTAAATCTTGTTGCATGAGTGCGATAACAATCTGTTTTGTGGTCATTATTCAATGTTTTAATGGTGTTTTTATAGATTATTCCTATACAAACATAAGTAATACCAATGTTTTTTCAAACTATTTTCATTTGTTATACCATTGTTAATATCAGTATAACCAATATTTACTAAGGAATAACGTTGATTTGAATAAATCCTGGTTTTGATCACAGCGGATCGATTGTTAAGTTTGGTTCATGGCAGAACGAATTAATCGCATTAAAGAAATTCTTGTTATTCAAGGCGTTAGTCAAAAAGAACTAGCCGCTAAGCTTGGAAAGAATCCAAATACAGTTACAGCAATGTGCAATAACAAGTCTCAACCCCATTTGAAGGATTTGAAAAAAATTGCAGAGATTTTGGACGTGGATATTCGAGAATTATTAGTACCAACTAAGAAGTAACCCCAATTTTGATTAAGTACTTATATAACCTTCAAAAATCATTTATGAAATCTTTATATGTAAATCTGATATTCACCTGTTTTATTACAGCCTTCTCTGCCCTTTCAGCACAAAATCGCAACCCTGAGTTGGTTGGAGAATGGAAGTCTTACCTAAAAGACAATACCACATTTTACTACTTAAAACTTTCTTCTGATGGATCTGGAGAAAAATGTATTGGAAAAACTATCAATGGTCGTGATACTCTTCTTAGAAATGAAATGAGTTATGTTAAAATTTTGGATTGGGGTCTCAGTGGTAAAAACTTGAATCTTCAGATTAAGCATGATCTTATGTTTGAGCCCAATGGGAGCTATAAAATGAAGCAGAATAAAGATGGTTCTTTGACTCTAAATGGAAGTCACTTTACACTGGGATTCTTTATTTCTCATCTAAACAAGGATGCTTTTATGGGTTCAGTAACCTTTCAAAAATCGGATCAAATTGAAGGAGAGTTTGGAGTAATCCCAGATACCTGCATTTATGATATTGACGAATTCACGTTTGAAAAGGTAGATTCAGGATCATTTCGAGCTACATATGTTGGCTTTGATGATATTATTCCATATATCTTGGGTTGTTCTTTAGGATTTGAATTTCCAAAGGAGTTTAAAGTTCCGGCTTTTGAATTAACACTTCCAGATAGTTACAAATTTGGAATACATGGAATGGGTACTAATTCATATGATGTGGGTTTTATTGATATAAGTGATACCATATCAGAGTCTGTCGTGATCATATATTTTGATTTTGATGGTGTCTCGGAGAAATCACATTCAAAAGACAAAGAAGTTACTTTGATAAACTATAAAGGGAAGAAAATATACACACATTTGAGCTGGCAAAAGAAATACGCTGGAGATGTGTTTTATAGCCCTAATATTTATTTGTCGTATAGAACTTTCAATAAGGAAAAAGAGGATGAGTTAAGAGCAATTGTTACTTCATTCAAATTCAAGGAATAATGTAACCCATTAATGTTGAATTATTCTCTATTTGCCCTTACTCCACAAGTAATTCCAAAGATTTTAATAGCTCTTGGTATTATTCAAAACAAAGGAATTTTAATCAAGATTGATAATACTCCAGATTACGATATATCGGAATATCAAAGAGAGGTTGACACTGATTATTATTTCCACAACCACTGGGGATTTAAAGACCACTTTCAATCCATAGTGGACGCACACTTTAGAGAGCAATTTATATTTCACTTCGATGACTTAACAAGAGCCAGTAAAGAATTGGGTCTACCTTTTGATCATTCTAATCACACAGAATTTGTCAACCAGATTTATTCAAGTTACCCCAAAAAACTTCCTGAATATAGCTTTTCAATTGAATGGGATGAATTTAAATTTAAAAATCTCCGTTTAGTTTCGATTGATAACATTAAGAAAAAATTGTTCTACGAAGGTGCTTTCTTTGGCAATTCTGATACTATAACTCCTTTAGATTGGGGTGTGTATTCATTACTTAACCTCACTTGTGTCTCTTTTTCCAGATTACCTTTTTACAAGCAATTAGTGCTGGAGGGTTATCTGCTAAAAAAAGAAGGTAAATATAAACTTGCTTTCTTCCTAACATATTCTGCGTTTGAGAGTTTTGTAAACTTTAAATCAGGCACGGCTGATGATGAAGAACGGCTTAAGGAAAAAGTTACCAAGTTGTATAGAAATCAGTTCCCCAAGCTTGAAAAACACCAGATATACTGCTCTGTAATGAACCAGTATGATAAGTTTACCAACGATCGGAATAATATTGCTCATGGAACTCGTCAAATTGAGGTATCCCAGGAAGAGCTTGATTCTCTATTAATTTTCGTTTTGATAATGATTAGCTGCTATGAATTTAACTTCAAGAAATTTGATGAATTATCTGCTAAGGTCTCATTATAGGTAGTTTTGGACAAGATGGAGAAAAAGGAGGTATATTCTATTTTATTTAACAAAATAGACGAGTTTGCAGTTCCCAAGGAAGGTATTTTGGTAAATAGAAACTCTTCTTTAGACAATTTGAATGCAGCTATATCAACTTCTGAGCATGATTTTTCCGTTTCATTCGAATGGTATCGGTTTTCAGAGAAGAGCAAAAACCTACGTGTGGGTAAATCCTACAAAAAAGTAGGTTTTCAATCGAAAAACACAAATTGGGTATTTGAAGATTTCTATATATCTAACGCTTCTAATCATGTCGACTTTATAAATCAAAAATCTTCGCACCAGCTTACGGCGTCTTCTAGATTTATTTATACCAAGGGATATTCTAAAACTGCTTTATACTACTATCGATTGCTTGTTCCATTATCTGAAGAATTTAAGACTCATTTTGTTATTGGAAGTTTAAGAGAGGTAACTATCGAAAATGACCCGTTAAAGTTTTATTTCATTCAAAGAGATAAGAAAAAGCACTTTCTGGTCATCGAATCAGACTTAAAACAACCTTATGATATATTTAGTAAAAAAGCCTTTGCCTTAAAAATTGCTCTTGGCTATTTGACAGGACATTTAGCTGGAGATAGAGGGTTTTATTTCGCTTACACAAAAAAGAGAATGGAAACCCCTGCTCAAGTTTACCATTCACCGTTTCATCCTTCTATAATTAGCATATACAAACCTATTTGGTCTAATCCGTATGGATTCATCAGAAATGATAAGCACGCGGATAGATATTATAAAAACAAGGTGTTACGTACGATAAAGAAGGAAGAACTTTCAACACTATGTCAAAGGCTCTACGATTCAGATGAATTTTCATCAGCTATCAATTTGATGTTGGAATCGAGTGTTGCTAGTTTGCTATTTCGGCCAGGAGGTTATGCTATTGTCTTAGAAACTTTAGCAGATATTATTAAACCTGAAAAGAAGGTTAAAGTTGCTCCCATGAAACCAGCTTTAAGTAAAAAAGTACGAAAAGAGTGTTTGAGTATAGGTGAGCAGCATTGGCAATCAATCTCTAAGCAGTTTTCAATCACCATAGAAAAATACGAAAAGGAAATATCTGCTGACTGTATTAAAGCACTCAATCAATACAAAGATTCACTTACTGAAGAAAGTTTGGAAACCCTTAAAAAAAGAATTGATGGGATAAATAAAGCGACTAATAAAGCTCAGCTAAAAAGGCCTTTTGATTATTTAAACATAATACTATCAAAAAGCGATTTAGAAATTCTTGGTACGCGAGATGACTTCTTACACGGAAGAGTTCCTGACATAACCAAAGCAGGAAAGCAGAGACCATTGGATAGGCAAAACAGAGATCTTTATTATGCTTCCGTGAAATTCTATACACTACTGAATATGCTTATTCTTAAATGGATAGGTTACGATAATTATGTTGTTAACTATGCCAAATACAATGAAACTTATACAAAGGTGAAATTAGATGAAGACGTTTATAAGGAAGTCTAATTCTCATTCTTTATCTAGGCAAAGCTTGATTTTTTTTAGCGTGCCCTTTCAGGTCGGGCTATTCGCTACTACTCCTCGCCCCTGTTGGGCTGAGGGGTAACCGCTGCTATCCCTCACGCGCTTAAATGAAAACTTTCTTTGGTCGTTCACATTTTTCGCTAATAAGCTGTAAGCAATATTTCAATTTTCTCCTAGCGTCGTAAATATGAAACCTTGCTTGAAATGTTTAAGAAAAACCCAATCCGGCTAGCGAGGTTAAAGCTGAAGCTTTAACCCAAAGCAAAGTAACATAATGCTAGTCCATTATAGGAGATAGTAAAATTTCCTGAATCACATACCCGCCAAAGCTGCTCCTTTGGAATTCTCATAAGGAATGGCATCGAGCTCCTTTTTAAGGCTGTCCTTGACCACCTTAAATTGTGGCATCAGCTTCTTTTCAACCGGAAGGGATGGTGGCAATTTCTCCCTTCGGTGATTAACCTGCTTTCCATTCTTCCAAAATCGGAAACATACATGTGGTCCCGTAGCCAAACCAGTGCTGCCAACATAACCAATAACCTGACCCTGGCGAACAAACTTGCCTCGCTTGACTCCTTTGGCAAATTTGCTCATGTGCAGGTACTGAGTAGTATAAGTGGAGTTGTGTTTAATCTTTACATAGTTGCCATTGAACTTTTTGTAGCGCGCATCACTCACCACACCATCCCCTACTGCAAGAATCGGAGTGCCTTTTGGCGCCGCATAATCAGTTCCCAGGTGAGCCTTCCACCGCTTTTGTACGGGGTGGTATCGGCGCCTCGAAAAGCTGCTGCTTATTCTTCCATACTTCAGTGGTGATTTCAAAAATGCCTTACGCAGACTCTTCGCGTTTTCGTCAAAGTAATCGACGGTTTTATTTTGCTCAAAGGGAAATGCGTAAAACGTTTCTCCATGATGTTCAAATAAGGCCGTTTCCACTTTGCCCACACCTACCCTAGTATCCTCGACATATTGTTCCTTAAAAATGACTTTGAAGCGGTCTCCCTTTTGAATTCGATAAAAATCAATGCTCCAGGCATAGATCTCTGAAAGTTCCATTGCCAATGCAGGGCTGCATTTAATGTCCATTAAGGTCTGATACAAAGACGAGTTTATTACACCAGCGACTTCACGTCTGACTTCACGAACTTCTCGTTGCTTTACCTCAACTTTCATTTCGCCACGTAAATCATAAACCACGTAGTCTATTGAATTGGGTTCATAAATAAAATATTGAGCTTTTTCTGTGCTGTCTTTTTTGCACAATACGGTAAAGTTCTTACCGCTACTTAGCTTTCGAACACTATAAGTTGGCTTGGCTTTTTTTACCAGACGGTCAATTTCCGGCCAGGGAATATGATGCTTGAGTAATATGGTAGACAATACCTGGTTCTTCTTTATTTTTCCTTCAACTACAATAAAAGAATCCAGGTTTAAACCATACTCCATATTGATCTTTGGAATTACAATGGTGTCTTCGGGAAGCGAAACATCAGCTAATCTATCGTCTTCAAATGAGCAATGATAGAGCATCAGCCCACAAGCAAACACCATGATTCCTATGATCCAGGTTATTTTTATTTTGAAATTCACAATATCAAAAATTGTCACTATTCTTTAGCACCCATGTATTTATAGAAACATATTGTAAACAAAGCTGTGTTTATCCAATATCTTTGCAGCTTGAATCAAACTATTAAAAAAGCTACCGCCACTAGTATATTTTTTTTAGTCGTATTCTGGGCATGTTCCCAGCGAATCGATTATAAAATAAAAGCAGGTGGTGTTAAATTAGGCGACTTCAAAATTGAAAAGCACGTCTACAATGACTCTACTGTTTACTTATTGAAAAGTTCGGTTACACTCAACTTCCTTATTACTAAACACCGGATATTGTATTCTAGTATATCTACCTACTACAAGGGTATTCTGCGAGAATCCTGGGTGCGTGCAGTAGAAAACGGAAGCTTAGATAAAAGTACCCGAACACAAAGAACCAAGACCGGATATCACGTAACCCAGTATGAGGATGAAGAAGAAAAACAATATGACATTCCACATGTCGGAATTCAATATTCTACGAGCAGACTGTTTTTTGAAATGCCCCCGTTGCAAGATTCCAGTTACGCTGAGTTGTATGGAAATTTTGGAGATTTTAGTACCGACCAGACCAATGTAATTAAAATCACAAATCAGGTAACCGGATCAGAAACCGTATACTTTTATGAAAATAACCAGCCGATAAAAAGAAAAATTGAATACCCTATTGTTGATTTTCTGATGTTTATGATCTCCTCAAAACCTTTCCAACGAGCAAAAAAGGAAGTATATGGTGAATTCTTTACTTTTTAGTTAGCCGATAACAATTTCCAGCAAACTATCTGGGATTTCCATTCCTGCAACAAATAACCCCGCTGCAAACATCTTATCATTGACAGAAGCGTTGGAGATTGCTAGTGGAAAACCTGTAACGGATAAAATGGCGAGACTTGGAATTAGAACCAACAACATAATTAGTGAAAACACATTTGGAAGCAGGTAAACTCCTAACAGAGAAAACAAACAACAGAAAAATGACAAAATAAATAAGCGCGACTTATTGTATTGGTTTAATCGTCTGGCAATAAAAAAAGCAAACAACGCAGTTAAGGCTAGAATTACTGAAATAACCAATTCCATGGGCATATCACCACTGATACCCTCGAGTTTAAATTCCAGGATTACAGGCAAAACATTGATTAAATAGGCAAAAACAAAACCCAGAGCCAACCCAAATAAAATCACTAAATGAAAACTACTCGGGTTATTGCTTACTTCATTTGCAGATTTATCTACCTGTCCCCTTTTTAAGTAATTTCTGTGAAACATAAACCCGGCAACAGTTATTAATAGCCCTCCTGTTACAAAGGTGAGCGAGGCTCCCAGAAAATCAACTAACAAAATAATTGCAGGTTCCAGGGCAAATGCCATATCACTGGCCAAAATATACACACCCATTACGGTAGTAAACTGGGCCACAGGTACAAATTCCTCCAGGGTGGCCAATGCGGGTGCGTAAAACAGGTTCATGGAAATTAGCCATACTACAATCATTACCGGAAGCAATCCCTGGAGGGGTAAAATTGACTCAGGTGCTATGGTGGCGGCTACGGTCATAAAAATTAGTGCGGTTATGCCAACCCCGGCAGTAAGAATAGGCAGACTTCTATTACCCTTAGACTTTATTCTGTCTGCCAAATAACCGGCAAGAGGAGGCACAGTGGCCATAACCAGAAGTTTGCTGTAGCCAAGAAGCGGTGCTAATTCATGGAGTCCAAACCGATCTAATAATATCGGCTGATAATTGTGATAAGCGATCCACGAAATGATTATGGCCGTGTTTAGAGCAATCAGACTCCAAATGAGTGACCATTGAGTTTTTTCAGCGTTTGATACCAAGGTAGTGTAATTCAGCTTGGTAAATTTACTTCATTCTAGCCTAATAAAACATAAAGGCTATCGAATTAATAAGCCTTGAAACGAAGAAATCGGAAATTAAAACCAACTAAAGCCTTTTTTTTCCTCAACTTTAGGCAACTTGGTTGTCAGGTTTTTATAGTTGATCAATTCCGCTTTGGCAGAACCTACAAATAAGTTAGCCTTAACCAAAATTGGCACTTTGGCCCGGTCGTCACTTACCCATATTTCCAAGTCGTCTTCACTTTTAAAAACACGGCCCTCCTGCACAGCAGGAACAAATTTTATGCAGCGGTATTTACCCATACCAATTTTTACCTCGTCCCTTCCAAGATACTTTACATAAAACGGATACATCTTATAATCCATAAATGAATTGATCTTAAAAATATCACCGGGCTTAGCTTTCTCAAAATTGATAGAACGTAAATAGTAGAACGAAGACAGCATATCCTGAACATCTTTAGGCGTTTTTATTTCTCCTTTTCGCAGTGTGTTTACCTTTTGTTCTTCTGGTACGAAATGATAGTCTCGGTCAATGATATATCCTCCTTCGTTTACTCTTCTCACAAATTTGCGTGGCGCAAGTGTTTTTTCATCAAGGTAAGTTTCATATCGGTCTCTTACGGTATAAAACCATTCAAATACGCTAAGCGTTTTTCCCTCCCCTACCATGTGCATTACCTTATTACCATCTATGCTAGTATCTTGATTCATTACAGTAAGCTTAGCCTCTCCTGCATTTAAAAATCCATAGTGTACGAGATAAGTTAGCTGCTCTCCCTTATGAAAAGGAAATTCTTTTGACCTTTCCAGTGTAGGGAAGCTATCGGGAATTTTGTCATAAATAACCGCTTTCGAAAATCCAACGGCAATCCAAACACATGCAATCAAAACGAGGCTCTTCAGTATCTTCATAACAAAATAATTTTCAATTAATAACTTTAAGCATTCGAAAAAAGTATGCCAAAGTTTAATTGGAATAAAGTTACTTAATGTAGACGCGTTTTACACGCTTAGAAATATTGGTCAATACTTCGTAATGGATTGTATTTAATAACTCAGCCATTTTATAAACCTCATCCTGATGATCAAAGATGATCAACTCATCTCCTATTTTAGCATCAACATCGGTAACATCAACCATGCAGAGGTCCATGCAAATATCGCCGACAATTAGCACTCGCTTTCCTTTCCATTTCAATGACCAGTTCTCATTTCCCAATCCCCGGTTAAGGCCATCGGCATATCCAATAAATAGTGTTGCAATAACAGAATCCCTCTTCGCAACCCACGATCGATTGTAACTTACCGATTCGCCCCTAGGTACTTTTTTCAATTGAGCAATTTGGGTTTTCCAGGTATAAACATTTCTCAAGTGGGCATGGTTAGAAGACATGCCATATAATCCTATTCCCAGACGAACCATTTCGAACTGGGCTTCTGGAAATCGCTCTATGCCACCAGAATTTAGAATATGTCGGTTTACCCGATACCCCAAAACACTCATCATTCTTTCAGCCATTGAACCAAATGCAGCAATTTGACCCTTGGTGAATTCATCAAATTCGGGATTTCCACTAGCCACCAAATGGGAAAGAACCGATTTTACCTTAATTGATTCAGCATCAATTAATATTTTATGCAACTTAGGCATTTGCTTTTCATTAAAACCAAGCCGATGCATTCCCGAATCCAACTTAATATGGATGGGATATGGTTTGTAATAAGAACGAAACACGCTTAGCGCCTCAATGATGTTGTTTAAACTTTCAAAATCGTAAATTACCGGTTCCAAACCATACTCAATCAACTTTTGAAGGCCTTCCAGCTCTGGGTTGAATATGATTATTTTTTGTTCTATTCCTGCATCCTTCAGTTCAACTCCCTCGTCAATGCAAGCAACGGCCAGGTATTCTACTTTCTCATTCTCAAATAGTCTGGCAATATTTTTAATCCCGGCACCATAGGCAAATGCCTTGATAACCATCACAAACTTGGTCGAATCCTGAACAATGCTTTTGAAATAATTAAAGTTGTGAAGAATTGAAGAAAGGTCAATTTCCAAAATACTCTGTCGAGTTTTGTGAGGTAGGAACTCCATTAATCCTGTTCTTCCTTCTTTTTGTTTTCCTCTTCCTTAACAGCTTCATTAAAGGCTTCACGTGAAAGTGGAATGTAGGATTCGGTTGCACCCAGTTCCACAATTTTATCACTCGCCGTTAATCGGTACGAATGGTGAGCTAATTTTCCTGTTCTAACACAAATCGCATGAACCTTGGTAACGTATTCTGCTATAGCCATTAAATGGGGCATGGGACCAAAAGGTTTTCCCTGAAAATCCATATCAAGGCCGGCAACAATTACCCGAACTCCGCCATTCGCTAACTGATTACATACATGTGGCAAGTTATCATCAAAAAACTGGGCCTCATCAATTCCAACCACCTCTACATCGTCGGCCAAAATCAAAATATTATTAGACGAGGGTACCGGTGTACTTGGAATTGCATTGGAGTCATGCGATACCACATCCTCATCATCGTATCTGGTATCAATTGCAGGTTTGTATATCTCTACTTTTTGCTTGGCAAATTGAGCACGCTTTAATCGTCTAATCAGCTCTTCTGTTTTACCGGAAAACATAGAGCCACAGACAACCTCAATCCAACCGGTTTTTTGCTCTTTAGGGATGTTATTTTCGAGAAACACAATTAATTCTGTAAGTCAGCAAATCTAACAAATTGCATTCCTAATTTTCGATAAATTATGGGGCAAGATTTTTGGATGTAATGTCCTAAGTTCTCCTTATTCCCATAAATTTGTGTAGCACTATGAACGAAGAATCATTAAAGATTGCCAAGAAGATTGAAAGGCTTAAAATGGAGTTTTCAATGCTTCCTCCAATAACTGAAAGAAACAGTAGTATAGAAATAGAAGAATACCAACACTATTTATTAGAGCTTGAAGAACTGCTTATCGTTTTTAAATACTTGCAAGAAAATAATATCCAACAGAAAGTAACCAACAAACAAGAAGCTTCTCCTATTGAGTCCAAAGAAGAAATAACAAATCCGGTTGAAGAACCTGTTAATGTTGATCAGGTCGAAGATCAACACGTGGAAACAGAGTCATTGGAAGAAGAATTAGTGGAAGTTGATAACGAGACTCTTGATGCTGAAGTGGCAGAACAAATCGATGATGAAGTAGCCTCGGAAACTCTAAACCAAACTGAACCATCTGAAGAGGAACAAATTGTAGAAAAAAGTAAGCCACTTACAGAATTTGTTGAAACCGGATCTTCGTTAAACGATCAGTTGGAGGCAAATGATGATTCATTGGCCAATAAACTTTCGAAACAGCCGATAAGTGATTTGCGAACGGCTTTTGGGTTAAACGAGCGTTTTTTGTTTGCCAATGAATTATTTGGTGGGGACGGACAAGAGTTTATTAGGGCCTTGAACGAGTTTAATCACCTCGATAATTTTGAAGATGCCAAGCGCTTGATCAAAGCGCGTTACGAAAGTGATTTTGGATGGAAGCCTGACGATGAGAACGTAATGGCCTTTGTTGGTGTGGTTGAACGCAGATACCTCTAACCTCAAGTAAAATATTAGAATGCTCAAATTAGTTCCTACCCCTATAGGCAATCTGGAAGATATTACCCTTCGGGCAATTCGGGTATTAAAAGAGTGTGACGCAATACTTGCGGAAGACACCCGGCAAACCATTAAACTTTTAAATCATCTTGAAATTAATAAACCATTGATGGCATTTCATGCTCACAATGAGCACAAAGCACTTTCCAATATTATACAGCGATTAAAAAGTGGTAAAGAGCTGGTTATGGTTAGTGATGCCGGAACCCCAGGGATTTCTGATCCTGGATTTTTGCTTGTCCGTGAATGTATAAAAGAAGAAATTGTTGTTGAATCATTGCCCGGTGCTACTGCCTTTGTTCCTGCATTAGTTAATAGCGGACTGCCCTGCGACCGTTTTGTTTTTGAAGGATTCCTTCCTCATAAAAAAGGTCGGCATTCGAGGATTGAAAACTTAAAAAATGAAGAACGAACCATAGTATTCTATGAATCACCCTACCGACTGGTAAAACTAATCGCACAACTTATTGATGCTTTTGGAAATGATCGGCAGGCCTGTGTAACTCGTGAATTGACCAAAATATATGAAGAAACCAGAAGAGGCAGCCTACAAGAGTTAAAAGAGCACTATGATGGTACTGGAGTTAAGGGTGAAATAGTACTTGTTGTAGCCGGTTCAAAATAAATCCCACTGCCGTTTAATAATTTTAACAAACTAAAAGGCAACCCGATTTTTAAAAAGCGGCCTCCACAATTTATCGACTTTATTTTGCAAATTGCAACTTGACAATTGAGTTCCCATGACCGTACTTTTACTGGGAATTTAATCGATATCGTTATGAAAACTTTCTTCACTCCTGTTATAACCTTCCTTCTATTTCTGACTTGTATTCAAGTTAATGCATCACATAATGCTGGTGGAAGTATCAGGTACAAATCGCTTGGCAGCAACCGCTATTATGTTGAGGTTGCTGCTTTTAGAGATTGTGGTGGTGTTCAGTTAAGCACAGGGTCTATGACGGTTACGGCTAAATGTAGTTCTTCAAGTTCTACAACCAATTTTACAATCAACCATCTTCCCTTTATTGCTTCAGCGCCAGCACCTTTCGGCGGGCCTTATGGTGCTATTACTTTTACTGCAGGAAGTACGAGTTTTGCAGCGGAAGAAATTTCTGATGTATGCGAGAATGTATTAAACCCCCAAAAAAGCCCTAATAGTCATTGTCGTAACAGAACCAGTACAATAAAAGGTTTCACAAGGTTTAGGTATTCGGGTATTGTCACGCTCGCACCCTGTAACTATTGGACATTAGGATATAGTTTTGTTAATGGAAGAGGCTCTTCTAGTTCCAACGCTTCTGCCACTGCAGTGTATGTTGAAACCAAGTTCAACAACCTATCGTATCGAAACAATTCAATACCCTTTTTTGGAGATGAGAGAAGGCCCATTTTCAATGCCTGTGTTGGCCAAATTGGAGAATATCATTTTGGTTCAAATGATCTAGACGGGGATAGCCTGACTTATAAATTGGTTTGTGCCAGATCTAGCGCGGTAACTTGTGTTAATTATCGGATAGGATTTTCGGCAAGTTCCCCTGTTTCGGGAGCTAAACTGGACACTACTACGGGTCGGTTTCGGTTTAACCCTCGCACCGCAGGAAGACGAATTATTGCAGTACAAGTGAACGAATATAACCGCTGCACAGGGGCATGGGTCGGTTCTACCCTTCGGGACGTTACCATGCACGCAGTTACCTGTACCAACAACTATCCATCATATACTTATGGAATTCATAAGGCAACCGGAAGTGCAACCAAACTGGATTCGTTCCGACTCAAGGTAAAAGCCGGGAAGCCCTTTACCATTGAAGATACCATTTATGATCCTGACACGAGTGATACCTTAGTACTATTCTCCAATCACAATGAATTCTTTAGAGGCTCAACAATTACTACTACTCGAATAGCCAGAAACAAACTGCACTTTAAATTTTCCTGGACACCTCCTTCATGGACTAGTGGAGTTAAAGTACTCCATCTAATGATTAGTGATGATCGCTGCAACTACCCAGCAAAAAAACGAATTGGCTATCATATGGATTTTTCGCCTTCGATTTCTATTTCACCTCATGACGATACTCTGGTGTTGATGAAAGGTGATTCAGTTTCCCTATATAGCGGGGGACGTGGAAAAATTGTCTGGAAGAGCATTTCCGGAGACAGCATTCGCTGGATCGGATCAAATAAAAACACATGGGGAGATACAACAAGTACAGATACCAATGCAAAAATCATATTCCGACCGCTGATTAACACATTTCTAAGCGCTTCAGGTAGGGTATATGCGCCCTGTAAGGGGTTCGGTAGTTCAGATTCTATTTACATCAAAGTTGTTCCCCCTTTTCAAATTCAAACTTCACCAGATACTACCGTTTGCAGCAGTGCCGATTCTGTTCAAATTTCGGTGACTCCCGATTCCAGCTTTACCTATACCTACTCCTGGAGTTCGGACGGCGGTAAAATAAGCAATAAAAACATTTCGAATCCTTATGTCACCGCCCGGATAAGTGGTGTTTACACCGTTACGGTTACTTCTCATTTTGGAGGTGAAAGGGTCGCCAGTGTTCGTATCAATAGCATATCCGGGTTACCAAAACACGACCTCATTTCTTCTTTCGATTCTATGTGCGTTGGTGGCTCCATAAAACTAGAGGCCAAAATCAATTCACCCATTAATTACTGCTCAACGGGTCCTAAAAAAAGGGCTATCAAAAACATCGATAGTTATGACTCATTAAATGTATTTAATTCAACAATTGGCATGGCTATTTATCCAAACCCATTGTCCATGAATAATCGCGATTCCAGGCAAGAATATTTGTATCGGGCAAGCAATTTAAAAAATCAGGGATTAAAGCGCGGGGTTATTCAGAGCATTGGTTTCTATATCGACTCTGCAAACAGTTCCGGTGGCATAAAAACACTACAAAACTACAACCTCAAACTGGGTTGTACAACCGATACAGCTGTGAATAGCTGGACGCTAAAAGGACTTTCCAACGTTGCTACGAATAAGAGCTTGAACCTCCAATTCGGTTGGAATGTTATTCCATTTGATACTGGGTATTATTGGGACGGAACATCCAGTTTGAGAGTACAACTCTGTTACAGCCATAATTTGAGTACACAACCCAAAGTGATAACAGCAATGCAAAAAGTACCCTATGGAGGAAGTTTAACAAATTATGGTGCAACAAGTTTGTGCAATAGTCAATTGTTAAGCCTATCGCAGAGGCAACACATTCCGGTTATTCGGCTTGGTTTTTCTCCTTCGTTGGATACTTCGGATGTCAGGTATACCTGGTACCCTTCAAGTTCTTTTACCAGTACGTCTAGGAATTATGCTCAAGCCTCTCCCAGAACAACAACAACGTATAATGTTGCCATAAGCGATACATTCTCGGTATGCAGAGATACCATTTCAAAAACAGTAGTAATTATTCCTTTACAATTGGATGCAGGAAATGACACTACCATTTGCAATGGCGCTTCCTTAACCTTAAATCCTTCTGTTGCACCTAATAATAATGGTGATTATACCTGGTTTCCTGCATCGCTGTTTGTAAATAATAAAATCAAAAATCCAACGCTACGGGTCCTTGCTAACAATACCATTTGGGTAAGCTATAAGGATAGTCTGGGTTGTTCCCGAACGGATACCATTTTGGTGTCTTCGAAGGCCAATCCAGATCCTGGCTTCTCAACCAAACTGAAGTTTTGTGAGACGGAAACTACCAATACCCTTTCAGCGGTTACTTCGGGTGGTGTATTTATTGGGTCCGGGGTGTCTGGCTCCAATTTCAATGCAGCAGACCCATCGAACAAACCTGGGTTAAACACGCCAAAAAACGTAACCATTTTTCACAGTGTTACCCAAAATGGTTGTAAAGCAGACACCACCATTACCGTACAAGTTTTTCCAGTGTTTGATACGCTGTACAACGGGAACCGGTTTTTCTGTGAATTAGATAGTTTAGAACCCCTTTCCACAAGGCACAATGGAGGTTTCTGGTCTGGAAACGGAGTAAACAATGATCTGTTTAACCCTGTGGTTGCAGGTGTTGGAACGCATACCATTCGAGTTGATAGTTCCGGGTTTTGCGGAAACTCCGCTACCTATTCATTTGAGGTATTTGACAACCCTGATCACGATTTTCCGGACACTGTTTATGGGTGCGACCGTAGACCGGTAACTCTGGATGCAGGAAATCCCGGCTCAACGTATTTATGGAATACCGGCGCCTCTTCTCAAACCATAAAACCGACTTCAAGCGGGAAATACTGGGTGAATATCAAGAACGGTAATATGTGCGAGATTACAGATTCAACTTATGTAAAAATCACCGAGATCTGCCTGGGTATATCAGGCATTCAAAATCAACAACAAAACATTAAAGTATTTCCAAACCCTGTTGAGGGGCACTTAAATGTAATTAGCGATCGTGGAGAAATAGAAGATATTAAAATCCTGAGTATAAATGGTCAATTGATTAAAAAACTAAAAGTACATGCTGCTCAATCCCGAATTGATCTGTTGGACATTGCAAGCGGAACGTATTTCTTAGAAGTATATACGGATAACCAGATTCAATCTTTTGTCATCGTAGTCAATAATTAATTGGGTTACTTATGTTTTTAAAAAACATTTAAGGTTCGTATTTTTGGATGGCTGGCTTTGTCCAATTAAACCATATACAATGAAACATACTTCTATTCTTTTAGCGATTGTATTAATTTTTTCTATTTGTTCAACTGCTACTGCTTCTCATATGGCCGGTGGGTCAATAAAATATACCTACGCTGGGCCGGGAACTACACCCGGTACACACAAGTATGAAATAAGAGTAGGTATTTATCGTTGGTGTGCTGGTGCAAATATTACAGGAACAACCCAAACCATAACAGCCAAGTGTACAGCGACCGGAGCAACTCAAACATTCAATATTCCTGTCTTTCATTACGTTGCCAAACCTGGCGAAAGACCTGCTAATAATGGAAAACGTGATGTTTCTGATATCTGTCGCCAAAAATCAAGTAGATGCATTGGGAGCACTGGAGTTTCGGGTTATGAAGAGTTAATTTTTAAAGGAAATATTACACTTGCAGCCTGTAATAATTGGGAAATCACAACTATGACCGTCTGTTGTCGCAACCCATTACAAAACTTTAATGCGAACAGCTCAATTCAATTAAAAACAATTTTTGACACCAAAACATTCCCGAAAAATAGTGCTCCAAAATTTGTAGATGAAGTTAAACCAATGCCCTCCGTTTGTCTTGGCCAACAAGTAAACTATGGAATTGGTACGGCAGATCCCGATGGTGATAGCTTGCGCTTTGAACTCACCTGCCCCGATAACAATGGCTCCCCGGATACTGCAAAGAATGGGTTTAGCTGTTTACAACCAATAACAGGATTAAAGCTTGATTCGGCTACTGGCCTTATTACTTTCAAACATTCAGGATCAACAGGAGTTTACGCCGTCTCCTTTTGGGTCAAAGAATACGAGCCCTGTACGGGTCAGTTAAAGGGTCAAACAAGACGTGAAATTCAATTCAACATAACAGCTTGTTCAAACAGTGTACCCCGGGATATCTCCGGTATTTCTAATCTAAAGGGTAATGCGACTAAAACAGGTAATTACTCAATTACCGTGTGCCAGGGTGAAAAAATTTCCTGGGAAGACACGATTCACGATCCTAATGTAACTGATACGCTTATTTTCCAATCAAACATGTCCGATATTATTCCCAGAGCTACTATGACCAAAACCTTCCTCTCCAGAAATAAATGTGTGTTGAAGTTTGAATGGACTGCAGTTATTGGGAAACACCCAGTAAAGAATTTTTTCGTCAGTTATGATGACGATCGATGTGATTTCCCAGGTAATGGACTATCCGGATTCACGATCGAAGTAAGAAACTCAACTAATGCCGGGCCAGACCATCGAATTGTTTGTATTGGAGATAGTGTGAAACTAAGCGGTGTTGGAGGAAGGCTCTATACCTGGCGAAGTATTTCCGGGGACGCCCTGGTGCCAGGAATTAATTGGTTTCCTGACACCACCACTAACGACACCAACAAAACGGGCATTTTTATTCCTATAAATGCTACTAAAATTGAACTTAAATCAGATTTGAAAGTACATTGTGCGACCGCATTCGCATGTGGAAAACTAGATACCGTCTTGATTACACCGGTTGACAGTTTTAGCTTAAGTACCACACCTAACCAGTTTTTATGTAACCCAGCTAATGGTCAATTGAATGTAACGGCCTCCAAACCTTTGATGACTTATTCCTACAAATGGGATAACGGACAATTACTCAACAATGACTCCTTAAAGAATCCAACTTTTTCTAATGTTTTGTACCCTACACGATTTAATGTAACCGTAACTGGTAATTCTGGCTGTATTAGAGAGTCACATGTCGACGTAAATGTGACCGACCCTTTTCCAAAGAACATGAAGGTTATGGCATCGGATACACTGGTATGTATTTCCAAACAAATTAAATTGTGGGTAGATCATGGGGCTGTTGATTACGAAAATTGTGCGGTTCCCAAATACAAATGCCAGGGTACTTTTAAAGATTATACCCTGGGAATTGGTACTGACTCTAACCAAAGTCGAAACTATACTTTACCAATGAGCTATGGCAGCTATGCATACAGCCAAAAATCACAATATTTATATACTGCTTCAGAATTGAAAGCCATGGGGATGAAACCTGGCCCGATCAATTCAATCGCCTGGGAAATTAAAAGTCTTTATAACAGTACTGCGGCCCCTTTCAATAAATTTAGTATTAAAGTGAGTTGTTCTCAACTTAAAGACCTTCCAGCTTCAGGTTTTGTGACTGGTTTGGTCGAGGTGTTTAAACCAAAGACAGTGCTACCCCGCACAGGTTGGAATACCCATCAGTTTGACCATGAGTACTCATGGGATGGCACAAGTAACCTGGTGGTTGAAGTGTGTTGGGACAACATAACCACCAGGTTAAATGGACAACATGTTCAAACGTACGATAAAAAAAGTTACAAGGCTTCCAATACCTACTATCAACAATATACCTGGAACAGTTCCGCTCGTGCTATTGCATCATTAAGTCCCGGATTTCCATCTTCATTTTTACCACGAACACGATTTAATGCTTGTAATGGAATTCGAAGTGGGCTCTATAAATACAGTTGGGAACCCAAATCAAACGGTGGGTTTATTGGTGCTACCAACAAAGATTCTGCAACTGCTAATGTTAACCTGGGTACTGCAAAAATATATACCGTTTATATTGAGGACTCAACTTATGGGGTTTGCCGCGATACCCTTTCGGTTAAGGTCAATGTGATTTCTGCATACAACACAAAACCGAATGACCCAGGTAAGATTTGCTTCAGAGGAGACACAATACAATTAACATCCAAAACTCCTTGGAACATAGCCACTCCTGGAGGTCAATGGACTGGGATAGGCATTGTAAATAGCAAACTTGGACTTTGGGATCCCATACGATCAGGTGTGGGCAAACATTGGGCTAAATACTCGGTC
>PAVO01000006.1 GCA_002713215.1 Crocinitomicaceae bacterium
CTTCGGAGGTTCGAGCCAGACGAATGTTTTATGTAAGGGAGCGAGTACAGGAAGTATAACCGTAGTACCGGCAGGTGGCACGGCACCATATCCTACGTTTGCGTGGAATCCGAATGTAAGTACAACCGCCTCAGCGACTAATTTATCGGCCGGAAATTACACGGTAACCGTGACAGACAACAATGGCTGTACCAACGATACCACATTTACGATAACTGAACCAGCGGCTGGTATGACTTCATCAATGGCTATCCTGGATACAATCAATTGTAAAGGAGGCAATAACGGGCGAGTTTCTGTTACTCCAGCAGGAGGTACAACTCCTTATACCTACAATTGGAGTGCTGGAAATGGAGGTGTAAATGATTCAATTTCAGGGGCATTGTCAGCTGGAAAGGTGGTAGTTACTATTACTGATGCCGGAGGCTGCTCAATAAAGGACAGTATTACACTATCGGAGCCTGCCACTGCAATTACCGGAGTATTTGTCGATAAAAAGAATCCAACTTGTACGGGATCTGGAAATGACGGTTCAATCAAGATTTCAGTTTCGGGAGGGACCCCTTCCTATACTTATACCTGGACAGGAAGTGGAACATCAAGTGGTCCGACTGATTCTACAAGGTCCAATATGACCGCTGGACCTATCTCCGTATTAGTTACTGATTCTAAAGGATGTACAGATACCTTTACAGATACATTGGTTTCTCCCGGAAGCCTAAGCGTTACATTTACAGATACAATTCTACCTACTTGTTATGGTGATACCAATGGTAGACTAATTGCTACTCATACAGGTGGAACTGGTACCGTGTCTTATAGCTGGACTGCGACCCAAGGTATGACTGGAGCTACTGATTCTATTTGGGTAAATGCTAAATCTGAAACCATTACGGTCGAAGTAACCGATACGCTGGGTTGTAAGGCAAGTGTTTCTATCAACCTACCTCAACCTGATTCGATACTCATCAACGTAAATGTCCTAAGTCATGTACTTTGTAAGGGAGATAGTACCGGAAGCGTAAGGGCGGTTGTTACTGGTGGAACGCCTGGATATACTTACAATTGGAATGGTATTGGAACTCCAGTTACCGGTGCTGATAGCATGCGTCAAAACATTTGGGCGGGTAATTTTACACTTACAGTTACTGACTCTAAAGGTTGTTCAAATTCTAAACCATACACCATAACTGAACCAGCATTAGGAATTACTGGAGTAACGTTTGCAGATACTGTTTTATGTAGGTCTTCTACAACTGGAACTGGTAGAATTGTTGCTTCAGGTGGAACCAAGCCCTATACCTATAATTGGAGTGCCGGTAACGGTGGTACTAATGATTCTGTAAGTACCAATATGCCGGGTGGCCCTTTTACTGTAACTGTGACCGATGCAGGTGGATGTAGCCAGGTTTTTATGGATACAATAACGTCACCGGATAGCCTTAAAGGAACATTTACTCAAATTACCCAACCTGGTTGTGGTAGTTCAGGGGCATTGGGCTCTGTGACTGTTACTCCTACCGGGGGCACGCCAAATGCTTCAAGCCCTCTTTATTCCTATACATGGATTGGTGGTGGAATTAACGGCTCAAATGACAGTATCAGGATAAACATTCCTGCAGGTACCATCAGGGTTGTCATTACCGATAAAAATGGTTGTATGTCAGACACACTTAGTCAGGCATTGAATGCACCAGGTAACCTAAACCCCACATTCTCATTAATTCAGGATCCAAAATGTAACGGTGATTCTACTGGAAGTGTTATTGTCACTCCAACTGGTGGAACACCCGGATATACTTATGTGTGGAACCTGGGGGTTTCTGGTTCTTCTGATAGCATTAGAAATTCACTTCCCGGAGGAGTACAAATTGAGGTAATTATTACCGATGCTGCATCCTGTGTTGATACTGCAAAAATTACATTGAACAATCCGGTTGGTATTAGTTTGACATTTACTGATAGTACTCTTCCTGCTTGTGCCGGTGATACCAACGGGACAATTACGGTAACACCATTAGGTGGACTTAAACCATATACTTATAGTTGGTCAAATGGGGATAACGATAGTATTGCCAATAATGTTGGAGGTGGAATATTCTATAAAGTAACGGTTACAGATGGTAATGGATGTACTTCAATAGATAGTCTGCAAATTTCTGACCCTGCGCCAATGACGGTGAGCTTTACGGATAGCGCCAGTATTGATTGTAACGGAGGGTCAAATGGCAGCCTTACCATAACACCAAGTGGTGGAACGCCGATATATGGATATGCCTGGACGGCTTCCAGTGGTGCGACAGTTAGTACCGGAGCATCAGATAGTATTGCAACTGGCTTAGTGGCTAATGTATTGTATACCGTAACTGTGACTGATGGTAAAGGGTGTAAGGCAAGTGCATCTAAATCTATGGACGAACCGAATCCAATAACAGCTGTCGGCGTAGGAGGTGCTGCAAGGTGTGGTGCTCCAAATGGAACAGCTAGGCTTATTTTTATCAGAGGTGGTACACCTGGTTATACCGTTTCGTGGGATTCAGCAGGAACTTCTTTTGGAACTGGTAATCCAAAAACGGGATTATATGCAGGGGTATATACTGCTACGGTAACTGATTCTAAAGGCTGTACAGAGACTTTCCAGGTAAATGTTTCAAACAGACAAGCCCCTATTATTATTTTGGATAGCTTACAAGATGCATTTTGCGAAGGTGTTTGTAGTGGAGGAATAGATATAAGAGTAATCTCGTTTGGTGGAATTCCTGTGACTTACAAGTGGTCTAATGGAGATACAACTCAAGACATTGTTAAACAATGTGCTGGTGGGTATACGGTTACTGTTACCGATACCAATGGTTGTATTCGAGTTCAGAACTTTACGATTGGTGTTCAGGATACTTTGAATCTGAGTTTGTCAACCACACCTTTATCCTGTAATGCTACAGTCTGTGATGGGGTGGTTTCAGCCACTCCAACAAAAGGATTTCCTCCTTATTCTTATGTATGGTCTTCTTCCAGCACGGATACCTTGTCAAGTATTACTAATAGGTGCGCAGGTAAATACATAGTTACGGTTACTGATACCAAAGGATGTATCGCTAAAGATAGCGCAACCCTGGCATCGCCTACCAATTTAACAATTACAAGTTCGGCCGACAGTGTATCGTGTAATGGTGGTAATAACGGTGTGGCAAGTGTTACCAGTGTAACAGGTGGTTTGGCACCGATTAAATACCAATGGAGTACTGGTGCTAACGATACATTTGCCATTAAGTCGGCATTATCTGCAGGGACATATTATGTTACGGTTTCTGAAGCCGGAGGATGTTCTGTAATCGACACAGTTGTGGTAGAAGAACCAAATGGAATGTCAGCTACCACCATCCCAGTATTGGCAGATTGTGGTCAGTCAAATGGTAAAATCACGATTAATGTAACTGGTGGAAAATCACCCCTAAGTTACAATTGGCCAGTTGGAGGAATTAAAGCGTTAAATACTGATTCCGGTTATTCGGCAGGTGCTTATAATGTTATTGTGAGCGATGGCAATGGATGTAATGCAACTTTCCCGTTTAATATCAGCAACAAAAATGGTCCAGTTGTTACGTTGGACAGTATTAAACACGAAACCTGTTTTGGGGATTGTGATGGAGGAATTTTTGTCTCAGTAACTGCAGGAAGCCCTAACTATGTTTACTTGTGGTCTCCTGGAGGTTCAACAAATCAAGATTTAACATCAGCTTGTCCAGGGCCCTATGACTTAAGAGTTACGGATCAAAAGAATTGTATAACGCTATACAGTGATACTGTTGAAGCTGCAACTAAAGTAGTTCCAAATGCAACGGTCGTTAATCATGCTACATCGAGGGGCTCATGCGATGGCAGAGCTAAAGCAACCCCAACTGGAGGTAGCCCTGGATATACCTACAAATGGTCTTCAGGATCAGTTTCTGATACGGCAAACGGACTTTGTGCAGGAGATCACTACGTAACGGTTACCGATTCGAAAGGTTGTACAGCTATAGACACAGTAACTATTACAGAACCGCTAAACCTGGTGTTGGATTCTGTACATAAGTATGAAGCTACCTGTCAAAAAGTTCCATGCGATGGTAGGATGCGAATTTTCGTCAGTGGAGGTTCTGGATCCTATACCTACATATGGGACAACGGAGATGCTACAGATAGTACATTTAATAGGTGTGCAGGAACCTTGGTAGTAACCGTAAGTGATGGTTCAATCGTTGATACCTTTAGTATTCCATTATCGGAAACCAAATCCTCAGTTATAAGTACTGCCACGGTTCAAGATGTTTCTTGTAACGGTGGTAGTGATGGTTCGGTGTATGCGTTCCTCGTTTCCGGGCAATCGATAACTTCCTGGTCGTGGTCACCTTCTGGTGGTACATCGGATACTGCTAAGAATTTAACGGCTGGATTTTACACCGTTTCGGCGACCAATTCATTTGGTTGTGATTCTTATGATACAATCGAGGTTAAAGAGCCCAATGTTATTGTTACTTCTTCGGATACCACAAGTCCTAATTGTGGCTCGGCCGATGGGCAAATAATTGCCAGAGTAACAGGCGGAACACAACCTTATTCCATCCAATGGTTGGATGGGTCCATGAGTCCACTGGTTCCGCCTCAAACTGGTGATACTGCTAAAAACCTGGCTTCTGGAATTTATCATTATCGTGTGACCGATAGAAATGGCTGTACTGCTACGCAGCAAGTAATTCTTATTGATAAAAACGCTCCTGTAATACGACACGATAGTACAAGAGATGTAAGTTGTTTTGGTAAATGCGATGGTGGAATATTCATTACAGCTACCGGTGGTACTGGATCATTAAGTTATCTATGGTCGCCAGGTGGAAAAACAACTCCGGATCTGGATACTGCTTGTTCAGGAATCTATTCGGTGAGGGTTACTGATGGTGCTGGTTGTTCTTCTACCTTCCAGGATACTATCGATGCTGGAAGTGCTCTTATGACCACAGTTACAAAACTTTCGGATGTATCTTCTTCCAGTGCGTGTGATGGGGCAGCAAGTGTATCGGTTTCTGGTGGTAAGCCTACTTACAAATACCTTTGGACAGGTGGTGGAACTTTAAGTGTTGTAAACAATTTGTGCAAGGGAATGAATTATGTTACGGTCACAGACTCGAATGGATGTTCTGGGGTGGATTCGGTTCTGATTCTCGAACCAAACGTTCTTACATTAACGAAAGTTGATACGAATCAACCTGCTTGTGGAAAGTGTGATGGAAAAATAAAAATTACGGTAAGTGGAGGAACAACACCTTATACATACAAATGGGATAATGGGGATACTGCTGACAGCACGCTTAATAGATGTGCTGGAGTTATTCAGGTAACTGTTTCCGATGCTGGTTCATTGTCTCAGGTGTTTAATATTGGCCTTAACAGTTCAAATGCTCCTTCTATCTCAGTTGTTGTTACCGATGCTTCCTGTAATGGGGCATGTGATGGTTCGGCTACAGCAACAGCAAGTTTAGGCACTGCTCCATACAGCTATAATTGGCCTACTATTGCGGTAACAGGACAGACCATCACTGGTAGATGTAAAGGCGTTTATTTGGTAGAAGTTAGAGATTCTAAAGGTTGTATTGCTACTGATTCTGCAGATATTAAAGAGCCTACTAAAATTGTTGCCAACGTTAATGTTACGATTGCCGACTGTGGTAAATCCAATGGATCGGCTACTGTTTCAGCTGTTGGTGGTAAAACACCATATACGTACAAATGGTCAAGTGGCCCTACAACGACAACTCCAACATTAACTGGATTGGCTGCTGGTGCATATTTTGTAACCGTGGAGGATACTTCTAAGTGTTCTGTTGTACTTCCGTTCTCCATTGTAAATCCAAATGGTCCAACTATTACCATTGATACGGTAAATAATGCCACATGTAATAACTCATGTGACGGAAGTATATTCATCACGGCTTCTGGAACTCCTGGCCCATATTCTTATAAGTGGACTCCTGGAGGGTCAACCAGTGAGGACATTAGTAATTTATGTACAGGAGTCTATACAGTAGAAGTTACTGATTTTAATAAGTGTATTTCCGTTGCATTTGATACGGTTAAAGGACCACCTGCACCGGGTCAGACCATAACAGTTTCTAATCACGCTACGGCGTATGGAAGATGTGATGGTAAGGTGTATATAACTATTCCAGGAGGAACCAGCGGATACAATTTCCAATGGACAAGTTCGGAAGTGGGAGATACGGCTAAAACACTATGTGCTGGTGTCAATTACGTAACGATTACCGATTCGAAAGGATGTCAGTTTATAGATTCAGTGGTGATTACTCAACCAAGGAAGATGATTATTTCCTCTAGGAAAGTGGTTAATCCGAATTGTAATGTATGTGATGGTAAAATAACCGTGTCAATTGCTGGAGGCACGCCACCATACACTTATTTATGGGGTAATGGTGATACTACCGATAGCACGGTTAATCGCTGTGCAGGTGTATTGTTCTTAACGGTTACTGACAAGAACAACTATTCTGAGGTCTTCCAAATCGGATTGAACAACAAAACGTCTCCAAATGTTTCTTATACAAAAACAGATGCTCGTTGTGCCAATTCATGCGATGGACAGATAAATGTTGCAGGTTCAGGTACAATTGCTCCATACAGTTACAATTGGCCTACCTTGGGTAGTAGAAACGATACCGTAACCGGTCTGTGTAGTGGAACTTATTTGGTTGAGGTTAAAGACAAGGTGGGTTGTCTGGCGACACAGAGCATAACCATTGATGCACCTACTCCTATAAAAGTAAGCTTTACCAAAACGCTACCAAAATGTGGTATTAATTCCGGGTTGATTTTCTCTGGCACTTCAGGTGGTACTCCAAAATCAACAGGATACGATTATTCGTGGTTAGACAACGCACAATTTGCAATTGTACCTGCTCAAACTTCGGATAAACTATTGAACGTAGGTGCAGGACTGTATCATTTAGCGGTTACCGATAGCATGAATTGTATTGATACGTTCGCAGTTACACTAAACAATATTGGTGGTGCTTCTATTGCGCTTGATTCACTTAAAAATGCATCTTGTGCCGGAGTTTGTGATGGAGAGATTTCCATAACAGCGTCTAAGTCTCCAGTTACCTATCTGTGGTTCCCTGGCGGTGCAACAACAAAAGCGGTAAGTGGATTGTGTGCCGGAAATCATACCATTCAGGTAACTGATACGGGTAATTGTAAAACGCTTAACACGTTCACAGTTACTGCTCCGGAAGCACTTAAGGTGGTAGCAAGAGAAATTATTGACGCAAGCTGCTTCAATACTAATGATGGAGAGATTCGTACATTGGTAAATGAGACCGGTTTAATTACATACCAGTGGTCTGGCGTTGATTCCTTTGCAGGAACCACGGCCGATGCCAAGAACCTGTTGGCTGGAAATTATAAGGTGGTTGCAACCAATGCGAAGGGTTGTGTAGATTCTACTACAGCTACCGTTGGAATACGTGTCAATTATAGCATAAATGCAGGAGGCGATTCTGCTTATTGTGGAAGTCAGACCGTACCTATATGGAATCAAACCATTAGCTCTGGATTTTATACTACAACCTGGTATGACGAAAAAGGAGTTAACCTGGGACAGCGTGATTCAATTACTGTTACTCCAACAACTGGAAGGCATAGTTACCGAGTTGAAGTTCGACAGGAAGTCTGTGTTCAATATGACACCGTGGTGGTGATAATTGAGGATGAGTATGAGTTATCAGCTGGAAAGGACAGGACCATAGTAAAAGGTCAGAGGTCTACCATTGGAGGTAATCCAACAGCTCCTTCAGGGAAAGCTATTGTATGGTCACCAAGTGAAGGATTAGATGACGTAACCAAACAAAATCCAGTGGCAATTCCGAGTGTAACCACTATGTATATTGTTTCCGGTGGTAAAGAAGGGGGTTGTATCGTACATGATACGGTTCTCGTTAAGGTTGAGGATAGGATAGTAGTTAATGATGCTTTCTCACCAAATGGTGATGGAGTGAATGATACCTGGGAAATTGGAATAATAAATGATTACCCCAACGCTAAGGTTCAAATATTTAATCGATGGGGTCAGGTATTGTATGAGTCTTACCCTTACGTTCCTTGGGATGGAAAGTATAAAAATGAAGATATGCCGTTAGGTACTTATTATTACATTATCGATCTTAACGATGATTCAATAAGTACTCAAACTCTTTCGGGAGCTGTAACGATAATTAGATAAAATAAGCACGATGAAAAAGATAACCATAATAGCAGTTATTGCTCTAGTTTGTGGTACTGTAAGTGCACAACAATTGGGACAATTTTCACAGTTTTTCATGAACAAATATGTTCTGAACCCTGCTGTGGGAGGAACTAATCATTATTTTGATGTTAAATCGAGTTACCGGTACCAGTGGGTTGGTGTTGATGATGCTCCCAGAACTTTTGTTTTAAGTATGGAAGGGCCGCTAACCAAAAAGAACAACATGGGAATTGGTGGTTATGTTTATTCAGATATTACTGGTCCTACACGGAGAACAGGATTCAAAATTTCATACTCCTATATTTTTAAGGTATCAAATAACATTCGGCTTTCGTTTGGATTAGCCGGTGGTTTAATGCAGTTTGCTGTTGATGGCTCTGATATGGAACTGGCTGATGCCAATGATGTAGCATTAGGAAATACGTTGACGTCAGCATACACGCCTGATGCAGCTTTTGGAGCTTATTTATTTCATGACAACTGGTACGTAAGTATTTCTATTCCACAGTTAATTGGTACTGAAATGAAGTTCGTTGATAACCATACCAACTCACTCAATAAGCTTCAAAACCACTACTATTTCAATGCCGGTTATACGTTTAGGCTAGGTGACCATTGGGATTTGGAACCCATGGTTCAGGTCAAGTATATTCCACCATTAGATCCCCAATTTGAAGGTGGTTTAAGGGTTACTTATAATGACATGGTATTCTTAGGGGGAAGCTGGAGAAACGAATCTGGAGCAGTGGCTTTTGCCGGTGTAAAATTTGCTGAGAACTTTACTATCAGTTATTCCTATGATATTCTTACGACTGATGTAAGTAGAGTAAGTTCAGGATCACATGAAATTCTGCTTGGTCTTAAGTTTCACCAAAGAAACGACTAAGAATACTTTTCAGGAAAATATATCGAAGATAGCTTTCGCTTTCAAAAGCGATTCATTGTATTCATCTAAAGGATCTGATCCATCGGTTATGGCACCTCCGACGGAAAATGTAAGCAACGGTTGTTTGGTGTCGTAAAACAGGCTTCTTATTACAACATTAAAATTAAAGTCGCCATCCGGTTTAAAATAACCAACCGACCCGGAGTATAAATTGCGCTTAAAATTTTCCTCTTTCTCGATTAGTTCCATGGCTTTAATTTTTGGAGCTCCAGTCATTGAACCCATTGGGAAAGCATGCTTGATGGCCTGTACTCCGTTTTGCCCCTCATCTAAAGTACTCGATACTGTAGAGATCATTTGGTGAACCTGTGGGAATGAATAAATACCAAATAGTTCATCTACACGAACAGAACCTAATTTGGCGGATTTCGCTAAATCGTTTCGAACTAGGTCAACGATCATCACATTTTCAGAGCGATCTTTTTCAGAGCGATAAAGCTTCGTCTTAAGTTCTTCATCCTCCTTTTTGTTAGGACTTCTTTTAATGGTTCCTTTAATTGGTTTTGAAGTTAATCGGTTTCCTTTTTTCTCCATGAATTGCTCAGGGCTGGCACACAAAAGGTAAAAGTCATTGACATGAACAAAACAAGAATATGGAGTTGGCGAAATGGAGTTTAGATTCTCGTACGTTTTGTATGGATTGATAGCTTGTGGGCTATAAAACTCCTGGCAATAGTTGATTTCATAGATATTTCCATATTGAATTTCGGATTTTAATTCCTCTACTTTTTTGATGTACTGTTCTTTTGAAATTCGCGGAAAAAATGTCAGGGAATGATGTTGGTTGGAGCTTTTTTCACGGGTTGAAATACATTCCAGCACTTCTTTAACCCTACCCAGAGAGGTACTTTCCTGGTTGTAATGGGCCACTCCTGAGTTACCTTGCCATTCAAAGACCAATTCAGGAATAATAAAAACCAATTCCGGAACCTTATGGCTGGAGAGGTTAATAGAAGAGAGATCTTCCAATTGATTTTTGGCATCGTAGCTTATAAAACCAAAAGCCCAATCTTTTTTAGTCTCAACCATCTTTTCCAGGGCCTCAAAGCTTGGATTTCTTAATCTTTCCAGTTCTCCAATAGCAAGGTAGTTCTTTTGGCTTTTTTGATTTGAATTGAGGTAGAATACGGATTGGAATTGTTTAAGACTCTCGACGTTTAATTCTTCTGCCCAGGTAAACGATAAGGCTTCTCGATCAGGCATTTAATGCTAAGTCTTTTAAGGTATCCACCCAGGCTGGTTCGCTATTCAGGCTTTCCACCAGATCCAATTGCATACCACCATGTTTTAAGAATAATTCCTTGTACTCCACTCCAATTTCTATGGTGGTTTCCAGGCAATCACTCACAAAGGAAGGACTAAATACCAGTACTTTTTTGTTTCCAGCCTTGGCAAGTTCTACCAGAGTATTGTCTGCAAATGGTTCCAGCCAATTTTTGTCTAACCTTGATTGGAATGCCACAGTAAAATTTGTACTATCAATCGATAACCTGGAACAGATCAGTCTGGCCGTTTCATAGCAGGTTGCTTTGTAACAATACATACTTTCTTCACTTACCTCCGTTTCACAATTTCGGTCTGAACACAAATCTGCATCATAAACCTTATCAACTTGCCGCGTGGGCAGACCATGAAAACTAAAAACGAAATGGTTATAATCTTGTAAGTTGAATTTGTTGGCTTGTTTAACAATACTATCAATGAATCCGGGGTGGTCGTAAAACTGACCTACTACTTTTACCGGGGGAATTACAAACCATTTGCCGATTATCTTATACAAGTATTCTACTGAACTTCCTGTTGTTGAACTGGCATATTGAGGATAAAGGGGGATAGCTATAATTTCCCTGGGAATACTTTTCCTGATTTTTTCAAGAACATCTTTCAAATGTGGGTCTTGGTATCGCATGGCCAATTCAACTTGAAACTCTTCTCCCAACGATTCTTGAAGTTTGTTTTTTAGATCAACCCCATGTGTTACCAAAGGCGAGCCTTTAGGAGTCCAAAGCTGCTTGTAGATTTTTGCTGATTTTGGCGAGCGAAAGGGGACGATAATTAAATTGACTAATAACTTTCGAAATAGCCAGGGGATATCAATAACGCGTGGATCATTTAGGAATTCAGATAAATAACGCCTAACCGCGCTGGTAGTAGGGCTATTTGGCGTGCCAAGGTTTATTAAAAGAACAACGTGTTTATTCATTCACCATTTTTAAGCCGCAAAAGTATGCATAGTGTTTAGTATTGACATGTGCAGCTTACCTTTGCCGAATAATTTAAGGCGATGGATCGGAGTAAGTCAAACAGGAAATCATTATCAGGAAAAAGATTCTCAGGTAAAATTGAAAGGAAAAGGTCTATTAACAGAGGTGATTCTAACGAAGCTGAAAATAGTTTTGGAAGGGAGATAAAGAAAGCCAAAGGGATCGATTCAGAGCCAAATACGAGCCAAAAGAAGAATTCATTTGCCCGAGGGGCAAATACATCAGGAATAAAAGGGAAAAGGCGGAATACTGATTCATTCTCGGGTAAAAGAGGTAGAAACTATGATAACTCGTCTAAATCAAAACCTAAGCGGCATGTTAAAGAAACATCGCAAGTTAGAGAAGCCTCAGATGAGGTTAGACTCAATAAATACATAGCTTCTTCCGGAATATGTTCCCGTCGAGAAGCCGATAAGTTAATCGCAGACGGATTGGTTACAGTAAATGGAGAGGTAGTTACAATTTTAGGCACCAAAGTGAAACCAAGCGATGTGGTGGAATATGGAGGAGAAAAATTGAGATTTGAGAAGTTTGTGTACTTATTGCTAAACAAGCCCAAGAATGTAATTACAACTTCGGACGACCCTCAGGGAAGGTTAACTGTAATGGACATAATGTCGAATACGGTTAAAGAAAGAATTTACCCTGTCGGACGTTTGGACAGAATGACCACAGGTCTTCTTTTGATGACCAATGATGGCGACCTGGCCAAAAAACTGGCACACCCTAAGTATAAGGTTCAAAAAGTTTATCATGTGGCACTGAGTAAACCAGTAACCAGAAACGACATGAAAAAACTGACCGAAGGCGTTGAACTTGAAGATGGAATAGCAATTGCTGATGCGGTGTCGTATGTAGGAGATGGGACCAATAAAAATGAAATTGGTATTAGTCTGCATAGCGGAAAGAATAGAGTGATCAGAAGAATGATGGAAACATTGGGATATAGTGTTTCAAAATTGGACAGGGTGTCTTTTGCAGGGTTGACAAAAAAGAATATTCCAAGGGGAAAGTGGCGAACATTGAACGAAAGAGAAGTGGGAATGCTAAAAATGATAAGCTACGTATGATATCCATTTGTTCAAGTATTTTAAATGCCTAATAACTTCTGTAACGAGTGAAACTACTTAAGTATTTACTGTTATTTATTGTAATTGTTGCATTGGCGTTTGTCGGTATTGGATGGTATATTTCATCTCAATATGGTGCCATTGTTAAAAAGTTGGTAGTTGAAACCATCAACGAAAATTTAAAGAGTGAGGTTAAAGTAGCCTCAATAGAGGTAAGTACTTTTGATGAAATCCCTTATTTCAGTCTGGTTTTTAATGATGTAACCATTTTGGAGCCACCCCAATATCAAGAGACACCGGATACCTTGTTTCAAATTAAAAACCTGTCGCTTCAATTTGATTTATTGGATATCTATCAAGGCAATTACCAGCTAAAGCAGGTAAAAATAAGCGATGGATTTGGTAGGTTTTTCGTGAATAAAAAGGGAGTAGAGAACTATTCTTTTTGGAAGTCAGACACCGTTGAAAGTGAGGAATCTGAATTTGTTTTTGAGCTTAAACACGTCGATGTAGAAGGTGTAAGGTTTTCGTACATAGATCAATCCAAAAAAACAGGAGTTCGTACGCGTGTGCGGGACGCTAACGTTTCAGGGAATTTTACTGCTGAAGCCCTAAAACTATTGGTCCAGGGAGACTTTACAACAACTTCGGTTAATGTGGGTGAGGTTCAATATGTAAACAACAGGGACCTGGAGGTAAATACTGGAATTCAAATTGATACTGAAACCGATATTATTACATTTTTAAAGGGCGAGGTTCGGTTTAACAGAGCGTTTACACTAACTGCTTCCGGGAATATTTCAGGGTCAAATTATCGATTTGATATTGGAAGTAAAAAAATTAGGTTGGAACAGCTGAATTCACTAGTTCCAAAGCAGTTTTCGCATTACAAAACCTTGTATGAAGGCAAGGGAGATGTACAACTCGATGTGTCTATCAAAGGAGATTACAGGACAAATTCCGCTCCGTTAATTCAAACTGATTTTTCACTAAGTAATGGTGAAATCATTGAGTTAAAAAGCAATGTTTCCGCTAATCAGATTGAGCTTACCGGTTATTATTCAAATGGAACGAATCGAAATTCTAAAAGCTCTGAACTGGGCTTGCAAAATATTTCGGCAAGCTTTCCATCAGGAACGATTAAGGGAGATGTAAGCATTAAAGATTTCAATAAAATGGTTATGGAATCAAATGTGTCAGGCAAACTGGATTTAAGTGAATTCCGAGAGTTTATTTCTGCCGAAAGTATTGATATGCTTGATGGGCTGTTGCATTTTGATGTTCAGGCAAAATTGATATTGTCGCGTTTAACAGGCGATAGAGTAGACATTACGGGTTCAAGATTGACCGGAGACCTGAAATTTTCTGAGGTAACAGCGCAATTCCAAAATAGCATGAATATTAATCAGCTGGAAGGTGAGATCATTTTCGATAAAAGAATTGCGAGAATTGTAAACGTAAATGGCCAGGTACAGTCTTCTAACGTGAAATTAAGTGGTGAAATTCAAAATGCTTTGCATTGGATCTTTATCCGGGATTCATTGAATGCACAGCCATTGAGAATTATGGCAACGCTGGAAGCAGACAAGATCGATGTGATGCAATTTCTGCCTCAGCAAGTAGAATCAGAGGGTAACGAAACTGATCAGGGATTGAAGTTTCCGTTTTCTGAGCTTCAAATAAGTGCGAAGTTCGGTGAATTTGATTGGGACCGTTTTCATGCGAATAATTTTAATGCAAAGTTGTTTTTATCCAATGGTAAAATGATAATGAACCCTGTTAGCTTCTCAGCCATGGATGGAAATTTCGATGGCAAGCTGACTCTCAGCCGGCAAAGGGATAATTCCTTTAAGTTGAAGCTTATCAGCAATAATTATGAAACCAACGTTCAAAAAATGTTTTTTGCGTTTTACAATTTTGGTCAGAATGAAATTACGGCAAAGAACATAAACGGTACATCAACAATTAATGTGGTGTTGGATGGTAAATTATCCGATCGACTTGCCATTTTGCCGCAATCGATAGAATCGAATGCTAAAATTAAAATTACAGAAGGGCAGCTGGTCAACTATAGAAGCCTTAAAGTGGTTTCCGATTACTTTAGGAAAAACCTGGTTTTGAAGAACTTATTTCAGGCTGATAAACTCGAAGAAAGTTTGATGAAAGTAGATTTTGATGCATTGGAAAATGAGATATACATCAAGGATCAAAAGGTGTTTTTACCTAGGATGTCCATAGGAACTTCGGTATTGAATCTAAATATTGAAGGTGTTCACCATTTTAATGGAGACATTGACTACCGGTTGGATTTTGATATTAGTGAATTGCTTCTTAACGATAAAAGAGAGAAGAATAACGAATCGGTGGTTGACAACGAGAGTGGGGGAATTAGGATTTTTATTCGAATGCATGGTCCGGCAGATGATCCTATTGTTGAAATTGATAAAGAGAGAAAGAAAGCCTATAAAAAGCAAAAACGCAGCCCAGAGAAAGTTGAATTTAGATCAGCCCTGAACCAGGAGTTTGGTTGGTTTAAAAAGGATACATCGCTTACCAGGAAAACCAGCTCCGAAGAATTTGAAATTGAGTGGGAGGAGGCTGATCAAGACAGCGTAACTACAAAAAAAGCACCAATTGACACCGCCAAGAAAAAGAATAAAAAATTAAAAGAAATATTCAAAGTTGATCCGGATGAAACCGATGAGTTTGATTTTGGTGACGATGATTTCTGAAGAGGTTGCGATCATACGCCCAACTATGGCTACCTTTTGCCTTTCTTTGGGCAAGTTTTGCAAGCAGATTTACCTTTCTTTTTAAACCGCTTGCAGCATTTCTTTTTCTTTCCGCTCATAATTTTTAGGGCTGCAAACGTACGCCAAACTTCTCTTCGTTTTCCACATTTCCGATGGGTTCAAAATGAAGCATAATGTCGTACACATTATCCACCTTTTTTTTGATCGCATTTTCCACTTCAACGCCGAGAGAATGAACCTCCTTCATCGGTAGATCTGGGTCGACTTCCACGTCCAGATCAATCATCAATAAATTCGATAATCGCCTAACTCGAACACGGTGAGGGTTATGTACCTGCGGTACCTGATCTACCGCGTCGAATATTTTTTGATAGACCGCGGTGTCGTCTACCATGTCCATTAGTTCTGTACTGGTTTCTTTAAAAAGGTCAAAGGCAACCTTTAATATCCAAATGCCAACAACCAGTGCTAGTGCATGGTCAATCCATCCTTTTCCGAAATAAATAGACAGGCTGATTCCCAGAAGCACACTAAGGGATAGAACGATGTCGTTTCTCATGTTAATTGCATTGGCTACCAGCATTTTACTTTTTATCGATTTGCCTTTTTTCATGTGCCAAAACGATAGCATAAATTTTATTATTACAGACGCTATGGTTATATAAACTGCCTCCTTGCTTGGAGTAGCTGAATGGGAACCATTCCATAAACTCTGGCTAGAGGTAAACACAAGTTGAGCACCAATAAAGAAGATAAAGAATGAAAGCAACTTGGTAGCAATCGCTTCCACACGATTGTAACCATATGGAAATTTAGGATCGGGTGGACGCATCATAATTCTGGCTGCCACCAGTGTAACTACGTAGGTTGCCACATCATTAGAGCTATCAATTCCGTCACCAATAACGGCAAGTGAGTTGAACCAATGCCCTCCAACAACCTTTATTATTGCAAGAAGTGTATTAATGCCAATTCCAACCCAGGAGGCCCTTATTATTTCCTGTTCCTTTGTCACTTTTAAGCCTGCTACAAGTGCTTAATGATAGTGCAAATAAAGAACATTGTGGCTTAAACAACGATTAATAAAGGCCTGGCTTGTATTACTGTATTGGCTTGTTGGGCTTTTGGAATAATTTAATGGAAAAGTTTACCTGAATCTCCTATTCATTGTACATGAGGTAAACGAAGTATTTTTCCGAATTGCTTTGTTCCAATTCTGTCTCCGGGTGCTTGGTTTCACATGCAGGAATATTCTTAAAACGATCGATCAGGTATTTTTCAAATGCCTCAGCCGAGTTTTTAATTACTGAACTACCAACCACTTCATACCGACTATAAGTTTGGGAATATTTTTGTTTATATACTTCTTCGACCGGTCGGCCTGTTTTTCCAATACTAAATTTTGACAAGGACTTTATTTTTGGTTCAAACTCGTCCGCTCTTTCTTCAAACGTTACCATAACACTTCGTTTTCAGTTATACTTATTGATTGGTATAATTTACAATTGAGACAAACCAAACACGTAAAAGTTTGCCTTCTCAAACTTAATGATCAAACAGTGTCAAATTGAAATCGTTCAGTTAAGAGTAATTTTTTTTCGATCAATTGCCAATCGGGAAGTTTGTCTTTGGACCCAGTGAAAATGGACATTTCAGGGATTCCGTTCTTGATTTTTGCAAAAGTGTTAATTTAGGGAATAACTTAAAATTTATAAGGTATACCTTATAAAATTCTAGGCTTTACCTGTTTATACAACTGGGGTATTTGTACAGTAAAGCTACCTCTAACTTGCAGGTCGGCTATTTAACCAATTGACTAATGGCTTTAAAAGATTTGGAATCAGAGGTTTTGCACAGCTCAAAAAGAATGGCTTCAACTGTGGTTAGCCGTATTCCTTCCTGTGCCATTCTTTTCAACGCTATTTCTTTGTCCAATGGATTTCTGGAGGAGACGGCGTCGACAACGACAACAGGCCTGTGACCGGATTCAACCAGATCAAGAGCGGTTTGCAAAACGCAGACATGAGATTCAATGCCAGAAAGAATAATGTTTTCCTTGTAGTGTTCCTCAATCCTCATATTAAATTCTCCCAACCCACAACAAGAAAAGGTCATTTTTTCTAAGGCTTTATGGTCGCCAAGGGCCTCCTGGATAGCTGGAACCGTGTCACCCAAACCTTTTTTGTATTGAACCGTCACAATGGTAGGAATCTCCAAAATTTTCATACCTTTAATCAGGGTAGAACATTTTTGAGTCAAAATTTCATTCTGATGAATATGGGGAAAAAGTCGATCTTGAATGTCAACTACTACAAATGAACAGTTCTCCTTTAGAATTCTCATGCCGCTGAATTTATATCTAATATTGTTTACATCAAAAGTATAATATGATACGCATTTTAATACCCTTATTCTTGGGCTTATTTTTTAGTATGTCTGCTTCTTCCCAGGTTCAAATTGGGATGGCTGAAATGCCGGATAAAAACTCAAAAATTTTGTATTCCTATGCAAATGTTAATACGACCATTGACCATGCTAAAAAGGGCTCTGGTCAGACCTGGGATTATTCGGGTTTAACCTATGCGTTACAGTTACCGGAGGAATATAAAAGTGCTACCAGCATTAATTTTTTCTTTTTTGGAATTCAGAATGGATTTGGGACTAAAACTGCAGATAGTCTGGGTGTTGGTCAATTTATGATGAGGGATATTTACGATGTATTTAAAACTACGTCGAAAAAAATGACAGCAGAAGGACGTTCTCTAAAATACAATGGAATACCTGTTCCTCAGTTTTATTCCGATGCAGACGAAATTTATCAGTTTCCTCTGAAATATGGGAGAAAGGATATATCTACCTTTAAAGTAAGCTTTAGTTTGGGCAACCAGTTTAGTATGGTCCAGGCAGGTGAGAGAACCAATGAAGTTGAGGGTGAAGGAAGTTTAATTACTCCTTATAAAACTTATGCATCCTGCATTAAGATAAAGTCAGTGGTTGATGAAATTGATTCAATAAAGTTATTGAGTTTACCTTCTATTCCAATTCCGCGAAAAACGGTGGAATATAAGTGGTTTGCCCCAGGAGTGGTCGGCCCTGTTTTAGTTGTTTCGGGTGCTGAATTGTTGGGCCGATTTACTGTTCAGGAAATTCGTTTTCAGGATGAGCCAGTATCCTTGGTTGGCTTTAAGGCTGACAAATATGTTGTTAGACTAAATGATGTTGTAACACTCAGCGACACATCAGCAATAACTACATTTACTCGAACATGGAACATTACCCCAAATACATTCAATTTCGTGAATGGAACCAACGCTGGCTCAGAAAACCCAGAAATTGAGTTTACTTCGATGGGAGCTTATGCGGTAGAATTATTGGTTAGAAACAGATTTGGGCAGATGTCTGAAAAACGAACGAATTATATCCAGGTGCTGGAAGCCGTATCAGTGGATCAGACGGCCCTGATAAATAACAACTATACCTTATATCCTAATCCATGTGATGACGTGCTTCATTTGGGAAATTCAAAGCCAGGTGTTGCTCTTGAGGTTTTGGATTTAAATGGCAAGATTATGTTCGTTGACATTGGCCATGACGTAGTTAATGTCTCTAACTTAAAGGCTGGAATCTATTTGCTAAGAATCAAATCAGAGGAAGAAGTCACTTTCAGAAAGTTTCAAAAACTATAGCGATAGTTAGCCGGATAAATAGCGTTAAATCACATTACATGGTTGCATTGGCCAGGGTTTCCAGCGCATCACTCAGGATAATTTTTTTACCGCTTTCGTTCATTTTACTCAAGTTGAGCATGGCCTTAGCTACGGTTTTGGCTTCAATTGCCCGATACTTCTTAAGATTACCCACAAATAAAATATCAAGGGCTGTCATTAGGATTTTTCCAATAAACTCCCCAAATCGGAACTCTTTCCTTTTACCCAATAAAAGAGAAGGTCTTACTATAAAAACGTTTTCAAGATGGGAGTCATTCATTAAAAAATCCTCTTTCATTCCTTTAACTCGATAATAAAGAGTTTTAGAATGAAGTTTAGCCCCCATTGAGCTTACCGAAATAAACTTTTTGACCTTTTTCAAGTGAGCAATGGTGGCAAGTTCTACCACATAATTGAAGTCAACTTTTATAAAATTTTCTTCACTTCCTGCATTTTTAATGGTGGTCCCCAGGCAGTTAAAAAGTACATCAATATTATCCGGTAAATCGTTTTCCGAGATATCGTCATAATTGATAATTATTTGATGAAGCTTTTCATGGCTCATGTCTAAATGCTTCCTGACCAATATAAAAAGCATGCCTACATCATCGTCTGACAAACAAAACTGAACGAGTTCTCTCCCTATTAAACCACTTGCTCCGGCAATAACCACTCTCATAATTACGAAGTTACGACATAATAGGCATTACCATGTCATTGTTAAGATGATTGATGTCAGTTATTTAGGATCGACCCAATCGCCGTGAGTTTTAATCAACTCAATGAGTTCATCAACGGCGTTGGCTTCAGGTACATTTCGTTGCACCACCTGTTTTTCCTTGTAGAGCGATATTTTGCCTACACCGGTTCCTACGTAACCATAATCTGCGTCAGCCATTTCTCCAGGTCCGTTGACAATGCAACCCATAATGCCAATCTTAACTCCTTTCAAATGTTCGGTACGCTTTCTTATTTTGGCAGTTACTTCCTGCAGGTCAAAAAGCGTTCTTCCACAGCTGGGACAAGAGATATACTCTGTCTTGGAAATTCGTGTTCTCGTAGCCTGTAAAACCCCAAATGCCGTTTGATTTATAGCTTGATCAGGACCACAATTTTCCGCCGCTATAAATATGCCATCTCCTAGTCCGTCGACCAATAATCCACCTATATCCGTAGAGCTAAACAGCTGCAGTTGATCTGCTGAAAGGTAGCCATAAGCTCTTCCTATAATCACAGGTACCGTGCAACTAGCGTTCATTAAATCAATAAACATCCGGCGTTGTTCTGCAAGTCCATGTTTGTTGTAAGTATCGATAAATAAAACAGCCGTTGAATCGTGTTGCAGTTTTTCAATAAGATCTGTACTCAAGTCCGGTAAACAGGCATATATAAAGTTGATTTCCTCAGAACATTCCATGGTGTTGGTCAAATATTGGGAGGCCCTTATAAATGGATAGTGTCTTGCCTTATCCCGGTTGGATAGCCAGATGCTGTGGTTTTGAATAATACTTAACGATCCCGGTATTTCAAAATTTATGTTTTGGTCATTAATAAAGAGGTAATCAACCGCCTGGTCGGTCAAGTTCCACTTATCATTTTTTACAGAATAATTATACCCAAAAGCAAAAAGGCTTGATGGTTTAATCTCCTTTTTTAAGGACAAGTCGGCGATAACAACCGGATGATTATGGTCTCCAATATTTTTTATTGCTCTTGTTTTTCTTCTTTCAAAATCAAAAACGTGAAGTGGATTGTCAGTAACCTTTGGTATGGGCCTGTGGTTTTCTCTCCCATTATATCGTTTTACAAGTTCCTGGGCCACGGGAATTTCGGCTTCAGGCTCTTCCGTCAGAGATACACGCACCGTATCACCCAATCCATCTTCCAGGAGCGCACCAATACCAACGGCCGATTTTATTCTTCCATCTTCCCCTTCACCGGCCTCCGTAACGCCAAGGTGCAACGGGTAATTCATATTTTCTTTAAGCATGTGATTCACCAGTAACCGATAGGCTTCAATCATCACCTTGGGATTGGATGCCTTCATGCTTAACACAATATTGAAATAGTTTTCTTCTTCGCAGATTCTAAGAAACTCCATGGCAGATTCTACCATACCTAGAGGAGTATCTCCATACCTGCTCATTATGCGGTCGGAAAGAGAACCATGGTTGGTCCCAATTCTCATTGCTGTTCCATGTTCCTTGCAGATCCTAACCAATGGAACAAAGCGTTTCTTTATCCTTTCCAGCTCTAAATCATAAGACTCATCAGTATATTCAATCTCCTCGAACTTCTTTTTGTCGGCATAATTTCCCGGGTTGATTCGAACCTTTTCTACAATTCGTGCCGCAATTTCAGCTGCATTAGGGGTAAAATGAATATCTGCTACAAGAGGAGTGTTATAGCCTCTTTTATGCAATTCGTCCTTTATATTTTGCAGGTTTTCCGCTTCCTTTTTACTCGGTGCCGTAATTCTTACCAACTCGCAACCAGCATCAATCATTCTTATGGATTGTTCAACCGTAAGCTTGGTATCCATCGTATCGGTGGTAGTCATAGACTGAATTACAATCGGATGATTTCCGCCAATTTTGAGATCTCCCACAGAAACAACACGAGTTTTAAATCGTTGATATTCAGTAAGGCTTACACAATATTTACCACTTTCCATTTTCTAAGAATCTGGCGCAAATGTAATTTTAATGTAAGCGTGGAATTGCCAAAATATCAAAAATGGGGTTAGTCATTTTTTGGTTTAAGTATTCCAAAACGGGTGAGGTACTTTACGGTCATCGGTCTCAGTGACCCGGCGTAGAGTTCGGTTAGATCACCTGAAATCAAGATGGCCGCAAAAAGCAAGGACAAGTGAACCTTTACATGAAAATCCAGCATAAGGATAACGATTAAATACATAAAAATCATTACTTCCACTAGTTGTAAAGTCTTGGTAATCAAATCATAGTACATTTTTTTTCGTTCCGCAACAAAAAGAAAAAGTGAAACATTCAGGTAAGTAAGTATCACTATGATGAGGTAGGTTCCCCAATCGGGGAGCTGGCTAATATAGTTGCCATGTAAAATCATTGAAATAATGTTGGCATGAACCACAACCCCGTAGGTATCGGGATACGACCGTCCTGCAACCCTATGATTTTGTGGGGTGTAGAATATATCTACTAAATCTCGCTGTCCCAAAGTTGGACCAATGTATCCCATTAAGACGATTTTTCCCTTAATGAAACTCAGGTCATATTTTTCATTTAGAACGTCATCGTAATCCAGCGCATAAAATTTGTCGTAATGTCCTCTCCAATTGATAACTTCCTTATCATAACTCCTTTTCATCAACTGGTCGTAGGCTTCCGGGTCATAAATCTTTACAATGCTTGCGGAGAAATTAGGATAGCCGGTATCGTTTTGACAAATGGTAGGATGAAACTCTTTCACTGTTCGATAACCTTCTCCTTCGTTGGAAGCAATTACATTGGCAAACCCATTAACTGCATGTTCGTTGAACATAGGATTTGAAAATGATACGGAATCGAAGCAGTTGGTTTCCTGATTCTCTTTTTCCAATCCGCTCACCAATACAAGGTTCTCTACCTGGGAAAAGGCAAATGCCAATGGAAAATCCTGAGCTGGGCCTTTTTCTTTTCTAAAAAAGGCATCAATTGCGATTACCTTAGGCTTATATTTGTTAAGTATGTCAATTTGTTGCGCAATTTCAGCGCGGGATAGGTTTTGAATATTAACCAGAACGATATTGGTATCAGCATCTTGTTTTTTCCGGACCGATTTCTTTTCAATATCATGACCTCCTGTATTTACATTTTTTTTGTCAACTTCAGGAAGAGTAAAAACAAAATCCGATAACTCAAAATCCTCAAAAGCCTTTGCCAGTGGGTCAAAAATGTCTGATTGTATAGGGATGTTGGTGAAAACTCCTATAACGGCAGCTATGTACAAAGTACAAAACAGGCTGTCCCAGTTAAAAATGTATTTCATTTTATATCATTAATTTCCAAACTAAAATAACTGAATTGCGTTAGTAAAAATGGGAATTAATTAAAATGTCTTAAGTTGCTGGTAGTGAGGTGAAAATACACTATCTTAGTTGTTAAGATATTAGTATCTTTGTCACGTTAAATTTTAACACCATGAAAACAAAACTATTATCTATGTTGATCGGGTTGTTGGTTGGTATAACCGCAGCTGCCCAAGGCACGTTTAAAGTATTGTCGGCTAAAGGAGAAAATGCTATGCAGAAGGGTAGCGAATATGTCCCTCTCGGGCCTGGTTCGCAGCTTCCGGAAAATTCAAAAATAATGCTTGGAGAGAATGGAGTCGTGGAATTAACCAATTCGAGCAATAAAACAATTACCCTGAATAAACCGGGCATTTATACCATGGATGATCTTGCAGGTGATTTTAAAGCCGATAATTCGAGTTTGACACAACGCTATTTGGAGTATGTCTTTAATGAAATGACATCCAGTGGTCCAAGTTCAAACCTAGCCATTACAGGTTCGGTTGAAAGATCGCTCAGTGATGCTGCAATAAGCATTTTTTCACCGGAAAGTACTTACATAATGAGTAAGGAAACTACTTTTATGTGGGAAGCCAAAAATCCAAGTTCTTCGTACAAGGTGATTGTAAAGAATCTTTTTGACGAAGAGGTTATTACAACCGTAGTAGAAGGAAACTCGGCTAATGTCGATCTTTCTAAAATTGAATTTGAAGAAGATGCGATTTATAAGCTAAGTGTTGAAGATCCGTCTAACCCCTCTAATAAATCAGGTGAATTGATTCTTCGAATTCCATCCAATGAAGAAGTTAGCACTATCAATAAAGATTTGAGTGAAATTGAAAAAGATGGGGACGACAGTTCTGCTATTTACCATGTAGTTATGGCTAAGTTTTGTAAAGTAAATGGTTTGTATGTAGATGCCGTTTCACATTACGAAAAAGCCATTGCACTTGCTCCGGAGTCTGACATGTTCAAACTGGAATACGATGCCTTCTTAAAAGAGGCAGGAGTAAAAAAATAAAAGACTTTTATATTTTGAATTAAACCCCTTTGATGTTCAATCTTAGGGGTTTTTTATTTTAAGATGGTTTCGTTGTTTGAAACGATCAACTCGTATTCCATTCCATTCAGCAATGGCAGATTTAGCGCTACATGTCCTATGGGAAAATCAAAGGCCATCGGGAAGTTGTAACCTTTAAAGTGCTCGTTTATAAGCTCGTTTATATCCACTCCAAACCAAGCCGATACATCCGTAATATCAGTAAACCCCCCTACAATTAAACCGGCAAGCCTGTCTAGCGATCCAGACTTCTTGAGCTGATAGAACAGCCGGTCTAAATAGTACATTTCTTCAAATAGGTCTTCAATAAAAAGAATTTTGTGATCCAGGTTTGTAAAACTATTTGTACCAATTAAGGAGCATAATACTGAGAAATTTCCCCCTATTAGTTTCCCCCGGGCAATTCCTTGTCGATTTAACTTATGAGCTTTTAATTTTATGGTTTTATCCTTTCCAAAAAGAGTATCCAGAAGTCGACTAGTAGATTGTCGGTTTAGTTTGGAATCGATCATGTTTAGAGGCATGCTCCCGTGGCAGGAAACAATGTTGTAGTTGGAGCTCACGTGTTGATGAAATATGGTTATGTCGCTGTAGCCAACCAACCATTTGGGGCGCCGGACGAATGTTGTAAAATCCAGTTTATCAATGATGCGAACCGATCCGTATCCCCCACGCGAAAAGAATATGGCTTTAATATCCGGGTTGTCCAAAACCTGTTGTACATCTTCCAACCGCTGTTGATCGGTTCCAGCAAACCTATTCCACTGGCTAAATACGTGCTTTCCCAACTCTACAATTAGTCCCCTCTTCTCAAATTCTTGAATGGCATATGCAATTTCTTTCTCCTGAATTATTTTAGCAGGACTCACAATCGAAATTTTGTCGCCGGGATTTAAATAAGGTGGAATAATCATCGCTTAAAAATTATCTTTGCGGCCGTTTTGACCCTGGGGTAAAATTAGAAAAATAGCATGACTAAAAGCTTTAAAAGACATCTGGTAACTTCGGCACTTCCTTATGCAAATGGGCCATTGCATTTGGGGCATTTGGCTGGTGCTTATTTGCCAGCCGACATATATGTTCGATACCTGAAGTCCAGGGGTGAAAATGTTGCCTTTATATGTGGTTCGGATGAGCATGGGGCCGCCATTACCCTTCGTGCAAAAAAAGAAGGTAAAAGCCCCCAGGAAATAGTAGATAACTACCATCACATTAACAAAAAGGCATTTGAAGATTTTGGAATTAATTTCGATTATTATGACCGAACCTCTTCAAAGACCCATCATGAAACAGCACAAGACTTTTTTAAGACCCTGGATACCAAAGGTTGTTTTGATGTTCAAAAAACCGAGCAATACTTTGATGAAGAAAATCAGCAGTTTTTAGCGGACCGCTATATAAGCGGGGAATGCCCCAACTGCCATTCTGATAGAGCTTATGGAGACCAGTGTGAAAACTGTGGAACCGCTTTAAGTCCAAAGGAATTAATTAATCCAAAATCTACCATCAGCGGAAATTCACCGGTTCTAAAAGAGACTTCTCATTGGTTTTTGCCGATGGAAAAGGAAGCCGATTGGTTAAAAGAGTGGATTGTAAATGGTGTTTTGGATGGTAAACAGCATCACAGTTCAAAAGAGTGGCGAAAGCATGTGGTAGGTCAATGCTTGTCGTGGATTGATGGAGGATTGCATTCCAGAGCTATGACCAGGGACCTGGATTGGGGGGTAAAAGTTCCCGCTGCGGGAGCTGATGGTAAGGTACTATATGTATGGTTAGATGCCCCCATTGGATATATTTCAGCGACAAAAAAATGGGCAGAAGGTAAAGACAATCCCTGGGAAGATTATTGGAAATCCGAAGATACCGCCCTTGTGCATTTTATTGGGAAAGACAACATAGTTTTTCACTGCATAATTTTTCCAATTCTCTTGAAGCTACACGGTGGATATAATCTACCTGTTAATGTTCCGGCAAATCAATTTCTGAATTTAGAAGGGGACAAGATTTCTACCAGTAGAAACTGGGCCGTATGGTTGCATGAATACTTGGAAGATCTTCCTGGTCGACAAGATGAGCTTCGATACGTTCTAACTTCAATAGCCCCGGAAAGCAAGGATAGCGAGTTTACCTGGAAGGATTACCAGGCTCGGGTAAATAATGAGCTGGTTGCTATTTTGGGGAATTTTGTAAATCGGGTAATTGTTTTAACCAATAAGTATTACGATGGGCAAGTACCTGAAGTAAAAAACCTGGAAAGTATTGATGAACAGGTTTTAAATCAGGTTGAGAGTCATGAGAGGCTGGTGGGCGAGAAGTTGTTGAGCTTTAAATTTAGGGAAGCTCAGGCTGAAGCTATGAACATTGCCCGGGCTGGAAATAAATACCTGGCCGATGAAGAACCCTGGAAAAAGATAAAAACTGACCCGGAACGAACGAAAACCATTATGGCGGTTGCCATTCAGATATGTAAGAAACTCGAACAGGTATTTGTACCTTTTTTGCCAGAGACGTCCGATTCGTTGAATAAGATGTTTGGAAATTCAGACATGGTGGTTCAAGGCAATTTGCTTTTTCAGAAGGTAGAAGACAATATTATTCAGCAACAAATAGATAAGCTAAAACAACAACAAATGCTCCAGGCTACAGAAAAATCTACAACTCCACAGAAGGAGAATATTTCTTTCGATGAGTTTGTAAAAATGGATATCCGAGTAGGGACCATTTTAGAAGCAGAAAAGGTTCCTAAGGCGGACAAATTACTGAAATTAATTGTGGATACCGGAATTGATAAGAGAACAGTTGTATCCGGTATTGCTGAGCATTATACGGCGGAAGAAATTATTGGTAAAAAAGTGAGCGTTCTGCTTAATTTAGCGCCCCGGAAAATTCGAGGCGTTGAGTCTCAGGGAATGATTTTAATGGCAGAAAATCAGGAAGGAAAATTAGCTTTTGTTTCACCAGAGAAAGAAATGGATTCCGGTTCGGAAATAAGATAGAAGGTACATATTCTTTGAAGCTTGTCAGTTGCTTTAAATGCCCCCATAGTTCAATGGATACCTGCCTGCCGGCAGGCAGGGAATACTAAGAGATGCATTACATATATGCCATAAAGAGTGAAAAAGACGGACGAATCTATGTTGGTATGAGCATGGATTACCAAAAGAGAGTGATTGAGCACAATTCAGGTAAGACAAAGTCAACCAAGGGATATCTTCCTTGGAAGCTAATTTATGTCGAAAGAGTATTGACAAGAATCGAAGCACGTACTCGTGAAAAATTTCTTAAAGCAGGAAGTGGTAAAGAATTTTTAAAGGGACTAGATTTGCAAAATGCCCCCATAGTTCAATGGATAGAATAGAAGTTTCCTAAACTTTAGATGCAAGTTCGATTCTTGCTGGGGGTACTTGTTAGGAAAGCTCCACTTTGTGGGGCTTTTCTTTTTTAACGGAACTGGGGTAACTCTCTTAAAATATTCCTCTAGGTCAATGGATATAAGGGATAGAGTTTGGTTCGACTTTTTTGATCTTTTCTCAATTGGAAAAGCATTTACGTATTTAACTAATGAAAATACACCGGTGCGCCATTTTTACTATTCCATTTAACCTCATGTATTCTCTCAAAATCAGGAACGGACATATCAATCCTATAAGAAGAAGAAAAGCACAACAGTATTATATTGCACTATAAATGATTTGGATATAAGGATATGCTTTATCCAATAGTTGTGCTCCATTAAGAATACTACGATTTAGCTCCTCCTAAAAGAACACCTGGACTTCCATCCCATTGTGCACCCTTTACTGCATCCAACATAAACTTGGCGACATCTGCTCTAGATATTGATTTTAAGAAAGTTCCTTTTTGATTCTTAGTAGCGTAGTATCTCTCTTTCCCTTCCTTATCAGTCAGTGCATAAGGTCTAACTAGTACAAATGGAACCGATTTTTCCTCACTTATACGTTTATCTGCTTTTTCATAATCAGCAAAACTCGCTTTCCCTCCTATAAGTGTAAGCATTTGTTTAACAATCCATGAAGTGCCTCCACATCCAATGCTTGAGATCAAAATACATTTTGGAATGTTAGTCTGCTTAGAAGCCGCATTTAATATATTGTCATGTGATTTATACATGATTTGAACCTTCTTTGGATTACCAATACAACTAATTACCACATCAGAATTAGCAACTGCTTTCTCAACATCCCCTATGACTGTAGCGTTCCCTTCCACGACTTCAACATTAGAATTATCTGTGTGTTTATAGCTTACTGCATTTCTAACAAAGGCCTTTATTCTAAATCCAGCCTCTAAGGCCTGATTCACAAAGTGACTTCCTAAGTTCCCATTAGCGCCAAAAACTGTTATTATCATTTCGTTATTCATCTGCTTCCTTTTTTGTAAAAACAAAGCTACAAACAATCCACTATATAAAATATAGTACTATACCAAAGTATAGTGTATATTTGCTTTTACACGTTTAAAATGGATAAGGAATTACAAGCAAAAATTGAGGAGTTCAAAAGCTATCGAATGGACAAGCCTCCATTGGAAATAATTGAACATTACAAAGAAGATTTAAGAGCCATGCAAGATGCCTTGGACATCATTTCAGGCAGGTGGAAAATGCAAATTATCGCATTGCTTTGTAATGGTGAATTCAGATATTCCGAATTGGAAAAAGGTCTTCCGAAAATATCGCCCAGAATGTTATCCAAAGAGTTAAAGGACTTAGAGATAAATGAATTAGTAGAGAGAAAAGTTTATGACTCTTTACCTGTCAAAGTCACTTATAAACTGGCGGACTATGGGTATACGCTTGTACCATTAATTATCGAATTGACGAATTGGGGGAAAGCTCATAGAGAGAAAATAATACAAGAAAATAAACGAGAGCACAATAAAGTATAAAAGGCTTTAAAACGACCTTTTATACAGAACGTTAGGTGCAATTAAACTGATTGAAAATTATGCAATATAAATTCGAGAACTTTGGAAAGTTTATTCAACAGACAAATTTGTCTCTGATTCTATTTTGCACTTTCGCAATAATAACCTCTTTGCAAATTTCAACATTTAATAAGAATTTAAAAGAAGCTGAAACCTTAAAAGGCAGAATAATAATGGATCAATCTTTAATTTTTGATCATATTAAAACAGCTGTAGCTATTGGAACATCTACTCAAAATTGGGAAGGAGTAAACTGGGCAGAAAGACTTGCTCACGAGGACCATAAGGATCTTATAAACAACCAACTTGAACTTGAAATGTTATCTCAATGGTTTACCGTCTTTTGGGAAAATGAGGAAAACGAAGATAGCGGAATTGAACTTCAACAAGCATATTTCGCAATAGAAAGCATTTTATCAGACCTAGATAGAATTGAAAAAATAACCGGAATTAAAGCAAAAACAATCCAGGCTTCAATTGATGCTTTAGGTTCTTATTTGAGGAAGCGAGAGATAAAATCAATAAAGCTCCCACTATTGGGAACAGAAATTGACGTATCACTCTTGAAAACAGTTGTCCCAATTACTCAAATTATGTTATTGCTGGTTATTTCCACCTATTTATTTATGACTTCAAAATTAATTTCAACCGAAAAAGATGCATCTGAATTTTTATCGCACACTTTGCTTTACGTGAATAAGTATGATGCGGGTAAGCTAACTTTTATCTTTTTCTTATTCCCAAGATTAATAACGAGTATGATAATAATATTTGTGCTATCGGGTTTGGGTGTCTTAAATATCTACAGTTGGCAATTTTGGATAACAATTCTAATTATAGGATTACATATTGCTTCTTTTTTGATATTGGATTCGAGGATATTTAAAATAATGAAAAGCATCTAACAAAACCTAAACTGCATTAAAACGCAGTTTAGCCAAACCGTTAGCATTAGTGTTATTCCAATTTCAAAAGATTTTTAAGTACATTTTTTTCTTTTTCAGAAATATTCAAAGATGATCTAATGTCTTCGATATAATCATATGCGGTTTTTGCTTGAATGTCTTTAGCAGATTTATCAGCACCCTTTTCAAGAAGAAATTTAACCACTGTGGAGTTACCTGTCTTTGCTGCTAGCATTAATGGTGTGACTCCGTCTCTATGCCTAGCTTGGTTAACATCTGGATTATATTTGAGTAAAGCCTCTAAAACCTCAATTGAGCCAGATTCTGCTGCTCGCATTGCCATGGTATATCCATAGTTCAAAGTGTCCTCAGAGTTCATACCATTACTTAATATTAAATCTACAGCGACTGAAGATGTGTACATGCATGCTACTTCAAAATGTCTGCGATTGACCTCCAATTTACCGGTTTTGAAAAGTGCCTTAATAGCATATTCATTGTTTGACCTAATAGCAACTTGTATTGGGTTAATAATCCATCTACAATAGACTTGAGGAGTATAGAAATTCACTTCAGCTCCATTTTTTATTAAACGATTGACTTTATTTGATTTATGATTATGGATTGCATTCATTAGTTTAGACCAGTCCTTTTTGCAGTCATCCCATGCTTCTTTTGAAGCTTGCAAATTGGGTATGTTTAACAAAATCAACATGGCACAAGCCCATATTCTAATTCCATGATTGATTATAATTCTCATTTGGTATTAATGCTAACTTATTTATATGTGAAGTAAATCATCCAATATCCTCTTAAATTGGAGGGATAACAGAAGGTTTTCATCATATTTGTGATTTTTATTTTTAATAAATCAAATGGAGAAGGAAGACTCTCCAATTTGTGGTTACTAACATAGGTATAAATCTCTGTAGTCTTACTACTCTTGTGTCTTAGTAACTCTCGGATGTATCTAAGGTCAACGCCATTTTCTAGAAGATGTATCGCGTAGCTATACCTAAGCATATGACTACTAACGTTTCTATTTATTCCAGCGGATTTAGCTCCACCTTTCAATACAAGGTTGAGTGAACGAGAGCTATACATTCCTCCTTTGATCAAATGCTTCGATTTCCTTTTTCACATAGGTACTAACGTCCTTTGCTGGTTTTTCCCTAGTCAATTGCACGGTAGAGGGGTTTGACATAGAAAGAGGCTTATAATCAATCCATGCTATTTCTCTGAAAGCTTCAAAAACTGTATTCAAGTTGAATTTATATTCAGGTAAATACCATTTTCGACACCTGCTACTCTAGTTGGCTCCAAGCATTTTGCATAAATCAATCAGCTCTTTATTATATCCAAACTTTTTTGCATGGAATAAGATGTCATATGTTTCGATTTTTCGATTATTGAACTTCACTGCTTATTTTATGGAATTTGTACTGCCAGTTTAAATTGTAGGTAAGTTCCCTAGTTAGTAAATTTCCTTTAAATGGTTCTACATGGACCCAGTTGGGGATACTATTTTACTAAATAGTTTTATCTGCTTAAACGACTCTTCAAACGAAGGCCCTTTTTTATTTCCATACCTTCGGATTTTTCAACCTTAGACAAAGAGTAGAATGATAAAAGATCTAAAAGTCATCGAAAACATTAAAATTAACTCAACTCCTGAACAGATTTGGAATGCACTTACCAATCCTGAAAAGATAAAGGTTTATCTTTTTGGTACCGAAACCATCACGGATTGGAAGGAGGGTAGTTCCATTGTTTTTCAAGGCGAATATCAGGGGCATCAATACAAGGACAAAGGGAACGTATTAGGAAACAAAAAGAATAGGTTTTTGCAATACAACTATTGGAGTGGTTTCTCCGGATTAGAAGATAAACCAGAGAATTATTCAATTATCAGTCTTGACCTTAAAGAGAATGAAGATCACGTGGAGTTAACCTGGACTCAAGAGGGTTTTGCTACTGAAGAAGGGCATAAACATACCGAAAACGGATTACCCGCAATGCTTCAGCAGATTAAAAAGCTTGCTGAAAAAAGCGATTAAGTGCACCTGTTATATCAATTGCTTTCGGCAATGGCTCCCTGGCAGCTACTCCCAGCACCAGCAGTACAACCAAAACAGTGTTGGTTGACTTGAATCTTTCGAGATTCAATTCTTTCCATATCAAAGTCAGATATGTGCTGTCCAGCTTCGGCCTCCACCTTCAGCTCCAACATTTGATTAAAATCACAATCATAAATATAACCCTGCCAATCCACTGAAATGGTATTTCGACACATAAGGTTCTCTACGGTTGAAGGATTATAGGCTTGAACCAATTTTTCCATGTATTCTTCATAATTATCAGAGTCCACCAGGTATTCTAAAAACCGAGAAATGGGTAAATTAGTGATAGTAAGCAGGCTATTGAATTGGATTCCATGATGAGTATGGAGTGCGTTTTTAAAATCACGCTCCAATTCTGTTTGCTCACCGGATAGAAATGCGCCTGAAGGGTTATATACAAGATCAAGCTTTAGATTTGAATGGGGTAATCCATAACCAGCCTCATTAAGTTTGGTTAATGCATCAATTGATTTATTAAAAACCCCATTTCCCCTTTGACGGTCCGTTTTTAGCTTTTTATAATAGGGTAGGGATGATACGATACGAACGTTATGCCTGGCAAAAAAGTCCGGTAAATCATGATACGCTGGATTCGACATAATGATGGTTAAGTTGGACCGTACAATTATTTCTGATATTCCAATTCGGCTGGCCTCTTCCACAAACCATCGGAAATTAGGGTTCATTTCTGGTGCTCCACCTGTTATGTCCAAGGTCTTTATTTGTCCCTTACGAATAACGTCCAGGCAATTAGACATGACTTCTCGAGTCATAATTTCCTTTCTATCAGGTCCGGCATCTACATGACAATGCTTACAGGTCTGATTGCACATGTAACCGATGTTAACCTGTAGTATCTCTAGTTTTTTGGATGTTAGTGGCCAGTTGGATTGCGATTTCAGGCTTTCCTGAAAAGTCCTTAACCTTCCGGAACCAAATATTCCATTATTCAGAAAGTCCAATTGATTTTGAGGTGAGGAAAGAATATGATCCCTGGATTTTAATGATTTAAGCATGCAGAACAGTTAATTTATTACATGCTAATTTCATTCGCCTTATTCATCATTTGCACACCATGTACCAAGGCAGAACCACCTCGAATAGCTGCAGCAACATGAACCGACTCCATCATTTCCTCTTCCGAAATCCCCCTTTTGAGACCATCCACCGTATAAGCTTCGATACAATATGGACATTGAAGGGCATGAGAAACGGCCAGTGCAATCAGGGATTTTTCACGAGCACTTAATTCGCCTTCTTTAAATACTTCACCGTACCAATCAAAAAACTTGTCACCCAGTTTTTCATTCCACTCTGTAATGTTGCCAAACTTCTTTAAATCGGCAGGATCGTAATATGTTTTTGAACTCATAAAGTACCTCTATAATGCAGTGATTCGTTCAACTTCCAACTGACCCGGGAAGCGATAAAATCGTAATTTTTATTTTGCGCAAATCTAGACTTGTTTGCGACTCAGGAATGTATTGTATGGCACAAAGGAGTTTTTAGTACTAAACCTCAAAAAACCATGTTGATAAATTTCAACGATATTTTTTGCAGTACGTCGAGATCAATTATCTTTCGGACCACTTAGACTTTTAAGATTTTGTTTAGTTGGAATAATTCTATACGCAAGAAGCTGCTCATTGCGATGAGTTCATTTTGCCTGATTATCATGGCTCAATTGGTTGTCTCCTATTTTGTCATTGATAGAATAAACGAGGTCAATACGCTAAAGGGAAAAATCGACGAGATTAATTCCATGTGGTATGAAATAAGAAACAACAGCCTCAATTATTTCAATCAGGAGACGAGAAATACAGATTATTTCGAAACGGGTAGGAGCGAGTACCTATGGAAAGTAAAGCGTTTGGACCAGCAGGTTAAAAACGAACTAGCGGTACTTATGAATGATGAGCACATCAAGAACATGGACATCCGTAAATACGCGGAATCCGCCCGCATGACATTTTATAAATATCAAACTTACTTCCACGACATAGAAGTACGGCAATTTGCAAAAGGATATTTAGACTTTGGATTAGAAGGTCAAATGAGATCCGGTATTAAACAGCTGGAAGAATTGGGAAGCGTTCCTGCAGAGCAGCTATTAACGATTAAAAGAAACGAGAAGAATTTCCTGTTAAGAGGCGATAATAAATATGCCGAAGACGCAATTTCCTTATCGAATGAGCTAATTAATTCTTTGAAAGCCAATTCCAGCAACCGGTTTGCTGTTGAAATCCAACTACTAAATAACTACATCAGTGCGTTTAATAGTTACGTTGAACACACCACGGCAATTGGGAATAACAACAAATCAGGGCTAAGAAATGCACTGAATAGGGAAGCCATTCTGCTAGACCGTGACCTCTTAAAACTAAACGTCAAGTTCAATAAACAGTATCAGCAGCAAATGAAAATTCTGGTTGGGATCATAATCCTTACTGCCGTTATTATTGTACTCCTAACCTTATTGCTGAGTTATTTAGTTTCCAATAACCTTTCAAGGCCTATTGTTAAATTGGCGGAGAAATTAAAAGCTTCCTCATCCCAATCCGGGGAGTTAGAAAACTACCAGCTACCAAAAAATGCTCCGCACGAAGCAGTATTATTGGACAGAGCATTTAACTCCATGTTATTGCAAATCAATAATCAGGTAGACGAGATTAATGGAATTAACGCTGAATTAAAAACGCAAAATGAGGAGTTGACGCAGTTAAACCAGGAATTGGATCGCTTCATTTATCATACATCTCATGATTTAAGGTCACCGTTAACTTCCGTTTCAGGATTAATCGAAATTATCGAATCGTCTAAAGAGGAAGATGTTCAGGAATACCTGAATCACATGAAGTTTTGTATTGAGCAGTTGGATCACACCATAGTGGAAATAATCCATTTTTATAAAAACCGGAGCTCAGAAGTTAAATTTAGTCGAATAGAATTAGGTCCATTCGCAACCGTTATATACGATCAGAATAAATTCCATCCACTAGCGAAAGAGATTGAGTTTAGCATTGAAATGGAAGATTCATTTAGTGTTAATTCAGATTCGTACCGGTTAAATATTATTCTAAGCAATTTAATTGCGAATTCAATTAAATACAGAGATGCCAAAAAAGAGCATTCACGAATTGTGATTAAAGGTTACGAACAAGGCTCCAATTGGGTAATTGAAGTGGAGGATAACGGAATTGGTATCGCGAAAAAGCATGTCGATCGAATTTTTGAAATGTTTTACCGGGCTTCCGATCACTCTACAGGATCTGGTATTGGACTATACATAGTTACGGAATCGATCAAAAAAATTGGAGGTGAAATCTCGGTAAGTTCTTCAGAGGGTGTTGGCTCCGTATTCCGAATAATCCTTCCAATGGTTAAGGTAAAATTGGAAGAAGAATTGCTTGAAAGTAAACTTGTTTAAAATTGGTGCCAACCGGCTTCCATTTACTTTTCCAGACTACTAATTTTGCTTATTGAATATCATGAGCATGAGAAATTTAATTGCCGTCCTTTCCCTTATAATTAGTATTGACCTTGCGTCCCAGACGGTAGTACGTTATATTGATTACTACGATAAAGACAGTACCATTAAAAGAAGCGAAGGAATTTTTAGAAATGGACTCGAGGAAGGCAAGTGGATTTTCTGGTATCGATCGGGTAAGAAGATGGAAGAGTCATATTTTACTGAAGGAAAATTGAACGGGATGGTTAAAATTTGGTACCCTTCCGGTCAGATGCAAAATTCAGGGTTATTCCGATTTAATATTCAGGACAGCGCCTATTCCAGTTGGTTCGAAAACGGGCAGTTAAAGTCTTCGGGTAACTTCAAAATGGGATTCAAGGATAGTCTTTGGATGTACTATTATCCAAATGGCAAATTGTATAGAAAGGAACATTGGACGAAACGGGAGAATAAGGTATTTGAGGCATATGACCTTAATGGAGATGCATCAATTCTTAAAGGAAATGGAGTACTCAAAACCTGGAATGGGGCAACTTTGGCTGAATCGATTAGTTATAAGGATAGTGTTAAAAACGGCCCCTTTATTTCCTACTACGGTTCTGAACAGATCAATGAAAAAGGCGAGTATCTGAATGGTAGTCGAAATGGAAAGTGGACAAAGTATTACAGTAATGGAAACGTTGAAAACGAGTTAAACTACATCGATGGGGAGCGTTCGGGCAAGGCAAGCAGTTATTATAGAAATGGGAAACCAAGAACCGCAGGAGCTTATCTGAAGAATAAGAAAAGTGGTTATTGGATTTTTACCGATTCACTGGGGAATACCTTTATGAAAGGAGGGTTTGATGAGAATTTACAGGATAGTTTATGGACCTACTATTATCCTAACTCAGCTCAAAAAGACAGTGAGGGCAAATTCGTAAAGGGTAAGAAAGAGGGTGAATGGAATTTCTGGTACGATGACGCTTCCTTATGGAGAAAGGGAATATATGTAGCCGGCGTAAAGGATGGATTGTGGACTACCTGGTTTGAAAACGGCAACAAATTACAGGAGGGGAATTACCGAAACGGTTTGGAAGAAGGCGAGTGGTGGGCTTGGTATATGTCTGGAAAAAAGAAGGATCACGGTTTTTATAAAGAAGGAAAGATGGATGGCCTTTGGGAAGGCTGGTTTCAAAATGAAAAGGATAATTATCGTGGAGCAATAAAAGATGGACTTAAAACAGGAGATTGGGAATTTTGGTATTCCAATGGAAAACCTCGTGAAGCAGGTGCGTATAAGAAGGGGCTAAAAACCGGAGACTGGGTCTATTATTATAAAAGTGGGATTAAGGATAACGAAGGTTCTTATTCTGCAGGTAAAAAGAACGGAATCTGGAAGTATTATTTAGAGTATGGTCAACTGCAACGGGAGATGACCTATAAAAATGATAAACTGGATGGCAAGAGTACAGTTTACTACCCGGGCAAAGGAGTTATGTCAGAGAGTTATTACAACAACGGCAAGCAACATGGAACATGGCTCTTGTACAACGATAAGGGTGATGTAATTAAAAAAATTGAGTATCAAAATGGTGTGAGAAAGAGGTAAATTAGTACATTTGCGCCGTAATAATGTTCTTGTAAGAGGGGTTTTGCTCCTCTTTTTTATTTTATATAACCCATGATTGCCGAAAGTAGAATAATTGAATTGGTGGAAGAGAAGCTCGAAGGCACCGATTTTTTTATTGTAAAAGTTGCAGTCGGTACAGGGAATAAAATAGAGGTAGAGTTGGATGGAGACAATGGGTTTCCGATAAGTGAGTGTGTCAGTTTTTCCAGGCAGATTGAGTTCAACCTCGATCGGGAAGAAGAAGATTTTTCGCTCAGGGTATCCTCTCCGGGACTGCATAAGGCATTTAAGGTTTTTCGACAATACACCAAGAACATTGGTCGTACAGTTAAAATAAAAACAACCGAGGGTGTCGAATACGAAGGAGAGTTGAAAGGTGCAACAGAGAAGGAAATTGAACTAGAGACTCGCCGAAAAGAACGGTTGGAAAAGAAAAAAAAGAAAGTAGAGGTGATTGAGAGTATCACCTTGGCTATGGATAAAATAAAAGAGACAAAACTGAAATTGGCTTTTTAAAATTTAGATTATGAATACGCAGGAGTTTATCGAATCATTTACAGAGTTTAAGGACTTTAAAAATATTGATAGAGTAACTATGATGAACATCGTTGAAGATGTTTTTAGAAGTGTTATTGCCCGTCAGGCTGGAGGTTCCGATAATTACGATATTATCATTAACCCGGATAAAGGTGACCTGGAAGTTTGGCATAACCGAGTTATTGTTCCCGATGGTGAGGTAGAAGATCCCAATTCAGAAATTTCTATTACCGATGCATGCAAGATAGAGCCTGATTTTGAGGTAGGAGAAGATGTTTCTGAGGAAGTTAAAATTGAGTCATTTGGAAGAAGAGCGGTTACTGCGCTAAAACAAAACTTAGCTTCAAAAATTATGGATCTCCAGAAAGACGGAATTTATAAGAAGTATAAAGACCGTGTTGGTGATATTGTAAACGGAGAGGTATACCAAATTTGGAAAAAGGAGATTTTGTTGTTGGACGACGAGGGAAATGAGTTGGTTCTTCCACGTACCGATCAAATTCCTTCAGATTATTTCAAAAAAGGGGATATGGTTCGTGCCGTTGTAACTAAAGTAGACATGCGCAACAATTCTCCAATCATTTTCCTTTCCAGAACGTCACCTGCATTCTTGGAGAGATTATTTGAATCTGAAGTACCGGAGATATTCGATGGACTCATTACCGTTAAGAACATTGTGAGAGAGCCAGGTGAAAGAGCGAAAGTTGCAGTTGAATCATACGATGATAGAATTGACCCGGTTGGAGCTTGTGTTGGTATGAAGGGTTCGAGAATTCATGGTATTGTTCGTGAGTTGAAGAATGAAAATATTGATGTGATTAACTTCACTACCAATATCGAATTATATATCCAGCGGGCTTTGAGTCCGGCCAGAATTTCTAACATGAAACTGGATAATGAAAATAACAAGGCCGATGTTTTTCTTCGACCCGATCAGGTTTCCTTGGCAATTGGAAAAGGCGGGTTCAATATTCGATTGGCGAGCAAGCTTACCGGTTTTGAAATTGACGTGTACAGAGAGTCTTCAGAAGATGTTGAAGATGTCGATTTAGAAGAATTTTCTGATGAAATTGATCACTGGATTTTGGATCAATTGAAGTCAATTGGCCTGGATACAGCAAAAAGCGTTCTTCAATTGAATAAAGAAGATCTAATGAAACGTGCTGACTTGGAAGAAGGTACTGTTGAACAGGTTTTAAATGTACTGAAGGCAGAATTTGAAGACTAGGTATTCTTATTAGGAGAGTTATATTTGCCGTGATGTCATAATAGCTTTTCTTTAACTAGTTAAGGATTAAGGATAATATATGGGAGTAGGGATTAGGTTAAATAAAGCAGCAAAAGAGCTGGGAGTAGGTGTAAAAACAATTACCGATTTCTTAAATGAGAACGGAATTGAATGTGATGGACGTCCTTCAAGTAAAATTGATGAGAGTGCACACGACCTATTGTTAGAGCATTTCTCTTCTGACAAAAAAGCCAAGGAGAAATCGAAAAACCTAAGTGCCCAACGAGAAGAGCGAGTAACTATCTCCATTGAAGATCAGGTGCGTGAAAAACCAACCAGGTCCGAAGATTATGACAATGAAGTAGTTATAAAGAACATTTCTGTAGCTCCGGTTGTGGACCTCCCTTCAACTCCTAAACCCGTGGAAGAAAAGGAGGCGAAGCCTGCTGAAGAAGTTGAGGCAAAGAAAGAAGTAGAGAAGGGTGAAAAATCAGACACGCCCAATGTGGTGGGTAAGATTGATTTGGCTTCTCTTAATCTAAAAACCAGGCCCGATAAGAAAAAGAAGGAAAAGCCTGCTCCTAAACCAAGCACTGAAGAGACTAAAGCTGAAGAGGTAGAAGAGGTTAAAGATACCAAGCCCGAAACTCCTGTAGAGTCTGCTCCGGTAGAGAAGAAACCTAAAGTTGTTGAAGCTCCCGAAAAAATCGAGACAAAAGTTGAAAAGCTTTCGGGGCCTAAAATAACGGGTGAGAAAATAGATCTTACTAAATTTCAAAAGCCACCGAAGAAATCAAAACCGGTTGCATCTTCAAATTCGGATAAAGAAACTGAGGCTGGTAAACGAAAACGAAAAAGAATCCATCCATCAGCTGGAAATGCCGGTAAAAATCAAGGTGGAGGAAGACATGGTCAACGGAATGTTAGAGGACGTAAAGGAAAGGCTGAACCTAAGCCGGAAGTTACGCAAGAGTCGATCCAGAAGGAAATTAAGGATACGCTGGCTAGATTAAGTTCAAGTGGAACCAAATCATCGCGAGGCGCCAAGCACAGAAAAGCCAAGCGTGAAGCACAAACTGTGCAGCAGGAAGAATTACTGGCACAACAGGAGGCTGAAAAAACAATTTTAAGGGTTACCGAATTCGTAACTGCCAATGAGTTGGCGACACTTATGAGCATAAGTGTAAATGATGTAATTGGTGCTTGTATGTCCTTAGGGCTGTTTGTTTCCATTAATCAAAGGCTTGATGCTGAAACGATTTCGATTGTAGCCGAAGAATTTGGTTTTACGGTTGAATTCACGGGTGGAGAAGATGAGGAAGAGATAAGCCTGATGGAAGATGACGTTGAAGACCGAGTTACTCCGCGTCCTCCAATTGTTACAATTATGGGGCATGTTGATCATGGTAAGACCTCATTACTCGATTACATTCGAGAGGCTAACGTAATTGCCGGTGAAGCAGGGGGAATTACACAGCACATTGGAGCTTACCAGGTTGAATACGACGGCAAGCTAATCAGCTTTTTAGATACCCCGGGTCACGAGGCGTTTACCGCAATGCGATCGAGGGGTGCTCAGGTAACTGATGTTGTAATTATTGTAATTGCAGCAGATGATAGCATTATGCCTCAAACAACGGAGGCGATCAATCATGCTCAGGCAGCAGGGGTTCCTATCATTTTTGCCATCAACAAGATTGACAAGCCAGGAGCCAACCCTGAAAAAATAAAAGAAGAATTAGCTTCCAAAGACCTGTTGGTTGAAGAATGGGGTGGTAAGTACCAGAGTCAGGATATTTCTGCGAAGAATGGTACTAATGTGGAAGAACTGCTGGAAAAAGTGTTGCTCGAAGCTGAACTACTGGAGCTACAAGCTGACCCCAGAAAACGTGCTAACGGAACCGTATTGGAGGCTTCACTGGATAAAGGAAAAGGATACGTTTCTACTCTATTGGTTCAGGAAGGTAAAATGAATATTGGAGACATTATTCTGGCCGGTGCTAACTTCGGAAAGGTTAAGGCCATGTATAACGAGCGGGGACAAAATATTAAGGAAGTTTATCCTTCGGGCCCAGTAAGTATTCTTGGTCTAAACGGAGCTCCGAGTGCCGGGGATAAGTTTTACGTTATGGAAGACGAACGTGAAGCGAAAAACATTGCACAGAAGCGCTCTCAGTTACAGCGTGAACAAGGTGTAAGAACCAAAAAACACATTACGTTGGATGAGATTGGTCGACGTATCGCTATTGGAGACTTCCAGGAGCTTAATATCATTGTTAAGGGTGATGTGGATGGCTCTATCGAAGCTTTATCCGATTCCATGTTGAACCTATCCACCGAGAAAATTCAGGTTAACGTAATTCATAAATCGGTTGGACAAATTTCTGAATCAGACGTTCTGTTGGCTTCTGCGTCCGACGCCATTATTGTTGGTTTCCAGGTTAGGCCTTCTGCAGGGGCTCGTGCTTTAGCAGAACAAGAGGAAATTGATATTAGACTCTATTCTATTATTTACGCTGCGATTGATGAGGTAAAACTAGCTATGCAAGGCATGTTGAAGCCTACATTCGAAGAGAAAATTGTTTGTACCATTGACATACGCGAAACCTTTAAGATTTCTAAGGTGGGAACCATTGCGGGTTGTTATGTTACTTCAGGAACCGTGACTCGAAATACCAAAATAAGGTTGCTTAGAGACGGTATCGTTGTATACACTGGTAGTCTAGGTTCATTGAAGCGATTCAAAGATGACGTGAAAGAAGTCAAGAAGGGATTTGAATGTGGATTGAACATCGAAAACTACAATGACATTAAGGTTGGCGATATCATTGAAGGGTTTGAACAGGTTGAGGTTGAAACGAAGCTGTAATTGAGTTTAAAACCGGAAAGGCAAATCAGTCTTTCTCTTCTTCCTTTTCTATATTTAATACAGGAAAATTTATTCGGTCCCGGACTATAAATGCATCGGGGAAGTTTTCTTTAATTTCAATATAAAAACGTTCCGCGTCCAAACGAGTCCTGTAATCTCCAATTCTTACTCTAAAGCTGGGTTTTATATGGATGACGTATACGTCAATGTCGGGGTAAATTTTAAGAAACTCCGATTGTACATTATTGGCCCTTGTCCAACTTTCAGGCCCTGAGCTCGAAAACAATTGAATTCTGTAACCATCCAATGCTTGTTCAGATTGATTGATTCGAATGTACTTTTCTTCCAGTTTTCTTATTCGGTCGTCTCCATTAATCTGGGCATTCTTGCTTTCAAATAAATTGGACTCATTGGAGAGGTCAGGAGTCTGTGCATTTAACATTGAATAAGTACATGCTAAAAGAATAGCAAATAAGGTATTTTGAAAATTCATAAACCAATCGAATAAAAATATCGCGCCAAAGATGAAACAATTATTTTGAGTACGATTTAATCGCTAAGAACTATTGCTGTCAAGCGATTCCCTTATTTAGAATAATTCTAAATTATTTAAGCCTCTCTAAATTTTTTACCCCCTTTTATTCCATGTTAACGTTTGTTATACATTTGCCGCTTTAGTAAAAATTAGGTTAAACGAACAGTTTTTTTTAAACCTTAAATATATGAGGCTTTTAAGCGAGTTGAAAGGAAAGCTATCCTTTTCAATTTCTTTACTTTCAATCTTTATTTTCTTATCTGGAAACGTTCAGGCATTGGATGGTGAAAAATTGTTCAAGGCCAATTGTGCATCCTGTCACAAAATTGACAAGAAATTCATTGGTCCGGCACTTGCGGGTGTTGAAGATCGATGGGAAAGTCAAGAAAATCTTTATGCCTGGATTAAGAATTCCCAGGATTATCTGAAGAAAAACTCAGGCGATGGTTACGCTAAATCACTGTTTGAGGACTACAACAAAAGTGTTATGACCGCTCAGGCGCTCTCTGACGAGGAGATTGCGGCGGTATTAGATTACATTAATAATCCACCTGTAAAAGAAGAGAAGGTAGAAGAAGTAGCAGCAGCTCCTGTTCAAGCAGAAGATTATAGTGTTTATTGGTTAATTGGTTTACTTATAGTAATTCTTGTGATTATTAAGGTGCTTATGGATGTTAAATCATCACTTAAGCAAGTTAAGGCAGGTGTAACCGGAGAAACTATTTCTGACGTTGGGCCTGTTGCTCAAGTTACTACTTGGATGGGTTCTCATAAAAGAACTACAGCCGCACTGGTATTACTAGTCATTGTAGTTGGTTCGGTAGACCTTTGGTTCGATGCTAAAGGAATTGGTGTTTACGAAGGTTATTCTCCTGAACAACCCATTAAATTTTCTCATAAAATTCACGCAGGTGATAATCAAATTGATTGTGGTTACTGCCATGGCTCGGCATATAAAGGAAAAACAGCTGGAATTCCTTCAGTTAATGTTTGTATGAACTGCCATAAAGGTATTTCCGAAGGTAAAGTTTGGGGAACCGAAGAGATCGCTAAAATTTATGACGCTGCTGGTTTTGACCCGGAAAAACAACAATACACCGGAGATGAAAAACCGATTGAGTGGATTAGAATTCATAACCTTCCTGATTTTGCATACTTCAACCATTCACAACACGTGGTAGTTGGTAAGCAAAAATGTCAAACCTGTCATGGCGAGGTTGAAACCTTCGATTATCCAATGAAGCAACATTCCGATTTAACCATGGGATGGTGTGTAGATTGTCACCGTGAAACAGAAGTTGCCATGGAAGGCAATGCATACTACGACAAAATACACGAAGAATTAAAAGAAAGGTATAAAGACAAGCCGATTAAAAACTTCACTGTTGAGCATATCGGTGGGTTGGAATGTGCTAAATGTCATTACTAATTAGAACAACGAGATAGTTTACTTAAGAGGTACTATGAGTGAAAAAAAATACTGGAATAGCTTAGATCAACTTAACGGTGATTCAACATTCGTGGAAGAAGCTCAGCGTGAGTTCAAAAGCGAATTGCCAGTTGAGGAGTTTTTAGCAAAAGACTCTTTAACTGATACTTCTTCTTCACGAAGAGATTTCTTGAAATTCATGGGCTTTAGTATCAGTGCTGCCGCACTTGCTGCATGCGAAGCACCAGTTACCAAAGCATTGCCTTATGTGGTAAAGCCAGAAGAAGTTACTCCTGGAGTTGCTAACTGGTATGCTTCTACTTACAATAATGGAGGTGGTTTTGCTAGTATTCTGGTAAAAACCCGTGAAGGTCGTCCGATTTTCATCAAACCTAATAACGCTTACCCTGAAGCAATGAGAGGTGTTAGCGCTAGAGCTAATGCATCTGTAATTGAGCTTTACGACGATAATCGTTATACTGGTCCTTTAATGAATGGTGAAGACACGGATTGGGATACGATTGATTCTGATATTGCTATCAAGTTAAAGCGAATCAAAGCAAAAGGTGGGAGAGTAGTTGTTTTGAGTTCTTCTACTTCTAGTCCTTCTACCAGGAAAGTATATGAATCGTTTACTTCGAATTTTTCAGGCTCCTCAGCTAATGAAGCTGAAGCAACTGGTGATGCTGAAGAAACGGACGTAATGAATAAGGTAAACGACGCTGTCGTTTATTATGATGCTCAGAATTACGAAGGTATTTTAAGTGCCAACCAGGATGATTTTGGTGTTGCTGCTTTGCCTTCTTTCGATTTTACAAAAGCCAAAGTCGTGGTTAGTATCAACGCAGACTTCTTGTCAAGTTGGTTGGATGCTACAGCCAATTCTAAAGGATACGTTCAAAAGAGAAATCCTGATAATGCATGGATGTCCAGGCATTTTCAGTTTGAAACAAATATGACAACATCTGGTGCTGCCGCTGATGTCAGAGGAGCTATTAAACCTTCTGAAACTGGTGAGGTTGCCAAAATGTTGTACAATGCCATTGCTAAAAAAGCCGGAGTGGTTACTGCCGCTTCAGGAAGCTTAGCCAACGACGATAACGATGTCGCTGCCAAGGTTGAGAAAGCTGCGGGTGAATTGTGGGCAAACAAAGGCGCTGGTTTAGTAATGTGTGGATCGAATAATCGTTCGGTTCAGCAAGTGGTGAACGCCATAAACAACTTATTAGGAAACTACGGACAAACCATTTCAATGTCTAAAACCAACAATCTGTATAATTCAAACAGCGGGTTAGATGGTCTTATAGCAGACATGAAATCAGGTTCTGTAGATGCTTTAATTATAGCTGGAGCTAATCCTGCTTATTCACTCCCAGGTTCAATGGGATTTGAAGAAGCATTGGCTAAGGTTGGATTAACCATTAGTTTGGCTGATCGTCCGGATGAAACTTCTACTTTGTGTGGTTACGTTTGTCCAGATAATTTCTTCCTCGAATCCTGGAACGATTATCAACCCTATACGGGTGTTTATACCATGGCGCAGCCCACTATCAGGCCGTTGTTTAATACACGCCAGGCTCAGGAGTCACTATTAACCTGGATGGGAGTAGATGCTAATTATTACGATTATATCAAATCCGTTTGGAAAACTTCTATCCTGTCAGGTGTAGCTGATCAAATTGCTTCCGATGATGCATTTAATCGCGCTCAACAGAAAGGAGTTTATTTAATCACTAATACCAATCCAGAGCCTCAGTATGTAGGTAATGTATTAAATGCGGCAAAAAAGATTGGTGTTTCTACAGGAACATGGGAAGCTCAATTGTATTTTTCTACAGCAATTGGTGATGGATCTCAGGCAAATAACCCACACCTTCAGGAATTACCCGATTCAGTTACCAAAATATCCTGGGATAACTATGTTACCATGGCGCCTTCAGATATGTTGGAGAATGGATGGGAAACCAGAACTGCTCAAGAAACACCTGCTAACCTGGTTACCGTTACCATTAATGGTTATTCGGTAAACCTTCCGGCAGTTGCCTCTCCTGGTCAGAAAAAAGGAACCATTGGTATTGCTTTAGGTTACGGTAGGTCGGTTTCTGGCCCAACAGGTCAAACGGGTCAAAACCTTTACGGAAGTTTATCATTCGAGAATGGAACGTATTCTTATTCTGCAAGTGACGTAAGCGTGGTTGATGCTGGTGAAAAGTATCAGATTGCTTCAGTTCAGACTCATCATACCATGATGGGAAGGAAGATTGTTAATGAAACTGATTTTGTTACTTTCAAACAAGTAGACAAAAACGATGAGGTTAAAGGTTGGAATAAGGACGTTAAGTTACTCGATGCCTTTGGACGTGATACTCCGGTTAAAGAAATGAACCTATGGGATGACCACGGAATCGAACTGGGTCATCGTTGGGGATTAAGTGTTGATCTGAATGCTTGTACCGGATGTGGTGCTTGTGTTACAGCTTGTCACATAGAAAATAATGTTGCCGTTGTTGGTAAAGATGAGATTCGCAGAACACGTAGTATGTTCTGGTTAAGAGTTGATCGTTACTACTCCAGTGACACTACCGAAGAAAACGCTAAAGAAAGCGGTAAAGGTGTCATGGACATGTATGCTGATATGGAGATTCCTTCAGATTACCCTGAAGTGGTTTTCCAACCTGTCATGTGTCAGCACTGTAATCACGCTCCATGTGAAACCGTTTGTCCTGTTGCCGCAACAACGCATAGTGAAGAAGGGTTGAATCAAATGGCGTATAACCGTTGTATTGGAACTCGTTACTGCGCAGCTAACTGTCCTTACAAAGTGAGAAGGTTTAATTGGTTTAACTACAATAAAGATCCTAAATTCACGGACATTAACCCAAGCCAGAACGATTTGGCAAGAATGGTATTGAACCCCGATGTTGTAGTAAGGTCCAGAGGAGTTATTGAGAAGTGTTCTTTCTGCGTTCAAAAAATTCAAGATGGTAAGTTGGTTGCTAAGAAAGCAGGTCGTCCCGTTCAGGATGGCGATGTAGTTAGTGCTTGTGCTTCTGCATGTCCGACCAATGCAATTTCATTTGGAGATTTAAATGATTCAAAATCTAAGGTAAGAGCTGATTTTGACAACGATAGAGCTTATTTTATGGTAGAAGAGGTTGGAACTCAGCCGAATGTATCATATATGACTAAGGTTAGAAATAGAAAAGCATAATAAAGAAATAGAAAATTTGATCCATGCATAAGGAATCAGAAATACGTTACCCCCTCATTCTAGGAGATAAGAATTATCACCAGATAACGGAAGATGTTTGTGCGCCTTTGGAAGGTCGAGCAAATAAGCTTTGGTATTTAGCCTTCAGTATTGCTGCTGTTGCTGCGCTATGGGGGCTTGGATGTATCATGTATACCATTGGCCGGGGAATTGGTGTTTGGGGTTTAAATACCACCATCGATTGGGCCTGGGACATTACTAACTTCGTTTGGTGGGTTGGGATTGGACACGCCGGAACATTGATTTCAGCGGTTCTTTTATTATTTCGTCAGAAATGGAGAATGGCAATTAACCGTTCTGCTGAAGCGATGACCATTTTTGCCGTAATGATGGCAGCACTTTTCCCGGGAATTCACATGGGGAGAATATGGATGGCCTACTGGGTTTTCCCAATTCCAAATCAATTTGGTTCATTGTGGGTAAACTTTAACTCACCACTTTTGTGGGATGTATTTGCGATCTCGACTTATTTCTCTGTTTCACTTGTATTTTGGTACATTGGACTTATTCCTGATTTTGCAACTGTACGAGACAGAGCCACCAGAAAAATCCCTAAGTCTATCTACTCAGTGTTAGCATTTGGATGGAGTGGAAAAGTGAAGCAATGGATTCGTTTTGAAGAAATTTCTTTGGTACTTGCCGGTTTGGCAACACCGCTGGTGTTTTCTGTACACTCTATTGTATCTATGGACTTTGCAACTTCGGTTATTCCAGGATGGCACACAACGATTTTCCCTCCTTACTTTGTTGCGGGGGCGATCTTTTCGGGTTTTGCTATGGTACAAACTCTGTTGATTACCGCAAGAAAGGTAGTTAACCTTGAATCGTACATTACAAGAAAGCATATCGAGTACATGAACATAGTAATTGTAATTACAGGTTCTATGGTAGGTATTGCTTATTTAAGCGAGCTGTTTATCGCTTGGTACTCAGGAGTAGAGTTTGAACAATATGCCTTCTTAAATAGAGCAACCGGTCCTTACTGGTGGGCATACGCTTCCATGATGACCTGTAATGTTATTATTCCTTTAACATTCTTCGTCGAAAAGCTTAGAAAGAACATAGTCTATTCTTGGATCATATCAATTTTCGTGAATATTGGTATGTGGTTCGAGAGATTTGTAATTATCGTAACCTCTCTTCACAGAGATTACATTCCAAGTAACTGGACCATGTTCCACCCAACTTTTGTGGATATTGGAATTTTTATTGGAACCATTGGAATATTCGGAGTACTGTTTTTACTATACGCAAGAACATTCCCGGTATTGGCATTGAATGAATTGAAGACGATTTTGAAATCTTCAGGAGAGAATTATAAAAAACAACAACATTAATTATAAGCACTGTAATGAGTAGTGGAATGAAATTATACGGGCTTTATAACGATGACGGGGTTCTGGTTGACGGTGCAAAAACACTGGTATCAAAAGGAATCAAAGTAAATGAGGTTTACTCCCCATTTCCTATCCACGGAATCGAAAGAATTATTGGAGTAAGGTGGACGCGAATTGCTATTGCCGGTTTCTTATATGGAATTACCGGAACTACATTGGCGTTGTTCGGTATGTCTTATTTTATGATTCAGGATTGGCCAATGATTATCGGAGGTAAACCCAATTTTGCATTTATACTTAATGTTCCAGCCTTTATTCCAATTACATTCGAGTTTACAGTCCTCTGTGCGGCTCATGGAATGGCATTAACCTATTTCATACGAAACTGGACACTGCCTGGTGTAAAGGCGAAAAACCCTCACCCAAGAACAACAGACGATCATTTTGCAATTGAATTGGTACCAGAAGATATTAAAGATTATTCAAAAGAAGATTTGACTTCTTTATTGAAAGAAACTGGTACAGTTGAAGTATTTGAAAAGTAAAAGGATGAAGAAATCTAACGCATCGATGAAATCATTTGCCTCTATCCTCGGGCTTTTTGTCTTAGGAGTAGTTGTGTTACAATCTTGTAAGTCCGATCCTAATAGTCCGGGCTTTGAGTATATGCCTGACATGTATCGCTCGCCTTCCTATGAAACGTATGGAACTGGTTTAGAACCTACGGGTGCTTCGGCTAGGGTTCCCGCTGAAAACTCAATTGCTATGGGAGAAGATAATTTACCCTATCCATATCCTAACACATTTGAGGGTTATGAAGCCGCAGGGATGAACTTAAAAAATCCATTGGCTTGGAATGACGAAAACATTGCCAAAGGGAAGGCAAACTACATGAGATTTTGTGTGCATTGTCATGGGAAGAAAGGAAAAGGAGATGGTACTGTACCTACAAATAGCGAATATCCTAATCCTCCAGCATACGATGCTGGGTTAAAAGATTTGCCTGCAGGTAAAATGTTCCATTCGTTGCAATGGGGAAAAAACCTTATGGGTTCACATGCCTCGCAAATGACTAAGACTGAGCGTTGGGAAGTTATTTTGTATGTGCAAACATTACAAGGTAAAACAGCTAATGATTTAATGAATGTAGCCCCTGCAGATAGTGCAAGTGCTGCTGAAGGAAAGGAACAATAGAATTTGATCATAGAAAGTAGAAAAGAATAGAAATAAATGGAACAGTTTATATTTTCTAGCAAAACAAAAAGGCTTACCTACATTTTAATGTCGTTTGGAGTAATCGCTCTTGTGTATGGTATTTTTCTGGCCGTTTCCGATGTTGACGGAGCTCATCATTCAGGAACAAGACTATGGACAAACCTGCTGATCAATGGATTCTTTTTTATGGGAATCGCAGCATCGGCAATGTTCTTTTTTGCCGTTAATTATGCAGCCGAATCGGGATGGTGGGTTGTAATTAAAAGAATTCTTGAAGCCGTTGGTAGTTTCCTTCCGGTAGGTTCATTGGTTTTATTCATTGTTCTTTTTGCCGGTGTTGCACACCAGCACCATATATGGCACTGGATGGATGCAGAGGCAGTAGCTGCTGATGAAGTTCTTCGGGGTAAGGCTCCTTATTTGAACTGGATGTTTATGGCTGCGCGTCAGCTTATTATTCTTGGAGCATGGATTTTCATGTGGACCAGATTTAGGAAAAGATCATTAGAAGAAGATTTAGGCTTTGAGAGAAACAGACATTTTAAAAATGTTCGTGACGCTGCTATTTTCTTGATCATTTTTGGTTACCCCATTTCTACATTTGTTCCGTGGGATTGGATCATGTCTATTGATGCCCATTGGTTTTCTACCCTATTTGGTTGGTATGTATTCTCAGGCCTTTGGCTGAGTTCGTTAGTGGTGACTACTCTTATGGTTATCTGGTTGAAGAAACAGGGTTACATGAAAGATGTAAACGCTAGCCATATTCAGGATTTAGGAAAATGGGTCTTTGGAGTTTCCTTCTTATGGGCTTACCTGTTTTTCTCTCAGTTTATGCTTATCTGGTACTCCAATATTCCGGAAGAGGTGACCTATTTTCAGGTTCGTTTCGAAGAATACAAGTATTTGTATTGGTCTATGTTCTTTGTCAATTTCGCATTTCCAATGATTGCTTTAATGGATAGAGATTCGAAAAGAAATTTCAGGTCGCTTACTGTTATTGGTATACTAATCTTCATTGGACACTGGGTTGATACATATATGTTGATCACTCCTGCAACAATGAAGACTCATAGTACGATTGGAATTGTTGAAATAGGGTTGGGACTTGGTTTCTTAGGTTTGTTTTTGTTTGTGGTTTTGAACACACTTACAAAGGCGCCATTAATGGCTAAGAATCATCCGTTTTTTGAGGAAAGCGTACATCATGAAATTCATTAATTAGATAATTAAGAAATAGAAAAATAGAGTAGATAACATGACTACATTTCTAATATATCTCGTTTTAATTCTAGGAATCGTCGCCCTAGTACAACTAATTAGAGTATCTGAGATTTCTAATTTTTTGAATGGTGAGGACGGAATTATGGTCACCGACAAAGAGACCAATAACATCCGTTACATGTTTGTTGCATTTTTTGCTGCTTTCATTGGATTTTATGGTTGGTTGGTTTGGAGGTTTTGGGACATTCTTCTGCCGGCAGCCGCTTCTGAACATGGTAAGGCTATCGATACATTAATGAATTTAAATATTGCGTTGATAACAATTGTTTTCGTCGCCCTACATATTGTTCTTTCTTACTTTTTGTTTCGATATGCTAAAACGAAAAATGAAAAGGCCACTTTTAATACACACAGCAATAAGCTTGAATTAATTTGGACGATAACTCCAGCGGTATTTTTAGCGGGAATAATCATTTTTGGCATTAGTGCCTGGAACGATGCCATGCGTAACGTTCCTGAAGATGCCATTAACATTGAACTTTACGCCAGACAGTTCGACTGGACTGCTCGATATGCAGGAAAGGATAATGTACTGGGGAAAGCCAACTTTAGAATGATTAATGGAACTAATGCCCTAGGAATTATAAACGAGAAATCAATTAATGATCGTTTAAGCGCATACAATGAAAAAATTGCCGAATTGGAGGAAAGCCGAAAGAGCGTATTTCCAGGAGGTACCAATGATCAGGAAATTTTGGAGGAGATAACACTTCAAAAAAAGCATAGAGCATATATTGAGCAATTGCAGGCTCAAAATAATGTTGAGAGTTATTCGGTAGCTGATGACGACATATTAGCTAAGGTTGAATTCCACATTCCAATAAATAAACCGATTAATTTTCAGATTAGGTCTCAGGATGTGATTCACTCTGCTTATATGCCGCATTTTAGGGCTCAGATGAATGCTGTACCGGGAATGATGACACAATTTTATTTCACACCGACAATGACCACAGAACAAATGAGAGCTAAGTTGGGTAATCCTGATTTTAACTACATATTATTGTGTAATAAGATTTGTGGTGCGGCTCACTACAACATGCAGATGAATATTGTGGTTGAATCGGAAGAGGATTACAATAAATGGTTATCAGAACAGCCTAAGTTTTTTACGGCTGAAAAATAAAATAGAACTTAAAAAGGATTTATAGAAATGTCAGGTCACAAAGAACCATTCATAACGAAGTATCTTTTTAGTTACGATCATAAAATGATTTCGCGTCAGTTTTTATTGACGGGAACCATCATGGCGTTTGTCGGGATGGTTATGTCGCTTTTATTTCGATTGCAGTTGTCTTCTCCTGGTGAAAGCTTTTGGATTTTAAATTTTTTACTAGGAGACAAATGGGCTCCCGATGGTGTTCTTGATCCCAATATGTACCTGGCCTTGGTTACTATTCACGGTACTATCATGGTATTCTTCCTGCTTACAGCTGGACTGAGTGGAACGTTCGCCAACTTGCTTATTCCGCTTCAGATTGGTGCTCGCGATATGGCATCAGGAATGTTAAATATGCTGTCTTACTGGTTTTTCTTTGGATCATCTGTGGTTATGATCATTTCGCTTTTTGTTGAAGCAGGACCGGCTGCGGGAGGTTGGACAGTTTATCCACCATTAAGTGCATTACCAGAAGCCATGCCTGGCTCCGGACTTGGAATGACGCTATGGTTGGTGAGTATGTCCTTGTTCATTGTCTCTTCTTTGTTGGGAGGGCTGAACTACATTGTAACCATTATAAACCTTAGAACAAAAGGAATGTCTATGACCCGGTTACCGCTGAGTATTTGGGCACTATTTCTTACTGCTATTCTTGGTGTATTATCGTTTCCGGTTCTTTTCGCTGCGGCTCTGTTGCTGATTTTCGATAGAACATTTGGGACTTCATTTTACCTGAGTGATATTTTCATTGCCGGAGAGGCACTGGATCGAACAGGTGGTTCACCTCTTTTATATCACCATTTATTTTGGTTCTTGGGTCACCCGGAAGTGTACATTATTTTACTACCGGCATTAGGATTAACTTCTGAAATCATTTCATGTAACTCTCGTAAACCAATTTTTGGATATAGAGCCATGATTGGTTCATTGTTGGCAATTGGCTTCCTTTCGTTTATTGTTTGGGGTCACCACATGTACATAAGTGGAATGAACCCATTTTTGGGTGATGTATTTACATTCACCACTCTTTTGATTGCTATTCCTTCAGCAGTAAAAGTATTTAACTACTTGTCTACTTTATGGCAAGGAAAGATCAACTTTACTCCAGCTATGATGTTTGCCGTTGCAATGGTATCAACATTTATTACGGGTGGAGTTACCGGTATCATATTAGCGGATGCTGCGCTAGATATTAATGTGCATGACACTTACTTTGTGGTAGCTCACTTCCACATTGTTATGGGGCTATCTGCAGTAATGGCTATGTTCGCAGGTGTATACCATTGGTTCCCAAAAATGTGGGGTAGAATGTTAAATAAGAAACTTGGTTACATCCACTTTTGGATAACGTTTGCTTGTGCTTATGGGGTATTCTTCCCGCAGCACATTCAAGGTTTAGCCGGTTTACCTCGTCGTTATTATTCTTATTCTGAATTCCCAATGTTTGAAGGAGTTGCTGATATCGCAATGATCGTTACTGTATTTGCAGTTATCGGTGGTTTAATTCAGTTTTTGTTCTTATTTAATTTGGTTTACAGCATGTTCAGAGGGCCAAAAGCTCCTCAAAATCCATGGAGATCAAATACGTTGGAATGGACAACTCCTGTGGAGCATATGCACGGAAACTGGCCTGGTGAATTGCCAACCGTTCACAGATGGGCTTATGATTACAGTAATCCGGCACATGAAGAAGATTTTGTACCCCAAATTGTACCGCTCAAAGATGGAGAGGTAGATGGCGGTGGTCATTAATAAAAAACTTTAAAAAATGAAAAGCCCTGCCTAAGTAGGGCTTTTTTTTTGGCTACATTTGGAGTAGTCGCTTCCTAAAATGAATGAACATTTAGATCCAAATGCTGACGCATTAAACCCTGCTGACAGGGATATTGAAAAGGTACTTCGCCCAACATTATTTCACGATTTTACCGGTCAGGAAAAAGTACTTGAAAACCTAAAGGTGTTTGTAGAGGCAGCCATTCAACGAGGAGAAGCATTGGATCATGTTCTGTTGCATGGCCCCCCAGGTTTGGGTAAAACCACATTAGCGCACATTATTGCAAATGAATTGGGAGTTGGTATTAAGATTACCAGTGGACCCGTTTTAGACAAACCAGGTGACTTGGCGGGTCTGTTAACCAACCTTGAAGAAAACGATGTGCTGTTTATTGATGAAATCCATCGCCTAAGTCCGGTTGTTGAAGAGTTTTTGTACTCGGCAATGGAGGATTATAAGATCGATATTATGATTGATACAGGGCCAAATGCCAGAAGTGTTCAGATAGACCTGGAGCCCTTTACCCTTGTCGGTGCAACTACCCGTTCAGGGCTGTTAACTTCTCCGCTACGAGCACGTTTTGGGATAAACTCACGCCTGGCTTATTACAATGCAAAAACACTCCAGAAAATTGTAGAACGCTCTTCAGACATTCTCAACATTGAAATTCAGAGTGCCGCTTCTAAGGAGATAGCCGGTAGGAGTAGAGGTACTCCCAGAATATGCAATGCCTTGTTGCGTCGGGTTAGGGACTTTGCGCAGATAAAAGGCAACGGAAAAATTGACCAGAAAATTGCGCATTATAGTTTGGATGCGCTGAATGTAGATGCTTATGGATTGGATGAAATGGACAATAAAATTTTGTCTACCATCATCAGTAAGTTTAAGGGTGGTCCGGTTGGTTTAACAACCATTGCAACAGCTGTTGGCGAAGATGCCGGTACCATTGAAGAAGTCTATGAGCCATTTTTGATCCAGGAAGGCTTTTTAATGAGAACCCCCAGGGGTAGAGAAGCCACCGAACAAGCCTATAAACATTTGGGTATTGCACCTACCAAGTCCCAGGGGAGTTTGTTTTGAATCCAGGATTAACATCCCAGGGTTCTTTAATTAAAGCAAAAGCGAAGGAATTAGGGTTTCTCTTCTGTGGAATATCTAAGGCCGAAAAACTTGATAGAGAAGCTTCCGATTTGGAAAAGTTTTTAAATCAAAACAGGCACGGTGAAATGGCCTGGTTAGAAAACCATTTTGACCTTAGAATTGATCCAACTAAATTGTTCCCAGGCGCAAAATCTATTGTTTCGGTTGCATTGAATTATTATCCTGAAGAGGTACAGAAAGATAATGGAGCCCCCAGGATATCCAAATACGCTTACGGCAAAGACTATCACTTCGTCATTAAGGATAAACTCAGGCAATTGTTGAGTTATGTTCAGGATGAAATTGGAGAAGTCGCAGGAAGAGCTTTTGTTGATTCAGCTCCCATAATGGATAAGACATGGGCTAAGAAAAGCGGATTGGGTTGGATTGGGAAACACACCAATTTGATTCATCCAAAAGAAGGTTCATTTTTTTTTCTGGGGGAATTGGTACTAGACCTCAAATTGGATTATGACGGACCAATAAAAGATTATTGTGGTACGTGTACCAAATGCATTGATGCGTGCCCTACTGATGCTCTTACGGCACCTTACGAGATTGATGGGAGCAAATGTATTTCCTACTATACCATTGAATTAAAAGAAGACTTACCCAATGAACTTGCCGGCCAATTTCAGAATTGGATGTTTGGTTGTGATATATGCCAGGATGTGTGTCCATGGAATCGTTTTTCGAAACCTCACAACGAAGAATGGTTTGAGCCCCATCCGCAACTATTGGAAATGAGGCAATCCAACTGGAATGAAATCACCCAGGAATTATTTAATGAACTGTTTAGAAAATCGGCTGTAAAAAGGACTAAGTATTCTGGATTGGTAAGGAATATTAAATTTCTAAACCAGACCAATCAGAACTGATAGTTAAGGGTTAACGCCAAAACAATATTCCAGGCACCTCCATACACACCGTAAGGGGTAACTGCTGTTGTTGTTACAACCGATGTTACCGAATGATGGGTTCTGGCGTTAACGAAAAAATGATCCGTAAAAAAGTAGTTAACCCCAAACATGGCATCCAATTCAAAGACCCTCCAGTCGTTTGAACTTCCTGTACGTAACCCATTCTGATCCCATTCTTTACTACCGAGTAGGAAACCAAACCCTGGTCCAATTTCCAATTCAAACTTTTCGATTTTGTATTGAAATAGCACGGGAACCTCAATGTAGTTGAGCCTGATTTTATACGAGTCGTAAATGCCTTCATCCGGTTTGGCCGGTTTATGGCTTCCCTTACCCTGATAAATAATCTCGTACTGCATTTTCATTTTTTCATTGAAGGCTGTATTGGCAAACACACCACCAACCACTGAAAATTTGTAAAACCCGGCAAATCCGTCTCCAGTCATTTGTGACGTATTTGCCCCAAGTTTAACTCCAGCATGAAACTTTTTGTTATCTCCTTGCTGTGCAGATATAGAAAGTGTGCAAACAAGGATAAGAAAAGAAGAAATCCAAAGTCTTAGCATCATTTCCTTGCATGGACTTCATCCACCTGAATAATCTCTCCGGTGGTGTTATTGCGTATGGCAATAGTAAAATTAACCTTGGAAGGGTCCCATTTGGAGGCATCTAAGGTAGTACTATAAGTTTTGGTAACAGACTCTCCAACAGCCAAATCACTATCGATAAAAGCATTACCGTCCAGTGGACCTATAGCATCACGAAACATATGTCTATGCGGGTAATTATGCAAATCCTTAGGGTCCTGATCATAATCTACTTGGTCACCTATAACCGGATCTTCTGTTATGTAAATTATCACCGTATGGGGTTCCTTTAATTCACTTAATGCGGTTGCCGTTACAATGATTCTATTTGAGTTTTCATCTCGATCATAAAGGTTCAACGTTTTAATATGAATCTTAGGATTATTGAAATATCCGCTGGTCTCTAATTTACGGAATTCGGCCTCAAATTTTGCACCTTGAATTACAAGTGATCCATATAATTCCAATCGGCTAAACAATGCAACAGGTGCACTTGCAATACCTAAGTTATCGTAGAAGTCTGTCCCTTTAATGGTTCTATGATCATTGGGGTATTTGGCATTGGGTTCTGCATATACACCTGCATGGTAGACTATACTATATACTTTTCCCTTAAATTCAGTATCTGCCCAATCTACAATAAGTTTGGTCTTTGGTGGACAAAAACCGCATTGTTCACCGGTAAACTCTTCAATTAGCATTTTTCTAATTGTCGTATTTCCAGTATCACCCCAAATCGAGTCTGCACTGGAGATTACCGGATTGACACCTCCTCCGTTTTCAATTCCTTCGAAGGGGTTTTCTACTTTGTTGCATGAATACAGAAGCAACGATAAGACTACCAATAGGCCATAATGGACAGGGCTCTTAATTAATTTCATAGAATGAAGGTTAAAGCTACTGGTAAAAAACCTTTACCAAATAACCAGTGTTTGTAATATCATTTCCTGGCATGCACTTCATCCACTTGAATAATCTCTCCAGTGGTGTTATTGCGTATGGCAACAGTAAAATTTACCTTAGCCGGATCCCATTTGGTAGTGTCCAACGTAACATTAAAGGATTCGCTGACAGATTCTCCAGCTGCCAGATTACCTTGAATGAAGGAATTTCCATCTAAACTACCAACGGCACCTCTAAAAACGTGGGGGTGTTCATAAGTATCAAAAATATCATCAGGGCCATTGGGGTTGCTGTAATATTTCTGATCACCTAATACCGGATTTTCTGATATATAAATTATAGCTGTATGTGTTTCAGTTAAAGCCTTCAGAGCAGTAGCAGTTATTACTATTCGATTTGATTTATTATCCCTGTCATATATATTCAGGATTTTAATTTGAACTTTAGGGTCATTAAAGAATCCATTTGAAACTAACTTATTGAATTCAGTAACAAATTTTGCACCTTGTACAATTAACCCTGATCCATTAAGGTCTTGCCGGCAAAAAATGGCAACGGGAGCATCAGTATTTCCAAAACTGCTATTAAAAGCAGTTCCTTTTTCGGTGCGGTGATCGTCAGGATATTTTGGATTAGGTCGTGCAAAATCGGTTGCATGGTAAGCAACGCTATATACTTTGCCTTTATGTTCTGTTTCCACCCAGTCCACAATCAGTTTTGTTTTTGGAGGGCAATTGCCGCACAATTGTCCTGTTACCTCCTCAATCATCATTTTTCTAATGGTTGTGTTTCCGGTGTCACCCCAAATTGAATCAGCATTAGCAATAACCGAAGTGTCATTTCCTCCAGTATCAATGCCTTCAAAGGGATCGTCTACCTTATCACACGAAACAATTAGAGAGGTACCAAGAGCAATAATGCCCAACAATAAAATATTTTGAATTTGCTTCATAACGGTAATGTTTTAAAAACTTGAAGTTACGGAAATAGTCAGTCCATTTGACGCGGGAACCACACGACAAACTCCTCCAACACAGAAAAGCCCCGCCTTTTGCCTACCATATCCAATCGAGATTCGATTCGCTTTATGGGTATATCCAAACGTAGCATAAGGGTAGTGGATTCGATTCACGTGAACTGGATTTCCATAATTAAACTGGTCCATAACGGCAACAAACCAATTAGGGCTAAACGTATATTCCACAATAAAAGTTGCCCAGTCACCCATGTCCTGTTGAGACCATAACCCCTGAATTTCGGCTCTTATACTGTGTTTGGGTTTTAATTTGAAGGTCATATCCAAAACTGCAATATCTGCGTATATCTTGCCAGACCAGCTTCCGTTGATTCCTCCATACCTAAGAATATCGTTGTTAGCCATCAGGTTCATATACATGGCTTTTAACTTAAGCCATTTAACAATTTTTCGCTCAAGGCTAATATTTATATCCTGATAGTATTCTTGCTGACCCGGTTTAAAAAAGTTAGCTTCATACCCTTGTCGGGCAGCATTTTCGTCATTTAGGTGGGTAGAATCCAAACCAAAAGCTTTAGACACATTAATAAAAATTGTAGTCCCATATTTACCCCCGAGCGGTGTTTTCCTTTTAATCTTATAGACAATATCTCCCTGGTAGGCCACTTCCCCGGTTAATTGCGACGCATAGGGGTATAATGTAGCTGCTAGGTTATAGGTGTGCTGCTTGGTAAGAGCCGGGTTAAAGTTAATCAACAGGTTATTCAGACCTTCCTCGCGGTCCGAACGGTAGCTCATATTATCAATTGATTTTGCCGAAAGTACTATACCTAATCCTTTTCTTGAATAGGTTCCCGACAAATACATGGCCGCTCCATCTTTATATATGTACTCATTGTCAGCCGAAGGGTCATTCATTTTGTAAGCATACTCCCCCAAAAAACCGAATCCCTTATAAGAGAGGTTTAATCGACCTGAATACGAAGCCACATTTTCAGGTAGCTTATAATTGGGGTTGTTGTCTTCCTGGTATTTACTAACAAAACTACCACCAATCTTCACTTTAAACTTGCTCGACTTTAGCGCTCCAAAGGCTTCGTTTAAGTTCACCAAACCATCTACCCCACGAACAATTCCAGGCCCCAGATCAAAAAAGTAACGTTGCTTACCAATTAAGCCTTTAAGGTATACTCCAAATTTGGTACTGTATTTTACCCGGATTCCGTCAAAGGCATTGTCTACTCCCAAATCTCGCTCTTCATACGACCTCAATAACAGTCCTGTTCCAAACTGTTCGTAGAAATTACCTGCGGTTACATCCAGGCCATGCTGACTAAACTGCACATAACGATAAGGAAATCCACTTCCCTTATATCGTTGATCGAAACCTAGAATTGGGTTACGGTAACTTTCATAGCGAACACCGGCGCTAAAAGCTCCTTTCGTAACAATTACATTGGCAAAGCCATTCATAAGAAATTGTTCAGGGACATCCGGGGCCCCAATAGCACTATCTTCCTGATAGTATTGGCCTCTAGCACTAAAATTACCATGAATTTCTAAGGGTTCAGCCATAAATTTTTGCACTCCATTACCAGCATCTTGTGCGTGTAATGAATTAGAAAGAGCTACGGTTAGAATGATAAGCGCAAGCGCTTGTACATGTTTTATATTCAAAATATGCGAGGATTATTTGATGCTTTCTCCAGCAGCCAATTTTTTAACTAACTCATAAAGTTCGTATTCGTCTCCTTCTGAATAGGAGTTGTGTTGCCATACGATTTTACCGTTCCCATCAACAAGGAAGGTATGAGGTACGTTGTTTACACCCAATTGACGTTTAAAATCAGCATTCATATCAATGTAAACCTCGTAGTCCCAGGCTTGGCCATCCACGTAAGGTCTTACTTTCTGCATATTTCTTGCATCGTCAATTGAAATTGCCACTATTTTAACCCCTGTTTCATCAATCCAGTCATCGTATAATTCAGCAATGTTATTCAGCTCTCGTTTGCATGGACTACACCATGTTGCCCAAAAATTAATAATCATTGGTTTTCCATCATTATTTAACTGCGACGTGTTGAATTTATCACCATCCATGTTTACAATCTCCACAGCCGGAATTGTACTGCCTTTAGACTCTTGGCCAAAGGATATCGAACTAATTAAAAGTGCTCCAATAACTACAATTATGCTTCTCATTTCTTTTTGATTTTAAAAGGCGAATATAAGTATTTGCTACCTTGATCTATTATGAATAAACTTTTATGTCTGCTAGCCTAACAAACGCTGTACCAGCTGAGGAATTCCAGTGCCTGCAGGTTTTGAGATAATTTCAAAGTTTTGCAAAGAATCTCCCGCCAAAATATTTGGATCGACCAGGTATTTTTCAGCCTCTAACGGGGCGTAATGGATAAGACCTGCGGCAGGATAAACATTGAGTGATGTACCAACCACAATTAAAATGTTGGCAGTTGAAATAATGTTCATTGCATTTTCATATTCTGGGACATCTTCTCCAAACCAGACAATATGTGGTCGAAGTTGGGAGCCATTGGTTGCTTTGTCGCCTAGTTTTATATCCGTGTAGCCAATGTCCTCTATCTCATGCTTGCCCTGCGCTCCTCTGGCTTTGGTAATTTCACCGTGAAGGTGTAATACCCTGGAAGAACCAGCTCTTTCATGCAAATTATCAATATTTTGAGTGATAACTGTAACATCAAATTTATCTTCCAGTTTACGCAAATGAAGGTGCGCGTCGTTGGGCTCCACTTTGGCAATTGCTCTTCGCCTAAGGTTATAAAATTCCAGAACAAGTTCAGGCGATCTGGAAAAGGCTTCATGTGTTGCAACTTCCTCTACCTTGTAGTTTTCCCATAGTCCACCAGCATCCCTAAATGTTTGAATACCACTTTCGGCTGAAATTCCTGCGCCACTAAAGACGATTAATCGTTTCACTGAATCAAAATTGGAAGCTAAAATTACATTAAAACGCAAATTATTTTTGCTATTGCCCGCCTATATAAAAGGCTACTTTTACAGGTTGGTTTTAAAGGTAAATTATGCGTAAAGTAAGTAGGAAGGAAGCTCTTGATTATCACGCCCAGGGAAGAAAAGGAAAAATCGAGGTAAAGCCTACAAAACCTTACACATCACAGCGAGATTTATCACTGGCTTATTCACCTGGAGTTGCTGAACCATGCATGGCTATCGCTGATAATAAGAGTAAAGTTTTTGATTATACAGCCAAGGGAAACTTGGTGGCAGTTATTTCCAATGGAACGGCCGTATTAGGCCTTGGTAATATTGGCCCCGAAGCAAGTAAGCCGGTAATGGAAGGAAAGGGCCTTCTGTTTAAAATATTTGCCGATATCGATGTTTTTGATATTGAGGTAGATGCAACCAATATTGATGAATTTGTAAAAACCGTAAAAAACATTGCACCAACTTTCGGAGGGATTAACCTGGAAGACATTAAAGCACCAGAAGCTTTTGAAATTGAAAGAAGGCTTAAGGAGGAACTGGAGATGCCCGTAATGCATGATGATCAGCATGGAACTGCTATTATTTCGTGCGCAGCTTTGTTGAACGCCTTGGAGCTTTCCAATAAAAAAATTGAAGATATTTCCATAGTGGTTAGCGGAGCAGGTGCAGCTGCGATTTCTTGTTGCAAGCTTTACCTTGCACTTGGGGCAAAGCGTGAAAACATAATTATGTGTGACAGCAAAGGGGTAATCAAACCTTCTCGCGGCAATTTGGATCAATATAAAAGCCTTTTCGCCAATGAAGTAGAACCAAATACCTTGGCTGAAGCCATGGTTGGTTCAGATGTTTTTGTTGGTCTGTCCAAAGGGGATATTGTCGATAAGGAAATGGTAGCCAGCATGGCAAAAGACTGCATTGTTTTTGCTTTGGCTAACCCTACTCCTGAAATAGGATATAAACAAGCAATATCGGTACGGGATGATATTATAATGGCAACTGGTCGTTCGGATCATCCCAATCAGGTGAACAATGTAATTGGGTTTCCTTTTATTTTTAGAGGAGCACTTGATGTTCAGGCTACAGCCATTAACGAGGCAATGAAATTAGCTGCAGTTAAGGCAATTGCTAACCTGGCTAAAGAGTCTGTTCCTGAAGAAGTGAATCTTGCTTATAACGAAAGAAACTTAAGTTTTGGACGGGATTTTATCATTCCCAAACCACTTGACCACCGCTTATTAACTTGTGTAGCTCCGGCAGTAGCGAAAGCTGCAATTGAAAGTGGAGTTGCTAAAAAAACAATCGAAGATTGGGATGCCTACAAAGAGGAGTTGGAGCATCGCCTTGGACTGGACAATAAGCTAATGAGTAGTTTGGTAGAACGTGCTAAAAAGGATCCGAAAAAAGTCGTGTTTGCGGAAGCAGATAATTATAAGGTTCTTCGTGCTGCTCAGACCGTTAAAGATGAAGGAATTGCAGAACCTATTTTATTAGGGCCCAAAGCTAAACTGGAAGCGCTGATAGAAAAATACGAGCTGGAATTGGATGGAGTTCCCATTATCGATCCAAGGAGTGAGGGGGAAATGCCTAACCGCGAAAAGTACGGTCATATTCTTTATAACCAGAGAAAAAGAAAGGGCTATACTTTACCTGAAGCAATAAAAGCTATGCGAGAGCGTAACTACTATGGATGTGTTATGCTGAAACAAGGAGACGCCGATGCACTAATTTCAGGTATTAGCAGGAACTATCCGGATACATTGCGCCCTGCATTACAGATTATTGGAAGAAACCCAAAAAATAAAACCATAGCAGGTATGTATTTGCTCAATACCAAGAAGGGACCTTTGTTTCTTGCAGATACAACAATAAACCTGCATCCAACGGCCCGTCAGTTGGCAGATATTACAACGCTTACGGCTGAAGCAGTTAGTTTGTTCAACATTAAGCCAAAAATTGCGTTGTTGTCTTATTCCAATTTTGGCTCATCCAAGGGAGACGAAATCGATGTGATTAAAGAAGCTGTTTCCATTTTACATCGGGAAAGGCCAGATGTAATTGCAGATGGTGAAATTCAGGCCAACTTCGCATTGGATATTGCAAAACGAAAAGAACTTTTTCCTTTTTCATTATTGGCGAAGCATAGGGTGAATACGCTAATATTTCCAAACCTCTCTTCAGGAAATATTGCTTATAAATTCATTCAGGAAATGAGCGACATTGAGACAATTGGACCTGTTCTTTTAGGAATGAAAAAACCGGTACATGTGCTTCAGTTAGGGTCTTCCGTAAGGGAAATCGTAAATATGGTAACCCTGGCAGTGGTTGATGCACAAATGAAAAAGCGGAACATAAACATGTTAAGTGACATTGATGAAAAGTTGGATACATTGATATGATTGAATATTTAAAGGGGAGATTGATTGAGAAAAATCCAGCCTATGCAGTGCTGGAATGTGATGGGGTAGGATATTATGTCAATATTTCGGTCAACACCTTCGAATCTATGGGTTCAGAAGAATTGACCAAGCTATATATTCATGAAGTTATACGGGAAGACTCCAGGTCTTTATTTGGGTTTGCAAATATTGAAGAACGTTTGCTATTCAGAAATCTAATTTCCGTTAACGGGGTGGGATCAAATACGGCCAGGGTTATTCTCTCCTCCTATAAGCCTGGAGATATACACGCTGCTATCATAAATGAAAATTCGGACTTACTAAAGTCCATAAAGGGAATTGGGGCAAAAACAGCCCAACGGGTTATTATCGATCTCAAGGATAAAATCTCGAAGGATGAACCACAATTGGAAATTTCTTCACTTTCAGACAATACTTTAAAGGATGAGGCGTTATCAGCGCTTATGGCGCTGGGATTTGACCGTAACAAGTCGATAAAGGTGCTGCAAAAAGTTCAAGCCGGAATCGGTAGCGATGCTGGGGTAGAACTAGTAATTAAAGAAGCGTTGAAACTGTTATAGACACCAAGTAGCACTCCATTTTGTTGTACTCTCATCGCATATTAGCGACACTCATCGTGGTCGTACTTGCCATTGGTTCTAAATCGGCTTTTGCCGGTAATGAGTCAAGCGGGTACCTGGAGTTTGGAGGCTACCTTATTCAACCGCTCGACAGTGGAGATTCGGAAAAAGTTAAGCTACGTTATCCTATAAAAGATTCAGAAAGTACCGGAATTGGTGAAGACTCAAAAGGAGGCGTGGACATGGCAGATCCGTCCAATTTAAAATCCGAGGTAAAATACAATCCTGAAACCGGAAAGTATGAGGTAACTCAAAAAATTGGAGATATAAACTACCGGCCTCCAACCTACATGGATTTTGACGAGTACCTGGAATATACCAAAAAGAAATCCATGTCTGATTACTGGTTAGATAAACAGTCGGCGGAGAATGAATTTGAGGGAGAAAAATCCAAGGCATTTCAACCGGAACTTAAGATTAAAAGTAAACTCTTTGATCGGGTATTCGGTGGTGATAAGATTGACCTTAAACCTTCCGGGTCGGCAGAGCTTTCTTTTGGTTTAAGAATAAGCAAGACCGATAACCCGGCTATTCCGATTCGAAATAGGAGGGTAACCACGTTCCAGTTTGACCAAAACATGCAGATTAATCTCATTGGAAGTATTGGGGATAAAATGAAAATTACTACCAACTACAACACCCAGGCAACCTTCGATTTTCAAAATCAATTTAAAATAGATTATACAGGATACGAAGATGAGATCATTCAAAAGATTGAGCTAGGTAATGTAAGCCTCCCATTAAACAGCCAATTAATAACCGGAAGTCAGAGTCTGTTTGGAGTAAAAACCAAATTGAAATTTGGACGAATGACCATGACTACTGTCCTTTCACAAGATAAGGGGCAAAAAAGTGAAATTGAAACCAAGGGAGGAGCCCAGGTAAATGAATTTGAAGTTAGGGCTGATAATTATGAAGCTAACAAACACTTTTTCCTTGATCAGTTTTTCCGTGATACGTATGAAGATGCAATTGCTGACCCAATGGTATTAAACACTGGAGTTAACATTACCCGAATAGAAGTTTGGGTTACCAATACCAGAACAAGCGGCGAGTCACCCAGGGATATTCTTGCATTTCAGGATTTAGGTCAATCAGGAACTGACCTTGAAAAATTCTACAATGCCAGATGGCCCATTGGAGGAACTCCTCCCTGGCCTCACAACACTCACAATAGTTTGTATGCAGAAATAAATGGTCCCAATGGATTTAATGGTATTGAAAACCGTTCCATGGAACAAGCAACTCCGATACTGAGTAATAAAATGAATCTTGATCCGAGAATGGATTACCAGCGCGTCGAATTTGCCAAGAAACTACAGCCCAATGAATATACTTTACATCCGCAGCTGGGTTATATTTCGTTGAAACAACAAATAAATACCAATCAGGTGTTGGCTGTAGCTTTTGAATATACCCTGAATGGAAGAACATACCAGGTTGGGGAATTTTCCATGGAGTTGGCAGAGAAACCGTTGTTGGTTAAAATGCTAAAATCAACTGAAACCAATACACGAGTACCCATGTGGAAACTGATGATGAAGAATATTTATAGCATTGGTGCGTATCGGGTAAAGAAAGAAGGATTCCGTTTCGACGTGTGGTACCTGGATCAAAACAAAGGAGTGGACATCAATTTTATTCCTCAACCTGAATTGAACGATATGAGTTTGGTTCAGTTACTAGGAATGGATACCCTTGACTTTAATGGGCAGCCCAGGCGCGATGGACTATTTGATTTTATTGATGGAATAACCATTAATACCCAAAACGGAAGAATAATAATTCCACGTGTGGAACCTTTTGGAGATGGTTTACGCAAGGCTATAAACAGAACGGTCTCTGACCCTATTCGGGCAGAGGCTTACATTAGGACCTATGCTTTTGATTCCCTCTATACCAATACTCAGGCTGATGCCAAGGTTCGGTTCCCGGAGCGAAACAGGTTTAGTTTGAAAGGAAAGTATCAGAGTGAGTCGAGCAATGAAATTCCGTTAAACGCATTAAATGTGCCCGAAGGTTCGGTAACTGTTACCGCCGGAGGACAGAAATTAACAGAGAATGTTGACTATACCGTGGATTACAATTTGGGTCGGGTAAAAATAATTAACCAGTCCATTATTGAATCGGGGCAGCCCATTAAAGTATCACTGGAAAGTAATCAGCTATTTGCGCAGCAACAAAAGAACTTTTTTGCCCATAGAATGGACTACAAAATCTCAGATGATTTCTTGATTGGAGGAACGGTAATGCGACTTTGGGAAAGGCCACTTACTCAAAAAGTGGATATAGGATACGAGCCAATTGCTAACTGGATCTGGGGATTGGATTTCAGCTACCGAACTGAGTTGCCATGGCTAACTCGTGTTGTAGACATGATACCTGGAATTGACACCAAGGAAAAGTCCACACTTTCAGTTTCAGGGGAGTTTGCACAACTATTGCCCGGACATTCCAAAGCCATTGGAAAGGATGGAAACTCGTATATCGACGATTTTGAAGGAAGTCAGAATTCAATTTCATTACTATCACAAAATTTCTGGTTCCATTCCAGTACCCCGCGAAACCAAAATGATTTATTTCCTGAAGGGGAACTTTTTGACAATAAAGCTTCCGGAATTAACCGTGCCCTTATAAACTGGAAGGTAATTGATCCGACTTTTTATGATCCTTCAAGGGGGCCAGGTAATGTAGTTGGTGATCAGGTTATGTTATCCAATCACTTTATGCGGCAGGTATTGCAACAAGAAGTTTTTCCAGAGAGACAATTACCGCCGGGAACAATTCAGAATATAAATATGTTCGATTTATCATTTTATCCCGGTGAGAAGGGGCCTTATAATTATGACGTAGATGGTAAAGATGCTTCAGGTAGATTATATGGAGCAGGAATTGACTCTGCTGGTCAGTTGAACGACCCCGGAAGTCGCTGGGGTGGAATTGTTAGGCGCATCGATCAAAATGATTTTGAAGCTTCGAATATCGAGTATATCCAGTTTTGGGTAATGGATCCATTTAATGACGACTATGAAGGAGATGAACAAAATGGAGAACTAATCTTTAACCTGGGAAATATTTCCGAGGACATTATGTATGATGGTCAAAAAATATTTGAGCAATTATTGCCTAAAAATGATGTTGAATTAGCTGACCCGGAAAGGCAAACATTCAGTAATTTGGGTAGGGTTACACTCGGTAATTCCTTCGCAACAGGGTTTGATAATGACCCTGCAACTCTTCCGTACCAGGATATTGGGCTTGATGGTCTAAGAAGTATTGGAAGTAATCAGGAGGCTGAATTTCATAAGGATTACATTGATCAGGCGAATGGGGTCCTTATAGATGATGCTAAAGCAAAAGTGCTTTCAGACCCTTCCAACGATGACTTTAAGCATTATTTTGATGCTAGTTATGATAATTCGAGTGCGGATATCTTGGAGAGGTATAAACTTTTTAACGGAGTTGAGGGCAATTCAGCGTCTAACAACGACCGGGTTGGAGATATCAAACCCAACCAGGAGGATATAAATAGAGACAATACCATCAATCAAACCGAAGCTTATTACCAGTATCGTGTGGCTATATCACAGGATGCTTTATCTCCTGATAAAGTGGGGACCAATTTTATTTCGGATTACAAAAAAACAACCGTAAGTACAGCTGATGGGAGAAAAAGAGATGTAGACTGGTACCTGTTTCGAATTCCTGTGCGTTCACCCAAAAGAACGAGTCATGGAAACATTAATGATTTAAGATCTGTGTTTTTTATGAGAATGATTATGCGCGGATTTACTAACCCTGTTCACCTTCGATTTGCCCGATTAGAATTGGTTAGGGGAGAATGGCGACGCTATGAAGAAGAAATTGATGATAATCCGGAAGGAGTAACTACGGATTACGAAGTCGACTTTAACGTAGGTGCAGTTAACCTGGAAGAACACAGCTCTAAAGTTCCGGTAAACTATGTGCTTCCGCCAGATATTCAAAGGGAAATCAATGTAAATACTACCAGCCTTCAGCAAATTAATGAACAGTCCTTGCAAATGACGGTTTGTGACCTGCCCGATGGTTTAGCTAAAGCCACTTATAGGAATACCAATCTTGATTTGAGAATGTATGGAAAACTAAAAATGTATGTCCATGCAGAAACACTTGCCGATCAAGATGATTTGCAAGATGACGATCTGAATATATTTATTCGTTTAGGAAGCGATTTTTCTTCGAACTACTACGAGTATGAGTTGCCAATGAAAGTAACCCCTCCAGGTAGCTATAACCCTGAACATGAACCACACCAAAGAATTGTTTGGCCCGATGCAAATAAAATTGAGCTGGATTTGGATGCACTTACCAACCTGAAAATTGATCGGGAGAAAAGGATTCTTCAAGGTGAAACCGATCTGCTCTCCAAACGAAGGTATGTTGGTGGATTTGAAGGTGGAAACATTTATGTTGTAGGTAATCCTAACCTAGCTGAGGTAAAAACTATAATGATTGGAGTTAGAAATCCAAGAAAAATTCCGGGAGACATTAACGATGACGGAACGAATAAATGTGCAGAAGTCTGGGTTAATGAACTTCGTTTGAGTGACTTTGATCAAACCAATGGTTGGGCAACTGTTGGGCAAGCGAATCTTAAAATGGCAGATTTGGCAAACATTGTTGTTAGTGGAGGTTATAGTACACCTGGTTGGGGAAGCCTTGATAAGAAGGTTAGCGAGCGACAAAAGGATACACGAAAGAATTATTCAGCTTCTGCAGCCGTAAACCTGGATAAATTTTTCCCGGAAAAATGGGGTGTCAAGTTACCCATGTATGCAAGCTATAATGCAGATATAAAAGATCCTCAATTTTCGCCACTTGCTCCCGATATTGAGTTTAAAGATTACGTAAACGCATGGGAGACCAAGGCTCAGCAGGATTCAGTAAAGAAAGTAATGCAGGATAGAACAACAAGAAAGTCGCTCAACTTTACCAATGTCAGAAAGGAAAAAACATCACAAAAAATATCGACACCACTCGACATATCTAACTTTAGTGTCAGTTATGCATATACCGAAGAAAACCACACCGACTACGAAATTCAACGCGACTTAACTAAAAACACGAAAGTAGGGCTGACTTATAACTACAGCTTACAACCGAAACCCCTTAAACCCCTGGCCAAAGTAAAAATGCTCCGGGAAAGTGATTACCTCAAGTTGGCACGAGAAATGAACTTTTATTACTTGCCGAAATCTTTCAGCTTTACCACCAACATGAACCGGATTTACCAGGCCTTTCAAATGCGAAATACAAACCCTGGACTTACAGCAAGGCTTCCGGAATTTTACAACAAACAGTTTACCTGGGACCGTGGTTTTAATTTTAAATATGACTTAACGAAAAACCTGAAATTCGATTTTGCAGCCAATAGTAAGTCGCTAATTCTTGAACCGAAAGGAGTAGCAGAGAGAAACAAAAATGAAAATGGTGAATATGATAATTGGAAAAATTATGTTTGGAATGGAACCGACTCAACCAGGGGAATTTGGAAAGGAGGTGAAAAGACCAATTACAACCATTCATCCAACTTAAACTATAAAGTTCCGCTTGATTATATTCCAATATTGAATTGGGTAAATTCAAATATTCGATACGGAGCAACCTACAGTTGGCAAAGGGCTCCCATTGGAAGAGAAACCATTGGTAATACGGTTCAGAACTCGAATTCCATTAATGTAAATGGAAATTTCAATATGCGTAAGCTTTACCAAAAATGGGACTATTTGAAGCAGGTAGAGCGAAGAGCAAGAAGGCACCAGCAAATGAAAAACAGGCCAAAACCCAAACCAGTAAAATCTATTGATGAAAATGCTGATGGAGCTAAGAATGACACCATTAAGAAACCGAAAAAACCAAAATCGGATTACACCTTTGTAGACCGAATGGCCAAATTATTAATGAGTGTAAACAGTGCCAACATGACCTATTCAAGAACCAGGGGGACCATGGTTCCGGGTTGGGGAAAAGATGGTAGAATACTGGGTATGGATGGTGATGCACCTGGTTGGGATTTTATTTTTGGTCAGCAGTATGAATCCCAGGGAGATAACACTTTTTGGAAAAAAGCAGGAGACAACGGATGGTTGAAAACTGAATCGAACATAAATTATCGGGTCTCGCAAACCTATAGTGAAAATATTACCTATCGATTTTCGGCAGAGCCCATTCGTGATTTAAGGCTTACATTCAATGGTACCAAGCGAGAATCCTGGAATTATTCACTTTTTTACCGTTATGACTCTACATCCTCAACCCAGGAAAAAGCACGATACGTAGAAGAAAGTCCCGTGAGGCAGGGAACCTATTCAGTTTCATTCTGGTCACTTAGAACAAGTTTGGTTAAGGATGATAAAACAACAGGATCGAACAGAACCTTTGAAGAGTTCCTGGCAAACAGGCAAACCATTTCGCAACGACTTGGAGAAGAAGATCCGAATTCAACGGGAGAACATGAACAGCATGCTGGATATTCAGAGGGATATGGACCTACCAGTGCCGATGTATTAATTCCTTCCTTTTTGGCCGCCTATTCTGGTAAAAGTGCTTCCAGGCAAAATTTAAATGTATTCAAGAATTTACCAGCCCTAAACTATAGGATTCAGTACAATGGATTGGGAAAACTAGCGGTACTCAAAAAGATTTTTAGAAGTGTGACAGTTAGCAGTGGTTATACTTCTACGATGACCGTTGGAGGTTACGTTCAGAATCAGCGATATGGAGAAATAGACACCATTACCGGTGAACTGGCTTTTGACCTGGATAGTAATTATTATTCCCAGTTTCAGTACAATAACATTACCATTTCAGAGCAATTTAGTCCATTGGTTAACGTGGACATGCAATTTAAAAACAAGGTTACTACACGTTTCGAATACAAAAAGGGGAGAACCATTGGGTTAAATGTTGGAAGTGCACAAATTCTGGAAACGAAAACGGAAGGATTTACTATTGGAATGGGTTATCAGTTCCCTATGACTTTTCCAGTAACCATTAAAGGAAAAAAGCCTAAATCTGATTTGAAAATGCGTGGTGATTTTTCATTTAGGAAGAACAAAACCATTATCCGAAAAATTATTGACGAAACACATACTCCAACTGCAGGCCAAAATGTGCTTAGCCTGAAAATAACTATGGATTATGCACTAACCAAGAGTCTTAATTTAAGGCTGTTTTACGACTATGTATTGAATATACCTCAAATTTCAAACTCGTTTAGAACGGCTAATACTAATTTCGGGTTTAGCTTAAGGTTTAGCATTTCGTAATATAATGAGGGTAAATTTGAAAGCCGTTGAAATCCATGATGTCCTTTTGTAATAAGGAGGTAAAAACTATATTTGCTGGCTCATAAAAATTAAAGAAATGAATATCCCTGCTGAATTGAAATACACCAAAGACCATGAATGGATAAAAGTTGATGGAGATATGTTGACCATTGGTATAACTGATTTTGCTCAAGGTGAACTGGGTGATATTGTTTATTTGGAAATCGAAACAGAAGGAGAGACCTTAGGCAAGGAAGAGGTTTTTGGTACCGTTGAGGCAGTAAAAACTGTATCTGATTTGTTTATGCCGGTTTCCGGTGAAGTAGTTGAAGTGAACGAAAGTTTAGCCGACAGTCCGGAGTCTGTTAATTCCGATCCATATGATGCAGGTTGGATGATCAAAGTGAAAATGAGCGATGCATCCGAGTTGGATGGTCTGTTAAGCGCCGATGCTTATCAGGAATTAATAGCCTAGTATTGTTCACGGATCGGTTTGAGTTATATTGCATTAGCATTTAACTTAAATTGAATGTTAAGATTTTTCATAAAATCAATTCAAAGAATAATATTAATAAATTTGAAGCCTATAATTATTGACTCACTGCCAATGCAGTTGTAATCTAGAATAACTTGGAAGCAAAAAAAAATCCACAAGCAGACTTAGAGAAACGAAAAGGTCTTTTGTTTCAGTTGGGAATTGTACTTGCCCTGGCCTTGGTGCTTGTTGCGTTTGAATGGGCGCAATTTGAAAGAACAAATAGTGAGTTAGGGAAATTAAATGTTGAGTTGGAGGAAGAAGAAATGATTCCAATTACACAGCAGACACCACCACCACCGCCACCACCGCCACCACCGCCTCAAACCATTGTGTTAGAGATTGTGGAAGATGATGAGGAAGTAGAAGAAGACCTGGAATTAGATACTGAAGCGGATGAAGATACGGAAGTTGAGATCGTAGAAGTAGAAGAAGAAGAAGCAATTGTAGAAGATGAAATTTTCACTTTCGTTGAGGAGCAACCTACTTTTCCTGGTGGAGAAGCGAAAATGCGTGAATATTTGGCCAAGAATACCAAATTCCCACCAATGGCAAAGGATGCCGGGATTCAGGGGATTGTGTATTTGACTTTTGTGGTAAATAAGAAGGGCGAAATCTCCGATGTTCGAATATTACGTGGAATTGGTGGAGGTTGTGACGAAGAAGCCATTCGTGTTGTAAAAGGGATGCCTAACTGGAACCCTGGTAAGCAAAGGGGAAGGCCTGTAAGCGTTCAGTTTAACCTTCCAATGCGTTTTATATTACGTGGAGGTTGATTTTAACTAAAATATTTTGAGATTAAAGGCCGGGATTCCCGGCCTTTTCTTTTTCCGTAGTCCGCAGTTGGCTCGGTCTATATGCGGAATTTATTTTTTGGTAAAGTATTTGTGTTTCCTTGAATAAAATTTCTTATTCACTAAAAATCAAATACCTATGGAATCGAAAAAATCCCCCCGGCTAAATTTAGAAAAAGGAAAAATCTACCGCTTTCAAATTGGAATTGTCCTGGGTTTATCCCTGGCACTGGTTGCATTTGAATGGTCGCACATTGAGTACACTCCAACCATTAAGTACGCAGTAGAAGTAGGTGAGGAAACCGAGATTATGAAAAACTACAAGATCATCAAGGATCCGATTCCTGAATTAAAGAAGGTAAAGAAACCAAGTGATCAGATTAATGTGGTAAAAGACATTGTTGAACCAGTGGTGAAAAAAGAAGAACCGGTTAAACAAGCAGAACCAATAAAGGATGTGGTTTTAAGCAATATGCCATTTGACGAAGAGGAGGAAGAGGAAGAACCTGAAATATTCACCTTCGTTGAGGAAATGCCCGAATTCATCGGTGGGGAAGAGGCGATGTATAAGTTTATTGGCAAAAATGTAAAGTTTCCATTCATGGCTAAGGAAGCCAGAATTCAGGGGATTGTATATCTAACTTTCATTGTAATGGAAGATGGTACCATCGATGAAATAAAAGTAATGCGGGGCATTGGAGGGGGTTGTGATGAAGAAGCAATTCGCGTAATTAAAGCGATGCCAAACTGGAAGCCAGGTAAACAACGAGGACGACCGGTCCGGGTTCAGTTTAATATGCCTTTTCGATTTACCCTTAAAAAAGGATAGGCCGTGAAAGCAAAAAAGAATACCCGGATTAATCTCGAAAAACGAAAAAAATACTTCTTCCAAATTGGATTGGTTTTGTCACTTTCCTTTGTATTGGTTGCATTTGAATGGGCGCAATTTGAAGAAAGGGATCCTTGGGACTGTCAATTACCTATAGAAATGGGAGAGGAGGTTGAAATAATTCCAATTGCCTATCAAAAAGCGTTACCACCACCTCCCCCGTCACCACCTTCCAATCTGGCTATAATGAACCTGGTTGATGACATTGAAAATAATGTAGAAGACCTTGAAGATTTTGAAAGCGAAGAAGTTGATGAAGAGGAAATTGTACTTAAAGAAATAGTGGAAGAAGTGGAAATAATTGATGAAGAACCTATTTATGTACCTTTTCCGGAGCATGATGCTACTTATAGAGGTGGATTAAGTGAGCTTTATAGATTTCTTCATAAGAATTTGAATTATCCAGCTGAAGCAAAAAGGAAGAAAATAGAAGGAAAAGTATATTGTGAATTTGTTGTTATGGAAGATGGCAGTATTGGTGATGTAGTTCTTCGCAACAGAATTGGTGGAGGATGCGATGAAGAAGCTCTCCGTGTAATTAAGCTAATGCCTGGGTGGAACCCTGCAAGACAAGGAGAAAGAAAAGTGAGGACTTCCAGGGTCATTCCCATAAATTTTCAGATCAACTAACATCAATCACACTATATAGAAGCCGGTTTATCCGGCTTTTTTTTTGGATAGTAACTTACTACGCCCAACTTGTATAATTTTACTCCTTCGTTATAAATTTTATGGATAAACATAAATTTTTGGAATTACCCAAAAGTCCGCCCGTAGATCAGGTTGGCGTAGGTGATAGAATAAATCGGGTTCAAAGCCGAAGCATTAAAAAGTCAACCAAAATGGAAGGCCTGGAAATGGTGCTTAGCATGATTGATTTAACTACACTAGAAGGGCAAGATACTGTGAATAAAGTTCGTCAATTGTGTGCCAAGGCTAAACGATTGCATGAACCTTACCCCGATTTACCTGCGGTGGCTGCCGTGTGTGTTTATCCCAGTATGGTGGCTGTAGCCAAAAAGGAATTGAAGAATACAGGAATTAATGTTGCCTCGGTGGCTACCGCTTTTCCTTCCGGGCAAACTTTGTTGGACATTAAGTTGGATGATGTACGTTTTGCCGTGGATAGTGGGGCCGATGAAATTGATATGGTGATTTCCAGGGGCAAGTTTTTACAGGGAGAATACAATTATGTGTTCGATGAAATTGCCGCAGTAAAGGAAGCTTGTAATAAGGCTCGTTTAAAGGTGATTTTGGAAACCGGTGAAATTGGAAACCTGGATTCCATTAGAAAAGCCAGTGACATTGCCATTTATGCCGGTGCCGATTTTATTAAAACATCTACTGGAAAAATTGGAAAGGCTGCGACACTACCTGTAACTTGTGTTATGTTGGAAGCCATTCGCGACTATTATTTCAAAACAGGAACACAGGTAGGAATGAAGCCGGCCGGTGGTATTTCCAACGCCAAGTTGGCACTGCAATATTTGGTTTTAGTAAAAGAAACTTTGGGTGATGCCTGGTTAGATAAACAATGGTTCCGATTTGGTGCCAGCAGCCTGGCGAATGATGTACTCAAACAAATAGCAAAACAAAAATCGGGATCGTATCAATCCGGAGATTATTTCTCAATCGATTAATTGGAAATTCATGGCAAAAGACAATAAAAAAGGAATTTTTGAATATTCAGCAGCTCCCGAAAGTACTGGTCATATTTCTATAAAGGAGCAGTACGACCTTTTCATCAACAACCAATGGGTGAAACCCCAGCAGGGAAAATATTTTGATTCCATAAACCCATCCAATGAAAATAAACTGGCTTCGGTGGCGAGGGCAAATGATAAGGATGTAGACAAGGCGGTAAAGGCAGCTAGAAAAGCATTTCCAACCTGGGCCAAACTACCCGCAAAAGAAAGAGGAAAGTACCTGTACCGAATTGCACGCATTATTCAGGAAAAATCAAGAGAGTTTGCTGTAATTGAAAGTATGGATGGTGGAAAGCCCATCCGTGAATCGCGTGATGTGGACATTCCCCTGGCAGCAGCCCATTTCTTTTATCTTGGTGGGTGGGCCGATAAGTTGGAATACGCCTTCCCGGGTCAAAATGTGGAACCACTTGGAGTGGCTGGACAAATCATTCCTTGGAACTTTCCGTTGCTTATGGCTGCGTGGAAATTAGCACCGGCATTGGCCTGTGGAAATACAGTGGTATTGAAACCAGCTGAGACCACTTCGCTTACAGCGTTGAAGTTAGCCGAAGTTATCCAGGAGGCTGAATTGCCTGAAGGAGTAGTAAATATTGTTACCGGTGAAGGAGATACAGGGGCCGCTTTGGTCAATCACCCTGATGTAAACAAGATCGCATTTACCGGATCAACCGACGTTGGAAAATTAATTCAACGATCCATTGCCGGAACAGGCAAAAAAGCCACATTGGAACTGGGTGGAAAGGCTGCTAATATCATTTTCGAAGATGCCGCTATCAATCAGGCGGTAGAAGGTATCATCAATGGAATTTATTTCAACCAAGGTCATGTATGTTGTGCGGGTAGCCGATTGTTTGTACAAGAATCGGTGGTCGATGAAGTGATCTTAAAACTCAAGCAACGTATGGGGAACTTGGTACTAGGTGACCCACTTGACAAGAACACCGACATTGGAGCTATTAATTCCAAAGGTCAGTTGCAAACCATTAAAAAGTACCTGGAGATTGGGAAGAAGGATGGATTGGAAATGTTTCAACCAAAATTGACAATTCCTAAAAAAGGGTTTTGGTGTGCCCCAACCTTGTTTACGGGTGCTGCCCAAAGCCACCAAATTGTTCAGGAGGAGATTTTCGGGCCAGTACTGGCTGTTCAAACCTTTAGAACCATTGAAGAAGTGATTCAAAAGGCCAACAATACACCTTATGGACTATCTGCAGGAGTATGGACAGATAAAGGCTCTAAAATTTTTAATCTGACTTCAAAAATGCGTGCTGGTGTGGTTTGGGCCAATACCTACAACAAATTTGATCCGACCTCTCCCTTTGGGGGCTATAAGGAAAGTGGATATGGTCGCGAGGGTGGAGTTCATGGATTAGAAGCATATTTAAAACTGAGTTAATATGGGAAGGCTAAAAGTATTGAAGACGTATAAATTGTATATCGGTGGGGCCTTTCCAAGAACCGAGTCAGGAAGGTATTACCAACCCAAGGCTGAAGATGAAAAACCTATGGCTAATATGTGCCTGGCTTCACGCAAGGATTTTAGAAATTCAGTTGTAGCTGCCAGGAAGGCGGTTGCCGGTTGGAGTGGAAGAACGGCTTACAACCGATCGCAAATTCTATATCGTATTGCTGAAATGCTGGAAAATAACCGTGCCCATTTCGAGGAAGAGCTCATATTGCAAGGTTCGTCCAAAGAAGAGGCAACTGCTGAAGTGGACGCAAGTATCGATCGGTGGGTTTATTATGCCGGTTGGTGCGACAAATACACACAAATATTTGGGTCTGTTAATCCTGTAGCCAGTTCCCACTTTAATTTTTCAACCCTGGAAGCTATGGGTGTGGTTGCCGGCATTTGTCCTGAAGATCATGCGCTTTTGGGCCCGACTTCTATATTAGCACCTATAATAGCTTCGGGTAACACGGCTATAGTGGTAGCTTCGAAGTCAAGGCCTCTAAGTTCCATAAGCCTGGCTGAAGTATTAAACAATTCTGATGTTCCGGGAGGAGTAATTAATATTCTAACCGGTGATGCACAGGAATTACTTCCTCACATTGGTGCTCATATGGATGTAAATGCGGTTTGGTACTTAGGAAATGATGCTGCAGCCTGGAAACAACTTCAGGTAGATGCGGCCGGAAATTTAAAGCGTATTTCTGATATCAATTCCGATAAAGGACTAATGGATGCTGGTTGGGAAACTCCCTATGTACTCAAGGCTTTTACTGAAGTAAAAACTACCTGGCACCCCATTGAAGTTATTGGAGCAAGTGGTTCGGGGTATTAAACTGATCTTGAACTAGCAGAATACCATTGGATATCATCTGCCATACCTTATCTGGAGTTGCTATAGGAACCGTTGCGGCCAACTTTTCCAAACAATCATGGAAGACTAAGTTTTGGTCCGTTTTTTTAGGCGGGTTGGGAGCAGCTTTACCTGATTTTGATGCCATTTCCCTGTGGTCCAAATTTGATGGTACCATTGGTAAACTCTTGGGGTTACAACACACCGGAAGCCAAATCTATTTTGGTAAGTTCTGGTATTCCCATCATGCGGCTTTTCATTCGCTGTTTGCCGCTATCGGTTTAGCCGTATTGGCCACGTTGGTTATTTGGATGATCAAGCGCCAGAATGTTCTTCGATTCATCCATCAGAACGGTCTACTTTATGGGTCTTTCATTTTGGGTTTTGTGGTTCACTTGCTGGAAGACATGCCTACACCGGCAGCTGTTTGGGGCGGGGTTAACTTTTTCTTTCCAAGCGATGCGTACATCGGTGGCTTCGGCAAAATCTGGTGGTGGAATAACTATGATATTTTTCTGATTATTCTTGGAGTGATAACCCTTAACCTAATTGTTTTGGGTCTCCCGAAAAAGTGGTATTCCGTAAGGTCTGGAATAAGTTTTTCGGCACTCGTATTGGGTGCCGGATTTTCCTGCTATCAAATGTTTACCAGACCCATCGATTTTAGCTATTCAGGGCATACCGAGAAGTATGACTATTACGAGAAACAATCAAAAGAAATTCAAAGGCAAATTTTGGGAGGCCAAGTATTTAACATGATGGAATCATTGGACAACAAGATTCCACTTTACTTTTAACCTTTCAAAATTCTTTGGTGCGTATCATTTTTATTTTAGGATTCTTTCTGTTGTCAACTTTTGTAGGGTTGACTCAAAGCAAGAACTACCTTAAGGCTAATTTTTATTTTGGTATTCAAGAATATACATTAGCAAAACCATTGCTCGAAAAATCAATAAAGCAAAAGGGTAATAAGTTTTACCTTGGAAATATTTATTTTCAACTTGGCGAGTGTGATCGAATTGCAAATGATAGCATTAATAGGTTATACTACCTGGAGGCAATTGATTTCACCAAAAGAAATTACGCATGTGGGTTTGATAAACAAAGCGTGATCAAAAGACTTAAGTTATTGGCCATGTGCTACTATTATTTGGAAGATTATGAAATGGCGTTGAGTTGGATGAAGAAATATTTAAAGGTTAGACCAGAAGATTGTGAAGTTGAAAGATTATTCCTGAAGTTGTTAGAGAATATGGATGGGAAACCTCATGATTCAAATGGTCAATAAATATAAAGGTGGAAATAAATCAGGTTAAAATATCAGATCACTACCTAATCGCTAAGCAGATGGATCAGGTTGATTACGAGGATAACTTTCAGCTCAAAACGAAAGCATTGAAAAATGCTCCGCTAACCAGGGACTGTATGATTGCATTTTTCAAATCCTTCTCTCCGATGCTAATTAAACTAATACTCATTAGAGAATCGATAGCAAGGAAATTGGGATTAAAAACGGCAAACAAAACCACAAGCGAAGAGCGGAACAAAGCTCTTGATGAATTTGAAGGTAATATTGGGGATAGCATTGCAATTTTTGAAGTATTGGATAAAAACGATACGGAATTATTGACAGGGCAGAGCGATAAACACCTTGACTTTAGGTTATCATTTATCAGCTACCAACAGGATGATTTTAATATCGTTGAATTAGCAACTACGGTAAAATTTCATAACGTACTGGGAAAGATATATTTCTTTATTGTGAAACCTTTTCATCGTTACTTTATGAGGCGAATATTGATGAGAATGAAAAGTAAACTAGTTCAAGCTACTAGTAATTAGCCCCAAATGTTTTGTTGAAATGAAACCCATTATTGATCATATCCAGGTTACCGTAAAAGATCTGGCTGTGGCTGAACCTTTTTACGATCAACTTTTATCTATTCTTGGTTTTGATATGAACTTAAAGTCAAGAGGAAGGGTAGAGGCACATGATTTTGATGTGGTGGAATACGTTCATTCGAATTTGACAATTGGAATCAACTCACCAAGGGAGGTATTAAAGGATGAGCCTATTCACAGAAGAAAGCCAGGAGCAGTTCATCATATTGCATTTAAGGCAGAATCACGTGAACAGATTGATGAACTCTATCCTAAAATTAAGTCCGTTGGTGCTAATATAGTAGAACCGCCTCAATATTACCCGCAACACGGTGAAAGCTACTACGCTTTGTTTTTTAAAGACCTGGAAGGAATTAAATACGAATTGGTTTATGAGGAACGAGACTTTGAATAATTTGCCGAATGAACAATAAAATGTACATTATGATTGCCGGACCGTATACCGCAGGTTCTTCAGATCCGGAACAATGGAACCGAAATCACCAGGAGCTTAATCAATATGCTTACGAGGTATTTCAAAAAGGGCATATACCGGTTATTGGAGTTAACGTTGCGCTCCCAATAATTGAAACGGTTGGCGATGACAAGTTTAAAGAACTAATGATGCCTATTTCATTGGCAATGGCTGAAAGATGTGATGCGGTACTTAGGGTTGGCGGGCCTTCTTCCGGAGCAGACCGGGAAGTTGAAATTTTTAGAAAAAAAGGCTTGCCGATTTATTTCAGTCTGGATGAGATACCTGAGTAAACAGATTACCAGATAGCTTTAAACACGGAGCTTCATTGCTACCAATGCAAACTTATTTGTACTGCCAGCTTTACAGCACGAAAACATGTGTATAAAACCACGAATCAATTAGATTTGCAGCCTATGAGTAAAGTGGCATTGATAACCGGAATTACCGGTCAGGATGGAGCCTATTTGGCAGAATTGCTATTGAGTAAGGGATATACCGTGCATGGTTTAAAAAGAAGAAGTTCTTTGTTTAATACAGCCCGTATAGATCATTTATACCAGGACTTTCACAAGAAAGGAGTGAATTTTTTCCTGCACTATGGTGACCTAACCGATTCTACCAACCTGATCCGAATTGTTCAGGAGACACAACCAGACGAAATCTATAACCTGGCAGCCATGAGCCACGTCAAGGTAAGTTTTGAAACCCCTGAATATACTGCCAATGCTGATGGTATTGGAACATTGAGGATTTTGGAAGCCATTCGGATTTTGAAACTTGAGAAGAAAACAAAATTTTATCAGGCGTCTACTTCCGAGTTATACGGAAAGGTTCAGGAAATCCCACAATCCGAAAAAACACCATTTTATCCACGAAGTCCTTATGGAGTAGCCAAACTATATGGGTTTTGGATTGTGAAAAATTACAGAGAAGCATACAATATATATGCCTGTAACGGAATTTTATTCAATCACGAGAGTCCACTTCGTGGAGAAACATTTGTTACTCGAAAAATTACGCGTGCTGCTGCTCAAATCAGTTTGGGATTAGAAGAGAAACTATTTCTGGGTAACCTAGATGCTAAGCGGGATTGGGGGCATGCAAAAGATTATGTAGAAGGCATGTGGCGTATGTTGCAACAAGAACAAGCCGATGATTACGTATTGGCAACAGGTGTTACTTACTCCGTCCGGGAATTTGTTGAAATGGCATTTGCCGAGGTAGGGATTCAGTTGAGCTGGTCCGGCGAAGCTGAAAATGAAAAAGGTACTGACGTGGCAACCGGAAAAGTATTGGTTGAGGTCGATCCAGGTTATTACAGACCAACGGAAGTTGATTTGTTAATTGGGGACTCAACAAGAGCAAGAACCGAATTGGGATGGAAACCTACATATGACCTCCAGGGCTTGGTTAAGGAGATGATGGCTGAAGACGTTAAGCTTTTTGAAAGAGAGAAATACCTGATGGAAGGTGGACACGACGTAAATATTTCAAAGGAATAAGAGGGTGAATAAGCAATCGAAAATTTACATTGCTGGCCACCGGGGTATGGTTGGTTCAGCCATTCTTAGGAGATTAAAAGCAAAAGGGTACAGTAATTTTGTTACCCGAACATCGGCAGAACTGGACCTAAGAGATCAAGCTGCCGTTCAGCAGTTTTTTGAGAGCGAAAAGCCGGAGTATGTAGTATTAGCTGCAGCCAAGGTTGGAGGTATTGTTGCCAACAATACTTATCGCGCAGATTTTATTTATGATAACCTTATGATTGAGGCTAATGTTATTCATACGGCTCATCAACAGCAGGTGAAAAAACTATTATTTCTGGGATCTTCTTGTATTTACCCCAAATTGGCACCGCAACCTCTTAAGGAAGAATATCTACTAACCGGAGAATTAGAACCAACCAATGAACCTTATGCCATAGCAAAAATTGCCGGTATAAAATTGTGCGAGAATTATCGAGACCAGTATGGCGATAATTTTATATCTGCTATGCCTACCAACCTCTATGGTCCTAATGACAACTATGATTTAAAAAACTCGCACGTGCTTCCTGCACTCATGAGGAAGTTTCATGCTGCCAAAGTGGAAAACCTTCCCAGTGTGGAAATTTGGGGATCGGGTTCACCCAAGCGTGAATTTCTTCACGTTGACGACCTCGCCGAAGCCTGTGTTTTTTTGCTCGAGGAATATGAAGGAACAGATTGGTTAAACATTGGAACCGGAACTGATGTTTCCATTAAGGAATTGGCCTTGTTGGTCAAGAAGGTAGTTGGTTACCAAGGTGAACTGAAATTTGACACAACAAAGCCTGATGGCACTCCCAGAAAGCTAATGGATGTGAGCAAGATCAATGCATTGGGCTGGAAGCATAAAATTGAGTTGGAGGAAGGTATTAGAAGCGTATACGAAGAAGTAAAAAACATGGAGTTTGTTTCATGACCCCATTGCTGCCATCCAACTTTATCATATAAATAATACTAACAACAAAACTCATCAATACATGATTCACAATTTTCTGGTATCTCTATTAGCAATTTGCACTGTTTTTTCTTCTTATTCTCAGGAGTTTGAGGGAAGAATCCGTTATGTTATGGACGTTCAGTTCAGTAACGAAGAGAAGGAGAAAATGGGTCCCGAAAAAACGGCTCAGGTAAGGCAGTTCATGAAGCAAATGTATGGAGGCGGAATGACCATTTATTATAAGTCGGGAAGGTTGAAAATTGTTGAACATTCTTCAGACGGAAAGAAAGACGATGTTCGGATATTAAACAGCATAGATTCACTGGTTTATGACACGTCTGGCCGATACAGTAAGGTGGATTGGGTTATAGAATCGCCGGAATCAAGTGCTAAAATAAAATCAACAGATGTCAAGCTAGGAAAAACAAAAGAGAGAGTATTGGGCAGGTCTTGTAAATCCTTGACGATTGGAACAGTACGAGGGACACAAAAGATTTATTTATTTGACCCGACCATTATGGTGAAAGGCTCAATGTTTGAAGCCTTTAAAGAAGATTATTGGGATATCATATGTTCAGAAACCAACTCTCTACCATTAGCAATAATTGACAGGGATTCGAAAGGAGAATTAATCTTTAAGGCTTCAGAGATTGAAGAAATGAAATTGGAAGATGTGTTTTTTCAAATTCCCGAAGGAGCAAGTTTTAAAGATTCACGTGAATCGCAAAAAGAAATGAACGACCTGGGAGAAGCAATGGAGAAAAAAAACAATTCTACCAAAGAAGTATCTCTGTTTGATAAATATTCCCTTTCAATTATAGGCTCCTGGAATATTGATGAAGAACAATCCGACGAAACCATGATTGTCTTTTACCAGTTCATTAAGACATTTCAAACCGGAACAGTTATTCGATTTGATAAAGCTGAAACCGATATGCAATCAATTTTTAATTCAGTTGAACAGGCATACAAAGAGGATAACTCTGAGATTAAAGCTCAAAAGGCTACACGAAAGGCTAAAATTGGATGGGTTGATAATGCTAAGACCCAATTTTATGACGTAAAAGGTGCATTGGGAGAAAGTACCATGATGGTTACGGTTTATCCGACCGATACAGAATATGTCGTGCTTGTTATGTTTCTCACGAAAACAAAGGAAATTGAATATAAGGAACGGTGTTTCAACACCATCGATTCCTTTAAACTCAAATAACCGTTTGATAGATATATATCCAATCGTTTCGGTAAATTTTTTAAAACAGTTAATAAGATTAGCGGCAGCTTTAGTAATATTGAATATAAAAGCTTGACTTTTAACGATTTCAATGAGTAAATTAAAAAGGGCTATACTCGACTTCATTTCAGGTCTTAAACCAGTGAAAATGGTTATTACGGGAGTTGCTTTTTCTTTATTCTTGGTTAGTTTTTCCATCGTTTTAAGAGCACAATCTCAGATTTACCCCATACAGTGGGACCTAAACGTTCAAAAGAACAAGCAGCTTTCCAGTTCGGATCAGATCTACCATTCCATTAGCAAGGCTTTTCTTAACTCTCAATTCGATTCAATTGAAATAGATACAAGTGGATGGCAGCGTCGAAAGCACAAGGGGTTAATTATGCGAAAAGTCAGGAATGAGAACCTGATTGTTATCGATACGCATGATTTTTACCTGACCATTGATCCTATTTTTAATTTTCAATTTGGTAGGGATATGGAAGATACCTCGGCCAAAAACCTAACAACGAATACACGTGGAATTTTGGTGAACGGAGCCATAGGAGATAAACTCTCATTCTATACTTCCTTTTATGAAAACCAAGCGTTTTTTCCTACTTATTTAAGTGACCATATAAACGAGACCGGGGTAGTTCCCGGACAGGGCCGGGTCAAGGGGTTTAAAGAAACCGGTTTTGATTATGCAATGGCTAGTGGTGCAGTAAGTTATTCACCCTGGAAGTGGATGAATGTGCAATTTGGTCATGGAAAAAACTTTATAGGCGATGGGTACAGAAGTCTCCTTTTGTCTGACAATACGTTCAACTACCCTTACCTAAAAGGAACATTTGGCTTTTTTCAAAACAAACTACAATATCAGGTTATGTATGCTTCTTTGATCAATTTAAAACGTTTACCTGCTACCACATCTACTGAAGCTCAGTTTATACGTCAGGCCGGAACTTTTCATACATTGAGTTATGCACCTTCTAATAAGCTTGAGCTTTCTTTATTTGAAGGGGTTGTGTATCAGAATTGGGACAGTACCGGAACTCAGCCACTTCCCTGGAATTTTTATGTGCCGGTTATTTACTTAAATTCTGTGGTTGAAGGAATGAGCAGTGCACATGCAAAACCTGTCCTTGGGGTTAACCTTCGTATAAACCCCTTTAAAAAATACATGGTATACGGACAGTTTGCTATGGATAACTACGAGGTGTCTAATACCGGTTTTCAGTTTGGCATTGCATCCTATGATGCGCTGACATTAAAAAACCTGACACTTCAATTCGAATGGAACAACGTTTCCAGGAATATGTACAGGCATGCCAACGAGCAGAATAATTACATGCATTATGGTGGTTATTTGGCCCATCCTACAGGCAACGATTTGAATGAACTAATTGGAATTGTGCATTATACGTTCCACGATTTTTTTGTCTCCGCTAAATGGGTCTACTCAGACAGACAAACCCCGATAAATGTTGACGTTGGAAATGGAAGTACTCTTCAGTACAGAAGGAGCGAAAAAGTTACTTATCAGGATTATTCAATCGGTTACCTTTTGAACCATCGTACCAATATGAAATTAAAACTAGGATATTCCGGTAGGGAGTTAAAAGCCTTTAATGCATCAGAAAGAACGTCATGGTTCTATTTTTCCTTCATAACTGATCTCAGCAACGTCTATTATGATTTTTGATACATTTGATATCCGCCTAAATAAACTAAGTGTTTGAGATTGCCTTAGCTATATTAACCTCGTTTATAATTGTTTTAATTGGAACACCATCCTTGATTAAGATTGCCTATATGCGCAATTTGGTTGATGCTCCTGACAGGACAAGAAAACTGCATAAAAGAAAGATTCCGACTATAGGCGGGGTGTTGATTTTTGTAGCTACACTAATGTCTTATCTGCTTTGGTATCCTTTTACAGAACATGCGGACTTTGGATACATAGCAGCCTCTATGCTAATCCTGTTCTCCATTGGGTTGAAGGATGACATCATTGGAACGGCACCTATGAAAAAACTAGTGGGACACTTATTGGTTGCCTTTATTCTGGTAATAATGGCCGATATTCGGATTACCAGTATGCATGGATTGTTTGGTGTGTATGAAATTCCTTTTTGGGCAAGTATTACCCTATCGGTTTTCACTTTTACCGTTATAGTCAATGCATTTAACCTCATCGATGGAATTGATGGGCTTGCAGCAGGAATAGCTGCGATTGCCTGTGTCGCTTATGGTATTTGGTTTTACATAGCCGGATCCAATGAAGATGCAGTTCTTGCCTTTGGCATGTCCGGTGCGTTAATTGGATTTTTGGTTTTTAATTTTGAACCAGCCAAAATATTTATGGGAGATTCCGGTTCGTTAACCATTGGGTTGGTGGTCTCAGTGCTTGCTGTTAAACTAATAGAGTATGATACAACCGATCTCCCCACTGAATTATTACTAATCTCCAAACCAATATTTGCAATGGCAGCTATAGTATACCCAATGCTGGATACACTACGAATTTTTGTCATTAGAATCTTCAGTGGCAAAAGCCCTTTTTCGGCCGATCGAAATCACATTCACCACAAATTGCTCGATATTGGTCTAAACCATAGAACTTCTGTGGTAATGGTTTACACTTTTACCATATTGGTTATTTCTCAATCGGCATTAATTGTCATGGAGGCCAATAAGAAGTTAATTGTCATTACCATTTTTGTAATAATACTTTCTGCTATTCCACCAATATTGGCAAAACGGAAATTAAAAAAACTGTAGGGTGCTATCGCTCTTTTATAGATGTTTGTTGGGTGTTGGTTTTTACTTCATGGCCAACATATGCTATTCCCAAAGCAAACAGGTTTTACAAAATATTGACTTTGAGTATCGCTATCAGGCTGCACTTTCCGTTAAAAATGTCAAGGCGCATGATGCTGTTCGGCCCTATTTGTATTCCGATTTTAAGCAAACTGGATGGGTAGCAGATTCGGTTCTCTATTATGCACCTGGATTTCCAATGAACAAATTCGAGAAGGATAAGGAAAAACCAAATGGAAGACTCGGATTTTTTCCATTGGTGAATGTTGGAGGCGGATTTGAATCTGGAGATAGTTCCAGGTCATATTCGGATTTAGGAATTGGATTAAGCGCATTGTTTCAATGGAAGAATACGATCTCGGCTAGAATTAATTTCTCGGGTCACAGAGATAATTATGCCAGTTACCTCGAGCGGCAGGTAATGATCAAAGGAAGAACCCCTGATGGTCACGTTTGGCATACTTATAATAATGGTTATAACTACACGAACCTCAATGGATATTTATCATGGAATGCAGGCAAATATTTTAACCTTCAGTTAGGAAGAGGTAAAAATTTCATTGGTAGCGGTTACCGATCTTTACTACTTTCAGACAATGCGGGCAACTATAATTACGGAAGAATAATGGCCAGTATTTGGAGAATAAAATACGTGGTAATCTATGCCCATCAAAAGGACATAAACAATACAGATAGCCGCCAGGCCGGGCAATGGAAAAACAAGTACAGCACAACCCATTATTTGAGCTGGAATTTGGCTAAATGGCTTAATGTCGGAATATTTGAATCCGTAGTATGGAAAGCAAAAGATACCTTACTCAATCGAGGTTACGACGTTAACTACCTGAATCCCATTATCTTTTTTAGGCCGGTGGAGTATTCTACCGGAAGTTCAGACAATTCTCTCTTAGGACTAAACTTATCCATTAAACCGGTCAATGGATTCCAGATTTATAGCCAGTTTATATTGGATGAATTTCTTCTGGATGAGTTCATGAAGGATGTAAAAGAAACCCTAAAGCCCGGAAGTCAGCCCGAATACGGTTGGTGGGCCAATAAATATGGCGGTCAGTTTGGATTTAAGGTTTACAATCTTTTTGGCGCAAAAGGATTAGGTATTCAATCGGAGTATAATTTTTCCAGACCTTTTACCTACTCGCATGGTGACCCTTTGCAAAATTATGGACATCAGAACTCTTCGTTAGCTCATCCTCTTGGTGCCAATTTTAACGAAGTTATTGGCTTTGTTAACTACGAGCGAAAGAATTGGTTTTTTCAGCTGCATCTTTCCTGGTACAATCAGGGTTTAAGCACCGATTCGGTAAACTATGGTGAAGATATCTACCGATCGTACAATACCAGACAAAATGAATATGGACACGTTACCGGTCAGGGAGTTCAAAACGATGTTATACACGCAGGCGGGCGACTTTCTTATTTGATTTATCCCGAAAATAATTTGAGAGTTTATACCGGTTTAAGGAACCGATGGCAAAACTTAGCCAACCAAAAATCAAGTACATTATTCTTCGAGTTTGGGATATCAACCTCTCTCTTCAATCGATATGTGGATATTTAGAATCTTTCTTAATAACATGCCATTTCACATTTCTAAACATTTTTATTTTTGCTGCTCAAAATTCACGGTTGAATTCTAATTTCACAATAACTCAGGAGGCTTTATCTCTGGCGAGATTTAAAGTAAAGGACATTGCCATTCTTACTAAAATGAGGCTAGCTTCCCTCGTGGTTCTATCTGCATGTTTAGGTTATTTGTTGGCGGCACAATCCATTGTATGGATCGATGTTTTTTATCTGGTTGTTGGAGGGTTCCTAGTAACAGGTTCATCCAATGGTTTTAATCAAATTATTGAACGCGATGTAGACAAACTCATGGACAGGACAAAAAACCGTCCCATACCCGCTGGTCGAATGTCCATTAAGGAAGCCTTTTGGATAAGTACCTTGTTTGGCGTTCTGGGTATTGCCCTTCTTTGGTTTGGACTAAACCCGCTGAGCGGGATTCTTGGAGCATTGGCACTTTTTGTATATGTATTTATTTACACTCCATTAAAAAAACATGGACCCATTGCAGTTTTGGCTGGTGCTTTTCCTGGCGCTGTTCCTCCAATGTTGGGTTATGTTGCTGAATCAGGTTCATTCGGGTTAGTTGCAGGAATTCTGTTTGCCGTTCAATTTGCCTGGCAGTTTCCACATTTTTGGAGCATTGCCTGGAAAGTAAATAATGATTACAACAAAGCAAATTATTACCTTTTGCCTACAGGTTTAAAGGATAAGACCAGTTCACTGATAATTGTTCTTTCCAGTTTGTTACTCATTCCGGTTTCACTCATTCCGTTTTATTTGGGCATTGGTGGAATTGGATCAGGTACGGTTGTATTAATTTCCGGAATCGCAGTGCTATATTATTCAGTGGTGCTTCATTTGAGTCACGGTGAAAAATCAGCATCTAAACTTATGTTTTCTACCTTCTTCTATTTGCCAATTGTTCAACTCGCATACCTAATATCAATATAGAGGATGAGTGCAGTTACATTTAGCGATAAAGAGAAGCACGAGATAAGGCTAAAAACTTCCAAAAACTTACTGTGGGTGGCTATTGCTACCATGGTAATGCTGTTTATAGGTTTTACCAGTGCATACATTGTGCGACAAGAAGAAGGGCAGTGGCTTGTTTTTGAGCTACCCAATATCTTATTTATAAGTACCCTTGTTATTATGTTGAGCAGCGTAAGTATGGTTTGGGCCACCCGATCTGCGAAAAAAGACAACAATCAGGGAGTTAAAATTGGCCTGCTCATAACCTTGGTTTTAGGGTTGGTATTCGTTGTATGCCAATATCAGGCATGGGTTGAAGTACATGATTTAGGAATTGTATGGGCTGGTAAAGAAAGCAATGCAGCCGGTTCATATTTGTATTTAATAACAGGCCTTCATTTGGCTCATCTTTTTGCAGGAATTCTCAGTTTGATTTATACATTTGCTCGATCACTGCGTGGAGCATATTCAAGTTCCAATTCGTTGGGGCTGGAGTTAACCGCGTTGTATTGGCATTTTTTAGATGTGCTCTGGGTGTATCTATTTTTGTTCTTATACTATATAAGGTAATATTAGCTTAATAAAATGGCAGGAGAAGTAACTAAAATAATTGATCAGAAAACCCTATGGGGTGGAGGAAGGTCACCTTTTAGCGTAAGTTATGGCAAGATGATGATGTGGTTTTTCCTCATCTCAGATGCATTAACATTTGGTGGGTTGTTGGCCTCACTTGGTTTTATGAAACACAAGTATGTTGATGTATGGCCAGTTAGTGAGCAAATATTTACTCACTTCCCATTTACGCATGCTCATTTGCCATTGCTTTACGTAGCATTCATGACCTTTATTCTTATCGTAAGTTCTGTCACTATGGTTTTGGCGGTGGAAGCGGGCCATAGAAAGGACAGGAAGAATGTTACTTTTTGGTTGTTTTTGACCGTTATTGGTGGGGCTATTTTCTTAGGTTCTCAGGCTTGGGAATGGTCAACATTTATTGCGGGTCCTGATGGAATGATCTCTACCTGGGCTGATAATGCAACGCTTACTCAGAATTTTTATGGCAGGGGTTTTACAGCTGATAACCCAATTCTTGCACCCGTACAATATTCACAGTTTTTCTTTTTCGTTACCGGATTTCATGGTACACACGTTTTAAGTGGGGTTGTCATTAATCTGATTATCCTAATTGGAGTAATGCAGGGGAAATACGAGAAAGTAGGACATTACGAGATGGTTGAAAAGGTAGGCCTTTACTGGCACTTTATTGACCTGGTATGGGTATTTGTATTTACCTTTTACTATTTGGTATAACAGTTTAAAAGAACGTATAACATGAAACGTGACGATATTATAGAATACTCTTTAGGAGCTGAGCACAGTGAAGAAGCAGGAAAAGCGATTCGAAAAAAGATTTGGTTTGTAACCGCCATACTTTCTGTTGTTACCGTATTGGAAGTTCTGCTTGGCGTTTACTGGACAAGCATGGGCCTGGAATGGTGGGTGGTGAAATTTGCCTTCATTGGCCTTACGGTATTAAAGGCAGGTTATATTGTTATGGTATTCATGCATTTGGGCGATGAACGAAAGATGTTCAAGTATTTTATTTTACTACCCTATGCTGTGTTTATTCTCTACTTGCTTTATTTGTTATTTACAGAAGCTGTTTTTCTAAGCGAAGTATTAACGTAGCAATTCATGAACATAAGGTTTAAGAGGAAAAAAGCAATGCTATTTTTAGTGTTGCTTTTTCCATCTATTATATATGTAATTCTATCCAGTGGAAAGCATAGCTTTTTACATCGCCCTGTATTTGGTCCTAAAACTGTAAACGAAGCGGGAGATACAAATTACTACACCGTTCCAGCCTTTAGCTTTACCCGATGCAATGGCGAGGAGGTATCCTTAAACGACTTTGAAAACGTAATTACCGTTGTAGGTTTTTATGATCCTTTCGATTCATTAGTTACCAGTCGCATGAGCAATCAAATGATGACCTTGCATGAAAGATTCCGTGACAATCCGGAATTTGTATTGATTTCTCTAAGTTCGAGCAATGACTCTAACTCAATTCAGGAAGCTTGTAGAATAGAAAGTGAGTTTCCAATTGTAGAAGGCAAGTGGTTATTGGGTACACTTAATCAAGATGTAAAGGAATTTGCAATAAGTCAGCTTTTTCTGGATAAGAGTGATAGCCTTCAATGTGGCTTCAATAACCAACAGATGGTCCTTATTGATAAGCAGAAAAGAATCCGTTCGTATCGGGATGCTATTCAGTATGTAGAAACAACCGCAATGGCCGACGATATGAAGGTAGTTAAAGCCGAAGAGTTTATCTCAAAAAAAACGAAGAAGCGTGAAGGAGAATAAAAAAGTCGTTTGGGTCATTTATATATTCTCTGCTGTGGTATTCTTGCTGGTTGCTTCATTGCACCGGGTACCTAAGCCGGACTTTAGACCTGAATTTACCTATAATCAGCCCCTATTTCATGCAATGCTAAATGGTATGGTTTTCCTACTGTTAATTTTTTCCTTAGCAGCGATTAAGAAAAAGAATGTATTACTTCATAAAAAACTCAACACCTGGGCCATGATATGCTCTTTGGTTTTTCTATTGAGTTACGTGGTCTATCACTTTTTTAGCCCTGAAACACAATATGGAGGTAGCTTCAAAGTAGTTTACCTGATTATTCTATTTTCCCACATTGCTCTTGCCGCTTTATCGCTTCCGTTTATTTTACTTGCTTATTATCATGGTTATATTGGAAGTGTAAGCAAACATCGCAAACTGGCAAAACGAGTATATCCAGTTTGGCTTTATGTTGCGCTAGCCGGTGTGTTGGTTTATGTATTTTTGTCTCCCTATTATGCGAGTTAAGATTCTATTGGTCATACTGTCAATTATTATCATTCCCGATATTTTGTTTGGGCAGTGCTCTATGTGTCGTTTAATGGCAGAATCATCTTACCAAAGCGGTTCAGATATTGGTCGTGGATTGAACGACGGAATTGGGTATATAATGGGAGTTCCCTACATAATCTTAATTATTGGTGGCTACATTCTTTTTAAGGAAAAGGTATCCAAATAGAATAATTAAGAATTTTCTTCCTCAACACATTCAATATAATACATACATTTGTCGTGCTTATAAAGAAAGGTGGAGGGACGAGCCCTATGAAACCTTGGCAACCTGTCTTAGTGGACAAGGTGCCAATACTTGGTCTGCGAGACGGTTATAAGATAAAATCTTGATTAAGATTTCTAACTTTTCCTAACTGCATTCCAGTTAGGTTTTTTTTTGCTCGTAATTCCTTGTTAAAAACTACTGCTGATGAAAAAAATAAACATTAAAGAGGCGATCAAGGATAGAATTCTTGTTTTGGATGGAGCTATGGGCACCATGATCCAGCGCCATAAATTGGAAGAAGAGGATTTTCGAGGAAAGCGTTTTAAAAATCATGCTACCTCGTTAAAGGGAAACAATGATTTACTCTCAATTACCCGGCCCGATATAATTAAAGAAATTCACGCCGAATACTTTAGGGCAGGAGCAGACATTGCCGAAACTAACACCTTTAGTTCTACCACCATTGCCCAGGCAGATTATCAATTGGAAGAAGCGGTTTACGACCTAAACTTTCAATCGGCAAAGATTGCCCGAGAGGTGGCTGACGAATTCACTAAAAACGAACCCAACAAACCCAGGTTTGTTGCGGGTTCTATTGGCCCCACAAACAGAACGGCTTCTTTATCTCCTGACGTAAATGACCCGGGCTTTAGGGCGATTACCTTCGAAGAGTTGGTAGAAGCATATTCCGAACAAATTAAAGGCCTGGTTGATGGAGGCGTTGATGTATTGTTGGTTGAAACGGTTTTTGATACGCTTAATGCCAAGGCTGCTTTGTTTGCCATTGAGCAATACAATATGGTCCACAACGCTGATGTACCGGCAATGGTTTCAGGAACCATTACGGATGCAAGTGGTAGAACGTTGTCAGGCCAAACTACTGAGGCATTTTTAATCTCTGTGGAGCATGTAGACCTGTTGAGCATTGGCCTCAATTGTGCATTGGGTGCAGAACAGTTGAGACCTTATTTACAAACCTTAGCCAGAAAAGCTCCATTTTTTGTTTCTGCGCACCCCAATGCTGGGCTACCCAATCAATTTGGAGAATACGACCAATCACCTGACGACATGGCTCGTCAGATTGAAGTTTTCCTGAAAGAAGGATTATTAAACGTAATTGGAGGATGTTGTGGAACAACACCCGATCATATAAAAGCAATAGCAGATAAAGCTGCTCAATTTAACCCCCGAAAAATTAAAGAATACGATGGCGAAACTGTATAAAGACATAGACAAATCCATACTAGAAGCGATTCCAAACCCTACCAAGGAAGCTTACGAAATCAAAGTAAAAATCCCTGAATTTACCTTTTTGGGAGTAAAGGAACAACCCGACTTTGCAACGGTTTACCTTACTATGTACCCAAGCGATAAAATCATTGAATTGCGATCATTAAAAATGTACTCCTTTCATTTGAGGGACATTGTAGTTTCTTACGAGAGACTTATAAATATTATGTACGATCACTTGATGGAAGTATACGAACCGGATCGCTTAAGAATCTCAATGGTTTGTAATCCACGAGGAGGAATTTCGGCAAAACTGGCCATCGATAGCGATTGGGAAGTAAGAGGTGGAAACGAAAAATTCAAAGACTGGGTCGGCGGAAATAATATAGATGACTGGACGGTTTTGATGTAATCCCGTTAATCAAACTAGAACACATTTATTGGAACAGACTACCATGTACACGTTAAAACTAAGCGGCTTAGAGCCCCTGATTATTACTCCTGAATCTAACTTCATTAATGTTGGTGAACGAACCAATGTTACTGGTTCAAGAAAGTTTCTTCGATTAATTAAGGAAGAAAAGTACGAGGAAGCATTAAGTGTAGCTCGGCACCAGGTTGAAGGGGGAGCACAGATCATTGATGTAAATATGGATGAAGGTATGCTTGATGGTGTGGAAGCCATGAAGACCTTTCTCAACTTAATTGCCTCCGAGCCTGATATCTCAAAGGTTCCTGTAATGATTGATTCCTCCAAATGGGAAGTTATTGAAGCCGGGTTAAAATGTGTTCAAGGTAAATCCGTAGTTAATTCAATCAGCCTCAAAGAAGGTGAAGAAAAATTCATTGAACAGGCTACAAAACTGAAAATGTATGGTGCTGCGGTCATCGTTATGGCATTTAACGAAGAAGGTCAGGCAGACACCTATGATAAGCGGATTTCAATTTGCGAACGGTCGTACCGGATTTTGGTCGACCGGGTCAAATTCCCTCCCCAGGATATAATTTTCGATCCTAACATTTTTCCTGTTGCCACAGGAATTGATGAGCATGCCAATTATGCATTGGACTTTTTTAGAGCTACCAAATGGATCAAAGAGAATCTCCCTGGAGCAAAGGTTAGTGGAGGAGTAAGTAATGTATCATTTTCTTTTAGAGGAAATAATGCCGTTAGAGAGGCTATGCATTCATCTTTCTTGTTTCATGCTATCAATAATGGGATGGATATGGGCATTGTAAACCCGGCCATGCTAGAAGTGTATGATGAAATTCCAAAGGATTTACTTGAGCGTGTTGAGGATGTTTTGTTGAATAGAAGGGAAGATGCAACCGAGCGTCTAACCGATTTTGCCGAAACCGTAAAAGGTAAGGTGAAAGACCCGGTTGCAGAGCAAGCCTGGCGTTCACTAGATGTTAAGGAAAGATTGGCTCATGCTTTGGTTAAAGGAATTTCTGACCACATTGATGAAGATGTAGAAGAAGCCAGAACGATGTACGATCGACCACTGCATGTAATTGAAGGACCTTTAATGGATGGAATGAATGTGGTAGGAGATTTGTTTGGCTCCGGAAAAATGTTCCTTCCTCAAGTGGTTAAAAGTGCAAGGGTTATGAAGAAGGCTGTTGCATACCTATTGCCATTTTTGGAAGCCGATAAAAAGGAAGGTGAATCCAGTTCCGCCGGAAAGGTTCTTTTGGCTACTGTAAAAGGGGATGTCCACGATATAGGTAAAAATATTGTTGGGGTAGTTTTGGGATGCAACAACTATGAAATTGTTGATTTGGGCGTTATGGTTCCGGCAGACCAGATCTTAAAATCAGCAATTGAAAACGAAGTTGATGTCATTGGCTTAAGTGGCTTAATTACACCTTCGCTGGACGAGATGGTATACGTAGCCAAAGAAATGGAAACAAAGGATATGAATGTTCCGTTGCTTATTGGCGGAGCAACTACCTCCAAGGCGCATACCGCAGTTAAAATTGATGAAAATTATTCCGCACCCACTGTGCACGTTTTGGATGCTTCAAGAGCGGTAACCGTTGTAGAACAGTTGCTCGGTAGGAGGAAAGATGCTTTTGAACAAGAAATAAAAGAAGAAAATCAGCGGGTAAGGAATCAATATCTCGATCGAAAGTCCATAAAGAAGATGTTGTCTTTTGCAGAGGCTTCCAACAATAAACTGAAAATTGATTGGTCCGAATATGCTCCACCAGTTCCCAGCCAATTGGGAAATACCGTTTTTGAGGATTACGATTTAGATGAAATTCGGGAATACATTGATTGGACCCCATTTTTTCAAACCTGGGAATTAGCTGGAAAATATCCTGCCATATTGGAAGACAAGGTTGTGGGCGAAGAAGCTTCAAGGCTTTACAACGATGCCCAGGATATGTTGAATAAAATTTGCAATGAAAAGTGGTTAAGAGCCAATGCTGTTGTTGGAATATGGGAAGCAAATTCGGTTGATGAATCAATACATGTTCAGGATGAAAAAGGAGAAGCAGCGGAATTTAACTTCTTAAGACAACAAGCAGCTTTTACCAAGGGTAAGCCCAACCGTTCACTGGCTGATTTCATTGCTCCTAAAGAAACCGGAAAAACCGATTATATGGGTGGTTTCGTAGTTACTGCAGGATTGGGCATTGAAGAACACATTAAACGATTCGAGGAAGATCACGATGATTACAATTCAATTTTGTTGAAGGCTTTGGCTGATCGGTTAGCAGAAGCCTTTGCTGAGCTAATGCATCAGAAAGTTAGAAAGCAAGTTTGGGGATATCAGGCCAATGAAGAATTGGCTAACGACCAATTGATCAAAGAAAAGTATATAGGTATTCGACCAGCACCTGGATATCCTGCCTGCCCGGAGCACACCGAAAAACTAAAGCTGTTTAAGCTATTAGATGCCGAAGAAAAGACAGGGGTAGAGCTTACGGAAAGCATGGCTATGTATCCTGCAGCTTCTGTTAGCGGGTATTATTTTGCTAACCCGGAAGCGCGTTATTTTAACGTCGGAAAAATTGAACAGGACCAGGTGCAGGATTATGCTTCTCGCAAATCCTGGTCGAAATCAGAAATTCAAAAGTGGTTGGCTCCGATAATGAATGACTAACGATTCTTCGTTCAAGACCTTCAATAAAAGCAATATTTAAGTTTTATTGTGAATTTCGCTGTAGGTCCGATTTGGTTGCTGAAATACTGAGTTTACCTATTATCCAGCCCTTTTACCATAAAATGGATTCTCTTTCCACTAATTGATAAGGTGGTGGTCTCTACTTAATTGGAATATACATTTGTGCGCACAAATAATTTATTATGCGTTCGTTGGTCGTCATTTTAATATTGTCACTTTCTGTAAATCAATCCTTTGCTCAGCAAAAGTGGTCGCTTGAGCAGTGTATTGAGGCAGCCGTTCAAAATAATCTATCCATTCAAAGAGCAAACCTTAGTGTTGATCTTGCAGAATCCAATTACCTAAACAGTAAGGGAAGTTTTTTGCCAAATGTCAATGGTTTTATTAGAACCAATTTAAACTTTGGTAGAACCATTGACCCATTTACAAACACATTTGCTAACGAAGAAGTTCGGTCAGATGCTTATGGGGTAAGTGCTAACTGGGAATTGTTTAACGGTTTGCAAAAAGTACAGCGGTACAGACAAAATCAATACGAAGTTATGGCTAGTAAGTACGATGCAGATAAAATGCGGAATGATATGTCGCTTGCGGTAACACGGTCATTTCTTGAAATTGTGTTTAACCGTGAATTAAAAAAAGTGGCCGAAGAGCAGGTGGCATTAACACAAAAACAAGTCGATAGGACCTCTAAATTAGTTGCTGCAGGAAGCTTGCCCAAGGGGAATTTAATGGATATGCAGGCGCAAATGGCTCAGGAAGAATTGAACCTGGTCACGGTTAGCAATAACCTGGACATTTCAACATTAAAGCTTCTTATTCTAATGAGGATGGATACATTAAACGATTTTGAGATCGATGTACCGGAAATTTCTGCGGAAAAGTTGGGTGTATTTAGGACTACTCCTTCATTTGTTTATTTAAAAGCCATTGAAACCTTGCCGGAAGTCAAGAGTGCTGAATTAAGACTAAACCAAGCTGAATACGGTATAGCAGCTGAGCGCGGGAGAAGAAGCCCATCGCTCTTATTGCAAGGTTCAGTGGGTTCCGGGTTTTCAGGAAAGAATCCCAATAGTTTCAACGATCAGGTAAGCGATAACTTTAATCAATCTATAGGATTCTCATTGAACATTCCAATACTTAATTCCCTGAGTACTCATACAGCAGTTCAGCGGGCTAAAGTCAATCAGGAAATTCGAAAGAACGAAATGGATCAGGTGAAATACCAGATTAACGAAACCGTAAAAAGAGCCTATTACGATGCGCAAGCCGCAAGAAAAAAGTACCTGGCAAACACCAAGGCGGTAAGTGCAATGAGTGAGTCATATAAATACTCGGAAAAACGATATGAATTGGGCATGATGAATGCCGTGGAATTTAACCAGGCAAAGAATAACATGATTCGGGCAGAAGCCGATTTACTGCAATCCAAATATGATTTTGTATTCAAAACAATGATTCTCGATTTTTATCAGGGAATTCCATTAACCCTAAGACCGTAAAGAGATGAGCAAAAAAACGTATTGGATAATTGCGGGGGTTGTTGCTGCGCTGTTAATTGCCTCTTGGGCAAAGAAGAAATATGCCAAGGATTCGTTAAGCGTATTTGTTGAAGAAGTGTCTAAAAGAGATATTACCGAAACAGTTTCTGCGAACGGTAAAATTCAGCCGGAGAAAAAGGTTAAAATAAGTTCCGAGGTACCCGGAGAAATTATTGCACTGTTTGTTCAGGAAGGAGACGTAGTTAAAGAAGGGGATTTACTGATAGAGATTAACCCGGACATTCTTACGGCTGCAGTTGACCGTGTTGAAGCTGCGTTGAACACAAGCAAAGCCAATTTGTCTAATTCAAGGGCAAGATTGGCGCAAACAACCGCACGACTTAAGCAGACGAAGATTGAATACGAAAGAAGTAAGAAACTAAAAAGTGAAGGGGCCATTTCGCAGGCCGAATTAGATCAGGCTGTATCGTCCTATGAGGTGGCAAGTGCCGAAGTTGAAGCAGCAGAAGAGAGTGTGAAAGCTGCGGAGTTTTCTGTTCGGAGTAGTGAAGCCAGTTTAAAAGAATCGAGGAACAACCTGGGTAGAACAAAGATTTATACCCCTATGGCTGGAACGGTATACAGCCTTAGTGTTGAAGAAGGTGAAAAGGTGGTAGGAACTGCACAAATGGCTGGTACCGATTTGCTTCGAATTGCTGACCTGAATAATATGGAAGTTAGCGTGGAGGTAAGTGAAAATGATATTGTATCGGTTTCCCTTGGCGATAGTGTGGACATTGAAGTGGATGCTTATTTGGATCGGGAGTTTAAAGGTGTTGTAACGGAAATTAGTAATTCGGCAAATAATACCTTGGGGTCCACGGAACAGGTAACATCGTTTAATGTGATGATTAGAATTCTTCAATCCAGTTATCAGGACCTCCTGGAGGGTAAGGACTCAACTTATTCACCCTTTCGGCCAGGAATGTCTGCAGCGGTTGAAATTAAGACCAAAAAGGTTAAAGATGTATTTGCTGTTCCTATTCAAAGTGTGACTTTACGCCCCGATTCTTTTCCAATGGGAGTTCCTCTTTCATCAATCGATAGGGAAGAGATGAATGAGTGTGTCTTTATTGTTGAGAATGAAACGGTGAATCGAGTTTTTGTAAAAACCGGGATACAAGATGAAAACTATATCCAAATCATTTCACCTGAGCTTTCTGGTCGAGTGGTGAAGGGGCCTTATTCAACAATTGCCCGTAAGCTCAGAAATCAGGAAGTAATTGAAGTGAAGGATGAAGATGAATTTAGCTTCACCGATGAGTAAGTCGCATCTTTTTTTGGGAATTGAAACCTCCACCACAAATTGTTCGGTAGGGTTGTTCAGGGATGATACTCTTGTCGATAAACTGGAAGAGGATAACGGTTATTCTCACTCCGAAAAATTAGGAGTTTTCGTAAAAGACTTATTGGAGAATAATAAAGTTGAAGTTGTAGATCTGAGTGCAATAGGAGTTGGTGTGGGTCCGGGTTCATATACAGGTCTTCGCATTGGGGTGTCCTTTGTAAAAGGGTTAGGGTTTGCACACAATATTCCAATTATTAAGTTCACTTCATTAGAACTGTTGTTGAATCAATTCAGGTCATTGGATTATCCGTTATCATCGGGAGGTATTATAATACCCATGCTTGACGCCAGGAGAGATGAAGTTTATTGTCAAGTTTACAATTCTGATTTCGAGCCATTAGAAGCTATTAAAGCGGAAATATTATCAGAAGAATCCTTTTCTAAATATAGGGTCGGGAATAGCAAGATAATTTGCCTGGGACCAGGGGCTATAAAATCAAAGGAATTAATTAAATCCAACAACATGGATGTTATAGAGAATTTAATGCCTTCAATCGTGGGTATGGAGTCTACTATTTTGTCTAAATATAGGAATGAGGCATTTGAAAATTTAGCTTATTTCGAACCATACTACCTCAAAGAATTCTTTGCTGGTAAGGCCAAGCGGTCTTTGTTAAGCCCGGAATAAAAAAACCGAAACTTTTTTCCGAAAAATTAGTTTCCAAGACTTTTTATTGGCGTACATTTGCCGACCCGTTTTAAGGGAATGAGTTCTTAAAGTTGAGTCGGTAAAAAATATTTTAAAAAAGTTGTTGTGGGTTAAAAAACCTGTATACTTTTGCCGGCCCGTTTGAACGGGGAGATAAGTTCAAGAGAAGATAGTTATTAATAGGTTTAGGGCTTTCGGGTTTTAAAGTTTA
>PAVO01000007.1 GCA_002713215.1 Crocinitomicaceae bacterium
CAGGGCTGTTCCGTATTAAATGTACGATATTTACCTAATTTGCCACACTTATAAGTAGTAACCCACCTCCGCAGCCATTTATTGGTGTGGTCTACAGAGAATTATGTCTTTTTAGAGGGGAAAATCCCTAGAACCCCAGAAAGGAAATTAAGGGAGCATACCTCCCTTTTCTAATTACCCGAATAACTACCGGAGTCATTTATATGAGCAATGACCGCAACGCACTGCTAATTCAACTAACCGCGCTATTAGGTCAAGCGTTTGAGAAAAGCGCACTACCACTAATAAATGAAGCGTGCCGAGCTATCAGTTTGGAGATCTCCGATGATTTTACAGAACTGTTTGCTGGCAACGATATCGAAATCTGCGGACGCATCAAAGACGAACACTGGTTCGATGTTACTTTACACGTAGGTCGTGGCTGGCACGCCAGCACACAATCGAAAGGCGAGTTGAAGAATCTCACCGAATATTACGACTCGAAGTACACTGCGTTCCTGCAAGGCATCATTTCTCTTATCACGGCAAAATCTATCGCTGTTGAAAATTTGATCACTGAATTAGAGCGTAGAGCCACCGTAGACGGCGATTTGCCCGATGTAATGAGTGTTGACTACCAGGCGGCGCAAAAGTTACGTCAGCTGCTTGCTGGCTTCGCTGACGGCTATGAACTGGCCCAATTTACTTCGTACTCTGAAATCGTTGGCCATGTTACCGGACGCAACCAACCTACGATCCGCGAACATTGCGACAAAGTTTATGCCCATGCAGCCACATTGGACACTGACAGGCTTGTATTTGACGAGCCTATCCTCACCAAAGAACAAGGCGAACGATGGGTTCACGCTGCCGAGAACGCGCGTTCAAAACTAAATACCGAACAATAAGGAAGGTTATGAAACAAACTCAAGGGAACATTTATTTGGCGACGATCGTTGAACATTTCATTGCAAACGTACTCGCTCCGATGATGGATAATCCGATCGCACTGGTAGATGAAATCGACGAGGAACGCTACCTTGAAATGCGGACGATGGTCAATGATGCCTTTCAGGTCGGCCCTGCGCCCGAATTCACTGGTTTTGTTGCGGAAGATACCGAGGCCGGTGATGTTAGCACTGTTCTTCAAGAGATGCTCTTTAAAAAGTATCCGCCGGAGAAAAACGAGATCATGCTCAGCTATGATGAACGCTTAGCGTTTCGTGATGAACTGATCGCCAGACTCGATGAAATGGTTGAGCGATAACGCGATTGATGCCGAGAAGGCCCCAATTGTGTTATTATGACCCTATACGGCGCAAGCCATGTTGAACACTGTAAGTTTTAAGCTGGTTTTGGACAGTGCAAAAATACTCAAAACCGCAACCTTGTTGGTCGTATTCTGAGGTCTCAGAAATCGGACGGAGACAACTGTAAACCGTGGCTGCTGGCGTCATGTAAAACAATGCCAGCAAAATCACATTAAATAACAACAAAAGTGTTGTTTTATTATGCCGTTCTGGTAATATACCCCTATAGCAAACATCATGTTCACAGGGGAAACACATGGCCAAATATATCGTAACCGTAAAACTTCGCGCACTTGATGCTGATGGCATCGAAGCTGGCGACATCAATACCGTTCACATACCAACCATCGCAAAAGATGAAGCCACTGCCATTAAGGGCGCTGTTGTCTACCATTCTGACGGTGGTCAGGCGCAAGAAAACGAACGCCTTGAAATGGAATGTAAAGAACCTGAACGCGGCTTAGTTTGGATTGCCACGCGCGCATTGCGTGTCACTGACGATGAGTGGGATATATTCCTCTGCGTCACCGATGGATTAACTGATGCGAAGGTGTGCAAAACAATCTAATAAAACAACAAAAGTGTTGTTATTTTATTTCCCTGTGGTAATATGAACTTATTGAGTTAACGACATATTTCACAGGGGAAACTAGTATGTCACTTGCATTTGAAATCACACCTGAAGACGTCCAATCAGTATTTGCACAACACTTTGGCGAGCACATCTCTGATGATAACGCCGAAGAGATCCTTGATAACTACATTCATGTTGATGACGTTGAGCGAGCAGCTCTATGCGCCAATGATATGGACGAACAAACCAATTGCGCTCACGACGAAATCAAGAATCAGATCCAGGTTAACCTGGCTGATATTAATCTTCTACTCAATGAAGCGGCATAATAACTATGTCGCTCGGTCTACTTATTGAAAGCGCAGTCGCCCAGCACACTCGTGACGAAGTTGTCGACGTACTCGCCCTTGCAGCAGATTTCGGTTGCAAAGTGGTCACGACATTTGAGCACTCTACCCTTAAAGGGGTGATGCGCCCGTGCAACGCCGATGATCAACTTGCTGAAATTGCACTTAATGAAAAAAACGATAATGCGATGAACCGAACGGTCGTAGCGCTTATGCTGGCAGAGTACCTGACAAACCTTGTCCACGGTCGCAGTAAAAAAGTCACGATTGACACATTCTTCCTGTCGGAGCTTCGCAACTATAAGATGTCACCGTCTGTCATGGTTGGTACGCGTATCGCCATTCCCAGAGAAGTCATCAAAATGGTCGATTATCCAATGTTCAACACGCTGGATTACGCCAACGAAGCCGAGCTGCTTCCAAGCTTTGTCTCCAGTACGTTTGAAATGTCAAACTCATGGCTTATAAAGACCATGCATAGCATGGCGACAAGCCAGCTGTTGAAGGTGATAAACATACGTAAAAAGTCTGACTTAAAACTGGCATCGATTCTATAAAATAAAACAACAAAAATGTTGTTTTTATTTCCCCCTGTGGTAATATGGATACATCAAAAAATGACATAGCACAGGGGAACATTATGTCTCAAAATTTACTTACTCTTGGCTCACAAACTAATTCTAATCACCACGTACCAGTTGGTGGACAGGTAAACCCTACCGAACTAGATGCGCTTATTTCAACTGTATCATCAGCTATTAACTGGGACATGCTTCCTAATGCAGAATCGGTAAAGCTGACTGACAGCCCAGCTTGCTACTTTGTTGACGAAGAAGGTCAAGACTGGGAGTGGGACGAGCCGTGGGAACAAACTGCCGTAGCAGTAGGCCCAACTAGCGTCACAATCATCTTTGTCCACTCTCACTCGGGTCATGAGTTATTCTTTACCTACGAGCGAACGGAAGCTGCGCAAGCACCTGCTTTCACAAGTTACTTGGATGAAGAAAAAGAAAATGCCGCGCGTGATAGCGTTAAAACACTGGATGATCTCAAAGAGTTTGCTAAAGAATGGGGTTTAGGCGAACAGATCAACTGTGCGACAGACTTTGTCCATATTAGTGATTTTGCTTTCCAAACGGCAAGAACAGCCTATGTGATCACTAAACAAGCGTTGCGTGATTACATTAATGATAAAAACAACCATGACACACCTATTAATGAAAAGCGTCAAGCGGAGCATGGTTGGGACAACATTGCCACAATTGAAGATGTCCAACTGGTTCTTGAAAACGAAGGCTTTGAATATGGCATCTTGCACAAGTCTTCATTCCTTGGTGTAGATGACGCCAAGTTCCACGCACTTAAATCAGAGTTTGAAGATGCACACTATGCGCTTAATGATGCCGTTGGTATCGAATATACGCGCACTGCAACGAAAGAATTTGTCCCGATGTAAGTCGGGACTCTGAAAAGGATGGGATGCCATGACGCAATACGAGTTTGACACCATGGGGCACAACGCAACGATGTGGGTAATGTACCAAGGCCAACGCAAATACGTCATTGCCCTCTCCTTTACCGAACGCTTGTTCGCGCTGGTGGACAGTAAAGACAGCTACCCTGCCGATGTGTGGCAGTGGGTTCGCTGTGAAAATGTCGAGCTTATCAAGTGTAAAACGCTGCAATTTCCAACGCAAAATAAACTCAATAAATAACAACAAAAGTGTTGTTTTATTCCTGTAGTTTGGTATTATGTCTATATCGAAATGACATGCCAATCACAGGGGAAACAGCATGACTATTACACTTCAAACTGACCGTAAAATGACGCAACTTGTACAGAACGCAGAAGACCTGTACGCATCTATCGGTAAATACTACAACATCCTTCATTCTGATCGCACTCAGGGCAGCGGATTGCTGATCCAATTCGGCCGTCACCCAATTAAAGAAAACCACATTGAGTTCTCTAGCTTCAATGGTGGAAGAGTAACGCTTTATGTCCGCGAAGTAGCGCCGGAACTGATTGAGCGTATTACAGGCTTACGCCCTGTTGAGTTAGGCAAAAACCAAGATGCTCTGCGCGAAGAAAAAGGCAATAGCATTGCCAATGCATATGCCAGCACGTTCCAAGACAAAATCAACGCCTTTTTCCGTACTGACACGGTCACCATGAACATTGATACCTACATGAGTGCGAAATGTGCGCTTAAAATCGACGTCAGTCATTTAACTCACGAAGTGCTGGACGCCGTGAGTGAGATCCTCAAGTACAGCGGTTTAACACCAAAAATACCTTCAACTCGCCAGTACGAACTGTAATTTATCCGGCTGGCCCAGTGCCAGCCCAAATCTTGAGGATTTATCATGAGCAAACAGATTATAAACACGTTGCTGACACTGCTGAACGTCACAGGCGAAATGGCCCGTTACTGGAGTGGACACCACTATAAAAACAGAACCCTTGATGAAGTGCGTGATATTTATTTGGACTGGGAATACACCATTAACCCAGCCACTATGAATGGCATTTACTACGACATGAGCGCAGAAGCCCAGCGCGAAGACAGCTTCAATCGTCGCTGGACTGGAACAATGTCTGATTGGGGATATATTGCCCTACTCAAAGCGCCGCGCGATGAAGCCAATGGCTTAGTTGAAATTGGCCTGATTGATGAGAGTTCCAAAAAAGTCGACAAGTCTGAGTACCACTGGATGATTTGCTATCCGGTTAAGCGCAACGGCGATTTGGATGATACGCGAGAAGTCAAAATCTATCGTGAAGATGTTCACCCAGAGATTGATTTGCAAGCGCTTAGCACATTAACGTTCCTGCAACTATTTGTGCTGATCGGGACGGTTAAGCTAAACATCTTCCTGAACGACGACCGCTTAAAACTCGACATCGATGATATCGAAGAATAACCACCTCGTTTAAGGGGCGAAAGCCCCTGCGTATACACCTATTGCAAGGAATAGATGCCATGAATCAAACTACAGCAAAGAAGAAGGCGTATGAGGGTAATATTCGCGTTGGCTACCTGCGTGAATTGCTGAACAAAGCAAATAACACGGGTGTGTGCAAAATCAACCCTAGTTTACCACGAGCAAAGGCCATTGAAATGTTTCTCGCTGGACTTGAAGGGCGGGACGATAACGACACTCCAAATACCACCATGATTGGTCGTCGTGACCGTATTACGCTAAACGTGTTCGGGATGACTGTTAAAAATATCCTAGCGGAATTCGGCTAAAAAACTTTAAATAAAAACAACAAAAGTGTTGTTTTTATTATCCCCTGTGTTACTATGAACACATAGAGAAATGACATGCCAATCACAGGGGAAACAGCATGACACTTAATCCAATTCAACAAGCACTTTTAGATTCTGCAACTGATAAAGCTGCAATGCAAAAAGCCATCGAAACTGGCGTATTTTACGCTGAGGTTATCGAGGATATCTCAGGCGGCATGAACCCATCTTCATTTGAGTTCAACGGCATTACAGGCCCTTGTCTAATGGCCACGTATGACGAAGCACTTGCTGAGTACGAAGAAAACGTTGAAGAAATCGATTTACAAATCGCTCAGGGCGATCGTGATGACGATGATGAGTGGGACGGGTTTGTCGTAAAAGTCCTTTGGGACGGTGGTGACGACATTACGTTTGCTTGCCCACATACAAGCGAAGTAATGAGAACGGCTAACTGGAAAGAATCGTGTGGGCTTTAAGCTCACACCCAACATTCACTAACAGGGGAAACATGAATGTCTAATCGAGCAAATTTAATTCAACAACTTACTGACGGCATGAACAAGCGTTACAACTCAGAACTGACGACAGAACAGGTCGAGCACTGGGTTGGCAGTGATGCCAACAATGACACCATCAACGAGTATGTCGAAGAAGTGGTGTCAGGCGATGACAGTGCAGTGACACCTGATGACGTCATCTCGCTGTGGAACGATTGCCAATAATTCATTAAACACTCCACGGGCACTCGCCTGCCCTGTGGACACTTTTGACAACCGATAGGAGAATCACATGGCTAAAGGACGTAAGATCCGCCCATTTGGCACTTACGGTATTAATGATCACGACTGGCCAAGAGACCTGTATGACGTGGCAGACTGTCAGAACTTTTTACCCAAAGGGGCGCGCATTCGCAATAAAAAGGCAAAACGCCGTTTACACAACAAGCGCACGCGACACGCATTAAAATCGCAGACCTACCAAGAAGTAGAACAAGCCCTCGCTGCGTAAACCAACTTCCCAACCAAAGCCCGTACAGCTCTCTGTATGGGTTTTTTATTGCCACCCAGGTTATCGAGCACTTAACAGAGTAAGCCCCTACAATGAAGCTTATGGCGTTCTATGGGCAAAGAAAAGGGCGTTTTTTACCGCCCTTGCTTATCACTATTCACTAAAAGGTCACTTATGCCAATCCCAGCTTTTGAAAAGCCTGCGCCATAATACCCTTCGGCTTTGACTCTTCAACCTTGGGTCGCTTGCTCACTTCATTAGCGATCTGAATACACGCATCAGCGGCTTTGGCGCACATCTCCACGTCGAACCATGCGAAGTGGCATTCAGACTTGGAGATCCCCAATTTTTTGGCCAGTCTCTCATAGGCTTCGTTTCTATCCATGTCACCAGACGCGTAAAGCGGCGTGAAGTAGAACTTTGAATCTTTACGCGCTTTGCGCATTTCTTCATTGGCCAGTGTACCCAATGGAATATTGGTAAAGGGATGAAGACCAACGTATGCTCCGCAGTCACCACACAAATAAATCCACGGGTACTTGCCATAAGAGCGCCCGTTGTACACTTTGCTGTTTTCTACGATTTCAATCGCTTCTGATGCACAGCAATTACATTTTGTTGGTGCTGGAAGTGGATTCTTTACCTTCGCTGTCGCGCGTCGGCTCACGTTCCACGGTGTTGCTATTTTCTTTTCTTTAGCCATGATTGCTTCCCCTGTTTAATCAATAAACCCAGTATATAAAAAACTTACCATAAAAACAACAAAAGTGTTGTTTTATTTCTCCGGTTTGGTATGATGTCTATATTGAAAAAACAGACTCATACAGGGGAAACATATGTCTGATAAAAAAATCGTAATTAAGCTTGATGAAAACGCACAAATCGACTGGGCCGCATCGAATCTCGGTGAAGACGTTGAAGTGATCATTGTAGAAGATGATATCTGCGGTGAGCCAAACTGCATGCTAGGCGAAACAGAAAGCGTCATGGTATCAAAGATGGCCCATCCGGACCTTGACCGTGTCAATTTACTGGTTGAAGGTCGCCCTGCTCCAAAGACTGAAAACACCATTCCTGAGCAGCAGCATACATTCACCGATCAACAAGTCAGCGACTTTCTAGCGCCTAAATGGTGCAACAAAGACGACGAATTTATCGCGATTAACCAGGATCTGCGCCTGATGCTTTTCAAGCGTCCTGATGGCTTCTATGACTCGGTTTCGTATTCACATCACTTTGAGCATGAACTGGTTACGTACTACATTCGCGGCACAGCTTCAGACACCATGCGCAACATTCGTGAACAGTTCCCTAGTGTGACGTTCCCGAAAGGCGCTAAAACACCATGGGAACGATAAGGAGATCACCAACATGGCAGAAAAAATTGAAGGATTTACCCTATTCATCGGTGCTATCGGAACACTTATATTTGCGATAGCCATCTTCACCTTACTCGCGCGCAAAAAAGGCTCTGATAAGCTTTGCATTGATGACATTTGCGACCTGTATAAGCTAAATCGTTTTTTTGGCAACAAGGACACTCGCAAGCTCATCGAACGCTTAAAAGGGATGGGTTGTACCATTGAGGACCTTAGCAACCTAAACACATGCGACCCTATTTACATCAATCTGACTGTTGCCGGAACAGATGACCGCCCGTTCATTGGCATTACTGAGCCAAACAACATGCAAGACGGCAACGTCTCCATGTGGGTGGGTATTGACGACGACGACAATGTTGACGGTGTTGAGTGGCAAGACACACCTGAAGCGATGGCCAAAGTGATCGCCGAACGTATGGGCGTTGAGGTAACACCAATCATCACCGGGTTCACCTCTGTGGCCTATGAAATGCGCGAGCACATCAACACATTTAACAAGTAAACCAATATCATAGGGCTGCAATAGCGGCCCTATCTTTATTTATCATACGCAATAGCGGCCCCAGTTTATAAGGAGATTAATTTGGGACTTTTAACACCACATAGCGACACGTTAATCACGATGTCCAGACTCATCTATGAAAAGCATGAGCTTAAGCCTGTATTGGGGCCTATCTCATTTACCATTGATGAAGAAGAAAAACAGGTCGTTGTCTGGCGGCATGATGATGAAAAAGGGACGGCGGATATTTTCGAGAGAACCTCTTTTGCCGAGGTTGTCGCCGCCTATCTAGGGCTTGAACTGGAAACAGATTTAGACTTGAATGACCCATTAACCAAAGGTCACAGACTGGGTAAGACGGGCCGATAACAAGCACAACCTGACGTGTTTCTGGCGTGAGTCGCGATACCGGCTCACCCTTACGTTGAAATATTTCAATTATTTTCATATTTTAACAACAAAAGTGTTGTTTTTATTTCCCGTCGTGGTATTATGACTACATCAACTAAAGACATGTATTCACAGGGGAAACAACATGCCATTTAAAGTAACTACTTCATCAGCCGTTCTTGACATTGCATCACTATTTGACCGTCAGGGCGACAAAGAAAGCATCACGCCTAAACAAGCGCTAACCGGTATCTTTAAGCAAGAGATCATCCAGACTCGCGATTACCGTCTCTCGTTGGTTACCTACGTGGAATGCCAAGAAGAAGGTAAACCCAACAGCGGCTCAGAATTTGAACTGGAGCTGTCGTCAGAAGACAAGACACTCACCTTCTCATTTGTTGACGAAGCGCTTGAGTATATCGACGCCTATGTTCGCAACAAGCACCAAGTGCAACGTATCGAGTTCTCATTTGCAGGCCTTAACTCAGACCAATTTGAAATTATTCGCAAATCTATGAACGGTCGTAAGAGCGTTAAGCTTCCACAAGTCGGTGTAACCATCGTAGAAGTCGACGACATTGATGCCATCCGTCCGGTTGGCTTCGTGAAGCTGGACAAAGTAAACGACTTGGCGCCACTGTGGGACGCCCTACAAGCCAAGCTTAAATAGAACCCCTGTACGCCCCGCTTATGCAACTCGCTGGCGGGGCACCCTATTCCCAACCTAACACAGCTCCAATCTGGCACCGCTGCCAGGTTTGGAGTTGGGTTATTATTCGCAAGATTTGGCTATGACACAGACAGCTCAAAACAACTTAGTAAATGTCGCCTTCTCTTTAGAGAACGTTGATCCTAACAGCTATGAGATTAACCTTATGCACCCAGAGGATGAAAACAGCTCTGAACGCTGTGTGTTTTTCATTGACCCTGGTGTGATCATCGGCTCTATTAAAATGGAAAAAGGGAAGTTGGTGGGAACCGGTCTGATTGCCCGTCACAATGTCCCCGTGTTCGCTGAGATGAAAGATATACTGCAACTTAAAAGCCTTGCTGCATAAGTTAAATTATTTCGATATTTTTTAAAATAAAAACAACAAAAGTGTTGTTTTTAATGCTCCTTGTGGTACTATGAATACATAGACAAACGACATGCCAATCACAGGGGAAACAGCATGACAGCACAACTTACAACAGGCACTTTCGGTTCTTTTCACACTGGCGTTGACGAAGCAAATGGCAGCTTTGCAACGGTTCGTATCATCGATGCGCCAGAGATAGAAGAAAAATTAGCACTGGTGGTCATCAAGACACCAGGTAACGACGCAGTTACATCAACCAGCCCTATCCCATCTGATATGTGGGACTACATCAAAAAACAAGGCATCGAAGCTGCCCGCATGGCAGGTGTTGACATCGCACGTGAGCCGTTCCACCAATTCATTGCTCGCGAATACTGGGACATCATCAAGTAGCGACGACCACGAGGGGCGAAAGCCCTTCTCAATCCTATAAGGACGGACTCACCATGCAATTCATGATGACCAACGTAAAAGAACTTCTCCGCCTTGGCATTGAAGAACATGAGCTGGAAAAGCTCAATGAAGCCACAAACGACACAGACCAAGATGTTCAGGTTGTTGAAATTCTGAAACATCTAGGGGCGCTCACGTTATTTCTCCTACTGGAATTTAAAAGGGGGAAGCGTGTCTTGTGTCAGTTTTGGGCTGATTCCATTAGGCTAGATCCTGATGCAGTTGATATGTATTACAATAAGGTTCTTGATGCTCGTAAAATGCACAAACAGCTTGATGACCCTTGCAGCAGCGAGTATGTCAACAATAGTGAATTCGAGCGGCTAGCACTTATAACCATTCGCCGTATCCGCTACGAAGCAAACATGGCGAGACACCCTTTATTCCCTCAGGGGCGTGCAAAGGAACTTATAGAGCGTGATGACGAACTAAACAAGCTACTTATTCCGTTGTTTGTCGTTCCCGATGATTTTGAGCCGCCGGAAGATCGCTATATTCCGATGGTAAAATAATTTGCAATAAAAACAATAAAAGTGTTGTTTTTATTCTCCGTCATGGTATTATGAATACATCAACTAAGCACATGTATTCACAGGGGAAACAACATGGCAACGAACACATCTTATTACTTCGATTTAGGCGCTAACAACACGGTTGCAGCAGACACCATCAGCAGCATCATGTTTGTATTGCTTGATAACGCTGGTACGCAAATTTCATTCAACAATGAAAACCTTGATAGCGTCAAAAACCAGCTTAAGAGCGCTATGCGCGCCGCTTTAGCTTTCGGCTCTACTTCCCAGCTAGCGATGGGTTTAGATCGCTCATTCTCTTCACGCGTTAACGAAGAAGAGCAATTAAAGGAAATGTACGCATCGTTCGCAAAAGAGCAAAGCGAAGCCGAGCAGCTAGCAATGGCGCAATACAATTGTGCTGGTAATGATTTCAACCTGATTGAATTACCTTACATCGCCGTGCGCATGATGGTGGTTAGCTTCCTGAAAAAATACAGCGACCAGGTTATCGACGAAGCATTTGACTATGATCCAGACACGTTCGAGAAATTAATCACAATGTCTTACTCAAAGCGCTATCACAACCAACAGTTGTCAGACAAATGTCTGCAACGCCTTGCGCGCACCATTGAAGGCTCTATCGAGTACCTGAAAGTAGCCGACGCACAGTAATCATTTTAAAAGGGGTGGGTGTCCTGCCCCTGACGAGGGATTTATGGAACGCAATTACATTGAAGAAAACTTGGTCGACACACCAGAGGTCGGCAAAGAGTATTACATCTGGGACAAAGTTGTCGGCCCAATTGATGCCGATATCGTGAAAGTCGAAGCGATTGAAGATGGTAAGGCGACCATACGCTCACTGACCACCATTGACGCTAAACCTTTCACTGTGCCAGTAGACTCGCTCAAGTGGGAGTGGGACAAGCAAGGCGCGGAAACTGATTGGGATGCTGTGTATTCCGAGAACACGGGGAGCGAAGGGTAACCCTTCGCCACCAATCCGACGAAAAAAGTTTAACTTTTAACAACAAAAGTGTTGTTTTGTTCGGTGGTTTTGGTATGATGAACACATATCGAGATGACATGCCAATCACAGGGGAAACAGCATGAAGTTATTAACAAAATTTACAGAACCATCAGTGAACACCATGTTCGCAAGCTTGTTAACTATCGTTACCGCTGGTGGATTATACGCACTGTATCTCCGCCTAGAAAATCTGGGCTGGGCTACACTGCAACAAGAGTGGATTACGTACTTGCTCATATACGCTGTAATGGCATCGGTTATTGTGATGTTCTGGACTTTCGCAAGCATTATCGAAACCTGCGAACGCCAGGCCGCTAAATTCTACGAAGAATTAGCAGACATTACTCAGCATTAAGGACCGGTCATGACAGAAGTAACCAACGTTTATTTTGCAATGGGGGCTATGAGCCACGCTGCACGCGCTCAAATCGCTGTCAAAGCGGCTGAGCTGGCACTACCGGTGTTTGAGAAAGCGCATCCGGATGACCGCCGAATTTTTAGTGCTGTCGATGCTGCAAAAGCACATCTTGCAGACGAAAAGACTTGGGACATATTTGACCTTGCTCATGCTGATGGTCAGGCCCGTACTGCAATCAATGAGATTGCGAGCAAAATGGAAGACTTGAAGGTTAACCATGCCATGTATTCCGCCGTAAACGCTTGTGCTTACATTGCGGCCGACAACAAAGATGAATTCATGGATGCGGGTTTGGACGCTGTACGCTTCGCCATAGAAGCTGATCCAAGCATTGAGCAGCAGTTGGTAGCGTATATCAACGACAATCAAGCTGAGCTTGCGTAGGTCCGGGTATGTTCGAACGAATTAAACACGCATTGTTCTCTGTGGAATCAATGCTGATCATAGCAACATTGATTTGTTGTGCCGCTGGCAGTTCAGCAGCGTATTACAACGACCTGTTGTTAGTTGAACTAGGTCAAAAGCCGCATAACTTGGGTATTGTGGCTCACTTGTTAGGATACTTTTTCGTTGCCTCTATATTTGGCTATGTGTATACCTTAGTAAAACTTTTTGAAGCGGCTATGGAGCCTGTTAAACCTTGGCACAGTCGCGGGAACGGTTAACCGAACCCCTGTAGCCTTGCTCACTCTGTACGAGCGAGGCACCCCATTAGACTTAGTGGCGTCCCTGTTTAGCTGCTAAGTCGCCCCTTTAGACTTGATGGCGGGTCCCCTGCCGGCCATTGAGTCACCCATTAGGTTTGACGGCATCCCCTGTATTAGCCGTCGAACCACCCTATTAGACCTGGTGGCATCCCCTGTCGCCACCGGGTCAACTTCTTCGGCTTGGCACCGCTCCCCTGTCTGGTGCTGAGCCAACCCTTTTGACTTGGCGCTAGATCCCCTGTCTGGCGCCGGGTCACCCTTAACTGAATTCAAACATCATATTTGTTGTTTTTTTGAGAGCTTCCGTGGTACTGTTACCAATTATAAACGCCACTAACTCATGTATAACCTTTAATCGCCATGGAATTATTTGACAGCATCAGATTCAGTTCGCTTCCTGATAGGGTGGGATTTACTTTACAAGCTTCCAAGAATGACTTTAATTTATTCTCTTGTTTGATCTACACATTACTTTGCTCAAGAGAGCGTCACGAAATCACAAGACATTACGACGATTGGCCGTGGTCACATCACCTTTGTATCTCACAATACATGCGAACAAGTTTCGTTGACAGAAAAACTGCTCGCGGGTATTACGAAGATGAAACAAATGAGGCTAGATATGCTGTTGACTATGATTATATTACGGCGTTTGTCATGGTTAGATTGTTTAGAAGCCAATTAGCTACATCACACTTCCCCGAGTGGGTACACGACGGCGTAACTCTTTTCGAAGAAATATTTAAGGCTAGTCTTATTTCAGATGGTATTATCGATAATGATGAATATTGGGATATTGTTACTTCTGGGTTTACAACCGACACAATGACGCCGCCAGGCATGCTGGCGAAAATCAATCATTTCTTTCGCATTACAGGTCGCCAGCGCATAAACCAAACAAAAGAGATCTTTCGCTCATTCAGTCCGTGGTGGGACAGGCAGTTCGTAAATAATCCAAAGCTAAACAAAAAGGCCCTTACCCCTAGATGTTTTAACATTAGTTATCACGATTACTCTCTCGTGAGAGAGAAGATGAACATGTACGCAGAAACATTCACTGACAGACCAGACTTATTTTTCGTTGGCTACTTCCCTGTAGACTGGGACTGTTTCGATCACAATGAGGTGCTGAAGGATTTCACAAATAACTCTGAAGAAAACTAGCATAGTAACAACTACACACCCTTGAGCGAACAGCCGCGACTAAGGGTAAGGCAAGGGGCTATCCCTTGCTTTACATCTCGTTAGAATGCCAAGCTCGCATCCATTTCAACTCTCACCTATTGTTTCGATTTCATTGTTTCGAATGTTTCTTCTGGCAAATTTATGGAAACAACATAACCATCTGATTCGAAATCATCAATGCCGCGCTCGTACTTTTCAACACGAACATTTTGAGAAGTGACACCTTGCGTTTTGCGAAGATGTTCTTTAACCCAGTGTAACACGGGGCGCTTTCGACCAGTTTCAGTTGTGGGACTTTCTCTGAATTTCATAAGGTCAACGATACCCTCACCACTAAGAGCAATCTTCAACCCTTTACCAGTCTCTTTGTTTGTGAACGTGGCATGAAAAACATCTTTACGTAAAATATCTTCAACCATTGAGCAAAACGCGATTAGTTTATCACCCACGTTCTCCCATGGTTTACCATTGTAAAATACAGGAACCGATTTATTTTTATAGGTAACAGCAAGACATTTAACATACTCCCCACTACCGTCGAAACATTGTCTACGGTAATGCCATTCGAAAGCGGCATCATGACGGGCAGCACTCACACCTTTCAACCTTTTTAAATCGGTAGGTACCACCTTTATCCATGCTACTGAAAGACCATCTAGCAATGCACATTCAAAACCATTTCCGATAAGTGTTTTTATATCTGAAACCAAGTACCCAGCATCATCAGAGAACAGTCTTTCTGACGTTTCATCTTTGATGCCTAGACCAAAACTAACAAGGAATGGGTGATCTGGCTCGAACGAACGTCTAATTGCTTTGGATGGGTCAGTTTCTTCTATTGACCATGCGCCATTACCGCTCAAAGCATTTATTCCACTCTCTTTGACTTCGTGTTTATGTTTCATCCCTAAAAACTGATCAACAAAAAAATCAATTCTTTCATTCTTATCATTCTTTTTATCATTTGCCATGACGACCTCGCACCTATTGCTTTAAATGTGTAACTTAATAGAAATCAATGATATCAGAATACACCCATAAAAAACAACACAAATGTTGTATTTGTGTTAGGCTAAACTATGAACAAACAACCTTTACGTCAAACAAGCCTACCGTTAAAATATTTCAATTTTTCTCACTTTATCACAACAAAATTGTTGTTTTTATTTCCCGTTGTGGTACTATGAATACATAGACAAATGACATGCCAATCACAGGGGAAACAGCATGACAGTAACAACTTTAATTCCAACTAGCGGCGGCAACAACCCAGTAAATGGATTACCTATCCAGCGCACATACTGTGTCGTTTTTGAGCGCAGCACACTTGAAATCCTCGCGACTGCCGGCACGCACAATGATGCACAGGAAATCGCAAATTCTATCTACGTCGACAAGAAAATTGACGCTATCGCTGACGAAGTTCGCTTCCATGACGACAGCATCAACCCAATAAACATTATTGGCATGAAGCTAAGCCAGTTTGAACAGTTTGTAACAGAACACCCTAACCACCCAGCCATTGCTGGCCAGTAATCCAGAAAGCAACTTAGGCACCTCACCAGGTGCCGATATTACTCAGCAATAGGTTAGCGACGAAATGAGAAACAAACACCCAGGCACATGCTACAAATGCGGCAAACCCGTTCTTAAAGGAAAGGGGAACCCCGAGAAAACTAATGCGCACCATCGCAAGCTGGGAATTGTTAGTAAATGGGTGATCCATTGCACTCAATGTGCTGGCGTTCAGTTCGCACCAAAAAGCGTTGATAAAATTGCTAACCGCATCGTCAATGGCACACTCAACACAAACAATTACACCGTTGATGCATGGTTTGACGAGAAAGGCGCTGGTACATTTACCTTTTATCTATCTGGAATCCGCGAGCAAACGATAACAATGACGACTGCACTGACATCGCACAAGCCGGATGATGCAGAGATAAACCAAAAGCAAGCCGCTTTTAAAGCGCGAATCGAGCAAATTAAATCCGCAAAATAAATTCAAAATACAACAACAAAAGTGTTGTTTTATTCCCTTGTTTTGATATGATGAACCTATCGAAACAGCATGCAATTCACAGGGGAAACAGCATGACCACATTCACTACCTTTGCCGAAATACTTAACGATTGGTTAGGTGACATTAATCCAGAAGAGGCAAAACCTTCCTTCCCTTACGGAGTTCGAGTAGGCTGCGTTAAAATGGCATCGCCACGACACGAACGTTTTGACCTTATTCGTGATGCAGGCGCTGAGCTTCTGGACAAGATTTTCAATAATGAGCCGATCACAGATACATGTCCGGTGCTTATGTTCCCTGAACGCCATCTCAGTGTTCATGAACAACAAAGCCTAATGGCTCGCATGAATGACCATGTAAGCGCCAACAACTTTGAGCGAGTAGACATTATTACGTCATCACCGCTCATTATTGGCAACTTTACCCGCGATATTATTCGCATCCTGACTTGGGAAGATGATCACAAACATGACGGCACGTTTAACTAGCCGTCATCACAGCGACACCTTCTAACGTAAATCACCCATATTCATCAGGGGATAATTATGGCATCTATGCAAAACATGACATGCTTATGCGGTTGCGGAAAAACCAAACAGGTTAGAACCGCTGACGTTAAGCGCGGTTGGGGTAAATACTATTCGAAATCGTGCAAAGCAAGACACCAGAAAAACAATCACTCTCGTGGTGCAAACTTTGATTCGCTTCATTCGCTTGATGAAATTAACAAAGACACCCACCCTTTCAGCTCTGCTGGCATTGGGCAAGATGGTTACGGGTGGTAAGTGTGAAAGACACAGTGATCCGCTTTTTTGAATCCATCGGTATCAGCACCCAGGCTCAACCGGGTGCTAACGGATTCATCCCCGGTGTACTCATTCAAAATGGCACGCTACTCTATGATCTTGAGGTTGCTTCATTGGCTGATCTACTGCACGAAGCAGCTCACCTAGCGATAACCCCAATGGAATACAGACATCTCATGAGCAAAGGCCTTATGTCTGGTCTTCGCGCTATGTTTGACTCACTGGAACGTGACAACATAGAGCCAGACAGCCCTTTATCGAAAGCGATTATGCAATGTTCTGAAACCGAGGCTACGGCATGGGCGTATGCGGCTGGTATCCACTTAGGGATTAAACCCTGTGACATTATCGACGCTAAGAGCTATGACGGCACTGGGCATGACATACTCAAAGCCTTGCAAATGAATGCTTACGTCGGCATCAACGGCCTTCACCATGCTGGCATGTGCGTAAATGGAAAAGGGATGGCCGCCTTGCGTGGTACTGAACCCTATCCCCACATGCAACGATGGGTACAACCTGCCGGATTGTCAAAATTGTCGCCGTACTAAAATAAAACCCGATTAAAACAACAAAAGTGTTGTTTTTGTTTCCCGCTATGGTAATATGAACACATAGACAAACGACATGCCAATCACAGGGGAAACAGCATGAACGTATTAGATTTTTTCTTACTACAAATGAGCGACAAAGATAACCAATTAGCTGCGCGCTCTCTTGAAATGAACTTCCGTTGCCTTACAGGCCCAAAGGGCTTTGATAATGCCATCAAGCGCATTGAACGCGATTTCCCAGGCCGTTTGGCACATGACTGGGTAAAACCACTTCTTGACGCTATTCGTCCGTTCTACGTACCTTACGACGATGACGACATGGATGAGTTGCTTGAACACGAAAATCCACAAGTTCGCGAAGCGGCAATGCAGGTGAAAATTAATAACGCCCGTGCTGATGACGATTTCGTCAACCCGTTAAACGCATTCCTTGAAGCAATGATGAAAAAGCTGAACGGTGGACGCGCATTCTTTGTCGGCAAAAATTTCAACTTAGATAACTTCACGACTGAAGAATTGGCGTTACCTTACATGCAGTGGATCACGTTATTCGCCAACCGTTACAACCAACTTAAAGCCGAAGGTTACAACAAGAAGATCATGCGTCTGTGCCGCATTCACCCTTGCGAGAACATCTCTGACGAGTTTGCAAGTGAGCTGGCGCAAATGTTTGAAGATGACGACTGGTTTATTGGTATGGACTTCAACCAGTTCGTTAACTGGTACGTAAAGTCACGCGCTCACTTCACTGTTGAAAACGAAACACTAGAACCAGAAATGGCTGAGCGTATGACCAAGACGTTAAACGTATGGCACGAAGGTAAAGGGAAGAAGCTAAGTGACCACCTTTACTGGTTAAGCAGAAACTACGAGTTTCACCCAGTGCATAAACCTTATTTATCCAAATTCATCGCTGAGACGTTGAACATCAGCGAGTAATCTGATGGCCGGTGGCATCCCCCTGTCGCTACCGGCTATCACCCTATACCCAAAGGACCAATATAGATGCCTTATATCACCTGCGATGATGGCAAAACCTACAGCCGCTACAATTCATCAACCTACGTCAAAGACTGTATCGCAAAGGCGCGAGGGGACGCTGTCGCCACAACCTTGCTGGATGACACTGAAAATAAAACACACTAATAACAACAAAAGTGTTGTTTTTATTATCCCCTATGATACTATAACTACATCGAAACAACATGCATTCACAGGGGAAACAGCATGGCTCAATTATGTGTATTTAGAAGTTCAGATTTTGGTACTGGTAAAGCGGGCTTTTTAGACGCGATGTCAGAAGGCGCAGTATACGATGTCGATTCAGACAACGGTGACTGCTCTTACGGTAACATGTACAACGTTCAGAACATGGGCAAAGCAATGGCCAAGTGTCTGGGCAATGAAGAGGTTGAAATCGGCGCCTACCGCAAATCTGGTGACGAATATGAATATGTATCACTGGATGAGATGGACGCAACCACTCACCACGAAACTCACTCTTATGACTCGCTTGATGCTGGGTTTGATGTCGCCATTGAAGCGCGCAAAAAACAGCAGTCATTTATCGACAATGCGCTTGAGATGTTCTCTGTCCGCAGCGTTCCATTAAATGACGTTGGCAGCATGACGGTTGAGCAGCTGATCAACATTGGCCGTGAGCTCACCAAGCAGCAAAAGTCACCACAAGAAACCCCACTAACGTACGACAATGACCGCGCGCTATGGGTCGGCAAACCAAACGAACGCAGCTACTCACCTAGCCTAAAATCTGGTGTACCAGTATTCATCTAACCCCAACGGGAGGAAGCCCCTCCCCTTCATCTAAGGAGCAGTTATGTCTGAACGCTTATTAACTGTCGTGGGTACGTTAGATGCAATCAACGCTAAGTACGCATGGCTCATTGAAAACGACAATATCTGGATACAAAAGGTACTTGATCAGTATCACATGCTATTCAAATTAAACCGTAAATTCATGGACAATATTTTGAAACAACTGGGGATCACGGATTACAAATTCGCGTCACCGCAATTTTCAGAATTAACGCCTCATATTCAAACACCTGAATCGGAAGAGTCAGAGCAATCAGAGCAGTCTGAAAAAGATGAACTGGGCACCATGATGAAGGTTGAGGTTGCTTTGCATGAGGTGTGCGATGGCTATGAAAAGCTTCTTGATAACAACCCGTACGCAACGGAAGAAATCAAAAACTTTTATAAGCCTTACATCCAATGCCACATAAGCTGCATTAAAAGATGCAAGCGTATTGTCTATTCATACATGTAACAGGGTAAATGCCATGGACATAAGAACCAATAAAGACCGCGCAGAGAGTGCATTTCGCGCACTGCAAAAATTTAGTCAGGTATCGGACATTCAAGACGAAGAGCCGGAAACGCAAATTGCAGATCTTCTGTGTAATCTCCAGCATTACGCTGATGAACAAGGGGTAGATTTCCAAGCCTGTTTGGACCGAGGCAATCGCAAATATTCCGAAGAGATTAAGCTCGAAGAATAAGCCTAAAATAACTGCTAAAAACACAACATTTTTGTTGTTTTTATATTCCTCTGTGGTAACATGTCTATATTGAAATGACATGCCAATCACAGGGGAAACAGCATGCAAAATATCACTTTAAAATCCGGCACCAAAGCGACCTTTGATGGACTTGATGATTCAATCAGCTTCACTAACGGCAGCGCACAAATCCATGTCGATTTCATGTCGGAAGAATACAGCTTCTCGCTGATGATCGTTGATGGGACCGAAGATGAAGTCTACCCAATGACCGTCACATCAAACGTCTCAGCACGTGATATCGAATATTTCTCTCTTAGCGCCCTTGCTGACACAGAGCTATTGCTGACTGACATCAAAGACGCCATAAACAAACTTAACCCTAGATGCTCTCGCCAAGAAGCTTACTCGGGTCTTTAATTTTAACCATGCCAATCACAGGGGAAACAGCATGAATATAAACGCATCTTTTACCATCGCAGGATGGATCATCGCTACCGCACTTCGTGGCACTGAATTGACTGTCGAAGTCACTCACAAAGACGGTACTCCAATTTCAGAGACCGGAGCCGATATCGGTGGGGCCAATGAACTAGGCTACCGTTTTACCTCAGAACAAATTGAAGCCGAGTACCGCAGCCAAGGTGATGCCGAAGCTCCAACCATTGAAGGCAATATCACCATTGATGACTGGAAAATCGATATCGTTGTTGATGAAGATGATCACCTTAACCTGTATGTAACCAGTGTTGATGGTCATGAAATTGAACATGACTCGCTAACCCATGGTACCTCGCATTCGAAATCGTGCGACTTGGTTATTGACCGTGTGTAATAGTTAAAGGAGGGGTGGCAACACCTCTCCACCCTGCCTGTCTCAGAACTTCGCGGAGACTGGTATTTTTCACTCAATGGCGCTGCGTGAATCATCGAAAAATAATTCAATATAATAACAACAAAAGTGTTGTTTTATTCCCTCAGTTTGGTAATATGTCTATATCGAAATGACATGCCAATCACAGGGGAAACAGCATGACACAAATTACTTTATCTTCACAAGACATCGTTACAGAAACACTATCATGCGTAGTGTACGTTGCTATCAACCATTACAACCCAATGTTCAAAGGTAACCCGCAATTAAAGCGCGTTATTGCTGATTGCATTGAAGTCCAATTCGTTAAAACTCAAGAAGCCGTTGTTAGCTTGGGTACCGAGTTCTCCAACCGTGTAAACACACCTGAAATTGTTTCAAAGTTCTACAAAGCCCTTGCACCTTACCGTGCGAACGCTGACCGCCAAGCGCTTAAGCTGTACCAAAGCCGTGGCAATGAGTTGGGTATCAACCTGATCAATATCAGTGAGTGGGCGGTACGCTTCATGGTTGTTAACTTCTTGCAGGACAACTACGAGCGCATTGTTAATCGCACGTTCGAGATTGCACAGGAAGAAATCGACCACATCATCGAATGCTCTGACGACTTCCAGAAATTCATGCTTAAATTCACAGATCAGCTTGAAGCTGGCCTACGCCACACAAAGTACCCTGAGTAATTCAGGGTACCGGAGCCTCATCATGACTGAAGCACAAAAGCTCGTTGAGCAAATCAAACAAACCAACATGGCTGATCTCATCAAATCGATGGATGCTGACACACGCACCGCTCTCGTTGCTGAAATGGCCTCTCAGGACGTTTTAACCGTCGATGCTGATGAGTTTACCGATGAGGTGACCATGGTCTCTGACGTGTTCTCACGCAGCCAGGGATGCCCCGATACGCCGTATGAAACGGTTGTCACTGTCACTATTTATCGATAAGGCCAAGGTAATGCCAAAAACAAACGTCCCAGACACCCTTTACGCCGTTACTGATCACCATGTGATCCTAAACCTCACTGTAAAGGACGTAACGCCCCGTGGTGAGTTCATTCAGGCAAAAACTGAACTGGCACCAGGTAGCGACACTGATTACGGCCAAGGCCACCACGAAAGCTATTTTAAAACGCTATACTTCAACCTTGACGGCACGCTGCATATGAAACATTCAACGGTGTTCACTGAATTTGATGCCGCTAAACAGTACGCCATTAAGAACGCACAAGATGAAATCGAACGCGAAGAAAGTCGCATAGCGCGATTAAAGAGTAAACTGGCGCTACTTGAAGCCAGCTAATCCACCAGCTTCCCAACTCAACTCAGCGCCGTATGTTAACCCCTGTATCGGCGTTGAGTTATTTCAATTATTTCTCCTAAAACACAACAAAAGTGTTGTTTTATTCTCTCCATTTGGTAATATGTCCATATCGAAATGACATGCCAACACAGGGGAAACAATATGGATGCAACACCAGAACAATTTCTAAAAATAAACGAAGGTCGCCGCATGGTGATGGCCAAGAAGATCAACGACAATGGCGAGGTTTACACAACTGATGACCTATTAGCGCTGGATAGCTACACCTTCCTGAAGAAGAAAAGCGTCACGCACTATGAGATCTTTCATGTCGATCCTATCAATCTTGGCATCAAAAACATTGAAGTCAACGCTGCCGTGCTCAGCGAAGAGGTTAAGGCTTACTTTAAGTAAGCCTTGTCGCCAACCCAATTAACCAGAGACTCATTACCATGACCGAGCAATTAAATTATCGGCAAGAAAGTTCAATACTGGCAGGCCTGCGCGTTTTACAGGACATCATTGAAGGCAGTGAAGGGATCGATGGCTACCATCGACAACTCCCCCATTTCGATGATGTTGAGCCGTTAAGTTCTGAAGAGATTGACGAATTGTGCGAACGCGTAAACACATCTACTGTGCAGCTGGTAGATGCGCCCAAAACACCTGAAGGTGACGCACCGACTATCGCCGGCGGTAAAATCTTTCATTCAAACGATATGACGTACCTTGAGGGTATCCAACGTGGCATTGAATTCGCGAACGACGGAGCACTTAACGCCCTTGGCATATTTGCCAGCGTTCACGAAGATTACGCTTTTATGCCTATTGTCGAAGACAGTGACGAAGACGAAGTGGATAACGAGTTCGTTTGAATCAAGCAAAAATAAACCCGCTCATGTGGCGGGTTTTTATTGTCTGGTAACTTAATTGGTTACTGTTGCTTTCTGCGACTCGTAAGCATCCCCATCAGCGCTAAGCTCGCAAAGGCCAAAGGCGTGGGAACGTCTGTTATGCCTGATATATTCTCCATGTCAGACCCGCTGATAGCCATATCGTAATTAGTGGACACCAAGAATACGCCATCATAATCGCGATTTACATCCTGACCATTATAATAATCCAATTGATAGTTAATTGTAACTTTATTTGGAAACGCACCTAACAAGTATGTTCCTTCGCCGTCAATCTCATATTGACCATAAGTGTAGAACCCTACATTTTGCCCCATTAGAGCAAACTGCTCTATATCTTCCGCATCCGTATTCAAGTACATGTACGTTGTACTTATATCATTCAAGCTAGAAAATGTAGATAACGCCAAATCATAAACATCTTGCGCCACTGGTAAACGCCAGCCTTCGAGTTCACCATTAGCCAACATGGCCTTAACTTGTGAAATCGATTTCCCACCAGTCACTGTCAAATCAAGCCACATTAGCCCGCTATTGGTATCCAGCGTTACCAGGCCATCTCCTTCTGATTCTAAGTCAAACTCCATCAACTTTGCATTGGCAGAACCAGCGAACAATACACCCGCAGTGACAATGCTAAAAATCCATTTCATAAAAACATCTCCGTGTAAAATTTATAGACAACCCACGCAAGTCGCAAAGCGAATATTTCAGTGTACTTTACAACTTTTCACATCTACGCTGGATGGCGACTTCTTCGTGTTTTTTATGCAGAATTTGTACCAACGAATGAAAAGCTCATTTATTTTGAAATATAAAGAACCCACTCCATGAGCTGGTTCTTTCAAATTTTGCCCCAAGCTAAAATTTCTAGCTTTTGGCCCCTCAGTTCCAGAACATATGGTTCAATAAATTCCATTAGCGGGGCAAGCGCCTTGCCACGAAAACTAGCGGCCACATCCTCTGTATAGGCTAATGACTTACTTATGCGCTCAGTTTGATTTAATCGTTTTCAACGAAATCGAAATTAATCTCTGAACACCCCATTGCTTCCCACTCATTTATTTTGGCAATAAACGTTTTGGGCAACCTTAGACCTGCATCAATACACGCTTTCACGTCACCCACACTTGGGAATGCTGTTTGCAACTGGGTTCCGTCATGTTTCTGAGCCAAGGACTGTATTGTCTCCGTAATTAGGCTTAAACGCCCCATACACTGTAACTGCACAATCATACTTTGAGCGTCCACTGATGACAGCAAGTATTGCTGTTCTTCCAAAGGCTCCATTACGCCACCACGACTTACGCATGGGTAAACCTCAACATCTTTATTCAGATCGACATAAGCCAACCCGTCTCGGTCTACCGGTTTGGAATAATCGGCCTGCCCTGCTTTCTCGCGTTCAAGGAATGAATAAAGCTTCTCTTCATCCATCTCATTCACCGGAATGTTTTCTGTCATGATGATGCGATAAATATGTTTTGCCTCTTTATCGCAACCATCGAACAAATGGGGTGAACTCCCCTGCGCCTTTAGACCAGCCAAGGCGTTTTGTAATGATCATTCAACATCACCAGCCCCCTTTTCAACAACGTCGTCTTTAGCATCTAGCTCACTTTGCGCCTCCGCAGTTTCCAGAACCACGTCAGCTCCGGGTGTATCAAGTATCACCTTACAAGCTGCAAGATGTTCCTCATACTCTTCATCAGTCATATCGTAGCGAGAATAGAAAATTTCATGACCTTTCGGCATGTTCATTTCCAGATCGTATCGCTCAATAAAGTCCATTAGCGGGGCAAGCGCCTTGTCATACGCCAAGCCGCCACAACGACTATTATTCCTCTGCCCGCTATAAAAAATCTTGGCTAAGTTGGCTAACTGGTACTGCACCAGGCGACGCAGGAACGACATATGGGCACTTTGTTGCTCCGGGTCAATTAATGATGCCGGGATTTTAATGTACGTGTGACGCGAGGTTTGAACCGCTCTGACAAGATCTGCTGCTGTCGATGGTTTGTGGCAGTCACCCGCACCACGAAAATTAGCGAGCGCACCCTTTGCATAGGCTGTCGGGTATCGGCACAATTCATGATGCAACAATGCTTTGCGCTTGCTGATGTTTAGCATTTCGCGCAAACGTTGCTTATCCACTTCTCTTTGGTAGTGCGTATAAGCATTGACATCGTCGAGTCGCTCCACCTCAAGGCCAAGGGGTAGCGATAAAATGTCCGCAATGAACGCTCCACGGTCTGGGGTTTCACTGGTGTTACTTAAGCTGATATTGTGACTGCCATAGATTTCAGCATCACCCATGACCATCAACACGATGCCGCCATGAATATCAAATGCACGCTCGGCACGACTTTCCATGTCCAATGCAATGCCATAATCGCTGATAAACGCGATATTGCGACCTTCTAACATAGAGTTTCCTTACTCTTATTTAATACAGATTTAGCCCTATGGTATCAGGTTATGCGTAACTGGGGATAAACGCCGCTACAGAACATTTCAAACAATATAAATGCGCGTTCCCGAATTAAGAACAAAACATCACATTTGTTGTACTTTCTGGTGCTGGTGGTATTATAAATAACACCAATTTAAAGAGTGAAACCATAAGGTCATGTCAAATATTCAGGTCGACAATTTAATTATTGAGATAAACAATATATTGCGACTGGATAACGACAAACCCGCACAGCGCGAGAAAATAGAAGCTAACAACCTCTCAAAAGGCATTTGGCCCGTTATCGCTCATTTACTTCTTAAGAACAGGTTAAGGGAAGCGAAGCGCTTATCCCTCGTGTGTTACCGGATGCGAGCGGAAAACACGTTCCCTTTTAACGCTGATCCTTACACTGGGCTAATCGAGCTGGCGTTCCATAAGCCATCCTACAAGGCGCTCAACGAGTTCGATAAACTGGCTTTTAATTCCGTTGGTTACAACTGGAAATCCCCGTACCCGCAAGAACAATACACAATCACTTTCAATAACCTGATTTTGTCGCGTGAATTCAAAAAGATTAAAGGCCTGCTTAAAAGCGGGAGTGAAAATAGCTGCCGTGTATTTCTTGATGTACTTGCCGATATACAACCAACTGATATACCTATTGACGATTTTGAGTACCTCATAACATCCATACCAACACCAGTAAAAAATTTAAACTTCAGCTGGTCAGTTGAGCTTCTTGCTTCAGTATTCCCCAGCGAACATGCACCGCGCTATATCGCTTCTTTGCTGAAGTTATCACCGCCCATATCGGTAGTTAAACGAGCAATAGTGAAATCAACACTCACACCGTATGATTCAGACCACACAGAGTCGATGGCCACGCGCCTGCAAGCTAAGCTAAACGGTATTCTTGACGTTCTGATGAGATACAGATCTGTTAAACGCAACATTGGCCACGCATCACACATGCTGATTGATGCGTTTGAAGAAATCGCCACTCTGAACCATGTCCCCGTTCGCCTAGAGGCGCTCAAGAGAATTTGTGAACATTACAACGAACCATGGCAGGAGCTTGGGAAAATATCGCTTATCAATAGCCTTGCGTACGCCGGGGGCGACGGTTTCAGCAATCAGCCAGGGTACTCTATCGAGCACCTGGTAAACGAATCAAATCGCTTATTTTCACTTGGTGTCGAAAAGCCGCAGCCGTCATCACACTATGCAAACAACATCATGTTCGCCATTGGCAGCTATGAAGATATGCCTAACCCTGAAGTTACCCTGAGATTTTTAACGTACCTTAAGGATGAGCTGGGGATTTCGCCATCAGAACTGGCAATAACAAATATCCTGTTAAGCGAAGTCCAAGCAATGAGCAGTGACACAAACGGATCACCCAAACCAAGCGAAGTCACCCCTCCTTGCCTATTGCAAAGTGCCCGAATATTTGACTTTAGCTTTAATAAAAGCAATCTGGACGAACTGTATTTGTCCTACGCATCTCGTGCATCAATAGGCGCTGTTAAGTACCTTCACAATATAACCAAGCACGACCCAAGCTTTTTGTTCCAGTGCTTTGGCGGCACGATGAGATTGAACGAGTGCAACTTTAGCACCGACATAAAAACACTATCACGCCTACTTCTCGAAGCCACGGCTTGCGCATCTGAATATCGCAGAGGTTTAGCATACACGTTGCTTTCTTTCTTAGATAAGGAGGACATCATCCGCGCTTCGACATCGACTAAGCACCGAGCACTATTATCGCAGTGGCAAAATAACCACCAGCATTGCGGCAGCGAGAACGCTACGCTTTAAGGGAGGTGGTGAGTGAGTGAGTGAGTGAGTGAGTGAGTGAGTGAGTGAGTGACAGCGAGATCCCACCAGTAAGGCGAGGATAAGGCGACCCGTTTCCAAGCCGCCCTATTCATTAGGCTTCGATCAGTTCATCCAAGCTCATAAGCATACATTCACCAAAGTATTCATTGAGTCGTGCAAGCTCAGGGTATCTTTCTGCGTAATCAAGGTAAGCGGATTCACACTTCTTAACCGCCACTTTGAACTCCAATACGTTACCCATAGCGTACTCACGTTTGGCCTTGTTATAAGCAACGTACACATCAGCCGCTTTCACCAACTCAGACTCATAGGTCTTTTCATGGCAGATTGCTTCAATCTCTTTACGCATATACTCAGGCATTTTGCTGAATAGCAGCTTTTCGTTTTCTGCTTCAAGGCGCTTCCACGTCTCGTAAAACTCTTCTGAACTTCTCTTAATTGGGCTGGGGAGGTCTGTAGTCAAAACTTCCTCACCATCATGCGCGATTGCGTATGACAGCATCTTAGCCATATCAATGTCATGGTCGAATTCATGCTTTGAGATAAGCCCCAGCAACAAGCTGGTTAATGTCACTTCTGCTGAGTGTTCAAGCACGTTTTCTTGCTCGAATAATCCCATGCGATTCCAACGTGGCAATAGACGTTGACGGAACATTAAAGCTAAGAAAGCGTATTGTTTTGCGGTATCTGAAATCATAGTTTGTTTCCCCTGTTTTCTATGACTTCATTATAACAGTAAATCGCGCTAATTCACAACATATTTGTTGTTTTTATTTCTGTTTTTACCGCTGATTTTAAACAACTTTAGTGTTGTTTTTACCCTGTATTCATGAGAGACTCAATATACAAATTATTATAATGAGAATCACGCAATGTCAGTTAAAGATTTAGATAAAGCCATTGCCCTTATTTCGAGCCACCGTAAAAGCATTGTTCAAAGCGCAACTGGCTCGGGCAGCTCGCTATTAAACGTCATCCAGTTCACCAATGCAGCCTCTGAAACAGGTTTAAGCCTCAAGGCCGCTTTTGTGCTTTGCTACATACTGGAGAATGGCTCTGTATCTATCGAACAACTCAAGCTCGCTGGCATCGCTACCACCCACAACGGCTCAATGGGTTCTATGTTCCGTAATGGCAAATTCTCTGAAAAAGAACTCATCTCAAAAGAGAACTCTGGTTATCGAGATATCGGGCGCACCTATAAGTTGACTAAAAAGGGCCATGAGCTTGCCAAGCAGTTGGCAGCAACGCTCGCTCCTGCACAACCTTAAACTGACCCGTCTATCATTTCAGGGCGCCTAACCGCCCTAACCCCCTTCGAACCAACCAAATAAACCTAATGCAACAAGTCGCTCAAGTATTGGGGATTTTTTGCTACGCAAAACCGCATTGATTTGATGTGGAAAAATCGAAGATTTTACACACAACAACCCAACACTACTCACCAAACTCGCTCCCTAACAGTAAATGATTTTTTTGTTCTTGTTTTAAGCGCTTGTCTGCCTGTTCTGTATTTCAACTTAACCTTACGCACCGACTGTGAGCCTGGCGTTCTTTAGGCTTGGCAAGGAAGGGTTTTCTTTCATCTGTGTGGTTTGTCAATCCCGAGTGAAGGGAAACTTTTTTCAATTATTTCTGCTATCTGCAATGTGACTGCGGATAGGTCTGGATAATGGAACATGTCATCAAGAGATGGCGACAATCATTCATTAATCACTAAGGGGAAACGCCTGATGAACTTACTTAATACTGAACACTTCTACGACAAAACAATGAACCACTGTGCAAACTATATGGTTGCTATGTGCAACAACCACAGTGTCATTGCTCTGGATATGGCTAAGGTTGTGACGTTGGTCTGGGGAAGTAATGACGTTATCTATGCTGAGATTCGATTCCTTTGCACACTTCAATCACCTGCTAATGACGAACAATTATGGGCTTTACGTCGTGCCATTCATGATCATGGACTAATCAATAATGTCAGATACTTAACAATGCGAGCAGATCGCCTTGAGAATAAAGGTATGCATGGGGTTGTGGTGAAGCTAGCTATTAAACCTAACCGTTTATCTGAACTGCATGAAGATACGCGCACAGAAGAACTCAAGCGCAATATGAAGGCCGCTGCATGTAGACGTTTATCACTTCGATAATATTAATTTCACTTTTATGGCTTATCCGCAATCCCACTGCGGATAGGTCTGGATAATAGAACCTGTCATCAATTGGTGATGGCAGAAAACCAAATCAGACAAGGGGAAACACCTGATGAATAACTCAACCACTGAATACACGAAAACTAAAGCCGCATTGATGCAACTTACCCATGAGTTTATGGAAGGAATGGTCGCAGACCTAAACACCCAATATCAGACCACTGAACTGGATAATGTGTTGATGTTACCAAACGCACCACACATTGAACCTGAGCAGATCTTATTTGGCTTTGTGTTTATCAATGGTCGCCCTAGCGCACTTGATTTAATGGAGGTGGAAACGCGCTTTCACTTTGAACTTAAAGCCCGTGGCTTATCAGCAACATTCAGAACCCGCCCTTTGCAGGACTATCGTAAAAAGGATGCGTCGGTGTATTTCGTTATCGCTGAAACTGTAGCGCTGGAGCACTAATTTTTAAGCCGCCCATAATGTATTTTATGGGTGGTATTTAACTGAAAAATCACAACAAAAGTGTTGTTTTATTGCGACGCTTTGATACAATGAACTTACTGAAAACAAAGGCTATACAGGGGAAACTTATGGCAACCACAAAACAAACAATTGCACAATTAATCAGCGAACAATTAGCAGTATTAAACCAAACCACTTACCAGCAATACTTTCAACTTTTAGGGGCAACTTTACGTCAACGCACAGATGAACCATCAAAGTTTACTGTTATCGTTTTAATGCGCACTGACAGAGAAACCGGCAATATCTTTTACAACATTGCCAGAAGCTTTAAAAGCCACATCGAGGTTCGCAATGGTATCCCATGCACTGTAGATTACGTTAAAATGGTTTACAAAAAAGAGGGGCTGTACGCCTTACTTATCAACCTAAACGTTGATATGGAAAGTGATCAACAAGGTGGGGACACTGGCGGCTCAATTGCTGTTAACCGCTTACTGAACATCATCGAAGTAAACAGTGATGATTCACTTGTCGATATTAAAGAGCTTGAATTTGAAAGCCTCACTGAATCTACCGCCATCACCATCACTAAAATGATGCTGGAAGAAACAGCAGTAGAAGCCGAAGCGGAGCAAGCCGCTAACGATGAAGAAGCGCAGTTCGAAGCCCTCGAAATTAGACCGCGCTACCGATAAAGTTCGATTGGGGTGCGCCTAGCGCATCCTATTTTTTTTACGCGCAGATGATGTATAGCGACAGCGTACTTCGTCCACTGCACCGACTCTTTACCTCATCAACGAGCCTCGTTGTCGACGTATGTGATGGAGGCGGAAACTCTCCGGATCAAGAGCGCAGTGACTGCGCCATGTAGACAATAGATAACACGCTATTTAATCCCCTGCCACACTCATCAACGCGGCACCGGCCGAGTTGTCACTCGAAAGCCTGGCAACACCATTCTTGAAAGGAACGATATTCATCTATTCACGTCCTGACCAAGCTTTGTAACCGAGCATCTCTCATGCAGTTAGAGCGCCCAACCCCATGAATCCCATCTACATAAACACCCTGCCCGTTAAGAACAACACTCTTATCAGCGAATGATGGTTTCCATGATTTCACGTAGATAAAACGTTTCATATCCTTCGATTTTTCAATTAGGACCCTCGTTCAAAGATAACTAATTCAGCAGAACAGTCATAAATAAAAGAGCAAGGCTTCGCGCTTTCTCGCCCGGTCACTGCGTGCTGCGGCCTGCGATGAGCCTCTGTTATTTACATCCCTTACTCCGCTCTCATGTTATCAAATTTCACAGGGGTACTAAAAAATGCAAAATCAAAATGACAATTTCGAAAAGTTTCGTCCACTAAAGATAAAAATCATGGAAACCATCCACACATTCGCTGAAGAGTTTATTGCGAAAATTAACGAGCAGAGCAGCGTAGAGCTTGATGGATTCATGGGACTACCATGGGCGCCTAAACTGCAAGAAGACGAGATACTCTTCCCTTTTATATGGCTTGGTAAGCCCGATGCAAAAGACTTAATGAATATCGAAGTGTTCTTTCAAGAATATCTCACCAAGGCTGGCTTGCGAGCATCAACTAGAACGGCGCCGCTCAAGTATGATGAGCGCAAAAATGGCTGGATTTACTTTGTTATCTATCGTCCACACGGTGAGGTGCAATAGCACCTCTTAATCCGGAGGCATCCGCCTCCATCACACACTCATTGTGCCGACAATCTGTCGGCTCTTTTTTACCTATGCCCGACCACCACCCCTAAAATAAAAAACAACATTAATGATGTTTTATTCATTGCGCTTCGCGCTTAAGGTATTTACAATACCCGACTGCTTAAACAAGGAGGTTACATGCAAGCACGTTCATTTTCTAAAACGACCATCGCCCTACACTGGATTGTAGGCCTTACAATTATCGCTCTGATGGCGATTGGCTGGTACATGAAGGAGTTCAAGGACTACGGGTTGTACAATGTCCACAAATCCGTAGGTGTGATCATCTTCGCCGTGATCCTATATCGCGTCGTGTATCGACTTATCAAAGGCTTTCCGACACCTGCCGGCACATCTGGTGCACTTCAGGCGTTTGTGGCTAAACTCGTACACTGGGCGCTTCTTATTGGTACCGTTCTGTTCCCGTTATCAGGCGTTATGATGTCTGGCGCTGGTGGCCATGGCGTATACGTCTTTGGCGTAGAGCTGATAGCCAAAAACATCGATGCCGCCACCGGCAAAACAGCCCCGATCAACGAAACCATTGCAGGCCTTGGCCATGAAATTCATGAATTCCTGCTATGGGGCATTGGCATCGTACTGGTACTGCACATTGCTGGCGCTCTTAAGCACCACATCATCGATAAAGATATTACGCTAAAGCGTATGATTGGAAAGGCGTAGGCGTTCTACCATTGTCCCTGTCGGTGTTTGCTGGCAGGGTATCCCATACCTCAATATCCCCTGCAATGCTCCGTTGCGTTATTTCAATTTTATACACTTAAATAACAACATAAGTGTTGTTTTAATCACCCTGTTGTGAGATACTAACTGCATTGAAGAATTCAGCAATATACAGGGGAAACAATATGGCTGATGCACCTACTCTACAAGAATTTAACGCTGGCGAAAGTGGCCGTTCATTTGTCGTTTTTGATCAAACAGTACAAGAATACTGGAAAGACGACGGTTTCACCAAGTCTGCAAGCGAAGCTCAGGTATTCAATGGTGGATTTGAAACCCAAGAGCAATTGGATGCTGCTTGGAAACATGGCTGCCGTATCGACTACGTGCAATAAGGAGCTGTCATGAAAAACGGATTGTTACTTCTCTCTATCGCATTACTCACTGGCTTTGCACATAGCCTTGAGTTCGAAGAACAGATGGCCGCTGAAAAAGCCAAGGCATCCACTATGGATGTCGCTGACGAGCCAATCGAGTCCAAGCGTTCGCAGTTTCCTATCGACTTTGAAACGTTAGTCATCCGTGTTCGCTCTGGGTGTGAAGTAAAGGCAACCCGGGCGACCGCATCGAACCTGCGCGCCCAGGTTGAATGTGATGGTGTATATCGCATCCACAACTGGGATGTGAACGCTATCGGCAAAAGCATTGTAATAGCCCCTGCTTTACAGGGTGAAGACACAATTATTTACGCATACAAGGCTGATGGTATCGACTGGGATACTGTTGGCGAGTACACAGTTAATGGCCCTATCGAACGATAGCGGCTAGCAAGATTAAATCAGGGGAACTTATGGCTGATCCACTTAGCTACGCTGCTGGCGAGTTAATATTATTCTCAAGAGAAGAGTATTCAGATTACTACGTTGCGCGTACCGGCGTCGTCCTTAAAGACTTCGACGCGAATGCACTTTTGCCCGTCTGGGCTGAAGAACACGGCAAGCGATTACACAATACACCGTCCACAACGTATCCATCTGGCTCTTACCGCAGAAACATGGGCCAGCCTGAGTTTTACGACTGGCTGATTGAAAACGGTTATGTCGCCCCTGTAAAAACACGCGAACTCCATGTTGGCTTCAGTGACGAAGTTATGCTGAGCAACAAAAACAGCGATACGTGGAATGAGCAAGGCGGAAATCTTGTCTGTGTTAATAACCAGATTGGAGAAAACCGATGAAACACTCACTCATTATGGCCTTATCGCTGGTTTTCACGCTCACCGCGTGCACAGAGCCAGCACAGGTGGACACCTTCCCGAAAATTGAACCAAGCGAGGACTATGTCCTTGCTTATTTCACCAGCGACGTTCGCTTGACCGACGAAGGTACAACGTCCGCCCTTATGGTTATGGGGTCGAAATGCAAACTCATGGTTAACATTCAACGTCAGGGCACCTATATCGCCCACATATCGCCACAGTCTGTACTTTGTGCTGACATAAGAACGAGAACTGAGTTGCAGCCGGGAACAATGTCTGACGCTTATGTTGATACACGCCAGATGAACATTGAGCTTCAGGACCAGGTCCGGTTCGAGCTTTACGATCCTGAATTTTTCAACTCACTTTAAACGCACGACGAACCGGAGCACATATGACTTTAATTGGCCTGCCCGTATACAACAGCAAAAAAGAATTCAAAGGTACCGTCACCGACAGACACCATGAGGGTGATGCCGATGTTATTGTCGTTGACGATAACTGGGAAGTCGAAGTGTCGAACGTTGAAAGAGTGCTATGGACACTTAAGCCTGACAACAGAGGCGAGCACATCCGCTTAAAATAGCATGATCGACCATAATTAAGGCAGGGAACATTGTCATGAAAAAGTATCTATTAACCAAGCCAATACGCGTTCGCACGTACGATGGTGACGTAAAGACCATTGAACCATCAGAACGGTTTGCTAATAATGTTTATTACGTGGACACCGAAGATAAGCGGCCTACTGGGCTGGTGGAGCCTGAATTCACATTATCGGTAAAAACAGGCTCTTGCTTACGAGCTGACTTCAGCGTACTACCAGAGATGCTTGAATCAAGCTTCACTGAGTTAACCCCTATTGAAGATGGGCAGCGTTACCGTGCTCTCAAAGACACGACTGGGCATGTACACATTCTCAATAAATCCCCGTCACCGGTACCTATAAAAAAAGGGGATGTGGTCCGTGTGTATATCTATGGACATGATGTTTCATTCGTAATGGATAGCGACCCCGATCCTTTCCGTAATCGATTTGATTTGGTTGAAGTCAGCGCCAAAGCGTCCATGGTGGATTGCCGTACCCCAGATCCTGCGTTCTTCGAATTACTCCCGGCATAGCTGGCTAAAGCAAGCACTACTGAGCCCAGGTTAACACTGGGCTTTTGCATTAATAACCCAGCCATCTATCATTGATTCATTTCAATTATTTGCTACTTAATACAACATTTTTGTTGTTTTTATTTCTCAGTTTGGTATGATGAACATATTGAAAATGACATATCATTCACAGGGGAACACGATATGCAATTAGTCTCTCGCTTCGTTGCTGAAGCCATCGCAGAAAACGCATATGATGACAACATCATCTCAGACAATGACGAATCAATCGAGGTTCGCGTTGTGCCTAGTTCACTCGACATGGACGCCATCAAAGGTTATGTAACCCACCAGCACGGCTGTGAAGATGCAGCACAAGTCGATATTGACGACTCGTTCAAAAACATCTCACTGTCATCTGACACCGAAATTACCATTTACTGGGAAGCATAAGGAGCACTCATCATGATCGCAGAATACGTATTTAAAACAGGTTTCGAACTTCTTCACTTCTGGGCTGAGTTCGTCACACCAACTGACTTTGGTAAAAATGACGGTGTCTCAGTCAATGGTCAATTCATTCACTGCATCTCTGATGACGTGGAAAAAGCTCGCGTAATGATTGATGAGCACTACAAATCTATCGGTGTTTCGTGCAAAGAAATCGAACTGGTAAAACCTCGCACAACGAAAAATAGCGACCTGAAATACCTATCTAACCCAACTCAAGTTCTGGGCTACGATGGTGCGGTAACAGCCAAAACTGAAAGTGCTAAAAAGGTATTACAGCTTATGGACTCAGAGGAAGATGGCGGTTGTCGCTATCAAGAGTTCGTGCGCCAGGTATCCAATGAAGATGGTATTTCCTATGAACAGTTAGAGGCAGAGCTAGACCCTTTTGTTTAGCCTGAAGCACAGAGCTTAATAACAAGGGTGTGGGGCTCGCGCCTATCTTGCACAACGTCATAAAACCTCAGCATTGTCTGGGGTTTTCTTTTATTTATCTTATTGTACCGTTGAAATATTTCAATTATTTTCCCAAATTAACAACAAAAGTGTTGTTTTAATATTAGAGTATGCTAATATAACCACACTTAAACGAGATTTCACACAGGGGAAACAACATGAAATCAATCAAGACTTTACTTATCGCATCTACCGCCATCGCTTTGACTGCTTGTAACAGCACAGCACCCGTACAGCAATCTAACTTGCCAGAATGGGTGATGATGCCAAAAGTAGAAAACGGCATTACTGCGACAGAGTGTGTAGCCAGTTCAAACAGCTTCGGTATAGACCGTAATATGGCAACCGCTAACGCCCGTGTGGCCATTGCGCGTCAAATCCAGCTGAAAGTATCTGCGTTAGACAAAACCTATCGTGATCGCGTTGACGCTGATGCTGATAAGAAAACAGGTGCAACGTTCTCGTCTGTATCTCGCCAGTTGACTGACATGTCATTGACTGGTTCACAGATGGTACGCTCTGACATTATCACCATCGAGGGAACACCTCATATGTGTGTACAGGTCACACTTAACCCAAACAAAACCGATGCCCTTTTAGATAAAATAATTGCTGAAAGCGGCCGCAAAGTAAGCGCAAACGAAGATGCGGTGCTACGTGAAGAGTTCAAAGCTTATAAGGCGCAAGAAGAACTTGACCGCGCACTGTATGGCGAACGTCTAACCACAGGCGACTAACCAAAACAAACTGACTAAGGGTGACAAGTTCGCCCTTTTTTATTGCTGAAAAACAGTTTCAATCACAACATAATTGTTGTTTTTCTGTGTAATTTTGGTATGATGTTACATATCGAAACGACATGCCAATCACAGGGGAAACAGCATGCTAAAAGAATACTCATTACTTTATCGCTACCAAGATAATTGTTGTGTAAAAATGCTCGCCATTGATAAAGATGCGCTTGAAGCCGAAAGAAACAAACTCTTAAGCGATCCTGATTATACTCGGGTTGATGAAATCAAAGAGTCCAACACTCGCAGCTTAACGTACCGAGATTTAACCCCACAAATTCCTGGTGTCAATTTCATAAAAGGGAAAGCAATTCTCCTTGGTGAAATGCACATTGACGCTCGTTGCTCTGGCATGCGCTCATTGTACACTATGCCCGAGTTTAAAGATGAGGCTATTAAGGAATTTCAACAGCGCAGAAAAGGCCAGCAGTCAGCTTCTGATGCCTACTATTCTCTGAGTTGGGTATAAATAAAACCTCTTTTATTAACAACATTTATGTTGTTTTTCTTTGTGGTTTTGGTATGATGGTTACATATCGAAAAGACATGCAAATCACAGGGGGAAACAACATGCATGAACAAGGTCAAATTACCAAAGCTACCCGTATCATTGAGCGTCCTGACGGCACCCAGGTTCGCCTGGTAGCTCAGGCTTACTTTGGCGAAGGGCTTCACCGCTCTGTTGGCGTAGATGTATTCAAGCGCAGTGAAGATGACTCTCACTGGGTCATATGTAGCGATCAACCCCATCCGGACTGGCGCACCATGTCTGTCGAAGAATACGACAAGCGTGGTCGATGCGAAAAGTTTCAAATGGCCTCACACGGTGAGATCTTTAAAATCGCCAACCTGATCGGCAAATGGCCACATGAAATAAACCCAGATGATGCCGTCATTATCCACTAACAAGGGATGGGGCTACTTCTTGTCGCCTCATTGCCCACTGCAATTTGGTGTTGAAATATTTCAATTTTAAGCTTATTTTAACAACAAAAATGTTGTTTTTCTGTGTGGTTTTGGTATGATGATTATATCGAAACGACATGCCAATCACAGGGGAAACAGCATGAAGACTTGGTTAGTAATGATGACTTGCGGTTCAATATTTACCGCTTACATGATGACTCACACAGACGGCGCAATGGCCGACACGCGCAACGCTATTTTAGATAGCCGTGCAGAACGTGTTTACGCTGCCACTGGTGACGCTGGAATGGCTTTTGGCACCGACTCTGTTCGTTACCACATCACAGGCCTGAGAGCGACTACACCGACGTCATGCCAGGCTGGCCACCAGCTATTGGATAACGAATACAAACAAAACCCATCGACGACCCCGTCACCTGTTAAGAACGCAGAAATTACGCGTAAAATTAACAAGCTTTGCAACCTATAACCGGAGCAACCATGACCGCATCTGCAATCGAAATTAATGCAATCATATTTGACCAGCCCAGTGGCAACGTCAAAGGTATAGGCACTGCTTTTGTTCTTATCAAGGGGAAGCAAAGACGCATTGCGCATGCCACGCTATTCGTTGATGGTGAGCCTGAAATCTCTTTTGATATGCCTAAAAAGGCCACGCCACAAGTGCTATCTGATATCACTGATGCGCTGTGCCAATTCAGAGAAAAACTAAACGAAGTTGACGCATAACCAACACTATACAAGCACAGGGGAAACAAAATGCCATTTACAGCAGATACTTTAAACCGATTAAAACCCGTAGAAATTGACGGTATCACCATACTGACCGATAACGAACACAAAGTAGCCGAAAAAGGTCACATCCACGCCCTGTTTATGTGGAAAGAACCGGGCCTGTTACCACTTCTTAAGGAGAACGGGTATACGCTCGCCAATTACAACCTGCGCGCTGATTACGAAAGCGGTAAATATGGCAACTGGGCATTACTCGACAAAGACAATAAACCGGTACTGCAAAGAGCCTGCGATGATTACCTTTATGCATTCAATAGCATCAGTTCGTATGCAGTGAAGCACTACGGTTACAAACCCGAATCAAGCTAACTGGAGACGGTGAGCTCAACTCGATTAAAGCGGCTATTGGTCGCTTTTTTCTTTTATAAAACCCCTACATTTTAGCGTTGAGTTATTTCAATTATTTTCGCTTTTATACAACAAATATGTTGTTTTTGTTTTCCAGTCTGGTATGATGGTTACATATCGAAATGACATGCCAATCACAGGGGAAACAGCATGCATACACCAACTTTAAAACAAACAGAACTACTTCAGAAAATCAGCTCGCACGGCGGCATTCACACAACGGGTGCACTTGATATGCGCATCGCAAATCCGCTTATCAAAGGTGGCTTCCTAAGTGTGGCCAACGGTGATGTAACGCTCACGTTCCAAGCGAAAAACTACTTGGCGTTAATGTCGGACAACACACACAGCATCCCAGCGCCTTACAGCATCAAAGCTTCTATCAGCCGTAACGCTAAACGTCACATCGTATTAGCCGGCAACTATGAGCGCCCTACGTTCAAATGTGATGACTTAGTGGTTGAATCTGACGTTGCTACCGACTTTATGGCTCAGAGCCTGGCAGATAAGCTTAACGCTGAAATGCTACCAAAGCTTAACGAAATTATTGACGTGTACCAGCGCCACTACACCAACGCGCCATTAGGTGCAGACCTACGCGTTATCGTGCGTCGTGATGATGAGGGTCGCTTAGGTTGGTCATTCAATCGCCCAGTGCATAAGAACGGTGAATTCGTTACTCGTGGTGACACGGTCACGCTTGCCGACGGCAGAACGACAGCAACCGTTTTATTCGTGTTCGACGACAGACAACTAAAAGAAAACCTGAGCCAATTGGGGCAATAACGTTGCCCCTACACCCTTTTACAGAATTAGCGCAGGGGCTCTCCCCTGCCATGAATATCGCAAGGCCAACATCATGCAAGTAGAACTGCAAGTAGAACTGAAAAAAGACAATCTAGGCACCATTCAGGTCAATATTGACGGCACTAACTTCGGTGTCTTTGATGATGCAATGGGCGACTCATTCGCATTTTACCCACGCCGTAATGAACAAATCACCGGCGATCATTACATTGCTATCGGCATTGCACTAAACGAACTTAACGACAAGAAAAACTAAGGCAGAATCATCATGGCTATCGTATACGCAGTAACAAACACTCCGGCAAAAGTAGGCGACATCATCTTTGGTGACGTCCCTAATATGCACGCATGCGAACTGGAGTGCGGCACTCAAATTTACTCACCTGAATTCTGCCTTATCGCATCTGAAGATGATGATTTAACTGGTGTGGTCGCGCTACGCCAGCTTGAAATCAACGAAGAAGAATTCGAGCTGCTAAGCAACTACACCAACATCGTATTGAACAGACAAACCGCCTTACCTATCAAAGCAGAAACATCAAACATTGCGTTCTGCACCGATAAGGAATGGAACCAGGTTAGTGACATCATGGCGCTGGCGCAGGTGGCATATACCTCACTACAGTTCAAGCATTTCACTGTGGCATTTGTGGAAGCTATGCACCGTATTAAGTCGATGTACGACACCGTTGAATGGACTAAACGCCTAACTGTCGGTGATGAAGAAAACACTGCTGAAATGCTGTGGGGCTACTTGGTTCACCTGTTCACCACACAGAAGATCCTTGCGGTGGAAACTAAAGGCTTTACTGGCTACACCGAAACTCAGTACGGACAGAAGTTCTATGCCCGTGTTGCTATCTTTACGTTCGAAGATGTACAGGTCGCATTCTGTCTTGAGTGGAAAGATATAGCAGGTGACATCACCCCAATGAAACGTGTAGTCACCATCAACAATGACAAGGACTTTGAGCTTATCCCGGGTGGTGAGTGTGAAGATCCTAGTGTGCGCTCAGAGGACCATTTCCGCTATATGCTGAATGACTTAATGCGCTTTGATGTCATCACCGAAAACCTGCGCTTTGACCTCGTGGACTTGCGCAAAGATGAATACAGTCGTTTGCTACCTTTCACTAATATGCTAACGAATATACCTGAACAATAAGGGCTGGTGGGCGGTCTTTGCATCGCCCCAAACACCCTACTTTTGAACCCTGTAATGCAGCGTTGCGTTATTTCAATGTTTTGCTGCACACCCCAATTTGACGTCACTGGAGAGGACCATTTATGCTTAACAGAACCATAGGCTCTATCATCTGGCTTGCACTATTTGCCAGTTTAATCATGTTAGGAGGTTGCGTTCAGGATAAGGAAGCATCCATCGATTATCCTGAGCCTACCGCTAAAGAATTACAAGCCGCTTTTGATAGATCAATCACAACACTCAATGAAGTAACAGGCAGTCAAATAGAAACGTTTGGCGTCGATTGGATTGAAGTCCCCAACAACTGCCGGCAGCATCTGGATTACTTCGCTCAACAAGTATTGTGGGCCCGCATATACCAACCTAGCACTAAGTCAACACATACGCTTCACGTTGATTGCTCGATAGCAGAACGGTATAAACAAGATGCGCTAGCTTCCCAGTAAACAACCAATAAAAAGCCCGGAGTATCACCCGGGCTTGTTCTTTCTTTACTGTATCAATCAGGTGTTATTTACCTTTCCCCTCTACGCTCTTCACGTATTCATGAATAACGCTAGCTGGCTCCATAAGGTACATCGCAATGTATTGAAACTGTTCCTCTGTAGAGGTGCGTTGTGTCTCAGAATCCATCTTGTAATCGATACTTTTAAGCATACCCATGATTGGGTGTCGCAACTCACGCGGTAACTCTTTATCTTTAGCCATCGCCGCTAAGTTATCGAGATTAAATCCTGCAACCAGATCTGCAAAGCGAGGCCCCTGCATCGTCGCCCCCACATTACAGAAGTACGCTTCCGTATAAGGACCGAATACCGACATGGCCCGACGAAACCAGAGCCCTTTCGCGTCAGCTGTACGCATTTTATTAAGACGAATGATGTGTTTTGACTGCTCGTCTTCCGCCTGCTCCATTTTAACAATGTCATCTTTAACACTATCCAGATCCGTAAGGACAGATAGCTTTATACATGACATCAATGTCGCCACTGCATCCAGAAAAGCCAGCTTAGGCGCAGGCACCTTTATCTCGCTTTTTATTTCACTTTCGGCTTGTTTTCGCGCTTTGTTAGCATCGATATAGTCAATCAGCTTATCAAGTGCGCTAACCGAATCCTCAACAGCTTCGTTGAACTTTTCCTGCTGGAAATAGTGATCCGTTAGGTGAGGCTCTTTTACTTCGATGCCAGCATACTCCATACTGGCTATCAGGCGCTCTTTTATCCAATCAGGTAAAGAACCGCCATCCAACCAGCGAGTAACGCTCGACAAGTTTGCCACTTCACGCATACGAGAAAGCGTAAAATCTTCCACCCCATTCGAGGCATAATAGTAAAGCGCAAGCACGCAGCCACAAAACAAGGAATCTTCCCCGTTATCCCAATTCTCGGCAATCTCATCTATCGAAGCGCTTGCAGCCTGCAAGACAATATCCTTAAGCTCATCCGGACCCGGGAAGTCGTTTAGGACATGCATATAAGGCCTAAGCTCTGCCACCTGCGTTAAGGGAATCGATACGCTCATCTCCGCAAGGGCGCCCTGAAAATCCGCAAGTGTCACTTCCTTGGCCAGACCAATAGACGCACGATTATCAATCGGCTCTGCTTTGTCTGCCAGGACATTCACACCCTGACTAAGCACCGTTTTCTTAGCCTCTTCGTAAGGCATAGAGAACATCTCTTGCGACAGCGCTTGTACAAGAACCATCAATGACAAGTTTTGGTTTTCAGGGTACTTTTGATCGAGACGGGCCTTAACACCCTTGGCCACTTTCTTAAACTTTTCGTCCGTCAGGACATAGGTAGGTTGCGTTGCATTATGCATCGTTGTTTCCTCACATTCCATGTGCCTATTTCAATTCCGTTTGCTGAGAACACTACAAATCGCAGGCACAAAGTTTGTGTTGGATTTATGCATATCTAGGGAGTGCTAATTTGGCATACTGTTACCAGTTGTTCTCGCCATGCCCACTCAGGCTGCATACCTATATTAACAGATTTCTGTAAGGTGGGAGGGGCATACTTTGACGTTGTTGCATTCGCCACAAATCACCCCGAACAGGTCTGCATATTGAACTGTAAGCAGCGAAATGATCCCCTAAAAACTATCGTTGAAATATTTCAATTAATTGATTTCATAACAACATTTATGTTGTTTTTATATCGTCATTTCGGTATAGTTAACTTACCAACTTAATGAGCATGACTTGGGGAAGCACATGGCCATTAACACATTCAATACGGGTGCCCAACTGGGAGCCGAACTGTTACAAAAAGCAATTCAATTACCATGGTCACCGTACATGGCTGTTAATCCAAACACGGGCGAACGCTACGTCGTAAAGAAGTCACCAGGCGTTATACAAGACATCCCTATTGAGCAAGCACCTGAGCTGCACGCGCTACTATCTAGCCATATAGAAAACATGCCGGACTTTGATCCAGATAGGCACACTATCGGCGACAATATGTTGTTAGCAAGATACGAAACAAACAGCTCCATTCCCTTACATGATGACTGTGGGACCATAAACATTAATGGGATCCCCTCACACGCTAAACACTCGCTTATGTTCTACCTGAATGATGCCGATGGCGGAGAGCTTCACTTCCCAGAACGCGACATCACGATTAAGCCAACCTTAGGTGCTGGCGCCGTGTTTAACGCTGAAGAGATGCACCAGGTAAACACCGTCAATAGCGGCGTACGTTACGGCTTACTGTTACGCAGTTATTACCCTATTTAGCCAACTGTTAGGCATTTCCTAATAGTTCGCTTTACCTATGGCCGGGTAACACATATACCCGGTGACTATTACAATACAAAAGGAAGCAAACCATGAAAAAGACATTACTAAGCATCGCACTTGTGACGGCAGCAACTTTAGGCGCAACCGCAGCTCACGCAGCACCAAACTCATATCAGTACGGCACAGTAACCGAACTGGTTATCGGTCCAGGCGGAGCAAGTTTCCAGCTCGACACGTCGGCGGATAATATCGATATTCGCTCTGACTGTAATGATGCCGGCGCACCACTAAACTTCACCATTGATACCACCACAATTGCTGGCGCCAAGATGTTTGACCTTGTACTGGACGCTAAGAAAGGTGGCTATAAATTAGGGGTGAATGGTGATGGTGTCTGTATTGGTACTGAGGCGGAAAAGGCAGACAGTATTGACCTGTCGTTCTAACGTAACTCATCCTGTAAGTAGGATATAAACGCTCGGCGCATCATCTCAGTATGGTGCGCTTTTATATGTGAACTAGACACAATAATTCCATAGATATGTATCGTTGAAATATTTCAATTATTTTCGCTTTATAACAACAAAAGTGTTGTGTTTTGCAACTCAGTGTGAGATTATAAACCTACTGAAGCAATGATGATTCACAGGGGAAACAATCATGCAAATGCACACTCAAAAATGTATCGACGGCGGCTCTATGATTATGGGTCCAGACATTATCACTCCAGCTGTTAAGGTAGCACTGGATGACATTAAACAAATGCGTTTTACTGACCAAGAAGACTTGGAATGTACCGAGAACGCAGTAGAAGAATATAACTGGGAACAGCTATCAGAACGCGAGAAAAAGATTGTATGTGCCATTATGGCTAACGTATACAGCGATCACATTACTGACATGGATAAGTACATCGATACGATGGCAGAAAACGGAGTATTACTCTCTATTGCCCGCGATGGAACCATTATCCCATGTGCAGAAGAATTTAACGGACTTGAGCAGACGTTCTTCAAGACACACGACTTGAATGAAGCCAAGCGCAGGCTCCACTAAGAACAGGCAGAAAGGGGCACACCAAGCCCCTTCAACCCTTATTACAGACGTCACCTCGCTGACATATCCGGACCTCATTGAACTCCGGATATAGCTCCGGACTTAACTCCGGACATACAGCAGGAACCATGCAAAGTTAGGCTCGTTCGCTCGCTGGTGGACTGGCCCAAACCGGTTCTTTTGTGACGCACCTAAGCTCCATTACATAGTAAAGGGGTGATAGGTTTCACCTTCGCTGCTCTGCTGTGGCGAAGTGATTTTCGTTCATTACACAGTTACCCTGTGATGAGAGGCCCCGTCCCCTGCGGGTGTCCTCTCAACCCTATTTTCTAAATTCATTACCACCTAATTCACTCAACGTTCATCACCAGGTTGATACTATAAAAATCATCGTTGAGTTATTTCAATTTTTCACATCGGTTTACAACACAAACGTTGTTTTTGACGCTTATTCTTGGTACTATATAACCACTGAAACGTTGTTACACACAGGGGAAACATACATGTTTAACGTACAGATGGTTGGGGACAAATTAATCCCAAATTTACCTCACAATTTCAATGTCGATGCCGATAACAAAGAAGACATGGAAAAGAAGATTTCTGATGTCGCCGGCGTAGATATTTCCATCTTGTTTATCGATGTTCTGGATATGAACGGACGTGACCACGATACCGTTATCTCAGTTGATGGTAGTTACCACAGCCACCGAGCTAACGTGACCCAGACAACAGTTATCTAACTGTTGTCTGCCATATTTCTGAAATGTTTTCCATGACATTTCACGCCAATCTCTAGTTATTTCGTGCCAAAATCAAACAACTTGATATAGCACAATAACTATACTAATTATTAAGATATATTAACCATATACTTGTTGTGGGCTTAACAATAATTTGGCACAATGCGCGCCAATTTGACGCTATATAGCAAGAATTGAATACTAAGTAAGGCCTATTATGGATTTAAACATTACCGACCTGTCAGCATCTCGTCGTGAACCAAAAGACGTTCTCGACTGGTTTGTTGAACTAAGTGAAAAGGGCTTACTGTGGCATTTAGATGATGATCCTCGCGATTGCCTTTCTCTTCACAATCTTCCTGAAGAACAAATGCGAACCATCATCTCTAATCAGAGTCTAGTGTTTGCCATTTCGGAAGAACAACACTTCTGCCCATTCGCCATGCTGGTGGATGTAAGCAACTCAGATAACCACGGTAAGGAGCTAAAGATTGACAGCTACCTACCCTCAAAATCTACAAGCTAGTCTGTTAAGAACGACAAATTAAACCTATTAAAAAAGCGGCGTAATGCCGCTTCTTTGTTTCCACTTATACCTAACAATCAATCATGATGCCATCGCAACCTCTAAGACTTTCTCAGCGCGAATACTTGCATCGATAGATGTAGACAGGAGCTGTATCGACATCAGCGCCGCACACGCTGTTAGCGGAATGTTTGCCCCATCATCAAGGTCTAACAATGCTACATTCAGCTCCACTTGAGACTCATGCCATTTATCAAAAATAGCTTTGGCGCCGGCAACCGTTCGTTCGTGATCACCAAACTTAAGGCCCTGTGAAAAACCTTCAATACCATCAACCAGCTGCTGAATCATAAAGGCATCACGCTCCATGTTTTCAGGCTTAATAAAGAGTAAGGCGCGGTTGAGTTGCTGCACCGTGTTCAAGAAACCCCCGAACGCCATCATAAGCTTATTGTTGGCTGAAACATACAAATTACTCGCCATTGTTACTTCGTCAACATCGTTAAGGGCAGCGTCCATTTTAAGACCTAGATCTGAAGGAGAGTTATCCAGCACCTTATCGAGCAACAGCTCCTTGTCAGCATCAAATTGCTCATTAGTGTCATCAGAACCTTTAGCTGCAACACTATCAGCTTCCGCTAAGAAATCATCACATTCATTGCATTCCGCCTGGCACCCAATGCAAGGGTCAATATCGTCGTCAATGAACGTTACTGGGATGTCTTTATTGTCATCATCAGGCTTCACACCAGATTCAGAACCGGCAACGAAACCCGTGTTCAGCTTGCTAGTAAGCTTGAATCCGAACAAGAGGAAAACACCAACAGGGATCATGCCAAGGTAAGGCAATATGCTCTGCTGCCCAGCCAGAATTTCTCTTACTGCGTCTGGCTGCCCGCTTGTCACTATTGCGGAAGAAACACTTGTGATGGCGACCATTACACAGAAACAAATAAACCACCCTGTGTGGTGAAAAAGAATCGCTCGACATGATGAATACAATAGACCTACCGTTGCCACTACCAGTGCAAAAGAAACTATCGTTTGCGGCAACCCTATTAGCAGAACAGATAACAAATAACCTCCAAGAACATACAACGAGACATAGGTTGCATTGATTATGGTTAAACCGTTTTTCCCGGTTCTGGCGCTTGAAATCGCCGGCATTGAAACACCTATCATCATTAACGCAAATTCAGCGTAATCATCAGTGCGAACTATCCATTCGCTTGGGTACATAATCATCGACACAAGCATCATTAATGAATACCAAAGCAGGATTCGAAAGTAAGGTTCGCTTCGCAGTATTACATCGTCACCGACAAGGCCAAAGGCATCTGATAGCTTAATTTTTCCCGCTAAATTCATATTCGTTCCTTCACTCTTACCCAACTAAATCGCTCCGTTGAATTGTTTCAATTCCTGTTCGTAAACCCGTCGATTTAGTGCATTTAACATAGGGTACTGACACCAATATCAATACCCGCTTATCCAAACTAACCCCATCTATCTTCCAGTGCGACTGGACCATTATTACGGGTAACACCCATACGCTCGTGGGCTGCGTCACATACTGAATGCGTTAACACTATCGCCATCACAATAGAGATACATAGGCTCGCTAATGCCAATACACCTGTCTCACTATTGCCGTAAATAAGAAGATTAACGTCACCTGCTGCTATAGCGATATACACCATCAAACCGATTGGAATAACACTCAACACTAGTGCTGCAAACTTGGCCATGGCCTGCTGGTTTGATACTGAAAAGAATCGCCATACCCAGACCAATACAAACGAACTAAACACCACTGTTGCGTGAATAACGAAGTCAGATAGATGCATTCCACCTACCAGACCACCAACAATCGGTAGCGATAAAACCATACCAAGTGACGTACCACGACCACGCCACCCCCTTTTAGCCACATAGTGTCTTGCCTTCATTTTGTCGTACACCATAGAGGCTCGTAACATGACCACATATAAGATCCCAATCGATAGATACTGGAACTCTTCCATGTGACCAAACTTCTTTAAAACATCCTTGATGTTTAACTCATCAAGTAACAAAGGTGCCAACCAAAACAGTGCTGCCGCCACCGTCATCAGGAACGCCACTTTTAATAAATGCGCGCTCGCATCTAATGTCATTAATCGTGCATTGGCGATGGCTTCCTGCCGTGTCATTCGTTTATCCATAAACAAGTTCTCAAATTAAAAATAGTCCCACACATCATACTACATAAATGTTGTTTATATCAATCGACACTTTTGTTTTGCGCGCCTGTTTATATGGCTTTTTGCCACTTATTATCAACAGTACGACTTTAGTTTGAATAGAGGGAGATGTGCATTTGGCGTGTGAGACGCGCGAGAGAAAATTGAGACCACCAACGACAGCTGGTGGCCATATGGGAGATCATACAGACGTCAGATTAACACCCTGTTTATTGTCATCCCGGGCGCGAATATCACCCAGCAACCCCCGGTAAAAGTTAAAACCTGCCAGCAATAAGCCTACAGTCATCGAACCCAAAGCTACCCAGGTTAGTTCGTGCGTCGTATAGATACTGGCATCACCCTCTTTAGCCAATATCGCATAGAATAGTGCCCCAGCTAACATGCCAGTAAAGGCAACAAATAGAGTCAGACGTGCTGGCCCCTTGTATTGTTCATTGGTACCCCCCATGGCAACCATACTTGCGCCTGATACCAGAACATAAGCCATCGTAACCATGTATATATGGAGGAAATACTCAAGGATTTCACCCTTCAATACAACCACAATCGCGCCCACAGAGCCAAGTAAAACACCAACTTCTAACGCCAGCATTGTTCTACCAAGTGAGTCTCCCAGCTTCACGTCTATACACTCAGCAATGACATAGAGTAAGATGTAAGAGAAACCAAATGACAGACCTACTACCAGCTTCGGATCCTCAACACCCATTAAGTTTGTTATCCCCAATAACCACGGGAACGCGGCTACAAACAGAGGTATAAATGCCGTTACGGCAGATGCACATATAGTTAGAATTAGCTCCATAGGATTGTAGCTAAACACCAATGCAGGCTCGGATTGAATTCCCTTTTCTTGCATATCATCATCCATAATGACTTCTCCAGATTGTATTTTAACGGGCGAAAATTAGCACAAAAGTGTTGTTGAATCTACCAGCAATGCAGACATGTCGACTATATATGGACAGCCCTTACATACCAGCAAACACCGAATAATGTAGACCAAAAACAACACTATTGTGACACATTTATGTTGTACATGATGTTAGTAGGTAGTATCATTTATATGCGGTATGTGCCGCGTTACACCGGATGACAACAATGACCACTTGGTACCTCGATAAAGAGAACAGTTCAGCGCATGAAATTGTTAAAACCAAACACTCCGGAACTACGCTAGCCTGTGTTGTTGCTAACATCCAATTCAGCGACGAAAGCAACACCTTACAGTGTCTAAAGCGTGTAGATATAACGCAAGACAGCATCGTATCCATTGAAGAAATATGCTCAGCAGACGACATCTTCGCCCTTTCAATTGCAGAGCGCCTTAACGGTAAAAAGCTTATTAACAAAGCAGACTTGGCCGGCGTGATAATTCGTGCACAGAACTTCTTATCAACAGATGAAGATGAAAGCATAAATGGAACAGTAGAAGCCAAAATGTTTCGTGACTACATGGTGAAAATGAATCAACTTATAGGTCACGGAGCATCGAAAGAAGCACTCATATGTGGGACGGTCGTTCGAGCCATCCATCGTCAACTATGCGATAAAATAGAAACTAAATCATCTAGCAACGATCCGGATTGTTCTAAGGCTATATCGTCTTAATCTACTATACTAATGGCACTCGCACTGGTAAAAGACAAAGAACAAATGCTGGTGTCGTGCGCTAACTAAATCAGTGCTTACCCAACCACTGACTCTTGCTCGCCCGGTCACGATAACGGCCGGGCTTTTTTATACCTACCTCTATATAGCACCAACAAGTAAACACCCTTAACACCCACCAACCAGGCTGATAAATTGCTATAAATAACACCCAATACTAATATAAAAAACAACATAAACGCGCAGTAGAGACGTACATAACATTGGATATCTTTAACAAGAATGGCTCGCAGCACCTTATAATAAACCCCAGTGTAGATATAGATGTTGCCAAGGCAATCAGCACAGCCTCTATATGGTTTGCTTTAACATATATAGGGGCAATAACCTTCATGGCACTAACCAGTGAGCAACAACCACACAGCGTTATTTCGTTCCTTTTGTCATCTGATAACTCTGTATCTATAGCGACCACAACCATTGTGATTTCTTTAGCCACTCTATGCACACACATAGCCAGAGCTCTTAACCAAATAAAGTCATAACACCAACCTACAACACCCCGCGCAACAGACCTCATAGCACCTATACCCGGAGGGAAACCTACTATTCATATCGGGGTGATCGTCATAAACATTATGTGCATTGTATGGATGACATATGTAGGAGATAACAACACCCAGATAGACATAACTATCGCGCTTCTTTCTGCCAATATTATCTATGTGTTGTCCAACGAAATGACTCTCAATGTATACTCATTACTATCACGGAAACACCGGGGGAACCCTCCTGTTCACATACACCTAATCACTCTGCTGATATCATCATCTCTTGCGCTAGGACTTAACAAATCGACCTCAATTATATTCAATCTTTCGGGTAGCCTAGATATGACATACACATATATAGGAGCACTCTTTCTATATACGTTATCTATCTATCACTTCGCATTTAGAATGCCCACCAACGACAAAAGACATTAGCCACCTCTTGCTTCAACTGGCATCAAACAACTCTCACATTCGGAAGTGAGATTTTGCACAAGCGTTACATATAACACCACTATGCATTGCCTGTTTTTATTGAGCACCTATTGTATGATGATGCTACAGTTGCATGTGTTTCTTTAAAGGGAAGATGGGGCTTGTTCTTGTTGTTAGTGTGTGAAAATAAACATTGAAATATCTCAATTTTTACTTGACGTTAGGCTCAAATATTGAGATAATTTAATCATAGAGAGAGCACTTGGAGATAGATAGATATGAAGTTAATTACTGGAACGGAAGCCCGAAAAAATGACATTAGATTGTAGGCACAGACAAGCACGCCCAAGCCAAATGAAATAACGAACCACTCCCCCTATATACCAACCCCATTTCGCTGTTACCCTACACGAGCCTAAGAAGAACAGACAACAAGACCTGACTTCATTTTACCTCTATTGATAAAAATAATTGGTTTTAAACTTGATTTTTAGCTTTGTTTTATTGCTGTACATTTTTATACCTGCATAGAACTTGCGTCTCCAAAACCCACTGGTTAATGCTATAAATAGCAATCCAAAATCGACATTTTGACGACACCGACTCGCACCCATGATCCATGCATCACATAGCGATCTTTTGCGATCATAATCAAACCATACGGCCACCTGCCCCACAACCCGCATGACACCTGTCTCTCAGGAAATTGAATACTTCATCATTAGATCCTACCCCCCACATTACTCTTGCCGTTCCGTCGTAAAGAGAGACGCTTGAATCGCCAGCAAGAGAGACGCGCAAGATTTTATCAAAAGAGACGAATATCAAAATGCACAAATCAATAAACCATTATTAACCACTATTAAATCAACGACAGCCTCTGCTTATGAAATTTCTCATCAACAATTTATATGTTGTATATTTTTTTATTTTCTTTTTCGTCCAGATAAATATTTTCGACTAACATAGCCTCTGCCGAACGGAGAAAAGCAAGGATGCTGTCCACGTTTTTTTTCTTTGACGCAATCATGATTGTTTAGTGTTAATCGAAGAAAATGGAGTTAACTATGCGTAAACACAACAACCTCAACAAGCAAGGCGGTTTTACATTCATCGAACTGATGATTGCCGTCGTTATCATCGGCTTAGCGTGGGCTTTCTTGGCACCTCAATTACAAGGTCTTATGGACCGCAACGTAACCGTGCAAAGTGAGACTGGCGCTATGACGCGTACATTCAACCAAATTCAGGATCGTTACTTCGATGAAATCATCGATGCTAACTTCAATACTGAGGTTGCAATTCGCGGTCGCCTGGTGGCAGAAGCTTATAACAATAACGGTACTGACACGATCTACAACATCTTTGATGGTGCAATCACTATCACAGGTGTAGCTGACAACGGTTGGACTTGGGTTTCAGAAAGAATCCCTACTAACTCTTGTGCATCATTGATCACTAGTGCAAAGACTGTTGGTTATGAAACATTCCAGGTAACTGGTGGTGCTGAGCGTCGTTATTCTGAAGCGACTAAAGACGAAATCGCAAGTGACTGTGAAAACGGTGACACAGACGATTACGTTACCATTACGTGGACGAAAGAAGAGTCTTAATCGGCACTCTAAAACGGACACAAAAAAGCCGCTCTTTGTAGCGGCTTTTTTATTGAATTCTTTTAAGTGAATTCAAGATGAAGTTAGGTCAGTAACTTCGGAGCAATTTTTCGCAATGAGATTTAAGAGATGGAAGGTAATTCCATCTAAATCTGGGGTCAGTATCTCACAATAATCACGCCACTTCAAGTCCAATTTACCTCGATCTGTTATTATACCTTTCACATCCATGGATGATGCTGAAGCGCAACAGCAATTTATACCTGATAAGGACGTCAAAAAATGAGTTTTCGAAAACAACCAAACTATTCTGGAAAACAATCCGGATTCACCCTGATTGAATTAACAATCGGAGTCGTAGTCACATTTACTATACTTAGCATTGTCGGCGCATGGCTTTCTGGTATTAAACACACGTTTAACATCAACACTGCCGCAAAGGATATTAGTAAAGTCGCAATCGCCGTCCAACGACGCAATGCTCACGATGGTTACTTGTTTTCTTACTGGGATGAAAACGGTGGACGTGCAGCAACAGATGCAACACTTTCTTGGGATGCTGGCGACATGGATGAATTTCTAACTGATTACTTAGTTGGCCGACGAAACCCAGGTTGCGGTAACGATGCGGAAGGATGGAATCCATTAAACAATTTGGGAACACCTGATGATGGTGCAGAAACAAGCATGGAACGAGCTGCATTAGTTGGTTGTAACGACCTCCGCGCACGCCTTCCTTTTGATGTGACAATTTCAGCGGCCTTATCACCAGATGCTAACGATACGGTGAGCAGATTTGCTCTTTATATCGATACAACAAATGTTAACTTCGGCCACAAGAATGATGAAGATAATAACTTCCTAAATCTTAAAAAATGGCAACTCGCTTTCGAGGATGCTTTGCGCAACGGTAAATCAGGTTCGCCCGAGGTTGTTTTCGGCACTGTCGGAAACCTTGGTGATATCGATGACGATGGTCTTTACACAGACACAGAGTGTGAAGACGAGCTTATTGATGGAAACGAATGTTCACTTATTATTTATATCGATTTCGCAGGATTAACAAACGGAAGATTCAAGCGCACAGACAATCAAGATTTCTTCGTTGATGATGTAACGTTTGGTGACTCATTAGCAGCGGTTGATAGGCAACGTTGCGCCTACTATGAACAAGATGCTGTAACCGGACTTTGGAATGGCCAGGTTGTAGATTGTGCTATTCGCGCTGGCATTGGTGACGATCAAGTTGTTTTAGTTGCTGATGGTGTGGTCACAAATGAAGTACGTATTTCTCCAGATAAAAATGCCGCTGGCGACGCAGTTGCTGTTGATGCTTTTTGTAATGCATTCGTAAAAGGCGCTGATGATGAACTTGAGGTTGCAGCCGCCCCACTAGATCAAACTCCTTGTGGTATCACAGTTGATGGCGCCGTCGTACAAATGCTAACAAATGAACTTCATGTTGCAACCACGGCCTACGCTGGTGAAATCGTATCTGGACCAATTATGTCTAGTGACATCACAATCTTCAACGAAACACCAGGTACCACTGCATTCCAAATTCTGGATTCAACTGGAGCCAATCAGGTGTTTGTAGTTGACAATAACGGGCGTGCTTTAGTGGGAAGCACAATGACTGTTCGTGATGATGCTACATTCGAAACAAACGTACAGGTGAACGAAGATCTAACCGTAGGTGAGAACGTCACATTCGGCATGATACAAAATACGAACACAGTAACCTTCGGTGATGGTGGTGCATCCTCATTAACTTTTTCTCGCGATGGGGCCGGCACTTTCACGATGCAAGGGCAAGGGCTTGGTCTTCAGCTTTTAGCTAACGATGATGGTGAAGGTATCAAGTTTGAAAACGATGGTGATGAAACAACTATCAAGATGTTTGCCGACAATGGTGTGGTTACAGAAAACGGGACCTCTTTCCACAATTCTAAGAGTACACTATCAAACGCGGATTTTGATGCAGCTGGGATCACAACCGAGCAACTAAGACGTCGCTCTGCACTGGTCACGGCTGACATGGCGAAGTATCTCGATGATACGAGCTCACCAATCCAAATTGTTGGTGTAGATCGCATCGAAGGTGCGTACATGCAAATGACAAAACCAGACTGTCTTTACTTCTTAGATGACGCGAACTATTCGAGCCCAGAAGCTAACCCTTATAGAGACTTAATCGATAGTGGCACTCTAGCAACTACGGATGGGCAAAGTTTGGCTCGTTTAATCTTGGTGCCAACTTACTTTAAGACATACAACTCGGCATTCGGTGACAACCAAATTTACGCACAACACGCAGCGCATGCTTCTTCAACTGCGTGGGACATCTATCTATATCTATCTGGTGAAGGTGCGTTTGACACTGGTGCTCGTGAGGATGGTGCCGGTGGCTCTATGGCAATAACGATGTGTGACTACAGTGGTATGAATTTCTCACAACAGACTTTCTAAAAAGTGTTATGATACTGGTCCGGGCTTTCCGGGCCATTCCATGGATTGGATTTAGGTGTAATAAAAAGGATTTTAAAAATGAAACGCGCGATTCATTTCTTAGCAGCAGCTATTGCTATTGGCACCCTCAGTGGATGTGCCACATCTCCAAAGACAGAGCCGAAAGCTTTGTCTGCTTATGAAAAAGCCATCTTAGCCGAGTACCAACGCACGGAAGAAGTGCTGTCTAAAGCAGCTTTAATTTCTTCTCGCAGTTTAATGGTTATGGCGCGAACAAAACAAGCTAAAGACCAGCCTACTTTAACTGCTGAACAAGTTCGACTTGCTCGTGCTCAAAACAATTACATCCCAATTGGAATGGAGCTGGTTGAAAGCATCCCATGGGATGGTGCGCCTGAACCGCTACTGGGCACTATCGCAGCAATGGCTGGATACACTCTTAATTTCTCAAACCAGGCACCACCTATCAGTAAAGATATAACGATTTCTTCTGATAAGCGAAACCTTCGTAGCTTCATCTATGCGATTGAACAACAGACGACTGATTACATCAAAGACATCGACATTGATGACAAAAGTACAAACAAGTCAATCACCATTACATACGTAAGTTTCTAAGCGAGGTTGAATATGTCTATTAAAAGACTTTTAATCAGTCTCGCCATCGTCTCGGTTTCAAACTTATCTTTCGCGCAAGATGGGGATGATTCAAAGCCGGTTGATCCTACTCTTACGATTAAAGAGCAACGACGCTTGGAACAGATGGTGGACCGAACCAAAGTTGATGAGCTTCAAAGCCTTTATGCTGAGTATGGAGACGGCAGTGTAAAGGTTGATCACAGCTATATGCTTGAGCGCCCTCTCACACAAGAAGAAGTGCTGAACTTTAATCACCCATACTTGCAGATTCATTTGTCTCAATTAACTGAAAAAGAACGTGATGACATCATTGAATCAATCCAACAGGATGCCCAAAGGAAAGCCAGGCTTACTGCTGTCATGAATATGGGAATGCGATACGGACACAAGGCAGGGCTTTACTATGAGGCCCACAATTATTTTGACCGTATTCGTGGTGACCTTTACCACAAGCTGACCGAAGCATATCCGTTCGATTCTCTTATGCTAGCTGGCGGTAAAATTAAGCCTCCACTAATTGAAGAGATTGGCTATAGCGAAACGATCGAAGACAAGCGTCGAATTCGAAAAATTAAAAAACGCTACCAAATTGAAGAGCAGGCCGAAGTGATCTTAAAGGCCCCTTCTGTACTTGGTTTCTTCACAAACCTTAAAATCCCTAAACCGACACCACCGAGCGTCTACCTTCTTCCTATTAACGAAGACGAACTTAGCTACTGGAAAAAGGGCGTGATGAACGGGTGGTTAGAAGGCGTACGTTACGCTCACAAAATTATTCGCTTTGATTATCGTGAAATGGCAAGAACATTAAATGGCTATGTTCGATTCCATGTACTTCATGATCGTGGCGTGATCAATATGCCAAGTTACCAGAATCTAAATGTTGGCACTAACGCAATGGGCAACGTTGTAAATATCGGCGAAGGCGTATTTGAAATCACCGAAATGCCTCAGCTTAATGACAATAGCGATGAGTGGATTGCATTACCTGTTGTCGATGACATTTTCGATAAACTTTCGGATGAAGAAATTGACAAGTTAATGAACGAACTTTATGAATCAGGAGCGATGTAATGGCTTTTGATTTAGCTAACCCTGATTCATTGCTCGTACCTGAGTCGCTAGAAGACGAGATTGTAAACTCGATGGATGCAAAGGTATTCCGACGCATACTACTACACGGATTCAAGTTAGAAGTATCGGACATTTCTTTTCAAGAAGGCATGCCTGTCATTATCAAGAAAAATAACTTGGTTTTCAGAATCACTCGTTCTTACCTACAAAGGGCAACAATTAAAAATATTGTGAGCGTTGTTCATAATGCTCAAGAAGGTGATGACAGCGCGCTAACAACCATCATGCAGGGCAACCCTTCCAACTTAACTTATAGTTACAAGGTACCTATCCCTGACGGCCACGAAGGGATCCGTTATAGGGTAAATGTTTTGCGTGAAGGTGAACGTGGCGTTTCGCTTGTAATGCGTTTGAACAAAGAAGACATCTTTGACCTTGATCAGATCGGTTTGTCTGAAGAGCATATCATCTACAAAAACATGTTCCCGACTAAAGGATTGAATCTTGTTACTGGTTCCGTGGATAGTGGTAAGACAACCCTACTCTATGCGTGCTTAAAGCATTTTATTTTGAATTCACCTCGAAGTGCATTTATTGACACCTACGAGTCGCCAATCGAAGGTAACTTGCGAGATTTGCCATCTAAGTTTGAAGTATTCAATAAAAAAGTTTCGCAAATGGCAGTACCTTGGGCCGTCCCTTCATTCGCAGCTGGGATAACCGAATCATTACGTCGAAACGCTGACATTATTTTAACTGGTGAGGTAAGAACACCAGACGAAGTGAATGGCGTAATTAACGGTGTAATGCAGACAGGTAAGTTAATACTTGGAACCATGCACACCGATAACACTTCAATGTCTGTTAACCGTATGATTTACGCTTTAAACAACAGCAGCGAAGCTGAAGTTAAATCGAAAGTGTATGACTTACTATCTTCATTGAACATGGTGGTCTCTCAGAAACTGCTTGAGACCGTAAACATGAAGCGTACAGCTGTTAATGAAACATTTATCGTCACCAAGGAAATCAGAGACACACTTCAAGCTCTTCCTATAGATCGCGTTGCCAGGGAAATTAAAGGAATTATGGTCGAACAGAAAGCTACCATTGTTGATAACGCAAGAAAGCGACTTGAGGCTGGCATCATAAGCGAGCAAGTGTTCGATGAATTCCAAGCATCTTACAGCTACTAAGCATCAGGGGGTAACATGGCTGAAAATGTACAATTAGAAACCACACAGATAACGTTGCGGGCTCATGCAATTGCCAGCAAGCGCTCAACATTTATCTTTGGAACAAGCAATCGATTATTGCTTCCGCTTGTGTTCATGACTGCGTTTACGCTACCCAATGGACACTATTCTGTATTTATCGCGACCCTCGTCATCTTCTTCCTAGAAATTGTGTTAAGATACATGCTGAAGATGACCATGAAGGAAGCAATCTTCGGTATAACGTCTGCCGCTTTTGGCTCGAAACGTAAGCCAGTAAGAAATTAGACAATTCAGGGATGATTTAGAGATGAAAGGGATTTCAAACAAACAACTTGTTGCTACGGCAATTGCCTTTGCGCTGAGCGGCACTTTATCTTTTACTGCTACGGCAGGCGTAAACATTTTAACCGATGATATCACTGTTCAGACAGAAGCTGATCCAAGTGGTTATTTCTCTCAAAATGGTTCTACCACTGAACGCGCCGAACCGGTTATGGGTGGCGGCGATTCAATGTCATTATCTCTCGCCACCAAGGTAATTATTCCACCTGACTGGAAGGTAGAGCAATCAGGCGACTTCTACGCCAAAACTGTTGACTGGAAAGGCGGTCTTGCTTGGCCGCATATTATGCGAAATATCGCCAATGACGAAGGCATCTTTGTCTCTCTGGATTGGGTTAAGAAAATTGCAACCATCAACGTCCCTGAAGGCGAGAGTCTTATTGCAGAATCGACAGCAAGCGCTGAAAAGCTTGATGAGATTCGCGAACAATATACTGTGAAGCAAACTCAAGAATGGCAGCGACGTGTTGACGCCGAAACCGAACTGTCTAACGAACAAGATCGCGTTGCTCGTTATATGGAAAACAGCAGAGCAGCGGCAGAAAACAACCAAGAGTTTATTGCAAACCTAAACAAGCAAAACGCTGAGTCAGAAAAGAAGGCGATGCGATTAGCTGCACAGTTAGAAGCTGAGCGCAAAAAGAATGCAGAGTTAGCTGAAAAATACGCTGTAATTGATCCTGCGTTATCACCTAGCAATAAGCAGGTGGATGCCGTTGAGCTTTACGAAGAGTACAACAAACGTTGGGTTCTGCCATTTAACACTGATTTTGAATACTTCCTGAAAGGCGGTCATTCCGACCTGCTACTGTCTGAAACTCCTGCAACGTACATTGCCAAGCAAGGTTCGCTGGAAGACGTTATTAAGCAATGGGCTAGTGAACTTAACTGGCATGTCGAGTACCGCACAGATGTTCGTCACTACAACCCATACAAAGTCGAATTTAAAGGAAACCTATATGAAGCCGGTCGTGACTTCATTTCAATCTTCCTTAAATCTCGCAGACCTCTGGACATTAAATTCTATCCAGATGTTAAACCTATTGTCGATGGTCAGGAAATGGAAGGCCTGATTGTTATTGACGATCTTAAATACAACAGAGGCGTTAAGTAACTGCGCCGGTTACTAATTGGTAAGGGATTACACAATGAAAAAATCATTAACGGCACTCGCAGTCGCAAGCGTAGTTTTAACGGCTGGCTGCTCATCATCACACGGGCCAAGCTTCGAGCGCGCTCAAGAACGTGTAGCGAAAGTGACGGATGCGACGTTTGATGAGAACGTCAAAGACATCACCCCTACCCGCTTCCCTGTTGGCGAAGTCGTTCACGGCACTGCTTATCATGATGTAAACAACTACTCATTTATTGAGAAAGATGAGCGAAATCTTCCTGCTGCATACGACGAACCTGTATTCATTTCTGCAAATGACGATGGCTCAAACCCAGAGTATACAGTGGATGAATTTGCTGCGATGCTTTACAAACTTTATGGCATCATTTTAGATGTATCATCTGATGATCTGAAAGTTTTATCTGCGGCCACAGAAGACGACCAGTCGCCTTCAATTTTACAGCCATCAATTATCCCGCAGGGGGTAGTTTCTGATGCCGCAGCAGATTACCAGGTACCGGAACAGTCCACTGCGAACAAGCCTACGTCATCACGCGACCAACTTTTCCTCAAACCATTCAAGTTTGAAGGTAAGGTTCGTGACATGCTTGACTACGTAGCTACACTTAACGGACTTAAATGGAAGTACAACCAAGAATTTGGTCGTGCATACCTGTATGCGTATGAAACTCGTGAGTTTATGGTGTATGACTTCTCTGCTGAGCGCCAACAACAGAACACCATCACAACAACCAGTAAGCAGCAGTCTGAATCGACTCAAGGCGGCAGTTCGAAAAGCTATACCAAGCAAAGTAATGTTAAGCCTTGGGATGAGCTTAAAGATAACGTTGAATCAATGCTTGAAGGAAGCGAATACTCAAGCGCTACGTTCAATGAAAAAACCGGTATGGTCATCGTTAAAGCGAATGACTACACCTTATCTCGCGTCTCAAGCTACATCGACAAGATGAACACTCTGACGACTACTGATATTACGGTTGACTACCGCATGATCCGAGTTCGATATTCAGAATCAGACATTTTTCAAATCAATGCAAACTTCCTAAACGAAGGCTTGAGCAACAATATGTTTGGCGACTTCAGTATGAGTGCGGGCATGGGGGAAATGTCACCTAACATTTCAGGTAACCTTTCAACGTTACAAGAACTTGCTGGAGGCAACTTCTTAACGCTTGCCACTGACTCATTCCAAGGCCTATTTGGTTACTTGAACAGCGTTGGTACGGCAGAATTATCTTACGAGACCCAGGTTAACACTCCGAACAACGAGCTTTACACACACCAAGGTGGCAGCAATGAAGAGTACATCTCTTCTATCGAGCGCTCGACTACGACATCAACTACAAGTCAAGAAAACTTGTCGACGAAGAAAGACGTGGCCGTTGATGGCATTAGCATGACCATCTTACCTCGCATTGCCGGTGACCAAATCAAACTGGATTACGACATTTCAGCGTCTGATTTTATCGCGCTTAAAGATGCAGGTCTGGGTAATGGCCTAGAAGGCATCAAACTTCGTCAAGATTCTTCTTTGGATTTGTCTGGCTCCGCAATCTTGGAAAACGGTGTAACTCGTGTTGTAAAAGTGATTCATGAACGCGATGAAACCACTGATGCGCAAGGACCAATCGATAAGGCGCTGTACTTCTTAGGCGGTAAACAGAACCGCACTAAAAACCATAGTGCAATCATCGTAACGATCACTGCGTACTACAATAACAAATAGAGGTCGCCCAATGAGTAAATTAACCAAAGTTAAAATTGGTGAAAGCGAAAGCACGCTACTCGTTGGTCTGAATTGGGAGAAGGTGGATCCAAAGAGCCGCCTCTTCCTGCCTCTGGCTATCAAGCGCTTAGCAATCGAATCCAACAAGCACTTTGCTGATACAAACATTGTCGAGAAAGCAGAAGATTCCCCGGCTCGTTACCAGTATGTATTGGTTGACGAAAGTGATATTCCAGAAAATAGCAAAGTTGTTACCGGTGCTCGATTCGCTCTCGCGTGTAAAGAGAAATACACCGTAAAAGAAAACCAGGCTTTCGTATTCATCAAAATCATTGATGGTGGACGCTATTGGATTTCTGCAATAACTTCTCGCGGCGAATTCTTGAACGAGTATGAGACTGTTGTCCGTGACAGGTTTGAGCTGGGTGACAAGTTGGAAGAGCTATCTCTAACAGAGACAGTAAACTTTGCATACCTCAAAACTGAAGCTGCAATAAAAGGGTTGGTAAACCGATTCCTCAGTGATGAAGACTTCTCAGAAACATCAATTCCAGATGAAGATATCGAGTCAATCCTCTCAAATACAGCTGAATTGAAGCGTGTACACAAACCATCAAAGATTAAAGTCAAAAAGATTGGCACTGGCGCATTTGCCGCAGTAGCGGTTACCGCTGGATTTTTCGGATGGTCGTATATGTCACAATCGGACGCATTCTCTTACCTTGAAGATGCGTCTAAAATTCGTGATGCTGAACGACAAGAGTCCCGTTACTCGAAATTGATCACCAAGTCTAAGACATCGTCTAAAACTTGGAGCGATGAATCGTTCCGCGATGCTACGCTTGATCAGTTTATTGAAGATTACAAGCGCTCTCTTTACGACCCATTGCAAATCACGTGGGTATTCCGAGAAATTGAAGACACATTGCCAGTTTTCCTTCGTGAATGGAAATTGGAAAACATTCAGTTTGTAGACAATAGATTTCTGGTAACGTACTCCCGCATACCTTCTTCGATTGGCGTTTATTTCTTACTTGATGAAAAAATTAAAGAAATTTCTGAAAGTAGCGACAAGTTAGACATTCGACAATTTGCTTTGACGGATAAGGGTGAAACCCGTGTTTACTCGGTAACTCCGTCTGAAAAAATGAATCGCCAAGGTGCAATGGCCAGTACCGAAGACCTGTTAACAGAAGAGCGTAAGGTCAAGAAGCAAATGCGTCGTTCTTGGAAAGATGCAAAAGACTCTTACCAGGATTTTTTAACAGCGACACAGCGTTACAGTAACCTGACATTTTCAGAAAAATGGATTGACCGTGAAGCTATCAGTTTGCAACAGCAAGCAGAAGCGGCTCTGGATAAAGCAAAACGCTCGGTAACTCGTGTTAACAAGCTATTCGGTATAACCGATTCAATGGAGCTTGCGACCATCGACAACAAGTTCATCATTGGTCAGGTTATGGACTTTGTAACCATGATGCAGATGGATAGCCTTTTCCACTGGTACTACCCAACAAAAATGAAGTCATACCCTGACGAAAAAATGTTGGAAGACATGCAGAAGAAGTCGAAGAAAAGCAAGGGTGGTTCTTCTTCAAAGTACAAGCAATACACTGCTGGCATTGAGGTTTACTCAGTTAAAATTGAGAGCCAAAAATCAGAAAGCGAAGGTGATGAGTCAAACTCCGTATCCACTTACGGCATTAATGATATGATACAGCTTGGCTACTTAATCAATAAGCCCTACGTTCAAGTGGATCGAGTCGAGTACGACCGAGACAGTCAAGAGTGGGCGTTTATGATACACTTTAACAGAATGACTCCTGAGTTCGAAAGAACCATTAACCGATATACGTTGGAGTCTCAGGGTTACCGCAGGGAGCGAAACAGTAATGAAAATTAAACATGGATTGTTGATTTTTGCAATTGGTGCAGCCGTACACGGAGGCGCCATTGCAGCAGACAAAAAAGACACTAACCTTCAGAATCAAGCTGAGTCCTTTAAAGCAGATCAAGACACGGTTTCTCGTGACAAACTGGTCTCTGAAGGCCGTGAAATTACTGACGCTCGCTCGGCTATCCGTAATGATGAGTATTTTGATAGCTTAAAACAAAGCGCGGCCCAAACAAAGACTGGACGAATCAACACCCAACTTGATTTGGAACGCAATGAGTTCATCTTAAATAATGTCCCGGTGCATATTCGCGTTGCAGGAGAACAGGAAGTGCAAGCGTATGTTCGAAAGCACTTCATTGACAATGAAGATCCTACAAACAACAGCGCGGCTGTAGAAGCTAAAACCCTGTGGAAAAACACAGATAGCTCTCTAACCGCGCCGGCTTCAACAGACTATGGGTGGCAACCGGTAGTCAGAGAAGTAAGCAACACCGCCCAGGTGGTAAACAAAGACCCTGAGCCAATCAAGCAAGAGCCTGTCGAGCTTGATAATGATGACGACACCGAAAGCGATGAAAGCAAGGCCCCTCTTGAATTGACGGCTGAAGACTTAGCTCGCCTATTTGATAATGGTTCTACGAACCAGCAACCAAACATGCTACCTGATGCTGACACTGAGAAGAATGTAGTGATAAACACCATTACAGTTAATCGCGTCATTATCGCACCAAAGGCTCAGATCGCGGATATCGAAGTAAACTTCACCGTAGTTCATCCAGGCGGTAGCAAAAAGGTCGACAAGACATTCAAACAAGTATCTCCAGGCCACCTGTTTGAAGTTGATGGTGTGCGATTTGAAATAGCAGCACTCACTCGACACAGTATCGTTTTAACAAATGTTGAAACAGACAAGTCCTACTCGCAAATAATCGACTAATATAACGGTCTTAGTTTGCGAATCAGATTTTAAGGGCGCATGGATTGCGCCCTCGGAGTTATCATGGAAGATAGAAGAACAAAAAAGATCGATGTTAGTGAGATCGGACATCTGCCAACAAAATGGCAAATCCACTCTCCTTTCTATATGGATGCCAAACATCCTCTCTTTATTAACGAAGATACCAAAAAGCACATTGCGGTAATCGAATCTTTGGATGTTCAAAACACTGGGGCTCGACGAGCAAAAACGCTGCTTTACATTGTGTACTTTGGTCAAGGTCACTATCCGCGCCAGGTCATGCGTTATTTCAAAGAGCAGAATAACCAAGATACTGATTTCGTATTTGCGAAATGTGAAACTGTTCAAATCATTCATGACATCTACGCAAACTCGAAAAAGACGACCTCTTTAGGTTCTCGCGCGAATGAGTTAACCGAAACTAACAGATCATTTGCGGAAGCATTACTTGTCGACGCCATGAAGCTTGGCGCATCAGACTTTCACTTAGAATCTGATGGACAGGGTGCGATCATGCGTTTCCGTGTCCACAAAGAGCTTATCGATTGGAAAAAACTGACACATAAGCAGGCTATCGATTTTGGTACAGTATGTTTCCAGACGTTTGTAAGTAGTGGTGATGAGGAAGGTACCGGTAAAGGTATTTATCAGCCAACCAACCTGCTCGAAGGTGAGTTTTCCGTTCGTATTGATGACGAGTATTCAGTAAAGGCACGTCTCGTTAACCTATCGCATAATCGCGGCGAAAAATTCGACTTAATTGCGCGTCTAATTGACAGAAACAAAAGTAGCAAGGCAGCAACTTTTGAAGAGCTTGGCTTTTCCTCTCATTCCTGCAACTTGTTGCGCTCTCTTGATAGTGCGAGTTCTGGAGCGATATTTACACTTGGTGTAACAGGCTCTGGTAAGTCAACATCTCAAAGCAACATGATGCAACATGAGCGTGACCGTTCTGGCGGAAGTAGAAAAATCATATCGCTTGAGCATCCAGTTGAATACGAAATGGACCGCATTTCACAGATCACTGTTGGCGATAAGCCAACCGATGGAAAGTCGAGCCTAGACTTTAGCTTTGACAGCTTAAATAAATACTTACTTCGCTCCGACCCTGACTCACTAGGTTACGGTGAGATCCGTGACGCTGAATCTGCGCACGCAGCTGTTAAAGGCGTAGAGACTGGGCATCTTTGCTACGGTACTCTGCATACCGACTCTGCTATGTCTGTGTTTTCTCGACTACGCTCATTAGGCCTCAAAGTCGAAGACATCTGTCGTAAAGGCTTTTTGCAACTAATTTTATATCAAAGCCTTCTTCCTAAGTTATGCCCGCATTGCTCTCGACCGTATAAGTTCGGTGAAGCCATTCCCGAGAAGTACGACGAGATGTTCGCCCTCAAGGCGTTTGCACAGACCTCAGGCGGCAAAATAACGTTTAGCAACATCTTGCCTATACAGAACTCGTTAAAGCCCGGAGAGTCGCTCCTGCGCTCTGCTCAGCGTGAAGGGATTATCACATCTCGCGACGTTGTTCAGCTACGTGAAAAGTTACGCTACATGAACAAAGGTAGCGATAACGAAGCCTTCCGCGTTCGACTTATGTCCGTCATTGAGAAAAGCGACCTGACAGAAGATGAAATTAACATTCGTTTTCGTGGTCAGGGCTGTGAGAAATGCTTCCATGGACAGCGTGGTGTCGCACCAGCATCAGAAGTTTTGATCCCAGATGCAACGCTACTTGACTATGTGCGCAACGGACAAATGAACAAAGCAGAGGTTTACTGGAAGACTGCTCTTGGAGGCCGTTCAGCAACCGTTGATAGCTATGAAAAGATTCTTGCTGGACTTGTTGACCCAAGAGCAGTTGAAGAACAACTTTCTAATTTAGGGGAATAGGCATGTTTGGTTTAGAGAAAATCGACTGGGCTAATTTCAGCTTGGCAGATTTGAAAGAAAAATTTTCAGTTGCACGTGCGAAAGATGACTTTAAAAAGAAAGTAAAAAAGCGTGTCCGCTTCTATTCACTTTTACTTGATTATATCAACTCACCAGGTAACAACACCCCGGACGCTTTCTTTACATATTATGAAACCGTCCTTGACCGTCGTATGACGAAGTTTCCGGACTGGGTTAAAGCATACATGAAAGCCACTAAGAGCAAGAACGAATCAGCGACTCGTGATTTCTTGGCCATCTGTCGAAAGGAGCAGGAAAAGGGACGTGGGTTTAACGACATCATGAAAGAATGGCTCCCTGAAGACGAATACCGCCTATTGCAATCAACTCGATCTAGCGACATTTCAGAAGCACTAACTATCCTTCTCGAAATCTGTAACGACAAAATCGAAAATGCGAAGCTGATCATGTCAGCAATTGGGAAAAACCTTCCTCTGGCCGGCTTTGCTGCGGGTTTGCACTGGTTTATGTTCCAGTTCCTTTACCCATCTTTCGTTAACACTCGTATTGCGGATTCGGGAAGAGACCCTTCCACCTATTCGTGGATCGAAGAAAACTATGTTCTGTACAACTGGATTGGTGAAAACTTCTGGCTTGTTGGACTAACAATTGCCGCGATCATTTTCTTTTTTGGCTGGTCACTTAGAAATTGGCACAAAAACGGACTTTACATTCGTGAGCAGCTGGTTGACTACCTTCCTCCGTATTCACTATTTAAAATCAATCAGCAGTATCAACTAATCATGATTGTGCACAGTTTCTTGAAGTCTGGAGCGACATTTGCCAAGGCGTTAGAGCAAGCAAAAATTGGTGCCAGCAAATATATGATTCTTCAAATTGACAAAATTGCACAGAACTCTTCTGTACAGTCACACGTTGCATTCAACATTCCTTTCCTTGGAGAACCAGGCAACTTGATTGAAGAACGTTCCTCTCATGTACCAATGGAAGAGGCGATGGAAGGTTTGTTACCTAGATTAAGAAAACTGAAAGAAGAAAAATTTCAGAACACGATCAACAGAACCATGGGATTCACGATAAAACCCATGATCTACTTAAGTTTCGTGTATTCGATCATACCTGTCGGACTTGAACTTGCGAAGTTCATCCCAGACAACGTATAAAACTGTAGCCCGGCTTGCCGGGCTTTTTGTTGTAGGATTCTATTAATGAAAAAAACATTACGACTACTAGCAGCGATACCCTTGATATCTCCCCTATCAGCCTGTGACGGGAAATTTAGTAACTTACCCAGTGATGCTGACATGATGGCTCATATCGCCTCTGAGACTCCTGAGGGGCTTGTATTGCGAGTTCCTGATGTTAATAATGCTTTTTTGGTAAAGAAGCACGGAGAAAAGCTTTCATTGGTTGTATTCGATAAAGAAGATCAGCCAACAACCACCCCGGCCCTAAAGGTCAAACGAAACATAAAATTTTCTCAGTGCAACGATGTTGTACGCAGAGATATCTTCTATACCATAGAACAATTGCATGGAGAATTTTCAGTATGTGTAATTGATGGAATGAATGGTGCCCTATATCAACTGAATAATGAAGACGTAAGATGGATTGTGTTCAACACTACAAAAAAGAGCGAACACCATCACCTGTCAGTAGAAGATATCACCCTAGATCAGCTTGTTTACCGAACCTCGAAGTGAGAGCAGAGTTAAAGAAGAGTTTTCAGACTTCCTCTAGTAGATAGACCTCTTCTTTACCATTTTCACTTTGTTTTATTCCGTGATATTTAAAACCAAATTGTTGGAACAAATCTATGACATAGGCGTATTTGTCGAATATGGTAAAGTAAACACTCTCACAGCCGATGCTTTTGGCATATCCCAGTATGCTTTTGACGAATTTACACCCCAATCGTCTTCCACTGGACTTTAGCTTTAACGAACCGATTTTAAGCTTTCTTGATGGGGGGAGAGCCGGAGAAACTTCACCATAATCATGAAGCTCTTCTTTTACGTATATGAAACCTTCAATTCCGCATTCACCGTTAGCAACAAAAGCAAAAGAACCGTCTCGCGACTTTCTGCTGAACCAATGTTCGAAGTCGCAATAATCTATCTTGAATGAGTCAAAAAATGGATCGTTGATATCTATGTCAGAAAAGAGGATCCTTTCAACCCTCTTTGCGCTCAGACCTATATCACGATCCGCACTAGAACTATTTCGTTGGTGCATCAATAGTGTTATCAATTGCCAAATGTGCCGCCTTCAACTGTCTTGCATAGTCTTTCTGTCGAAGGAGAAGTAGTTTTAGTTGGTTTGAAATGGCCATTTGCCTTTGAAGCTCAAGCATCTTGCCAGCTTCAGATGAAGATTTAACTCGATTAATCTCTTCTGCACGAGAGCTGTTTGTGATCTGATAATTGATTACATCCAACGAACTCATTACCAGGCCACTGCCATTAATTGGTTCTCTATTTTGGGCAACACTCAACAATGCTGTTGATGCCAAGTTTAACGCACTCTGAGCCTGTTTATAGGCCCCTACATAAGCGAACATGTCACCATTGGACATTTCAGACTGCGTAGGTGGCACGATATAAAGTACACCGGATAAATTTTTCACATACTGGAACGCTGCCAGAGATTCTACCGAAGAATACGTGTACAGAGTCGCATAATCACTTCCAGATGCAGAGTTCTCATCTTTGTAGCCCGTGGGGTAAAGGAAGTTGAACGCACTAATGTCGGCGTTAGGGGCTGTCGATTCCATTTCGCACAAGCCGTTATCAACATCTTCTGCTGAACAAAAGATATCGTAATGGAAATCAATGTTACCTTTCGCGACTGAGTTTACACTTCCAACAGCCGTCAAGCTGGCCTGTAATTTCTGCGCTCTACGGTTAATGTCAGAAGTAGCTCTCTTCTTAGCTTTTTCTCCTGTGGCCATCTGATTCATTTTGCCCGTGGTACACATTTTATGAACAAACTGATACGTTGGCGAATCTTCGGAAATACTGCTTAAATCCAGATCCACATCGAGGTCAAACACTTCGTCCGTTGGGAAGATCATCTTTTTAGACTGAGCCTGTTTTTTCTTAAGCTTATTCTTATAAGAAGCCTTCATTTCTTCATACTGACGCTCAATCTCTATCATTTGTTGAGCGTTGTTTTGATCTGTTTGCGTCATATTCTGCAACAGCGTCATGAAGCTGCTACTTACTACCTGATTGGTGTATTCGCGAGAGGTGCGAACAGCAGTCATAATTGTGACGTTCATACCGAAATCGAAAGCATTTTCAGCATTGTAAATTGGCTGCATTGCAGCTGGCATAAAGCTGGTTACAGGTAACGGAGCCAAAGTTGGACAGTTCGCATATGTAACAACGGCGCTAGCTTGTGCTGAAGCAAGAAGCCCAACAGCTGCAATCAGTTTTTTGGCGTGTCGGAACATCATTATCGACCTCCAGCGCGTCTTAACTTCTCAAGCTTATCTATCATCTGTTTACTGTTAACTTTTTGAGCCAACGAGATAGCATCCATAGAAAGCATTTGTTCACCCATCATGTACTCTTTAAGCATGAGTTCATTTTGTAGGATCATCGAATCAAAAATCTTATCCATTGCATCTCCAGATGCAGGCTCAGCAATAAAGCTATTACCAGTATTGCTAGAGTCCCCATTCTGATCTGCAAGCTGCAAGTTAGAAGACTGCTTGTTCACACGATAGGTCAAAACATCAATAGGTGAAGCACCTAATACGCTTTCTTTATTTGCTGGTGAGTCTGGAGTGATTTCAAACTTATCGGAACCACGCATAGCCCCGCCCTTGATCATCTCACGCATCTTATCCCCAACACGCATGTTCATTGAGTCTGAAAGGACAAGCCGTACCATGTTTAAAGATGCCACACGGCCTAAGTAACGACTCTGATACTCAGCATTCTTAACTTGCTTTCTTTCGTTGGGCTTAAGTGCTGGAACAATGTCATCTGCCGCTAGATTATCAATAAATGACATTGCGGATTTTACTTGGTTAGCATTCTTGTATGTATAAACGAATGGTACGATTTTTTGATTTGGATTTTGGATCAGCTCTTCGCGATCAAGCGCTTGATCTTGAATTTCTTGTTTTGTTGCATCATCCAAGTCTTCAATGTAACCCTCTGCACTTGAATATGAAGGGTATGCAAAGTTTGCGGCTGACACGTCTCCATTAGGGACGATGTTACCTACAACAATATCCAACTGGTAATCTTCCGGAGACTTGTCCGTAGCACACAGTTTATTTCGATATTGAGCCGGCGTACAAGATAACACTAGCTGACTCTGAACACGCTGCATCATGGCCCCACCAGGGTTTGTATTTGATAGTGCTTCAGCAGCCTTGTTATTAGAGTCTGATACGGCAGCAACGCGAGCTTCATGCTCATTTTTGCCAGCAATAAGCATTCGCTTGGTATCCGAGCAATCTTTGAATAAAGAACGAAGCTTAGCGCCCGGGTTGATCTTGATAAGACGAGAGCACTTACCTTCTTCTTTAACGGCTTCTTCACCACAAGAGGCTTCGGCTCCCATCATTGGAATCGGAATCTTACCCTCAGGATCTTTGTCATAAGTTTCTTGCAAAATCATAACGATTTCAGGAACGGAAAGATCACTGTACTCTTCCAGTGTATCAGCAATTAACTGAAACTCTTCTTTTGTGTCGTTGTCGGAAAGGACTGATACGTTTGATTTGAATTCCGCCTCTGCAAGCTCCGCTTCATGGGCCATCTCTCGATCTGCCATTGCACGAGTTATTTTCAATTGTTGGTTTAACTTTATCTGTGAGAGCTCAGCATTAGCCGAAACCATTGACTGAACCCCCTCTTGTATCGTAGCCGCTGTACTTTGCCCAGAATCGATAATAGCGGACGCGACATCATTACTGGTTGAGGTTATGTTCTGAGTGAACATAATTAACTCTTGGTCCGCATTGGAACCCGCTATGGTAGATGCTTCCGCTGTTGTTTTACACGGCACAATAGGAGGGCACGTCGCAAAAGCATGTGACGATACGAAATAAAGCGGCAATAGTGATGAAGTCCATTTAATCAGTTTCATGGTTCCTCCTTGAACGACACAAATATACTAACACAAAACAGTTATGCGGACTCTCGCCACCCATCACCTAATATTAGATTTAGCGCCTTTTCCGTTTCATCATTAAGCACCTTGAAGTTTGCATATAAAGACGGAACCAAGCGTTCAATCCCCTGAGTTGGATTGTCAATATAACTCTTTAGTACGGACTCATTTTTAATAAGCTTTCTATGGTAATCCCGAATAACATAGGCAAGCATGTCCGCACACATAACCAATGTATTGGCCCTAAATAGAACATCAGCTTTACCCTGTGCTTTCGAGATGCGTTCAACGAGCTTTTCCACAACATCTATACAGTAGGCAAAAACTTCTTTATTACATTCCGCAAGCTTAGCCTCATCAATAAACCCACTCGTGTACAAGTTCGTATGAAATAGATATACGGGCATAAACATACGCGAGAATGCCGGCAGAACATAACCAAGAGCGTCTTGTTTGAACTTTGCTGCTTCTGTTTCGGTCGTGTGCTCGGGGTTAACAGAGCGCTCGGCAACGAACTTGTTTTGGTAGCGTTGAATAAATTCAATGTTATCTTTAAATACCGATAGCATTTCATCTTTCATTAGCGCCAATGAAGGGTTGTTATAAAGAACAATACTGTTCCTCAAGCTCATAGACAGAGCCACGAATAGCTTATCTGAAACCAACCCTGTTTCGACGATACCGTCATCATCAATAAGCACTTGGTATAGTTCGCTACCCACTTCAATAACTTGTTTCAACAAGGAACTGGTGTTTAGACCTTGTATCGTCCCAGAGCGACGGTTAATCTCAACCGCCTCAATTAGCGGCATGATGATTGATGTAACTTTATGCGTGTTGATCAGTTGTTGTAATGCTCTTTGGTCATCCGTAACCATAGTGAACAATCCTTGTATTAAATTACGTCAGCAGTTGCATTTGCACTTGCGGCACTAGGGAGAGCGCTCTTCTTATTAATATCAGGCACCAACTTGTCCCATTTGCTCTTATCTTCCCATGTCTCGTGAGCAATGTAGTTAGTGTGTGTTTTAAACAAATCAAAGTCGTACGCTCGAATACCTTCGATTAACTGTGGTGAAATCACACGGAATCCGAACGTCGATTCAGCCAGATAGTGTGACCAGCTAGCACAAGGCTCAACGAAGCAACTTCTACGCCCCTGTTGAGACAGGACATAAAATAGGTCTCTATCTACTTTCTTCACCCACAACATCTCACCTGATGAAAGTACACCATACTCCCAGGCACGTTCCATCAATGCATAAAACACAGTTTTGACGTAGCCATGAGTAAGTAGAATTTCCTTAACCATGCGAGTGCCCTTCTCGAACATCTCTTTTTCTGAATCCAGTGCTTCCAAGCTAGAAATTAGCGGATCGTAAGGTTCATCAAATTCGGTTGCATCAAAGAATGGGCGTTCGAAGTCATTGCGGTACATTTCTATAATTCTATTTACTTCAGCCTCGATTTCTTTACGCATCTGCTTTTTAGCTTTACCCTCTTTATTGAACAATGCCTTCAAGCCTTTTTTTGCGATATTCGTTTCAGCGATATTGTAATCACCCATCAATCGGTTAAGTAAGCGCGAGTCTTTAACTCGACCATAAATATGCGGTGCTAATACAGCTAACACACACTTTTCATTGAAAGTAAGATCATCAACGCCTCGCCATGGTCTCCCCAGCTCATCCATCAAGGTCAGGTATGTTTTCTTTCTATCAAGCGTAAATTCCAACCTCTCACGCTGCGTGATGAGAGCACGGCGCACTTTCTTGCTCGTTTTAAGTAACCCATGCTTCTTAAGCCAACTCATTGGCATCGTTGCCATTGCGTACCAACCGCTCTCAAGGCTGGTCTCCTTGCTTATTTTCTCCATTATTGGCGCTACTGGCTTGATGTATGGCCAGATCTCCATTTGAGAGCGAGCAAAACTATACATTGCTTGCCCTTTACCCGGCTTATCGATCAGACCATCCTTTCTCAACGCTTCTTTGGTGATCATGTAAATTATCGCCGGCAATAGGAATGGACCGAAAACAAGCTGTGTTACCGTATTCATACTGTGGTATTTCTTTATACCAACATCATCGTAAATGTAGTATTCAGCGTAATCTTCCGCATGAAAAACTAAATCGTGATACATAGGTTCAATGAATTGCCTAACGGTATCGCTGTAAAAGAAAATAACGTTACGAACAGGCTCTGGTATAGAGTTAAGTGCAAAGAAAATCCATTTCTTAATCGGGTACCATGCTTCGACATAGAAAAACATTGCAGCCACAATCGAGCCCAGTGCGAAGATAAGGAAGATACCAAGCCATTCCAACTCGACATCGCGACTGTTTGATTCCTGATTACTCATAAAGTCATCCTTGATTTATGAAGAGTTTTTAAAGTCGACGTGACTTTATTCGCGTTATATGCAGCCCCCTCAATAGAGGGGGCTGCCAGTTATTAATACCCATGCATTGTACTTAGTTACACGTTTGCTTCAGATGAGCGACTTCACAATAAGTACCTCTATAAGCAACCAATGACTTATACTCATGAGTTGCGCCAATCGTACTACAAGAACCTGACTTTGAATTTCCAGTAGCAGGGTATCCAGCGTTATCCGCTTGACTGAAGCATGAACCTGGTGCATTGGTATTGCTTGTTACACTTCTCACCTTCTGTGCACTACCCCAGGTTCCAGTAGTAACCGTCGGTGCATCTTTACAAATTTGCCACTTAGTCACATAGTGAGAACTACTAATAGAACCATTCGAGTTACTATATTCAATCGAACCAGTAGTGTAACCTGAGGTACTACCAGATTCTGTGTTTCTGTCCCCTATACGTCCTGAAGTTATATCTCTGGAGTATATTAATCTACCATTCCAATACCATGATTCACTATACCACTCAGATTCTGTCCCTTCTTGACCATAATCACTATCATCCCCCTCATCGACTTCAACGTAGTTACTACTGTCGTATCTACAGTTGTTTACAGGCTTTGTACCCGTTGCTGTGCGCGATTGAGTCTGACTCTCTGAACTTGTGCGTTCTAAACGGTCATCAACCAATACTTTTCTACCGCTAGCATAAACATGGTAGATCTTCACTCTATGATAAACCGTTCGACTACAAGAGCGAGTCTGCGTGAAGCTAGACCCTGCATCCACAGTTGATGTAGATGGAGAGTATGAACCGCAGCTCCAGCTACCGTATGTGTAGTAGGTTTCTCTTGAATTACTGTTAACAATGTAATCCTTGGTGCCTACTTGAGTCGATGTACTAGTTGCGGTACGAGCGTCAGTTTGTGTTTCATCTGTACGGTTAGTGATCGTTCCATTGTTGTATCTCCACTTAACCGTTCGACTTCTGCTCCAGTTCTGCTCACACGTCTTGGTTTGAGTAAAGTTCTTACCATACTCAATGGTTGATGCAGATGGAGTAGATGTGCAGCTTTCATTATCCATGTTCCATGGAGACCATGCGCCATAAATAATTTGCACTACATAGTTACAAGAACCTGATACTGACCATTTTCCGTCACTACATGATGCAGTGGCGCTACCTGAAATACTCCAGTCATAGGTGTAACTAGGGTTTCCTTGGTGAGATACGTTTACACTGCCAGAATGCGTTGTTTGAGAAACGTCAGCCTTACAAACACCACCCCAGGTTAAGGTGCTTGCTGAGCAATCTGTATAACAGGTAGATGGAGTGCCTTTAACCCAATCACCATCATTACACCTTAATCGCTGAACACCTGAGGCGCCGGCCGTCTCGTTGATAGGGCTAGTTACATTGCCGTGCTCAGTTCTCTGTGGTGTAGCTCCGCAAAGATTATATTTGCTTCTACCTAAACCATCAGTACCTGTCCCCCAATTAACGTCCTCGACACAATCAAGCTTACAGGTTGCACCTGATACTACCCAGTTCCCGTTATCGCAGGTAGCAGTAGCGTTACCAGTGTGCTCAAGGCTCGTAGACAACGTGACAACCTCACCTTGGATGTAATAGCCTTTTGAATTTGAAGGGATGGTTTGGCCACAGCTAGTGTTGCCATTCTTGTCTTCCCATCCAACAACAACCCCTGACTGGCAGCTCTTGTAGCATTCAGATGGGCCGCCTACTGACATCTTCCCATCGTTACAGAAAACGTTAACATTACCGTTGACCAGGTTGTTCTCGAAAACAATATCTTTTGATAATGCTGAAGCAATGTTGTCCACCATGATCCCACAGCTGCTTCCAGAGTTAGCGTCTGTGAAACTGAACGAACCGCTACAGTCTAAACATTCTTCAACATCAATTGGGTCTTCGGCACACGTATTTTCATAACACTCACCATTGCCAAGACAGAATTTGGGTACTTGTGAATTTGCATCAACGATATCGCCGTAACATGGCGCATCATCGACACAACTTTGGATGTCTGAACCATAGTATTCCGAGCATTGTGCCTGCACAGAGAAATAGCCTTTTGTGCCAATTTCTGTAGAACCAAGCACACTATCCAATTTAGCGTAACTGTTTGCTTCACATAATTTCTGCTTAATATCAGCATCGCTTGGCTGAACTGAATACTCACCAGTAGCAGGATCATAAGAGCCCTGAATAACAGCATCTACAGTTCCAACATTACAATCCACCTTGGTTACATCACTTGATGGTTCACCTGCGGTACAAATTGCATATTTATACTCACTGTACGTGAATATCTTAGTCATCCCGGCGTCATTGTATCTTTGATCGCCTTTTGTATAGCCAGTATTAGAGCCTGTAACAGAGAACGCACCTTCGTAGTCACCAGTTCCCTCGCGCTTCTCGTATACAGTTTCACCGTTAAACACCCATGTTTCAGTCTCTAACGAGCTGTCTCCGAGCTGCGATTCTGAACCAGTTTCAAGATCTTCTCTGATATACCATCTAACATAATTGTTAGCATCGTAAACACATTGGTTTGTCTCTGTTCCATCACTATCGCAGCTGTCAAGTAAAGGTTCTGTACCATTGTAACCTGAGCAAGTAGCTCTAACGGTGTAGTATTGATATGCCCCTGTCTCGTCCTCTAGGATAGGGGTAGAGAATGACTCTGTTGAAGTAAAACCTAGCGGTGAACACACCTCTTCTTGGACTTGAGCATTTGAAGGCAACGTTCCATAAGCTACTTCCAACAACCCACTGCGTACGTCGGCTTTACTACATGTTTTTGCTTCTTGCAGAATAGGTGAACCAAGATCGGTTCTACCTGCATCACATTGTGATGTTTTACCTGAACACACAGCAGCAACGGTGAAGTCATCAACAACGTTTGGGTAGCTTCTCGCGACACCTAGCGTGCTAACCAAGCCAGTGTAACCAGACTGCTTACATACTTTAAGAACTTCTTCGTAACCAGGCGGGATCGTAAATTCGCCATTTCTTTCATTGTATCGACCGTTTGCATGGCGGTCGCTAACAACACCTTCGTCGCATCGCAACTCAGGCACTTCAACTCTACAAGAAACTTCATACTGGTTATGCTTGTAATTCCCTGCACCACTTGCTGGGCCGTCAAAATGGGCAGTAACGTTACCTTGGCCAATTTGGTAGTCACTGAGTATTCTTGCGCATTCTCTGTCGGCTTTAGACAAAATTGCACTGTCAGTCATATCTTTCGCCATAAACATAACGAAAGAAAGTGATGCAGTTTCTGTTTTCAGGTTTTGGGCGCGAACAACCTGTGCGAAACCGGTTCTTTTGACCGGTACTTCTAACTGGCCACACTCTTTGTCAGTTACTTGAAGCTGTCCATTTGTGCACTGATATGAAATTTCACCAGGTGAACTAATAGAGCTTATTGTTTTGGATTGACCATTTTTGAGAATAGAGTCGACTTTCTCGTGAGAGCACTGTGCCTTTGAATTAATCCAGATCATATCTGAGATTGCACAGTCACTAGGATTTTTAGGCGCACAAGATGCATCTTCAAACATCACGGTGCCGAAACGACAAGATGCTGTAACACTTCCGCTAAACTCCGAGTTTCCGGTATCAGAAATGACAACTTTTTCGTTATGCTTTAAAGATGGTGAATTGAAAGTACACTGCTGCTGCGTGAAGCTATCAGCTTTACACAGCTCTTCAGCGTGTCCAACACTTGTGAATGATAGTGCCAATAAAAAGACACTGGATATAAAACGGCCGTCCATAGCGCACCCCTGCAAGAATCCGTTAATAGGGAAAATACTTGCTGATACTAACACATTATGGGTAAACGGACGTTTTACGGGGTGCAATTAAACATCAATTTTGATGTACTTGTAGTTACTAGGTATAAGTAAGTGAAGCAGTTTGTCAAAAAAAAGAACTTCCAGCCGCTTTTTGGTCACACACATATGTTTCGCTTTAATATTGTTGGCAACCTTATCAATCTGCGCGCCGGCATAAAGATTTTTCCATCCAATACCTAGTAACTTATCACTCGCATCTAACAGGAAATTTGGAACCGAAACAGTATGCCCAGTCTCTTTACCAGTCAGTTGTGATGTTCCCCACGGGTTACTAGCCCGAAGAAGCCGATTAAGCGCATACCCTTCAACGACACGCTGCAATGCAAAAGCCATAATACAATTTAGAGACTGCTCCTTAGTCATCACACCGCCCATGTGCAACCTTGCAGACATTATGACTTCCGACCAGATATCATTACTTGTTTGTTTTTCAAGATGGCCGATAACTGCGGACATGATTGGCGGAACACCTACGCGAAAGGAGCGGCAGTAGACCGAGCACTTTCTACGAGATAAATGTGGTGAATCCACGTATTCAGCAAGGCTAATCAACACAACAACTCTCCGAACTCGGTAATCTGATTCCGAAGACGCTTCTCAGTTTGTGTCGGAGCGCTAAAGTCCGGGCCTGAAAGTACAGCATTCAAGTAACTGACCTCAGTTGACTTGTAGTGTAAAGCTAATTGCTTATAGTAAATCGTAAGTAATTCATTTTTTAATGAACTCGATGCCAAATCTTGATTGCCTTCCTCAATAACCAAGCGACGAGCATCAATAGCTTTGATAATTAAATCTTCTTTGTCACCCAGCAGTCTGCGTATTGTAAATTCATGCGCAACAAGATCACCCCATTTATTCATGGCGACCTCATTGATGACATTACGAACGTGCGCTCGAATCTCACCAGACACAGGTAGTGCTTTAAAGGCTCTTTCTTTTAGCTGAGCTTCGTATTTTTGCCAAAACCTAACTAGTGCCTTCACTGCTTTTTTCTTTGCTCTAGGGTTGCTAGCCAAAGAGTAATTGGAGGCGGCCAGATCGAGCGCTAAACCTTCATTTGAATCTGCTGAAAACCGCATGTCGAACGAACACAATGCGACATCAAAAGCGTGCACCCCTTGCCCTTTAGTGATCTTTGAATAAAGTGCATCCAAAGTACCCTTTGAGTTCGGGTGTTCAAATACCAATGCTCTACCAGAAAACGACTCGGGCGAGTCCAGCACTTCATAATGTGTTTTAACCGAGACAAAGTCTGGTAAGCCTTTAAACACCGACTTCATGGCATCAGTTCTAACAATTACAGTTGCGTTACACCATTTATCTTTGCAGTCTGATAAAAATTCATTTAGAACAGACTGGTGAACCCTCTGACCTGACACATATCGGAGTTCAAACGCAGGCTTTCCTTCAGAGAATAATGGTTTTATTACCGCACATTTCTTCAGTACGTCAGCACTTTTTACTAGCTTCTTATCGATGTATGGCAGCGAAATGCAGAAGTGTTTACAGCAGGATAAGACATCATATGAATTCATAACATCGCTAACTTGCTTCCTGACGACTCCTTTCACCTTAAGTCCATGCTTTGTTTTAACTGCCCAGTTTAAATATTCTGGTTTTTCATCTTCTGCAACCCATTGCAAACGTTCTTGAGAGCGCCACACAACCTCTCCCGTCTCTCTAAAGGTGTAATCTTCGTGCACCTCATAAAGCCAGGCGGCTTCCAAAGCGGAAATAAAAAATTTGAAATATAGGCTGTATAGACCTGGTTCAACTTTTGACTTAGAAGTAAGCTCATCCCACAAATCCCGTATGGAAGACACCCCCTTGTCAGTCGGAGAAACTCTCTGGTTGGTTTGGTCCACGTCAAAATGACCGTTGCTTTGTTCAATATCACCCGACTTCAGCTTGCCAAAAATAAACCTGAAAACATTGCTAGCGAATAAAACCGTTTGTTCGGTTGCTGATTCCAACTGAAAAACCGGGATTGACACCACTGGAAGTTCGCCGGTAACAAATGGAACCCCATTTGGAATAAACAACTCGACACCTCGAACATAGGCTCCTGCACTTGATGGGGAAAGGTCCATGACGATGGAATGGCTAACCAATGAGTTGTAAGACGTCACATAGAATGGTTCTGAAGGTAAGTTTGCCTCCAACCTATCAGACGGCGATAGGGTACGGGCTTTCAATCCTAACTGTTCAGCTACAGATTCGTACATCGAAGACGTTTCAGTTACGCCAGCCTCACTTAGAGTAACCGTCACCACTGGAGAACCTGTATGTAGCCAGCGCAAAAGAGAGTAAGCTGCCCACAACCAAGGAGACGCCAACGCACCTTGGGTAAGCTTGCTTTTTTCATTGCAGACAGCTTTGAAGAATAGAGAGGCATCCCACTCTCCGGCATACTCAAACTCAACAAGAGTAAAAAACTCATCCATCAAAATTTTGAGCTCTGATTTAGAGATCGGAGAAAAACTACCGTCTAGCGCTTGAGATATTCTTTTTTGCAAAAACAGCATTTATTTCGCTTTCCTTACGCAATTATTTACTAGCCCGAAATTCCATTTCGACGGCACTTCATCTAAGGGTAAACATTTCAAAAAACGTTGAGCGGCGGGCGAATTCTCTTCTTTACCATTTAATGATTGGTAAAGAGACCAAAATGCCGAAAAATCGGCTTCAAATGAAGACATGCAAGAGCGACTTTGCTGCCCATTACATTTTGAAGACCAGTAATCCAGCATGTTTGGTTTTTCATTCATAATCGCAGATAGCCCCGGGAAAGGGTTTTCATTTGCGATCGTATTTCTTGTATTCACACAAACAAGAAGTGAATAAAAGGGGTTGGGGGTTCTCTTGGCCCCCGTCATGCACGCTTGGATGACCGCTTTCCCTGATTTAGACAGCTTGATACTGTCGTATAGTCGGTACATTCTGCCAGCATTCGTTGCACAAATTGATTGTAAAGCAGGAATGTTTTCTTTGGAGCATTCAGCTACAGCCGATTTCCTAAAAGACTCTACAGAATCATCAAGTGAAAACTGGGCTGCATATGAAAAGTTGATGGCAAACAGGGCCAAGGCCCCGGTTGCCATCTTTAGTAGCCGTCCCAACGAAAACATCGTCAAGCCTTACTGACCTGGGCGATGACCAGGTTGGTGAGCATGCTGATGACCAGGTGCATGGCTAGGCGTGCTTGACTGAGGTTTGTCTTCTTGAGGTTTGCTATCTGACTCTGGCTTATCATCAGACTTTGATTTGTCATCAGATTTATCCTTGTCATCAGATTTACTTTTCTTCAAGCTAGGCAATGTAACCTTGCTTTCAACGTGCTCTACGGCAAGCTGACGGCGAAGTTCTTTGGTGCGGGTAGAAGTAGCTTCTTGCAAGAACTCAACATGCTCTGGAGCAAGTTTGTTTGTTGATGCGAACTTCGCTAAATCATCAGATGCAGCCATCCAGCGATCCAGCGCTTTTTGAAGTTGACCTTCGTTATACGAGATTTTGCTCATGTTATGTCTTCCTTACATAGTTACGTTGAGACTTTCCTTAATTTCATGCCACTTTATTTCAACGGCATGAACGTTGGCAGCAAGCTCAATGAGTTGCTCGATAAGTGCTCCGTCCATATCAACCCCATCTTTGGTCGAAACCTCTAGCATTTCATCGATAAGCTCATCGATTTGATTACCCGCATCACTGTGGGCTAAATCACCAGCTTTGAAAGGGGGTTGCATGGCTTCTGCCAAAGAGAGGATGAGGCGATTACGAATAATCTCCATGTGACGTTCTGGTTGCTGTAGCGCAGCTTCCACCGAAGAAGAACCTGTGCTTTGGGCGGAGACTATCATAGCCTCCACGCGCTGTTTCCATTTTCCTTTCTGACTCATGTCTCTATCCAAATCCCTTTGTTGAACCCCTATCTTGACACATTTTTGAAAAAAACGACCTGAGAATAGAGGTTTTTATTCAACTATTGTTAGAAGCGGAAGCGCAACTCAAAAGAGTAAGACGAGATATCAATCTCATCTTTAAAAGACTTGGAATAACCAGCCACCAGTGAAGTAGTTTTACTAATACCCCAAATCAAACCAGCTGACCCCATAGGGGTTTCAATCGTGTCACCAGCAGCAGTCGAAGTGATATTTACACCACATAGCTTTTCGATACCTGTCACAGCGCAATCACTCGCATTTGCTTCAAAGGCTTCCTGCGGGTTCGCTGACGGCTTAGAGTCATCAAAAGAAGTGAAGATCTCACCTTCCCACTTGTACCATCCGTACCCAGCAGAAACATAAAACTCAACATTCTGCTTGATAGGAACATAGAACGTCGCATTAAAACCATATTGCTGGCTCATCTCGAACGTCGACTCATAAGTGTCAGTCTGAACGTCAGAGAATCCATCGTCAGTCTGATTTACATAAGTGTCATTTTGGGTGCGCAACACTTCTTTATCGCCATTAAAACCAGTCCAGGCTGACAAAGAGAAGTACGGATTAAATTTAACACCAGCTTCCAGTGTGATTGAACGATTTTTCATAGTGTCGCCGGCAATATCGACACTTTGATCTGCGTAACCGATATCAACGAAACGCTCAGAAGCGCTGGCGCTGCCAGACGCTAGAAGAACAGCTGCCGCAACAGCCAAAGTGATTTTTGTTTTCATACCAACCATCCTTAGTTGTAAACGCTGATCAAACCGGCAATCATCTTGTTTGCCGAATCGTAATCAGACTTATCTTTATGGCTCTTTCCTGAGCCTTGCTTTAGTGCAAAATCCTGAAGCTCTGCATGCGCTTGGAGCGCCAAGAACTTCATATAGATACGATGCACTTCTTTGTCAGGGCTAGAGCTAACCAACTCCGACAAAATCTTAAACACTTCAACCTTTTCAGCAGGAGACATGCGTCCCAACTTGATCTCAACGTCACAGAAAGAAAGCATTGCCTTACTTTTGAACGGGGTCTTTTTCCCAATCAGATTCTTGAGAATTTTTTTCGCTTCATTGAGGTCGTAGACAGACTCTTTAGCTTCATTCTTATGGAAGCCTTGCATATGAATCATGGCGCGATAATAGTCAGCCATAGGTTCACGTCCCTCAACAGAAACGAATAAATCCTCAGCTTTGTACGAGTCTTGAGTTCCAAGAATGCCGAACAGGAAGCAACGCCCTCGTTCCGCTACAGCCCAAGAGTCATCCATGCTTGCTAATTTACCCAAGCATTCTTCAGCTTTCGTTTCGGAGAAATAAGGGCTGTTCTTGTTACCAAACACAAGGTACTTAGAACGCTCTACATCTATCGTCTGCTTTGTCATAACGGGCACGATCAAGTCGTGCGCTTGCTTATACTGCCCCTGCCGAATTAACGGCAGGACTTTTTCGTAAACTGTATCGGACATATTACTTACTCGCTCGCTTTGGTGGGATAATACCCAGTTCAATCTTGATAAGGTCCAGTGCCTTTTTTGACTCAGAGCGAACTGTCTTGTCAGTGCAACCTTCCCCCAGCTCCTTGGCGATCTCTGCATGGGTTCTCTCGCCGATGAACTTCAGCTCCAGAACTCTATATTGGCGAGAAGTCATCGCCCCTTCATCTAAAAGACGATCAGCAATTTCAATGACCTTTTGGAATTCCGTTTGAGTAACATGATCCTCAGATTCATTTCGCACTTCATTGAAGATATCAAAGCTGACTTCATCTTCACCGTTGTGAGTATTGACGCAGCTAATATTCACAGGGATGTTGTTATATCGGTTCATTGCCAGCTTCCAAACAACATCAGGGATCGCTTCTTTAATGGCCTTCTCCACATCTTCGCGTGAAGGGAGGCGCTCGTCTGCGTTCTTTTCCACCCAGCCTCTGAGGTAATGTAAGATAGTGTTAACTAGGTCCGTTGCATGGATTGGTATACGGATGGAATTGTTGTTTTTAATATGGCGTGAAATCTTTAGTTTCACCCAGTAGTCAGCATAAGTCGTAAACTTGGCGTTCGATCCATGAACATACATGTCACAAGCATGCATCAAGCCCTCTGCGCCTTCAGAGATTAAATCCATATAGTTCAGGCCAGGTAACTTGTTACCACCACCTTTATGGAAAAACTTCATGGCGCTATTAATGCAGCTTCGCAGGTTGGTTGAAACAAGTCTGTTTCTTAACTCTTTAATGCGAGAAGATAGCAGTCGCACGCAACGCATTATGTGCTTAGCTTCAGGCGGGGTTACGCCCTGCTTGTCAGCGAAAATATCAATGGCAGTACGCTCACCGGGAAACAAATCAGCAGTTTTACCCTTTTCCAAGTCAGCAATGTTGATGCGATCTCTCGCCACCGGCTCATATTCTTTAATCAGGCGATCTGATTGTTGTTTAATGAAGTGGGCGTAACTCAAGTTGTAAGTGTCAACGATTAGGTCAATAAGATCATCAAAACGTTGATTAGATTTACCATCACGGTATTCTACAATTAAGTCTCTAACCGCCCCAGGAAGCTCTTTTGGGTAACTGATTGATGTACCGTCTTCAGTTTGTTTTAGCACACCGAGTAAGTGAGAAGACCCAGATGTATTATCGCAAGCGACAATCAGAGCATCTAACACTGTACTAAACCGGAGCATATATTTTGCAAGCTCTTTCTGACAGAATGACTTGTTTTCCGTCCACTCCGCTTGCTGCTCAGGTGTTCGTATTAAATACTGGTCGTTGTTAAGCTCTGCGCTCAGCAAGGCAAATAAGTCCGCTCCACCCGTGCTTTCTGCTTCACCAATTACCTCGTCACGAACATAGCGCTCATTAACATCGACCGCCGCCGATTTTTCAGAGTCGCTAAGTAGCCCTGCCAAGTGCTGTGATTCAGACACTGAATCGCTGCGACAATCAACGAGATCACCCAAACCGTAGGATTCTTTCGTCTCATTCTCAGCGCCAGCAACGTCCTTGTTGTAATCGTCAACATTCTCCATCAATCACTCCTTTGATAACGATTAAAGAACAGCTTTTATGCCGTCTTCTAAGCTCACGTCCATGTGAGCAATATGTGAATTCAATTCTTTGTAGACGCTTCTTACGTCTTTATTTTTTTCGATTAACGCACTAGGGTTAACAAACTCTTTCAGGCGATCTTTCTCGTAGTTTACGATTGCCTCACCGGTCAACTCACTCGATTTAATTTTTTCAGTGAGCACTACAGTCCCTTCATAACCACCAACGCAATTAGAGCATCCATTGCCTACGCTGGCGTAGTCACCAGGCTTCAAGTTAAACCCTACTGCCAGTCGAGAAACGCCAGACTTATTGTGAGTAATTTCCTTACACTCACCACAAAGCTTGTCTACTGAAACTCGTATCTCATAATGAGCAAGGTATAAAATTACCTCTTCCGAGCTAAATGCTGACTTGAGTTCTTCGTAAATATCAACAAAGTTCTTAGCTTCGCTCAAAATCACAACAACTGAATTGCGCCCGCGAAGTTTTCTTTGTGCATTTTCAATTGAGCTAGATGTAAGCTCTGAAGACTTAAGGACAACAGTTGGCCTTACACCGTGATTATTCGCTATAAAGTCTGGATGACTTTCAATTTCATGCGTGTCCGTACCAGCAAATACGACCAAACCACCTGAGCCGGCAGATTTGATTGTCTCGTTGATTTCCTCAATATTCCAGATTGGCTCGTTAGATGGGATGTCGATATTTGAGCCATCTAACAAAGGTGACTCCACCCCTCTTAGTTCGATGTGGCGAAAGGCGTTCTGGTTTGTTTTGACCATTAGGCCGCCATCACTTACAGAAACTGAGCAAACAGGTTTGCCTTCCATGCTTCTTGCGTAATGTGATAGAGCTATCGTGGCGAATACCGATACGTTTTTGTTGTCTGAAAAACTTGAACGTGATGCGATCAAGCCGAAATCGCCGTTCAGAACCTGTTCGTTAATAGCCTCTGAAAACCACTTCTTTTGAGAGCTAGAATAGAACCCGTGCTTACCGAAAAACCCCGCTTCTTCCTTGTTGATAGTCAGGGTTTCGATGCCAAACTCACTAACAAGGATTTGGTCAATCTTATGTTGACCCCAAATAGAGGTCCGGTTTTGGTACCACTCAATAAATGAGTTGAATAGTTGCGGCTCTGCTTCCGTGCCGATGAATAACGAATCATCAACTGCACTGAGCCTACCTAGAAGAATGGGCACGATACAATCCTTGTATATGTGTGAGTTAATCCTTTAACTTCGCGAATTATATTCTCATACTGAAAATAATTCAAGACCTCATTAGTTTTGAAACATTGAATTAATACAATAATGCTTCTGACCACCACGAATCTGCATGTTCAACGCATTCTTTGTTTGAAGGGCGAGCAGTGTTGGACGGTCAACACCAAGTGCCGCCAACTGTTGTTCTGTCTTCCAATCCCCTTTAGGGATGCGCTTAAAACCATCCTTTTGCTTTTTCGTCAAAACGCTCATAAACATCTCCATTGTTGCGTTGATTTATTTCAATTTTTCACGTTCCAGAGCTGAGTAGCCATAGAATAAGCGACCTTGCTCTGTAAAAAACACCGGGCTTCCAGCCAGGTTGAATTGTTCACCGAGTGATAGAACACCTTGTACAATTGCATTGTTCAATGTTGAGCAATCCTTCTCAGGAGGAAGACTTGCAGCAACTGTTTTAATCTTGCGTTCTAAGTAAGCCTTATCGACAAAAGCCATACGTGCATCGTTATCCTTCAAACAGTAAAGATACTCCGTAACCTGACGAGTTTTCTTGTCTGTTGGATCTCTCATGAAAGGCAGATAAACCAGCGTGTAACCATCTAACTGAAGTTTCATTTTCTTTGTTAGATGAAAAGCCTTGCAGTGCGGGCAACTGAGATCCATGAATGCGTAGATAACCTCATGTCTATCGCCTTTCAGTGGTTTGTAAACCACTAAGGAGTCCGCTGCGTAAGACAGAAAAGACGTCAGCTCCATCAGCGCCTCCCTGATCTCATTGCTCACAGAAACGCGGCTAACACTATCACCAAAAAGGAAAGCCCCCTCTCCTTTGTCTGGCATCCAGTAAGACGCGGTTTCATCGACAAAATATTTTTGGTTATCAAGAGTTATGTGGTAAAGATTTGAGGCGTATACTCGATTAATCTTGATGTTCTCCGGCGCTTGGGCCATAGCCAACGCAGATTTCATATTGACCACAGCCTTTTCCAGAACATCATCTTCTGATGGAAGTGATGCATATCGTTCAAGAACATCCTGTGAAGATGGTTTAAAATCTTCAATCACTGGTGGTTCCGCAGCAAACGATAAGCCTGAGAAGGCTAACGCTAACGAATAAAGTGTCTTTCGCATTACTTAACCGCTCCATTTAAACGCTGAACGAAATCAATACCCGGGTTATCAGACTCTCGGTTAACAGAAACCCATTGAATTGAATTGCCGCGAGAAACACGAACCAATGGTGTCTTTATCTGAGTCTCCTGTCCTGCTTGCTCAAGGATGTACTTGGCGCCTTCCAGGTACACACCTAGTTCAGACCATGCTAATTTGAAATTCGAAGATGAAACATTGATCCCGGCTGCTAAAAAGGCATTGTGATAGTCTTCAGGTGTTTCCATTTCGTCGGAAACCATACCAATAATCATGAAGCCCAATTTGCTCTTCTGTATCGCTGGCATATCCCGCGTTTCAGGCAGTGTATTTAGTAATACATGCAATTTTGCGCCCTGCTCCCACTTACTCCCGTCAGAGAACACTGGAACTCGTTTAATGGCGACTTCCGCATTCGTCTCATCATAGAGGGTGATGTATTGGTTTAGTGCAAAGCAACCACTACAGTGGTACGAGAAGAAGTAAATAACTTCAGGTTTTGATGCGTCATCTGAAATAAGGTGAGCTGCGCGGGATGCTGACGGAAGCGTCAGCATCAACATTGCGCACATGAATATTACGCTACGCATAGGCACTTATTTAGCTTTTGGCTGTTTATAGGCCAAAACCATTCTAAGGCCATTTTCGGGTAACATGCACTCGTCGGCCGTTCCCATGCAGAAGCTGGTCAGCTCTAAATTGTCACACGCCAGAATAACCGATTCCACGGTAGCAAATGTAAACTTAGGATCATCAAAATTAAATGATGATATTTCTACAATATGCTTCTCTGGCTTTTTAGCTTCAAAACCTTTGTGTTTAGCAAAGTTTGCGCACTGCCCAACATCTTTAGAACGCTGGAATTCAAAATCAGGTTCGAAACGAGGTTCGGTGTAGTACATGTAAGAGAAGAATAAAGCCGCAGCAGCGATACAGTAAAAAATTACACTAATAACAACACGGTCATTCTTTAATGCTTGAAACTTATCAATCATTACTGGTTGCCCCCATTAACAACGACTTCAGACGCAGGGCTTTCCTGTTCTAGTGCTTGCGTATTTTCATTTGCAATCGTTTTAACCTTCGTCAATTGCATTAATGACCCATCGGGTTTGATAGACTGGCTGAAAATTGTATTTTCAAATTCACCCTGTTTCTCTAACACCAGGTACCAGCCACCAATTTTCGCATACCGAATTGCCCTCAAACGCATTTCGTCGGTAGAGCCAGCACGACGCAATAAATCAATGGCCATATAATTTTTTGGCGTATAGTGAGTCTGGCTAATTACTTCCTGCGTTTGGTTGTAAAACACGTATTTGAATAGCGCAGCTCCCCCAAACGTTAAAAACGACATGAGCATCACCATTACGCTAATGTGGTAAAGAGCGTACCCTTCGACGTAAAGTTGCTGCACTTTCTGTGAGCGCCCAGCAATATCAATTACTGTCTCTTTACCCTCACTAGGCAGCCCCTCTTCTGTCCACATTGTTTCAACATGGCCATTGTTATTTTGAATAAGCGCATTCTGACCTTTATCCATTGGGATCCAAAGTTCAGTGCACTCAGGGTCGCGAAATGCTTTAAGCACTTTTTCGATATAAGAAAACCCATCACCTTTGTATTGAAGCTCGCTAATGTAGCCACTCCCTAACGTTGGATGTTTAACGACTTTCTTAATTCGATAGCTCACACCTGACTTACCAAGATCCATATCTTTAGCTTTCGAAAAGATTTCGGATTTAGCATTTTCCATTACCGTCTTTTCGACACCTGAGTGAAAATCAATAAAGACCTTCTCTGCTGGCTTGTCTACGTGTTTTCGAGCCCCGAAAAGCCCGCTTGTTCGACGTGGGGTCGCCGGCTTTTTATCTGCCGGCTTTTTGTCATCCACTGGTAAGTTTGCAGCATCCGTCATTGCTTATTACTCCTTACCAGTTTGTCTAAATAGCTGTACTGTTGGACGTAAAAGGACGAACATGGCCGACTTCGACATTTGCTTCTCAATGTGCTCAGAGCCTTCAAAACTAAACATGTTCGGGTTTGTACGACTTTCAATAATTGTGTCGTAAATAACACCACCCAAGAGTTTCGTTTCACCCACTTTCATACGAACAGTCGTTGGGAATTTCTGTGTTTGAATGTCAGGTCTCTTAATCTCGTTACCTGTTGCCGAGGTTAACTCGGTATAGCCAACCAGGTTTTCCAAAACGATATCAAGGTCGATCATGACCTCTTGCGCTGAAGAGTCATAGAAAGGCGTAAAGCCTACCTTTATGCCCGTGGTCTTTTCTGATGTTTCTGTGTTCTGGGTGGCAACAGGTGATAGCTGTCCCTGTAAAGTCGTGCTCTCAGATTCAATGTAAGGAATTGCCTTTTGAGAACTGATTTCCGTCTTCTTGCCAGTGATTGTTTCAAGGAAAGCTGATTGCTCCGCTCGCGTAGAACCATACTGGTTTAACCAATCCATAATGACGTTTACGCTTACGTTTTTGTTAGAAAGCCCAAGATCCAGACCTTCTGGTTTTAGCCAACCATAACTCTTAATGTCATCAACTGATGAGCCAGAGTAGCGTGAGTCGTACCCTAACTCTGGGAAGTTCCCATCTGAATCAGAGTCACTTGAACTACTGCTGTTACCAGTGTTTGAATTGCTGTTTGAGTTGCTGTTTGAGTTGCTGTTTGTACCATTTGTGCTCTGGTTTGTTAATTGCTGCAACCAATTGGCGATTGGGCCACCTGCATATGCTGATTCTACAGAACCAAGAACAACATCAAGTTCACCCCAGTTGAAACCGTCTTCTAATGTCTCATCAAGAGACACCGTCAAAACAGTTACTTGCATCTTGATGCCGGCATAGTTTTCGTAAAAACGATCTAGGTAATTTACGATGGTCTTCTGCTCATGGTTTGTTGCTTTATAAATCAAAGAACCAGTAAGCAAGTCCGTTTTTGGCTCTTCAGCGCCAATCGATTGAACACCAGCAGCAACAGATTCAAGAACTTCCTCATTACTCGGCATTGATGCCAAGTAAACAGACTTACGTTCTGCTTTAATTGTGCCATCGCCAATATAGTTAAAGCTGATATTGTGAAGTCCTTCAATCATGGATAGCAGTCCACCCACTGTCCCACTATAGTGCTTGATCGTAAAAGGTAGGTTCGCTATCTTTTGGTCTTCTTCATCGTTACCAAACATTAAGTTAATTTTGTAAGGGTAAAGGTGCGCTGCCATGTCTTGCAGGGTCGTACCTTTCGTCACAGACATTCCGTAGATTTTTTTGTCCGCAATTTCCTTAGGTACCACTTGAGAGCGTTTTACGAAAACATCATTTTCTCGGTCAAAGTAAATGACGGCGGGATCATTAGTTGCCCAGGTTTCTTCCATTTCCTGAGCGCGTTCCTCTACCTGTTTGTCAACATTGTCCATTGTTAACTTTTCAGAGTTTCGTAATTCGGGATTGTTGGCACATCCACCAACCAGTAACGTCATAGCAATAGACATTGCCAATAAACTGCGTTTACCCATCATTAATCATCCTTGTTTGATAATGGTAACGGACGGATCCCAGCGTCTCTGCTTAGGATATTTTCCTGTTCTTCGCTTTCACCGATTTCAGCGCCTTTACGAACAGCTTCAATGGCTTTTTCAAGATTGGATTTAGACTCTGCCATAATGTCTTTATATTCAGCTTCAGACATTACTCGCTTGAACTTCTTGGTATCGTAATAGTCGTAGTCGTTCTTAAGCTTGGAGAAAACAACGTACATACCCGATGTCACACCTAAATAGCGATCACCAGATTTCAGAAGGACGAACTTTTCTCCGTCAATTTCAACTTCATTTACATCTGGAATTTGCATTTTGGTTGCATCGACAGCCACCTTGATCATTTCAGCAACAGTCTCTCGTTGTTGTGCACTTAGCTTTTCATCACGCACAACGATTTGCTGAACTGGCTCAGGTTTTGGCGGAGCTTTAGGCTTAAATTCGAAAGGATTACTGCTATTTGCAGTGTCGGAAATGATCCCGTTATTATCTTGGGCTAGTGATTGTTGGCTGATAGCAAGCGTAGCCAGCAATAGCCAGGTGCGGGTGTGCAAATAAGAGCTCATTTGTATTCCTTTACAAAACGTCAAACGTGAAATCCATTTCTAAACGCATCTATAGTAACAGATTATTACTGTAGGGGCATTTATTATTTTATCTTTGGCGCCGACAAATCTTTCTTTTGTTTTGGTGAAATATCCCGTTTAACATCAGGAATACCGCTAAGAAAATTATCTAATTTTGCTTTAGCATTTGAAACACGAAACCCCGGCACAGCGACCTTTCCAACGAAGAAAGCAATTTTCTTGATGTCGGTATTTTCAATATTGCCAATTTCATCTCGGCAAACACTAATAACCTGATCTTCTCGACCGTTAATTTCGTTAAATCCAAGTTGAGACAGCTTTGCCAATGGAAGTTTCTTTTGTTCTCCGGAATAACCAACGGCATTTAAAACACCACCAGACTTTCCTGTGATGGCAAACCACATTCGCTTCCCATTCGACTTTTCAAAACCGGTCAGCGACACTCTTTCTTTCAAGAAAGATTTAACCATGTAAGGAAAAAGGCTCGCATGTCTTTTACTAACGTCTTCTACTGTCGTCGCGTGGTCGGGTTTTGCTTGAGGCGCACTCCCTGTTCTTGCCACACTGCTCAGGATAGGTTCGACGAATGAACGGAATTTCGAGTGCCTTGCAGCTTGGACCATTTGCTCTGGGGTCATGGCACGCTTAGCAATAAGTTCAACTCTAGCTGTGATATCACTAGCCAATGAAGGATCTACATACCAAACGTCATCAAATCCACAGTGGTGGCGGGAAACTTTGGCTCCGCGTTCTAGCAGAGCCAAACCATCAGAAACAACTTTATCAATCTTTTCTAGCATACAAAATTACCTTTAAGGTATGTGGTAACAATGCTTTTCTAATCGGATTTTATTTATAGAACAGCACATGTTCCCACTCTGGTAATAGCCGACCTTGTTACAAGCGTCTACATCAAAGTCTATAGGGTTATACTCACTTCCTGTTCCACCATTTTCTTGGGCTTCAGCACTTACGCAAATCCTCTCTTCATTAATAGCCTCACATACAGGTGTATAACTTGGGTTTGAATCCATGGCACCATCTTCACCGCGAACTAGGCCGCCGTATTGGCAAATGTATCCCGTTGTTCCGATTGCATCGAATACGGCCTGTGAATCAACGGTAATTTCTTCGCCGTGTTCCCAGCTTCCAGTAAAGGCCTCGTGCCCACATGCATTATTTTCGCCCCAGTTAGAGGCATACACGTTATCACATCCCTTTGGAACACAAACTTCAGACGTCTTTGTCCAGCTGCCGTTATCACAACGATAACCAGCATCACCTATCATACCGGCTTGTTCATTTTCAAGTATCAAAGCCGTGCCCGGGCGGATCCTTTCTGAAATTGTGTTTGTATCATGTGAACAAGCACGTGGATCATCACCTAACCAAGAATAAGCATTGATGTTTTCACCACAGCTTAACTGGCAGCTCTGAGATTTGATTTCCCATTTCCCATCCCAGCAGTAAGCTTCAACCGTACCCACTGAGTTGAACGGCGTTGGGTTGTCAGCAATGTATACGCTGTTATGTTCGCCAGCTGGAATTGAATATCCACAGCCATTGTAACTATGCTCCATGGCCGCACAGCTTTTTGGAATATAATCACACGTTGCCGTCCCCTGTTCTGGTTGAGCAATCCAATCTCCATCAAAGCAGCGCTGGTATGAACTTGAATCCTGAGAATAACGCTCTGGCTCGTACATCAGACTTGAACTGATCACTGCTTGAGTTAAATAACCACTCTCGGCCTGATCCATGACTGCTTGGCAACGGCTTTTAGGTGTATGGCGAACTTGTCCGTATCGGTCAAGGTAAGGTGTTGTTAATGATTCGTCTGCCCATGCTGGAGATGTAACTGGCCAGTTTACTGTTAGGCCTGACTCGCACTCGACAGGGTTTCGCTTACACCCACCACCTGTCATTTGCCAATTTCCGCCACTACATCGAAATTCACCGGTACCTTCATAAAGTTCAGCTTCAAGAGTGTTCGAAACAGCTCTAACTGTACCACTTGGTCCACCGGTAATCGTTGCGGCACATTCACCCCATTGTACAGTTTGAGTGGAACATGAACCTGACGACCCAGACCCTGCGTTTCTGAAAGGCACAAAATCCTTCATGCATGACTGGTATGAATTATAAAAATTTGAATCTGAACCACTTTGTTTCTGTGATCCATCACTACTCTGCCCCAAACAGTAAGCGTTAGCCTCTGTCATGGTTTTTGCACCCGCTTTACTACCCACGTAACCAGGATTGGCAAACAAACCAACCACGTCTGAAGTATCTGAAGCATGAGCGATATTTGCGGCACCAAACAGCGTGAGTGCAATCAAAATCCCCTTTCTAAACGAACTCATGATTATCTCCTTATAAGCACGCGTATTCTATCTTTCCGCTCGATGACTTTCTGCTGAAACAATTTAATTCAGCTTGAGTTTTGTAGGAGCAGGTTGGTGTTGGGTAGCTGTTGCCGAGATGATCTCGACCCGATGTTGGAGGCTGTTTCCACTTCCCGTTATCACAATAGAAACGAGCTTCACCCTTAGGTATTTTTGTATATAGGCGAGCACCTAGTTCTGTTCTGTAGAACTCGGTTTCAGGCTGAATAAGAGTCACGTAGCCGTTTGCATCAACTGTACCTTTGCACGTCGCAAAGGATTTATCATGATGCCCACTTTTGTATCCACCGCGCCATTCCACTTCTTGATTGGCTTGACAAGTCTGCAATTCACACGAGGCCTCTACAGCTTGAAACACACCGTCAACACATTTGGCTTTCAATTCTCCAGAATAAAATCCTTCAATAGACATTGTGTTTTTCGCATCAAAAGAAGCGGTGGCAAACCCATTATGCTGAGTGATCGGCAAATTGAATGAACACGCGCCAATTTGCATGACTCGATCTGCGTCATCTTTATCGCAATCTTCTGGATCCAAGTCCGTACCAGGCTGGTCTACACCCTGACGTGTCCATACGCCACTAGAGCAAGTAAAGGTTACCCCTTTAACACTAACTGTTTTTCCTTCTGCACCAGGCGGGATAAACAACTTGTTTCCATGTGAGCCAAGAGAATAAAGGCTTGAAGGACATGACTCTTTGGTTTCCGTTGCTGAACTGGCAGTACCTGAATTACTTTTACTCAGGCAGTCCATGTAAGCCCAATAGTTTGAACCTAGCGGTGCGCCACCGATAACTTCGGTACCGTTCATGAGAGCAGACTCGGCCACACCTTTCGTGGTGAGTGATTTACCATCCGACGTATAGCCATTCACACAGTCAATGAACGCCTTGGTAAATTCGTAAGTTTTCATTTCGGCAAACGAAGGCGAACTGGCCAACGTAGAGAAAGCCAGCAGAATGAATATGTTAAGTCCTTTTGACAACATGATAGCGTCCCTGCCCCAGATAGATTTAGTATTCGGATACTATCATAATCGAGGAAGTTGGACGCTTTTCGGCCTAATTATTTCTTTAGTTGGCAGGTGAGCAAACTGGGTTACTAACGCTCCAATAGGGGCCGCTAGGCCCTACTCGACAGCTAAATGTAGCCTCGCCCTCATAAACAACACCTTCGTCGGTGTTAAACGATAAAGCGTCAACACTCTTAACAACAATACTATCGTTTTTAAATAACAACGTACCTACGCCACGGCAACTCCCCCAGGCAGGCATATCATTTGGGTTGCACACCAGATTTTCAGCCCAATCGCATGTTAGCGAACATTCTGCATAATTGCCGCTCGCACATTCCTCTGAATTTGAATGTAACCGAAGCAATGGATCACCCGTTATTTCAGAGGCATAGCAACCAAGATAACCTTCACCAATGGTTATAGATGAGTCCCCTTGCAATTGCCTAACCAGTCGCTTACTCCCAACCTTAATTGGAATGTCGAGTTTCAATTTGCAGGTTTGACCACTAACAGGGTCTACAAACGAGGCTTCTGAAAAATCCAAAGGATTGCAGTAAACAGCACTCTCTGCACCTGCTTGGCGGTAGGATATCCGACCATTTGCATTACTCTCGTCGTAACAAAACCGACCTTTAGTTTGTGGCGTGTCAGCGTTATTCAAAAGTGTGTTAGAGATTTCATTCTCAAACTGTGATGGAGAAAACCCGACCGTTGTTGAATCATGGGAAACACCAAACTCACGTCCTGCCGTGTTATAACCTGCTGTGCGATTATTAGCTGCGGCATTAATGATTGTGTCAGTGAAAGAACGATCACCCGGTCCACAGAAAATCATTTCGGTTTCAGTATCCAACACTTCCTGATTACCGAACGAATCAATATTGTCAGAGTAATAAAATCGACCGCCCTCTTCGTAATCATCACCAAATGAAAAGCGAGAGTGAAGAGTGGCCGTGTACACCTTGCTACGAGACACTTCTTTTGTACGCTCTTCTTTGAAGTATGTATTTTGAGATGTGTTCGCATAGGTATTTACACCGATGAGTAGGCACAATACCGACAAGCTTAATTGTGTAATTTTCATAACAGCCTCCCTGCCCTCTGGCAAATTATCTAACCTGATCGGCCAGTTCGAAACCACCAATCATTGGTAGCGCGAATAACAACGTTAATATAACAACAAATGGCAACAACAGACCGCCGGCGAAAATCCAATGCACCCAAAAAAGGCCGCTAATGCCATCTTTATGCTTCTGCAAGAACTGATCCGACTGTGCACCAAACACGTCAGCCATCTCTTCTAGGGATGTAGAACTTTTCAATAACGCTCTATCTAAATCGCTGAAACTATGAAAGCCATCCACCCAATCTTGACTACCTTCTTTAAGGAGTCCCTGTACACGTTCAAGGTCGGCTTTAAGAACGCCATCCTCTTGTTCCTGAGAAACGTATTTGAACGCCGCCATCTGCGGAACACCTTTGCTCATTAACTTTTGAATCTGATAACAAGCAACGAAATTCAAACGACTCAAAACAACACCATTAACCAAAGGCATTTTAAGAATTACCTTTTGAGCACGCTCAGCGGAAACGAGATCAGGAGCAAACATTAGGAACAGTAATACAGAGAACCATGCGCTAAATATAGCGGCCGCAGACCACCCTAAAACAGCCAATTGGTATTTAAGATCATTAAGCATATCAACCGAACTACCCTTCTCTGGCATCATGGCAAAGTAATTAACTTCCTCCATTAAGTCCCAGCCATACCAGTGGGCACCCATAGACATGAGACATGCAATAACAAACCAAAGCCCTGACGAGTAAACCTTCATCATTTGACCTTTTTGCAGGGTTGTCATTTCACGTTCAAAATTAAGACCTTCTCGAAATGCTTCATTCAACTTCGAAACCTTTGAGTTTGAACGAATGATAGCCACGGTTACAGATGGAAAAAACTTAGGCCCCAGCTCACCCAATGCATCAACGGGATCTTTTTGCTTAATAATTGTCTCGTAACGCAGGCGGCGACTCACTTCTCGAATAGGACCTGAGAAGTTTTGAATCATTACAGATAGCGCTTCATTTAGATTGTAACCAACCAACATGTTCGAAATCGTCTGCAAGAACTCCATTCTACCTTGAGCATTTAGGCCTACTCGTTTGAGAATTTTTGCTTTGATCTTCGAAAATAAACCTTCTTTCATTTGAACAACGCGAATTGGACGACCATATCGCAACGCTTCGATACGTGCCGCCTCTTCATTCTGCGCATCAATTTTCTTGGTAACAAGCTGACCGTTACTCTTCCGTGCGGTCACCTTATAAGTGATGTATTTCATCAACCATCTTCCTTGATGTTTAACTACAGAGCTCTATCTTCGATTAGGTGGCGGTGCGCCGGGAAATCTGATAGAAACTTATCTAAATCCATTCTTCCTGATGTAACAGATGAAACAGCTTTGTTAGCTTGCTCATCTTCGTAAGTTTCGAAGTCTGAACCAAACGCACTTACCATTTCTTTGCGGTCGGTCATACCTGAACGATACTTTTTGTATGCATCTTCAAGCGTACTATCCCACCACTTAGGGATGTTATAGTCGAGAAGCTTCATTACATCTTCACGCGTATGAAGATAAACAGCCTCTGAAACAACGGTACGACCTGTGTAACCTTTATCGTTACAGTTCACACAACCCTTGCCGCCGCAGTCATGGCAAACCACACGAATAAGCTTTTGAACTAAGATCCCACGTAATTGGTTTAGAATTTTGTCACGTTCAACCTTCAGGTTCTCAAGGCGTGTAATAACACCTCGAACATCTTTAACGTGAAGCGTACCCATCAACAAGTGACCAGTTTCTGCCGCTTGGAACATGATATTGGCTGTTTCCTCATCTCGAACCTCACCAACTACCACAACATCCGGGTCTTGACGAAGAATGCTTCGAAGCACTTTCGCGAACGTAAGTTCTGAGCGCGGGTCAACCTGTGTTTGTTTAACGTCAGAAAGTTCGTTTTCAACCGGATCTTCAATTGTATTGATTGATTGCTTGAAACGGTTGAGTACAAATCGAATGGCCGAGGCAATGGTCGTTGTTTTACCAGAACCTGTAACACCACAAACCAGCACAATCCCGTTAGGGCTGCGAAGGGCTTTTTTGATATCTTCCGCACATGTAATACCAAGGTCATTAAAGTGAACTTGTGAATTCTCTGGGTCAAGGATACGAATAACCAGTGATTCTTTGTTACCTATGGTCGGTAATGTTGAAACACGGTTATCAACTCGACGACCGTTATAGTCAATTGAGAACTGACCATCCTGAGGGCGACGTCTATCCGATGGATCGAGACCAGATTCAATTTTAGCCTTCGTTACAAGCTGCAAATATTCTTCCAAACCGCCAACACGCTCAACATACAGCTGGCCAAGGTAACGAAACTTAACGTTGTAACCTTCACGCGTCGGGTATACGTGAATATCACTCACTTTTTCTCGAATAGCTTTACGGACTAAAATTTCAAGCAATGTCCCCTGCTGATTGCCGTAGCGCTCAACTTTTTTCAGGTACGCTAAAATGCGTGACACTTTCGCCGGTGTGAAGTAAAACTGGTGATGCGGAAAATAAGCCATCAGAGCGCGTTTGGACAACGTTTTATTCCCTAACGTTGAAAGATATACGTGCGTATCCGTAATCGCTGACAGCATAATCTTATGGCGTTTTAGAAGGGTAGCTGGGATCGACGGTTCAATAAGTTCCTTGCCAGCAAGTTCACCAGGATCAACTTTAAGACTAAGTTCAACCACTTTATCTTGCTTGATTGCACCGTGGTTCATCATTGATGTAACAAAGTCTTTGCCGTCGTAATCCATTTCTTGGAATACCTGACTTAAGAAACCAAAGTCCATTTGGCCACGGCTATCTAAGAATTCGTAAACAACGCGCTCTAAGCCTTCGAATTTAGCAACACGTTTTTCAACGGCACCCTCATCGTAGCGATTAACACCATAAATGGAGTCACTTCCTTGTAATTCCTGTAACTCTTCTGCTGCTTCACTCATTATCTGTTACATCCTTATAAACAGTTTATTGTTGCGCGCTGGAAATACTCGGCTATTTCAGGCGAATCAACGGTAGCATCTGTAGGCATTGTTTCGATGGCACCATGTGGCCACGCTAAATAAGCGAGTTCGTAAGTAACTTTCACCTCAGAGTCATCCTCATAAAGACCTTGAGCTGTACAAGTTCCCGCATAAACGCTCACATTGCCGCTGATAGTTGATGCACCAGCATCTGTCAATCCCACACCCGGCCTTGCGCTATTAGTTCCAATCACAGAGTTGTTCATTCGTAAAACCGACCCAGCATCAGTATGAATACCAACATCAGAGCGATTACCTGTCCTAATGTTTGAATCAGTGATATAAGCGTGGCCAGCAACATAAATCGAATAATCGGTCGACCCTGACTGATCCCAAGTCATATTAGAAAAACGAACACTCGACTCTGGGCCACTAAACATTGCTAAGGTAGGGTTGCCGTTTGTTGACACGAACATCGTCCCTCTGCGGTGACTCCATTCCCCGGTATCGACCTGAATACCGAAGTTCGCATTTCGCATGGTCAGGAAAATGTTCCCGCCATCAGTGTTCCAACTACCACCTTCCATACCAACGACGACAGAGCCGCCTCCTTGGAACGCAACTTGACCAGCTAAATGGCTAACATTCGATTGATATAATTCAATGGCAGGGTTTGTCGAGCCATTAACGCCGAATGAAACATCTTCAAGAGATAGCTCTGATTCTTTCGATACCCAGCGCGCGCTCGATACATCATTTAGTGATACGTTTGCTCGCAATGACTCATTTGTGATTTGACTTGAGAAGCTAACGCCTTCAAGCGTGACGTTAATATCCTTCCACTGCATAACAGCAGCGCCAGTCGCCGTAATTGTTGCGGGGTTGGCAACATTATCGCTTTTAATGACTACATGACGGTGTTTGAATTGATGAGCTGACTCTAGGATAAACGAGCTTGTCAGCGTAAAAGTCTCGCCTTGCTCAAGCGTAATTACAGCCGACTTCGTTGGGCTTTGAGCTACACGAGTCATGACTTCTTGAAGTTCTTCAGCGCCACCAACTTTTTCTACATACTCGTTGAGTTCATATTCGCCAGTGAACGCAAGATCTGCTTCCATTAACCCAAAGACAGTGCCCATTGCACGACTGTCATTTTGAAGCGTAAACTGCCCAGCAGCGTTAATAGTAATATCCGAACACTTAGGTAGTGCCATTTTCTTTTTCGGGATAATAATGGCGCCAAGCATACCGGCAACAGGAGATGTCTCAGACTCGATAACGTATTCTTTTCCAAGCGGCGACAGTGTTGCGTTGGTAACCACTCCATACGACTCTGTATCCGAAGTTAACACTTCGTTGTTCGCCGTTGTCAGGGTGTTCGGAGCATATGGGCAATAAACCAGAGGAACACCCACCTGTGTTGTTCTAGCGCCAACGAAAGTGGCTGGTAGCTGGTGGTGATTTGTGTCGTTGATACCAAATGGTAGATAGTAACGCCCATTTTCATGGATGGCTGAGCTTTTCAGCTGATTTATCGCAGCCATACCAATCATGTTGTTTTGCATCGTCAGATTTGACTGATAAAGCGCCTGTGCATAATACATCACGCCTGAACCGCCCACAGAGACGACGATCATCATTAAGAGTAAATACTTAAACATTTGATTAATCCCCTGTGTAAACGGTTAGAGTTAGTGCATTCAAATCTTCAAGGGGAGTATCCGGTTCTGCGTTTTCTATCGCACCGCAGCTTTCATTCAAAAAGACATCGTAGCCCATGCGATCATAGGCTTGCTTCATAACGAATCGAGAGGAACTTGTATTGCCAGCATTAGATGTCACACAGAAATAATGACCTTGCCCAGCCGTCGCATCGTAAGAGAAAGTGAACCCACCGACTTTTGGTGTAGCCACACCGCTTTGGCGAAGCTCCTGTTCCCAGTTAGCAATGGGAAGTGTCTGGCCACTGAATTGTTGGTAATTGCTACGAGAAAGCATTAAGCCGTCGATAGATGCAGTGATCGCACCAGACTGTGCGCGCCCTTTCATACCATCAAGGTTAATTGTGTCTGGGTTTGTATGGAACACTGACATCAGCATCAGCATTAATACAATGACCCAAATGATTTGACTTGGCATAGCAACTCCCTCTGCTCAAAACGCCGAACGCCATCTCCCTGACAGCATAAGTTGCATTATCATAACAAAATTTACCGCACTGAGCCCTTCGCTTTTTAAATTAAGTTTCAAAACGACAAAAGGCCGGCTAATGCCGACCTTTTGTTACCAGGTACAAAGAGTTATTACTTCTCTTGTACGTAGTACACGAACGCGTTGTTTTCGCCAACAGTGTCAAGCAAACAGCCGCCTTCAACTTTACCTGCAATCAGGTCAGATGCACCGCTAGCAGCAACCGCTGTGAATAAATCTGTACCGTCATAAGCAGCAGAGCCATCAGTAGCGGTAAGGGCACTTAGGTCCGCACCAAACTGAGCTTCGTGCTCAACAGCAGTGTAATCTTCACCACGGATGTTTTCGTTGATCTTTTGACAGATTTCGTCAGAGATCTTGGTATCGTTAGGAGAGGTACCAACAAGAACCAGGTAAACACCTTCTTGACCTGCGTCAACGTGAGTAGCCAAAGAAAGGTCACCGATCTCAACTTCCGCATCACCTTTCAGAAGCTTAACTTCTTCGCTTGTTAGCTCGGCAACAGCGTTATCCATAGATACTGCGATGCCGTCGTCTTCCAGATTTTCAACTAGTGACACAGTGTCAACTTGTGAAATCTTGTAAGTTTGCATTACAGCTGCAACGTCGTCGACCTTATTGGTAAAGGCTTCAGCTTTCGCTTGCTTCTGGAAGTCGAAGTAACCGTCACCCATATTGTCAGTGAAGATTGCGCCAACAGCGATTGCCAGGATTAAGCCAAGAATAATTTTAAGAATGAACATGTATGAAATACTCCATTTCGTGTTTTAATTGGAATGCGACGTTGTCGAATTCGTTTGCATCCCTGCTCGGACTTTATCTTTACCGATTTTTCCTCAGTGGAAACTTGGAGTTTTCAAGTTCTTGTCAAATAACCACTCCCAAAACATGTTTTTCCTTATTTTTATACTGTTTTTTACAAACATTTTTTTTAATTTTTTTGTGATTTACAAGTTTGCAGTTTGAGTTCAATGATGCCGAAGCGACCACGTGTCGCGATATTTTACAGTTTTTCGCATATCTTCGATGTCACTCAAATATGATAAAATCAGAAGTTATAGCAGGGAGGTGTTATGGAACGGTCATTTTCACAAAGTAACGATGGTTACTTATCGAACAAGTCACTCATCATGGATGGTAAATTTGGGTTGCAACATATCAACGCATTATGCGAGGCGTTTAGCCCGAAAAATGAATCCAATAAATTTATAAGTACACTGCAACCAGAGTTTGATGTTGAATCTGGCGAAGACAGAATGGTGCCCGGTTTTAAATTGGAAATACCACTACCAACGAATCTTTGCGCTAAATTTATCGAAAATTCATTCGAAAACGAAGACGGAACATTCCCTCTCCCTATCAACACCGAAATAAAGCGTGACGAAGATGATAAACCATATTTGTCGATCACCTCTAAAGGGGATTACACGTCTTCGTTCCGGCGCCCAGGGCTTGCTATAGGCTTACATATGGAGCAGTACGTAAAGTACGGTGCGTTCAATATGCTTTCTCAACAACTAGCCAAGCACCGCGTTTACGATTTTTCTCCGGCAAAAGAAGATAAGCCGACCCTCACTGTTCAACGAATGAATTCAATTAAAGAGGCATTCTCAAAATTCAAGGGTAAACTTCAGGGCATGCCGCCCGAACAACAATTGTCTGAGTCAAGACGAGTGTACCTACCTAAACACGAGTCGATCGATTCCATGTTCAGTGAAAACTTAACAGAAGCGGACAACAACGAACTCGCCCAGAATTTTGCAGAGTCTGCCAAAGAATTACGCAACATTCCGTCATTAAAACTTGTTAACGATCGGAAAAACGAACAGAAACCCCAAGAAGATAATGTGCACTCCATGAGACGCCGAGCATAATTCCAAAATGAAAAAGCCCTGCATTTGCAGGGCTTTATCTAACATCAAATTATAGGCATGATGACGGGTAAACAATCGACGATGTATCCAGCTCGGTCAAGAAAGGACAATCCCCCTTACTTGCATCACCTTCGCATGTTGCAACTGCATATTCATACTCGTTGCTATCAACATCTAAAATGCTAATGCGGATCTCTTCATCATTGGTTTTAACCTGCTTCAGTGTTTCAGTTCCTGATACCCAGTCAACGGAACCTACCTCGCGACGAAGCAACTTAAAGTTGTAGTCAATATCATCGCTGTAATTCATAGTGACATTGGCAGTCAGCGCACTGCACACGTTCATATGCTCAGCAAGGCCTTCCATTTCCCGTGTAACCTCACAACCTTCCGTTTCATCAAATGCATGCGCAAACGAAATAGACGGGTCTAACAGCTGCTCAGCGCTTCTAAGGGAGGCGTATAGGTCTATCATGCCTTCACCGCAGTCACCACCACAACTAGCATCTTCATAGTCAACAGCAGTTTTCTTGATAACCTCTTCAAGCTGTGCAGGCGTTGCATCAGGAAAGTTCTCTTTAACGACTGCTAGCATACCTGTAACAGCGGCAGCAGCTGATGAGGTGCCTTCGTATACGTAATAACCATTTTCACCTGTTGTAGTGAGGCGATGCCCTATTGCTGTAATGTCTACCTGATCCCCAGAGTTACTGAAGGTGGAAGGGATACCATCGTGACCGTGTGAACCAACGACGATTACATTTTGGCAGTTCGCTGGAGCATACTTTGCCACTGAGTCGCCATAATTACCCGCAGACACAACCACTGTTGTTCCTTGCTCAACGAGAACATCGATTGCTTCTTGAATGAACCCCGGACAAACGCTTTCTGCTGCTAAGCTGACATTTACAAAATCAGGCTTCGGGATTTCGTTGTTCGAATAACTCCCAGTAGCCCAGGTCAAACCGAGATATAAGTCACTTAAACTTCCCACGTCTTGCATTGTCGTACAGTCAGTAGACATCACTCGGCCCATATACAGATCAACATCAGCGATACCAGCAATGCCTTTGCCATTATTTTGTGTTGCGCCGATAACTCCAGCCATTTGATTACCATGACCACTGTAGCATTCCAGCGTTCCAACATCAGGATTAGCAGGGTCTTCCATAATGGTCAGATCGGTATAGTCATCTGATTCATTTTGCTCAAACAAGGTCGTCATGCTGTAACCGCCCTGATAAACAATATCCTCGTGCGCACGTGCGCCGGTATCCAGAATGACCACTTTAACTTTCTTGCGCTTATCACGTTGAGACTCAATGCCCTCGATAACGCGGTTGTATGGGCTGGCTAGTTCAGGCTGACTAATCAAATAAGGGTCGTCATATTCTGAGAATGACTCTGAGTTAACATAAACGTCAGGTGGCATCTTAACTGACTCTGGACGTTCAAGAATGCTGTTCTCTACCACTTCGCCAAAACGAGAAAGTCCTGAAATAGCAGCGGACTCCCAGCCTTCACCGACAGTTACTTTTAAGTAACCGCCAGGAAGCTCTTGATGAGAAACATGCCATGGCTGTGACTCGACATCCGCAGCATTAGCGCCCTTAACAACGTATGACGACAGCTCGCCAGCATTCGCAACACCAGTAACAAAAGCACTGGCTGCAATAATCGATAAAATCCGTTTCATCTTATAACTTTCCTTACATGCAATATTCATCAAGTACATCAACCGACTTCAAGTAGGCATACTTTTCTGAAAACACCCAGCGATCACCTGCACTTTTATCGAAGTAACCATACGTTGAATTGCCTGCGTACTGAGTTAATTTATCATTAACGAATGTGGCAGTTGATGCAATTGATGGCACTTGGTGATCAGTTACATCTGTCTTTTCCTTAATTACGCTAAACTGCTCATACAGTTTCTCACGCACGGAGCTTCCCATCCCCTTAACAGAACCGACAAAATCATCTATCTCACCAGAAAGCTCTTCACCAGAATCACCAGAGTTTAACTTTGAGTTGATAGCTGTAATCTGCGTTTCCAACTCAGTGACTTCTTCCGCCAAAAGATTCTCTACATCACTAACTAACGCATTTTTTTCTACGAAGGTAATGTAATCATTTAGCATCCAATATTGAGCCAGAACTTTTGCTACACGTACGTCTTCCTCGCGTTCTTTCAGGTCCTCATAATGAGCGACGTATTCCTGAAACTCAGCTTCCTTTGAGATAAACGCATCATCTCGATCGTCAGAAACAACAAGGTTACGAGTTAATTCAACGCGTTCAACAAACGTTTCCCCACCGTTACCAGGAATTGTGTTGGTCATTGAAACAGTGAGTTTAACGTTACGGTCACCTTGGAATCCGTCACTAGGCTCAAAAACAACATTATTGCCCTCTAAGCTATAACTTAGTGGAAAGTCCAAGGGTGAGCCATCTGCGTACGTCACGTCCACCGCGACTTCTGCGTCATAGTCACTCTCTTCAGAATGTGTAAAGCTAAACATGGCGCCATTTGTTTCAGAAATGAATGTATCTTCTGAAGCAGCCCATGCCATCGAAACCTTATTAATAATTACGATGTTTGCATCAAGTTGCACAGTAGTATCATTATCCTGAATCACCACCTGAAGTAGCGTATCTGCGTAAGGTTCGTCAATACGCGGAATGTCAGAAACCAGAGTGAAAGACTCCCCGCTTTCTCCCATTTCTGCCGTGAAGTTGTTTTTGAAAAATGGCTCAACGACATTGAAATCAACTTCCAACTCGTCGGCATCATCTTCTGACAGGTTGTATTTGAATCGTACTTGGGACTCACCTTCATAAATCCACATGTTTAATGCAGTTGGCGTTTGAGTGTTCTCATAACCAAAGGCCTGTGAAGGTGCTACGATTTCTGCTTCTACCCCAGATTCAATATCTTGAACCGTGATTGATACAGAGACTTCCTCACTTTTGTTGCCCGCCTGATCTCGTGCAGAAATGCTAAAACCATCAGACAAACTCTTTTCAGATGTCAACCATGGTGCTTGATAGACAATAACCTTGTTGGCTTTGTCTAACGTAACATCTCCAGTTGTACCCGAAGAATCAAGCGTGATTGAAAGGTTACTGTATTCCGTACCTTGATCCAGTACGTTAAACGGGATTTCAATACGAGCCCCTTCATTCAACGATGGCGACGTATTACTTACCGTAATCGCCGGGGCAGTTGTATCGGTTGTATCAACAGCTGTTTCTTCCTTGCTACAGCCTGCCAGCACTAATGCTGCACAAACCGCACTGACTTTGAACAATTTCGCATCCATACGAAAGTCACTCCTTAGTGCTTAGATTTCAATGTAACGTGGTAACGAGAAGTCAAACAGGCCACTTAATGTGCTGTTGATGTCTCGTAAACGATATTTTTTATAATCAGCTCCCAACTCTTTTGGCAACTGGCAAGTTAATGCGATCTGAACTGAATTCTGTTCTGGATTAACCACACCTTTTGGCGTTTTAGGCTCGAATGAAACTTTAATATAAGTTCGCTCAGGGAAGTCTGGGCGAGCCATCGTTGAGAATGAAATTTTATCTACATCAAGGTGCGTTCGACTTTTTCCGTCAGCAATCAACCCTCGCATCATAATGTTGCTTTTATTGCTGATTAGAGTGCATGGTGTTGATGAAGCGTTTTGCATCAACAGGATTTTGTTCACATCCGCACCTGAATCGATCGCAAACTTTGGTTCACCACCAAGGAATAAGAACCCAGCTTTGTTTGACGGCAAGAATAGATTTCTTTTAAACATAAACCGAGCACCAGGTGGGATTTCAGTGACTCTCGTGTCAAGAACTCGGTCTTCTGCGGTGGGTGTATCAACCGCACCCTTGTTTTCCGCCTGTTCAGCAACTGGTGCAGGCTCAACCTTCTTTGTTGCATTATCCTCAGGATAGTGTCGGTCATGAATGATCGCCGAGGGAGGGAGGTTGACAACGGCTGCACCTGATGTGTCCGTTGTGCCCAAACTGTTTATGATGGCATCAACCCCACCAAACTTGTCTTGCTCCTGTTGCGTCGGCTCCTGAGCTTGAGTGACTGTCGCGCCGAGGCAAATTGATAGCATGGTTGCTTTCAAAAAAACCTTTTTAAACATCGTTCCTATCCTTGGATTTGTAGATTGCAAAATTTCGCTCTTGGTATAGTAGCGGTTTTCAGCAGAAAGGACCGAAAACCCCAAAAAAATATCAAGATTTTCCAAAATAATCACAATACAAACAACATTTATGATGATTATTAAATGACAAATCAATCGATTTAATGTTAAAATATACTCACATATTACCAAGCTAAAAACAATGTTTTGAAATATAGCGAATTTGCATCAATACCAAAGAAGCGCATCAACATAGCTGGCGTCCCGGGTGCGGGAAAGACCACGTTTATTTGCGAACTATCAGGGAGACTCAGTAATGAGCCTTTGCTGTATCTTAGCTTTGGTCGCGAGAACACAAAAAATGCAATGAGTAAACTGCCAGGTAACGTTACCGCACTTAGTTTCCATGCATTTTCAAAACGACAGATGAAGATCGATAGTACGCGCATCGCGAAAAGATACACTATGAACATTTCAAGCGCGTCGTTGAAGAAGGCTAACATTTCTGCCCTCAGCCCCGCACAGATAGAAGCTATCACACTTCTAATGGAAGACTTCTGCATGTCCTCTCAGACGCTTAGGCAAATACCTAACATATTGAAGGCGTCGAAGTACCCCACCCTCTCCAATGAGGAATTCAAAAAGACGGTAATGTCTTTTACCGCTTTATGGGGTGCAATTTGGGCTGAAGGAAGTCAACTTCCTGTGACGCACGACATGTACTTAAAACGTCTGTCGATGGTACCGGTTAAAGTGCCTTATAGCCGTATTTTCGTAGACGAGACTCAAGATCTGAATGATGCAATGGTTTCCTTGGTCAATAACCTTGCAGCATCAAACCCTGATATTCAAATTGTGAGGCTTGGTGACCCATGTCAGCAAATCTTCGGTTTCCGTGGCGCATCAGCCGAGTTTGCAAACAGCCAGTTCGACTTTAGGTTGCAGCGAACGCATAGATTTGGATGGCGCCTTTCTCAATTGTGCAATGCGCTAATGACAGACCATCGAGTGGGATACTACACCGAGATAATTGCCGAATCTGACAAAACTGAGGTTTATAAAACACCGACCATCAAGCACCTTACTTCGATGATTAAAAATGGGCGTAAGATAACTTACATAGCCAGATACAATGCATCCCTGTTCACATTGATCAAGCATCTTGCAGAACACGGTATCACGTACTCAGCTCTTGGCGACTCGCACCATCAAGAAATGAAGTATTACCGTAGCCTTTACCAACTCATGCAAGGTAAGCGCTTTCGTTCTGGTACCTTTGCTAACCAAAGCTATCGCTCATTTGCCAATACTGCCATACAGCACGATGACCGCCAGGCACTGCTAGCTTGCCAGTTTGTTGAAAGTGTAGGTGAAAACGGCGAAGAGCTTTTTGACAAACTTGAAAAGCTCTATGTCGACAAAAAGCAGGCTCAGGTGCTATTAACAACGATACACCAAGCAAAAGGGATGGAGTTCCGTCATCTCGTTGTTTCTGGTGACTTGCCCGAATGTTTTGACAATGATAGCCAGAAAATCCTACCAACTACCAGGGAAGATTTGCATCTGATATACACGGCCATAACACGCGCAAAGGAATCTATCACGCTGCCGAAGTCATTGTTTAAATACTACGAAAAAGCCGTTCTTAAGCTCAGATAACAGAAAGCCCCGAATCATTTCTGATCCGGGGCCGGTCCATTTCACCAATCCAATTGGTGTAACGCTTTCCATGTCATTCCATGTGTTTATGCGAAACCCTAATCCAATGGGTTGGTAATCCATGTCTAATAAAGCATCCTGCTAAACCTTGACATCATACCGGCGAACCGCTCACCCTGAGCGAAACCCGTCCACCAATCGCTAACTTTGACTATGATAACAGCATTTATAAAAGTGGACGAAAAAGAGACAAAAAAAATGGCGTAAATTTACGCCATCATTCTCAACATATTGAATTGTGGTGAATTACCACTTGCACATTTTTCTAAAAAGCTAGGCTGGCTGCGGTATTTTATCCAAACGTAATAAATTTAGCGCAGAGAACACCTCCGACAATATCAAACTATCGATAAGGGCCGTGTGTATTGGTCTGTCCATATCTTGTATTTTCTCTGGGTACTTCTCTTTTGACCATTTGAAGATCGAATCCAACGTATAACCATCTATTTCGTTTTTCTGGATTAGCTTCTTAGACTGAACCAAGGTATCCAATGGAATGAAATACGATTCTATCGGTGCTTGGTTAATCATTTCCATTTCTTGGTTCAAGAAACCAACGTCGAAATCCGCATTATGAAAAACCATATAGACAGGTATTTCCGCTTTTAAGTATGCGGGAAAATTCATCATGCGTTGCAAGGCATAAAAAACCTCGGAGAACGGTGCTGCGCAATGAGGCAATTGCTCACGCCCACCCTCCCCAGGCTCATTGCCAAAAAGGTATTCTTCGGTAATGCCATGAGTACCAATACCATCTTTAGGTATATGAGTGATACTCATCTTCTGCTTTTTGGTAATTTGTTCTTCAATAAAAGGGTTGATTGCCTGATCCAGTTCGATTGGGCGTCCTTTCTTGTCCAATACTGGAACAAGAATATTATCTTCATTTAGGACCCGGAAGCTCATAGACCATTCTAAAACACGCGCAAACTTTCTGGTCGTTTGGTCGATCCTTTGCGTTCCGGTTGTTTCCGTGTCCGAGCAAATGTACAGGTGACCATATTCACAAGCAGCCTCTTCCAGACGCTTAGACCATTCTAACTGCATCTCTTCAGTACAGTTGATCAGCTTAAATTTACTGTCAGGTGACTTCGACATTTATTTGTATCCATTCTCTTAATGCTGGTTATATTCTATAAAATAACCAAGCTAAAATCAATTTCTATAAAGTCGAATTCCATACACTCCCATACCACCCTCAGGCCCAAGATAAACAAGCTTGACGACCACTGACAGGTTCTCAAGTTGGTTCTCACCAACAGCGCGATTTAGCATTGGTAACACTGCGGACATCTGCCATACGCGAGCACCACTACCCATTCGTGGTGTACCAACCATTTTCGCATCGATAGCAACAGATTCCTTTATCGAAATGTTATTAACGCGGAACTCACCATTTGAGTATTGCAAAAACTGTGAACGAAAATCTTTAAAGAACTTTTCGGCAATAAATAGCCCTTTAATTTCTTCACTGTTAATGTGCTCTTCAGCTTGGCCGGGGCGATAGTTGAATATCGTCGACAAAGCTTTTTTAGCGAACTTATTCAACGATTGCTCATTGATAAGCTCTTGTGACTCCAGCGGTAGAGCCGTTACTTTCTTTGATTTTGCGTGCACACTGTATGCTTCCATTTCAGCACTCATAGGGCGAAATGTTGCAACGTCAATGAAACTAACGCCAAAAACGAACAGTAAAACAAATAACGCACTAATTCTCACTATCTTCTCCTTGATGTCTTCCAAGATAGCGACTTAACACGCCACTCATTGTTGTAATCCTTCACTAGAGGACCAAAAAAGTAATCTGGCATATCGTATTCTGGAACTACGGTTCTTCTCTCAAGATCTACGTCATAGTCGATACGGAAGCGCAGAGTTTTACCTGCTGGAGAACGACTGGTAACGTAAAGGAAACCGTGATACCCAACATTAAGACGGCTGTCATCACCCATATAAAAATCCTGACCAGCATTTTTCCTTACTGGTGGAGAAGTGATCGCCACACGCACCAGGCGACGTTCCTTTATGGCCTGTTTCATCCATTCTTCGCCTTCAAGCAACTTAACCACTGTCTTATGAGCACGCCTAGAGTAAAAGGGGCGGATTTTGTCTCTGTGATCTGGAATGTCAGAATCTGCCTTTCCACTAAGGTAATCCCGATATCTATCTGGTGATGCAAAGTTCAAATAATCGTATTCGAACGTTTCCAGTAAGATCTCCGTCAAGAACTGCTTAACTTCACCTTCAGATAATGTCGTCTGCGTTAGATCTTCTTCACGGTAAACAGCACCAAAGTGGTTTAGCAACACTTGCCTAACAGTTGGTGTAGAAGTGACTGAAGCACCAATGTATACAAGCCAAGATAATACCGGCAGGAAAAGTGTTGCCATGTACAACCATTTCCATTTTTTTAAGCTGCTTTTCGCTTGTTCGTGTGTAAAAATCATAACTACAGCAAATCCAATTGAATAAGTTGGTAAGCTCTTATCTTGTCTTGAATAAGTGCTCTCTGGACAATGGCCTCAAACTCGTAGAGTGTTGGGAAATCTTCTTTAGCGTGCACTGTTACCAGTAGCTTGCCTGTAAACTTAAATGTCGCAGACTTAAGTGCCAAACCACCGGCGGTTTCATAGTCCCTAAGAGCCTGACCAACGTATTTGACATCACCTATCATCCTAGCTCTAACAATACCGTCTTGTTTTTGGACAATACGCTGTTGAGACAGAGTCATGAAAACGTCTCTGTAGACATTGTCCGCTTTCTCTTCAGAGAAGAACTCTCTATGACGACGAAGCATTTCACCGCTCTGTAAGTCGTCATTGTTGTAAGAGAAAAAACTGAGTATCGCTTCTGTTGTAAAATCCCCGGCAGAATCACCCTCTTTCTGGCTTCTGTAGCCAATATTATGATGAGCCTCCACAAGCAAGTCCTGAGCGCCAATTGGGCGGTTATAGACATCCAATAACACTTGCTGAGGCATGGGCATGTAGTTAGTTGCCTCTTCGTTGTAACTCTTGGCGGAAAAGAACAGCATAACCGACACTAAAAATGCGAAAAGGGCTGCCATCTTTGTGTTAAACGATTCTGGCATTTTAATCTTTTGCATTGCTGTCCTCGCTCTTATCTGCTGTCTTCTGAAGTGCATTTCTTAACATCACGTCACGACGAATGTCTTGGCCTTCTTTGACGATGACTCCATCAAGTCTGATTAGATTTAAGGGCGTATTTGCGTTTTCACTGATGATATGAAAATGTCCCATCGCGAAATACACAAAGGCGAATATATTTAATATCGCACCGGCGACAAGATAACCCCTTGTTGATTTCGCAAAATCTTTTGGGGATTCTAAGAACTGTTTATTGATGTAAGACTTGATCCTATCGTCTTCACTTTTTAGCAACTGGACATCCTTGTCTGCCATGCTGGAACCTCTTATTTAACTTCTGAATCTTGGTGTTGGCACCTGCGATTTGATTAAAGGTTTTTGCAATTGTTCATAAACCAGATTATTCAAATCCATATCCGACGTTAACACCTCTTGCCCAGGTAAATATTTCTTATCGATGAGCGCGTTGAAGCTCATGATCAAATCGCCATAGTCGTAACCGCGTATTCTCTTGGCAGGAGAAAGAATCTGATCTACTGCTTCCGAGAGTAAAAGGAGTTTAGAGGCTTCCCCTAACCCTAGAGCGGACGCTTCAACATCAACAGGACTCGTTACGACCCTGCATCCTGAAACCGCCTTAGGATCGCCTACAAGCTGTAATCCGGGGATACTGGTACCGTGCAACTTGTTGGAAATTGATTGAGCCATCCATACTGACAATGGTTCACCAAGAGCCGGCGACAGCATCACCGCCGGATCAATGTGCTTGCCATTTACATTCACCGCCCGTGGTGCACCCACAATGCGCAAAGCCAAATTGGTATACTCCATACCTAAGCTCATACCTTCTCCTTATGAACGACGCGCTTGATCATGTCTTTGACCTGCTGTGAACTATAAGAAGGACTCTTCTCTTTCTTATCCTTTTCACTGACAATCGCGACGTTAGTCTTCATACCCATGTCAACAGTGGTGTTCCGAGCAGTTAAGCTACTGACTTTTTCAACATCGACATTACGACCGCTCTTTTTCAAAAGAGCTGACTCAAGTGTCTGTAAGCGTTCTTGAATTTCAAAGGCACTTAAGTTGATGGCTTCAAGGCTATCGAAGCTGTCTTGGACACCTTTCTTCAAGCGCTGCTCTTTCTTCTGGATGGCTGCATCAATTTTAGAGAACATGTCATCGTGATTAACAGCTGGCTTTGTTAAGGTAGGTGCCTTCTTAACTCCACTGGATGATGACAGATTTTCGTTTGCCGGGCCCAAAACAGATTGGTTTTTTTGCTCTGGAGCAGTTTCAGGTTCATCGGCGCCTTCAGGCGCTGGCCCTTGGTAACTAAACAGCTGATCACCATCATTACCAAGTAGAATGTCATCGTCGAATATCTCATCGCTATCATCCACACCGACAGACTGCTTAATGGCTTTAGCAATATTGTGGTCAACCAATTCTACCTTCTTGACGTGCGCTGAAAGCATGAATACAGCAAACTCAGTCTCATTTGGAACATCAACTTCAGGGTGGTCATCAATGTATCGCTCAACTTGCTCATAAGTCTTCATCTGTTCAGCAAAGGTGCTGGAAAACGTACCAATCAGACGTCGCATAGCAATTTGTTTGGCTTCCCAATCCCCATTGATTAATTCAATGTATTTTTGGTGCACGGCATTTACGCCGTTACGCATTGATTGAACAGTGCTGTATCCAGGACGACGAACTTCCAAGAAGTGGTTAACACGCGCCTTAGGTGTCATGATTGGGTCTGCATAGAAACTCTTAAGACGATACGTCTCAGAACCATAGATTAGCGTTCCCCAACCAGCCTTTTGAGCTTTCAAGTCTCGCAAGTCGAGTACAGGGCGCTTCTCTACGCGAGCTGTTTTAGCTTCAGTGTACTTACGACCAAAAGCAGTATCTTTTGCCTCAAAAGAATCAGCGCTAACGACATACATTTCACCAGCGGACTGGTTGAACTTCTCGTAAGTGCCCGGGTCTTCGAGCTTTAAACACCACTTCAACGTACAGTTGGCAAAGATGGTTTCAGCCTCAATTTCATCTCCGCGCTTAAACGCAGCATAGTCTTGTCCCGCAAATAGGCATACCATATTAAGGCTTCGAACCTGAGCGGGCAAAGTTGAGGCGCCTTTTGTCGCGTATGTCCCGAATTCGTCGAATATAAGGCCGAAACTATTGATCGCCGCTGTCGGCTTACTTTCGATTACTTGTTCATAGTTACCTTCAACTCGCGAACCGATCGCTTTCGATGATACGTTACGCGTCATTGCAATTACGATTCGACCTAAGTTACGAACACTTTGTGGTGACTTGGCAAGTGAAGGAAGAAGCACAAGAAGAATGCGTCGACGCAGTACCACATCCGTGATCGAAATGTCTGGAACCTGCGATACCGTGATATGCCTGTACTGCTCTGCGAGCATGTTGAATGTCTCGGTATATTGCATCGTAATGTACTGAAATTGCTCTTCAGTAGCAGGGTTTTGCTTAGGATTTGGGTCGTCTGGAGTCGGTGGTTTATAGTTGATACTTTTCAGAAGTGACCATAAACCACCACGCTTTTCTTTCGGTATATCTTCGTTCATAGCTAGTTCGACAAACTCGTCTAAGCCGAAGTAGCCACGGTACGTATCCGGATCAATTTCGATGTAACCGTTATCTTTTAGGTAGTAAACGGCTTTGTTTAACGAGTTAATACCCGTTGCAGCACGACCTTCCCACATACCAGAGCCACCGCCATCGTCTGAAGGTAGTAGGCCCCCGATAATCTCATCGGCTTCCGCCGCCGATGAATCAACTAAAAAGTTGAATGTGTTTGTAATTGTCTCAACTCGTTTTTCACCATCTTTTAAGCCAGGATCCATGAAGTTGAGAAGGTATAAATCATCCGTCCTGCCGAATGCTCTACAGATGGAAAAACACTTAGCAAACAATAGGGTATCACCCTTGCCGTCCACGAGAATGAACCCTGACGCGTGCGTAAGGAAGTTCACGCAGATAGACACAATTGTCTCAGTTTTCCCGCTCCCTGTCGTACCAAAAATTACGAGGTGAGTCCTCATTTTGCTATCGTCAGCATGGACTTCTTGGTTTGTGTTTAACTCATGGCCGAGGAAATAGGTTGCTTCCCCTACCCCTTTGGCTGCCTTTTTAACAGGCTTAGTGAGCTCCTTAGGTGACATATCCACCCTAGAGGCAGCCCTGTTGTATTTGAGGTATTTGGGTGTACCAAACAGAGATTTGTTTCTCTCTTGGAATCTACGGCGCTTTCTGCCCCACTGAAACGCAAAGTACGCACTCAGCATCAAGCTAACTTCAGAGAAATTCCAAAGAACAAGAGCAAACAATAAAAAGAAGATTGATAAGGCGAGTGGCGCCACTGTGTCAAAGAAGAACTTATACTTCACTTTGAACGGGCGCATATCTCGGCCTAAGCCTAGACCTGAAGACTCCCCATCATCGAACTTGATGGTATCAACACCGTTGATCCTTACTTCTGACATCCCTGTCTCCTACTACTTTTTCTTACAGCAAGCGCATCAAGCGTTCATCTTCTTCAATCTTGCCGAGAGCCAAATCCATTAGCATGTTGTAGACACTGTCAAACCCACGAGCAGCGGCCATGTCTTTAAGTGATTCATCATCAAAATAGTGCTTAACTTTACCTTTCGAGAATAAGCGACTGATACGGTTCAACCCATTATCAAACCCTAACTGAGTAAGCGCGTCTTTCTTAAACATTCGGTCAGTCTGGTCTGACTGAGAAGCCCAAATGAATGTAGATGGGAACAAGGAGTTAAGTTTGCTTCGTACGCCCGGGACTTTTGTATCACCTGAACTCTTCGTTACAATATAAGCAAAGAACGTACTGATCTTATCTGAAAGGTCACCTTCAATCGTGGTCCGCTCTTTTCTACTCAATTGCATTTCTTGGAATCGAGCATGGTTACCGGAACGCGCCTCATCACTTGTAATAAATACAGTAGAGCAACTTGAGAAGAATTCAGGACTTGGATCCAGTAAGTGCTGACTGAATGCCCGAAGCCCCCAGTTGGCCTTACGGTTCTGACGCATATTCTCTACCAGCACTTCCTCAAACAGAGATTGAAGCACGTGAGATTCTTCCACATTCAACACCCCAGGTAAGTGGGTATTGATCTCATCCATGCGCTTGAGATAAGGGATGAACAATTCGTCTACGTCGCTCAGTAAGTCCGGCGACTCTTCAAGGTTTTCTTTCTTAACCATGAACATCGCCAGGGCCATGGCACCGAAGATTGCTTTGCGCTGCGAATCTTCACCACACACGTTCTTGATATCAATACTTACCATTCGTGCAACATCAAGATTAATCTTGGTCACGCGGTTGAAGCATGGATATTCTTTGATAGCCTGACTCACACGACGCAAGAAATAATCGCGGTAAGTCGCACCATTACCCAGCGTTTCTCGCCCATACTTTTCGCCCAGCTCTTGTCGAGAACTCATCACCTCTGAGTAGTCGGCTAATCGAGGCATTGCGTATCGGCGCAACAGCATCGCGTGACGGATTGATTTACCCTTAGATAAGCGCATAACTTCTTCTGATAGCCAGTAATAGCTGTGATGGCGCTGAGGTTGAATGCCAAGCTTTTGCATTACATCAAGGGTCGACTTGTGTTTGAATTCCGCTGACTCGAAGGTGCGCGGCTCATTCTCTACTTTTCGGTAGTCATAAACCGCGTCAACCAAGTCTTTGATCATGTCTTGGATTTCACTGAACTTAAGTGAATAGTTACCTTTGGACTTAGTCATCTCGCAAATCAGTGTCGCCAGGAAGCGCACTATAACCGTCTTGTGACGCATAGTTGGAGTAGTACGACCGAATGGTAGATCGTGAATGTTGTAGGCGCTCTCAATGCCGGTTGTCATCTCGTGCGTCAAGAACAAATAGCTCTTCTTCTGGTCGATAAGCAGCTTCAATGTTTCAACCATACCGAAACTGGTTTTACCGAAGTCAACGTTAAAGATAAATGGCATCTCGCCTCGAAGTTTCGGGTTCGCTTTAGCTTTGGCCAGTAGCGCAAGGTTAAGCATTGACAATAACGTCGATTTACCAGAACCAGAGATACCACAGCAATAGACATTGAAATTAATGTTTATACTGGATTGATCTTCAAACGGGTATGGACGACCATGTTCAGACAGAAAGTGCAGATACCCCGTTTCATACATGATCGCGTCACAGAAAATGGGACTCTGGTAAAAAATATCTGATAATGACTCTAATACCTGTGTAGTCTCACTCCGTTTGATTGCGCCAGGTAGCGTTTCAAACAGGCCTTGGGTAATATCCTGCTCAATTCCTCTGAACTGAGCATCATTCCATGATGCAATGGCCTTTTTGACCAGTTTGATGTTTGCTTTTAGCTCAGCTAAATCCTTTGCATGCAGCACAATCGTCATCGACAAAAACCCACTCAGTTTCTCGCCTGCTTCATGCAGGTTCTTCACTTCGCGCCTTGCATCACGTATTTGTGCATTTTGAGTGAACGGAACGATTGAACTGACAGTCGTATACATATTCTCTACACGGTATTCCGGTGTTGAAAATGGGTCGCTCTCAATGCGATAAGAGCACATGTAGCCAACTTTATTGGGGATAAGCTCACGAAGAGCTTGGTAGTCCTTCATCTTGTCGCTACGTGCCTGTGGGATCGCCAAACTGAAGGTCGTGAAGTAACGGTCGCCAAAAATAAAGATGCCCGTCGAGTCTGTATCTTCTCGACCACCTTGGTCCACCACTTGGGAAACCAGCGGCCCTTCTGTTACTGTGGCCTTATCCCCTGCATTAGACTGAGGTTTTTTCTCAACAAAGACCTGACCAAATGAAGGTTTCCAGTTTTCCGGGCAGTCATCCCCGTAAAGCGCTTCTTTCTGCGCCTTGATACCACGTTCCACATTCATTTTCTTAATCAGCAAGCCATTCTTTGCAAACGCCGTATATGCTGTCGAAGAAAAGGCTTCATGTAGGGCTAAAACCTCCATGTCGTCGTTTGATAAAAACACAGATTGGTTACCGACATCTGTCTGCATGCCGTTTTTAATAACACTCGACATCGACTTTTGTTCGTCGGTCTCTTTTGCTTTCTTATCTTTCTGATTTTGATTCGCCAAAGGGGATGTTTGGAGGACTAGGTACTGATCACTCCATACCGTTTTTGATGCGACAAAATCCAAGTAGTCTTCAATGAAAACGGGAGAATCAATACCTATGTTTTTTAGCTCATCGAAAGATGGCTGCATTGATTTCTTTAAACGACGGCGTGTTAATGAAGGGTCTGAAATGTCGACTAGCTGTAGCGTATACCCTCGTTCCTTGAAGAAGCCCTTGAGGCTCTCTTGTAACGTATCAGCAACACCATGCTGCTCTGCTTCCGAAAGCATTGCAGCAAAGCCTTTTAGCGAGAAAAATGACATCATAGAGCCGTCATTCATCTTCACAGTGAAGTCGTTAACAGCAGAGACTAAGTGATAGTAATCGTCTGCACTTTTTTTATGTTTATTATTCCACTGCGTCTTAACAGCATCGATAGCCATTAACAGGCGAGTTAACCAATCCATAGTCCCTCACATCATCCTTGATAACTCCCTACCTTGGGAGGCATTACACCTCCCATATTAACATATTTTGGAAGTCTCGACGGGGCGAGAGGTAGGTTTAACGTTTGCGACGAACGTAATCGTCACCTTCACCCGGTTCAGGCTCAGGTTCAACTTCACTGTTGTCAGGGTTAGAACCACTCAGCTTTGATTTGACGTTTTTCATCAGCATCTCTTCCGGCATTCTTTCAAGGAAGGCACGTTCTTCCGGTGAGGCGCTTTCAACAAAATACTCATCCATTTTGAGTAGAGTATCGACTGTATTGGCGATAGTGAACGCTGGTTCCTTCTTCTGTTGTTCAGTAAATTCAGCAGGCTTCGGAATTTTCGACACCTGATCTGGTGTTAGGTTTTGCCATCCTAGTTCTTCTAAGCGCTTCATCCACGCTTCAGGAACGCCAGGCGCAGGTTCCTCCTGCTTAAGTTTGGCAAAACCACTTTCAGGTTCATCACTTGGCGTATTCTGCTCTGGAGAAGCAGCCATATCATCAAGAGACATTCCGCTCGGCTCACTCTCTGGGCCAGCTGTCATGCTGTCTAAATTCGCGGGAGCTTGACCTTCGTCATTTGTTGGAGCATGTGCATCAATACTCGGCTCTTCCGAATGCTCCATTTCAGGTGGCGCGGCCATATCATCAAGTCCAGGCCCCTCCTGAACTTGAGCATCGAAATTTTGTTCAATACCTGTAGGTTGTTCTACATTTGGCTGAGCTGCCATGTCATCAAGGTTCGATTCAGGCTGCAACGGCGTTTCAGTATTTTGTTCTAAACCAGACGGGCCTTCATGAAGTGGCTGCTCTCCCATGTCGATTGGGCTTTCCTGTTGCGGTGCCGCAGCCATATCATCCAAACCAGACTCTGGCGGATAAGGTGCTTCAGTGCTCTGAGATGGCTCCACAGCTTGCTCATACTGCGGCTGGCTATCCATTGCTGGATTCGCCGACATATCATCTATACCAGCAGGGCCACTTTGAAATTCTTCCGGGATATATACATCCGCATGTTCCTCACCATAGTCTCGATTGCTGTAATCATCATACATCATCGACTCTGGATCATCTCGACGATCAGCGGGGGACGGTCCATCAAACATATGTGATGGTGGCGTACTACCATTTAACTCTGGATCAAACCCATCCGGAGACTGATTTTCAAAGCCTTGCTGTTGAGCTGAATTTTGTTCAGGAGCTGTCTGAGGCTTTGTTGTCGGCTTGTGCTCTGCGTTATTTTGAGAGTTTGCAAGCTTTTCTGCTTTTTCAGCCTCTCGCTTCAAGACCTCATCAGCCTTCTCTTGAAGTACAGGTAAAACTCGGTTAGCCACATCTTTACCGTAAATAGGTTCAAGAAGATTGATAGACTTCGCGAGAAGCTTTATATCCTTCGCCTTAGGCCCATATTTACTTTCAATATTACTCTCTGGGTCTAACTTAGCGACAATAGAATCAACGTGGTTCTTAAGGCGCTCAACAACACCTCTGGCTGTTGGGCTTAAACCGCCTTCATCGTTCACTTGTTGCCATGTTTGTTCAGGGTTGTTTAACTCAGCAAGAAGTGGCATGACCGGCAGAATATCATCGTTTTCAATATCGTCGAATCCAAGCCCTTTTTCGATATCCGCCAGTTGCTCAGCCACTCTGATTGTTGGCGAGTTTATCATCTCATTTTTAGCTTCTATGCCCTCTTCCGGCATCACTTCGCGTGGCGGCTCTGGTTCAGGATCCTGTTCATTTTCAGGGCGCTCTCCAATGCTGAAAGCTGGTCCATGTTTTTCTAGTTTGTAATTTTCGAAAGCCTGACTCAAATGCCTATCAACGGAAATGTCATCAATGTGATAACCAGCATCGACTAGTGCGTCTACTGAGCGCATCATAAAGTCGATCGCTTTTTTGGGATCTCTGAAGTTAGAGCTTATATGCGGCTTTCTAATGCCATCACTCTTAACTTGTAAAGCGGCAAGTTTATATGCTTCTTCTGGTACACTGGGGCTTCGGAACTCAACTCTTCGATCTAATCCAGGGCCCGAGCGATAGTGAAGTAGTGTTTGCTCTACACGACCGTTAACGTCCATAACAGCCAGAGAGTCACCAAACAAACTTTCTGAAGGGTAAACTAACGGATCTTGTCCAAGAAGCGAGTTCGCGCCATTGGATAGCTTATCTTTCAGCTTATGGATTGTCGTTCGACGAACCCATGACGGGTTTTCATCCATAATTTTGTTGATGGCCATCTTGGCTTCAGTTTGTGCATCTACATGAAGACGATGCTTTCTTGCTTCCAAGTCAGCCTGCTCTTCCATTGCACCGACCTGTTGAAGCAGTGCATCTGTACTTAGGTTGGCGTTTCCACGTTCTGGAGCTTCTTCAGGTGCGATTTCAGCACCTGTATCTTCGGGAGATGATGGCTCACGTTTTAGATCATGTTCGACGTTTGGTTCTGGTTCTTCCCCAGGAGTAATTACAGGTTCAGGGGCAACACCAAGCTTATAGTATAAAGAATTTGTATCACCTTCAGACAATGGTGACTTGAATGCCCCTTCACGCATTTTTTGACCAAGAGATTTCGTAAATTGGTCTGTTAGAACGCTGTCGAATGCCGCTTTAGCGGGCTCTGGAAGGCGCATGTCTTCCGGATCATTGGCGTAACGAATCATTGCACGGCAAAGTTCAGCGTTCATCAATGGTGCGTTTTCACTGCCATCCTTTGCCAACTCCAAAAACTCAGGCAAATTACGTTTAATGAAATCATCATCATCAATGATACTTTTACCCATATCATTCACACCCATAAGAGCAGCTGCCCTTGAGTGCATATCAGAGTCACTTAACGTAAATAGTGTTGCGCCACCAAACCCGATCTTCGCGCGCTCGACAAAAGCACGAGCAACAACCTGCTCATATGCTTTGTCCTCAAGTCGTTTACCAGAAAGAATCTTATCCAGTGCAACCTGCATTTCTTCATCATTGAAAAGCTGGGCAATTACCTTTCTTTCTTCAGCTGCTGTTGTAGCCATTCTCTACTCCCTACTACTTATTCAATGTTCTAACCGAGCTAGAACTAGCAACAAAACGAAGTCGCTTACGATCTTTAACCTCAACCACTTCATTCTTGCTTGGATTTCTTGCAGTCGGCTGAGTCATACGCAAAGAGAAAGTGCCGACATTTTTGATTTTCACACTCTCGCCATTGGCCACCTTTCGGAGAATTTCTTCAAAAAGGCTGTGGGCAAATAACTGTTGCGTTTCTATGGTTTCTGAATGTTCACGTGGGACTCGCCCCCCTTCAAATGGGCGATCCAGCATACCTTTGACTAAGTCAGAAAGGTTTGTGGTTGGGGCTTTAGATGCATCCGTGCTCATGATGTACTCACAAAAATCCGTTTATAATAAGGAATATATCACAGACTCGCCGAGCGGGCGTTTGAGGGAATAACTTTTTACATTGATATAATTCAATGTTTGCAACTAAGTATTTGAGTTCAAAGAGTCTCTATAATTAGCTGTTACTCGAATATTGAAGCCAACTGTTGATATTAATGACTGGAGATTACTGTGGCTCGTATGAGAATTGGGGATTTCTCTTAATTTCCACACCCCATCTTCAAATATAACTCTTGCGCTTTCACTAGGTGCAACGCCCCAGGTAATGATGTCATTTTCAAATACAGTGAGCTGATCAGAAATACAAAGCCCCATATCTACTTCTACATCTTGGCGCAATACCGTTTCCCAGCATACGACGTCAACCTGACGTAACAGCACGCCATCGCTCGTTAAAGCGAAGCGGCTGTTATCATAACGCTGATTAAAAATATCCCACACTCTGAAGCGCACCGACATCACCTACTTTTTCCTTTTGGCAAGTTCGTTGCCCGGGGCATCATCTTTATCAAAGAAGACTTTCTTACACCCTTCGCATTCCCAAAGATTGAAACTCTTATTTGGAAGCAGCTTGAAGTATGTCGTCCCTTTCTTACAAGAGGGGCATGGAGCACTCTTGCTCTTGTCGAGTGGCTTCTTCTCTGCACGAGGGGTGTCTGAACGCGTCCCCAGCTTCATTCCATGCTTGCCGTCTTTGTCGATGTAGGCTGCATCACAGCGCTTACAACGCCACAGATCGAAGTCTTTCTTTTTAAGTTTCTGTAGGAAAGTGAACCCACCACATGGATCAGGGCATATATTGTAATTATCAACAATTGGCTGATTAATACGGAAATGCCCTTCATTGAGCTGCTTAAAGAAACGAGCCAGGAACTGAGTTTGGCGCCTCATAAAATCTTCAAGACTCAAACGGCCTGCTTGAATATCGTTAAAAGCATCTTCCCAGTAAGCTGTCGTTTCTGGCAATTTGAAGTAATCTGGTGCTACATCAGACAACTGCATTAGCTTCTTCGTAGGAATTAGGCGTTTAACGGCCTTCTTACCCTTACCCTCTTTCTTGTAGGTAATAAAGAATTTATCAGCCAGCTGAGAAACGTGGTTTTTACGTGTACCACCTGTACCAATCTGAAGGTTTTTAATTTTCTTCAGTAGCTCACGGTTTTTAACGTATTTACCGGGCTTCTCAAGATCCGTAAGGAACTCGGCTTCTGTGTAATGCTTAGGTTGTTTGGTTGTGCTTGTCTTGGTCTCTGTTTTGGCAACCTTAACTTGCAAGCCGTTCTCAAGTACAGGGATAGTGTCACCGCGATCATCATCGTCATCAACTTCTCTATTCAGCGCCTTCCAACCCATTCGCAATGGTGTTGAACCACTACTTTTACACTTAATACCGCCTACATCAGTGATAACTTGAGTGCTTGCATATTCGTAATCAGGAAGGAACTGGATTATTAACCTGTCACAAAGCTCACGATAAATAAGAAACTCATCTTTCGTTAACTTCGTGATATCTGCCGTCATGTCTGTCGGGATTATCGCGTGGTGAGACTCATCATCGTCAATGCCTTTTTTCCAGATCTTAGACACTTTGCTCATGTCAGCGATTTTGAAGGCTTTCTGATAAAGGTCTTTTTCTTTATCCGTTAAGAATGTCGCATTCGCCAAGTTCTTTGCCATCGCCGCAACATACTTAGGCATATCAGCGTGCATTTTGGTATCCAACTGAACAACTTCAACACGAGGATATGTGATGAGCGCTTTTTCTGAATACAGTGATTGCATCGCTTTATCGATATCGTCCAATGACATACCGAACTTTTTAATCATATGGATTTCAAAGCCAGTACGATGGAAACCTTTGGGTGCGCCGGTTTTCTTGTTCTCTTTCTTGTACTCAACAACAACACCTTGCCCTGTTTGCTGAATACGAGCACTGATCTCTTTTGCTTTGTTAATGTCAATTAACTGATTTAGCTCTGGATCAAGCAGTTCTTTCGGATAATCCACTCGCCCCACATAAGATTCACCTTGAGGCGTATTAAATATCACTTCCTCATTGAAATAATCTTGCGGCTTAAATGTCGCAATTGCATGCTCTCTCAATGCAAGAAGATAACTCATTGCAAAGATAACGCGACCAGAGTTGAATGGGTGGTAAGGGGGCAGGTATTCACTGTTGATGACTGATAACGCCATCGTAATGTTCATACCAATCAACCAGTCCATGTGTGAGCGAGCTAGGCCTGCTTGGTATCGATTGTACCACTTAGAACCAGGCTCTTTCTCATTATATGCCTTTTGGATAGCATCGGGTGTCAATGCAGAGTACAACATACGAGAAATGTTTGGATGGTTTATACTGCGTAAGTAATCAAGCACTTCCCAACCGAGAAGTTCCCCTTCCTTATCGTTATCCACTGCCAGAGTGATTTCAGATGGTTTTCCAGAATCGACAAGCGCCCACTTGATACCAGCAAGAAGTGCTTTAGCTCGCTTGTCGCTTTTCGGGAAAAGCTTCCACTTGCCAAGCTGCGGGATAACAGGAAGATCCTCGACGTTCCAGCCTTTGTTTTCTTTTTTAAGATTTGGTTGGTAGAACTCTGGACGTGCTTGTTCTAAAAGGTGGCCTGATTGATGGGTGACACAAATACCATTCTCATGATCATAGAATGCGACATTGTATTCACCTACGCGGTGTGTTTTTCGCAAGTTAAACAACTTGACGAATATGTCCTTCTGCGTTTTCTTTTCGCAGATAATTACTTCCCTGAACGCCAAAACTTCAAAATCCTTTTTGAGACGCTTAAATCCCTGCTAAGTCATTTAGCAGGGCAAACTGTTACTAGTTATCTTATCACATCTGACTGCCGGATGCAGTTCGCATAGCGGTATTTATCGCAGTAAGGTTTGGTAGGCTCGGTACAATCTTCTCTCCTGTCGCCAGCAGACGTTTCCATTGTTCAGCGGATGCACCTGATTTTAAAGCGTAAGCATAGAGAATAATGATTACACTTTCATCTTCCTTTAACCATGAGTGGTCGAGTGAAAGATTGTTAAGAGCATCATCCTTAAACTCTACAGCATTCAGCAATGCGCCGTACATTGATACATATTTGTACCAAGACAGCTCGCGCGTTTTGCCTTTACCATAAGCACTAACCTTAGGGAAAGAGACTGGCGTTTGATCCATGATGCCATCGGATGCTTTGTTAAGTAAAAGCTTGATAGCAGGATCTCCACAGAACTTAGCTTTAAGTGATAACAGGCTTGAGTATAGCTCTCGCAACGGTAAGTGGTGTTGCTTGGTCGGCGGATACGACACATGCTTGATAATGTGTGAATCCAACAACATAATCGCTTGCTGCAAATCAGCCAAACTTAGTTTTTTATCAGTCTGCCGCTTGGGGATCCGTGGGCCGGACAACCAGGCTCCATCATGAAGTATATTTGCCAACAGCAATCGAGCTTCAACAGCTTCGATAGTCATCATCCATAAACCAGTTCTCAAACGGTCTTTTCGAATATCTTCAATATCAGGGTCGTTACCAAACAGTAAGTTACTGATTGTGACAAGCTCTGCCTTTCCTTCTGCCATCAAATTCACCTTTCTAACTCAATGTTATTCTTTGATTGTAAAATCTGGAGCATATTTTGACATAAACTTGGTTATATTGGAAGTAATCTTTTGCGGATGAAGACCGTTATAGTCTTTTGATGCCCAAAAAGGTAGTTCATCTTCAAAGATTTGTCTCTGCGGTAACCAACGGAAATCAGCAAACAAAGCACCACGTTTTTCATACTCTTCATTGGTCAGAAGGAAGAGTGTACTCGATACAACATCAACGTCTGAAAACTTGAAATACTCTTCCGTCACACGTGGTCTGAGATCAAGTAGCGAGGTTATTTCTTCAAGTGTATTCAGCATCTCTTTGTATTCATGATCATCTGAATTAACACCGCTTAGCGACTTAGCTGCCCAGAGCCCACGAAGCACGGCGTTAAGACGTGCTTGTGACATATAAGGGAACCAAACCACATGTCCACGTTCAAAATGCGGGATACGATCCAAATTTGATGCGCAGTAGCACATTCCACACACATTAAACCATCGTTCTTGCTCAAAGTGATGGTGTACCATTTCCTTTGTCAACGTTGCACCGCATGCAGAGCAACGTTTACCTTCAGATTTGAACGAAGCTTTAAGAAGCTTTAACTCTTCTTCACTGGGGATCCTTTGGTGAATTGAAATCCCAAGCTCCATTTTGGGTCGAACAGGATACGTTCTGACCTCTTTTTCATTAACCGGTTGAGTCGGAGATAATGTCATTGTCTGATCCTGATATGTCGTTCCAGTAGTCCACAAGCATTGGAGCGGAGAATAGTACACCACAAGCAAACATGGCCATGACTACCTGCCCTTTGGTGTACTTAAGATTGCGATATCCCAGCATGTGTTTACCAAGAACAGTCCCTGAAACAACAAAGAAAAATACGGCCACTGCCTGAATAACTTTAAACAGCAAAGGGAGGTTCGCCGCTTCAAAGTGGTCTTCGTTCAGGTGGTTAGCCAAGTCCTGAATTTTCTGCTCCATTCGTTCGATACACTGATCAGCAGATGCCGTCCATTCATAATGGCTAATCGTAATGTTATTGGCCACACATATACTCATGCTGGCTTTATCACTTGGGTTAAGGCCGGTGATATCATTTATCATGATAAAGCTACTAATCGGCGAGAACAGAATTGAAGCCAAACAGATAATGCCAAGAAAGCTCAAAATCGACATTGGCTTAAGATCACGCTTAGCTAAAGCATCCTTATCAAGAACCTGAGCGGCATAAAAAACACCGCCAAAGATCAGCAGGATGATTGAGACCAAAACACCAAGCAAAAGGCCAATATTGAAAATTTTCTCAACGAGTAATTCCCAATAAGCAACCTGCCTACTATCGTCTGTTCCACTCGCCAACGCCAGCGATGAAAACGCTAGCGCAGGCAAGACAAATAGAAACTTCTTCATTAGCCCTTCTTACGACTGACAAGTGTTCCTTTCTCGGTTATCACCTTGTAAGGAATACGTGCGTTGCCGCCATTTAACTCTACTACATCGGTGATACGGCCATAGCCAGGTACCGAACTTGCGCCAGTTGGAGTAAACGTATATTTCTCCACGCTCATTCTTCCGTTACCAACGGTTGGCTCCAAGAAGATATCCCATGAACGAGGACCCCGTTTAATAACGCTCACTAACCGATAACCAGCCTGAACCTTATCCTGCTTTACATGAGTTGCCGTTTGAGCCTTCTGCTTATTCTCTTCAACGAATACACAGCAAACCTCATCAGTTTTAGGCTCCACCTTTGGAACCTCAACCTGTTTAGGGCGCTTCTTAGGCTCTGATGGCATCAATAGATTAGTGTTTGGGCCAGTGTTCTTATCTCGAATAGTTTCAACAGTCTCTCGAATGTAATCTTGTTCATCTTCGATAATTGAAACAACTCGACGCTGCGCCTGAAGAGCTGCATCAATTTGTGCCGTTTTCACTGACTGTTTTCGTAGAGCTTCCGCTAACTCAGTCAACTTGCCCGCATCATCGTTTGAAGCATTCGCTTTAATATAAGCAACAAGCTCTTTGTAGAGAGAATCACGCATGATTGCTTGTCGTTCATTGCCACCCGTCTCAACAGATTTTACGTAAAGGGCAAGTTTCTCTAAACGAGAAATCATCTCCCCTTCGTATTTCTTAGCGGACGATTTAAGCTCAGTGATCATCGCTAATTGCTTTGACTGAGATTCAGATAATTCAGATTGCAAACCGACTAAACGCTGGTATTCAGCCAAAGTAGAATCTGCGTCAGATTTAATCTGAGTTACCTCACTTGATAAGGCTTCAACCTTTTTGCGTAACGCATCAATCTCTTTGGTGACATTTGGGTTTACAGCCGCATTATTAGAAGATGTCGAGAATGATGGGATCAGTGAAGTCACGTCACTAGGTAAACCATTTTGACTTACATACATGCCACCAACACCCAAACCACCAACTAGACCGACTGCAACAAAGATTCGACTAATCTTACCGATTAACCCCGGTTTCTTTTTCTCGGCATTTTCAGTCTTCTCAGTCTTTTCAGCTTTTGAAGTCTTAGGTTCTTCTTTTGGCTCTGTTGCCTTATTTTCCGGTGCGACATCAGGAACATCTTCCTGAGTGGCAATGCTTGTCAGAAAGTCTTTATCTGCTTTAGATTCATCTGGCTCTGGTGCAGCATCAATACCTTCAAGGAAGTCGTCGACGTCTTCGTCTTTCGACATTGTCGGAGCAAATGTATCTAGCATGTCGGCCACGCCATCATCCAACCCCTGTTCGTCTTCATCTTCTATGTCGTTACCTGAATTATCAGGCATGAACCCACTGAGAAGCTCGTCGTCATCATCAAGGTCATCTTCGTCATCCTTTTCCCAATCGGAAATAGGATCTGGCTGCTCTTCATCTGACGATTCATCATCTGAATTCATCAACAAATCGAAATCGTCATCTGGATTAGATTCAGGCTGAGAAGGTGAGGTGTCATCTTCGTCGTCACCGCCCATAAGCAGATCCATACCATCATCTAAATCATCACCACTCGGTTCCGGCTCGCTAGTCGCAGGCTCATCGTCACTCACTGGAAATTCAAAATCACTAGCGTCAGTGATATCTTCCTCATTGCTTTCATCACTCGAATCATCGCCACCCATAAGTAAGTCAAAATCATCATCCGGTGACGATTCATCCTCGGTTACACCTTCATCTTGAGTAGGTACTGAGTCCAGCTCGGGCAGGCCAAGTTCATCTTCAGATGGCAGTTCTTCATCAGATTCCGGTAAGCTATCATCGGAACCACCGTCAATTTCAGAAAGCTCATCATTGCCAGGTGATTCAATTTCAGGTTCTTCGTCAGAATTCTCTTCTGGGCTCACAGCTTCAGGTTGAGTAACTGTCGCTTCAAAATCCGAATCAAGCTCATCTAATGGGGCGTCTAAAACGTCCTCATCATCAACTGGGAGAGGTGATTCTTCTTTTCTTAATACATCAGTCGAGCTAGCAGCATTATCGCCACCCTGAGCGTCTGAAGCATCATCTTCTGATGAGCCCGGAAGCATTTGTTCAAGATCGTCGATACCTACATCGAGCACATCTTCATCATCTACAGGTAGCGGCTGTGTTTCTTTTGCCGGCGCTTCTAATAAATCAAGTTCACTGTCATCTTGTGATTCAACTGAAGTATCGTTATCCGGAGACTCAGGCAACATTTGACCAAGATCGTCGAGCTCATCATCCAGCACGTCTTCATCATCAACAGGTAGCTCCGTTGTCGATTCTGGCTGCTCATCTTCCGGAAGGCCAAATTGTTCGATGTCATCATCCACTTCATCGTTTGGTGAAGGTAATGTCATGTCATCAAGTGACGGAAGAACGTCGCTGGACTCTTCCGCTTGCGGTAGGTCGATGTCGGTTGATGGCAAATCTGCCTGCGCAGCATCTTCGCTTAATGTCACATCCGTTGGCAGGTTGTCTTCTGCCAACGTGTCATCAAGCAAGATCGCATCATCATCGAATGCACCCTCGCCACCCTGCTCGATATCTGGGAGGTCTAAACCATCATCCATCAAGACGCTGCTCGACGGTGATGATTTAGTTTGTGGTTCATCAAGGCTGTCTAAGGCATCCTCCAAAAAGGGTACCTTTGACTGTCCTTTTTCATTCGCTTCCTGCGTCATCCAGCTAACTCCTTTTAACTGTCTTTACCGTATTATTCCAACTCGCTGAAAAGCATTGGTAACTCATCGTTATCAACTTCTTGACGGAAGATGATGATATGTTGACCTGTACCTTCTTCGATTGTTGGTCTACGTGTGAACTGCTCTTTTGCTAAATCTGAAATGTGACTTGTAGCAATCTGCAAGTTTTGCTTCGTGAGATTTAGCGTATTATCTCCATATAGCTGGCTATATAGTAACGCATTTTGCTCAGTCTGGTCGCTAAGAAGTTGCTGTTCTTGCGAATCCAAGAAACTTGCGTCCAATGCCTGTACCGCAGAAGCGATAACTAAGCCGCCATAACGCTGCCAACGATGGTAATCAACATCGTCAGCTGAAACCATTCCAGAGTTATCACCCACGTTAAGGCTAATCGCATCGATTGGGTACGATTTACGATTCCAAACAATCGACGTAAACACATAACGGAACTTATCGCGCGGCATTACAGGATCATCGATATAAGGAACTTCAATTGTCCCCTTTAAGGTTGCGCCATCCATCGCCGTGCCTAACAGGGTCGCATAAACGTCCTGCGAATAGTCAGAATTGATCGGCGTCTTAACGTGCACCAATGCCATCAAGCCAACAGGAATTTCAATTTGGCCATTACCGGTTGCTGCACCACCGTCACCAGACTGATTGCCACCAGGTTGATTACCACCTGCACCCTGATTGTTTTGCAGGCCAACAAGTTCAATTGGCTGAGCCTGAACTTCCTCAGTTTCTGGTTCAACATACGTGTAAGTACCCGCACCAATATCTGTTGGCTGCACTTCCATTTGCTTCAACCAGTCATCAACGACTTTGCGCTGCTCAGTTAGGTATTCACCATCTTCAACCGTTAAAGCCAGATCTTGGTGTGCACCACAACGTTTACCGTCTTTGTCCATGTTGTTGCGGTCGCACCCGTCAGCATCCAGTCCATCAGGACCATAGCCCTCGGCATCTAGCAGGTTTTTATTGTAACCTAGCTGACTGAAGCCGTCGTCTCCGTAAATAGCAGGAGCATCTTCAACACCACAAGGAGTGCCATCTGCTTTGTAACCAAACAAGTTACATCCCTTGTCATTTACCTTGTCAGCATTCAAACCAAATTGGTCTTTCCCTTTGCCGTCGAGCCAATGCGTAAGATCACTTGGGTCACAAGGTGTACCGTCCGCTTTTAGTCCGTCAAGCGAACACCCAGACTCATTGATAGCATTTTCATCAAGACCTAACTGATCCAACCCTGTTTTCGGGTCGATAATACGAGTGATCTCATCATGCTCACATCGAGTACCATCTTTACGAAGACCATTGATATCACAGCCGTTCTCGTTAACACCATCCACAAATCCGAATTGATCTTTACCGTCTGCTGTTTTGAATTTAACTTGAAGAGCAGGTTTACAAATTTTTCCAAATTTGTTTCTTCCGTCTAAGCCGCACCCATTTTCGTTAGTATTGGTCTTTTTGTCGACGCCGAATTGGTCTTTACCTTTTTTGTCGAATACACGGGTCAACTTATCAGCTGAGCAAAGCTCACCATCTTTGTCGTATCCGTAGTAGTCACATCCTGCGGCATTGAAACCAGCATCAGAAAAGCCCATTTGGTCAAAACCGTCAATACCCACGATTCGAGGAATATCTTCAGGTGCACAAAGCTCGCCATCACGATTTACGCCTTCAAGCGAACATCCCGCAGCATTGAAACCATCTTTATCTAGTCCGAACTGATCAAGACCTGTCACTGGATCATAGATGCGCGTGATATTTTCTGGTGCACAAGCTTTACCCTCACGGTCAAGACCGTTGATATCACAATTGTTCTCATTGTACCCATCAGCAAAGAAACCGAACTGATCTTTACCATCTTGGCCAACCACTTTAGGGATGTCTTCAAACGCACATCGCTTACCATCAGGGGTAAAACCATCGACTCCGCACCCTTTATCATTGCGACGCAATGGCGTTAAACCAAATTGGTCAAGGTTGTTTTTGTCATAGATGCGAGTGATCTGGTTATCCGGGCACTGCGAACCGTCAGGGCGCTTACCCTCTAAGTTACAATTGAATCGGTTATAACCATCTTCATTCAGCCCGAATTGATCAAAGCCGTCACTACCAAAGGCACGAGGGATATCTTCCAACGCACATCGGTTACCTAAGCGGTCAAGTCCGTCGAGTCCACAACCTTTGTCGTTAAAGCCGTTTACAAGACCAAGGCGATCTTTGCCGTCTTTAGACTTGTGGAATTGATCCACGCCGGCACCATCGTACAGTTTGTTGGCATGACCTTCAGAGCAGCCTTCACCACCACCCATTGCGTCACAACCGAGCGCGTTTTTACCTTCATCGTTCAGGCCATTTTCACCGAAGCCTGCTTCGTCGTTTCCGAACTGGTCTCGACCCTTAGCGTCGAAGATGCGAGTGATATGCTCATCTTTACAGGCATTGCCTTGGCGGTCTTTGCCATCAATGTCACAGCCATAGATATTATAGCCATCTTTGAAGCCAAACTGGTCAAATCCAGTTTCAGGATCAATCAGCTTAGGAATATCGTCATAATCGCAAAGCTCACCTTGTCTATTTAGACCATTCAGCCCACATCCTGCCTCGTTATAACCGAACTCATCAAGTCCTAGCGCCTTACGTTGAGCATCTGTAAGCTTAGATGCAGCCGCTAATGCCGCCAGTTCATGCTCTGACATAGGTTCGCCGGCAACAAATGCTCCATCCATTTTCTCGCCATTCGCATCAGTAAATGCAGATGGAGGGATAACTTGGCCAGACTCAGTTACCACCTGACCGTATTCGTTAACACGCAAAGGTTTACCATCAGGGCCCAGGATGAAGTTGCCATCTTTATCTTTCAGTCGACCCATTTCATCAACGAACACCTGCTCACCATCGAAATAAACTGGCTCACCATTTTCACCTAACAACGGACGTTTTTTGTCTGCATCAGATTCGGCTTTAGTAAATGGGCCTTTCTTGTACACACCATCCTTTGTGGCTAAGTTACCATTTTCATCCAAGAAAATTGGGTTACCGTCTTTGTCAGTAATGATTTCGCCGGTCTCAAGGTCTCTCAAATTGCCATCTTCATCAACATACGCTGGCTTACCATCTACCATGACGATATTGCCGTTTTCATCAAGGAGAGGCGTCAATAAATCTCCTTGAGTGAATGGACCTTCTTTAATTACTCCTGCATCAGAAACAAGGTTTCCATTCTCATCAAGACGAATAGGGTTACCCTCTTCATCAAGCAATAGCTCACCCGTGATAGGGTCACGTGCGAACCCATTCTCATCTACGTAAACCGGCTTGCCATCAATCATTACAGGCTTGCCGTTCTCATCGAGAAGCTGACGAAGCTTAGGCTTAGTAACATCGCTTGGCTTAAATGGGCCTTTCTTGAAGATTTTGTCACCAGCAACGATGTTACCATCCTTGTCTAGTTTCAGCGGAGTACCGTCTTCAGTTGTAACGATTTCACCCGTCTCAAGGTCACGAATGTTACCGAACTCATCAACGTAAACTTTTTTACCATTAATCAATACGGGCTTACCGTTTTCATCAAGCAATGGCGCCGCAGATGTTGCAGGCTTAAATGGCCCTTTCTTGATAACACCTGATGCTGAAACAAGGTCGCCGTTTTTATCAAGACGAATCGGATTGCCGTTTTCATCAAGCATAACTTTGCCTGTCAGTGGATCACGAACAAAACCGTTTTCATCAACATAGACAGGTTTGCCATCAAGCATAACTGGGTTGCCATTAGCATCTACAAGAGGCTTAATTTTTTGACCTTTGCTGAACGGACCTTTTTTAACAAGCCCAGAATCTGACACCAGGTTACCATTCTCATCAAGACGGATAGGATTGCCGTTTTCATCAAGCAATAGTTCACCCGTGATAGGGTCACGTGCAAACCCATTCTCATCTACGTAAACCGGCTTGCCATCAATCATTACAGGCTTACCATTCTTATCGAGAAGTGGAGTGAGTGATTTACCTTTCGCAAACGGGCCTTTCTTAACGATTCCAGCATCCGAAACTAAGTTGCCATTCTCATCAAGACGAATTGGGTTGCCCTCTTCATCAAGAATAAGTTCACCAGTCAGTGGGTCGCGAGCAAAGCCGTTTTCATCCACGTAGACTGGCTTACCGTCAATCATGACCTGTTCACCGTTCTCATCAAGGAGAGGTGTCAGTGCTTTCGATTGGCTGAAAGGGCCTTTCTTAATGATTCCAGAATCCGAAACTAAGTTACCATTCTCATCAAGACGAATCGGATTACCCTTTTCATCAAGCAACAACTCGCCCGTAACTGGATCACGAGCAAAGCCATCTTCATCCACGTACACTGGCTTACCATCGATCATCACTGGGTTGCCGTTCTCATCTAGCAGCGGAGTTAACGCTGAAGTGTCCAACAATGGAGTGATAGTCTCCCCTTTTTCGAAAGGGCCTTTCTTAATGATTCCAGAATCCGAAACCAGGTTGCCATTCTCATCAAGGCGAATCGGGTCACCGTTTTCATCAAGCAACAACTCACCGGTAAGCGGGTCACGAGCAAAGCCGTCTTCATCCACATATACAGCCTTACCATTTAACATCACTGGCTTGCCATCTTTATCAAGAAGCTGAGTAAGTTTCGCTTTGCTCGCAGTACCAGACTTGAATGGACCTTTTTTAACGATACCGCCATCAGTAACAAGATCACCTTGGCTATTCAGTCTTACAACGTTTCCATTTTCATCAGTCAGAAGAAGGCCCGTTTCCGGGTCGCGTAGACGCCCCTGTTCATCCACATAAACAGGTTTTCCATTGAAAAGAACAGGATTGCCGTTTTCATCAAGTAAAGGTTTCAAATCAGAAATTGGAACGGCACCTTTTGCCCATGCATCATCATCCAGCTCTGAAATATGCTGACCAAGCTGATCAACACCATCAGCGCCAAAGATACGAGGAACGAGAGCAGGGTCACACTTTTCGCCATTGCGGTTTAGGCCTTCAAGCGAGCATCCGTACTCATTAAAACCATCCTTGTCGAGTCCGAATTGGTCTAGCCCTGTCTCCGCGTCAAATACACGAGTAATTTCATCAATCGAACAAACTGTTCCATCTGGCTTAAGGCCGTTAATGTCACAATTATGCTCATTGAAACCAAGATCATTGAAACCAAGACGCCCAAAACCTTCCTTGTTCTTGTGGAAAGGGCTCATGCCAGCATCGTCGTACCAAACAGTCATTTCTTCTTCGGTACACATTGAGCCGTCTTCCTTACGCCCTGCTAGGTCACAACCATTCGCATTTCTCTGATCTTTATCCATGCCCAACTGGTTGATACCATTGGCGCTCCAGATTTTTGGAATGTCGTCATAATCACAGCGAGAACCGTCACGGCGGAAACCTTTAAGATCACATCCTGTTTCGATAGAGAAACCATCTTTATCAAGGCCAAACTGGTCTGCTCCCGTAATTGGGTCATAAATTCGTGTTACATCTTCTGCTGGACACAGAGAGCCGTCAGGTCGACGTCCGTTGATGTCACAATTTTTCTCATTAAAACCTTTTTTATCGAAGCCGAATTGATCTCGACCTGTTTCTGGATCATAGATTTTTGGAATGTCATCAAAATCACACTGAGTACCATCTGGACGCAGTCCTTCAACGTTACAGTTATGCTCATTGAAACCATCTTTATTTAGGCCGAATTGATCCAGTCCTGTAACTGGGTCGAAAATGCGAGGAATATCTTCAACGTCACAGCGTGAACCGTCACGTCGGAAACCTTCAATGTTACATCCGTTAGCCGCGTATCCATCAGCATCCAGGTTGTTAATGTCCAAACCTGTTTTTGGGTTAACAAGTGATGTGCGCTGATCTTTAGGACAAAGTGAGCCATCAGGCTTAAGTCCGTTCATATCACAGTCGAATTGGTTTCTGCCATTTTCGAAGAAACCAAATTGGTCTTTGCCCGTATAAGGAGAGAAGATTCGCGTTAACTCGTCGATTGGGCACAATGAACCGTCTGGCTTAAGGCCTTCCAAGTCACAGTTATGTTCATTTCGATTGTTTTTACGCAATCCGAATTGGTCAATACCGTCCTTGCCAAAAATGCGAGGAATATCTTCGATATCACACAGGTTGCCATTACGGTCAACGCCCTCTAATGAGCATCCCGCCGCATTGAAACCGTCTTTGTCTAGCCCGAACTGATCTAGCCCTGTTTCCGGGTCGAAGATGCGAGTGATGTCTTCTACAGCGCAAACAGTACCATCAGGCTTTAATCCATCGATATTACAATTATTCTCGTTAAAACCGTTAACGTCGAATCCAAACTGGTCACGTTTGTTTTTGTCATATACACGTGTGATTTCATCGATTGAACACTTTGTGCCATCTTCACGATTTCCTCGAATGTCACAGCCGTGCTCATTGAAACCATGGCGATCGAATCCCAGCTGGTCTCTGCCGCTGTCGTCATAAATACGCGTAATATACTCGGCAGGACACATGTCGCCGTTTTTGTCTCGGCCTTGACGATCACATCCGAACTCATTGAAGCCATCAGGGCCGAACATACGTTCTTCCTGACAACCCTGAAGGATGTCACACACATTTTCAGGCAATGCACCAGAGAATGGGTCTTTGGCAACTTCAACGGACTCAGGCTGACAAGATTGACCATCTTCTGTCATACCTGCACGGTTACAACCGTCTTTGTTGAAGCCAGTAAAGCAGTGATAGCCTTGACTGTCATATTCGGTCTCGAAACACGTAGGCTCATCGCGAAGCATTTCTTCGATCTCGTCAGATGTCATTAATGGCAACCAATTCTTGGCAACACTATCAAGCACACAAAGGTCACGGATGTTCGCGCCTTCACCAACTTTGGTTCGCGTTTGCTTGATGTCTTCACAGTATTGCTTCACTGCGTCTGGATCTGCGTCGTTAATTTTGCTTCCATCAAACGCGGTGTCTTTGACCTGTGTAACGGCCGCTTGTCCAGCGCCGCCACCATTGTCTTTATTCATGACCGCATTGAACACAAATACACCAAGGAGAACGAGTAATGCAGCTGCCACTACAGCACCCGCCATTATCAGAGGCTTTTTAGGTAGGCCTTTTTTTTGATTTGCTTTTTCTAACATGAACATTCCTTGTTACTTGTTATTCAATGTGAAGCCAGTGGATTTGAGAGTCTTTCTTCATTGCTAATAGTGGTATTTTCTTAAACACTAAAAGCTTGTAGCGGCCATCATTGGCTGCGACAACATCAATCGGGTCAGGGTTGTAGGCATCGTGTGGAGTAAGAACAAACATCTCATCCCCCTTAGTCCAAACAACAAAGTCACGCTCATCTACAGGCTCTCTGTAGTCATCAAAAACGCGTTTCTGTTCGTACCCATCCGGAGTCATAAATTGCAGCATCAACTGCTTTGCTGGATCACGATTCAGTTTTGGGGCTACACGCAATCCCTGCGAATAGTTATTTAATGCAAGTGCTCTTTGTGACGCAGAACTATCACCAAATCCGTCCACTTCAACATTTACGTCGAAGTAAACTTCATCATCTGTAATATCGAAAAGGAACGTAACGGGGCGTTGCTCGCCTTTGAGCTTTACTGGTAAGTTCGTTTTGCCAGCACGCTTCTTCGGACGCACAGTGATCATATTAGGTTTTTTCACTTCAACGCTAACGACTTCTTTATTCGAGATATCGGTTAACGTATCCACTTCCCATGGATGACCTAACACGTCAGTAAAGATAAGCGTTGTATTAAAAGTGTGAGAAAGTTTAATTACTGGGATACCAGGTTCTTTTAAACTTACGTGAACGGTCTTATTGGTGATTTGCAAGCCATCGTTCGGCTCGTAACGAAACAAGTCGTTCTTTCGCAGGTACTGACGAAACTCTTCGTGTTCTTCAACAGTCAGGGGAGATGTCTTGTTACCTGCTTCGTCAACGACCAAAGAGTTCAGCATCTGCTGAACCTTTTCTTTATATACCTTTGGCGGCTCTGGCTCTTTGTCGCCTCTGCGCGAAGCTGCTGCTGTACTCGACACAGCAACCATCACTAGCGCGGCTAACACGTTCGTCATCCTTGACACATTACCCTCTCTTTGTCGAACTAACGACAACTCAAAAATCCCTTTAATCCAACGCCTATTCTAATCGATTTTCGCCAACCTGTACGCAAAAAACTGAAAAAAACTAAGCGTTTCTCTTGTCGTTACTTGCGCTGGGGGATGCTGGAGATGTGCTTTGCGTCGGTGCCGGCGTGCGAGATGGCTTCTTCATTGCCGGATCCTGAATTAGATCCAACACTGCTTTATTGGCCACCTCCGGTGTAAGGCCTTTACTACCACTTCTCTTTCTTCCATAACGTTCACGAGAGGTTTTAGTCGTCTTATGCCCCATCAAAGCAGCACGTTCTTTCTCACTGACGTTAGGATCCGCCTTTGCATTGGAAGAAAATTGGTGACGACCAGTATAAAGCGTAATGTTTGCCTTTCTACGAGGCCACAGGCGCTTATTTATTCGATTCAAAAGGTATGAACACCCTGAGTAATGACGTTCATTTAGCCCCTCTTCCTCGGCTTCAGCAAAGCTTTTTACATAAAGCATGTGCTTGCGAATAGCTGACATCCAGTATTCATCTGTTTCAGTCAGATCAATATCTCGAAATGCAGCATAGGAACGCTTTTCATTATGCTTAAAATTAGGGGACCGCAACACTACTCGCCCTGCTTCTTCGATAAGCTCTGCCTCTTGCCATTCGTTTGGGCGCAAACCTGTCGCTACTGATGCTTTTAACCAAAGCACCAAAGCTTCAGACCAAGCCGCGTCTAGCGCCTCAGCACACTCAATGATTTGGTTAAGCTGAGCTTCGGTAACGTTCTTTTTACGCAAGCCACTTGTACGTTTAGGGCGCTGAGATTTCGGCAATCCTTTGGCAGCCGCCATTTTATCTTCGAGCTTTAATCGAGCATCTTTCGTTATTGAAGGATCTACATTTTGGTCCAGTAACAAACGATAACCTGCACGTGTCATTCGCCAGGTAGAGGATGCCCATGTTGGCACATGAAAATGAAGACACCATGTTATTGCTGCCTGCAAAGCCATGACCTCTGTCACTTCTTTTGTTTTTGGGTCTTTTATTTTTATAACGTGCTTACCGTAAACGTGCGCCTGCTCCCTTGCTTCTTTCAGGCAGCGGCGCGCGTTTTCAAATGCTTTACGGTAATACGTCTGCTCTTTCGTTTCACGCATTCAGCAGGCTCTCTTAAGACTCAGGGTTTTCCTTCATCGACTGCATAATTGCTTGACGAATCATTTCAGCCGATTTGAACGCTTTTTGCTCCATTGCGGAATGCAGCATCAACAACTCATCAGAACCCGGGAGGAATAAGAAATCCACACCACTAACAATCAGAAGGCCTACAACTTTGTAGTTGTCTTTTTCTAGCGCAAGCTGAATCAAGTTGATCTTAATCGGTTCTTCTTCACCAGGAATACCCTGAACATTAATTAGAACCGTTGGATCTGCACCAAGGTCAATTAGCTTCTTAGCGTATTCAACATTACCGCCATAAACTTCACTCAGTGTCGCAGCCATCAAACCAGAAAGACCACCATTATCTCTGTAATCAATAGAGAATTTAGGGTATGTCGTTAGTTTTTCATACATCAAATCGGCAGCAATATTGTAGCCTTTCAGAATCATTTGAATCCAAATTTCGTGAAGTTTGGCAAACTGATACTTACTACCATTTTTGGTTTCATCTTCAATCCATGCATCAACGATAGCCTGCATTTCAATCATTTGAGCCTGACTTAACGGCGTGTTTGTGAAAAGGCCTTTTTTACCCTCAGTTTGCTCTGCAATATGAGCCTGAGCCACACGTACAAACTTCATATTATTGCTCGCACTGGCAATAACCATTGGCGTCATGCCATTAGGCAGAGGTTGATGAGGGTTTGCGCCCGCTTTAAGCAAAAGGCGAAGTACCAGTTCGTAGTAGTCTTTATCAATATACTTGTCCGTGGCAAGTAAACTGATAGGCGTCACTTCATCGCCGGCAGTTGTCAGCGTAAATGGCGTATTTATACCGTTTGGATTTGTTTCGATAAGCGCTTTGACGTACTTAATATTGCCAGTATCCAGCGCCATGACAAAGTCGTTAAATACACCACCTTGAAAAGAGTAGCTCAACCAACCTTCAACATCTCTGTTCTTCAGTAGATTGACAGCCTCTTGCTCTCGTTTGGTCTGGATAAGGTAACTGGTAATGTGAATTTTTGCCTGCATTCCCGTAGCACCAATGGTAACCCATGGCCCGTGAGCCTTAACCATAGAGGCCAGAGACAGGTAACGTGCGCTCTCTTCTTTGCCATCAAGCAAACGCTCGATATACATAGAGTCAACAACAACATCATCGTTAGATTCAACAGACATGGGATCGAACACCACACTGTTCGCAGATGCGACATGTGGCATTAGCAAGCTACTTGCAGCAAGAATGAGCGGCGCCAGGCGCGTGATGTATGACATAAACATTCCTTGTTTAATTTTCCCGACTGAGCGAGAGCGTAAAATTTCCTTATTTCACGACTATAATAACACAATCAAGACTAATTGTATTAGCGTTTCTTGACCTTAGGTACCACATGAAGCTTTTCATCTTCGGATGGGTAATATCGTTTAATGGCTTCCACACTTAACGTGATACCAAAGTTGTTGCAAGAAACTTCACCGGCAACCAACATCACCGCACCGTCTTCAATCAATTTACCATTAAACTCTTTAACAGGCTTATTGCCGAAGATCATACAACTGACATTATCAGCGCCATTCTCTAAGTTAAAGAACAGCATATTTTCACCAAACCAAACACTATCTTCGCGCTTAACTGTCTTTTGAACAACATTACGAACAATACCATAGGTTGTAACGCGCTGTTCATTGTAACTATCATCAATCAAGCCCACGGTAACGGGGCAACCATCAATAATCGAGCTCGGAGGTTCACGCTCCACCTTATCAGCAACTTTAAGCACTTTAATTGGGTTCGACGTTAGATAAATACCTGCATAGTGGCGCTCTGCATTCAGTGTTTCGATAACACTCTTGCTTAATACTTCATCGAAATGCGCATCCCAATTCTCTTTAGCTGATTCAGAATGTTTAACATGGTAATACGCTCGAACAAACTCCAGCTCAAACGGCGTTAGATCTCTTTGCAATGTCTTCGCCATCAGCTTGTTCATTACGCTCTTTTCTTCAAGACCACTGTTCAAAATGTCGCTAACCCAAGGGATAGAGTTTTCTTTGGTCACCTTCTTTCGATAGAAAGCCTGATCTTCTTCTGGCATAACCGAGAATTTTTTGATGTACGAAGCACCTGCAATTGCACTAACGTAAGCGTAGAACTCTGTTTCGTTCATGAAGCCAATATGATCATGCAAAGGGCTTTTCTCTTCGCTGTTCTTGTAGGCCTTCGACGGGATAATTCTATCTCGTAACCAGACCATAAATTCACGACCATTCCAACCTTCATGCGAGGAAACTCGACGAGGGATGAAGCTATCAAACGCACCTGTCGTTGATAATGACTTGATTGAGTCAGAGCCAGGTTTGTGCTGGTAAGATTTTAAACGATACAAGAAATCGAATACCGACAAGTAACGACCGTTTTTCTCTCGCTCACTTACAATATCAGCGGCACTCTTACCCATATCCCTCAGTTTACCCAGACCGTAACGAATACTTTGAATTCCGCCTGACTTAAAGCGCACATCCGATTCATTGATGTTAGGTGCAAGAACCTTAATCCCCATCGCCTGAGAAGCTTCAAACACAGTTCCACTGATCTGATCTAAGTTTCGGAAACTCATTGCAGCACTATAGAACTCAACTGGGTAATGCGTTTTCAAATAGGCCGTTTTATAGGTGATGATTGAGTAAGCAACAGCATGACTCTTGTTGAACCCATAACCAGCAAATTTCTCTACTTTTAGGAACACCTGATTGAAACGCACATATTGAGTTAAAGCGAAATAAAGGCGATTCATCACTTCTTCTACTTTAGCGTCATCCAGATCGGACAAGCCAACCTTCACAGCTGTAAAGATACCGCTTTGGTAATGCTGCTTAAACAAACGAACAACATAGTTAAAGTCATTTAGGCGCTTTTCCAGTATATCTCTCTGGTCTTCTTTTAACTTCAAAAGGACAACAAGACCATCGATCACCTTGTCATGCTCAGCCAGGTACCCCTTTTCATCGATACAACTTTCTATACCAAGGGCCTCTAACTCCGCACGAATATCGTTCAGGCATACATCAAGTTTAAAGTCGAAGTTTTGTTTTTCACCAATCTCGTAGTAATGCTCACGCCAGAAATCTTGCGCTCGACCGTTATAAACTTTTTTCTGCCGAGCCATTTCTTCAACTTTTTTCTTACCCATTGCGCGACGCAGTATATCCGCCTCACCTAATGAATAACCTGCAAGTTCTCGAACGATACTCATAACCTGCTCTTGATATACGATACAACCAAAGGTGTCTTTGGTTACCGTTTCAAGGGCTGGGTGGTCGTAGGTTGGCGCTTTACGGTCGAATTTAACATCAACATATTCTTCCACCATGCCGCTATCAAGTGCACCCGGTCGATATAACGCAGACAATACTGCAATCTCACCAATACTTCGCGGCTGCAAGTTGCCAACGAGTTTTCGCATCCCCTCACTTTCAAGCTGAAACACGTCACTCAGAATTTGATCGCAAATCAGGTTAAACACTTTCTCATCATGTTTATCTAGTTTACGGGGATCAAGAGTCACCCCATGGTTTTGTTCGATTTGCAACACGGCCTCATCAACGATAGATAGATTTCTTAAACCTAAAACGTCGAATTTAACCAAACCAGCGCTTTCAATATCATCTTTATCGTAGATACTGAAAAAATTGCCTTTATCATCACATTCAATTGCTGAGTGATCGGTAATAGTCGTCGGTGCAATTACAACACCGCCAGCATGCACACCATATGTTGATTTCTTACCTGTTAGCGCACGAGCATGCTGGAAAATCTGCCTAAATACAGGCTGGGTATTCAACAACGGACGAATTAAATCGTGTTCAACCAACTGATCCCACTTCACACTTGCTACAGCACTATTAATACCAAGTGAAGACTCAACCTGACTAATGAGAAACTTCAAGTGATTCTCATAAGTCATACTAAGCCCCATCGCCTTACGCACTGAACTAATAGCAGACTTCAACTGATAGTGGTTCATGTTCGCGATTTGCGAAGATGAAGGGAAGCGAGAGCCCGGTTGTTGGTACTTTTCACTGATGTATTCGAGCACACTGTTACGATCGGCGTTTCTCCCTGCACCGAAGTCAACATCAATATCAGGCATACTTACACGTTCAGGATTCAAAAATCGTTCAAATTGAAGATCATATTCAATAGGATCAACATCTGTGATTTCCATACCGTAAACTATCAAAGAACCTGCACCTGAGCCTCGACCGTCACCAACTGGAACACCCATATCTCGCGCGGTGCTCACAATGTCGTATTCAATCAAGAAGTAACCAGAAAAGCCCATGCCTTCGATGACGCCATATTCCATTTCATGGCGTGCTAGATACTCAGGCATAAACTTATCAATATCTTCCGGATCGAATGTCTCGTGAACTTTTCTCTTAACCCCTTCCAGAGAGATTTTATGCATACAAAAATCATTCATACGGCGTTGATAAAACGCAGCCTCAGAAATCTTCTCTGGACGATCTGGCGCAATCCATTCCTTGAATGCTAAAACCGCTGTATCTTCATCGTCAAAACGTTCTTCTTTACCTTTTAATTCGAACGCGTAATTGATCACTTCAAGAACTGGCATGTCATAGTTAGGTAAATCAATATTACCTAAAGGAACGTGGGTGTCTGCTATGTTGTCCCAAAAACCAACATCAAGCGCGATATTGCTCGCTGATTCATCCATATAGGTGAATACATCACTTGATTGATGAATGTGCTTTGTTTTATTCGGTGGGATAAAATCCATGTCATGGATAGACACGCCACGGTGAACAGCCACTTTTATCGTGTATGATGTGTAATCTTCTTTTCGAGCAAACTGGGCTGTCGGCATTGGAATGAACTTTTTGTCAGAAAAATTCTCAGCCAAACGTTCAACCCATGAAGACTGCTTCTTGTTGAGTGGGTAATCCAACCCAATATTGCTAATATGCGGGATGCTACCAAGCTCAGCCAATACAGAGTCATCTACGTCATCAATTTCCGCGAATGCACCAAGAACACTAAAATCTGAAAGTGGGTCAACCAACAATACATCTTTAGCTTCCTGTTCAAAGTCATCCCACGTCATCGCAAGAGGCTTCTCAGAAGCTCCTTGATGGATGTTATGGTGTTTGTTTAAGCTTCGGATTGACATAAGGCGAAGAACGCTCTGGTAACCCTCTGTGCTCTTTGCAACAACTGTCACCGTGCCGTATGTAAGTTCCATGTTCACGTACTTCGCTTCGATTGATGCAGACTTAATTTCTGCGTCGCTCATACGCTTAAAAGGAACATCGCCGCTATTCCGCTGCGAAAATATTTCTGTCAGCCTTTCATTGAGTACATCATGCTTATTTTTCGCTTTCGAACGCTGACCAGCAGCAACAGCTTTAGTAAGCTGCTCTATTTCATCATAGGTTTCGCTTGGGGCTGGTGGCACAGCTTCGAGATGAGCATAAAATTGTTCGATGGCACGCTTGTTTTTCAGTGCCCAAAGCATTTTATCTCGACTGGGGATAGATACTTCTAATGTCGCACCAACAATTGCACCAATCTCAAGATCACTGCACTTTCTAATAAATTTGATGACGGAGCTTGCGCTATTTACGTCGATAATACCAACACGCTTAAAGCCGGCTTCCTTTGCCTGCTCAACCATAGTTTGCGCGGTGTCATTCGCAACTTCAAAAGATGCGTCTGTGTATACGAATAGAGGTGACTGCATGGTCGCTCTGCAAAAATTCCTTTAATTGATGAACTAATATTACCATACTTTTAACAAAGTACGAAATGGTAATTAGAAGTTTTGCCAAAGCTTTTTGCGGATCTTCCTTACTTCCTGTCTCGCAGCAGAGTCCATTTCTTTCTCCAGCTCCTTGTCAGAAAGTAGCATTTTGATATTGTCATCAGCATTATCAAGTGCATCATCGGCCATATCATCTGCAAAGGACTTTAACCGAAGATTACGGGCTGACGTGCCAAACTTTTCGTTCGCCGCATCCAGTGCGATTTCTTTCAGGTTGTCAGTTGATAGCGCATCACAAATGTCTTCGCCGATAGACTCAAGTGCATCAGTTACCATTTCGCGAGCTTTTTCTTTAAGCTTATCTAGGGCTGCTTTGATGACGGCACCATCGATACTGTTAAAGCTAAAATCGATTTCTAAGTTACGAATATTATCGACAACTTCTTTCCAGTCGTCTTTTAGCTTGGGATCAGTGAAAATGGTTACACAGCCGCCAGCTTCATCATCGCCACCGGCCGCTTCTTCCATCTTTTTCTCAATGTAAGCTTTCTCAAACTCTTTTGGGGTTGGTACAGTTGTAGGGGCAAACAGTGCGTGAGTCACAGAGAGTAAGTGATCGCGTGTTTCTGTCGCGGTACAGTCATATTTAGGATCAGTCGATTCTTCAGCGATTGCGCCGGCACTTAAAACTAAACCTAATGATAAAGCAACGATTTTCAGTTTCACGACAAACTCCCTTTTTCGTACACTATTGGCATCCGTGCCCCATCAAGGTCACAGTGTAGGAATAGTATTTTAACAGATAATCTTGAGATGGCCGCTTTTCACTGGCAATTTGAGATAAATACCATGGATTACTGAGCCCTGTAGAGGCCATTGTTGTTGTTAGCTTCCCGATACCAACGTGGAATGCCAGAACAGCAAGGTCGTGATTACCTTCAAACTTTTTTTCTAACCATTGAAGATATTTAAGGCCTGCTCTCGTCGACTTCTCTGCATCTAGTCGTTCATCCACTCTATCATTTACGACGAGCCCCATGTCACGTGCTGTCGCAGGCTTAAACTGCCAAAACCCCTTCGCAGCATTTTTGTAGTTTCCAGCGCTAGCCTGAGGGTTAAGGCTGGATTCCATAATTGGCACAATGGCAACTGTCACTGGAAGGTTATAATCCGACGATAAGTTCACCACCTGCTTAATAGCTGCCAACTTATCTGGTTGTTTCAAGATCACGTCTCGCTCATGGCAAAAGCGATCTCTGTTAGGAATGAAATATTTGTAAAAGACCTGATAATCACACCCTGCTTTTTGACAGAATGAGTGTAAACGTTCGTCAGGTATAACCGAGCTTGACGCTCCATACGCTTTCATTACTAAAGCAGGGGCGATTAAAGCCCCTGCTAGAACACTTAAAAAGCGCTTAGCCATAACGGTTAGCTCGCTTTTTTACTCAGTGCGTCTTTATACGCAATCGCTTTTGCAACATCATCAGAATGAGCAGCCAGATCAATGCGGTGCTTTTTCAAAATGGTATTGCGAACCTTAACGAATGCAAGATGACGCTCGTGCGTTGCCAGGCCTAACGCAGCTTTGTATGCAGCATCAACATTAGCAATTGATACTGACTCACCCTCACCGAAAGACTTAACAGTCAAGTCGCCTTTTACAGTAACAGTCACCGAACCTTCAGTGGCTGTGAATTCTTGTTGCTCAAAGTCATTGACCATCTTTTCCACCAAAGGGCGGGCGTGGGCTAATGCTTGAACATTTTTTAATTGGGCGTTTTGTGAAAACATGCTTCATCCTTGAATCATTTAAAAACAGGTTCTGCGAGGGAAATTAAAGGCCGCGCAGTCGCAGTGCTACGCGGCCCTATATCAGCAGTATTATTCGCCGTCTTTACGCTCGAAGTCATCCTGCTTGATTGATGCGCCACCAGTGTTGTCGGCACCAACTGTCAAGTCTTGACCAAGCAAATACGCACCTGACTGATAGCCAAGGAAGCTTGCAACAACGATTGCCGCAAACAGCGTACCCGGCGTGAACTTCTTCTCGTGATCTGATTTCGCCATCACGTAATCGCGAATAAAGAACCAGCCACCAACCAGAAGCACAACAACCGATGCTAGAAATGACAATCCATTGAATGCAATGATCAAGAATTCGATCACTGACCCCAGGTAATCAGCCTGACCCGCAGCCAAACGATCCGAATCAGCAAATGCTGAAGGGGCCGCTAGCAACGCCGATAAGCCAATAAGGGCTACGCCCTTCATCTTTGTTCCGATAGACATAGTAACTCCTTGTAAAGTAGATTCGTCCGTGAACAAAGAGGATAATAACGGATTTTGGGAAAGTGGTTATTTTTGGGGTTAAAAAAAATAAAATAAAACTAAAGACAAAGTTGAAAAACAAATAAAGCGCCCTCACAAGCGCTTTGTTTGTTCAATTAATAACAACCATTTAGGCTGTTAGAGATCAGACACTGAGAAGACGATTCCAAGGCAACATTTTTCACCGTCTTTAAGCAACTCAAACGTTACATGAGGGATCTCTGTGTCGTAAGACCATTTATAATCGCCACGATACCAAAAAGCTTCAATGACTTTTGCTTCAGGCTTCTTTGAATAGTAGTCTTGCAACTCTTCATCTGATTCGAGATTATCGCGATCTTCCAGCACCGCATCTCGATGCACCAGGACTTCACCACCATCATAAACATCACCTTCACCCGTCAATGCACCATTGATAGACATAATGTCGTCCGAAGCTCCAGTAACAATAACCAATCCGGACGCCTTTGCCGAATCAAGCAACTCCTTGCTTAGTGATAACGGATAGTTCATACCATGTAATTTATTAGCTAATTCAACAGCTGTCATAAAATCCCTCTCTGACAAAAGAATTATCGTGTTAATTTCAAAGAGCGCGGCGCATAGTCCGTCTCAACTTCTTTGGGTGACATCACCCCGTTTTTCTTAATCTTCTCGACGATCATATCGTCGGTAACCGGCCGATGATTACCAGTAGTAACCGCATCCTTATTTAAGGCCCTATTGACCTGTAAAAAGGATTTTGCAATAGAAAAGGCTACATGCGGACGAAGGTCATCCCAAAGGAATAGGTTTCTCCCCTCGTTTGTTGGGAACATCTCCCGAAACGACAAGTCCAGCAATAGACGAGCAGCTTGCGGATCCCACACTCCACCACGAAGTACGTCACGCTCAAAATCAAACGATTCTGGGACCACTTCCTGCAAATCGTACTGAAGGCCAGTTCCCTTAACGATTACCTTAATCCCATCCATGGCTAAGCTCCCACTATCTTTGTTGGGGTGAACGTGCGATCCAAGCCACTCTTAGCTAGAATCTTACGCGATTCTTCAGCTTCTTCGTCCGTGCTCAATTCGTGACATGTGCCAATTTCCTGAAGCGGTATACCAATCACTTCATGGTGATCAGCAAAATATACCTGCTTAGGATTCTGCTCATCTTTTTCAAACACTTTCATATTGAGCGACATCATATCGACATCTTCATGACCATCAATGGCGAAGACATTTAGTCGCTTCGAACGAACCCTAATACCAAATGCAATCAACATTGTCTGCGTCCGAGGGTCGCGACCTTCAAGGTATAGATACCCTTCTTTTCTACACAATGATGCACCTGTCCAGTCAATCTGAGTGAACCAAGGCATCATTTCTGCCGGCACCCCCAGGAAAGGTTCATCATTATCATCGCGACCACACAAGAAGTAAGCCGATGGCAAATTGCCCAACCGCATAATGCGTGGATCTCGCTCATCTAGCTCAATCATCTGATCTCGAATAAGGCGGTTGATGAACATGAAAAACATCAAACCATGGTTTTGAATACGACTAGACATACCGTACCTCTTCCTTGAGTTTTAAATAATGCTTCGCAACATCACGAGAAGCACCAACCAATATCACTATCCCAATACCACCTACGAACCCTAATTTTGTAAATGTATCTGGCGCAATCACTTGCCATACAGCCTCAGCAAACAGAACTAAGCTAAACCAACACGTCGCTGTGAGCGCATGACGTTTAACCATGCGTTCCAGTGTGCTTTTCAGCTTCTCATGTTCTGCGTCACCACCGACCATATACACAGCCTCCTGTCTCGAAAATTGGACAATATTATCCACAGGAGTATGCAACGAAAGCAGCGCCTTAGTGAGTATGTATACCAAACCAACTAAGATAGGCGCGTAGTACCAAGTAGAAAGAAGAACTTGCCCGGTTGTAGCGCCTTTCCAAGATGAAATCATCATCATAATTGGATAAAACACAAACCCTGCGTAGATCACCGGCATCATTCCAACCCGCATAACTTTCACTGGCACTACATGGGCCATAGGTGAAGATGTTGTGTTAACAGCTTTCGCAAACGCAAGCATACCTCTCCACCGTTCAACACGAATGGCCAGTACAACAAACAAAAGACCAATCACAACACCGCCGGCGAAAATCAGCATTTCCACTTGACTGATACCAGACCATTCAATGCCTGTTAATTGTCCTGCTATACCCCCAAGAACATTAAGGCCAAGAAATAACGTTATCGGATTCCCAACCACTTTTAATGGCTTAATCATGTCAAATAGCGTTTCAAGGCAGTAGACAGTTAAAACAAACTCTGCCCACGTAACCAATGGATGATAACTAAACCACCCTGACTCCATCTGACTCACTTGAAATGCAGCTGCACCAGAAGCAAACAAGTAGGTTAATACTCGTTTGGTTCTCTCTGATGATATCGGATCTCCAGCGAACCGATCATGAATAGGTTTTAATTGCCACTGCATCAACTGCATAAATAGGCCGGAGAATATGAATGGCATCAGGCCAATAGTCAGGTAGTGGTAAGGGTGAGGGCTGTATCCTGATAGCCATGACAATGCGGACAATGCCGATGCTTTTACAGCACCGTCAGGTACATCGACTGACATAATTGGGATGAAAGCTTGTAAGTAATAAAACGCTACTGCAATTAGCAGTAGCGCATAACGTTGACCCATAGGCATATTTTAGTACCCAGGGAATTTAAACAGCTCGTAACCTTTGTAGGCTTTCGGATCAACTTGTGGAACGTACGTTTCCGCTAACAGTTTATGCATACGAGACATGTATTGCGTGAAACGACGTTCGTCTCGATCTAAATCGCCATCCATTCCGCGTGCATAAGCATGAGCTACATGCTGGTATACCGATGCAAACTTCTGATGAACATCAAGAGGGAGCGTTTCAAGGTATTTAATTGCTTGCGCATACCACTTGATAGATTCACGCAACGATTCAGACTCAGACTTTTTGCCCTTCCACATGATCGCTCGAATCATAGACTCATTCGGCTCTTGTTCACCATGTGAAATAGCCAAGCTCATTTGCTTGTCCGCTAATGATTCGTCCATAAATGGAACGTAATTAGCTCGGATCATACCTAAGCGATATGCCGCTTCCGACTTCTCTGCGTGAGTCGCTACGATACTTGTCAGAACCCCTTCGTAAAGTTCAACAGCGTTACCCATGCGAACTTCTTCACCTTTATCAGTGATAACGCCACGCTCAAGGTTTTTTGCCAGAGCAATCATTGCTGCTGGGTGGCCTTGTGCACTCGACTTTTCAAACCAGCCGGTTGCTTTAACTTCGTCTTTAGGTACCCAGTAACCTTCTTGGTATGCTGCACCGATGATGTATGCTACATGTTCATTACCACTGTCAGCCAGAGGTTTCAACCAATCAAGACCCAACGGCACATTACGAGGGACACCTTGACCTAACAGATGCATCATACCCACGTTGAAGCGAGCAAATTCATGACCTTGTTTAGCGGCGCCTTCATAGTAGAAGTAGCTGCGTTGCAAATCGTTACCAGCAACAGGAGAGTCAGCATTGTCACCTACTGCGCATTCTGAATTTGTGCCTTTAAACCATACGCACTCTTCACCACGGAAGTAATCCGCCAGGTAAAGTTGAGCAAACAGGTCAGCAGGCTCTTCGCCTTTTGGCTTAGCATGATATGAAAGGAATGCGATTACTTCTTCGCGGTTTTCGAATGTACCCATGTTTTTCTGGATCAACTCTTTCGCGTTCTTAATCGCCGCAGGATGGTTGAATTTCGCAGCTTCAAGAACCCAACGCAACGCTTCATCGTCTTGCCCTTTGCGGAAAGCTTGGTCAGCGTAATAAAGCAAAACATTAGGGTCGTTCATAGCATCCTGAAACACCGATTCAAACGGCACAGGAAGAGATTGGCTGTCCATCACGTCATGCTTCTCGTGCGCTAACGATGAAAGTGATACAACAGACATGGAAAGCGCTACAATCGCGCCAATTCGTGACTTCTTCATTTAAAAATTCCCTTTTCTACTGGCGATGAAATCCATTTACATCGAGTATCATAGCACAATTAAAATTGTCGGTACTTCGGACCTATCATTTCATTGAGCTCTCACGACAAAACCGCGAATCAAACAACACTTCTTTCTCACCATCTGAGAAGTCACCGAGCGCTTGACCAGAACGCAGCGAAGCGCGTTCCATAGAAAGACCGAGTTCAGTTGCGACTTTTGCTGGAAGCGTACATTCGTATTGCCAATTGGCTTCTCGCAAATAAACAAAACGACATCCATTTCTACTTTGAGAAACCGAAAGCAAACTTTGTCTCATTATAAGGGGATTGGTCAGTGTTCTGCGCTTGCTTTGGCATTGCTGTAGTGCGCGACCTATATCTCGGATCCCCAAAATGTAGTCATCCGTTGCCTGCTTAGGCAATGTGTGTGTGATGTCCCCCACTTTATAATCCGCAAACTCTCCCTCGGCTGAAAGTGCTGAAGATGATATCCCCAGCGCCAACAACAAACTCAACATAACTCGAAACATCCTGTCTCCTTAATGCGAATTGTGCATTACTAATTTCTTAACAACATCCAAGCTCAAATCCTTTTGCTCAATTACCTTGTCGTTCATCATGTATTCTTCAGCCAATATCTTATCAGTTTTATTGGCTGTGTCGTTGTACAGCTTTAATAATGTTTTCAAGCCATCACGACCATTCTTAGAAACCAGCTCTGAAAGACGGTTGCGAAGTGAAGAATCTTCCATCGTTTCCATTTCTTCGCCAGGATCATCACCTAAGCCTAACGAAACAAGGATGCGCTTCGTTGCAGACGCTTCAGCAGCTGCACTAAGACCATCGGGGTGATTGTCATCACGTGCACCCACACCGATTACAGAAAACCATGGAACCTGATTATGCTTTGGCACTCGAATGTAGACAGTACCAACAACAATGCGCTGTTCTGAGTTAGAGTATTTACCAACATCATTGTAGGTAATGCTCAAAAGCGAACCGAAATGTTGATAGAACAAATCTTCACGTACTGACAAAGGAATATATTTGTCTGTATCACCAAATTTTGAATCTTCCGGCACAAGTTCATCGTACGCTTCCAGCATGGCCAATAAGCGTCCCTGAAAATTATCGCTGACAATCACATCATGAATTTCAGGCGTCATGCTTGGCGTCACTGGCGTCCAGTTTGAATCGTAACCAGCAGTATATACATCAGCGAAGTCTGCATTCATACCCATGGCTGTATCTCTCGTAATGTGTCGGTTTTGTGTTGCGTTCATATTCTATACTCCAGTTACAGTGGGCAATCTTCGTTAGCTACATAGTGCTCGTACAGTTTTTCAAGCTCTACCATAGGCATGTTTCTGAAAGAGTTCGGACCTCTGTCACCCACAACTCGCTTAATGAACGCGGCAACCTTGACCGATTTATGGTTTCTTTCTTTGGCCTCTTTAACCAATTTCAGTAGGTTTTCCCTGAAATTGATGTCATCACGATTTACGTCTTCCAGTGGGACACCGAAACCAGGTTTGCCTTCTTCAACGTCAGCAGGGGCTGGTTTTACTGGCGTCGCCGGACGAGACTTTTTCTGACTCTTAGCGCGATTAGGCTTCACAGCAGGAGCCTTGCTCTTATCTTTACCTTTAGGCTGCGTCTCCAAAGGGAGTGACGCTTGCGTTTCTGTCACTTGCTCTTTGTCCGCACTTTCAGCATATTTGGCTGAGCTGTCATCCTTGGTGTCGACTGCTACCTGCTTTTCTACTTTGGCATCGTTAGGCGCTTTATCTTTGGCCTCTTCGCGCTGCGCTTGAACATTCTTGTTTGCTGACGCAAGAGCGCGCTCAATTGCTTGATCTGAAAACAAACGGAATCGGCGAAGAACGCGTCGTTTAGCACGGCTTTCTGCTTCCAGTAATTGCTTTGAGATCATGCTTTGAGGACCAACATCTGCACGAGCCGTGGCTAAAAGGTGATAACCCTCTTTAGTCAACATCCATAGTTCGGCCTGAACCTCATGTTCAACAGCATTTGCGATGTGTGAATGTACAATAAGGCGACCACCACAAACCTGCATCAAAATGCGAGTCATCTGTGCGTAAGTAACAATACGCGCCAAATTGAACGTATTGGTTTCAGGGTCGAACACTTCCTTTTGTGGCAACGATGCGATGCGCTCTTGAACAACACGAAGTGATGGTTCTAATGCTTTGAACGCTTCATCAACGGCTTCAAAGCTTGGGCTGTTATCGTAACAACCCGGGCGCGGATTTAAAAATATCTTTTGTGGCTGCATATGTTCCATTGAGCTAACCTCTCAACTTTGTTATATGCTTTATTATATTAGATTATGAGACAGATGCAACAACTATCTCGAAATAATTGATATATTTCAATGTAAGCAAATTTGACGTTGATTTATTTCAATCTTTTGTCGCAGGCTCTTGCGAGAAGTGACGAGCATGACTCCATGCTTTCAGTATCAAGGCACTGATTATCTAAAAGGATAAGTGATGAACTTATTGCGGGTTCTGACTTAAACCACTCCGCCAGATCTAGTACGCTCTGGTATAGTGTTGCGTCATCATTTCGAATTGCGGTCACAGGAAGTAAAACAAACAGGTCAAATTCCCCTTGTAAGGAATTAACCATTGCCTTGAATATTTCTACATTCTCGACATAAAAACATTCATGCGGCTCTACCAGGTGTTCGTTCTCCCACCCAGTAAAGCTAATGAAGCAAACTCTGCTGGCGCTATCTTTATTGACAGTGATTGCCGAGTTCACTTTGTTCAGATCTTTTTCAGAAAGCCCGTATATGCCACGTTCAAAAAGTTCAACGCCGTTATAGTAAAGCCCATTGGATTTAGGCTTTAACTCTCCACTAACGTTGTTCATTTCAGCACCCCATTCTCCCATTCCAATACCGGAAAAGAAGTCGGAGGCGCTTCCTTGTGGCTCTACGAACTTTCTGCGGGTCACTTATTTCACCTCACCTTCTTGGCCATCAACTGCACGCTGGATTAACACTCTGATCATTACACCAGCACCAAACATAAGAAGAGTCATTTTAACGGCATTGATAATGACCGTAAGAAAAGCAATATCTTCACGTGAAAGGAACACTGTGAATGCGCTTAGTAAAATGTAAGCCACACCCAGAGCTAAAGCCATCGGCTGCTCAACAAGCATAAGGATTGAGCGAAATGGGATCGCATAATCATTTCTATAAAGTGGAAATGACTTCGCAGAAATACCAGCGGCCTTGCAGTTTTTGCGCACTCCACTGTTATATACATGCTGAACAAAAGCCACAAGAGCAGTTGATACAACAAGTGCTACGCCAGCAAGCAATAAGAAATACTGGAATTCGCTGATAACCAAATCCTCAAGCTTTTGCCCGGGTTGCAATTCTGGAGCAGTAATGCCGACGATCATTAAAACGACAATCATGGTAAACATAAAGGTCACCATCGCCTTACCGATACTCCACAATGTACTGAAAAAAGAAACGTCAGCCAGATTTTTCACCGCTCGTTTTGCTATCAGCCCGCCGAACAATAAGAATGCCGACATTCTCAACACTTCGTTGAGCATAGACTTGGCCAAGATCCCCTCTAAAACCAAATCAGAGGCATACTGGGCTTTCAGCGAATACTCAAAGGTGTATATCCCCATGAACGTCGCGAAAGCAAAGAGAAGCAGCATCTTGGACTGCCTCATGAAGTCACTCGCAATTATCTTTTGCACGTTAAAGCTCCTTTTCATGCATTTTTGCCTTGAGCTCTCCTATTTCAAGGCATTCAACATCAAGCTCTGCGCTTAATGCTTCGTGTAATTCATTTGCACCATTGATCTTAGAAAAGTCTTTAATAATGATGATTTTCTTATTATCCACAGCCATGCTTCTGATCACAGCTACAACGGAAGGTAACTCATCCCCCTCCCACGCATCATCGCAACCAATGCAAACCAATGAGTTATAACCAGATGGAATTGGGTAAACAGTAGAGCGCTCAAATGTACCATTGATTGAACGGCTTAAGAGCGTCTCACGAACACGCAACCCTTTAAACAACCCGTACAGCTTGGCATGCTCATGAGTCTCCATCATAGGGTACTCTGCTGTCAGAACACCTGACGATAAAAAATCACCAGTATTATCTTTGGTTGGGATTGGATTAATTATAATTGCGGCCATAACGGCGGACTTTCCATGTTTGTTAATTACTTGGTTATAATACCATTAACTATTACCCACAGTCAACGGCGGTGACAGCCTATTAGCTATCACCGCTGCTACCACCATCCCCGCCATCTGGGCCGCCTAGCGGGAAGTTATCGTCTTCATCCGCATTGTCTTTGGCTTGCTTATTTCTAAATTCAACAACGGTTTGAATGAATGCTTCTTTAGAACCAAATTCTGCATCAATACGGTTCATCATATCTTCGTTTTCTTCTGTGGCCTGACGCATTTGAGTTTTGCTCATCCCCTTATTGGCGTCATGGTTAGCTGCCCATTTTGCAGCCAGCGCATTAGGAATTGATGCCGCTTGTTTCATTAACTCCGCTTGAACATAATTTTCGAAACCAAGGCCATCAATCTTCTGCTCATCATTACTCTTTTGAAGGCGCAATTTCTCATTCATTGCATCTGGGAAGCTCTTCATGAAACCAAGCGCTTGTTTGAACATAACGAACAAGACAACGAAATAAGTTACAAACATCATTACACGGAACACCAACGCACCGATTGAATATGAGCTGCCGGCAGATACATCTAATCCCGAATAAATTAAGGCAAAGATTGTATTTACGAGGAACAGTGCAATCGACACCATTGTCCAGGCGATCACCGCACCTATACCGAAGAAGAATGGCTTGATGTAATTACCAAGAAAACCTTCGTAGAACTCTTGGAACCCACGTTCATAATTCTTTTCGACATCCTTAAGCTTCAACAATGCATATAGCGGGATAACGAACGCAACCACGGAAATACCAAGCAACCACAGCAAGAACACACTAATGCTGTAAATGAAAGCCAACATAGGGATGATGTATGCGAAGAAAACACCGACCATAAATAACGTAAGAACAAATGGCATCATTGTGTCCAGCACCGTTTCCGCAGGAATACTGATTGCAGAAATAACAGCAAAAACAGTTCGAGCAGCACCCTTCATAAATTTCAGAATAGGTCCACTTAACTTGCTAGACATTTTCTTTAACTTAGCTTTAGTGCGATCCCATATCCCAGCTTTCTTTTTCTTACTGTCAGCATCTGCCTCACCACCTATAGAACCAGCTTCAGAGTCAACACCAGCGAACATAGTGCGGTTTAACACTTTAACGAAAGCACTGGTACCAACGATAGCCAGCATGTTGTTCATCATATCGTGACCCATGCTTGATAACGCGACGATTGGATGCTTTTGCCCTGACAAACATTGATCGTACGAGCCGTCATAACATGCCTTGAAACCTTGACTCAAACTCGCATTAGGAGACATACCTGATGCTGATTTTATGTGCTCGATAGGTTCGAAGAACATGTAGGTAACGAACGACATCAATATGTTCATCGACTGCTCTGTTTCCTTGTCCGGAGAAACCCCTCCAGGCCCCGGGTACTTGCCGACACCTGCCACACCAGGCATTAATAAAGCAGTGCCATCAAGTGGTGTGAATGTCTTTTCTTGAAGACGATTAAGGATTGTTTCTGAGTCTTGTGTAAAAGCTTCTGTCGCGACGAAGTATTCGTTATCACCACCACCAGAAAACGATACCGCATTTTCGATCGAGTCAACCATATGCTTCGCATTGCTGTAATGCTTAGACATGTAAAGTAAACTGCCACCAAATGTAGTCCAACCTTTCAGGCGTAAATTGACGTCCTTTTCACGTTCTATATTCGCTTCATTTAATGCTTTGCTAAGGGCGTGTGATGTTCCCAGTTTTACCGACATCGTGTATCCCGTGATAAGCATTTGGCTAACACGCATCTGCTTGAAGTATTCTTCCGCAATTTCGGTTTCCATCTTTGCTTGCTTGGAAAGGTTCAATTGCTGTTGCGGAGAATTGTCTGGCGCTGGCTTAGGGAGCCACTCACCACCTACTTCATGAATATCAGTGTTGGGCTCACCCAATAAGGTAGGGTAACGAAGGTATCTATCATGCGGCCCAGAGCCTCGTTCTTCTTCAGCCAAGAACTCTACGCACTCAAGGCCAGCAGCTTGTGCAGCAAAAAGGTCCTCAAGGTCAGATGATGAACTTTCATTGTATTTGGCAATAAACAAGCGATCTTCTTGGTGACTTGCCCAGTTAATCGCGCAGTGGTAACGCTGGAACGTTTTAGCGACTTCGCGTGCTTCATCGAGCAAGTAGTCGATACCAAAATAATGTTCCCTATTTTCGTTTACGCCATAATATCGATTGAAGAATGCCCAGCCAAAAAGTCCATCACTAAGCGCATCTGGCTCTTCTAAAACCACACCACCAAGCATTGCGTTGGTAGCGACAAGGTGCTTCAACTGAATTTCATCGTTACTACCTTCACCCATTTCTGCATCACTAGAAAGGCGGGACTCAATTACCGTTCTGGCTTTTTCTATGAATAGATCTTCAAGCTTTTTGTAACGTTCGTCATCGGTTAGATCTGACTGATTTAATATCCGCTCAACACCTGCTCTGGTGGCTCGTCTGAATGAAGGGTAAATCTGACTCGCTGAATATGCGTCTTGGATATCCTCAGTAACATCTTCCAGATCCCGACTAAACCAAGCATCCGATTCTTCGTATAACGCATCGAATTTGTTGATGCCGTTATCGTAAGTGATCTTGCCACATGAATGACTGTGACCATACAAGTCAGGATCATAGTTCATCGCATCTGTTAAGCCCCAGTCAACAGGGCACTTTCGTTCCCATGCAGGTCTCTTTTCAAACTTAACCGTAAGAATGCTATCCCGCTCACCGGCCTCCACTTCACCGACATAACCCAAGCACGCACTGTATCTATCAACAATGGTACTTTGGTCTTCCCCCACAAACGGCAAAGCCTGCATAACGCTGTTTGAGAAAAAGTGACTACCAGCATTGGCGTTCAAACTCATAATCGCCTGACGCGTACGCGCCTGACAGAGTTCGCTTTCTATCATCTCATTGGCAAAGACCTGACTATCCTTGAGTAGCGTCCCTTCACTCAATTCAACATCCGTACTGGCCGTCTCGGAAGCAGCCAAGAATGTACTGTAGATGTAGTTACCACCCATAATGGAAGGCAATCCGCCGATAACCGCAGCGCCCTGTCCGAACGTTATGCCCCCAACAGGTAAAATGAGCAATATTAGGAAGCTGAAATACGAAACAAAACGTACGGTGTCACCTTTGGAATCTGAAAACTCAAGGCTTCCCGTCTTGCGGATCATCGTTACATAGGTGTAAAACTTGTAGGAAACAATAGGTGTCGATACTGCCCAGCAAAAAACAGCAACAGCAGACATAAGTGCATAAATTATTGATGACAGGTCAATCGTGTCGGCAGCAAACTTTGTAAAATCACTATCAAGGGTATCTTCTGATACAAAAAGCAGTGACAACTCACGCCAAAATGGTTGCTCGAATATATCCTGATAAAATAGATACAAGGACTGGAAGGCGACGTCTTGTGGGCAGATTTCACCATTAAGTGGTTTTACATCTTCACCACCTGTTACTGACACCATGCCGCAGGTAGTTGCAACACCTTCTTGTGCTGAAGCTGATCCACTGAACATAGTCAGTAGCGCCATGATAAGCAATGAAACAGCTATAATAGAGCGATTCACGTGACAACATCCTTGTTACTAAAGCGACCAACCTTCCTGTCGGACTGCCTATAATCATAACATAAAACGCCAACTCCAATCAGTTGGCGCTTAATTTGTTGTCAGCTAAATTCTGGTAGGTATTTTTATAATGTCACCAAAATACAAAGTATCTCGCGTCCCCATACCATTGGCCTTCTTAATAAGGTCTATCCCTACTCCGGTACCAGACTGAAGTTGATACAAGCTCATCCCCTTCTTAACAAGAAGGCTAGACATACCTGTTTGGGGATCTGGTAGTGAAAGGATTGTGTGGGCTCTTAGACCTCTGTCGTCCGTGATGTTCGGGTTACCACGCAATAATTCGTCCGTATGAACACCTGTTCGTTTTGCAATTTTTTCAATTGTATCGCCAGGGTAAACCCACGCTGCCTCATTTTTAGCCAGCGCTTCGATATCATGGACATACTCAATGGTTTCCGAAAAATTAGGAATTCGAACACGGCCAGAGCGCTTTACATTGCCATGCCCGGCATTGAATGCAGCTAATGAATAGCGAAGCTGCTCCCAATCACTTGGATTTGCATCTTCACCAAAAATAAGAGTGGTCAACCACACAAGATATCTTGCAGACGCCTCAGCACTGGCGTAGGGATTACCACGAAAGTCACCTTGGTCATTCAGTAGGCCGAATTCTCTTGCTGTGTGATCAAGAAATTGAAAACATCCAACGGCGCCAGCTCTGTTCGCTCTCATGGTGCACTTACCACGCGATTCTTTCATAAGCTGGTTATAAAGCACATCTGCCGGCAGCCCGTAGTAATCCTCAATAACATCATAGATACCAAGGATCAATTCGCCATGGACCTTTTCCGTCTCATAAAAGTCAGCAAAATTTTCAGCTGGCTTCTTAAGCTTTTCCATCCGAGCAAACAATTCACTTTTGCTCAATTTGGTATTCTCACCATCGGCGATTTCGGTATTAGGCAATGCTTCGACCACGGAAGGAGCGTTTTCAATACTTCCTTCTTCTTTGTTGCCACCAGTCATCAGCAATAACGCCGCAAACAAAACAAAGACGACTACCAAATGTGTCGCCTTCATCTCTTTTATAGATATAAGTTTTATACTTTTCATAGCCTTTAAGTTACACGCTAAACAATAAAGTAGGGTTATATTATACTACATTTTTGTTGTTACGTGCAACTCAGGCAAAAGTGCTAACAGTTGACTTGGTCTAACACCATTTTTGCTCGCGTCTCTTTGGCTTCGTACAGTTTTTTGTCAGCTAACTTAGTAACCATACCTGCATTCATCGTATAAATATCATCAGTAGGGACAAGGCAACCACCTGCACTTAGAGTGACCTGACCAAATTCTGAAACCTTATGTTCGCGAGGTAGCGTCAATTCACCTTTTAACCATTCATCGATAAGTTCATCTTCTTGAATGGTGCACCAGTCATCATTATTCATGGGGGCGACAAGCAAGAATTCTTCACCGCCATATCGGAACGCTTCCCAGCCCTGCCTTTCATCGGCCACATCCTGAAGGAAGTTAGAGACATCCTGCAAACAGTCATCACCCATTTCGTGGCCATAGTGGTCGTTGTAAGCCTTAAAGTGATCAATGTCGACAAAGATAACCATCAACCCGCTATAACCAAACTCGCGCATCTTGTTACCTTCACGAACGCGGTCGTAGTATTCGTAAAATGCTTTTCGATTCTTAATCCCAGTTAGCGGATCCGTATAAATTTCGATATACATCTTACCCATCAGTTTTTCCATGTGGCGTTTACGAATAAACTTCAGGAAATACGGACCAATCAAGATAACTCCGTTAGACACAAGACCTAAATACGCTTCATTTACGTAAAGGAGGTAAAGGGTTGATAGTGACCAATACACAACAATTAACAGCAATGCCCATTCCATGAAACCATAAATTCCAACAAATTCGCGATGGCGCTTGTTCCACGTAAGCGGGGATATGAGAATAAACAGCATGGTTGGCAGGAAGGTATACAGTAACAACAACGTCTGTCCACCTACTCCGCTTGATTGAATAGCATTCATCACAGTGAATGTTGCGGCCACATTAATGAAAGTGAGGATAAGCTCTAGTTGCTCTTCTTTAATGAGCTTCTCTACGCCACGAAAGTAGCTCACTGCGAGCTTAAACAAGCCGGACGCCGAAAGAAGTACCGCTGTCGCAATCATCCAGACATCCATTTTCACAGAGACTGTTTGAATTTGCAGGTACTGAGAGAACAGCGCCAGCACCACAAGTCCAATGAAATAGACAGTATTCACCACATGCATGGATGCCGCCTGCTTCACGAACTCTTGAATCTTGTCACTTCCTTGTGTACTAAACATGGATACCTCTTTGCCTTCCTTGGCGCTTTATATCTAACGATAACTATAAATTGTCTTTGGCGTTGTCTTTCAGCTCATCCAGGTGGTCACGCCAACGACTTTTGACGTTATTTCTAAACCTTTCTGTCTGTAAAGTTCCATTGCGGTATTTCAATCCCATCGATTGATACTCTGGCGGCACCATGGCATCAGTCGCGTATCGCTCTAGCGCCTTTTTTCCGAAGTGTTTATTTGCCTTTTGCCTTGCTTCTTTTTCAATTTTCTCTTGCGCTGCAAGAAGTTCTTCGCCGGCATTATCCACCACAGTCTGCATTCGACTACAAACAGAACCCATGAACTTCTCCATGGCCTGATTGATAACTGTACTCATCGTTGGCAGCGTCATACTACCTAACGCCAACACCTTTTCTTTCAACTTCGAGCCCATTGCACTCAAGTCACCATAAAGGGCTGCGGCACAAACTGCCGGATCGTTTTCACTACGAATGATTTGCTTTTGTTGATAGGCTTTTTCCCAGACGTCATAGTCTGGAACCTGTGCGGCTGCTGGATCTGGTCGCTGCAAATATGCTATTACTTCATCGCGCGAGCACTCCATGACATTCATTCGGCCATCCAGTGCCTCGTCAGCTATTGCTGTAGACGTAACAAACATAAGCGCCAGCAATGATAAAAGCTGTTTTTTCATGGTGACGTCCCTGTTACCTGTTCAACTAGCCAAGGATTATGACAGATAATTATAAACCGGGCACAAAAGTGTCGAAATATTTATCACTCCTGATATCCTATAGCCGAGTGCCACGATAATAATGAATAGAAAAGTAAAATGAACCAATTTTCCGAAGAGGCGCACTGCAATAGCATATTCTTTTGCATGTATGGCTCTGAGAATATTTCAGAAGAAGAAAAGCTGGAATCGCAAACTTACGTTGAGCGAGAGCTATTTTCGAGATTTTTATCTACCCATAAAGCTCGAAATGGGAACCGAAAAATCCCTTCATTCATATTCGAACCCGAAGAGCTGTCCGGTCTAGCTAAATCAGCTATGTTTTTTATGAACACTCAAAATCAAGTAGAAAACATTCGCTCAATCGCGCGAGTAATTAGGATGGCCACACAAAAAGGGCAACCTGTTTGTTGGTTGCCCTGTCGAAGTGAAGGTGTAATTCGAATTTAACGTCGTGCGATGCTGCGACTTACATGCTGATCTTCATCTTGCGTGTTTATCGTTGGCGCTGGATTTTGTTCCGGCGCAGATGTCGCATATTTACTAACGATACTATCGATATCTGGAGCCACATCAGGTGACGAGATCACCAATCTCTGTGCTTCTCGAATCATTTCAGCAGCTGGAGAACGGCCGTGCGCCGTCAGCTTACCTTGCTTCAAGCCGTCCATCGAAAGCATTTCAGACAGGGTAATGTTATCAGAACCAAACTTATCTGCTCCACGAGTAACATCAAAGGATGTTGGATCGTCCTCACGTTGGACTAGCGTCAAAATAATTGTCGCATCCACTGTCGGCCGCGTACGCAAGATAACTTCCATTTCAGAAGGGGTGTACGCCGCACGTAACTCTCTTGAAACGTGTCGATCTATTTGATGAAGAGCTTTAGCCATATAAATTGGTTTTTTGGCTTTAATCGCTTCTAACTCTGATCGTTCCATGATTCTTTTTACTTCCCTAATTTCGCCTTACACATGATTGTATCATGTTTTTAAACGCGCACGCTCAAACGGACATCAAATACAGTAAAGCTCTCTCACCTTAAAGTGAAAACCAGGTGTTAGCATATCTCTGAAGCGCTCATAAACCGACTTGCGATCATTGGCCACATACGACTCTTCAGTTTGAATTTTTCGCTGACACTCTTCAGAAGTCAGAGAAATGTTCAACTCTTCAAGACGCGCCGTCGCCTCTTTACGAAGAATACGATTCAATAATGGAAGCATGTCCACAAATTCTTTATCGCTTTCTGATAATGCTTGGTAATCCGGCGTATCTCGGTGAGCATCACACACACGCTTATGGAAGTTCAGCGCAGCAAGCCAGGCAGTCAGATGAGAAACCTCATCACCTTTGGCCCACTTTCGACGTGTAGCCCAATAACGTTCAGTGTTTACCAATGGATTTTCCATTAAGTCCGTTGGCATACCTTTCATTGTTGCCCAGTGCCAAATAGCTGAAAATTCAGAAACCCCTAAAGGCCCTTCTTTACCACATGAACACTCAACACGGTGTCTTTCACCTTGTTTAGTCGTCACCTGTTTTACAGCAATCTGACCACCCTGACATTTAGGGCAAAAGTTTGGTAGATCTGGGTTGGTTACCCGATCAATTGATTCCTGCTTAGGCATAAAGTTGGCGAGGTCACGAAACAGTCGTGGGTACGCCTCAAACTCAACTTTTAAGTAGTTTATTACGTTCAACTGTCATACTCTCTATATCATATCCATTCCTATGTACGTCCGACAGTTCGTCTGGACACACTGCTTTTTCCCCTGACAACTTTTATCTTTGCCAGCAGCGGCGTGTCGGTTAACCCTTTGCTTGTGGAGAAACTATTCCACTCGCTACTCAATAAATCAAAGTCCACTAAATCATTTGGAAATAGGTACCCCTCAGCACCTTCCAATGCCCCACTTAAAATTGCCTTTTCGCTTCCCGGGCGATCAGACAGTGGCTCCACTGGATATCCAAAATCTGCAAGAAACACCCCTAATGTGTTCTGCATGGACTCATCCCCAGTCAACAGTACATGATAAACTTTTCCAGCATCTTGATGCCGTGGTTTACTGCGCCCTCGACTCCCATGTGAATGAGCTCGTTTATTGTTATTTTCTTTTCTCAAGTTCTTAAACCTAATAACAAAAAACGGGGGATTGAGTAATCTTACCCAATTCCCCCGCTTATTTCAACTAATATAACAAAGTTTTTATCAAACTTTTAGAAGTTCAGACGAATACCCATTTCTGCTCGCGGCTCACCCATTTGATCTTTGGTGTCAACACCAATGGTGAAGCCAAGATTGTCAGGGCGGTATTCGTATCGTAAGTATCCCGATGTGCTGTCATCACCTATCTCAAGATCTTCCCACGCATCATCAACCATGTAACTTACAACACCTAACGTCACCATATGCGCGCCATCCCAGGCGATCTCAATACCTGTATCGATCTTCATCGTATTCATAGAGTCGAATGATAGTTCAAGGCACTGGTTGTCGCTCGTTGACGATGAGCTATTTGAGTCACTATCATTGTTGTTGCTACTGCTAGAGCCGCAAGCGCCACCCGGGCTTTCACCGTCAGGAACAATTTCAAGGTCAATATCGGGAGTTCGCAGTTGAGAGAAGCCAAGCCCAATGAAAGGGCGGAATGTTGTGTTATCAACATCGAACGGGTAGCCGACTTTCGCATTCAGTGAAATATCATTGAATCGAGGCGTTACATGCTGAGGGCTAAGGTAGTGCGAGTCCGCAACCTCGTCAGACAGTTGGTACTCGAAGATATCCGCATCATAAGATTCGCCGCTGCGAACAGAGACGACGTTGATACCTACTTGGAAGTAACGATTTAGGCGACCTTCCAAATCGAGACTATAGCCAGTTCCCGATGAACCCGAGGCCACACCGACACCGATTGTGATACCTGAACCAATCAGGTTCTCGTTAGGTGATTTTTCATCATACTTAACATCAGCCAATGCGGCGCCAGAGGTTAAGGCCAAACCAACAGCCATCGCTGCCAACTTCTTAATACCCATATCAACTCTCCTTGTTAGTGGGTGTCGAGCTTCTTGCTCAATTTTTACTGTGGTGGTGGAACTTCTTCGTCGTCTTCACGTTCACAGCAAGTTAAACCTTTCGCTTCTTCAGTTCCGCATACTGGTGTAGGTTCAGTAAGCGGTCGCTGGTGTTTTAGGTTGTTAATGTGGCGACATGTTTCCTCATCAGAAAGAATTCCTTCAATACGCCCTTCCTCTTCATCAACGAGCCATTCTTCAATAAGGTTATTGCTGTTACCAACATTTTCACGAAGAAGTCGTTTTTCCTTTAGGTATAAGAAAGGTTCTTCCCCTTGAGTAACATCGCCAAAGTCAACCTCACCATCACCATAAGCTGTGGCATAACTACCAATAGCAGTTTCAACAGCGCGAGTTTCTTCAATGGCACGCTCAGCTTTCGCTTTCGAATCAAAGACAAAATAACCGTCACCCCAGTTATAAACGGCAACGCCTCCAACGGCGACAGCTAAGATTAGCCCGAGTACGATTTTTAAAACGATTGGCATGACATCCCTTCCTTAAATTTCATCCATGAATAATTTGCGCTCAAATCTTTGAAGCATTATAACCGATTTTGGTTGACTCGATTGATAACGCCTTGAAAAGTTTTGATTCCGCTTTTGCTCCCTGTGATAACATCAATGAAATATAAATCGTGATAAGGAAATCACATGGAATTTGAACGCCCGACCGTTAAAGCGGCTTTTCCTATCGGTGACTCTGGACTCGTCCCCGTCCCTAAAGAACATAACATCTCCGAATTAGTCCGCCAGGAAGCGTTGTACTTATACAACCCCTTTGAAACAGGCTTAGCCATCAAACGCGAATACATGAGTGCCATTAATTTTGGTAAATTGGCCAACTCTTTTATTGTTGATGGCCCAGACATGATTGAAATTGCACCACGTTCTCGCGAAGCGCAACGAATGCAAAGAAACCTTCATCTTGCAGCCAACACAACTTGGCCAGTGTCAGTGAATATTTTTATTCGTCAAGTTCAGACTCCTAAGCGCGATATGGATATGCGCCCAGAGATCACGCCTGACATGGGGCTGGTGGTTAGTCCACCAAACCGTAAAATTGAAGGCCCTAAACTCACAAGGCGCCCCGGCAAACCAAAGCCAGGTGGAAGATAAAAAAAAACCCCGCACATGCGGGGTTTTTTATTGATTTAATTGCTTAACCTACAGGGGTATTAAAAAGCACCTGTATTTCGAATCACAACACCAAGTGAAGCTGCAACGTTTTGAACAGGGTCATAACCGCTACGCTGCATTTTAATACTACCATCGGCAGACTTACCATAGATGAACGGAGTACCAGATACGCCAACATCAACGCCAAAGCTGTAACCTTCGCTCACGATCTTAACGCATTCTGCATTGTAATCTGCTGGCGCGGCATAATTCGTAGCTTCTGGTTTACCCATCATGATGTGGTGGTATGCGTCAGCTGGATTTTCTGCGCAAGCAGCTTTTGCCCAATTAAGGAACCCAGGGTTGCTTGGACTAATACCGCCGCGAGGGAATGGGATGTAGTGCATCTGAATACCGTTTGCTCGATACACCTCTAACTCTTGATCAACCTTTTTACAGTAACCACAAGTAGGGTCTGTGAATACATAAAGGTCACCTTTTTTCTCAACACCTTCATCAAGAGGTTTGGTGATCCAGTTGGTGGTCATGTTATCGAAGTGGTACTCAACCAACACTTCGTTCGCTCGGGCAATACGATCACCCTCCGCGACAATCAGTGCGGCAGGTTCAATAATTGCTGACCCTTCAGCATCTGTGAAATATTGACGGCCGGTAATTGTTAAAGGAACGTAGTTTGTCCCCGTCTTGTCAGAGAATACCTTGTGCTTTTCCGCGTCGTATTCAAAACTTTCCGCATCCAGGTTAGGTGAGATTTTTGAAATACGTTCAGCTGCAAGTTTAACAGCAGCTTGCCCCTTCGCAACCAACGCGCCATCGTCTTGCGCAGATGCTGACATTGCGAAAGTCACAGACGCAGCAATTAAACCGATAGATACAAGTTTTTTCATTATCAAGTCCTTTTGATTGATTAAGTTAAATTCTTCCGTGAAGATCAGCTATTTTGCTTTTGCAGCCTGATAGCTCGATCCAATCTTTGAGTTGAATAAACGTTTGGATACTGCTTCATACGATACGCCATCAAGATTCGTTCTCGTACGTTCTGAGCCCCTCTTTGCAAAGACTCACCAGCATCCTTGTTATCAGCTACCCAGTTCAACAGATTAATGAATCGATTCTGCCTAGCAGGATTCAATCGACCAATTTGATCAATCAAAGCAATACTATCTTGAGTCGACAAGTGCTGAATTAGTTCAATAAGAATGTCATCATCGAGGCTTTTTGACTTCAACGCTGACTCCAGGCGGCGTAAAAACTGCCTCCAGTCTGCTTGAATCACAGGGGTCGATAGATTAGCTGCCCAGTTTTCTTGTTCGTACTGTGCAATCTTACCTTTCAGCTCGTTATCAAGAGATAACGCAGCTTCAAGTTCGCCGGCACCGACAGTGCCTTGGGTGTGTTTGCTCATATTCTCAAGTCCGTGAGTAAGCTTAATATCCATATAACGAGAGTATGATAACGCATAATCAGGAAGATGTTCAATGTTTTTTTATTTTTCTTGTTTTTAGCTTGGTTATATTGCTATTATAGATGCATGAAAACAATATTAAACAACATCAAGTTCCAATACTTCATTGTCGCACTGACAGCTTTGTACATGGGTATAGAGACACAGTCACTACTGATGGTTTGGGACATAACAAACCATGCTCCAAGCGCTGAATTAATGGAGCGATATGAACGATTTGGATATGCAGCATCTGGCTTGGGCATAACGCTTTTGGCTGCGCGTTTACTTTTAAGAGCAAAACTCAATTCTCTTTTGGTTTTATTTCTTGTTCCGATCATTTACTTCACATCCGTCTGGTCTGTTTATGAGGCGGTATCAAGAGCGCCAGAACTAATACCTCAAAATAAAAAGCCCCAAGCGCTTGCTTCAAGCTTGTCAATTGTAACCAGGCCAGATGTTACATCTATGTTTTCATTCTATATCGACCAGAATGTAGATAAAGAAGGTTTGGCTACGGCGTTTAATGAACGACACCCTATGCCAGCAAGGGCTATTCAAGCTACATACTTGAATGGGTTGACTTCTGTTAAGCTTATTACGCAGCTATTCAACGGAAGTTGGAAACAGTTGGACAAATCTATATATGATCAGGTTGTCAAAGGGAGCGATTTTGCTCTCGGTTTTGAAAGTCACAAAGCAAACAACATGGGTGTCGCTGTAACAGAATTGCGCTCAATGAATAACCTGCTCGAAAAAGCGAGTCCGCTCAATTATCTGTTTTTAGCGAACCCTGAGTACATTCGAAGCCTTCTTGAGCGTCAAGCGTCTCACGAGTTGCAGGCCAAGACACTTATTGCCATAACATACGACATGTTACCTTTTGGCAATGCCCCCGTTGAGGGCGACGGTATGGTGCGACGGTGGAACCCTGCCAAATACAGAATGAATCTTAATTCTGAAGCGGTTGAATTAGCGAACCAGAAATACTGGGATATGTTTCGTGAAAACCTAACTTTCCTCAATGAAAAAGCCCCAATTCTTGATGGCTGGGATATTGATTGGGACTTAGCAATTAGGAAGCAGTTTACTGAACATGTTTTTTCAAAACACATTGGAGGCGCCGAAGTTCCGGTTCTTCGTTGGTATGACGCCACTGAGGATTATTCGAAAAACGAAACATATTTGGCCATGCTTAATCATGCCACCCCATTCTTCTTTGACAAAAATGGGGAACCGCTACTCAGCTTCAGAGAACTTGTTAACCCTGGAGTAAGCGAAAAAATGAGAAACGCTTTGCGTATGGGGCTGAACGATAGCTTACAATCGCACTATGATCAGTACAGAGAATCATCGTTAGATTCTCTTATGGACTCCGCAAAAAAATGGGAAAACTTTACTGATAATGCGACATTTTCACCGTTACTTCGCATTGGGGTTATACTCCCCGTTCTTTTTCTATTGAGCATAGCTTTGATTGTAGCCAATGCTGTATCACTATCTAAATCATCCCTATTGGCTTTAGGAGCTGGGGTGATGTCATCTGTCGTCGTTATATGCATACAGGGGACACCAGGTAGTGAGTTCCTAACAGATTTAATGCTGCATATCTCTGTACAGAAGCCAGCTATCACTCTCTTTTAAAAAGGGGGCAACCTCGCCCCTTCTTCCTGATAAACCTTTCCACAGTTCTTATTGCGAGAGCTGTCTATGAATATTTCTTCGATGATGAACGGAAGCGCCGCGCGCGCGAAGCGTGCGCAACCATATAACAAATCCGACTTTGGAAAACCTTTATTGGATAAATGTTTTGGCGAGGGATCATCTAAATATATGAGCCTGACAAGGCATAGCCCCTATTCCTTTTTGGTCGACCTTTAGCAGTCCTTGTTGCGATAGATGTCGATAAACATATCTCGATGGTAAACAGAAGCGCCGCGCGCGCGAAGCGTGCGCAACAACACCAAAAAATCCGACTTAGGAAAAACTTGAAAGCGCAGAGAATTGAACTGTAGCTCGCCCGTAGAAATAAAGGTCTTGTTGAGGGGGTTAAGCGATTTGGCTGATTGAAATTCACATATGAAATTAGCCGGCTACATTCTACAAATTCCGACTATAGAAAAACTATATGGGTTCGAATAATCCGAATAGATAATTAGATGTATAAAAAACCCCGCGACTGCGGGGTTAATATCACTTGGCCTTTGCCATCACATACGTTTCAAAGAACCTGCCAATGAGATTCTCCATGAACCTTACGACATAGTGATAATGAGCCCGCCCATCCTCACCTACTTCTGCGTAATGGTCAAAAAACCCCTCGCGAGTAACCTCTTGAGGGACCATGTTTGCAACACAGGCTTCGATAATGAAACACATGGCCCATGGTGAAACGAAATGAGATTCCGTCAAGTGCGAAATCCCTTTGTAAAGGGGTTGGTAGTATTGGGCATGCTGGGAAAGCGCGGTGCTCTGTTCACTGACCCATTGATGGATCCAAACTGGATCCTTTTCATTATGATCAACGACATCTTGAAAGTCTAAAAGAAAGCGTTCTGCTGTTTTCATTAGAACTTCAAGCGTTTCATCTTCACCATTGCTCTTCAGATCATCCTGCAAGATATAGCTACGAAGTTCATTCGCAGCTAATGTCGTATACTCTTCAGGTAAGTCACGACTTCCCTTTCGCTCTAACGAACCATATATGTCCATTACCTCTCCTTCACTGCCAATTACAGCAATGTTAAATAGTTAATCAATTCAGTTAACTGTGACATGAACTCTTCGCCAGTGTTTGCTTTGATACCTGACAGTTCAACTCGATATTTACCATTAACAATAAGTGTTGGTACACCTTTAATGTCACCTGACTTTGCCCAGGCATCCTGCATAGAAGCTAACTTCTCTTGCTCGCTTGCTACATCTTTATTTTCCCAAATCGATTTTACTTCAGTTTCTGGAACACCAAGCGTAACAAGTAGGTTTTCCAACCCTGCTCGCTCTGGGAGTTGTCTATGCTGGTGAATAGCAGTGAACGTGAAACCAATCAAATCTTCACTAACACCGTGTCGTTCAGCGAGCAAAATCGCCTTTGTTACGTCAACCTGCTCTTCTTTTTTTGCTGAACGCAAAAAATCGACATGGTGTCGTTTTACTTTAACGTAATCGTTAAGGCCGGGTTTTATTGTCTGGATAATTGGTTCTAACTTGAAGCAGTGAGGGCAGTAGACAGAAAACACTTCGCGCACTGTCGTTTCTTCAGGGAATTGTTCTTTCAGTGTTGTGTAGTGGGTACCTTCACTAAATGGTGTTAGGTACTGCGACGGACCATTTTGTGAATCCGTTTTGGCGTGGGCTGTTGCTACAATCATAGTTAGGCTCAACGCCGTAGCCAATTTAATCAAAATCCGTTTCATCGTGTTACTCCATGTATTAAAAATAAGGTGGCTTTGTTGCAAAGCGAGGTCATTATAACATGCCTCGCTTGTTTGCGGACCTTGTTCGCCATTCATCGAACTGCATTTCCATCATTTTTACCTTGCCTTTTAACAAGGTTCTCTTGGCGACGATGCCCGCTTTCGCGCGGATTGCAGCGTTGTATCGAGAGTCAGCTTTAGCTTCTCTGCGTTGTAGGTATTCTGGCAGTCGCTTTCCATCTATATGATACTGACGTTCATCAACTTCCTTCATGAGCTTCTTCTCTAACGCACTCAAGCCTTCTGTGTATATCGTCAGATCATGCTCAACTATGGCGAGGTCTTCAATAAGAGTTTCCATCTCTTGCCAAAACTGTGGCGTAATTTCAATAGCAGACATTCGCTTATGTTTCTCCCTTTAAATTAAGGCAGTATCAGCCTTAAACTATACACATAAAGTTTATCATTAACTTGGTTATATTTCTACATCATTTTGTTATTTGTTTGGTTATAATAAAGTAACAATTGAATGTATTTATTTTTCCCTGTATAGTATTTCGACCACTTAGAGCAAAGTTGGTCTTCGTTTAGAGCAAAACGACGAGAAACATGTTATCGCAATGAGGTTTTTATGAACCGTATTAAACATGTGGCGCCTATGGCGGCGCTAGGCTTAGCGGCCTTGGTAGGAGTGCTCTTTCATTTAACAATGAGCTCACCTGCAAAAGTGATTAGCGCAGATGTAACTCAAAACGGAATGGTTATGACGTACATCAAGAGCTAGGAGAAACAAGGCGGCCAATGGCCGCCTTTTCTTTACGCCATTCTTCTCGGCGAGAAACTTCGCTCTTGCTCAACATCAACATGAGGCGCAATTACCTGCTCAGGTTGGTAATTGATAGTAAACATTTGACCATTATTAAGCTCTGGGCTTGTGTTAAGTGCATCGATAAGCTCAGGAGAATAAGTGTTCATGTAAGGGTCGGCGTCAATCCCGTTTTTCGCGTCTTGAAGCTGTTCTGGTGACATAACTTCTGTTGGTTGAGGCAGTGAACCCAAATCAATTTCTTGGCCTGCCATAATGACATTAGGATCACTTATACCACTATTTGCAGACACCAATTCGACATAGTCACTAATCAAATCGTAGTTGTATGGAACTCCAGCTGCTTGCAGTCGTTCTTCTACAATTTCAGATAATGTATCGCCAGGCTCTACCGTGTAAGAGTTAGGGAATAACTCGGCATCACTGGCAGAGAGAGCTTGAACTACATCTGCTGGTGATGCGTCATTAACCACCTCAGGTACTTCTGGTTCCACTGGCACATCTGGAGTTTCTGGCTCCACTGGCATATCTGGAGTTTCTGGCTCCACTGGCACATCTGGAGTTTCTGGCTCCACTGGCACATCTGGAGTTTCTGGTTCCACTGGTGCATCTGGAATTTCTGGTTCCGCAGCCAAGCTGTCAATTAGTGAAATTTGCTTAGTCGGATCAGGACTGGCTGCAACGCCTTCCGGCTCAACAAAGAAATCTTGAATATCATCAAACATACCTCCAACTTTATTTTGAAGGTCGGCAAACATGTATTCCTCACCATTAGGATCCAAGTCGGTGTCAATTTCTGGGTCAGTGTTAGTAGCCAATTCTGCATCAGTTGGCCCTGGACCAGATGTTGCGAACTGTTCTTTTACGGAATCAACTGCATCGCCAATTTTTTGGGAAACGGTGTCCAATATGCCGTCAGTATTTTCCGGCACTGGATCAGTGTTAGCAGCTAACTCTGCATCAGTTGGTCCCGGGCCTGAGTCCGCAAAGTAGTCTTGAACTGCGTCAATCGTTTCGCTCATAGTTTCTGATGCGGAATCAACAACTCCGCCAATCTTCTGAGAAACACCATCTAAAAACGTTAATTCAGAATCTGGGGCAGGACTCGCCATTACTTGTTCTGGCTCACTGAAGAAATCTCTTGTTGCGTCCATCGCATTATCAAATCCTTCAGTAACCGGGGCGAAATCAATACCATCTACAAAAGCCAATGCAGACTCTTTTAGTTTGAGAACATCTTCAGCCTCAACTACCCCTAATCCAATCAGTGTCACAGATGCCGCCAAAGAAGCACCTACTGTCACTTTTTTAAGAGTATCCTTTGGTACTTTGGCGCACTGTCGCTTAAACCAGTCCCCTAGACCCGTTTTGTTTACAACACGACTAATCCCAACAGCAGCCTTTTCTCTTAGAGGGCTAAATGTCTTGGTCTTTAAGATTCCCGCTACCGCTTGTGAAACGAAAAAACCAGTTGGATTTAGCATTACACTGCCGGCTTTCAACATCCCCATTGCACAGGCGCCAAGCATTGAAGTTGATTTGTCTTTGCTCGACTTTAACTTACCTAACTCTGATTCAAGACCGGGGTACTTTTTGTTAAATAGCGCCACTGTTGCTGGCATGTGTCTTGTTTTAGGATTTACGCTTTCAAACCCTTCACTGGCCACCGCTTTAATTTCAGCAGAAAGCTCTTTTTCGATTTCAGGGTAATCACGCTTAAATTTCTTAACCGTATCTGCATCAAATAAGCGTTGGGTTGCATACGCTTCTGGGCCGAGTTCAACCTGCACGTTTAACAAAGTTAACTGCTCTTTTTCAGGCTTACTTAACGATTTTCCGCTCTTTGCTAACTCAGCTTCTTTTTCAAGGAGGGGCAGGCGTTTCTCGTCCAGCTTGCTAAACTCTGCCATGGCATCATATTCAGGGCCATAGAAATTTCGCGTAAAGTGTTCTTCAAGCTTTTCCTTATCAGGGCCACTTAAATCGGGGTGCAAACGCTTCTTTTCTTTAAGAAAAGCTTTTAGTTCTGCCTCATAACGTTTATTTCTTTCCGCAAGAACACGATCAAGCAGCATGATGTTACGCAGCGAACGCGCGTACTGTGGTGACGTTTTGCTTGGTTTGGCGTCCACTGTTTCCGGTGTAGCATCATCCTTTGCCATGATAAATTCCTTTTACTATCCAAACTGTATGGACTGATTTTATCATAATTTAGGAATGGCAACCGAAAACAAAAAAGGTGCCGAAGCACCTTTAATGAATCAACACCACATGTATCATGGGTATTCTACAGATTGCCAAGCTTACACCCACCATCCACAGACTGAACCATCTTTGAATTGTTCACCATGCATGATTTCTTCGCCTCTGAAATGTCAGAGCGAATTGAATCATTCATAGTAACAAGATGAGCAACTGAAGAGCTTTGCACCCATGTAAGCTCTGTGTGAGCTGATGCTTGATAGCCATCAACAACAGAGCCTGATGCAGCAAATACAACTTGGGGTTGGCCTTGGCCAATGGAGGATAGTTCGTACTTAATTCCGAATGGATCGGTTTTAGTTCCAAACAATAAAAAAGCGACGCCGAGAACGGCGACAACGGCAGACAATAATTTCATATCATTACCTTATGGTTAATGGTTTAACGGTTTGCTTTTTCAGGGATAAATCCCACTCCCTTTATTATTGTTGTTGGGAGTTTTATTATCATAGCGATAATGAAACACGAAATCAATGTTTTTGTTTTGCTTTGTTATATTAACTTATAAACCTATGAAGGCCTCATTCCCGGTGACATTTTAGGTCGATTGTCGTACATCAATTGATCTGGTACGACCTGTTTATGACCGAATTCCATCGACATCGCCCTATCCAAAATTGGCTCCGGCACATCAACGGCCCCAGAAAACTCTTGTAGATGATGAACGATTTTTTGGGCAATTTGGAGGTCATTGCTATTTTCAAGTTTCCCATCATCATTTGCCATGAATGGAAGCAAACTCAATACATCTGGATTAAATGCATAAGGTTCAGTTTCCAGATTAAGGGATGCGATATCCATCATTCGATCCTCGAAGCCAGCAAGAATACCTTCTTTATCTTTGGCGCCGATAGGTAGCATATTGACAAATCCAGCATGCCGACCATCCTCAAGTTCAAAAAAGAACCCCCCCATATCGTGAAGCTTATCGATTTGTTCAGGCGTAGTATTTCGAGAAAGAGTCATATGCATAAATGAATTAGAAAGCCCGCTGCTATGCATGCAAGCTATTGCTTTAAAGTCATTTGGCAACAACTCACCTGTAACGCCGCCATCTTTAACCATGACTATGTCTGGATTAAAAGAATCAAAGTTGCCATTCTGCTTACCATCTTTATAAGCACCACTATTAGCCATCTGGAACCCCTGACCAGCCAGTGTCATGATGTCAGCATCCAGCTCTTTTAAACCGTATTCCATTACAGATACCTCTTTTTGTTCACACTGAACAATAATTATGAAACTTCAAATAACAACAAAGATGATATTATCATAGTTACGCCGCATCAATTCGCTGGCAAGTCGAGTAATTGTGAATTTCCTTGTATTTAGGAAGTTTTTCGCGTAAATTATTCGGGCATAAGGATATACATAACTCGTAAAGGATTACGGATGAATAACGAACAGATCACGTATCACCTCAAACCTCTTGTTTCCGCAGTAAAGTCGTTTTACTCAGTATTCGCGGTAGAAATCCCAGGGATCGAAGAACAGGATGTTGTTAAACAGCGCGTAAAATCAATAGTTGACCTTATCGATCAGCTTGGTCAATTATCAATCAAACATGAAATCGACTTCGATACACAAGAGCTTCGCGCATACACTACTAGCCCTAACGAAAAAGAGTCTGAATACTTTGCATTCGAACCTCACATTTCAACAGGCTATTCACCAGTCATCAGCTATGGTTCTGAATCGAATGTGCGCGGCGTTTTTGTTCGACTAAAACATGTCAGTCATGTTTATTGCAACAAAACGATGGACAAGCTTGCTAAGGCCCTTTACGAGCAGCACATGAAAGAAGACGATCCTATCTGGATGAAAGAAGCTAAAAAGGCTATTCGTGAGCGTACTCGTGAACAAAACAACCCTGATAACGTCCCTCTTCTAAAGAAAGAGAACAGTGTATATGTCTACTTGGACGCAGAAAACCAGTGTTTCTTGGCCAAGAACGGTAAACGTTCACAGGATGCGATCAGACTCATGCTGCACCTTCTCAACAGCTTGCCAGAGAAAATTGATGCTGAGTTTGAAACAAACCTAAGCGAACTAAAAAACTTCGCCTTCGAATCAAACGTATACTCTCAGGCTTACACTAATTACTCTATGTCTCGTGGTATTGCTTTTGGTGCATACAACATTACGAACTTAGTTGATTTCTACGCTCGCGACGAAAGCGATGAAGCATGTCCGGTTGAACCAACAATGACGGCCGAAATGAAAAACAAGGAAGATTCATCTCAAATCATTGCGTTCAAAAATTCTGTGAATATCTTCATGGAAAGTGAAACTGGCTCATCAGTTTTTGTTTCGTTGAAAGGGTTTTCTGAAGAAAAGAATCTTGATTTCAAATCGATTCGAGTTTCATCTGACATGCAACACTCGGCTCAGATTAAACAATATATCGAAAAGTTCCCAGAAAGTGTTGGTGAAGATTTAAGTGGTGATTTCTTAAACATTCAATATGACACCAAGAGCATTGACGGGAACATTGGCTTCAAGATTGCCGATGCCATCAAATATCACGTAGAAGCAACACGTAAGATGTCTATGGATGCATTTGAAGACAGGCACTACTCGTTCAAAGAAATGGAACCTGTGGTACTGGAAAACTTCTCTGGGCTGATGTCCGTTCTGCATGACAGCTCAAGCCTATTCATTGAGCTCTACCTTCGCGCCAGCAAGGCCAATGACGAGTTCGGCAGCCCTATTACTGAGGCGCTCGAAAAGGCAACTGATCAATCACCGTCCGATGATGAATCTGAGACGGAAACGTCGGCAGAGGCAGCATAGCAACAATGATTAAGGCGCTTTAAGCGCCTTTTTTACACCCACACATTTGACTTTTATTACCTTTGCTAATTTACTTCTTATAATTTACCTTGTTCTAATGGATTATCTTTATGATAATTTCATTGAACTAAAATATTCTAAAACATAGTAAGTAATAGTTATGCTGAAAGCAGTGTGGAATGGTTTATTAAGAAAACTAATGTTTGATGAGCCATCAGCAAACAATCAGATAAGCTTTATCGGAAAAGACCTATCATCTACTCTCGACGCTATCCCTGATCTAATGTTTGAATTGGATGCCAGTGGACGCTATTGGGACTTTAGAGCACTAAGGCCTGAGTTGCTATCCGCGCCAGGTGAGACAATAATTGGCAAAACTCTTACCGATATAATGTCTGAAGAATCAGCTAAATCCATCCTATCAGTTATAGATGAAGCTATAAGAACAGGTCACTCTCATGGAACTCAACATTACCTAAAAACACCAGTAGGTAATCGATGGTTTGAGTTTTCAGTAGCAAGAAAAGAAGACTCTACAGATGAAGACCCTCGGGTAATACTCCTTTCAAGGGACATTACAGCTCGCAAGGAAAAACACTTAGAGATCGTCAAACTTGCATTTACTGATCCAGTGACCCTACTCCCGAACAGAAATATGTTCACTAAACGGATGCATCTTGCAATTGAAAAATCCGCAAGCAGTGGAGAATACGCCGCACTCATCTTCTTTGACTTAGATGACTTCAAAATAATCAACGATAAGTTCGGTCATGAAATGGGTGATTTAATGTTAAAAAGCTTTGCTGAACGATTAAAGAACAGCTTAAGACCCAACGACCTCGTAGCAAGGTGGGGAGGTGACGAGTTTTCTGTGATCATTGAGGATTTGGGCAGTGATATTCATGCATCTTTGCTGGCAACCGAGAAAATATGCAAGAAACTGGTTAACAAACTAACTGAACCCCATATTCTTAACGGGAAGAAATTTGATTGTCACGTAAGTATCGGTGCTTGCCTTTTCAACTCAGAGCAAGGAGATATTGAGTCGATTTTAAAAAATGCGGATATCGAAATGTATCGTGCAAAAAAAGAGGATAAAACACACTTCAGCATTTCATCCCCTCGTTCAAAATCTTAATTAACTGATCCCGTCATTTTTAGCATTTGCCTCAGCCTCTTCACTGGATAATGGGTCGACGAAATCCTCACGCCCCTTCAATCCTTGCAGTATATCCAACCAAACAGGTGAAAGATTGTTTTTGCTATCTCTGCGGGCCTTGACACTAAAGACCGGGTTTTTCCCCAATCTAGTTCGCATAACTTCAGGGTTTAAATTCGCTGAAGCAAACTGCGCATCTTCCCATCGTAGCGCATCAGCAAATATATCCAAAATAATGTTCTCTCTTGGCTCTGTGTTGGAGCCATCAAAAACACCTGCAACAATGATGTCAAAAGCACCTTTGCCAACAACCTTCGTCTCAAGCAACCACTCGTTAAATTTCTTGGTCAAGTTTTCTTCGGTATTGGGATCTTTCATGTAGTGCTTAATAGGAATAGGGTAAAGAAGACACATCCACATCAGAATTTTCAGTACGTTATCTCGATCAGACTCATACAATCTAAGCTCTGGAACCACCTCTTCTTCACCAACGTCACCAGACATGAGAGCTTCGTTTGTGCTAATTTCGACATCCAAGATATTTCGACAAAGGTTTAACAGGCGCCCAGATTTTCTTGAGCCCCACATAACACATAGATAGTTATGAAATTCGCATAGTGTATTGAATGTATCCGTTGGGATCCACTCTGCATACATTGCTGCCGTTTCAATCGAATCTTGACGATAGACCTTTCTTCTAGCACTAGTCATCGCTTCGATTTTTTTACGAACTTCTTCTGGTAGGACAGCTTCGACTTTCTCTGGCTTCTCAAATACAAAGCCGAGCTTCTTGAGTAGGCTCAATACACACCTCCATATGTGTTACAATCATTCCTTTGACAGTGGACGTCTAAATAAAATTAGAGCAATTGTATGTTACATGGAACGTTAGTAAAAATCAAAGACATCGACGAGGACGATTTCCAAACCACACCCGTCGAATGGGAAACTCACGCCATGGGGCTACCACCGGTTGAACTCCCGATAGAAGTTGAAATCGTACAAGCTAGAACTTTCAAATCACAGGCTGAAGCCATTGGAGTGATGCAAGGGCTAATTGGGTCAAAGTGGAACACTAAGTACCCAGGCACTCTCGGTTTATTTTTACACAACAAGCCAAATGTGCGTTTTGCACGAGAAGTCGACTTTTTGCGCCTTACCCCAACGGATAAAATAGAACATAGGTACATAAGAAACCCCCTATGGAGGCTGAAGCAGGGAGTCTATCGACACAAGGTATCAACAGATGCGGGGATGTTGGTAACCCCAGCTCTCCAAAGTCAATTGTACGCACTTCTGGATATTGGTCACGACAAACACTGGATGCAAAGCTTTCAGCTTGAAGATCCTCAAGCGAAACCGTTATACAAGTGGCAAAGCGACAACTCGAAAAGAACAGATCAGCTTACACATTCTCCAGAGCAGTTACTGAGGCTAATGCACAACATACTAAACTACACCAAGCTACCTCCTATTGCACTTGAATTTAAAGAAACTGGGGACGCATGTATGTTCTCAGTTCAAACCAAGAAAAAGGGGCGCGATACCGATGGAGGTGACGGTGGTGAAAAGCCGAATTTCAACTGGTTGCATGATATCGGCCAAAGCGAATACGAGAAGCTCGGCGATATCAACACCGCTCCCCGTATCGTATTCACTGGTATGAAAATAACGATGATCATGTCTTGGGCAATGAATGCGCGCATTCTTATTCATGAATTAGCGCACTATTTCACCTTCTGCATTCCAACATCCTATCGTTTAAATAAAGGCGAGATCTCGCTGTCATTTAAACAATATCAAGAGCTATTCTGCGGACATGGACTTCTATATATGGGCGTTTATGCTCGGATGCTGGTTAAGTTTTATCACGTAAAGGAGGACTGGCTTCTCAGTAGTTGGGATGAAGCCGGATTAAAATACATTGCTATTGATGATCTTAATCTTGAATCTGTAGAGCGCGCAATTACTGGCCACTACAAAGCGCAAAGCCAAGATTGAGGATTGACTTCCTTTTTAGCTTTGTTATAATAGAGACAAATCTAAGTTACAAGGCGTATAGAGCAATACCCGGGTGACGACTTTTTCGGCGTGTGTATAATTGCACTTTCGCTGAATCCTAGTTGTTAATAAGGAAACCATTGTGTTTACTCGTGCATTGCAAAAACTACAGTCTCGTAAGAAATGGCTTATCTGGCCATCCGCTATTGTCGCGACGTTCTTCGCTGCGATATACGGTTCTGCACACTTCTACCCGGCCGCGATCGTTTACGGCGCATCAATGACTCCAGGTTTAGTTCCTCAAGAGAGAATTATTGGTGAGCGATACTTCGATGCTCCACAGCGCCATCAAATCTTCGTAATTGATCAAAACCAAGTTAAGCATGATAAGGTAACCCATGTTAACGGACCTTACATTAAACGATTGGTTGGGGTTCCAGGCGATAAATTGGTTTTCCGTCTTGACGATGGTGAGCTTCTATCTATCAATGGCGAAGCAGTAAAAACAATACCTGCACCTGAATACGATGCATTCGAGCTGGCTAGCACCTTAAAAGAAACTAAGGGAGCTAAGTTTACCGGTTTTGCTCGTCATTTAAGTGTGAGCGGGGTTAGTTACACTGTTTACCAGGCCGCGCTGGACACCCTTACGGGACCAGGTAAAAACTTGTTTAAGAAACAGGCATTCAACTACCCGTTCCTTAATGAGAAGACATCAGACGGAAAGTACGCATCAGTAATCATCCCAGATGGCATGTACTTCGCTTTATCTGATAACCGACCTGTAGGTATCGATAGCCGTCACTTTGGACTAGTTCCAGAGAGTGCGCTGAAGTACAAATTAAATTCTGAAACACAAAAATAGTGCGTAACGAAATGACTGATAATAAAAAAACAATGAAGGATAAGGACTTTTGCACCGCTGTTGCCGAGCGCTTCAGCGGTGACGCAACTGCAACGAAGCTTGCCCCATTGGTTGCAGAGTTCCTTGAATTGCTCGGAACGGAACACTTCACGCCAATGATGGAGTTGTCCGTAAAGAATGGTGAAAGCCCCGTGGTTTTCCTTAACTTCTGGAAAATTAATTGGCGAAAGGAAAAAGCAACTCGTGAACTTATCGTCAACGCGACATGCAGTACCAAAACCGCTGGAAGAAAGCTTACAGAGCATTTTGTAAGCGGTGGTAACAAAGTTACGCCTGCTATGTGTGACTACCTGTACAGCGTCATTGGTCACCCAGGCTCATTCCCTAAATTAATCCAGATGCTAAGTAAACGAGCGAAACAGAAAAGTTCGTTTTACGATCGTAACCTTATTATTGGAAAGAACCTGACGCTTTTATTCCGCATGGTATTCGATACGCTGTTACACGAAACTTTTGACAATGGAGCCGTTGTTCACTTATCGGACCTTGGCACCTTTGAGAACTCTTACAAGATTGGACGAAAAAACGCGACCAATGACCGCCCCCCGGGCTATTTCCAGTTCACGCCAAATTTCCCCTAACAAAAACCCCGCTATTGCGGGGTTTTGCTTACTTAGCCTGCGCCGGATAATAATGTTTCACCAAACCAAAAAGTCCGATAATAAAACCAATAGTCTCACCAGCTAAAACTGAATATTGATTAACCATTACAAGGTGCGGGATAAGCAAGATAAAACCGATCGAACACCACCAAATATAATCAATGTTGCTAAATCTTTTTGCCGCAAGTAACGCATATGCCAGTATGTATATTGATGTTACCGAAAAACCTGCAAGATCATAATCTTTGACACAAACAGCCAACACGCCAACCAGCAATGATAACCATAGAAGCCTAGTGCTTATACCAAGTATTTTTTCGTTAACCTTAAGATCTGAGGCGTACAAGAAACCATAAAAAGCTATCAAGCCCCACCCCACATTCAACGCTATAACTGGCCAGCTCGAAAGCAAATACGAACCTACAACAATTAAAACGCAGCTTACAAGGTAAAACCCGTGACCTTTTCTGATTTGTTGAGAAAAACTAATGTAGGCATGAGCCATTAAACCAAAGAATACGCCAACCGCATTAATGGCGTTTGCAAAAAACACGACATCCATGTCAACTCGCTTTTAATTTCTTGAACCAGAAAGAACTAACCGAGCCCCAATTCCCGTCTCAAAACCTTCTATGAGAAGCTTTGCACGGTGATGAGGACATACACCATGTCCATTGCTAGTTCCGTGGCTAAGACAATTGCCAGCGCCATCAATACTGCACTTGTCCGGACCAACAAGCTCCTTGATAGCCGACACAAGTTTATCGACATCTTCCTGCTTGGTGTTCGAGTAAGCATTAATCAGAGTTAATGCCTTCTCTTCTTTTTCGGCGTCGCCATCAAGTAGCGCGACAATCCCTTGTCTAAAATGTGGTTTGCTCAAACGATCCATCAATCCTCCTTGTAGATGGAAATCGGGTGCCGTCACGACACCCGAGAAACGACTATCCGAGACGTAATTTAAACTCCACGTCTTGCTCCAACTCTGGATTATCCATATCCAATGTACGTTTAGGCGCCAAACCTTCTGACATGTAGCGCATTAGCGGGCTCTTAATAACAAAACTCATTGGATCTTCTTTTGTCGTTACCATTGAACGAGTAAGTTCTGGCATGATACTCAAGTGATCTTCCATATTGTTATCCAAAGCCTTAATCATCGCTGTCTGTTGTGCTTTTGCATATCTGTCCAGCGGTTCATATGGGCTCGGAGCCTCTGCCTTATGACCCGTTTGACGGACTTCTTCAAACGCCAGGTATTGCCCTTTGGCAACATCGATAGCTTCCTCAAACTCTTCCGGCGTCACTTGGCTTTCGAAGTTCTGCTGAGTTTTAAGGCGCTCAATCGATGATTTAAGACCATGCAAACACACATCTAAATCCGATAGATTAAGTTCCTTATTGATAGGGAACTTCAACGACTCATTACCAAGGATTGCTTCACTACCATTTTTAAGAAGTGCCTTGATTTGATCTTCGCGACGTGAAGCAAACATCATTCCGAACTTATCCCTTACATCTTCCATGTTCTTTAACAGATCAGGATGGGTTACTAAGCCTTCAATTTGGGAAATTTCTTCGTGTGAAAGCCCCGCTTTACCACTGTTCCGACTAGAAGCCAGTACAAGGGTAGTCATGGCCAATTCCAGTTTTTGCTCCCATTCTTGACGCTCATCCGTTGGCATGTTTCGGAATTCTTCTGGTGAAAATTCCATAAGTTCAACAGAGACAGATGCTTTATCTCCGCTCAGGGTTTTCAACTTCATTACCGGCAAGGTGCCAACCACGCCCTTAATCGAAATACCCTGATCTGAAAACTGTTCAATCTGCTTTGCTGAATATGTATTAAACACATCATCATCAAGCGCAATGTTCGTAGTCATACGGATCGTTTGTGCCATCGTACTTGATGCACACTGCTTCTTAACCACATCAATCAGCGGCTGCAACGGGTTAATCTTGCGCTGGAACGCATACTTACCAGACAGATAAGGGTTTTTCACCTTATTGTTAAGCATATACATCACGGCATTAACTTCTTGGAACACGTCACCTTCAAGGCCGATGTTATTGTGAGTCTCATGCACCTTGTAAGATTTAATCCCACGGAAATCACGATATCGATATGCTTCTTGATAAATTTGCTTAACCAATGCTGGATTTACACCGGTCGAGTTTGCGACACCTTCAATCAACCCCTGATTAGGAGTCTTTGCTGTACTCTCATAGTGATCTAGCACTAAATCGTACACCCAGGCCATTGCAAAGCGATCAGCATTCTCATGGTTGTTATTAACGAAGTTAAGGATATTAGCCATTAACACATCACGACCATTGAATGCAGACAAAGTATCTGACTGAGCTCCAACTTCTTTAGTCATTTTAGTGACCTTGGCCTTAAGGCTCTTGAGCTGCTTTTTAGTTGCATCATCAGGATTATCCATACCCTGCAAGGTTTCGAGCTCCATCTTAAACATATGAAGCTGTTCCTTCTTATTCTCCAATGAAGTAGGGTTCATCTCCGCCCCATTTCCTAACATTCGAGCATCAACGACACCCTTAGGAACGTCGGCAAGATCACCTACTTTAAATTCTTGACCCATAAGTTCTGCCACTTCGGGAAGCAACATGAAACGCGTCAAGTTTTCACTTGGGTTCAGGTCATAAGCATAATTGTCTTGGAAGTGCTCCCAAAGCTCTGCCGGCATCTCCATTGCACCAAACGAGTCGAAGTCGACCTTTTTGGTTTCCTTGATTGGTTGCTGTGAAATCATGTCGTAGATCGTCGACATACGCATGATTTTTTCGATGCTATATCGAGGCATTGACATTGGACGCAATTTAGAACTCAAGCCGTTTAACAATTCTTGTCGTGATTCAGGAAGCATCGATGTTAGTCGACTCTTAGGGTCGAACATATGAATTTCGTCACCTCGAACCTTAAGAATTTTATCGCCCTTAACAGATGGGTAATCAAATTCTTCCAAGCTTTCGTCAGCCAGTAGCGAAGACAGGTTGTAACCTTTATGTGCGCCATCAGCAAAATCAACGGCACCGCGCCCTTGACCAATAGGAACCGTCATCAAGTTAACATAAGCGATCTGTTTTTCTTTCGCAGGCTTAGCAGTATCAAGGTGGATGCTTTCCGCAAATCGCTCATAAACTTCCGGGAAGTTAACTCGAATAATGTTGTTGTCATATGGAAGGTTGTGCGCTTGAACTACCAACTGACCACACTCATTAAGAATGTTCATCATGTGTTCTTGCGCTTCGTCAGATGAGCAGCCAAACTCCACAAGCTCGTTACGAGTTAAGTTTGTTAGGTTTTGGGCTTTGATTGAAACACGGATGCTTTCGCCACCATCGGTGCCTATCAATTGAGAAGACAGTTTAATTTGTGCCTCTTCGTTAACAAGGATATTTCCATCTTCAAGTTCAACGAAGTTTCGGATCTCATCAGGTTTTGATTCTGCCATCTTGATAAAATCAGCTTCAGACATGATCTGACCAGAACCTTCAAGAGCCTGATATACTGCCAATCCAACGTTAAAACACTGGGCATTACCTGCCCCATCCGCTTCAACGTCCAATACAACGTAGCTTTTAGACCCAGTCTCACGGAGAACACCTAAAATCGCGGACTCAGTCACGTTATGAACCGATTTACCATCATGAGTGAACTGCAAGGCATTCTCCGCCACTTCACGTGTAACATCCACGATAGGCAAGTCCTTCCCTTGGAAGTGCTCTTTATAGTATTCCATCATTTCCGCACGCTCGCGTTCCAGCGGCATCTTGATTTCTGGAACATCTTCCCGGGCCAGGCGCTCACCGCTAACTACCTCGCTCGCAATGAACGAGCCGTTAGACAGGAGTTTTAAACCTAGTGCACTTTCGAAATCATCATTCGCTACAGCTTTCAGAGCTTGGTTTGGAAGCAACAGAGCAGTGTCTCCACCAAAATCCAAACCTTCTGGGGTAATAACCCACTCATCATCTGCAATGAGTTCTCTTACTGTTTGCTTCTTCAATGAGTATTTATCTTCAATCGTCATGTCATTGTCGATATTCAGAATGAACGTTGGCGCACTATTCGTATCCAAGTGCAAACGCATCTTAGACATGATCTCTTTGATAAGGGGAAGTTGTGCCGGGTTTACCTTAATAACTTGCGGGAGTGGCTTGGCGTCAAGAATTTCCTTGGCAACAACCGCGCTGTCGTCGGCAATCTTCTTAAGGAATGGATCTAACTCCGTTCTCGGTGGTGGAGTGATTGTAAGACCACCAACGTGGTTGTGACCTCGGAATTCAAATGTCGAATTCGGGTTCGACTTCGCCAGCTCTGAAACGACTTGGCGAACATTAACATCCCCTTGGACATTCATCACTATGCGACCATTGGCCGTACTAGAGATAGACATATCCACGGCTTTGCTTTGGCTATGGTAAGCTCGCTTCAGCTGATTTGTGGTAAATACACGTTCAACATTGCTCGAAGCTGATCGTGTGATCATAGCAAAGTCATTTGAAATTTCGCGAACCAATGAATACTCACGTACAGTTTCGAGAATGCTGCGCTCAATACGCCCCGCATTACGGAATACATTTTTGGCGAATGCTAGCCACCCATCTTTAAGACCAGAATCGAACTGATTTTCGTAGTTAAAGTTGTATAAATACGGTCTCAACTTCTCAAAATAGTTAACATCTTCACTGCCCAAAGGGTCATTTTTGGTGATTTTCTCAGCGACCACTGAGCTAAGCGAATTACTCAGTTTCTCGCCACCAAGCAGGCTTGGAAGGATTTCATACAATGCACGTGCGTAATGATTCTGCTCAACAGCTTCCTGACGCAACTTAGCAAAACGGTCTGCACCTTCTTGACCGATATTGGCGGAAAGTTCTTTGATACGCCCAGGCTGACGTGAATCCAACCATTTCCCGAGCGCACGACCATTTCGAGCCAGTGAAGCAATATCCACAGCTTTCTCGACATCCGCCTCTTTCAAAGGCTTTAAGCGAATGTCAGAATCTACGTTATCCAGTAAGTTTGCTGCTTTAGCCATTTGTTTCAATGGCTCCATTCGCGTTTTGAAAGTAACTTCATCCACCGGCAGTTGACCAGCCAAACGAAGTTTATCCAACGAGGTTCGAAGCAGCTCATAAAGCATATAACCACCAGCGACACCACCACCCTTTCGAACTGATAAGTGGAATGCACCCGCAGAAAATGGTGACACTAACCAGCTTCTATCCATGCTTTCTTCTACACGAACATCTGGCTCTGGTTTATGGTGATCACAGATAATGAGGTTGGCATTTGGAAACGTTGCTAAAAACTTAGCTTGCGTCTCGCGCTGGTTGGTACCTAAGTCAGCAACCAAAACGGTGAATTCATCTTCAAAACTAATACCGCGTTCTTCGGCCCATAATTCAATCTGAGCAACACTAAAACCGTGGTTTGATGGGTCGTAATCACGTGACTGGACGCTCACAGGATGCTTCTCACCTTCCTGAAGATCCATTACACGTTTCGCTTCCATGCCGATAGCCTGAGCTAAAGAACCATCGTTATCAACGTCTGAAATTAGAAGGATTGGGTGTCGTTCGTTGATTGCATAGGCCAACTGATTCGATGCTGGCTCAAGAGTCTCAATTTTTCTGACTTCTTTTTCTGGTGCCAAGTCGATAGAATCATCCACTCGTTCCAGCATTACATCACGGGCCAACTTCAGATCGTTCTGAAACACATCTGAAAATGCCTTCTCAAACATGGAAAGCGGCAAGCCTCGCATTACCCGTTGCTCTTTTAGTGTTACTAAACTAGGGCAAGCAAGCGTCACCGCCGCTCTAAATTTTTTGACTAATTCTTCTTTAGCCGGATCGTTGATTTCCATGTTCAGTCCTTTGATATAATATCCATTAGACTGATTGTATCACAACATCATAAATGTTGTTATTGATGTTTCCTTATTACTTGAATAAACCTGAGATAAAGGAAGGAGACGATGCAAGTGCATTACCGACCCCCGGCATCACATTATCCCTCAGTCGAGACAGCATATTTTCAAACGCTGAATTGTCTGGTGTAACTGCTAAACCGAAATGTTGAGCCATCCCTTGAGGCAGCTTCTCCAATAGCTTGCTGCACTCTCTGGCCTCCAAGTACAGTATAATAACAATGAAGATATCAAAGATTGTTCGATACACCATTGACTCAATACTGTGGACTGCATCACCCAGACCTGTTGCATAGGCCAATGCGCCAACGATTAGGACGTTTACAGCGAATAAAAATGAAAAACTGACAAACGATAGAATAATTGCTATCACAACGAATAAGAAGTACAGAGACAACCCCATCATTCTATGAAATGCCAATTTCAGATCAGATTGAAACATTCCCTGGCTCATTGCGCTAAGTGGCGAGAAAGCCAAAACGAGCTGAAGTCCCATCAGTTCTTTTAACATGTCGTAAAGCCAGCTAAATAAAATAGAAACCAGCTTCAAGACAAACACTAGTGGGATGAAGAAAGATAACGTCAATCCAATGATCAGATACAAAAGAGATACTTCCGCATACACATCAGCCAACATCAGCCTAGATTTACCGTAAATAATCTGAAACTTTTTAGCTATTCTCTCAAGGCCAGTCGATGTTATATATCCAATAACGCTGTGGAAAATCAAATCCACCCCGGTTCTTGACATATACGTGAACGGGTTCAGTGTGCTTGCTGAACAATCCGCTTGAGAAACCCAGCAGTCGATTTGGTCCCAGTAAAGACCAACCGATGGCAAAATGAAGAAGTTGTTTGCACCATCATCTCGCAACTTTTTGGGGAAAAATATTTCGTTAAAATCACTGTAATTTAATGCACCAGTGATTATTGTCGAAGTTGGGATCGTACCCGTCACAGAATACGCCGTGCTTAAGTAATCTATCACTTCTTGGTTTTCAGCATCATCATCAATGCTACCAAAATAAAGACCACCAGCCATCCAAGCCCCTCGTCTAATGCGACCAACAGTGCGATCTACATCATCTTCCCCAGCTTCAATATCACCACCCGCCTTTTTCTCAAAGGTGTTTTTTGCCAATTGAAATACAGCCTGAGTATCAGCAAGAACTGCTGCTATCAAATTTGTTTGGCTTTTCATGACATCCTTACGCATCTGCTTGGCGCTACTTGAGCTCAAAGGTAAAGATTGTCTTGCCAAATATTCAACTTGCGTTTTGGGCTCGGTAAGCCAAACGTAATTATATGCATCTTGATTTATTACAGGGGTCATGCATAAGTCAGACGACATCTCCGTTCCCGGTTCAGTCTTGAAGATTGATTTTCTACACACGAATTCATTAATGTTTAAAGCAATACTTCGGGCCGCATTTTGAACGGATGATTTAAGGAAAATCCCTTTCAATAGGTTTAACTGTTCATCAAATTTACCATCTTCAGTATTGCTAAATATAAGCCGCGCAGAACCACACTCTGATATTTCACTCATACCAAGTGTCTTCATATAATCAGCGTTATTGATCGCACATCGCTCAGTTTGGGCCAGTGAAGGTAAAGTAACCTCTATTGACGGTGTCACTCCATCGTTTACCAATTTCCCGAAAATATCGCTATCAGGTGCAACTGTCGGTGATGTTAAACAGCTATATAACGGATCAGCGATGAGTGTATCCTTGTCTGAAATTCCTGCTGCACTGATAAGCTCTTTTATCATCGATTCTCTGCGCTGAATATCACATTGGTAATTCATTACCGTACTTTCAAAGTTCCCCTCAATAACAGGGGTGGCTTCTTCTGCGATCAGTGACACGTTTTCGCCAAAAAATGCACCAAGGAATAATAATGTGATGGCATATTTTGTTAGAAAAAGAACGCCGGCAACAATGGAGATAATGATAAATTGCGCAGTAGACATCCACCCAACGACAGGAATGATGAGGATCCCAGAAATCCCCATGACAGAACCATGGTGACCAAGCCATTGTTTGAATTCGACCTTATCGTCACCTTTACCCCACTTTAAAAATTGCGAACCAACAATTGCAAATGCCAAAAATGCAAAAATATAGGTAAATGCCCAGTTGGCCGCATCGAGAATCGCGTGTAGTGGACCGAACATAGTGAAGATGCTGTCATTTTCTTCAAAACCATGGTCTCTACCTGTGATGCCTTGCACCACCTCTAAGGCTGAGTAAAACGGTTTCCCCATCGTCATCGCAAGCACTTGCACGGACAAATCATCAGACATATATGTCTCTTGGCAAGTTTTAAGCACATCGGAATTCTGACCTTTTTCGAAATCCTCGATAGACATATTCGTCAGAGCAGCTTTACAGGCATCAACACGCGCCAGGGCCTCACCCTCACTTGCTGCTAATGCGTTACCCGATAGTAGGAAAAACAGGAGCGCTGATAAAATCCATTTATAATTCATATTAACGCCCCATCAATCTCATAACGCTTCTTGTTTCTGACATGCCGAACGCTTTGCGATCACCAAACGGTGAGTTCGTCATTCTTCCCAGCATCCAATCAACTGCGAAGTCATAAAATGACTCGATAATTGTCATAATCATGTTGAAAACAACGAAGATGACGCCAAAAGGAAGAGCAATCATCATCACTGCTTCGATCAGCTGCTGAATATATGAGCTTGAGTTAAAAATCGTCTCAAACTTCATATGACGCAAGACGTGTGAAATGACGACATTTGACATCAGCCATGCCAGGACAACACCAATCATGGTCAGAGGTAACTTAAGCAGGACAGCAATCCAGTCTGCCCAAAGCGAATCCGTCTTCTCATTCAGTATTTCTGCATCATCATCAAAAATAGCATCCACACCTTTGAACCCGGTCATTAGGATGGTTCTCATCAGCAGATAAATAAAGCCAGCAACAGCAGCAAGCACCATTACATAAGGGAAGAATGGTATTACGTACGCGAAAAGGGCCCCGAAAATCAGCATGAACATCAGTATATTGTCGAAGACCTTGTAAACGATATCCCCCGACTCTGCGAGCATATACAACATGGCATAAACGGTTTGACTAAAAGCTGAATACTTGGCTAAATCACTTTTCGATAAATAACCAAATTCATCAGTTACAGCAAACCCGCCACCTAACAGCTCATCAACTAGCGTCTCCGAAGCTGCTGCACCGGCGACTACCGCAATAACTCTCATCACGCCATTGATAACCGATTTGCCACCTATTGACCCAATTTCACTATCAGGCTTGGTTGACTTAATTGCGTTACCGGCAACAAGAATTGTTTTCCCTGCAATAGCCAATTTCAGCATGTTGCTACCAAATGCATTAAACTCTTGAGGGATATTTCCACAAACGTATCCATCGTAGACTTGAAGAGGGTTTCTAACGCAAGTCATTAACCTCTCCATCTGAAGCCAAGATGCGACGCTAGAAAGCTGTTCTGGTTCACGTGCCAACAACTTGATGTTATTTCCATTTTCAATTGCACCCTGTAACGAAGAAAGGATTTCACTTCCTTCGTAATTATGGTCTGAACGCAATGCAGGTATGGTTACCTGAACAGATGAAACGACATCACCGTCAAGCCCTTTATCTTCTATGGCTTCACGCGAAAAGGTAAACTGCGTTTGGTTGAATATCCACTTAGAAAGCTGACTCGGCATCGGGTTGGTAAAAAGATTGAACATATAGAGACCAGACAGCATCGAGCCGCGCTCCATAATTTGATAATCACGTAGCCTTCTGTCATAAATGCTAATGGCATTAGAACACGCATACATACCACCGGAAGCTAGTGAATTCGATGCGCAAATGCTGGATAAACACGTTTCCAGTGACATCGCATCAATATTCTCACTTGAATACTGATCTCTTCCAATGGTATAGAGGCCAACAAATGTTTCTCCCATACCTTGTCGCTGAGCAAGTGTAGACTGATCCATGCAAAGGGGTAGCTGGTTGTCTTTGAGCGTACCGCTTTGCAAGAATGCATCCACTGGCCCAAAAACATCAGGGTAAAGCAACTTCTGAGTCACTGTTTTGGATATGCATCTTCCGGTAAGTAAATGGTATAACTCGCGGTCTTTCTTGTTGATCTTTGCGTGAGGGAAATTCCACAATGCTAAATCATCACAATTCGCAGCCCAGGAATCCAATTCAACATTACTCATATCGAGCGACGTCCATGGTTTCATCACCATGTCTTCTGGAAGAAGTTCTCCTTCCACTTCACCATTTTGCGGCAGTGTAAGCACTTCACTGTTTTTATATGCCTGTTGAGTAACAGCTTGAACAATTTCGGTAAAGACCTGTTTCTGAGCAGCTTCAAACAGGCCATCTTCTAAATCAGCCTCAGGAACGATTTCTTTAATACGCTTAATTCGGTCATCATTTTTTAAATCATATCCGAAGCTCATTGACAAATGACATGAACCTTCTGATAGCGCCCCAAAGACACGCCCATCCTCGGTTTTTCTTAGCACTAAATTTCTCGTACTGGCACCGGTACTTTGTCTTGTGTGGTCTAAGCGAATGCACGAGTAAAATTCATTTAGCGCCGTACCTGAATCCCATTTTTTGTCAGAATTTGGAATTTTAACGGTGCTTAAGCCCTGGTTCTGAGACATGATAAGCTCAGATAGGCCTTCATCACTTAACGCATGACTCTTACCGAGCAAGTCGAATAGGAAAATATTGTATAGGCTCGTAACCCCTCCTAGAGCATCATTCCCGTCTGCATTTTGAAACGTCTTCAATGGGACAGGTGTTAAAACAATAGCCCCGAAAAAAAGCATTTTTAAATAAAACCCTCTTCTATCACCAGGGCGATCTTCTTGGCTTTCAGCACTTTTTTTCATCCATGCTCTTTCAAGCATATGCATGCCAAGTCGTAACAGAAAATAGGCCAGCGTCAGACCCCAAATCGTAGTCAATCCGAGCCTGATGTAATGACTCATCTGACTATTAAAAGGCTCCGACATGAGTGTTAACTCCGTATCAGAGAGTGCCTTTACAGCCTCTATGTCATCTTTTTCATCCAAGTAATAGAGCAACATGTCACGGCCGAAAAACGCGTAGACGAACTGATGAGATACGTTTCTCATTAAGGTCTCTGCACGAGTTACCCGATCCTCTTCACCGGGATCAGCGGCAAACGCTGACGTTGGCAGCAAGACAGCAATAAAGAGAGCAATGATAAAATTACGCCAATTCATCCTACATACCTGCCTTCTTTAAAGAGTTCGTCAAATCATCAACTGCCTGTTTACTTGCGTTGTAGCGTTGTTCCATCTTGTTTCGTACCGGGTCCTTCGCAAGAGACAAATTCATTTTAGTAAGCAGTTGCTGACCTTTTTGGTACATCACTGTCTGCAAGAACATCCCCATTTTGTTTTGCTCGTTAATGCCGCTAATACCTAGCTTTTCAAAAAGTTCTGACTGCATCTGATCCATTATTTTGTATGAGAAGCTCAAACCAACGAAGTACACATAAGCAATAAGCATCCATGCAAAGAATGGATCGAGTATGTAACGCATGCCCATGCCGCCCTGACCATCAAGGGGAAGAAGGTTCATCCACGACATCGTTCCGCCAACTACAAACGCCACTACATAGAAGAAATACCAGGCGTAAATCACTGAAAGCAGGGATAGTGATGGCTTAAGCATGATTTCCAAACCGAAGTGGAAGCCGGCATCTCTGATTATCTGGCGTTTCTCTTTAAAGCGAACCCAATACATGGCCCAAAGCAATATTGAGAACGACGCCATCAATACAACCATGATCCAACTGATAAACTTCATGTAGAGGTAAAGCATCGGTAATAGTGGCAGCAAATACGCCAGTAGAGCGCCCACAATCCAGTAAAGTGCAATTAGCGTGGCGAATGTACTAAACATGTAATCCGAAGCGATACCGAGCGTGTCAGCGACTTTGAAGATAATATTGTTCCCATCCGTCGCATTACCTCCCGCCTTTTCACCAATGGCTCCGCTAAAAAAGTCTTTTTTGAAAAGGACCGTTGAAGATATTAACTTCGCTGTAATTGCGATTGAGTAAAAATCCACAGCAGCTGACACCATGTCATAACCAAATTGATTTAATTCAATTATCGGATCTGTTATTGGGAAAGGACATTTCTCCGGATCCGTCATGCAGTCCTCTGGATTTTTCTCTTTTCCGGCAATGCTAATACCCATGCGGTTAAGGTTCTTAACTGGGTCTAACGCAAAATCAATGACGGTATCAAGACTCATCGCATCATCGCCGTGAAGTTTCGGTTGCCTTAGCATTTGTTCCTGACGGGCGATCCAGTGCCCTTTACCGACTATAGGGTCGATAACGCGAGCGTCTCTCTCTACCGCATCAAATAACTCATCACCTGAAATGAAGTCAGGAAACGAATCCTCTAACCCTTCTTCGCGCTCTATAGAAAGCCCTACATATTTACTGTCATACTCTGGCGTGGAAAGGTCGTAGTGGTTATTTACCTTAACCAAGCCACGTTTGTAGTCCTCGATTTTGCCGTTAGCTAAGAAGAAGTAACTGGCGCCTGCAAGGTAACCTTCCTGACGCATTTTCACCCACCAATTACCAACATCAATAGACTGCATCGCTGAACTAAAAGATGCCTCAACAGCACGGCGCTGGCTGGCGTATTTTGACGTAGCATCTTCCCAGTCTTCTTCAAAACGAGCGGCGAGATCATTGAACTCTGCAATAGTTGCTTCCCTAATTTCGTTAATACCCATTTCGTTACGACCTGAAATCTGTCCGTATAACTTCTTATCACCCCAATTGACACAACGGGCAGTCGAATCTGGTGGAAGATCGCTACGCAACTCAGCCAAGAAATCCAACAACATATTCGCACCATCAAGACCATAAAAACGGTCCATACACTGCGCTTCTATCGCGATTTGAGCTAATCCTTGAGCTATATGCTGGTGATGGTAAAGGGAAGACAGGTCTTGCCTACTTTCTCCAAAGTTATTTATCGTTCCAGGCTCGTCTACAGAAAAGAATGAGTCCACATCCTGACGTCCCCAGAAGCTACCGAACGCTAAAATGTTATTTGCATTCTGATGGTATGCCGCAATAAGTCGTCGCCAATAAAGCCCTTCTGAATCTTCCTGAACCATCTTGAGCGCTTTAAACTTTCTTAGCTTCTCTACTTCGACAGTATCATTTCGAAGCATCAAGTCACGTTCTTGGGCCCAGCGAACAATCGCCGACTCAATACTCGTTTTCATTGATGCCCAGCCACGATTTACAACACTCTCAACCTGAGATGCACCAAGTGTTGGTTTTAGCGTTCCTGAAATGGCATCAATATTTGCAAAAAACTCCTGCTCACCAAGTAACGTAATTAGAGGATTTTTAGAAAACTCTGGTTGTGATACTTCAATGCGACCGCAGCCGTATTCAACACTTGTGATAGTGTTTGGTACTTCACACTGCGGGATCATCAATGCCCTATTGCCAAAGTCAATCGATGCCAGGCCGTAGTGAGCATCTTCACCGTTTAAGCTTACAGGCAGTTCCTTAGCCGATGGCCATGTGAAAGGGCCTGCACCTGCTATTTCTGCGGTGTCATGACTGTATATCGACTCTGTGCCAAATAGGCATTTTCGATATTCCTGAAGCGGAATGGGATCTTGATATGCGCTAAGGTTTTTACTAACCAAATAATTGACAGACTCATGGCGGCAAACTTCCATCTTAACCAAGTAACGGTAAAGTCCCTCAGATAAGTAGTCGTGTCTATCTACGTAAAATTCGTTAGTTGCACGACTCGTTCTCGCCTCAGCATCAATTGATGACTCAAATAATTCCTGTTGCGCTGACAAAAATAGGCTAAATATGAAGTTGGCCATAGAGAGCGAAGACACGGCCATACTAAATATGATCATGGTACCCAAGAAAAACTCTTTGATTGGCACCAGCATCGCGGTCCCCGCCAACCCACCGACGACCCATGAGCTAGGTGTATCTCTATGCTCACCAAGATCGTTCCCAGATATAGGCACTCCACGGATTTTTCTAAAAACAATCGACAGAACAAGAGTGCCGACGTAAACCCCTATAAGGAGAAGGACAAGCTTGTAAAACAAGTCGAACAAGATAAAAAATACCCTGTCGCCGTAATATTCACCCAACAACTCAGGTTCTTCAGCACCATCACCTTCAGTACCTAAGTTAAAAGATGATAAAGACCATAATGGAATTAATTCTTTAAATAGGCTCGGAAACATTTCATGCATGATGCCGAAAGCAATATCTTCTTTACATAAAGTACCGTCGCCAGGCGTAACTATATCTTCTTCCGCAGCGCAATCTGACTGATTGAAGACATTCGCCGCACCCGAATTATCCGCGTTAGCAGCTGAAGTTAGCGAGAAAAACAATAAGAACGCCGCTACAAAAAATCTCATAGCGCCACCAGATCTTGAAGTTCATTGAGTAATTTCAATTTTGATGCTGGTAAATCTTGCACATGACATTGCAACAACAGCGGACAAAATATGTTTTCGTGCTGAGATACAGAGGCTATCTGTAATTCTTTTTTTCGGATGTTTGGATTGCGAAGAAGGTAAGCAGAAAGTAACCACTTCTCATCAAGGAGAGCAGCCTTTAGCAATGCGCCTCCATTGAGGTCGGCGATGGCATCCCAACTATCAGGGAATTTTTCATCCCATTCTTGAAGGCGCACTAAACGTTGTTGTTCGAAATCCTCGAACATTAACTGCGCAATGCTGTCTGTGATCTTCATGCCGCCTCCCTGCTGAAATCAAAAGCGCCACTCCCTGTGGCGCATTCATTGTATCACAAAACTTTACTTGTAAATCTTATCAGTCATTGGCAGGAAGCGAGCAAGTTGTTCCTTTAGCATTGTTTTTCGTTCGTGCGAGCGTCTTGAACGCACAGTGGTTTTGATTACCTTCTCATTGCCGACCACATGCGCTTTGACCTGACAACGGGTGATTAGCGTATAAAGCCAGAACCTATCCATTATCGATATGTGATGGTCAGGGATCACAATGATAACGTGAGGGTACTCTGAACCTTGGCTTTTATGGCCAGTGATAGCGTATGCTAACGTTACGTGATACATCTCACGCTTCGTAAACTCAACCATTCGACCTGTCATGTCAGCCTGCATCACCGGATCATCTTGAGTTAAACGGTCTTCATCAGGATAAATTTCTTTAACGACACCAATATCGCCGTTGTAGATCCCCAAGTCATAGTTGTTTTCTCGCTGCATGATTTTATCGCCAGCTTCGATTTCATGCGTACCACCCGGAAAGAAACATGATTTAACTAATGTATTTAGCTTATTTACGCCCATTTCATCTTCGTTCATAGGCGCAAATACCTGAACATCATGCTCAGTCAATCCCTGCTGCTGAAGATCGGCAATAATCGACTTTACTCGTTCCATCGTTTCGGCATTATTTCGAGTCGGATAATAAGACCACTCTTCATCGTTTGGTACGTCATACCATTGCCCTTCCCGTACACCATTAGACATGTGAAGGGGAGTTGGTAAACTTCCGTCCGCTTTGGTGATGCGTAATACTTGCGTCATCCAGTAGGTTGGGAAACGCATGCTATCAATCAAATCACGATACACCGCGCCGGCACCAACACTTGGCAACTGCTCAACATCTCCAATCAGGATAATGCGAGCGGTATATGGCGTCGCTCTCAATAAAGCGCGCAACAAACTAGTATCCAGCATCGATGTTTCATCAACAACGACAACATCCACATCCAGTGGGTTTAAATCATTGTAGATAAACTCATCACTTTCATGCGTCGCACCAAGTGCTCTATGGATCGTACTACAATCCTTATTAGTCACCTCTCGTAAACGTTGTGCGGCCTTACCTGTAGGCGATACAGCCAATACAGTTAAGTTTTGCTCTTCAATGAGTTGAAGCATCGTTCTCAACAGTGTTGTTTTACCAGCACCAGGCCTACCTGTAACGATTGTGACTTTATCAAGGAATGGCGCCACTACTGCTCTTCGTTGGTGAGGTTTTAGATTCTCCAACGCAGGGTGTTCATCATTAAACACAAGTTGTTTTTCTGGTGGCGTCTGGTCGATTAAAGATAATCGTGTGGCGATCTCTTTTTCTGCTGCGTAGAACCACATAGTTTGTAACACCCAGTCGTTCTCATGTTTACAGCAATGTAAACGTCGTTTTGAGATTAACCAGTTGATTTCTTGTTCGATAACGTATCTATCCAACTGCAAATAAGCAATAGATTCACTAAGCACGTCACCATAACGCATTAAAGTATGACCAAAGCGATAACCACCCTTCATCTGGTGAAGAATAACCTCACGAATGCGTTGTTTATCTTCAGGATTAAATCCAGAGGCCATTATAATTCGGTCAAAACGCACGAACGGGATCTTATGTAACTTCCGATACATTGAATAAGGCGCTTTTTCCAGCATCGGTATCGTGTTTTCAGGAAACTGCTTAACAACTAACAGTGCTTCTGTGAAGGTGAACTGGTAGTCGTTTATGAGCTTAAACACCCTTTCCTGTTGCGGAATGGTCTTTTGGAACGAATCTCTTATCTTTATAAAGCGTTTAGCCCCAACACCTTTTACAGTGTTAAGAATGTTTATGTCGTAAGTAAGCAGATCCAATGTTCTGCTGCCATATTCATCAACAAGTTTTTTTGCGATAGCTCGCGTCATACCTTCAAACAAACCCGAAGTAAGGAATAGGTATATACCCTCTTCTGATTTCGGCGGCATAACTTGGTATTGAACCACATCCAGAACTTTACCAGCACCACGAGGATTGGGTTTCCAATTCCCCATTAATCGAAGTCGATAACCAGGGTACTGAGGTCCCAACTTACCGCTACCAATAAAAGTGGCACCATCTTCACCAATAAATTGGATAACGCACCAGTCTGTTATTTCGTTTAGGTATTTAATCTTCTTGATTGTTGCAATAACGCTCAACGGTTAAACCCCTGCTTCTACTTCGTAACGGTACGCAATCAAATCATTCAATAGTTGAGCAAAGCTTTTGTGTTCCGATTTAACACCATTAAGCTCTGCTTCAATGATATGACGCCCGTCTGGCAACGAGCCTACAATGAACCAGTTAGTAAAACGAACGACAATACCTTTTGACACTTCAGTCTGAAAGTCACCAGACCACTTCTCGTCAATCTTTGCTTCGTTGTCTGTGATAGGGACCACAAGCAACGCTGTCAATTCACGACCACCTTGTATATTTGACCAACTCTTGTCAGCAGTCATCCGCCAAGTCTCGCCCTTCACGCTTTCCAGCAATGCCAAAGAATGCCCAGTGTTATCAAAAGGGTTGACTACGCAGAATGCCGCGTTGATTTCAACTCGTGCTGGGGATGATAGCGCCAAATCGGCAAATTCAACCTGTCCATCAAGGCGTGATGTATCAATATTTTCCATTATAATTTCCCCGCTTTTACTTCTTCTTTCTATGATTCGTTTGTTCTGGCGCGTTCTCTGTGTGTCGGCACTCAGGAAAATGACTACACCCATAGAATGGGCGTGCACTTGGGTCGTTTTTCTTGCGTTTTATGAACAAAACACCAGTAGAACACTTGGGGCAAGATTTAGAACGGCGCCAACTATCCTTGTCGATCCTAAGTTTATCTTCCATGCTGGAAACGAACTCTTCTACGAGTTTCTCCATATCTCGATTAAGGTTAGGGGCTCTATGCTTTAGCCGTCTCAAAAAGCTAAAACGCTCCGCTAGCGATTTAGGCAATGTGATCTGAACGCCCTTTTTGGGTTGATTTGCCATTACTACCTCCTTAAGCGACTATAAACATCAGGTGATTGCACTTCTTGCTCCTGAACAGGTATTCTCTGTTCTGGCGCTGGCTTTGGTTGAGGTGGCCTCTCGAAGTCTTCAATCTCTTCCCAAGGTTTACCTGCTGCAAGAAAGTTTTCTTTATGCTTGAAGTAAGCCGTTCTCGCATAACTGAAATCCGTAGAGCACAAACCTATGCACATTCCAATATCATCAACCTGTTGGCACAACCCCCGACATGCCTTCACCTTATAAACGTCATCCATCACAACCTCCTTGTCGTTGCCCTGATTATATCAGATGCAAGCAAGTTGGTTGCATGTCCATGGGAACAATAATAGCGCACAGGCATAAAATATACAACAATATTACCAAGCTTTTAACAAAATATACGCGCTAGCACTTTATTCTTAATACCCTCACTCTTATTGCACCAAAGACCTTAATTGTGTTATTATCCGCGCAATACTGAACTCAGGATGAGTTCTAAGCAAATCAAGGATGATGTATGTCTATTTCTCTCAGAACTCTGGGTGAGCGTATCGAAAAGCTCATCAATATCGAAAACAATGATATTGAACCCAACTACTTACCATACCAACGTGAAGTCCCGGGCACTAGCAAGCTATGCCTTGATTTATTATATGCAAACCAAGATGCCCTCATGGTTTCCGGTGAACTCAAAAAGCTAAAAGCTTCGCAACCCGTATTCAAAGAACTCCTTGCCTTCGTCAAGGAAGACGTTGAGAAGAATAATCGCTGGTCGTTTTGGCATTATTCCGCCCTTATCACTATTACGTGTTTCCATTACTTCGAATGCTTCAAGCAGAAGAAGCACGAAACAATCAACTTGTCAGATCCAGAGGTTTGGACAGATCCAGACAAGGCGGCCCCTCTTGACGTTGCAACATTAACCATTAAGTTTTTGACGGCTCAGATGTACCCAAGTGCACTTGTAAACTTGCAGAAGGCAATTGATGGGCCTGACGTGGATATCAAAACCACTGCGAACTATTTGAAGCGACGCATTAACTTGTTAAACAAATAAAAAAATACCGATCTAAAGGATTAGACGAGAATGGCCGAGGGAACTGGGGTGCAAGGCACGACCACAAGGGCGAATGACATTCGTAACGCCTTTCGTTCTGCATTGCGCCTATTAGGTACGCTACACCCAAGTCACGAAAAAACCATCCAAAACGTACTTAAACGTGTTGATTCTGGCGACATGATGCCAGGCGAACTTAATCGTGAGTTTCGCCGGATTAACATGGGCATCATGCAAGATAAAGACAAAGAAGCCCTCAACCTTAGAGTAGCAACAGAAAGCGTCCAGAAAGAACTTCAGCGACTAAAACAGCACAACTCCTTGAGTTCCACGCAGCTTGAGCGCATAAAATCATTAGATATAGATGAGAGCACAGACCCTGCATCAGCACTTGGCGATTTAGTTAAAACACTTGGCACATTTGTAAATGATGTGATCAATTACCGAGAGCAGCAAAAGGTAGTTGATAGCGGGCAGCACCCTAATATAAAGGCATCTGGCAAATCCAATATTATTGCTGGTGATGTTGCATGGTCTAGTAAGCGAATTGTAAAAAGCATACATCCAATTTTGAAGCGACTTGATCATGATTTTCCTGAAGACACAAAAATCAAATCACTTCTTAAAGATGTAGAAAGCGCTATCGCAGCCAAAACGTTGGACTTTTATCATTCCATTGATCTTATGGAAGCCGCTGCAAGGCATATCGCGCTACTGCAAACAAAGCGTAGTGATGTTGAATCTACGTTCTTGGTTTCATTTAACCAGCACCTACAGAAAATGCACCATGCACTGGAAGAGTCTTTTCATCAAAATTCCCACTTGCTTATATCATCTGACAAAGACAGAGAAGCATTTGAGTCACTACTGAGAAATTTCAAAGTTGCATCCGATAAAGAAGAAGACCCCGTAAAACTGAAGAAGCTCATTTCATCAAACGTGAGCAATATGCAGGAGGGCTTCACCAAAATTATCAACAAGCAAAGTGCGCACACCAGAAATCAACAGCGCGCAATATCTAACTTAAAAGCTGAAGTCAGAAATCAAGAAAAAGAAGTGACACGACTGAAGAAGCAGCAAACAGAACTAAATGATGTAATTGGCAATATCGAAGAAATGTCTCTTACCGATGATCTTACAGGCATCCCAAACAGGAGAGCTTACGATAAGACCATTAAGGCCCTCGATGCTGCTATGGAGAAAAACAACCAACAACCTGAAAGCAGTATTATTGTTCTCGACATCGATAGATTCAAACAAATTAATGACACTTATGGTCACCAGATAGGCGACCGTGTCCTAAAACGTATTTCGCAACTAACCAGCAAAGCATTAGAAACATTGAAAAGTTTCGATTGCGAACTTTTTAGGTACGGCGGAGAAGAATTTGTCATTGTCTGTCGCGGAACACCTCTTAAAAATGCAGCTCAAATTGCCGAGCGCCTTCGTTCAGTAATAGAAAACCACCGATACACGGTAAAAGAGAAGCCACTGCAAATCACATCTTCTTTTGGGGTTGCCGCTTACAATAAATTAGATCGAAGTGGAGAGGCAGTATTTGGTGTTGCTGACTCTGTATTATATCGAGCTAAGCAATTAGGTAGAAACCGAGTAATCTGTAGTGTTAAAAATAGACCAATAGACTGGACTACAGAGGTGAAAAAACGCAAACAGGCTGCTGACGCTGCAAAAAACAAGCAACCTTAGTTGTATTAGTTTAGGGCGCTCTACTTAGCGCCCCAAGCCACTCCATTGCAGACTCAACAGTCTTCAATATATTAACGTCAATATCATGTGTTTCGTACATTTTTAAATAAATACCCCGCATCAACCTTGCTCCCTCAACGTTATCATCGATAACAAAAGCTACCGCTTTAGGTGCTTTTCCAGATCGTTTTAAATAACCAACATATTCCGTCGCATCTTTAATGAATTGAGGCATCCCCAGGCAAGACCCTTTAAATTCAACTATTTCCTGACGATTTGGATTTGTAAACTCTGGGTGATCCTGTATTTCTCTAACCGCCTTAACAAGATATTCATCAAAAGGGCCTTGGCATTTTACATGAACGCGCTCTCCACCAGTATCCAAAAGCCGTATTTCAACTCTCCCATACGGGTTATACTTTGGGATTTTAGCTTCGTCGGTACTGACTTTACGTGTCATAACGCCCGCCCTTTACCATTCAACATATTTAATTTTAGACCAATAACAAAAAAGCCGATCTAACGATCGGCTTTTTGATACCCAATTAAGGGTAAGGGTTAGCTAACAGCGTTCGCAATAATGTCCTTTTTGATATCTTCAAGACCAGCAACAATTGGTGAAGCATCTTCATCGCCAGAAAGCAAATCAACAAGAGCATCAACCAACTGACCTTTCTCTTGTGCATTGGCAATACCAGGTAACGCCGGCTTATTAAGCTTTTTCTTTAATGCAGCAACCGCAGAGATTGCATCAGATACTTTGGCTGGCTCTTCCGGTTCCTCCGTCAATAGTTCACCCAAGTAATCTTCAATCGCAGAAGACTCGCCAGTCGCTTCCGGAGAAGACGGCACTACGTCGTCAACAAGTGTTGATTTACCCGACTGCCCCTCATCCGCCTTGATTTCACTAGGTGCATCAACAGTAGGTTCTTTGTCTTCTTTGGCCTCTGACCCGGCTTGCGATTTCGCTTTCGGCTTCTTAGTCTTCACAGACTTCGCTTCGCCATACTGAACCAGAATGTCAGCGAATTCATCCTGACCATTTTCACGTAACGTACGTAAGTCACGCTCACTGTATGGTCGCAAGCCGATTAATGACTGACACACCACGGTAAGCGATACCATGCCATTGCCTGTTCGCTTGATAAGTCCACGTTTTTCAAGTGAAGAAAGCGTTATATCTACAGCCTTTGGACCGGAATCCATGCCGCCCTCATCAGCAGCCTTTGCTACCGCTTTTTCACAGCGTCGTTCGGCCAAACCATGAGCCCCACCTTGATCACGAATGATCTCAATCGTTCGCAACTCTAAATAAGGGAACTTTAATTTTCCTAAGATATCCATAGCAATTCCTTTTGCTTCTAAGATGTCATTACGCCCTTTATCATTAAGCGCGTAACCGTTTTTACTCGCGTCAAAACCAATGAAACGTCGAACAATCAGTGGTCGTAACAGTGAATGAACATTTCTATCAACTGGGTAGCCAGCAGAAATGAGATGCTTAGCCAAACCGTCAGCGGATAAGGCGCCTTTATCTGTCAATGCAGACACAATCGCACACTGAATAGGGGTGAGGTGCAGGCGTTCTGCACCTTTCATCTCGACGGTTGGAGATAATTGTTTCGCTGGGGTTGGTTGTATTTTTATGCCGGCTTTCTTTCTTGCGTTTACAAGTAACGAGTCTTTTAACTGGCTAGTACCAACATGATTGGTTGGTGCTGATGGCGGAGTCGATACGGGCGTCTTTTTAGCGTCACTTAGAATGGCACGTTTTCTGGAAGCTTCTTTAACTCTTGTCTGCTCAAGTTCGGCAGATTTTTTCTGAGCTCTTTTCTCTGATACTTCCTGAGCAATTTGAATTAGTGATTTCTGCTGTGACTCTAACGTTGCAACCACCTTCTTCAGTGTTAAAGGGTGATCCCATCCATTTCGTTTGAATACGGCATCAAGCTCCTTTCGAGGGGGCTCTGTCGATAACAAAGCAAGGCCTTTCTGGGTTGGGTAGTAGATGTCCCCGTACTTCGTCCCCGCCAGACCATTGGCCGCCAGAAAGTCAATTGCATTCCCTATCGATGCACGACTCTCACCTGTCCGACCTACCAGGCCAGACAAGGAGACTTTGTCAAATGCGTTGATATGACGTAAAACCTCAAATGCAACGCGTGTAAATGTTGTAACTGCCATGTTTATTCCAGCATCCTTGCTTTAGTATTCCTATCTTAACACATTAAGAGTTATCGGGTTGTTTTCAAATTGTTCATTCCCTCGGCAATAGATTCTATCTGTAAACCAATCGATTTCTTGTAACTGTCGTATTCCATCTTAAAGGCAAAAGTGTACATCTTCCCAATCACTAGCTGAGAAACGAATGATGCTCTTTCGTAGTTGAACAACACCCCCACATGCTCATTATCCATTGAATCTTTGAATATGATATTGAGGTGGCTGTTGCTTTTACCGAATCGACTGGAGTTAACGAACACACCGTTAATGGCGAAAATTGGGAGCTCAAATCGCTGACCATAAGGCTCTAATTTAGCAATTTCACCCAGCGTGTTAACATTCCGTAGCCAGTTAAGCTCATTTTCTTGTATAAGATGGTCAACCTCTACAAAGGGAAAGAAAAGGTGGTCTAAACCCTTCGCGTCGCCACATCGCGCGACACCTTCCTCTTTGACATACTTATCAAATGTTTCTTGGAATTGAGGGAAAAGATCTTTTGTCAGTTTTTTCACACCAAGCGCCATAGGATGCCCGCCAAATTTAATTGGCATATCTTTTTGAACCTCGGTCATGATGCTATGAATATCGATACCATCGATGCTTCGAGCTGAAGCCGTCAACTCTCTTTTCGCGTGATCTTTCTCATTAACATCAACAGGACTAAAAATAATCGTTGGGCAGTTGAATTTTTCTTTAATTCGAGAAGCAACAATTCCGTGGATACCATGAGAGCCTTTAGGCAAGTAAATCGAGATACCACGATATCCACGAACGTAATACTGTTCAGAAGCGTCCGCAAGGGCAACTTCAACCATCGACAATTCAATGTCTTTCCTGCGAGTATTTCGCTTCGTAAGAGCTGCATAGGCTGCTCTCGCATCATCCAAATTCTTTGCCTTAAGAAAATTCAACGCATCACTACCGTCACCACCTGTTCGACTATCGGCATTGATAGCTGGGCCAAGCATGAATGCCAGGTCGCGAGACGTAAGAGCTGCATTTGACTTGTAGCGGTTCTCCATCAACACCTGCCATGCGGGGATTACACCCTGATTCATGTCATGAAGGCCTTTACGCACAACGAATCGATTGTATTCACTTGCCAGAGAAACACAGTCTGCAACCGTCGCCAGAGATGCATAGGTGAGTAAATGCTGAACGCTCGGTGTGTCCGCAGGAATAATGCTACGCTCAGTAAATGTTCTGTGTGCAGCAGCCATAAACAATAACGCCACCATGCATCCGCAAATGGTTTTATCTTCAAACTCGCAATCATGTCTTTGAGGGTTCACAAATGCAGCTGCATCAGCACATGTTTCACCAACATTTATATGGTGGTGATCCGTAACAATAACATCAGCGTAGTCGATACCTCGCTTAGCCATCGCCTCTTTAAACAATATGACACTCGCATTGTCGTTAGAACCCTGATCGGCTGTAATAAGAAGGGTTGGTGTGTCTTCCGTCGATAATACCCGGTCAAGGACCTTGTCGTTAAATCCGTAACCATACTCCATTCGGTTATTTACGTATTCGACAACTTGAGACTCATCAAAGCCTAAATGTTCAGTAAGCGCACGGTACATAACAACGTCTGAAGAAATTCCATCCACGTCGAAATCAGTAACCAGCCCCACGCGTTCACCTCGTTCCTTGGCAAGAGCAAGACGGTCTACCGCCTTTTCAATATCCTTAAGGCGCCACATGTCCAATGTTCTCATCGATGGCGAGTGCAAAGCTTTATATGCAGACTGAGAAACGTCTGTAATCCTATTGGCAGACAGAACGGAAACCAAAAAGGACTCTCCACGCTCCCTCATTTTCTCAAATACAGGCGCACTTCTCTTCCGCATTCTCAAATCCGGAATTGGAATTTCAATTTCACTATCACCGATTCTTGCTGCCATACATCCTCATGACTAATCTTTGTTCTTTAATTGGTTTTATTATATCTGCAAACCCCGTTGATTTAAAGTCTTATTTCCTCTATTATTTAATAAAACCAAGCAAAGGAAAGACTAGGAATGAACGAAACGTTCACATTGGAAGATTTAGCCAACCCTATGAATGACATACCATCGACGCTTGTTTTAAGCATCTCGCTTAAGGCTCGTGACGGTAAGTCTTTCAGCATGCCTCCGTTCTTGTATTATGCAGTGAAGGCAAAGCTATTATCGCGTTTAAATTGCAAGTCTGAGGCACAAGCACTCAGCGAAAGAAACATCAGCATCAAAGATGAAGCAATCAAGTTGATCAGAGGTCGGGCTGCCAATTTTTTCAGCCAGGTCCGCCTAAACAACATTGACGTAAGCAAGTATGCTTCATCTCACATTCAGGCCCAGATTCTTGGGGATATCCTGAATGACATTCAAGAAGAAGACTACTCTGAACTCAGTAAGCGGCCCGCAATTTCTTTATGCGTCACGCGAGCTAAGAAAAACGTCACGGTTCAACCATATCTAATGGACAGACTTAGTGACTACTTCCACCTTGAAAGAAATGCAAGGCGCTTCATTCATGAGCTGACGGTACAAGTGAAAGAAGTCCTTGAAGAAAACAAAGCGCTTGATGAGAAGCGAGCTATTATTGGAGCAGCAGGCAACGCAAGCTGGTCTCGAAAGGTGCAAAATAAAGCATTCCTGTACCTGCTCGAAAATAGCGATGTCGCTGAACTACACAAACGTCAAAGCATCCTGAAAGTCGAACTCAGTCGAGACCGAAACCTTGAAATAGAAAAATAAGGTGGCTATACCACCTTAAAATAATCGCATCTGATTTCGTTCTGTGAATGGAGTGTTTTTCTCTGGAGATTCAACATCTTCGTTGATTTTCAAAAAATACTCCGACTGTTCATTATCAGGTAAAACCTGTTCCAGCTTTACTTCTGGCGATTTACCATCATGTTTATTGCTCGGCTTCTCTATCGAAGGCTCTTCAGGGGTTTGAGGTAAAGTTGGTGCTTCAATTTGATTTAATCGTTCCGAAATGTCAGCAACGACCGGTCTCATATCAGACAAGTACACCCCGTCCTCAAGAAACGGCGTTGATAGCGCGGCTGACATCTGACATAGGTCGATAGATGCGCATCTATGATGTTTGTTATGAAGTGAGTGAGAACTCTCAGGTGAGGCTAACACTGTCGTTCCACTCAACAGCATTGCTGTTGCCGATGGGTCAATTGAAACCGATTTCTCCAGAAACTGCTCAACCTTCTTTTTGAGTTCATCTCTACCTGGCTTACTCCCATTTTGTAAGTACGAGTCTGTTGGATCCTTACTCATTTGCAAAACAGGGATCCCTTGCAAGGTTCTAGTGACCGTTTCAATAACGACCCCCAGACCACGAGCAAGTTCACCTTCATAAGTTTGACCTTCATTAATTCGACACCAATCCATTCGCGTATCACGATCTGACTTAAGGTACCCGTGTATATACAGAGGATTACCAGCAAGGGCATCAGTGATGTAACTTGCCATCAGTGACTGTTTAAGAATTGATTTGGCCATATCCGTTGCCTTAACGGCATTAGGCATATCAAACACCATCAAGTCGCCTTCGAACAATTGCGATTCAAGAGCAAGCATCATAGGATGATTCATGCTCGCTGAAGCTTTACCATTCGCAGAATAAGCTTCTGCTCTTGCAACATTGAAATCAGGCATTCTCTTCCTGATGAATTTATCAATTTCTTGATCCAATGATGGGTTTTCCATCCCAATCTTTGAAACAGCTGTTGCCAATTTTTGTTGCGTTTCCTCGACATTTAGTTTTGTTTTATCCATGCACATACTTACCAAGGACGTAAGTGGTGCAAATGACAAGGGCTTACTGTCGTCGACTTCTTCGCGACGGTAAAAACCTAGCCCCCAAGTTTCTCGACGTGGTGTATCGTCACCCTTCATTGCCCGACTATCTAGCAAAGGCTCCGCCCACTCTTTGAATACATCGGCCGATGTCTCCGTTTTAATTGTTGGGAAGTGATCGTGAGAAAGCACAAAGTCAAAGACATCTTTTCTGGTAATCCCGAGCTCGTCCAAGATGCCAGACTCAAGTAGCTTATCTACCAACTCAAGCTCCGAAGACTTCGCCATCTCATATTTCAATTCTGGTAAATTCAAAACAATTGACCATGATGAATCGTTTGCCAGACTAACGAGCTGGCCAGTTGTCACTCCCCCACTAACTAGCTCATTCATACGACTATGTTTAATCATGTCATATTGCCAGTCGTGCGTATTTTCGTCAGGAAGATACCCATTGAACTCCTGATGAAAAAGTGAAGCCACTTTTAACCAGTTAGCAGCTTCCGTTGAAGGGGTGCTCTTCGTTACATCAATACGCGGTATTAATGAATCACCTTCAAAAACCCTTGAAAACAAGTCTCTAGTGAACGTTTGACCGATTTCTTTAATTTCATTAACTATCGTCGATTCACCTGATAACCGCCAATATTTACTGCCTAACTTAGCAACACTCGACACGCCAGGTTTCTGTATGTCTGAATCAGGTTCAAACTCCTGCATGCCTGTGGTCAATTCTCCAGCATTAAGAAGAAACTTATCTGAAACTCCCAACGTGGAAAATTGAGGTTCTTTTTCAGGGTCGATGATGCCGGCTCCAACTGCATATCCACCAAACACCCTCGCGGCAACCAAAGCATCCCCAGGACGAGCATCAACATCAATGATATCGGAAAGTGACTTCATGGCTAACATCTGAGTTCGAAGACCATCATATGTCATTTTAATGCGAGTTTTGGTTTCTTTAGCTACGCCAAACAAATTCAAAACACCATTATTTAATGCCTCAAAGAACTCACCATCTTTAAATAATCCCTTTTCAACACCTGCTTTGTAAGTTGGAGCCAGTTCATCTGGTTGCATTTGCTTGAACTTCTTCACAAGTAGCTCAGCGTCGCTAAGTTCTCTTCTGACTCGCTTTGGATTATCTCTTTGCTTGATCTTTTGGTAATTCAAGCTCGTAGCATTTAGAATACCCTGATCAATACGCTCTTGTAATCTTCGAGCAACTTCGGGATCATGCTTATAGAAGAAATCATGCGTAAAGTCACGTAACAGTGACATTTCATCTGGCTGCCAATTAGACATATCAAAGTAGATGTATTGAGATAGAATATCATCTTCCCCCAGGTAACGTTCTAGGGTCTTAGACAAGCTAACGTTAAATTTGGCCTTATCATCGTCAACCACTGATTCTCGATCGACGATAACGCGTTCCTTAAAATCAGAAAGCGATTCTCCGTCTCTATACCCGAATTGGTTCAGCATAAAGCCAATTTCACCCATCCGAGCCAACACTTCTCTGCCACTCAGGTAATACCCCGCTTTTTTAGGGTAAATTTCTTCTAGTGCATCGACATCTATTTTTGACCTGAAATGATCAATCATTTTCTCTCGGTGAGGGGTGTTTTCTCTGTCTCTGAAATGCGTTACTTCGTGCGACAGTGATGTCGGGTAGTTTACGTCGACGGCAACGATCTGTAGTTCAGCATTCGCGAACCCATACTCTTCAGTCACGGCTCCCCTTGTGGAGCTGATACCGCAAGCACGGTAGTTACCTAGTTTTCTCGACTTCAATTCGAATGCATCTGGGAAGTCCAGCCCCATGCGCGATATATCCACCATCATATCGTGAAATTTAACGATATCCGTATCTTTATCAATTTCAACCGCACGAATAAAATCAAGGTTTTTGACCATTTTTTCAATGGACGAAAGCACACCTTCATTCGATTTATGTGAAGACGCAGTTTGCACTTGCCCTTCCATGGTAATGTAAGTCGAATCCTTCACCACCCCGTCAATCATCGCTCGACCAGAGTAGATTTTCTCATCAACGGTTTGTCGCTCTTTATCACTCAAATTTCTTCTGAATTCTCTGAAGTGGCCGGTGGTAGCGATAGCAGCCTCATAAAATGGCTGCCACATCTCAACCGCGACAAGCTGGTTGGCATAAGACAGCGCTTCATGAAATGGTGCTTCGTGTGAAGGCCTATCAGTCTTCTCAAGCGCCTTCATTGCTGTAACGTGCTTTTTGAATGCGCCATATGGAAATTTCTTAGCAGTATCTCCCATGATGCTATGATAAAGAGCTGCTTTTATTTCATCGGTTTTTGTTGTCGACGTTTGACCTCGCTTACTAATTCCATAGTTAAACAAGGTTAGTCTTTTCGTGTCGTTATCCCAATGCTCGGGAAACAAAACACCAAGGTCATTCTCGTCACCAACGAGTTCCAAAGCACGACCACCCTCATCAACGGATTCAACGATCAATGCAACATCTTTAATCATGTTAGCCGTAGTGCCAAGGTCCTTATTGAACGCCAAGACTACATCCATTGGGTCTGATTCGCTATAGAGATAACCCATCTGGTTAACAAGGTACCCTGCCTCAATCTTATCCATAAGCTGACTAAGACGAACAATCTTGTTTGAATGTCGTGAAATATCCAACAATGTTTTGGTATTTATTAGCGCCGGCATGACTCTTCCCTGAGATAATTTAATACAACATTTATGATGTTATCATAGTTATTCAAGGAAGGGCCGTCTGATGTATTGGCTGTGTGTTAATATCACTCTTGGCAGGAGCTCTAATTTTGATTTAGACACATGGAGGTGTCGTATGACTTTGGATGGTCACATAAAAACAGGTTTAGCTATGGCTTTGGCATGGACAGCCACTGCATCTAGTATTTATCCCGGGATTGAAAACTCACTAACACTTCTCGTTGCGATGACTATCTTTATTGGTAATCTGGCGCCGGATTTTCTTGAGTTCAAAGTGATCCCGCATCGGACTTTCACTCATTTCCCATGGTTCTATATCATTTTAGCCGGGGTGGGTTATGCCGGGACCCACGAAGTCGGAACATTAACCCTTCAGGCTGGGTTTTTAGATATTACTACCGGAATGGCAATGTTAGGGTTTGCGTTTGGTTGTTTATCTCACACCTTCTGCGATTGGCCATACTATGGCGGCATACCATTATTCAGACCAACAAAAAAGGTGAGGTTGTTTAATATCGAGTTTGAACAAAAGGCAAACCGCCTAATCGAACACACCGTATTATTGTGTTGGTTATCGTTCCTCTTCCTTCCTTTAATACCAGACGGAACGTTTTCACCTGAGTCGATATCCGGCGTTTTAACTGAGGCGCAGGATTTATTTTCCGACTCTAAAGAAACAATAGAAACTATCGAACCATCCACATTCAATTAATTATTCTTTCGGAATAAAAAACGCCAGTACAGTTCTGCTGCGCTGGCGTTTCTGATCTCACATTAATTTCGACTAAACCAAAATCCAAATACCCCGACTCTGGCGCGAAAAATTCAAAATTTTAATCAAGACCAGGATTATTGATCTTTGTTTTAAGCTCATCTTGGCTAAATCCGTGTCGACAAAGCGCCTCATAGGTAATGTAGTTGTGCACTCGGCGACTAAAACTACCAAGCGGAGCCCAATCATCTTTATCGTGATTTTTAAGGCCTGAGAACACTTCTTTCGCGATCGCTTTCATAAGTGGATTTATCGCATTGAACGGTGATTTCACATTCAAACGCTCTTCCTTTAGGCGATATCGGCATAGGTACGGAGGAAGCGAGAATGATGGAGAACCGTTTCCTGATATCGTATGCGCCTTGTTCTGACTATCTTCAAACAGCAAGTCATCAACACTTCGAACCGCTAACGACCCACCGTAGACCAGGTGATTAAAAACTACCTCTTGGACAGTTTTTGCTACCAGTACGTTTTCAGCATCTTCTTCACTTAGCACCGATACCTTAAGTCCATGGATGTCATTGAGCAAGTCTCTAATTCGAGCAATTGTCTTTGAGTCCAAATCCTCAACCTCTTCACTCTTACCCATGCTCACTAAGGCTTTCACTTTGAGGGCTGCAAAAAGAATAAGGGGGATGGTCGTCCCTTGTTCTCTTTTATCTTTGAAGAAGGGAACTCGAACGCTGTGCTCAACATTCACCATTGGGTTGGCAATGTCTGCCAAAGTTACTTTGGGACCTAGATCCGTAATCAATACCAGTTTGCTTGCTTGTTTAGTCATGTAGCCGCCAATTAATTTAATTATGTACTCTAATATAACCAAACTTTACCATCAAAAAACCAGCATGGCAACAATTTATTTCAATGTTAACTGGCTCTTAATGACATCCCTGATGATTGCAATGCTCTGTAATTTCTTTCGCCAACTTGGCGACTTTCTTTCAATCGCTTGAAACCGTTTATCTGTTGCTTAATAAATCGGTTTGTAGGTCTAACTACAAACATGACATCAATGATTTTTCTACCATTCTTTACCGGTAATATATCATCTTGCTCCGAGAACTTCTGGATAATGCCAGACGTCACTAATTCATTCAAAGCGTTTAGTAACACGGTTCTTCTTTTTGTTACGTTGCTTGACAATGGAACGCCAGATGCTTGAATAACTTCGTTTTGCATAAGCTCAAGATACGAACCTGTTTGTCCACGGTTATTAGCTTGCTGCCACCCATGAGTAAACTGTTTATACAAATAGCGCGCCAGAGGGCTTTTCATTGAAAGGGAGCAAAGGGCGTCGTACGTTCGGTATTCGCCAGACAGAATCTTATCACTCACCTCTGATGTGAATTCAACAAAGTAAACGTAATCACTTCTCACTGCGTCATTTGGGTTGTCGTTTCTTATCTTCGTCATTTTCGAAATGATATACTCACCAAAATGCTCAGCTCTATCCGTATCTTCATCCGGGAAATAACTGTAATTTGCATCTTTAAGAACATTCAACCCTTCTTTCAATTCATCGAGGCGATATTCCTTATTTCGCTGGCCGAGAGCTTTCCGCAATTGGTAAAGGGTAAAACAAACACCCACCCTTCCATTCATCAGGCGGTATCCCGGCTCCCCTTTTTCAATTGAGAACTCACCGTTTGTAGCAAAGTGAATAAGACACTCTTCGATCAGTGACTCTCTGGTACCAGGGTACACATGAACTATTTCGACGGAACCATCTTGATTGGTGACCTGAATAGGAGCGCCTTTAATTCGGTTAAACCCACCATTGGCGCCGATGATTTTAGGGAAATCTTTTAGATTTGAGCTCGAAACACGTTTAGACCGCTTATCATGGACAAAGCGAGAAATCGAATTTGGGTCGGCAAAGGTGTTACCAAGAACTTCTGGTGATGAAAAAAGTGACAGCTGTCTTCGGTACAACTGGTCTATTTTTGAAATTGAGTCATCCATAACATGCATTGAGATATTTCTCCGTCTTCCTTAGCATCCTTGCTTCTACCTGCGATCACTTACACAGGGGCGAAGAATATAACATGGAATTTCTTTTTTGTCACCGCGTTAGAGGAAAAATTACAAAGTCAGATCTTTTCGCGATCCGTTCCGAGATGTATTTTTATGAGCAGAGAATATAGAGAATATATTTACTTAATATATAATAAATAGAGAGTATAGAGGGGAACATCTACTCTTTTGTTTTTTATGGCAAAATACTGTTTAACTTTTCTCAAATCCCCCCTGAACTTTTCTTAAAACCCCATAATGATAAGTGTTAACTTTACTCAAAACCCACGTTATCTTTTCTTTAAACCCCCGCTCAAAGAATACGGTCAAATAAACAACAAAAATGATGTAAACCCAGTAACAGCAGGCTCTCAGGAGCTTCAAGAGATAAATGAACTTTTCTTAAACCCCCCTAACTGAAAATGCTTATTTTCCCCAAAACCCCTGCTTAACTTTACCCAAAACCCCTCTAGCCATTAGTTTCAACATATTTCCCGTAGAAAAACCATCCAACTAACGGTTTTAAAATAAAAACACATCTGGTATGATCGGCCACGTATTGTCAATGGACTGGCATGTAGTAAACGCAATTGGAATGCAAATGGATTTGTTAAAAACACTAGCACTGGGAATGTGCGCCACACTATTAACATGTAGTGTCTTCGCCAAGCAGAGCGTAATAACCGTTCTGGCACCAAATAACTACTTCCCTCCATCCCTTTTGAAACAGTTTGAAACTGAGTTTTCGGCTACCGTTAATGTCATCAATTACAATGACGTCCGCATTCGAGATGAACTTTTTGAGTCGTATTCTGAGAAAATTGACATTGCCTTAATCGATAAGCAAGGGCTATTGTATTACATCGAAAAAAACGACGTTGCGAACTTGGCAAATTTAAAGGTAACCAAGCAACGTATCGATGAGCACCTACAGGCGTTGGCGCCAACCCAATCCGATTTTGCAAGACTTATTTCTTACACATCTTTTGGCGTACTTTACAACCAGTCCGAAACTACGCTACCAAAAACATGGTCACAAATATTAAACCCATCCTCGGGGCTGATTGATAAAGTCGCCTTACCAGGCACTTATAACAACGCGATGACCGTTGCTTTGCTATCTCTATCAAAAACAAAATCAGACGATTGGCATACCGAAATATCGAGCGCCGGCAGAAAGCTTCAAGCAGCGAGAAATGCGAACCCGAACCTTTTTTCGTTTGCAGCGCAAGATGTTCTTTCAGAGAAAATATACATAGCACCAATGAAAGATACAGCAGCCGCCCCATTGATGAAACTTAATCCCAATTTAACTTTTGGTTACCCGGAAAATTTAACCCGGGTTTTTCATGAATACGCATTTGTGCATTCTTTGACTCAGAACATTGATGGTGCGGTTCAATTCATGAATTTCATCACAAGGTCGGACAGCCTCCACGCAATTGAACTCCAATCGGGAGTGTCCAGTGCAGAAAAAGACTTAACTGATGTACAGAACTCAGATTTATTTGATTTCTTTATTTCAGATCCTGCAAACGTCCAGTTCGAACTACTGAAATCAAGTGTGTTTGAGAGGGTTTCAAATGAAAAGTAATCGTTTGCGTATACGGCTATTTTTGATTTTAATGCCAGTCATTTGCGCTGTTGGAATACTGGTCTCTATTTGGTTTCATCACGAGCTAAGTTATTCAGACATGTCTGCCGCTCAAGAGCAATCCCGAGATCACGCATTGCGAGCGGTTAACGTGGTTGACTCTCATGTACGTGCGCTATCTAAAGTCACCCAAATACTTGCTGGTGAAGATGCCATCAAGACACTGCTTAGTAACTCTACTATTGACCGCTCAATCAAAGCCCAAAATACAATACTTAAAATGTTTGAAAGCTTATCTGAAGTTAACTCATCATATAAAGAACTCTATCTTTTGAACGATGCAGGGAAAATAATCACAATGCACACGGAAGATCCATTCCAACCCTTTTCGAAGGAAAGTGATTGGATCCGCCGCAACGTTGTCGAAACGGGAAAGTATGGAACTCATGTCTTAGAGACCATAAATGGTTGGAGAATTATTCACGCGACGAAAATTGAAAACGGGATACTTATCATCACTAGAGACACTCGCTTCTTAAATGCTGAAATGACTCCTGTATCAAACGCTAAGCAAATAACGGCTATCTTAACGACTGACGGTTCGGATTTTATTTTTAACGGCTCTCAAGAGGCTAGAGTGCTTTACAGTGCATCACTAAATAGTCATGAATATGGATTTGCCGAGGTTAATGGGCAAATGTGGGTAACCTCAGTTGAGAAGACTGATAACTACACAATATTTAGCGCTACGGACGTGCAAGAAAAAACTGCGAATCTTGAAAACCTGAAGAACAAAGCGTTGCTAATCGGTTTCGTAACGGCCGCTGTTGTTAGTTTCTTCGTTTATCACCTGCTAAATTTACTTATTTTTCGTCGCTTAAAGTTAATATCGAACGTAGCAAATAAGATAACCAGAGGTGAGCATGATATCACTCTGGACACTGAACGAAATGATGAAATTGGGGAAGTATTTACTGCAATGACTTGCATGAATGATTCTATCCAAGAGAAGAACCGAGAAGTTCGAAAACTCGCTTTCTTTGATTCATTAACCGGACTGAATAATAAACAATGCTTCATCAAAAAGCTTCAAGGTTACAAGTTCCCTGAACGAGAACTTTACTTATCTGTTTTCGTCATTAACTTGAAGAATTTTAAGCAAGTCAATGACACGCATGGATATGACGGTGGCAATGAGCTGTTGCGTGAAATTGCCAGCAACTTAAAAAACGCAGTGCAGCATTTGAGACATCAATGGAATCTTGATCGTTATGTTGTTGCTCGCGGTTCTGCTGATGAGTTTCTTGTCATGATTAACTTGCCCAAAGGGGAGCGCCCCGCACGTATCTTTTCTGAGAAAATCAGAAGTGCTATTGCCTCCGGTGTTTTTTTAGATGGATCTGAGGTGAGCGCAACAAGCTTTATTGGTTGGAGTCAAATAGACAGTAAAAGCAAAAAGCCGTTCCGCGTCTATGAAGAAGCTGAAATGGCTCTACATGATGCAAAAAACAAAGGCGATGACCTTGTGCGGTTTGATCAGTTAATGGTTGAACGGATAAAAGACAACAAGAAGCTTTCTGACGACATCAGCAGAGCCATTGAGTTTGATGAGTTCCACCTTGTCTTTCAGCCAAAAGTGTCGACAAAGGATAAAACTTCAACTGAGTTTGAAGCTCTGATCCGTTGGAACGATGATGAAAGAGGCGACGTAAGCCCAGGTGTATTCATACCTTTTTCTGAAGAAACTGGATTAATCAAAGGGATTGATTATTGGGTTATGCATCGGATTACTCGCTTGGTCGCTGATTTGGAAAAACGTGGCTGGAGAGACTTTAAACTCTCATTCAACGTATCCGCAGATCGCTTAATGGATGATGCGTTTATTGTTGAATTAAGCCGAGAAATTCAAGCATTGAACATCAAGCCAGAACACCTCAAAATTGAAATAACAGAGCATTCTTTGATGCATGACATTGAGGGGAGCATACAGGCAATAAAATACCTTGGTTCACTTGGTATTTCCGTTGCGTTAGATGATTTTGGTACAGGTCACTCTTCATTAGAGTATTTAATGAGATTGCCCGTAAATGAGTTGAAAATAGACCGTTGTTTCGTCAAGGACGTTGACGCAAATGTCGCCACGCGAACCTTATTGCGTCACATCGTCGCCATTGGCAACTCTATGGGGTTAAACACCGTGGCTGAAGGTGTCGAAACAGATGCTGAGCTTGAGGTGATCAACAGAATAGGTTGTGACATGGTGCAAGGGTACTTTATGTATCGCCCTATGCCTTATGAAGAGATGATTGATAAATTCTCTTCTGATAATATTCGAAAAAATGTCGCATAATAAAACCAATGTTGATACCTGAGTAACAAAAACCCCGGTCATGCCGGGGTCTTTTTAGCAACAAAGCCAACTATTAAACGTCGATTTCTTGATATGACAGAAGAACTTCGTCTGCCTTTTCGCGCTCATCAATTTTACAAGAAATTGTGCGAGAAACCTCAAATGCGTCTTTGTGAACAAAACCAGAATAAAGCTTATCAACGAGCTCTACATCATGATTACAAACAAAGACTCTTGCCTTCCGCTTACTCCACTTACGAGACATGCTGTTAAGCTTTCTGTGGTGAACTTGGCCAAACCCAACTGGAGTATATGAAGAAAAGGAGGCTGTTGGGCTCGCTGGGATATATGGCGGATCCGATAGTACAGTCGTGTCTTTTCTGAAACGCACCTTCAAGTCTTCAAAGCTATGACAACGAAAGTCAGCTCGCTTAAATTTCTTGGCAAAGAAACGCATTTCATCTTCCGGAAGTTTTGGTTTTGCATACGAACCAAATGAAGTGTTAAACCCCTTCCCGCTATACCTGACCAACCCATTATAGCAATGCCTATTCAGGTAAACGAACAAAATCGCTCGCTCCCAGTCGTCAGTTGAATTGTTGTACTGCTCTTTCAGTTCATAGTATCGAGATTTAACGTTATTCTCTGGAGTGAAGTAATCTCGAAGAGCAATAATTACTGCTTCAACATCTGCAACAACGAATTTATATAAATTTATTACATCAGGATTCAAGTCACACAGGACGTAATGCTTATAGTTGGTGTTAAGGGCCACCGTAGCAGAACCAACAAATGGTTCAACTAATAAGTCACCTTCTCGTGGTACACGTTTAAAAATGTCATCAAGGCAGTTGTATTTTGAACCGGCCCACTTCAAAAAGCTTCTTACATACATTGAAAATCCTTTTCCAAATAAAAACATCCATGACAACATATAAGTTGTTTATTTGATTGTATCATGAACGAATATGGATGTGGATATGAAATTCGTCAGATAACTAACCTCCATGATTCCGTGGTGATTCAACGCATAAAAGAAAACCCCGCTTATAGCGGGGCTTCTGTAATTATAAAATCTGACCTAGAGTCAGTTTAAAATTACTTAGTGCGACGGCGAGCTGCGCCAAATCCCATAAGGCTCAAGCCTAGAGCCGCTACACCGAATGGTGCAGAAACATCGCTGATGTTATCGTCACCAGAGTCTTCGATTACTTCGTACTCGTAAACCAGTTCAAGGCCCAGGTCGATTACCGCCGTCTGGAACGTGTTTTGAGCACCATCTGCTTCAACGTAAACTTCGGAGTTAGAGTCAAAGTTGATTGAGAAAGTGTCACCGGCACCAATAAACTGAGACAGGAAAGCCTGCGCAATCGCTGAGAAACCAGTGATAACTTCGTGATAATCACCCGCCATTACGAACGTATCCGCACCACTGCCACCAAGAGATTCAGTTGGGTCAGCTGCCAATTCGAAGTTTGCAGAACGGACGCGATCAACCGTGCTGAAAAGTGGTTTGAATTCATCATCCAACAGACTAACGTCATCGTTAGTTAAGTCGCCGATAGTTACAGAAGCACCGATATGACCAGAGCCACTTACAACTTCATTGGTGAAGTTGTCTGCACCAATCAGACCACCATCAATAATGACAGTTGAGCGGAAGTAAACGTTAGTCAGCGTGCCAAGTGATTCATCAAATTTATCAAAAACAAACGGACTTACACCATCCACACCTGACGCTTTACCAGCGATACCAGTGAAAGTTTGGTTTTGTACATCCGTTGTAAAAACTTCTGCTGATGCAGCGCCTGCTACAGTTAGCAGTGTAAGTGCAAGCAATGATTTCTTAAACATCTCTTTATCCTTAAATGTATGTTAACAAGTCCGTCGGATTACTATATTCAATCAGCGTGCCAAAGTTATTAAATACAATGTCAAAAACACAAATGTTGAAATAAACACTGTTAAAACAAGGTTTTTTTTAAACTAAATATACGAAACCAAAGACTAGGTTAAACTCATTCAATTAGATGTCTGATTAACTGTTAAGCTAATTTTACGAAGTCAACAACACTTATGTTTGTGCGTATGATTTTTTTACATAGGAATTTAAAGCAAAAAAAAGCCCGTATTATACGGGCTTAAACGGGAGTAAATTTACGCTGCTTTCTTTCTGCGGCCAAATGCGAACAAGCCAAGCATTAGTCCGCCAATAAGTGGGGCTGGCACATCACTCGGAACATCAGGTACTTCCACATCATAGTCTGCCACCAGGTAGCCAAGATCTCGGAATTGTGCCAACGTAACCGAGCTAAGAGTCGTGACGCCTTCAAGCCAGCCAGTCATAAGTTCAGATCCACCTAACAGCCAGCCTTCATCCCAGTGACCATCAGCGGTTCCCTCTCCGCCTTCAAGTTCAACGGGCACGTAAGAAGCACTTGAGTCGGTTTCAGCCTGATATGCAGCAAGAGCATACTCGCCCGTATACTCACCAGAACCTTCTACATACAGACCGTTGTATGTCCACAACGTGCCAAAGCCAAGAACATGAGCCATCTCATGAACGATAACTTCAAACAAGCTGCCGTTACTTTCGAGATTATCAATATCAGCGCTGTCGAACGACATTTCACCAGTAGCAGTATATAGCTTCCCGTTATACGCACGGTTGTCGTAGCCAGTTCGAGGACCAGCACTACCCAGAACGCCTCCAACACCGTCATTTGCTGCGGCGTTAGCTGTGATCGTTAACGCTGGAGAGAAGCGAATATCGCCCTCATAACCTGTGATTTGTGATTCCCAGAATAACTCAGCTTGAGTAAATACATCTTTCTGTGAGTCGGTCAAACCAGACCCCAGCTCAAGAGTAATATCAAAACCAAGCACATCGGCTTGTGCACCAACACTTGCAGTCGCCAACATCATAGCCGGCACCAGCGTTTTAAATTTCCCTTTCAACATAATCTTGTCCTAATTCGTCATTTTGCAAAATGCTGCATCAATGAACTTATCAAGTAATATGCCAAAAGTAGGGTGCCCCCTCACAAACAAAGGGCTGTAGCGGCTATTGCCTTATTTTTATAGTGTTTTGTTAAATTTGTTTTATTCAATTGAAACTTTCGGTTGGGGAGTGGGATAACCTTTAAAATTAGGAGAAGCCATGCTCTATTCTTTATTTAAAGGAAGCCTCGCAGTAATTTTATTAAAGCAGTGTAAAAATAAGCGACGGCTTATCAGGTTGAAAACGCCAACTGAATGAATCGTTTACAGATCTATGGTTCACTATTTATGCTAATATAACCCAAAATGGATTGTTACATTGCTAAGGATGGCATGATGCAAAATAAGCAGCGCGGTTTTACGCTAACCGAAATGGTGATTGCTATGACAATTACTGGGGTTCTTTCTGTTGTTGCAGTACCGCAATTAATGGATTTCGAAAGCGAAGCTCAAGCTACTACCGTACTTTCTACTGCCGGCTCATTTCAAACAGCTGTCATTCTTGCTAAAACAGCCAATATGGCTTTTGGCTCAGGCATGAATGGCAACGATGTGAGAGTATGGGGTAAAAATGGCGAACCCGAAGGGTTGATTGATTTCAATGGTTACGGCTATCCCACGAAGAATGATCCAGGTAACAATGGGACAGAAATAACCACATCTGAACATTGCGCTGGCCTATGGCATTCTCTTCTTGAATCAAACCAGATCGTTACAACTAATAATGGTGACATGGCAGATTATGTGGCTTCGTTTGAAAGCCCCGGTTGCCGGTACAAGTACACGAAACGTGAAGGACACTCATTCTTTTACAACCCAACCAATGGGAAAGTTACTCCAACAATCGTAGAACAGGAAAGTTAGATAGCTTTTTTGAATGAGATGCACGAGGGGTTAGAAACCTGCGTGCTTGCCCTCTGTTTAAGCTTAATGAAGTTTATAATCCTATCCCGATGCTCTTCATTCGCCACATTGAAAAGCGGGATATTATAGGCGGAAAGCAATCGATAAATATTCGATTCATAACTAAAAGCGCTTCCAGCGTACGACTCCCCACGAACGACGACATCTTCCCTAAAAAGGGTGATCGCAAACTTTACCGGCGTAAGGAGATCTGTACCATTCACCAGCACTGCCCCGCAACCTAGCATTTGGCGTTGAAATCTCGATTTCAATCGGGATTTTTTTGAATAACGCTCACCTATTCCTAAGGCTTGATTTTGGATTTCACTGGGGAGTTTACTGTAAGCATGGATAGCATCTCCATCAGCACTATAGTTTCTGTATTGACTAAACGGGATGATTAACTCATGCATGCAGGCTATCTCAGGTATAAATCCCTTAACATAGCTTGAAGCACCAGACACTAGCGCGTCATCAATGGCACCTAACCCGCCGGCGCGTAGATTCCACCCTGACTTTGCAAGATAATATCCTAACTCTTCAAGTAGCCCAGATTCTGAGGATGTAAGTTCAACACCAGAGCCGATTCCAAGATACCACATCAAAAATACCACGCTAACAGACTGATTTACAGGGCTAGTATAACATTGCGTCAATATATTTCAATGTTTTAAGCGTTAAAATTCCCCAAAACCCCTCAATTCAAAAATGTAGGCAAATAGGGCAAAACGAAATAAAAACCGCAACTTAATCTTATTTATGGATGACACCCCAATCAGCCAGTTTACTTATCACACTGACTTTGTTATATTATTGCAGTCTCAAGGATGAATGACGTTTGTTTAAAAGGATTTAACATTATGCCGTCCGCACCTGCATGGAAGCAGCATACCAATGTAATCGACGCCCTTAAATACAGGGCTACCAGCAAAGATTTAGATGCCAAATTAAAGGTAGCGCTTGGCGCAAGCTATAGCGGCCCCCTTGCATTCCAGATAAAAATGGAACTTCAGCGTCAGGATAAAATTTCAAAACGACCTATCCGCGTCCATGAGATCATCGACAAAATAAATACCGATGTCGTTATTCTCGATGATAGAGAACACCACTTAGACCCAATTACCAAACGCTTTTTCATGGAGCTATACAAAGGTTATGGCGACCGCTACACCATTGGTGTTGAGGAACGAGTATCTGCGTTCATTAAAAAGAATCGATTAAACATCATAGAAGCTCAAGCGAATGCTGATATGGAGTGTTTTCCAATCGACATCTCAGAACAAATTTACCGTAAAGAAGAACGGATGCATCTCGGTGTCCGAGCTGAAACTTATTTAATTACGATGGATCTTGACGAGAACACGCGTCCTAGCCCTGACTACTGTCACAAAAATAAAATTGAATGCGTTACACAAAACGTAAGCATCAATGGACTAAAAATGCGGAGCCAGACCAAGGGCAAGGTCGGTCAACATTACTTGATTCGTTACACTGGACTAGAGAAAGATTATGTCATTAGTCAACCTTACGTCCGTTATGAACTGGTGAAATGCGATGATAAATCGACTGAAGACACTGAGAACCACGAATGGTTCCTGAAAAAGTGTGAAAACAGATACCATGCAGAATTTAACAGATTTATAACTGTACTCATTCGAGGAAATCGTGGTCGTTACAAAATTGACATGGCCACCGTGGAGCGTTCAGTATCTAATAACATGGCTGAACAATTCTTCACCAATAGACAGACCGAACTTGTCCTGTTTTTGAATGATAAGTCATCCCCGATCTACGCATACGGCTCTTATCTTTCACAGGTGAATTTTGAATTCTTCGATACGAATGTAGGAAATGGTCTTTCTGAGTTGATTGCAAGAGACGAGCTTGTTAAACATTGCCAGTCTGAACCCATTTACTGGATGGTATACAAAAAGAATGGCGCCAGCTTCTTTTCTGCGGTAATGACCGGCAAAGGGATCGAAAAAGAATTTTTCAAGCGAGTCATAACATCAAACGATGCACGCCTTTTTCGCGTGGAATTGACGGACTGTGTCCATAAAAAAGCATACGCTGAGCACGCCCTACCTAAGACCAAGGGTGTTGTTCGCCGTGTTGTCGACACTTACAGTCAAAATGCAAAAGATGAAGTTAACGCACTTAAGAAAATGCTGATCCTATCCCCACTGGACAAGTCTCAATTTGAATCTTTTTTACCAGTGACAAATGGGAGCGGACTTTCAGAATCGGAAAAGGCATTTACTAGCCTTTCGTTTCGCTCGACGAAGTTTTCGTCAAGCATCAAATTCATCAAGGCCGCATCACAAGAACTACGAAAAGAAGACCGCTTTTTGTTCAAAACAAAAGCCGTAATACAAAGTAAGACTGGTGACATCGAAGGGGTTGTTTCTGATATATCTATGTCAGGGGTGTCTATCACACTGTTAAATGATGCTGAAGTTATCCGGACCAAAACGGTAAATGTATCTTTCCCAGAAATTGAGCCGATTGATGGAGCATACCCTCGATCTAACTACAAAGTCGTCGGGCAGAGAAATGGCAAGTTACGCCTGTTTTCCGCCCCAGAGTGCAAACCGAATGCGCGCCTTTTCTGGAGGCCGTTCTTAGAAATGCACTTCAACAACCTCACGCCATTGACTGAGCAGATGGGGCCAGGGGGGCTTGATAGAGCTCTCAGGAACCTCTACAACGCTTCAATAACAAACATTAAGGCGCTGGTTAAGGTGCGGCAGTCTAAAGCCTGTGTAACTCACGTAAACCTCTCTAACGAGATTCAAAAGCATCCAATGTTTACTTCTGCAAATCAGGGGTACGAACACTGTGAAAATTCGAAGGCAGTGATGTACCACCCTGCCCTACAATCATTCCTAAGCTCAGAGATCAGAAAGATCAACAAAGACCGCCCTTTCTCAAATGCAATCATGTGTATTGGATACAAAAATACAGAGGAAGGCATTGACGTTATTTCAACAAAGCTATGGCGTGACGAATGTGTGGCATTTCATACAGCTGAAGGCTTGGATTCCATGTTGACTAAGCGAGGGATAAAGACAGCTTGGTTCCAGGTATCTCTGACTCGAAAATCACGCATATACAGCCGCATATACAGAGAAGAATACGAATACGTAGAAGCATTTGCCCCTCATAAGGCGCAGGAGCTCTCTAACTTGCTTCGTAGCACAGTTGGGATAATGAACTTGATCCCAATCGATAATTGGATACGTTGCTGGACAACCAAATGAATAAAAACCACGCATTAGCGTGGTTTTTATTATCCGCTTATCCAAAAATTTTCATCATGTGACTCTTTTCTTCACTTCATTTATAAATTGCTCATAGGAAGCTCTCAATTCACCAGATAACTCTGATTCATCAAGCAAAGACAACACATTCCCTAATGTGACATCGTTTTCATCTTCAATCGCTCGGTTTAACTTTGCAGAACAATGCTCTTTCCAAAGCAACAATTCATCGTCACTTAACTCAATACCTGAGCCAGACATTCGACAACGACCAATCTGCCACAAACTTAGGTAAGTAGGATTGTCCCATTTCATTGGCGATAGATAGAATGCTTCAACGGTTTGGCTCGCACTCAAATCTAAATTGTATTCATCACCAGATGTTGGGAATCCTGAATATAACCCTAGCTCTGGATCCTCCGGCTTATCATTATCGAACTCTGATGCCATCACTTCCGTAAGCTTATCCAAGAAAGCAGGATTATTCTTCAACGTTTGAGCAAGCTTCATGGTATCAGTCGTCAATCCAGCGTTTTCACACCCATCAGTAACTTGCATTAAAAACCCTTCATTCAAAGCCATCGGGGCCTGATTCAGCTTTATAGAGTCAAGTGGCGGACGTCTCAATCCAGATGATTCGAGTTCATCTTTTTTCATAAACAATCGTTCTTTCAAATCATCGACACTATCGCGCCAGCAATCCCTCAACGCTTCAACATCATCAAGTCGAACGAGTAGCAATTTATTCCGATCCTTAGCATCAGAGCCAAGCACCAACACAGGGGAAATAAATCTACGTTCAGCGCCATACATTGTTTTGGCAACAGCAATTACTTGACGAAACCCTACCTTTCCCTGAATCTGTTTCTTTGTTCGGTGGTGATACGCGTAATTCCAGTAATCAGGAGCTGCATTTTTAATAAAACGTCCCCAATCGATAAGGGCTTTTACATCATCCAATGCATTGTGTGCATTTTCTTGGGTAATACCCGCAGCAGAAGATAAGTCCTCAAGCTTCAAAGAGACATTTCCTTTATCGTTAATAGGCCAATTCATTGCTTTCGGGTATAGCGCATAAAACCCAGCTGTAACGTTTAGCAAATCCCACTTTGAATTACCGTTCTGCCATTCTCTTTTGTACACAGGAAGGTTACTTCGCCAAAGGCCAAACCGCGTCATTTCCTCATCGTACTTCATTGAATTATATCCAACAGAGCAGGTGTTAGGAACTGACATTTCAGTCAATATCATCCTGAAAAAGACAGGCTCAGGAATACCATTCATTAGGCAATGTAAAGGGTTTATTTTCGTGATCGCTACAGCCTGCGGGTGCGGAAGCTTATCTCCATGCAATTTACAATAAATATCAAGAGGCTCATCGATAATACGTAAAGACTCATCCGTTCTAATAGCTGCATGCTGCATTACCGGGGCAGTTCGAGCATCGGTACCACCCGCTTCATAATCATACCAGTATAAAGTGTTCTTTCTCGTGGTGGACATAAAGTCGACAAATACATCTTCTTCAACCCACTTGCGATATGACTCCGGCATTTGAGCATAGAGAGCTTTCGCAGTATCACCATCAATTCGACCAGGGTTCTGCGACAGCAACGATAAAAAAGCAGCGCTCATATACTTTCCTCATATATAAAAAATCACCGAAAATAGTAACATTAACGGTGATTTATTTCAATGCTACCAAAAAAGCAACATTACACGGTTTTATTTAGTGGGGTTTATTTTTACTCAAATTTTCCCCGAGACTCTTACTTGCAGAGCGAATCGCCTGATAAAAATCGGGCTTTGTCATTTTAACAACAACGTCGCCTTGAGGGGATTTGCAACCCACATTTACGCTCGTGGAGTGTCCATTAACTTCAAAATGAACCGACGGTGATGAAAATTCAAACTTATCAGCCAGGCGGGATAAATTTGATTCAACAGCTTCGCGCATACCATCAGTTACAGATTCATTACCATGGATTTCTACATTCATAAACGAGTCCTTATGTTTATTGCCAGAGTCGGCTTACTTATAATGACACAAAAATGAAATATTGGTTCACCACAAATAACCAAACTCACAATTTATTCATCTACAAAGTCTATTTATGGTCTATGACCATTAAAAACAACACAATCACTGAAATGTACAACCTAAAATACATAAAAAATTATTTAAACAAACCTATAAGCAAAAAAAACGCCTTTCAATGGCAAAAACAAATAACCCCATATTAAAAAAGCTCTTTAAGTGATTCACAGAACAACACCAACAACATTACTGCGGTTTAAATATGAATTGAATATATGTAACTGAATAAAACAAAGCTTACGTTGCATATTTGAAATGTAAGCTTCATAAAGCCACAACAACAACATTGTTTTTAGGGAAAATAGCTAATTATTTTTAATTTTTCACTTAGAAAGGGTTTACATTACAAAATAAATATTGGTACTATTTGTCATGTCGTCAGGGAGCGGAAACGCATAGAGATGACAAGGGTAGACTCCCTATACCGTACGGATGCGGAAAGCGGCAAGAGCCGAACCCACATCGAGGGAGATTTCGAGCTTTAGCATGCCTGTGATTTGGATCCAAGGATGGATGCTTACAGGACGCTGGGAGTCTACAGAAAACACCAAGGATGGTGACTTGCCATGGATGGCAAGTGTGAGTAATGATGCTCTGTTAAACACAGGACGTGTTGCACCAGGATGACTCATGGATGAGTTGTTACCCGAATGGAGTTGGGGCTGGTATCTCAAGGACGAGACAGAGCATGGATGCTCACTTAAGCAAGAATAGTTGAATAGGATTTTCATCTAACTTGCAGGGCGGAGGATCAGGCAGGACGCTTGATTATTGCGACAGGAGGTTGCACCCGATTTCGAGGGGTTACATCGGAACTCGCCAGGGACGGCGAGCGCAGAATTTTCTGCGTAATAGCTTGGAGCACACGATGTTCGAAACTTAAGGATCTAAGTTGCGTACTCACCTTTGAAGGAACAAAGGTTAATCAGCATGGATGTTGGACCCCAAACGAGGGATATATCGGAATTCATCAAGATGATGAGCACAAATGGATTTGTGTAAGTGCATGAAGCAAAATGGCGGTTTAGTTAGTTTTAGGACAAAGCGAACAACCCGGCCGAAAGTTCACAGGACGTGAACTATACTCAGCATGGATGTTGGACCCCAAACGAGGGATATATCGGGCCAGTTTACTGGCAGGAGTGGGTAACTCTCACTCCGGAGGCAGGGAAGTAATACTATTGTTATTTCCTAAAGGAAGGGACCCCATGGGTCCCTTTTCTTTATCTTGTTCACAATGACACTTTCTTCTCAAACATCAGAAACAACCCCGCTGAACCGACCAAAGTAACAGCAAACACCATTAACATCGTCGGGATATACATCCACACCATATCAGATGAAGGTTCAACGAACTTCCCAAAAGCCATCATTGTAGCGTGTATCAAAAGACCATGAGCAAGATAGTATGAATAGCTCATATTCCCCAAATATCTCAAAGGAGCCCATTGCAACCAACGTAACGCACCCTTCGGATTACTCAGTGATACAAACACAAGAGCTCCATACCCCAACATCATAACCGATACGGCAAACACAAAATTCACGCCTATCTCTTTATTGAACCCAATAAATAAACTCGCAACAACCAGACCTAATACCCCCAGCCAATTAGGGATCCTCTTACCCTGAACATCGCGCAACTCGTAAATAAGCATTCCAGAAAAGAAAAGCATACAGCGAACTGGGCCAACGACATTATAGAAAAAAGCCAAACCGACAACACTCACAACAAGAAGCACACTTACCCTTAAATGGCTGTTTAATCGCTTCATACCCACCCCAAGCAAAATGACAGGGGCAACGACATAGAAGGCAAATTCATACGTTAGAGACCAGGATACTTCAACAAGGTACTCGTTCCCAAAAAGCGTTGGTACCAACAAGGCTTGAGAAATCATAAATGGGAAAAGCTCCTGACCATCGGGCAAACGCCCCATCCCTTTAGTGATCGTTAGGTGAAGTAGAACGTACACGACAAGGACTAAGTAGAACGTTGGCAGAATCCTTTTAGCCCTTTTATAAGCATAGTCAATGGCGGAAAAAGACTTTGCACGAACAAGACTTCCGTAGATAAGGTAACCGCTCAGTATGAAAAACAGATCAACGCCACTATGACCCCAAGCTGTTATAAAGGAGAATAAAACGCTGTCTGTTAGGTTGTTTGACAGCCAAGGTAACATTATGGAGTTTACGTGGACGAGGAAAACGAGCACGACCGCCAACCCTCTAAGCCCTTCCATTGCAAGATAGTTATTATTTCCACCCCGGGCGAGCTCAAAATTATTATTGAACCATTCCTTGGTTCTTGATATGCCATCCATGGCAACCTCTTTAACTTAAGTTAAAATGATCTTATGATGCTCAAAACACTGTTCTTTAATGGTAATTATGAGCGATAGAATTTTAATTCCGTTTGCAACTCGGTTGCGAAAAGAAATAGAGGCCGGTAAACGGCCTCATAGATACTCATTGAAACGAGCTACCGTGATAAAACTGCCCGTTACCAGGAAAGGTTAACTGTGACGGAACCATATAGCTTCACAGGATCAATGGCCAAGTAACTTTTAAGTTCACCATCTTCGGTTAACACAATCATCTCGTTGGCATTCACATATATTGGATGCCAACTCTTACCGTCAACAGACCAGCGGTTAAACCCATATGTATTTGATAGTCGCTGGTTTGATGTAGACTTGAAGCAGATATCTGTCTTCGCTTCGATTGCGCAAATCGGATCGCTTTCAAGTGAAAAAATACGGTAATCATTATACTCTTCTTCACCTTCCTCGGGTTCTTCAGCAACATCACCAATGTAAATGAAATCTTGATAGTTGTAGGTGTAACCGACGTTCACCGCACCTAGTGATGTATCTACCCACAATTTAAAACCAATTCCTTCTGCTCCATCAGTTGTCGAATTCCCATCACTATCACGGCCGACTTTGCCAGGCTGCAAGGTCTTAACTGAGCAAGGTGGGTAATCGTCCGTGTAGAATTCACATCTTGCTGTTGGGTGCAATAATAACGAAGATAATTCATCCGTAATAACGACCCCATTTCGTTCGACAATGTTACGAACACCATAAGCTCTAGGGTTTATGTCTCCCGAGTTGAACGAATGCATTGATGGCTCTCGTTCAATGATGTATCGCGAAACAAGCTCTTCGCCATCCACATTTGAGGTAAGCGTAAACACATCTTCATCTTCGTCATATGACCACGACCACGGCTTCTCAGGGGCGTTGTTTACGTCTTTGTTGAACTGGACGCTATCTCCATAATATAAATCCAACCACTGATACCCTTCTTCCCCAGGGAGCTTAAGCACAACCTCGTAAATAGATTTATCAAATTCCCAAGCGCTAAGCTTTTCCTTTTTAGACTTCACAAGGTTGGCGCCTTGCGTTTTTACCAGCGTTACCGTTTCACCCATCAGTGAAATATCAGAACTAACACTTACCTCCCCGATGCTTTCCCCAACAAAAGGAACGTAGTGTGATATGTAGCTGATTTCTGAATATGGACGAACAGACACATCTACTGTCGTAAGGCCGGAACTTTCGGCTTTTTCAACATAACTATTTGCATCTGTTGCACTCATACCAAGTTTAGTTAGTAAAAGTGATAAGTCTTCAATTGGTTGTGTCTGAGTGTCAATCGGCATATCGAAAGAAGTTACAAGCGCGCTTTCTCCCGCACTTGAAGACGAAGACCAGGAACCACGGATGATGTTTCCGCCTTCCACCATTTCGGACGTTCCACCATCATTCAATTTGATTACAAAACCTTCACTATCACCGTATAGTGATGAGCTGGCGTATGTTAGCGTCCACTCCCCTGACCCCACATTAAAGCCAGTTCCAGATTGGATAGCGTTAATCGATTCCTGATCAAGCAAATCTTCCCATAAACGTCCAGAAACGGAAGAGTCGTAATTCAGTCTTTCACGAGTAATTTCTCGTTCAAGTGCAGGATCATCTCCAGGCTCATGAATTAGTGGTAACCCAGCAAGCTGTTCATCAACTTCCAACTCATAGCCTTCAAAGAGATCTTTAGATAGAACCTCATTCAGACCATAGAGCTCACCATAATCTTGTGACATGGTGTAGTAGGCGACCATATCCGTGTAATTGTCACCGGCAAAAGCGCCGTGGTAGTTACTTGCCAAGGATTGACCAACAATATCGGTAACACCCGGTCGAGAGCCATATTTCTGAAGTAAGTGATAGTAAGCCGCAGATTGTGCGGTTGGAGCCATTAGTTCAAGTGCGTCAGAAGAAAGTTCCAACTTATTGTTCAAACTAGTTTCTATTAGCTCACCAGAGCCGACAATGTTGAACCACGGTGCATAGTTTTGACTTTGCCATTCCACGACCAACACTCGATCTTTGTAAGTATCAAAATCCGCACTAAAACCGGCAAACTCAGCATTGCCAGTATAATCCACAGAGGTTCCGAAAGTTATTGGAGCATAATTTTGACCAGACACATCAACAAAGTACATGTTGACGCTATCGCCGGCGCTAATTTTCATCGGCAACTTCACATTAAGGTCAAAGCTTTCGGGCATTGGGACGGTAAACTCTTGAGAGACAGCGAGCGTAGCCTCATTTTCATTACTATCCACGGCACCTACTTGGAAGGATGGGTAGTCCCCTATTTTGTCAACAACTCCCTTAATGACACCTTCATCCTTATTCCATGAAAGCCAGTTGGGCGCGTTATAAAGGGATACCGTAACTTCATCTCCGTCAGCATCTGTTACCACAACAGGTAAAGATACTTCTTGGCCAAATGATGCTTCGCTAAGCAAAGAGAAATCAACCACGATCTCAGGTGCAACATTTTCAGCGACATCATCGCCACCATCATCCTGATCATTACCGCCAGGCAATTGACCTCCTAACCATGGCTGCTCATCCTTACTCACATCGTCACCTGAACCACCACAACCAGTTAACGATAGTACAACCGCAAGTGCGATTAATGATTTCCCTTTCATAACAACGTCATCCCTAACGAGTAATTTGTATAAATTCTTTACATATACTAACACACCGAAGCAGTTCGGTTATCAAGGCTTAAAAATAAACAAGGGCCCGAAGGCCCTTGTTTTATTTGATAAACGTTTCAGCAGAATGCTTTTTCTTTGCATCCTTCCAATTGTGTGTCTTATACACAACCTTTGCCTTGTCGACATGGTTATTTTTAACCAGCGCTTCAATGTAGGTTGCCATGAAAGCGTCACTCAATTTGTCTGAATGCTTAGCATATGTATCAGAAACAACCGCAAGCGCCTTAGTTGCATCTCCAGAACGTAGTAAAGCAACAGCTAACGTATCAACCATCTCTGGCTGTCCTGGTGCGATCTCAAGCGCTTTTTCTGCATGCTTAATAGCATCATTGTATTTAGCTAGCTCAATTTGGGCGTAAGCTAAATTGTTAAGAAGAAGCGGATTCTCCGGCAACAAATCTAAGGCCGAAAGGTACGCCTTTTCACCTTTGCTGAAATCAGACACCGACAAGGCAGCATTGCCTAGCAAGAACCACGCGACATGGCTTGCTGGCTGAGATTCAACGTGACGCTCAAGTAGCTCAATCTGCTTATCGATTTTCCCTGCTTGTTGGTATCCGGCCGATAACCAACGTACATGACGATCATTAGGAATGGCCGAGTATGCTTTCTCCAGCTGCTCAACACCAGATTTTGTATTACCACGCTCAAGATCGAGGACACCACCTAAGCCTTGTGCCGTTGGCGCTGCTTTAATTTCTGAAGGCAAGCGAGAGAAAATCGCACGCGCTTTCGACCAATCACGCTTATCAACCAGGAAATTGACTCGTAACATGTCAATTGGCGCTTTGTTTTCGTGATTTGGGGCATATTTATCAAGCGTTTCGAGAACGGCGTCAGTATCGTTATTTTCCGCCAACGCGCGAACAACACCCATTAATGCCATTGGATTGTCTGGTTGATCGTCCAACCAGCGCTGATATGAGTCGACAGCACTCTTTTTGTCGCCAAGCATGTTATAAGATGTGGATAGAACAAGCCAATAAGCAGCTTCACCACCAGCAGGTGCACTATGATTTTTCAGCAAATCAATAGCAAGTTGAGCATCTGGAATTAAAACTGACGCCTGAGCCACCAACAGACGCGTACCAGCATCGTCATTTAAAACCGACTTAGACTTCACGTCTTTTTCAACAAATCTTACTGCTTCTTCAAGCTTATCAACACCTCGCATCGAAGAAATGAAATTGCGGTAAAGCCCCGAATCATTCACCTCCTGAGCCCACGTTACAACAGCGTCTTTAGCCTTATCAATTTGACCTGATGCGACCCATGTCTCAATTGATGCAGCTTGAGCCATAAAATGTTCAGGCGCCTCAGCCAATACTTTTTCAAGGTTAGTAAGAGCAAGAGTAAGTTCACCTTTTCTTGCATTCACCACACCAGCAAGCATATGACCTTCAATCGTCTTACCAGAAGCAATCCATTCAGAAGACAAAACTAAGGCATTATCAAGTTTACCTTTCGCAAGGTAGGCCGTCGCAAGAGAGCTATTCACCGTCCAGTCATCTGGAGATTGCTCAAACGCCCCTTCAAGTGTTTCTAAACCCGACTCATCATTAAGCGCTAGCTGAAGTAGACCTAAAGCTGGTGTTTTGTTCTCATTAGCATCAAGCTCTTTTGCTTTGGCTGCCAACTTTTCAGCTGCTTCCACGTCGCCAGATTGCATTAGGCCCAAACCAACACTACTTAACAGGCCTACATCATCGCTCGTTAGGTTTTCAATAGACAGAGCCTGCTCACCAAGCCCATCCAACTGCCCCTGCTCAGCTTTCAACTTAATGTATAGACGCTGCGCAGGGTGACTAGGCGGAAGTTTGTCGATGATGAAATCCAAATTCGACAAGGCGAGTTCTGACTGTCCCAGCTGTTCCGCACTAAACGCGCCAATCAGGCGTGGCATCACTGAGCTAGGTGATTGCGCCAAGGCTACCTGAGTTGCTGACAGTGCGCCTTCGTAATCTTTTTCGTCGTAGCGGATGATGGCATCAAGTTCATTTAACAGGGCGTTTTGAGGCGCACGTTTTAACAGATTGGCAATGTCTTCCTTGGCATCTTCGCCGTGACCGCTTCTAACACGAATGTTAGACAACTGAAAAAGCCTCGTTGCATCTGTAGGAATAGCCTTTGTGTAGGCAGATAACGCTTCAATTGCACCGTCGGTGTCGCGCATTGATAACGCAATGTCTGATTTCAAAAGCATCCACGGACCAAATACCGGGTGACTTGTTGGCATCATATGCGTATTCAGTAGTTTTAATGCTAATTCACGATCGCCTGAACGGTAAGCATTTTCTGCTTCAATAAGGTTTCGGAACAAGGTTGGCGAACCTGACATTGACTTAACTTTATTGAAAATTGCATCTGCTTCATCAATCTCTTGAGCAATCACGTGCTCATGGAACAGATAGTAAAGGATCTCAACATCACTTGTATCACTGTTGAAAGTCGACATTAACTGGGCGGAACTTTGAGAGCCGTGATAGGTTCTAGCAAGTAGTTTATTTACATACTCTCGATCGATACCATGAACTTTAAGGTCATTAACTGTTCCCTTAAGAAGAACACCTAACTCTTTCTCGGCATCTTCAAACTTACGAGATTCAACATAAACCTCTGCAAGAGCTAAGCGGGCTGGTAGAAAACCTTTATCTTGCTGAAGTGCGTTTTTATACTCGATTAGTGCCGACTTTGTGTCACCGGAGGCTAAAAGTTCATTTCCTCCGTCGAGATATTCATTTGGGGTTTTCTGTCCACATCCTGTTAGGACTGCCGCAACCGCTGCGGCAATGATGATACGTTTCATCTTCACTTCCTTGTGTTTTGTTTGCTTGGTTATATTAACAGATGTTAGTCCATTAATACATCTTGCTCGATGTCTGCACTTAACGGTGAACATCCCATGTCATCAGCAATATCAAATGGAGCATCAAGATCTTCTGTTGGCGCTTCAGCTTCAACGCGAACCAAAAATTCCTGCATTTGCTCAAAGTTACCCACAAAGCAACCTGATTGACCACCTAGCTCATCAGCTAGATAGACCTCATATTCAGCAGTGCCATCCGCCATAATGTCGCGATTACACTCCATGCCGTATTCAACCCAGGCAGCCAAATTGCTGTTTTTCATTGCCAACAGCATGTAGTTAATGTCTGCACCAAAGTAGTCTCCAAACATTGGCATAATTGGGTAGTGCGACTGTGATTTGAACGTTGTCTCAACGTCATTACAAGATGGTAATGCCACGATGCGTGAAAGCAATAAGTTTTGCTTACCTTCTTGACCTACTTTGTCATCGAGCAATGTGATGACCCAAACAGGGTTGTCATTTGCATCAGATAATAATGCTGGTTGCTCAAGATCTTCGATCCCACAAAGGTATGTCGTATTTACTCTCAACGTTCCATCGCGGTGCTCTATCTCAGTTGTATCGAATTCAACGCCTTCGTCGTCTCGACAACCAAAACTAACAAAGTCACCTTCCATTCTTGTCAACATGTCACGTTCAAAGCATCCGATAGCCAGTTCCTGATCCTTGTTAGCCCACCCCAACTTACTGATTGGCAGGGTGCTGTTCGTACGAACAAATGGTAATTTTAACGGCTGGTATGCATATGCTTCACCAGCATTTTCAGGAATAACATCTGTTGGCGTGAAAGGCAGCGCGTCCACGTTTTTATCGAACGCCACACTCAGTAAAGTAACACCTTCAATGTCCGCATTTTGCAGGATATTTTGAAGAAGCACTTTAAAGCTTTCAAGATCCGCTTTACTCGCACCCTGTTTAATAGACGCTTCAAGGCTAACTACAAATTGCTCTTTGTACATCAAAGAAAACAGGTTCTCATCTTCGCCACTTTCTAGTCGTTGACTGCCAGGAAGTGCCTCAGTACATAGATAGGTATCCGTTGCGAATATTTGCATGTCGATTTCATCAAACACCATCGTGTCAAAATTGGAATCAACAGCCAGTGGGTAACGGAGAAAGTCAATTTTACCGTTCGATACTAAAAAGTTCGCTGGGATCTGAGTAAAGAAAGAGTATATGTCGCTTATCGATCTATTTAGTGATGCGCTCAGAGTTGCCAGCTTAGCTGGATCTTTTGCGAAAAATCGAAAAACGAATGAGTGAGGTTGGTTTGCTACGCCATTAGACGTAGACATTTCTACTGTGCTATCCATTGCTTTTAGTTCAATCCATTGATTCAAATTGTCGGACGAAAGTCTAGCATAATCAATTTGTACGTATCAAGTGTAAAAAAATGCGACGCCTAAAATTCCGGATGAAACCTTATGTGCTAATATCCTATTCGCCAAAAGGATTGGCGTTTTAAATACAAAATATGCAAAGGAGTTGCATTCGAATGAAAGTCATCATCCCCGTGGCCGGTCTTGGCACGCGTATGCTTCCTGCGACTAAGGCTATCCCGAAAGAAATGCTACCAGTCGTAGATAAACCTCTTATCCAATATGTAGTAAACGAAGCGATAGCCGCTGGTGCGAAAGAAATTGTTTTAGTTACGCATTCAAGTAAAAACTCAGTAGAAAACCATTTCGATAAAAGCTTCGAATTAGAAGCAACGCTAGAAGCACGAGTGAAACGTCAATTACTGGAAGAAGTTCAATCGATCTGTCCTCAAGACGTGACAATCATCAGTGTTCGCCAGGGCGAACCTAAAGGGTTAGGGCATGCCGTTCTTTGCGCATTACCAGTGGTCGGCGAGAATGATTTTGCAGTAATCCTTCCGGACGTTCTTATCGACGACGCAAAGTCAGATCTTAAAAAAGACAATTTGGCAGAAATGATTGCCAACTTTAAAGAAACAAAACGTAGTCAAATTCTCGTTGAAAAAGTACCTCACGACTCCGTTTCAAACTACGGCATTGTGAATATCAATCGCCAAACCCTAAAGCAAGGTGCAACTGCTCAAATTCATGAAATGGTTGAAAAGCCAGATGTTGATGATGCCCCAAGCGATTTGGCGGTCGTTGGGCGTTATGTACTAAGCAAGGATATCTGGGAGTTGTTAAAGAGAACACCATTAGGTGCTGGTGGTGAAATTCAGCTTACCGATGCAATCGAGATGCTCATCGAACAAAATGAAAACGTCGACGCTTACTGTCTTAAGGGAAAATCCCATGATTGCGGCAGTAAGATTGGTTTCATGCGCGCGAACATTGAATATGGTTTGCGTCATCCAGAAATCGGCAAAGGACTTGCCGAGATCATCAAAGAGTTTAAGTAACAAACATTCAAACATAAGGAAGTGTTGATGAAAGTAACCGTTTTTGGTGCAGGCTACGTTGGCCTTGTGCAAGCTGCCGTTTTGGCTGAAGTTGGACATGATGTTGTATGTGTTGACGTTGATCAGGGTAAGGTTGACCGTTTGACTCAGGGGATTGTTCCAATTTATGAGCCCGGCTTAGATTCCATCATTAAAACCAGTGTGGCAGAGGGAAGTCTTCGTTTCACTACTGACTCGAAAGCAGCTGTGGAACACGGTGATATCCAGTTTATCGCTGTTGGAACCCCACCTGATGAAGACGGCTCTGCTGATTTGCAGTATGTGCTGGCAGTGGCGAAAACTATCGCTACATACATGCAGCATGAAACTGTTGTCGTAACCAAGTCAACGGTTCCAGTTGGCACATCGGACAAAGTGAAAGCAGCGATCGAAGAGACGATGCAAGAATTAGAGTACACAGTACCCTACTCTGTTGTATCCAACCCTGAATTTCTAAAAGAAGGCAGTGCTGTAAACGACTGTAAACGCCCTGACCGTATTATTATAGGTACCGACAACGCCAAGTCAGCCGAAAAAATGAAAGCTCTGTATGCCGCATTCAATCGCAATCACGACCGAGTCATTGTGATGGATATTCGCAGTGCTGAGTTAACGAAATACGCAGCAAACTGTATGCTGGCCACGAAAATCAGCTTCATGAACGAAATGTCGAATATCGCCGAAAGCTTAGGGGCAGATATCGAAAATGTACGTATCGGCATTGGCTCCGATCCGCGCATTGGCTATCAGTTCATCTATCCAGGTTGCGGTTACGGCGGCTCATGCTTCCCCAAAGACGTGAAAGCGCTCATTCAATCAAGTCGAGAACAAGGGGTAGCACCAAGCATCCTTGACGCTGTGGAGCTGGTCAATCAGAACCAAAAACATAAACTGTTTTCCCACATAAAATCTCACTTTGGTGATGAATCATTGGAGGGCAAAAAGATCGCGCTTTGGGGACTATCATTCAAACCAAATACGGATGACATGCGTGAAGCATCGAGCCGAGAGCTAATGGAAGCTCTGTGGGCAGAAGGTGCCACCGTCCAAGCCTTCGACCCAGAAGCAATGGAAGAGACCCAGCGCATTTACGGCGATCGAGACGACCTATCACTAGTTGGCACGAAAGAAGCCTGCCTTAAAGGTGCAGATGTGTTGGTCGTTTGTACGGAATGGAAGACTTTCCAAAACCCAGACTTTGTTAAATTAGCAAGTGTACTTTCAGACAAAGCCATCTTCGACGGCCGAAACATGTATTCTCCGGAAGAAGTGGAGAATGCCGGTATTGCTTACTATGGCATTGGCCGTGGACGCTCTATAAAACGATAACCATATCCATGCTAAAAACCCTGCTACGGCGGGGGTTTTTTTTTTAAAAAACAACATATATGACGTAGATGAATTTACCTATGTTGTTCAATTGTGGTATCATCAATCTATACATGGATGTATATGGAAAGAGGGTCAATGGACGAGCCTATCTCACTATCGGTATATGGAACTACCGACTTCAAAAACTTAAACATGCGCCAGCGCCTTGCATTTTGTGCCGCAATGGCCGGACACAACATATTCATCACTGGTGGCGGCGGCGTAGGGAAATCACATCTTATTGCTGCTCTTGAAAGGCACATGCGAGGGATCGTGTTAACCGCACCTACGGGTGTCGCGGCTGTGAATATTAAAGGTCAGACCCTCGACCGATTCATGGGATTCAATACTGAATACAAAACAGTGCACCAAGTTCGAAAAATGCGTAGAGACGTCCGAGATCGCCTTGAGAAACTACAGGTTCTATTGATCGACGAAGTCGGCACCGCCAGATGTGACAAGTTAGATCTCGTCGACGCTAGATTAAAAGCAGCCAAGAAATCCAAAGAGCCATTTGGCGGGGTGCAGGTGATTTTTGTTGGGGATTTTTGTCAGCTAAAACCAGTCCTTAATACAAAAACGGAAGATGGTAAACTTTTCCAGCATGATTATGGAAACAGGATTTATGCTTTTGAGTCTGAATCTTGGCAGGCAGCAAACATCCAGCCGCATGTTCTTAATGAGTATTTCCGTCAAGATGACGAAATGCAGCGTAAGATCCTTCGATTCCTCAGACTCGGTCGTGAAATCCCTAAAGCCGTACATTTTATCAATCAGCTCGCTAAAGGCGACGTCCGTGACGATGCTCTTATCCTGTGCACCACAAATAGCAGGGCTGATGACATTAATGAAGATCGTTATCAAACACTATCCGGTCAAGAGCGAATCTATCGATGCATAATCGATGGACACTTCACTACTCGACCAGCAGCTGAAGTTATTAAACTTAAGCCAGGTGCTCGGGTAATGCTTCTGTCGAACAACCCTGAGAAGGGGTATAGCAATGGCGACATGGGGGATGTGGTAAAACTCTCTCCTAGCATTGTCACTGTTATGCTAGATCGTGGCTATTCCGTCGATGTTGAGCAGAAAGAGTGGGAAGAGTTTGAATATGTTGCTGGTGAGAAAGGTATTGAGAAAGAAGTTTCTGCTACATTTGTCCAGTTCCCTATCCGCCTAGCTTACGCAATTACAATTCACAAGTGCCAAGGGTTAACACTGGATTCTGCAATCGTAGATCTTACCGGTGGAAGCTTTGCAGAAGGGCAAACTTACGTTGCTTTAAGCCGCGTTCGTTCTTTCAATAATTTGAAATTGGCCAAAAAACTATCCCCCCGTGACGTGAAGTTTTCGCCACTGGCTGTGGATTTTACTGAGTACGCTTCAAATGCTGCTATCGCACGAACAGGAGAAGATCTTGAACAATTTCCTCAAGCAGCTTAGAGCTTCGTGAGAAGTTAATATGGCTAATGAAAACCCCGCATCTGCGGGGTTTTTGTTATCGTTTCAGCAGCGCTTTTAGTTCTTTAAGGTAAACAAAAGCGTGGAAGGGGATCACCACCAACCCTCCTATCGCTATTTTAATTGCCAACACAAGCCAGACATTTAACTCTGGAGGAAGAAGGAAAGCCCCCACGTAATAAACCACGGCCCACATTATTGAAGAAATAAACAGCGCCGGCAGATAACTTACATACGATGAATATTTGATACCAAACTTTCGATTAAATCTGAACATGATAATGAGGTAGGAAATCAAAAATCCGAACACCCAGGCAAGAGCCGTTTCTAGCAACCCATGCATCGCTCCGAACGTAATACATGAAATTAGGATGATTGATGTGAATAGCCCATTTACGAAAGTAAATCTCGCCTCCCCCATAGCGTTCGCATAGTTGGTTGATACCATGTTTGACATGCGCAAAGGGAAAATTAGTGCCAGTGCCATAATAACAACTCCAGCCTCTGCCCATTTTTCTCCGAGTAACGCAATGACTACTTCATTCGCTACAACAGAAAGACCGAAAAACACAGGGAAAGAAAGCATACCTATCATTCTATTTGCTTTCTTTAAGTATCTCTCGCTGGCCTCACGATCATTTTTGGTCTTTGTAAAAGCGGCAAAACCAACTTCATTGACGATACTACCCACCTTGGTCATAGGCATAGAGGCCACTTCGCTTCCCACGTTATAAACGCCAACTTTATCAACCCCAAGTAAGCGACCAATAATAATGGTATCGAATTTGTTGTAAAGGAACCAAACCAGCGTTCCCAGCTGGACATTAATAGCAAAGCCAAAAAGCTCTCTGGCACCAGACATGTTTGTGGTAACACCGAACCGACTTTTAGCGCAATACATCATCCCAAATGTACGAGTAACCGTCATAACAATATTGGCGGCAATCAGAGCCCAGTAGGCCATTCCCAATGTAGCACATGTAAATGCGGTTATTGCACCAAGTAAACCTGCCACACTTTCCGCAACAGCTTTATCTTTAAAACGCATCTCCATTTGCAAGTGAGCAACAGGTACTACTGACAAACTACTAATAGGGTTTAACGCCGCCAATACCCATAAAACGTCCCGAAGCGCAGGATTGTCATAAGCCTGAGCTATTGCGGGCGCTGACAAAGCGAGCGCTGCTGACATCAACACATTAAGCACGATAGAAAGGGTGAATATTTGATCACCATTAACCCTATCCCGCTCCTGAGTTCTTACGAGGGCAGAAATTAGACCGTTTGTACTAAACATGCTTATGAATGCAATGAAAACCATTGAAACGGCAATAATCCCATAATCATCCGGTGTTAAAATCCGAATAACCATGAACGTAGAAATCCAGCTAAATAACTGCGTGAATAACTTGGCAAGAATGGACCATTTAAGCCCATCCACAACTTGACTCTTTAAAGAATCCGTCTTCCCTGACGTACTCGACATTCCCTGTCCGCCTAATTACTTTCTGTTATCAATATACGACTGAGCGATAGAAACGATACGCTCCGCATTCTGTTGCCAAATGAACCCTCTTTCCTTCAGACGCTCAAATGCAGCGTCTCGTTTAGCGCTGTGCATTGCGAAATTTTGAACAGCTTCTTCAAGCGCAGTCTCAAATTCACCTTCGTCGAAAAGGATGGCTGTGCCGTCATCCAAAATTTCTTCAATGTTCTTCATTCGCGGGGCTACAATAAGACTCTTTGCCACCATGTACTCAAACATCTTAAGTGGTGATGCATATTCCGTTACTGCTGGTTGCAGTGTTATATCGAAGTCTTTCACCCGTTCAAAGACATCTTCTCTTCCTAGTAAACCGGTAAACTCCACTTTGTCGGCTACACCCAAGCTTTCCGCTTTGGCTTTAAGCTCATCCACAACATTGCCGTTACCAACACATACGAGGCGAAGATCTTTTTCTTGGTTTCTGGCCAGAACCTCAATAGCCTTTTCTACACCGCAGGTAAGATGCATAAAACCAACGAAACCTATGGTCACATTTGTCTTTTCATGTACATCTCTGCTTTCAAACCGCTCAAGAACTTGTTTGCGAATACCATTGTGAACAACGGTGATGCGATTTTCAGGAACATTCACTTTTCTCAAATGCTCAGCAAGTACATCTGTCACAGGAAGGACGTGATCTGCACCTCGCCAGGTGAAATTCTCAACTGCTTTTGCAAAGGATGGAAGCCCCAAACCACCACTGAATCGTTCTCGCTCTTCTTTTAGCGGTGCGTTAACTTCCAATATCAATGGAATTTTGAAGATCTTGCTGATAACAATGCCAGCAGGCTGATACAGGTTGTAGCGCTCGTAGATTACGTCCGGTCGGTCTTTTTTTATTTGTTTAATAAGCTTGAATGCTGCAATGGCGCTGTAACCTAACTCCATAAGCTCGTAGACAGCTTTAGGCAGTTTTTTCTTCAGCTTGGTAACAAAACCACCATCGTGACCAAAGTCTCCACTCTCGGCAACATCAGGGCCTATAACGCTAACCTCATGGCCTAGCTCTTTCAGTGCACTAACGATTTCATCGATATGAACAAACTGCCCATCCTTGGACGCAATTCGGTGATGGTAAAGTATTTTCATGACATCCTTGTCCTATGTATTTCCATTAGCCTACCGGCTTGTTAAAAATTTACCTAAAACACTGAGAGACCACAGTGTTACGCCTGCATTTTGTTTGCAGCTTCGGTGGTTGGCGATTAAATCCAATATTGTCTTTTCTTCGAATAACCCTGAATCCATCAGACCTTCACTCGCCACCATTGAATAAACATCTCTGAAGGAATACTCCCTGAACCATTGATCCAAAGGTGATGTGAACGACTTCTTTTTGCGAGCCATCATTTCTTGGTTCACAAACGACTTAGACCATTGCCTAAGCTGCTTCTTATTGTCACCCCAACCCATATTTACTTTATGAGATTGGCTAAGTGCTGCGTCAACAAGATCATTATCAAGGTAAGGGACGCGTGCTTCTAAACCGTGTGCCATTGTCGCTCTGTCCACCTTGGTTAAAACAGAGCCCGGCAAATACGTTCTCATATCAAGATACTGAACAAGCTTCATCGGAGAGCCGATCGAAAACCCTTTAGCCATCTGTTCAAAGTCATGTTCAGTGCGCCACCCAGACAAATCTCCTTTCATGGCGCTTGAATACAAGTTATCTAAAGCATTTCTAGGTGTCATTGACATGGCCAGCACATATGCACGAGCCAATGGGCACGTAACCGCGTCAGAGAATCGGCTAATTTTACCGAGAGCACCAGAATTAGACAGATGCCCCTTTAGTGACTTTGAGATCAGTGAAAAAATCGCTGGTGAAAGTCGCCCAACAGCCTGTTCAAAGCGCAGTAGGCGATGATTACGATAACCAAAGAAAAGCTCATCCGCACCGTCACCAGACAGCACGACGTCGATGTCTTTTTTTGCAGTCTCAGACAGATGAATCATCGGTAGCGCTGCATTATCAGCGAATGGTGTAGTGTAAGCGTTAAGCAAGAGCTCTTGTTGTTTCAACAATCGATTATCGAATTGAATCGCTGTAGGGATTGCACCCAATCTATGAGCAGTTTCCAGAGCGATCGCTGCTTCATCATTTTGGCTAAAATCAAATCCAGCTGAATAGGTCCTAAAAGAAGCGTTCTGTTGCCCAATGTAAATTGAAGATAGTAGCGTACTATCTAAGCCACCCGACAAAAAGCCACCAACAGGAACATCGCCCATGCTTTGCCTCTTTACAGCTTGAGATAGCAGCGAGACCCCATCAGATTGTGAAATGATGCCAGTATTGCAGGCCATAGCATCTTGAGGATCCCAGAAAGTCGACCTTTTAGCATAAACCGACGATGTATATTGGATAGTCTCCCCAGGAAGAAGCTGATACACCCCCTCAAAGAAGGTCATGTCACCATGTACGTAACCGAGCGTCAGGTATGCGTCAATCGCTCTTCTATTGATGATTCGATTGCGTCCGAAATAAACATCGATTGCCTTTATGTCTGAAGCAAAAACAGTTTCACCATTGTTTCCTTGAGCAAAGAAAAGCGGCTTAATACCGAATCTATCTCTAGCCGCAAATAAGCGGCGCTTTTTCGAATCCCAAAGAACAAATGCAAACATCCCATTAAAACGCTTCACTGCGGATTCTGGCCCCCAGTAAGAGCACGCTTTCAATAAAACCTCAGTGTCCGAGTCAGAATAAAAATGAACACCAAGCGATTCAAGTTCAAGGCGCAATTCACGGTAGTTGTAAATTTCACCGTTATAAACCAGGCAATCTAAGCCGTCACCCGACGTCATTGGCTGTTTACCAGCGTTAATATCAACGATACTTAAACGCTGGTGAGCCATCGCCACATTAGGAATGATGTGAGTTCCCGATTCATCAGGGCCGCGACGAGCAATACTTTGACGCATTGAATTTAGTAAATTCGCGTCAAATGCATGCCCGTGGTTAGGATGGTATACGGTGACAAAACCACACATACAGGTTACTCGAATCGTCCGAGACGACGATACAGGCCTTTCAACCCAAAGAAGTAACCGTATTTTTTGAATAAGTAGAACAAACCGCCTAAATGCGAGAAATGAAATTTTGACAATTTAAAACCGCGTGAAAGCTCCTGTGCGTCATGAATTACACTTGCTTCCGGCACATAGTGTATTTGATATCCTGCCTGCCATACTTGCATGCAGTAATCTACGTCTTCAGGAGAGTAAAAGATGTTTTCATCAAATCCACCAACGGAATCCACCGCATCGCGCTTCAAAAGCCAGCAAGCGCTAATAGCGTAATCTACATCAGTTGCTGAGTAGCTTTCGTGATCTTCACTCGCTTGCATTTTGTTTAAAGAAAGGAATCGCTCTACTTTTCGTTTTAGCGTCGGGAAAACATCCACTGACTTTTGGAATCGACCATCATCATAGAAAAGCTTGGGTGCAACCATCCCAACCTTAGGGTGGTTGTTCAAGTAATCTACAAGCGTATTTAAAGCATCTGGCTCGATATAAGCATCTGAATCAAGCACAAGCACATAGCGACCCTGACTAACATCAAGAGCTGCATTTCTGCTAACTGTCGTGCCGGTGTTGTGCTCAAAATAAATAGGTTTAATGAGTTCGGGGTACTGTTCGACCTTTGCCTTTAACATGCCAACACTATTGTCGGACGAACCATTTTCAACAACAATAATCTCGCTATCTTCATTGTAGTTTTTAAGGGTCGCGGCAAGTGTATCCAAACACCGATCTAACGTGCGCTGAGAATTAAAACTCAGTATCACAACTGAAAACAACATATTACATCCTTGTAATTTTTATGTCGGGTCAATCGTTAACCCGAACCTCTCCACTATCCGTGTGGCTAGGAGTCAGGCGAAGTTCCACCTGACCGCCAAAATCTCGACCTAGCAGTCGCGATATTGTTTGGGACAATTTTACATTAATCCCACCAACAATAAAAGACCCGTCAACAACATATCTGCGGTACAATACGGACTTACGACCCTTTAAATCAACTAAAACAAATTTATCCCACATACCATCTTTGTCAGATACACGAGATTGTGACTGAATACTCCAAACTTCCTTGTTGAATAGCTGATTTTCATAGCTAATCAGTTTCTTTCCAGATGCCTCAGTAATGTAAGTTGCAACAACTCTGAACATGCCATCTTTATAGGTTTTCTCAACATCATCAGCATATGGAAACTTTGCACCCAGCGGATCATTGATAAATTCCAATGTTTTAACTCTAACTTTAGAATCATAATTCTGTTGCAATTGTTCAGCCTTACCGTCAAGGTAACCTGACGCGATAACCGTTGGCACCAGCAACAACAACAGAGCAGCAACGCCTTTACTCGGACGACCTTTAATTAGGTCAATATATTGCATCTTGTTTTCATGAGCAGGCACCGGATCCGACCAAAAGTGACCGACTGCGAATAAAATTGCCAAGATAACGACAAAAAATATCCAGCCATAAACTAAATGATCAAAACCTGTTGCGGCTTCAACGTTCCCCCAATGGGCAACCATGATTATCAGAAACACACGAATGCCATTTGCGATCAGAGGAACCAATACCCCTAGCCCCATAAACACAACTCGCTTATATGACTTCTGCATGTAGGTAAAGGCATAGAATACAGACACTACGAACGTTGAAATCAGAAAGTTAATGCCACTGCACGCTTCAGCTACACGAAAATCAGCGGCTGAAATCGATATGTACCACCCATTATGAAGCACAGGAACCCCTACTAGGCGCAGCATCCACACTGACATATCAGCAGTAATTGACTGCAAGTAGGGAACAAGAAAATCACCGAAAGGTATACAGAGAAAACATAAGGTTAGTGGCACTCTATAAAACCAAAGGTAACGCCACCCGGCCTTAAACAGAACCAGCATCGGGATAAGTGCTATAAAAACAAGTTGTTCCAGAACATTAATCATTGATTGGCTAGCGACAAGCAAAGCACCAGACCACATAACTGAAATAAGCGACGCAGGGAGCAGTGGCAGTGGGTTTCTTGAAAAGTTAGGCTTATCCATTTGAACTGCCATCATGGCCACCAATGGAAGCACAAACATTCCATGCATATAGGTATCAGTTGAAACCCACAACCAAACCATTTGGAAGAGAGAATCACTGACTGCGAAACCTGCTGCTACTAAAACAACCAGCAGCAGCCCGTCTATGTTCCCGAGAGAATAGTTACCCTTAGTTGCCATATCAGTGACCTACTTATTTAAACCAAAGGCTTCAGCGATCGACACCCAACTGAAATCAGTGCTTAGTGCTGCGATCTTTTTCTCCATGCGGCCCAGGTTCACATAGTGTCTGAACTTCGACTTTAATGGCGCACCACCAATTTTGGGTTGGTCCGCATCAATTTCCCAAGGGTGGAAATAGAAAATGTACGGTACATTGTGTTCTTTGTGGAATTGCTTGATGGCCATTTTGCTCAGTGCATATGGCATTAAGCGGAAGTACCCACCACCACCGACAGGAAGTTTACGCCCCTTCAATTCAATAGTGGCTTGGGGAAGTTCAAGTAATCCAGGCACTGGCTCGTATGGTTCATCTGGCCAATTAGGTGTTCCGTAGTGATCATGAATAACAGGGTATGTACTGGAGCTATATCGATGACCAGTCTCCTGCAACACTTCGAAGGCCCATTGGTTTTTTTCACATATTGAAAAACTTGGAGCGCGATAACCCAATATCTCCTGACCACCAATATCTTCAAGCAAGGCTTTGGTAGATGAAATATCATTGAGGAATTCGCCACGACTTAAATCAGTCACTCGTTGATGATAAAACCCATGACTTGCCAGTTCATGGCCACCAGCAACAATGCGCTTAATTAGATCAGGGTGATTTTTAGCAACATAACCGAGGGTAAAGAATGTCGCCTTTACGCCTTTAGATGCAAACAAATCAAGAATACGATCTGTACTTTGCACAATACGAGATTCATGGTTAACCCAGTCCTCGCGCTTTACACAGTGTTCAAATGCACCTACTTGGAAATACTCTTCAACATCAACGCTCATTGCGTGCATTGGCCGTAGGTTAACCTGAGTGCTCGTTGCACCACTTTCCATTTGTTTCATTAGTTGACTTCCTTGTCACTGTGGGTCGATTATCGACCTCGTCCAAATAATACGACTTCGACAGTTCTGATCAGGATGAAAAAATCCAGCAGAATACTTCTGTGCTTAATGTAATAGAGGTCAAATTTCAGCTTCTCCAAGCTGTCATTTACGCTCGCACCATACGGGTATTTCAATAGTGCCCAACCTGTAAGCCCGGGTTTAACTGAGTGTCGATAGTCATAGAAAGGGATATCATTCGATAGTTCTTCTACAAACTCGGGACGCTCTGGGCGAGGTCCTACGAAGTTCATGTCACCACGAAGAACGTTAATCAACTGAGGCAGTTCGTCAATACGATATTTACGTAAAATACGCCCAACTCGCGTAACGCGCATGTCGTTTTTCTGAGCCCACTGAGCACCATCTTTCTCGGCATCCTTGCCCATAGAGCGAAACTTTAAAATTTCATAATGGCGACCATTCAAACCAACTCGGCGCTGTTTGTAGAAAACTGACGCCTTGGTTTTTCTTCCATCATCAAAATAAATCGCAATTACAGCGCCAAGCATCAGTGGCCAACTCACAGCAACCAACATAAAAGCTAAGACAAGATTTATGATATTGCTGAGCGCCTCGAAACCAAATCGGTTGAAGCGAAATCCATTAGAGAACAATAACCATTCTGGTTGCATGCGTTCTACTGCAATCTGACCCAGTTCAACTTCGATGAAGTCTTCCATCTCAATAACGTCAACACCGCGCATTTTGCAGTTGAGTAAAGCCCCCATAGGCGCCAACTCATCTTTATCATGAGCCATTACAATGACGTCAGGTGCCAAATTGTTGAGTTGCTCGTCAATCGAGCCTTCATCTGCTAACTGGATAAGCGTTTCATTGTCACCCACTTCATTTGAAACACTTTCTGTCAAAGGGATGAACCCCAGTAGTTCGAAATGCTTTCTATCACTTTCTCGACGCATTCTGCGGGTTATGAAGGCTGCTCTTTCTCCGGATCCTAAAACTAAAATCTTGCGCTTTGAAAACTGCAACCCACCATGGAAAATACCCCAATAACGCCAAGTGGCATGCAATATAGTTGTGATCCCCAAAACTAAAGACATGAATACAACAGGGAGCTCCCCATCACTAAATGTAGTGTGGATTATTGATGCAGTTGCAATAATGAGGGCCATACTGATGGCAATACGTCTAACGACACCTCTGATACTCTCTCGTATCTTTGTTTCGTATAAACCAAGAGCAAGGTGGCCGAGAGGGATCCCGACAACAATGAGTGACAGGGCAAGAAAATGCTCGCCGCAGTTTGTTTGTTGAATTGAGAAAGCGTTGTAGATACCGATCGAGGCAAATAGAGCTAAACCTAGCGACAAAGTATCAAATAGAAAATATAGTACGTGCTTTAAAAAGCGGCCGCGTCCATTCGACATAGCAGTTGTCCTTCCTTGAACATTCTGTTTTCCTTAACAGTCCCTATAGTAACAAAAAATCTGACACCCAGCGGTCGAGCAATAAGAAAATGTCAAATTTCTTTACGCTAATTGAACGAGGGAGATTTTTTATGGTAAGATACATCCGTTTGCAGTTGTGTGATTTCAATGAATGAAATCAAAGCACAAGCAAGCAATTTATTTTCATGGAAGAAATTAACAACTGACACAACAGGATGTGAAAGATGCAGGATTTGCAAGCAAAGATCGATTTGCTTCGTATTTACCTCGCCGGCATTTGGCACAACAAGCGATACATTATGATAACAATGTGGCTTGTTTGCTTAACTGGTTTTGCCGTCGTGGCCACGATGCCCAATCAATATAAAAGTTCAACGAAAATTTTCGCAGACACCAAAAGCATTCTTAAGCCGCTTATGCATGGCTTAACCGTTCAAGGTGATACTGATCAGGAAATCCAGGTTATTGCTCGCACGCTTCTGAGTCGACCAAATCTTGAGGATATAGCAAGACAGACTGATTTGGACGTTGACAGCCCTACTGAGCAACAGTATGAGTCATTGCTTGATCGCTTGAAAAATGACATTAAAGTGACCGGAAGCACTCGCGAAAACATGTATGAAATTGCGTACACCAGCACCAACCCGAACATGGCTAAAAAAGTGGTGAGTGTTACTATGCAGATCTTCGTTGACTCAATGGTCGGTCAGAACAAACGTGAATCTGATGGCGCAGCTGTGTTTTTGCAGCAGCAAGTTGATGAGTATGAAGCCAAACTAAAAGATGCAGAAGCAGCACTATCCCTCTTCAAGCAAGAAAACCAAGACCGTCTTCCAGGTAATAACGCCAGCTACTATCAACGCGTCGCACAAATCAACGATGAAATTGAAGTAATTAATCTTTCCATAGCAGAAAAAGAGGCTGAGTTACGTGAATTAAAAGAACGTTTCTTGCCATCAAGCGCCAGCGAGAAATCGAACGTTGAATCAGAGCAGGTTGTGTCAACTCGATTCGATGCTCGACTAGAGCAGTTGGAAACGCAACTAGATAGCCTTCGCGTTAGATATACAGATAAGCACCCTAATATTATTGAATTACAGGGCCTAATTAATACGCTTAAAAACTCTCAAGGTGAGGCTCAGGAAGCAATCTTGGCTCAAGCGTCTCGTGGCGCCCTGACCGCTGCTGTCGGTGAAGAAAATGTCGCGATTCAAAACTTCTCTTTGAAGATCTCAGAGCTTTCATCTGAAGTAAGTGTACTTGAAACAAGAAAGAGCAACCTAAACACGAAGTTGCACGATCTTAAAGATAAGCTGAATCTTATTCCTGAAATTGAAGCCAAGCTTGTTGACCTAACGCGCGAGTACGACAGTACAAACAAAACTTACCAAGAGCTATTGGCAAGACTGCAATCAGCTGAGCTTTCACGAAAAACGGAAGAAAATACGTCAGAAGTTAAATTCCGTGTACTTGAGCCACCTCGTGTACCAAGCCAACCAGATGGCCCACCTCGTGTAATTTTCTACACCGCCGTAATGTTCTTATCAATCATGGTAGGCTCCACACTAGCATTCTTTGTAAGCCAACTATCAACGGTTGTAAGCAGCCCTTTACACTTAAAATCACTGATTCAACCAGAACAGTTTCTAGGTCAAATTGAGCATTTGGAAGGCAATAAACGCCGTCGTCGATTACATCTGAAATCGTTGGTTTTCTTCTTGACGACCGGGATGCTTATTGCAATTTACTTGGGATTCGTACTGCACGACATGTACTACGGACAGTCACCATTGATGTGGCTGAAATAGGAAGGTAGAAAAATGACAGATCACACGGATGTGAACGAAAAATTGAACATGGACGTTGTCTTTAATGACAATCTTGAGGATATTGTTGGTCGAAATGTACCAGCAACCATCCGCTCAAGCATTAACGAAGAATTTCGCTCAATTAAACGCACGTTACTTACCGTAGCGTTCGAGCAAGATGATGACCAACCAAAGCGCAATCGCGTAATGGTCACGAGTATCAACTCTTGTGAAGGGAAGACATTTACTGCAATTGGGCTTGCAAAAAGCGTCTCAAATGAACGCAACAAAACAGTTCTTCTAGTCGACGGAGACGTACTGAACCCGTCACTTAGCAAGCTGCTAACTCCTACGCCAAGCCATGGACTGATGGATTACCTTAACGACCCTACTATCGATGTTCCCGACATCATGTGTAACACCCCTAGCGACGGACTCAAGGTCATCACAACAGGCGCAGGCCATCACCAGGCAAACGAACTACTGGCAAGTGACATCATGAATGAGCTGATGAGCGAATTAAACACACGTTATTCAGACCGATTGGTAGTCATTGATGCGCCACCTCTTATGGGGGTTAATGAAACCTTAACAATGGCAAACAAAGTCGATCAAATCGTCATCGTCATTGAAGAAGGTAAAACCAAAGTTTCGGAATTAAAGCGCATCCAACGCGCCCTTCCGAAAGATGTCGTCGTTCACTTTGTTTTGAATAAAACACTAAGTCAAACCGAGTGGCGCACTCATAACGATCTTGAAAGTGATACTCACCAGAATGATCAAGTATTAACTGGCGCTAACGCGCTTCACTAAACAACCAAAACAACACAGTAAAGGATTAAGTATGTGTGGAATTGTCGGTATTGTTAGCCAACGGAATGTGGTTGACGACCTTCTAAATGGCTTAGAGCGACTGGAGTATCGTGGTTACGATTCTGCTGGTGCGGCTATTTTTAACGGCCAAAGCACAAAAGTATTGAAATCAGTCAGTAATGTAGCTGGGCTAAAAGAGCTTGTGTTTAACACTGAAACTGTTGGCAACGTTGGCATTGCTCATACACGCTGGGCTACCCATGGTGAACCTAGCGAGCGCAACGCACACCCTCATGTTGCGGGAACACTCTCGCTCGTACATAACGGCATAATTGAAAACCATGCTGCGTTACGTGAAGAATTAGCGTCAAAAGGTCATGTATTCAAGTCTGAAACTGACAGTGAAGTCATCGTTCACCTGCTTGACGAGTATATCAAATCCGGACTTTCTCGAATTGAAGCGCTCAAAAAAGCAACTAAGGTCATGCATGGTGCATACGGATTAGTTTTACTTGATGAATCTCAGCCAGACGAATTATTAATTGCACGCTCTGGTTCACCAATGGTAATTGGGCTAGGTGATGACGCGCAATATGTCGCATCAGATCAAGGCTCACTTCGTCCATATACGGAATCTTTCATTTACTTGAAAGAGGGAGATGTCGCTATTCTTCGCGAAAACGAAGTGCAAATATTCGATACCAATGGTGATGAAGTCAAACGCGATATTTCAATTGCTGAAGATGATTTGGCTGACGATGGTAAAGGTGAGTATGACTATTTCATGCAGAAAGAAATGTTTGAACAACCCTCTGTTATTGGCCGATTGGTTCGTAAACACATCAACAACTCGGGATTGATACCAGGTTCTGGAGTCGAGAAGATCGCAAAATCTCTCTCATCCGTCCAGAATATCCACATAGTTGCTTGCGGCACCAGCTACCATGCAGGCCTAGTTGCAAAATACTGGATTGAGAAATATGCAAAAATCCCATGCGCTGTTGAAATCGCCTCTGAGTATCGCTATCGAGACGTGGCCGTGCCAGATAACTCTGCCTTCATTTGCGTTAGTCAATCTGGAGAAACTGCTGATACACTAGCAGCACTTAGCAAAGCAAATGATGCTAACTATGCTACAACGATTGCAATTTGCAACGTCCAGACTTCTTCTATGGTTCGTGATGCCAAAGAACACCTATTAACTCTAGCCGGTGCTGAAATTGGAGTTGCTTCTACAAAAGCGTTTACCACACAGCTAACAGCGTTTTTATTGATCACTTTTGCCTTGGCTGATCAAAATAAAACATTGTCATCAGCAGAAAGAGAAAGTTTCTTGACCGCATTGCGCGACATCCCGGCTCAGTGTGAACAAGCTCTTTCGCTTGAGCAGGATATACAAGAGGCAAGCTTTGTTTTTGAGCATGCGGATTCGGGTATTTTCCTTGGGCGCGGAGCACAATCGGCAATCGCCCTTGAAGGAGCCCTGAAGTTAAAAGAGCTTTCGTATATCCATGCTGAAGCATATGCAGCCGGCGAGCTTAAACACGGTCCATTGGCTTTGATAGATGAACATTTACCTATTGTGGTAAATGCACCCAATGATCATGTTGTAGACAAATTAAGCTCAAATATCGAAGAAGTCATGGCAAGAGGTGGCCGCTTTGTTATCTTTGCTGCACCAGGGCTGGATTTACCAAGTAAGAATGCGGCGATTATCAACATGCCGAAAGTTTCAGCGTTAACGTCACCAATTGTTTACACTTTGCCGCTTCAAATGCTCTCATATCATGTTGCTTTACTTAAAGGTAAAAACATTGATCGCCCACGCAATCTGGCAAAAAGTGTCAGTGTGGAGTGATTAGATCTAATCTGTTGATTTAACTGTGGGTGAACAATAGAGTTTCACCCCGAACAATAAAGTATCATCCTAAGCAATATAGTTTCATACTGCTAGGTGGCAACTTGTAGCAGTAAAACTTTACCAGTTCTTGCTGCTTGTTCTACGAAACTGGTAAATTGTTTCAGTTTTTCACTGTTTTGTTTCGTAAAAGTGGCAGTTTGTTCAGTTTTTTACCACTTTTGTTTCGATAAGGTGGTAAATATTTCAGGTTCAGTATGAAACTTTATTATTTGAATTGAGTACGAATATAAGCTGCTACCTAAATCCAGTATGAATCTTTATTTCCCAGCTTCAAATTTACAAACCAAAACACAGACCATACAGCCCAATTCAGTATGAAACTTTATTGCAGAGCTACATTAACAGTAATTACAATTAACAAAAGCCAGCCTTCACCCCATGATAGCTGGCTTTTTTTGTTAATCTAGTGAAATATTTTTTTACAACTGTGAATGTTGCTTAAATTTGCGTCGATCTGTACAATTCTTCGGTTAGTTAGAGAGGTGGTAGTTTTGTTAGATTACAATGTAACGGGACAAACTGGCTTTAGCATTCATTGGGATGGTTCAGTTATTGTTGCCGAGTTTAATGGTTTTGTTGTATCCCCAGTGGGCGTAACGAATGTTATTACCTCCCTGAGAAACGCAGTTGAATACAGAGGTCATGAAAAATGGGCCCAGATCGTCAAAATTAAAGATGGCAAAAAAATAAAGTCAAATCTGCGTCACATACTACTAAGAGAATTTGATTGGGAGTTTCAGCGCAACTGTGTCGCATTTGCTGTTTGCGTTCCAAAAGACGATGTTGAAACTGTCGAATCTGTGATTAAAGCCAGCAAGCACATTGAACATATCAAAGTTTTTGATAGAGAGAATGAAGCTGAATGTCAAGATTGGGTGAAATCACAACTAGCAGCCAGCAACTCTGAATCCAGCAAGGCATCAGAAAAAGAAAAGGCCATCTGTTAAGCGCGTTCCTGTGCGAAGGAACGCTTTAGGTGATAAATAACAATGCAACAATGTCATGAACCCCCACATTTCAATATCAGATGGGAAGGACAGATTGTCCGGCTTGAGTTTGAGCGTTACGAAACATCTCCGATGGCCGTCACTAGGGCCGTCTCAGCGGTTAGACAAGCAATTGAGTATCGCGATGGCGCCAGTTGGGTTGAAGTATGTTCTATAGCCGATCCAAGAGGATCTAGCCTACCCCTCCGCCAATTCTTTGCTTCTGAATTAGAATGGAAAGTCAGAAACGGATGTATTGGTGTTGCAATCTGTGCTGATGAACAATCTTTCGAGTCCACCTCAAGAACATTTCACTCAAATAAATACAAAGGTTTGGTAAAAGTATTCAGTGATCTGAAAGAATGTTACGGCTGGGCAAATTCAAAGCTCAGTGCCAATGATGCGTTTATCAACAAATCAAAAAGCAACGCAGTGGCATAACAACAAAATTGATGTAAAAACATAAACCACCCCCTTCAACTAGCTATCATTTTTATGATAACATTGAGCCGCTACAAGAAATAAAGCTTCGTTAGGATGACGAAGCTACAGCTTACAAGGATTGTAAACTATGTGCGGCATCATCGGCGCTGTATCGCTATCTGGCGATCCCCTTAACTTGAGTAAATCTCAAGTCAACTCACTGATGGACTCGATGGATTATCGAGGTCCTGATTCTCGTGACATCTGGTTCAACGAAGACAAGCGTGTCGTGCTAGGTCATCTTCGACTAAGCATACTTGACCCAAGACCTTCTGGCATTCAGCCAATGCACAGAGAAAGCGTAAATGGTAAATATTCCATTTCGTTCAACGGCGAGGTTTTCAATTTTATAGAAATCCGCAAAGAACTTGAGTCGCTTGGTTACACTTTCACTACTGATACTGACACTGAAGTTATTTTAAACGCCTACATGGCGTGGGGCGCTGGATGCATCAACAAGTTTAATGGCATGTATGGAATTGCGATTTACGACCATGCCATAGATCGTCTGTTCTTAGTTCGAGATAGAGTTGGTATTAAGCCCGTCTATTACAATCATGATGCTGTTCGAGGAACACTATCATTTGCATCTGAAGTGAAAGCACTCCGCCCGATTGTAGAACAAGACACGACTGTAGATCCCCACCTTCTTGATCAGTACATGCGATTCGGCTACATACCAGGCGAAGATACCTTAAATAAAGGAATCAAGCGCCTTCTTCCCGGACACTACCTCATTGCAGAAAAAGGTGAAGTAAATATCACAAAGTATTGGGATCTCGATTACACCAGCGATGAAAAACGTTCTGAAGACAGCTATATAAGCGAGCTTGAGCAATTACTAGATTCTTCTTTGGATCTTAGACTGCGAGCTGACGTTCCACTTGGCGTATTTCTAAGTGGCGGACTCGATTCAAGTGCTGTTGTTGCACTGCTTGCTAAAAAAGTAGACAAACCACTGAAAACCTTCTCTGTTCGCTATGACTTTAGTGAATTTGGCGCTGAGTATGATGAATCAGTATACGCAGAACAGGTCTCCAAACTATACAACACAGAACATAAAACCATCACGATGACGCCTGATGATTTCAAGCGTTATATCCCAGAGTTTGTAAGAACTATGGACGAACCGGTTACAGAAGCAGCTGCACTCTCTTTGCACTTTGTGTCTGAGTTGGCTAAAGAAGACGTGACCGTGGTGCTCTCAGGAGAAGGTTCTGACGAGCTCTTTGCGGGATATGATCTATACCGTTACATGCAGACAATCGAAAAGTTACGGAAGCTGGTAACTCCTGTCGGAGCGAGCGTCGCTGCTGCACTAGGTAAGGCTGTATTGCCGCCGGGAAATAAAATCTTAAAGTACCTAGAGATGGCATCTAAACCCTTCTCAGAGCGATACCGAGGGATAAGCGTTTATGACCAGGTTCATCGCGATTCTCTTTATCGTGACGACTATAAGAACGTCTTGTCGCAACCAGCAAACTCTGACACTGAAGGTTTCATCGAGTCTCTATTTGCCAAGCAAAAGGATCACGATCTTCTCAGTCAAATGCTGTATTTCGACACAAAAACGTGGCTTGTAGATGATTTGCTTACAAAAGCAGATCGCATGTCCATGGGGTCATCATTAGAACTGCGGGTCCCTTTCTTGGATTACCGCATGGTTGAGTTTGCCGCAAGCTTACCTAGCAAATACAAGATTGAAGGCGCTGAGGGCAAATCAATCCTCAAGAAGCTTATGTCGCGTGAGTCATTACCAGAAAACATTGTTTATCGTGAGAAAAAGGGGTTCCCAACGCCGCTAAAAATGATGTTTATGGGGCCATTGAAAGACTTTTGCGGTGACACCCTGCTAAACCCAAGTGCAAAGATAAACGAATACTTCAATGCTTCTTATATCGAGCGTCTGTGTGAAGAGCACTGGTCTGGGAAAGTGGATCATCACCGTATCCTTTGGCAACTAATTGTCATTGAAGAATGGCTTAAGCAGAACACCTAAGGGAACAATATGCGAATTTTAGCAATCAGTACATTGTTCCCTACACCGAACATGCCCAATCATGGCGTGTTCGTATACAACCGACTTAATGCCATGGCGAACGAAGGCGCGGAGGTTGTCGTTATCAACCCCTTACCGTGGTCACCGGCTCATGCCTTGTTTAAAAAATATCAGGGGATTAAGGGAACTCCGCAATATCGTTCTAGCGGCGCGCTTGATATTTATCACCCTCGCTACTTTTCACTACCAGGCATGATGAAAGACTTGGAGTCCGTCACTGCTAAACGAACAGTGCTCAAGTTAGCTAATTCTCTCAAAGCGAAGTACGGCGCTTTTGACAGAATTGATGTTCATTGGACTTACCCAGATCTGCCGGCTGCATTGGAGTTGGCAAAAAAATGGGGCGTGCCATGCAGCTTAACATTGCGAGGAATGGAAGCTTTTTATCAGAATGAAGCTGATAATCGAGAAGCAACTATCGCATCGGCGCTTAAGCAGGTCGACCATGTCATCTCGTTATCTAAACAGATGGCCGAACATGCTGAACAAATTGCTGGCACCGGGGAACGAACGGACATTATCAGAAATGGAGTGAACACAGAGCTATTTCGATACATTCCAATCGAAGTCGCCAGAGAAAAACTCAACCTTCCACCTGATCGAACCATTCTACTCGGCGTTGGATCTTTAATTCAGCGCAAGGGTTTTCACCACGTGGTTGAGGCACTTTGCAGGCTCACCGATATGTACCCAGATAAAAACTTTCATTACCACATTCTGGGAAGCACGGGTCTTGAGGGTAACTTCGAGTCAGAGTTACGTAAGCTAGTAAACAACTTGGGCCTGACAGATCGAGTCCATTTTGAAGGTTCTATTCCTAATGGGGATCTGCCTTACTGGTACAACGCAGCCGATCTTTTTTGCTTATCAAGTTTTGGTGAAGGTTCGCCTAATGTGCTTACCGAGGCGCTTTCATGTGGATGCCCTGCGGTCGCTTCAAATGTCGGCTCAGTAATGGACATTATGACTAGTGAAGATGATTTAGGCACTGTTATCGAAAACCAAGAAAACATACCTGACAAAGATGCTGGTGATAATTGGGCAGAAGCCATAAGTGAGACTGTTGTTCTAAGTGATCGTGAAAAGCGTGCTGCAACGATGGGCAAGTACACTTGGCAATGGTGCGCAAGAAAAGCATTAGCATCTATAAAATCAATAGGTGAGCGATGAACAAGGCGACATCTATTTATCTTGATGCAGTGCGGCTAATTGCTGCACTCATTGTGTTTGCCTCTCACCTAGCATCTCAAGAACTATCAGGTGGAAGATTGTGGTTCACAAAAATATTCGACCAAATGGCAGTCGTGATGTTCTTTGTTCTTAGTGGATATGTAATCGGTTACGTTGCCATTAATAAAGAGAAAACCTTGAGGGTATACGCAATATCTCGATTCTCCAGAATCTATTCCGTAGTTATACCTGCCCTCATTCTCACTTTCGTCCTTGATTTCATTGGAGTAAGAGTTAACCCCGAACTGTATATGAATGGCCCGTGGCCATTCAATACGGAAACGCCAGGGCAAAATTACGCACTATCTTTCTTCATGCTGCATAACGTGTGGTCAATTTTCCAAAACCCGGGCATCAACGGGCCTTTTTGGTCACTAAGCTTTGAATGGTTTTATTATTGTATATTCGCTGCCGCGTGGTTCATGAGAGGGAATAAGAGAGTTTACAGCCTAATCTTTTTAGCCTTACTTGGTGGCCCAGAAATACTGGCGCTTCTTGTTCTATGGTACGCGGGTTTTTACGCTTACAAAGCTGGCGCTCGACGCCCTCCACCTCTTTCTTGGGGAAGTGCGACAATTTCCGTAGCGTGCCTTATCCTTACTGCGGCTTCAGCTCTACATCTTCACGACAGTACGTTTGTAATTCCCTATGTATTGAGAGATGCAATATTAAGCGATTTTGCATGCGGACTTTTCTTTGCTATTCACATTTACTTTGCACCCGCACTGGCTGAAAAGTTGTCTTCCCTATTAATTAAGTTTGAACGACCAATTCGTTACTTTGCAGCAGCATCATTTGCTCTATATCTTTTTCATAGACCGATAATACAGTTGATTGCTGCGGCATCCCCAGTTCCAATAACAGAACTCACGTATTATATAGCGCAATGGCTAATCACGCTCATTGTGGTACTCCCTTTAAGCGCCCTTTGTGATAAATGGAAAATAGTTATTAAAAAATGGGCAAACCAAACAATTGATCGGTTAAAAGCTGGGTGCTGAGATGTCAAGAGACTGGTCTTTATTTCTCGATACCCTCAGACTCTTTGCTGCAATAATTGTCGTACATTCACACATCGTTTCCGGCAGCATGGTAACACTCGAACATACGTTAGAGTTTGGGCGCGAAGCAGTCGTAATATTCTTTGTCATGTCTGGTTACGTTATTGCCTACACATCTGACAAAAAACATGAAGGGTGGCGTGATTATCTTTCTGCACGCGTTGCCAGAATCACATCTATCGCTTACCCAACCCTCGCGCTTAGTTTCATTGTTGCAGCGCTAGGAATTAAGTTTTCTCCAGATATGTATACTGACGTTTATCAGATGGATGGATTCTGGAAATACCTAATCGCGCATATGGCATTTTTAGGTGAGACATCACTTATGACGGAGAAACCGCCTTTAAATGACCCTTATTGGTCACTGAGCTATGAAGTATGGTATTACGTGTTATTCGCTGTTGTATTTTATTCGCGAGGCTGGTCAAGATGGATGCTGGCAATTCCCGCCGCAATCTTAATGGGGTTGAAATTACTTTTACTGTTACCAGTATGGTGGGCTGGTGTTTATCTTTATAAGTCTAAGGCAAAACCCAAAAACAAAATGTATTGGATTGGGGCCATCGCTTCTATTTCCGCCATTGTCTCACTAAAAATATTAGGTATTGACACCTACTTGCGTGAATTGGCTCCATCATCAATGGAGCTTGGTAGCGCTGATCGTTTCTTATGGGATTACGTGGTAACCGTCTTTGTGTTTGCACTGCTTTATTGCGTCAGAAGTATCGACTTGAGCATCCTTAACAATCATAGAGTCAGCATTAGAAAATATGCAAACTACACCTTTTCACTATACCTAACACACAATATTGTATTAAAGGTATTTGAACGCATTCTGGGAAATGAATCGGCTTCATGGTTACAGATTTTTGTTTTAATTTCTGTTATGATTTTAGTCGCTCACGTTGTCATGACATTAGGTGACAAAATAAAGCCAATTATCAATGTTTATACATTGAAATTATTCAACGGAATGAAGACTTAAGCTCAGAGAAGGAACTCAAATGGCTTATTACTATTCGCTATTGGCAACGATAGCGGTATACACAGTTGTATTCGGACTTTTTCTAAGTCGACACCACACTCAATCAGATAAACTCAGAGGCAAGCTTCTAATACTTGCTCCTATCATCTGGGCGACCTGCTATACGATCACCTTTTCCTCTGTTTCAAAAAACACCGTCGGTTTTGCACTTTCAGCCGATTTTATAAAGCACTTAATGATTGGTAGCTTTATTTACATCGCCTACAAGGGGGCAAGCAGTACACCTGCTGCACGTAAGGGGTTTCTTACTACGCTTTCTTTCGGTGCCGTTATCCTATCGTCCCTTGGGATCGCTAACACGATGTTGATGTTTGGCCATGACACCCAGGAAGTGATCGGGTTTACTGGCATTGGCGTCGCTTTTATACAGGCGGTTCTTGCTGACCGATTAAATGTTGCCATGACGGAAAACGGCACCCCGAACAGACCTTTATTTCTAACTTTGATCACATGGTCGATTGTTGATTTCACTCTAAGCTGTGAAATTGCCATAACAGGCTCACTTACTACCGACCAGGTTATGTGGAAGGCGATAACCCTATTGGTGACGCTGACGCTCTTCTGGAAAGCCGTTGGGAAGTTACACCAGCGTCCGGTAAAAATAGTGATGTCACGCCCCCTAGCCTTTCAGAGTACGCTCTTTTCGTTAGCGGGAGGCTATCTGTTGTTAATGGCGTTCGCGGCATACATGATTGACTACTTGGCGCTGGATATTCCATTTAATTCTCGAAATTTACTATTTAGCCTAGCGCTGTGCCCACTTTTTGCACTTGTACTTTCCAAGCGGCTTAGACGTGAAATTATGGTCTCAGTCAACAAGCATTTTTTCGCCAACCAGTTTGACTATCGTAAGACGTGGTTGTCATTAAATGAGTCACTCGACCTTTCACTTACCGGCAAACAAGCTTACCAACGAGCTTTGAAAAGCGGGCTTGATACGATTGAGCATAAGTCTGGGTTTCTTTTTACTGTTTCTAAATCTGGTTCAACCGAAGCAGTTGCTCAAATAGGTCTTGAGGCGAACGATAAAGTAGCATCTAGCCTTGAGGCATTAATACCTCTTATTCAAGAGCAAAAGTGGGTCATTGATATTAAGGATGCAACGGGAGACTCCGATGAGTACGGTTGGATAACCAATGATGGACTATCAGCTATTGAGATACTTGAAAGTGAAAACCTGCGTTGGATCATACCTGTTTTTCGCGAGAATGAACTCACATCGATTTGGCTAGTGGGCGATGCGCACATGACGTCTTGGAAGTTAAATTGGGAAACTCGTGATTTTCTAAGTGCTGTGGCACATCAATTAGATCGCTATATGTTGACTTTAGAGACCAGGCAAACTCTGTCCGAACACGCTCAACTTGCAGCATTCCATCAAATGTCAGCTTTTGTTATTCATGACTTAAAAAACGTTCGGGCCCAAGTTGATATGCTGATCACTAATGGTGAAATGTTTAAGCACGAACCAGAATTTATCGATGACATGTTCATTACCATGGGCGCCATGAGAACACGCATGGATAAAATGTTAGGTCAGCTCACAAACAAAAACCGTGAAACAAAGACAGGTTCAGTCGTAAACTTATCTGAAGTTGTCAGAGAAGTAGTTCAAGCACCTGACCTACCTGATACCCCTACTCCTAACATTGTCCAATTGGATGCCAGTTGTCACGCTCACTTAGATGGAGAAAAACTTAAAAACGTCCTTCGCCATCTCATTGATAATGCACAACATGCATGCAAGAACACAGAGTCACCAATTATAAGTGTAAAATGTCTCGACACTGGAAATTGTGTTACAATCACCATCGCTGATAACGGTGAGGGAATGACTCCCGAATTTATCCAAAACAGACTGTTCAAGCCTTTCGAAACAACAAAAGGCAACTCAGGAATGGGGCTGGGTGTTTACGATGCCAGAGTGTTTGCAAGATCACTAGGTGGTGATTTAACTGTTACCAGCAAAATCCGAGAAGGAACTCGGTTTACTATGACTATTCAAAAATCCAAAGGAGTGGATGATGACAATTCTGATCGTTGAAGACGACGCTGGCTTGCAAACGCAGTATAAGTGGGGGTTAAAGGAATTTAACCCTATCATTGCCGGCGACCGCGAAGAAGGTTTATCTCTTTTTCGTGAATCCCCAGCCATCTCTGTTGTACTGCTTGACTTAGGGCTACCACCAGATGCGGACAATGCAACGGAAGGCCTCGCATTATTAAGCGATATAATGACGCTTAGACCTCATACAAAAGTAATTGTGCTAACGGGCTCTGAGCAGCGTGAGCATGCACAACAGGCTGTTAGCTTAGGGGCTTGGGATTACCTTCAAAAAGGGGTCGACCACAACGAATTGAAGTTTGTTCTTACTCGCGCCCTGACTATGAGTGAGTTGGAAGGTGAGAATCGTCACTTACGCCAAAAAGCTTATGGATTGGGGGATTTAATTGGTCAAAGTGAATCTATCCAAAAGGCGACAAGTATCTTGAGTCGAATTGCAACCACACCAGTATCAACAATGCTATTGGGTGAAAGCGGGACCGGTAAAGAGCTGTTTGCCAAAACCCTCCATGAAAAGAGTGGTCGACAAGGTCAGTTCGTCGCTATCAACTGCGCATCAATCCCTGCCGATCTGTTGGAGAGTGAGTTATTCGGTCATGAAAAAGGGGCCTTTACGGGCGCTCATAAAACGAAGGTGGGTAAAATTGAGCGCGCGAACAACGGAACATTGTTCCTTGATGAAATTGGTGACATGCCAATCGACCTCCAGGCGAAAATGCTTCGATTCCTACAGGAAAGAGAGATTGAGCGCGTAGGTGGTACCGGCGCTACAAAAGTTGATGTTCGCGTTGTATGTGCAACACACAGAGATTTGAAACAGATGGCGGATCGCCAAGAATTCAGAGCAGACCTTTACTATCGTCTATCTGAATTCACGCTCAACATCCCGTCTCTGAGAGACAGAGACGAAGACATCCTTCTCTTAGCACAATGGTTCATGGAACAGTACAACAGCGAATTAGGCACTCAATGCAAAGGGTTTAGCGAGGACGCTGTTAAGGCTATTATGCACTACGAATGGCCAGGCAACATTCGTGAGCTGCAAAACAAGGTGAAGTCTTCACTGCTCGTTGCTGAAGCGAACATCATTACCGCACCAGACTTAAACCTACCAGTAGATGAAAATATGCTATCAATTCCTCCACAATGGTTGGAAGGTGGTGCACATAGCGATGATTCACCTCGAACTTTGGCGCAAGTTAGAATGCATGCCGAGTCACGAGCTATCTTTGCTGCTTACCGCAAGCATAACGGCAACATAAGCAGAGCATCGCAAGAACTTGGTATTACGCGACCGACGTTTTATACGCTGGCCGACAAGTACGGAATGAGAAATCGAACCGTCCAGAACGAGCTATCCGAGTAACCAAATAAATAGCCTCGCAATTTTGCGGGGCTTTTTTCTGCGCTTGTGTTTGCAAATTGGGCACATTGAAATAATTCGATTATACTAAGTTCAATAATGATTGAATTTATTGAATACCAATTGAGTTAGGGAAGCTTATGTCTTACCGCATTCGCGTAGAAAAAGAACTGGAATTTATTCGGATCAGTTATGCGGGGTACGTCACTCTTAACCATCGAATGGATGCCATCACTGAGCTTCTTGTTGAATACTCTGATATCATTTCCAGTATGAATTGCCTGATTGATCTGAGGCAGGTCGAAAACACGCTGAGACCAATCGAGCGTGAGGTGTTCGGGAGTTATGTCGCCTCCAGGGGGGAATTCCGAAATTCCAAAATTGCTACACTGATTATGCCGGAGCAAGATCGCAATGTTGCTCTATTTGAAATAACCTCAGACGAGCGTTTGGAATACAAAGTCTTTGACTCTGAGCACGAGGCTATTTCATGGTTAATTGAAGAGGGAAAGTAGCGCGCTTAGAACAACTCCCTAACGCGCTTGTTCCGCTTGCCAAAGTGATGCTCATAACTTAACGTCACCCGTGTTTCATCGAAGTTAACACTGCGGTCATCACTGTCCTTTCGAACATGTTGAACAGCAAAAGACCATTGCGCCCTGCTATTCAGTTCATGCTTATAGGTAACTTTATATAGATTGTCATGAGTCGTTGTGCCGATCGGATTAAGTACCATTTTTCTATACTTAAATTCATAATCTAGTGAATTGGTCGAATTTAATCTATGCGACAAAAACAAATCTACATTATCACTATCTTGTTCATAGTGAGAACCAATTTCTTCCATTAGGTTCTTAAACAGTTGAAACTTTGTAGTGAAAATGTCCCCATTATAAAACCAGTTAAAACCCAGGCTGCGACTTAAAGCCAATCTTTCTACTAATGGGTAATCCATTCTAAATTTCGGATAAAGACTTTCGCCGGGCTGTAACTCATAATTAAGCTCATCTGGTTGCCAGCACAATGAATCATCAAAAGCTTCAATCCCATCCTGACAAACAAACAAACCCTCATTTATTAGCGTGGGCTCTAGCGTATAGCGAAGATCAAGTTCCTCATCATAATGAAGCTCAATTCTATTTCGCTCACTGCCGTAATAATATTTAAACGAACCAGAATCCCCATAAAACCGACGAGTAAAGCTTCCCTTTACATAATGGTCGTAACCAAGATTCCATCGGAAGTCGGCGCCCGGAAAAAACTTTTCAGCTTCCTTATCTCTCGATACGGATAACTGAACTAAGTTGTCTCTATCTCGATCATAATAAGCCAGACCCAAGCCGTAAGTAGCATACTCAATCGCATCTTCTTGCTCCCCGAAAGAGTCAGTAGCAGGGTTAACATGATGCGAGTAATCACCCAAAGCAACGACCTTGAAAAGATCCGTCAAAGGAATGCGGATAAGGGCGTTTCCACCTCGAAATTCGTAAACCTTATCGAATCTATTTTCTGTTCTCCCGCCGTAACCTGATAAACTCCATTGAAGCGGATCTCTGGACGAGGTCTGACCCAAACCAAAATCAACTTTAAATTGACGCTGTCTATTTAGGCTTTTGTTTTGATTGGATGTAACCTTGTTTCCCGTAAATGACGCATTAACATTACCCTGTACGCGCGAAACCTCTGGCAAATCGTAAGATGTCCTCGCTCCATAGCGCTCAATGTCATGAACTTCACCAGCTTCGTACATAAAGTCATTAAACGTGCCACGAACGGTATTCAATATTTCATAATCAGATTCGTAGTACGCTTCAGAAATCCAGTTATCATTGAGCAGTGAGAGAGTGTTGACCCAGTCATATGTAAAGAAACTCCCATCCCCTTCAGAGAAATCTGAATAGCGAATATCAAAAGCATTAAGATTGAGCTTGCTTTTGAATACGGATGCGTCGTAATCAACATCCATATCTAATTCATTGAGAGTAACGATATCCTGACGTTTTAAAACATCATTCTCGCTTTTAACCCGCGTTGCAGATATCCCAGAGTCTATCGTTGGAGAAAATGTAAAGTCCCCAGCATTCGCACCAGAGATACCAAGCCCAAACATGATTGCTAGGGCCAAATGGTGTTTAACCATATTGCCCCCTAGAACCAGGCTTCTGGGATCCGAATCACATCACCAGGTTTCAAGTCGACGTTCGCTTCAAGGTCGGCATCAACCATCAGGTCATCTATGCGAATTTCATATTCTTTTGGCTCACCATTCTCAATTCTAACGAGAACTGCATCATTGCCATCGGCATACTTCGACATACCACCGACTTGAATCATCAAGTCCATTAATGTCATACCATGTCGATAAGGGATTGATACTGGTTTTACTGCGTCGCCGACAATACGGACTTGCGCGCTAACACTACCAACCGCCGACTTTACCATTACTGTGACTTTTGGGTTCTTGATGTACTCTGAGAGCGCCTCTGTCACATCATCAGCAAGCTGTTCAGCCGTCTTTCCAGCAGCTAAAATAGGCTGAGTAAGTGCCATACTAATTTTGCCATCAGGCCTTACTGCGTAATCCCCACTTACATCGGGGTTGTGCCAGACAAATACAGATAAAACATCATCCGTACCAATCTGATACTGATATTCTCCATCTTTCATTGACGTCATCTTTGTCACGTCAGATGGGGGTAATACGTTATTTGCGCAGCCCGATAAAAACACTGCGGCGCTTAATGCAGCGACTTTCCACATACTCTCTCTCCTTGAGGTATTTACTGAGACACTGGTCCTTCAGAGCCTATAGTGAGGGTATCGCATATTTCGACAAGACGAATAGCCTTCCCTTCGCGAGAATGTTCCGATACATCCCTCGTACAATCCAGGGTGTTACCGCAGGATTTGTATTTCGATATCATATCATAGAGGCCAGCTTGCAACTCTTCTTCAGAGTATGCGTCCCACACATTTTCATAGCTTTTCGCCACGTTTTTAGTGGCGCTTTCAGCAGGGGTTTTGAGAAATATTGCTTTGCCAGTTCTCAGGTATTCATAGAGCTTCCCGGGAACTTGATTGTTGAACTTCTCATCCTGTATCAACAACAACGAGTCTGCTTGACACATGTTGCATAGGGCTTGTTCAAACGGCACGCCATCAACGAATTTAACAACGTGCTCCAAACCAAGTTCAGTTATCGAACCAAGAAATTCAGAGCCACACCCTGCACCTTGAAAAATAAGCTCTACATCCCAATCAGGGTTCTGGCGAATAATATTGCTCAATGCGCGGAAAACGGGTGCTGGATTTCGACCATCTGAATAAAGTACCCCAGCATAGTAAATAGAAAATTTACTTGCATTAAACAGAGGTGAATTTGGTAACGGCGACGGTAGTTTGCTAAAATTAAGTTCGCTAAATCCATTCTCAACAACCTCTGATTTGGTCTTTATGTCGACACCAGGGAACTCAGCAACATACAGTCCTTGGTTACCTTCTGTTGCGTAGGTCAAGAATGCAGCTTGATTCATTACCATTGAGTCAATTTTCTTATGAACCCAATTCAACCACTTTGTTTGTGGCCGGTGTAGGTATGGCATAGGGTCACGATAGTCCGCAACCCAAGGCACATCGATCTTTCTCGCTATCTTTCCAGCAATGAAATGTGCACTTGGAATGGGGGCGCTGGACCAAACAATATCTGGTCGATGTTTTTTTACATGCTTATTGATAGCTCTCAGTGCATTCGGGATCCAGGTCATCCCCCATCGATCTGGAGTCATCATGGTACCGATGTACTTTCCTCGCCATGCCAAATCACGCTGCACATCGTAAGCACGAGGTCGAAGCCAGTGTCCATTCTCAGACATCGGAAGTTCAAGTTCACTTCCATCAGCAGCATTAACGTAGGCGCGAGGGTCGACGGTGAGCACATCCACTTCCCATCCGGATTGAATAAACTGCCTGTAAAAAGACAAAATCCTCTGGACCGATGCACCATTACTTGGCGGAAACTCAAAGGCCACCATCAAGATACGTTTTGTCATGCACTCTCCCCCATTATTTTTAATGAGGAAAGCGCAAACTGTAACGGCTCTCTTCGGTAAGGGAGAAAACGTTGCATTGGCTGCCCATTCTCACGAGAAGAGACACCACCGTCCTTGGTTGAAAACGCGACATTAAAACCGCACCCTTTTACCATCGCCACGTGCGACTCTGTGAAGTCTGTTTCAGGGTTTCCGTTTGGGTATGCAAAAGCTGAAACTTTTTGTTCAACCCACTCTTCGAGTGACTTCTTGCAAGTCTCAATTTCTTCTAGCGCTTCATCATCTTCAACCGTGGTCAATATGCGGTGGCTGTGCGTATGCCCCCCAACTTCATGACCCAGTTCAACCAGGCGTTTCAAGTGCTCTGGTTTCATCATGCAATCTTGGATTGTGGGGATTGACTGTATCTGGCTTAATCGTGCAAGTGCAATTTTGGCCTGATACTCAGGAGTTAAATACTTAAAGTAATTCAGGTACTTTTGGTAAGCCTTCGCTCTATCTGGCGAATCGCCAAGCAAAGGGCCTCCAGGGACATTTCGGAGTGCTAATGGAATGAACGCGTCGTCCGCATTTCTGAACCAGTTCTCGACTATATCCTGATCTAAATATCCACGTTCAACGCCAGAGGTTGCAACAAAGAAAGTCGCTTTGACTCCCTTCTCTTCCAAAATAGGAAGGGCATTGCTGAAATTGTCGAAGTAACCATCATCAAATGTGATGCAAAGAACAGGTTTTTCTGTTTTTTCACCAGCTTTTCGGATCCCTTCTGATACCGTACACAGTTCAAAACTTGCAGCTAAAACATCCAGTAGGTCGGAAAACTCTGTTTCGGTAAAGTCATCTGGGAAAAATGGGTCTTTGCGCTTTAGTACGCGATGAAAATACAGAACTCCAACATTGTTGTCAGGGTTCAGTTTTGAGCGCAATACACCCGTCGCGAGCCGCGCTAGAAGGGGCTTAAGCTTCATTGATAACATCCTTGTCTACTGTGCGTCCACATCCCTAGTGGACAGTTGCAAACATTATAACAAAGTTTTTAACGAGGTTAAACGCCTAGCGTGTCGATTTTTTTATGCATCACCTCCCAATAACGCGTGGTGTGCTAATATCCATCCTGCTGATCGTCAACGGATTGATGATCTATAAGAGTACACGATTACAAGGACGTAATTATGCAAGTAAAATACTTGGAGTTAGACTGTGTCGCTGCATGGAAGGATTGGGATACTTACGTGTCGTCACACCCCGATAGCTCCCCTCACCACCGCTCTGAATTCCTAAGAATAATCAGCAAGGCTTTCGGGCATTATTGCTTTGGTTATGTTGCACTGGACGACGATGGAAATATCGCAGGCGCTCTTCCAATGGTCCAGACAAAGAGTAAGCTGTTTGGCAACTATGCGACGTCCATACCATTTTTTAACTATGGTGGACTTTTAACTTCATCACTGGAAGCTGAAACCTTGCTTCTTCGCGAGGCAGAAAATTTTGCCTCAAAAAATGGTCTTTCCTCATTTCAGTTACGCCAAACCAAGAAACTTAATGACAATTCATTATCTGTAAATATAGATAAAAGCTGCATGCTTCTTAAACTTCCAGAAGATATGAAACAGATAGGGGAAGGAAACGCGAAAAAACGAGCAAAACTTCGGTCACAGGCTCAGTTGGCCGTTCGCAAAGCGGCAGAGCTAAATGTCCCTGTTGAACAAAAATTTGGTGGGCTTGAGTTGCTTGATGACTACTACGACGTTTTCGCCAAGCACATGAGAGATTTAGGTACACCTGTTTATGCCAAGTCATTTTTTAGAACCGTATTTGAAGAGCTGGATGGTAAAGCAACATTGACCGTCGTTTACTGGGACCGTCGCCCAGTCGCATGTGGTTTTCTGATCCAATATGGTGACTATATGGAAATCCCATGGGCAAGCACCTTAAGAGACGTTAACCCTTACTCCGTTAACACTCACATGTATTGGAACATCCTCTCATACGCACTAGAAAGTTTGGTTAGTGTATTTGATTTTGGTCGCTCATCTATCGATGCCGGCACATATAAATTTAAGAAACAATGGGGCGCGGAACCAAAGCAATGCTATTGGTACACATGGGTGCCTGAAGGTGAAACTGCACCTGTTCTGTCTCCTAAAAACGCAAAATTCGATATGGCAATTAAGGTGTGGCAGAAACTTCCGGTCTGGTTAACCAAGATAATTGGTCCACCGGTAGTAAAAAATCTTCCTTAGATGACATGAAAAACCCCGGTTACCCGGGGTTTTTTAATCAACCTAATACAAGCTTTCTTTGATACTCAAGTTGTCGCTTAAAATAGGTGTCGATATAATTGATCGCCGAAGTTAAATCTTGTTCCTGCATCCATTTATCAAGCTTACTTGGTAATTCAAGATCGAAGCTTTCAGGATGGCAGCGGCCAATAAATCGCTTTGCACACTCACTCAATCGATACCGAGAAGGGAACCCGTCTTCAATCGCCTCAAACAAACCTCTCTTCATCATATTTGTAAGTATCTGGGCTTGAGTAGTACAACTTCCAACATTGGAGGTTTCCATCAAAGACAATACATCTTTTTGCCGAAACGAACCGTTCGAAGAATCCAACTCTTGCACAAGCTTTAGTGTCAGCATTTCCATTTTTGAAATAGGAGCGGTCCTAACCCCCTGTGAAAATAAACAGGTCTCTTTGAGAACCTTTGCTGAGTTAATATGCCAAAGAGCATCAAAGTGCTTCTTAATCGTTTGTTCTAAAGCGAGACATTCTAATCGATCAACAGCACTGAGGTTATCAGTACGCAGAGCCCATGCATTCTGCAAATCATTTTCACTGAATGAAGAAAATGTCATTACGCTGTACTTTTTACCACAACCTATAACATCAAGAGCCTGTTTTGCACCATAAGCCCCTCTACGGTCATTATCGACCGCAACAACAATCTCGACAGCATCAGCAGCCACCTTTTTCAATCGAGACTTCAAATCACCATGCTCAACAACATCACCCCACACTCCACCAGAGAGCATTTTGATGTGCATACCATTCATAAAACCACTCTCTTCACTGTTGAGGTCTAACAGTTCCGTAAAAGGTATACTTGGGAAACTAACCTGCGGAAGTTCAGGCTTCCATGCCCCCAAACTAGCAGTTAAAAAAGCAACGTCCCCATCCAAGGCGACCCCTGCTTTTGAAAGATAACGAATTGACGCTAACTTCTCACAAATAAACAATCTCATATCTTCCTCCATGAAGATTCAAATTCCGTTTCTTAATTGATTATTTCCTTCTGGCCGCACCAAGCAAACCAAGAAATAAAAGTCCCCACAATGATGCACTACCTCCACTTTTCTCGTTACCCGCCTTACTAACGACCACTTCAAAAGAGTGCACTACTGTATGGCCAACCTCATCTTGAACAACAAGTTGAACCATATGTCTTCCTTCATCTTGAGCAGATGGAGTGCCAGACAATGACGCTGTATCAGCATCAAAAACTAGCCAGTTTGGCAACACACCAGGGGTAATCGAAAAATCATCAATTGATGACTCTTCATCATTTACTTCAATCTGATAATAATAGTTTTCCCCCACTGACAAGTTTGTAGTTCCATCACTTAGAATTTCGAATGGCTCGTCAACCTCAAGTACCTCAATTGACATTTCAATTTCCGGATATCGATTCTCATCTTCGTTGTATTTATCCAACACTAATGCGGTAATAACACCAGACAAACCCACATCGACTTGAAGAGGCGTACCAGAAAGGGTCATTGTTTCCGGGTTGTAACTGAGCCAATCAGGTAAATCCGTAAACACCAATTCGACATCGCCCGGCTCTCTGTTTTCGACAGTGATCTTAGCTTCAAAAACTTCGTCTTCTAAGACCTGAACTGGAGATAGCTGCTGTGTCAGATCGTAAAAAGGCACAGGTTCTTCTAACTCCAGTCGTTCAAAAAGGGTAGGTTCGAATATGTTCACTTGTGCAGACGTAAGGATGACCGATAGGCTGCTTTCTAACTCCGCCGTCTCTCCTGAACCATCAGTTGCGATTAGAGTAACAGGCCAATCGCCCACTTCATCGTTAGATGGCATTCCAGAGGCTTCCAGTGTTTCCGAATCAAAATTAATCCACAAAGGCTTCACTGTCATTTCAACTACAATGTCTTCTGGCAAGGTATTTTCGTCTTCGACCTCAACGACAGTGCTTAACTCATAAAGCGTTGGCACAGTACCACTGATACCCTTTTTAAAATACGGTGCCTGCTCTGTTGAAAGAGCATCAAACATCACAGCTCTGAATCTGTCATTTCCCCATTCATCTTCGAATTCATCAATCACCAACACGTATTGCCCGGATGATACCGCCTCAGAAACTGTATCTTTTGATGTCATTTCTCTGGACGTAAACACACCGCCTGATTTATTTTGATTAATAATTGATAAGGAATTACCTGACCGCTCAAATGCAAAAATATGCTTCTCGTTGTAACCCACTGTCAGTGAATCAACTGCTTCTGCGTGTTCACGATCAAATTCTTGGTTCCATGTTCCATCATTAGCAACCGAAAAGCCGACTAGCGAGGTTTTACTATCGATCGTTTTCAAGCATACAACGCCCCATGACGCATCCATTTTTACTGGTTTGCACATTGATAAATTATTTGCAGACATGACTTCACTGGTGCTTAATAAGGAGTCATTTGATGCTTGTTTCTTTAGGGCAAACGAGACTGAGCTTTCATTACTCGTAAACAGTAAATGCGCAAAATTACCTTCGCTATCTCTGGCTGTTTTTATTCCTAATGACTGTTTTGATTTTTCCCATTTCGCTGATGATTCATATTCCTCATCTTTTACAAAAAGGTAATCGTAACTTTCCGTTTCACCGCATCCCAACTGACGAACGATACCTTCATCACCGGCAGTCAAAGAAGTCATAGGATCAACATCACATTTCGGCTTTTCAATTTCTTGAGTTGCTAACTGACCGTATATCGACTTCGGATAGCCGTTTTTATCTAAGAAAATCCGATAAGCCCTCAGGGTGTCACATGTGCCTGACTGGCACGAATCCACATTGTATAAGACCCAACTCCCCGATTCCGGACCTACACTGCCACCAGCAAATATTGGGATTTCTCCATCGGAAAGATGAAGTAGATCTGTTAAGTTGTTTGTCGCGCGGCGTCCATTATCAAGGAGAAGTGAGCCGTCTTGCCTGCCAATCTCGGCAATTTGCATTTTGTATGGCGATTGATCTTCATTTGTGTCTTGGTAGGTTTGGACCAACCATACACTTGAATCATGGCGTTCAAGCAACGATAAGGCTGAATCCGCCTCCGTTGGCGATATTGAGCGCAATGTTACATCGTTGAAAACGACAGCATGCACCATCGTACTGGCAAATGCTGAGAGAAGAATTCCCTTTTTGAATAGGTTTATCATGACTTTCCCTGTCAAAGTATTAAAAGCCGCATCCGGCGGCTAATGTTGTTTAATTATTTCCAAGAGCAACTCAGATCTATATGCGGATCACTACCAACGGCATCAACCCACTCCTTAGGAAAGGACAATGGGTATTCCGCACGCTCAATTATCTCGGACATCGTAACTCGAAACTTAGTCTCGTTTGAAAGTTTGGCCTCATCTGTGTTTGGGATTATCCATGCGTAAGCTTTATTCGGCTCTGTCGGGTAAACGTGAACTCGCCATAAATAGTCAGGCGTTGTGACAAGGTGAGACTTTCTAAAGTGATCGTTGGACTTATCGTCTCCCCAGATGTTACCAAGGTAAACCTCCGTCACTGTTGCATGCCCTGAATCATCTTTCAGATCTCTTGCACACTCAACACGAGTTTCTAACTTTCGCCACAGACCGAAACGATTCTGCGTTCTGTTTTGAGGGACGATATTTGTCATCATATTCGTCTTTTTCATGATCTCAGGGGAATGGTCCCAAATATTTTGATGAACACCATGCCCACGATCGTATTGCGTTTTCCCCTTTGGTCTGGAGTACGACCTAGTTGTTAACTGGGGAGGACACCAGGATTTCAATACGCTGTTGTCGATATGGAACGGGGAGTAACGCCCTTCATTCCCTTGGTCTGGAACTGTTGCGTATTTCGCATAGTTGTACCCAGCGTGAAAGCAGGAGTAATTGACCTGAAACGCGCCATAATCAATATCTATAGAACGTGATTCATAATCGATATCGGCAAGCTCTTTAAGCTTATCTCCAAAACCCGCATGTGAAATTGCCGGCAAAACTACCAACACTAAGGCAAAACTCTTAATCCATTTTTTCATACATCACCATTTTGTTTTTAGCTTTGTTTTATTATATCAGATTAAGATTTGTTTTTTAATAACATCTTCATTCTTTTAAGCCAATTTTCGGACTGAATGGATAATCGCTTTCTTTGTATTTTCATTTTCCCATAACTCATACATAGTGAACCAAATTGCTTTTTATAACGGGCCTCCCCCGCCATAAAATCGTAAACAAGAACACCACATGCAGACATGGCATGAATTGCCATATGATGCATATACAAACCAAGCCTCAATCGATTGTCATCCATTGGCTTGATGCTTGATAAGTAAAAACCGAACCAATCACCCTCCTGTAAACCATATAGGATCCCCAGTAGCGCATCACCATCCCATAAAGCAAACATACGAACCCTTCTCCCACAAGCCGAAGAACCGGTCTGTGAAATCAGAGCTTTATGAAAGTTTTTGAAATGTGTATTGGTAAAGCCACTTGGGGTGCTGGTCCCATCCCATTTGGCTATATGCCAAAACTCTGAGGCCTCTAATAATTGAATCATGTGGATTGAATCGTTGATCACTTCAAATCTCAGATTCATACCTAAAGAACTGGCGGCATTGACAGTTTGCTTCAGCTGGCGCTTGAGGGATTTACTGTATTTCTTCTCAACATTAATATCGTGGTGTATCGGTAAATAGTAGCCATTTTCCTCATACTCCACTTCAACGTTGTATTTGCTGTTTAACAACTTAAACTCGGTCGCATTAACGTAGTCATCACCGGACATGACCATTATCATTAATTCATCTAGCTTGGCCGTTTCGATGATCACTTCATATATCGAGGCTATATCTACTGCCCCAACCAATGTGGTCAACACTTTGTTGTTTTCAATCCAAACCTGATCAAGCTCATCTTCACCGGTACGGTTTAAATACCCCTGCTTCACCCTGCCAAATATGGATTTTCGGCAACGTTCAGGAACCGCAGCAACAGCTACGAGAACACTGTTTCGATAGACGGCAAACGTGTTGACTTTAATGTCTTTTGGCAAGGAAATGAGCCATTGACCAATCCATTGCCACGAAAGAAAAAATTTTGTGTGCTGAATGCACTGAAGCTCTTGCCATGGCGACTCAAGCAAAGAATACGCTTCTTGGGGTGATACACGGTGACTTTGCACAGTCAGCCCGTGTCGACTTGTATGAAAGGGCATCTCACGTCCTTGTAATATGAATTAGGCTAATCCTTAAGCCAGTACGGTAGATATTAACATAACCAAAGTTTTATCTCAATTTAGCACATGATTTAACAACCGTATTTTTTACAGCACGTGTCCGTCCCAAGTGACTCCTTTGTGCTAAATTAACCTGACTGTAATTGCAAGGATGCAAGCCTCTCTTAGAGAGGAAAACAAGGATTGTTTATGAACACGCATGCGCAAAGGATTGTGCATCTGGTCACCACGTTCAATTGTGGCGGATTAGAGCAAGTGATCTTAAACCTGATAAAACATACGCCAGCGGAATTGAATGTAGAACATATTGTTGTGTCACTGACCAATGAAATGGAAATGGCCGAACATCTTCCAGCTGGGGTGCAATGCTTGTCGCTAAACAAGCAACCAGGTAAAGATCCCAAAGTGCACTTAAATTTATTTAAGTTACTTAAAAAATTAAAACCTCACGCGTTCCACACCTACAATTTTGGAACAATTGAATACCACCCTATTGCAAAATTAGCTGGGGTGAAAGTAAGCGTACACGCCGATCATGGATTAGGCGGCGACCACCCTGAAGGTAAAAATAAACTACACAATGTGGTTAGAAAGGTCGCATCTTTCTTCATTGATGAATATGTCGTTGTTTCCGACAATTTGAAAGAGTGGGTAATTAACACTGTCGGGGTAAACCCGAAAAAAGTAGATTTTGTATTCAACGGCGTTGTCGTTCACCCTCATTCTCCTGAACAAAAGAAAGAATTCACAGATGACCAACCATTCAAATTACTTAACGTAGGCAGAGCAGCAGAAGTTAAGAATCAGGCATCGTTGCTTCGCGCACTATCAAGCGCATTAAAGCAACAGCCTGAAATGAACATTCATCTGACTATTGTTGGAGATGGACCTGAATTTAACAATCTGGTCTCATTAAGGGATAAACTTCATCTCAACGATGTCGTTTCCCTACCAGGGCTTCAATTTGATGTTGATAAAAGAATGTCGGTTTGCGACGGCTTCGTCCTTTCATCAAAGTACGAAGCTATGCCGATGACTGTGCTAGAAGCCATGTCGAGCACCCGCCCAGTAATATGCCCAATGGTCGGCGGTGTGTGTGATTTCATAAGCCGTGAAGATGCAATGCTAATTGAGGGCAATAGCGAAAGCGCCCTAACAGAAGCAATCATCCACCTTTACAACATGCCAAGCGAAGAACGTGAAGCTATGGCAACACGCGGATACCAGTCAGTATTCAATCTTTACAGCGTTGAAAACATGGTTTCAGCTTACATGAAAAAGTACCGCATTTAAAAAAAATTAGTGGGCCCTGCCTCCGCCCCGCCGCAAACAGCTGTTTGCGGCACCCCTATGGCATGCTTCTTGATATTACCCTTATTGACAACGCCCTGATACGGTTTACCCAAGCTTTATATGTATAAGTCTTTTACAGATTTTTCGTCATTTTCAAGTTTGTGTTCGAATATCTAACAGGGATAACAAAGGAATGTTTCCAAACATAATGGAGTAGACCATGAAAAAAACAATTTTAGCTGCTGCGATTGGGTTAATGACCATCTCTTCCGCGCACGCTGAACTAATTGAATCTGACTATGAAAGCACTGGCGATAATCAAGCTGTGTTTGACACCAACACAAACTTAACTTGGTTAGATCTTGACCTTACCGTTGGTATGTCAATCGAGCAGGCCGAAGAATCTTTCGAAGGTTGGCGCGTCGCCACATACGATGAAGTCTTTGCATTGTTCACAAGCTTCTTTGGTTACGATCCAGTCGAAACAGAATCAAGTGGCTATCAATCGTTCGATTCTGGCAGCCAGTTTTACGATGAAGGGATGCTTTGGGGTGAGTTATTTTCATCAAACCTCGCATATGACTATAGTGACCCTTTCACAGTTGTAAACTATGGCTACTATGACATCGGAAATAACCAAGCAAGAATGATGGGGACGCAAGTTATAAATAGCGGAAACACTGTTCGAATCTTTGATACCAATTATAACTACACAGTGCAACACGATATTACTAGCGTTCTGACAGGTGTGTACTTAGTTCAAGAAGAAACATCCACTACCGTTCCTGAGCCTGACACAGATCCTGACACAGATGTACCGGCAGATGTACCTGTGCCGTTTGGGTTTGCAGCACTCGGTCTAGGGCTATTAGCCTTTGGTCGACGTAAATAGTCAAATAAAAAGCCCGGAAGCCTGGGCTTTTTTTTCAGGGATGAATTGGTACATTTATGGATGAACTCGTAAATTTCATTATTAGTGTAGAGTGGCAGAAAGAATGGCTTGGTCTCGCAGCAACAACAATCACTTTATACTCATTCTCCCTTAGACACGCCTTGCAATTTCGTCAAGTAAATTTCGTTGCAGCTGTAACTTGGATTAGTTACGGTATTCAACTAGGTTCGCTCGCCATGCTAATAACTAATGCGGTAATAGTGGCTATGCATATTTGGCACCTAGCCAAGCATTACAAAGGGATCACGCTGCTTGATTCGAAATAAAGCCGCAGCACGAGCATACCTATTCGATAATGGCCTGCCCCGCCAAGCCTAACCATTCATAAAATGCGCTCTCCATCCTAATGAGCCCTTTGCCACTCGGTAAATAAGCGTAAGGATTTAAAAAATCCACTCTTTTTTCAGTTATAAGGTGGTCCGTCGGTGATACATATACAGAAACACCCGCCTGCTTTAAATAAATCGTCGCTCTGCGGATGTGGCTGGCAGACGTCACTAAAATTGCTTTTCGATCCCCGAGAGCCTCCTTCAATGTGAATGATTCACTGTGTGTATCCATTGCTCCTTCAACGACATGAATAGCATCATGGCCTACCCCTAACTCCATTGCCAACTTTGCGTTATTCTGCGCCTCAGACACCGCCTTGTAAGGCATTTTGCCACCTGAGAAGTACAACGGAAGCCCAGTTTGCTTATGAAGCAACACGCCATGCACAATACGTCTCAATGAACAGGTCTGATACTGACTACTAATCGGCAATTCGGCATTTTCACTGTGGCCACACCCCAAAATAATAATTCCTTCAGGATCTTTATGGAGTTCTGGATCAAACTGAACCCAACCCACTTGATTTTTCTCTAGTGGCGCCAGCATGTAATGAGATGAAATTGGAGCTGAAATTAACCATAAGACGAAGAACGAACTCAACACCAAATAGCGTTTTTTGGTTTTCTTGCGGAATAACGCAAGAACAATGATAGTTAGCAAAAACCAAGCAGTTAAAGGGGATGCTACAAGCATCCCCACCATTTTCTTTAGCCAAAAGTAGAAGCCGTATTCCACGGGTTACACCCCATAATACTGCTTGTACCAATCGACAAAACGCATTACACCCTCTTCAACACCCACGGATGGAGCGTAGCCAGTATCCTTTACTAGCGCTGAAACATCGGCAAAAGTGCGCTCAACATCGCCAGGTTGCATAGGAAGCATTTCCATCACGGCTTTCTTCCCCAGATTCGATTCAATATGCTCAATGAATCGCATTAGATGCACAGGATTTTCAGCACCAATGTTATAAACACGAAAAGGGGCTGCGGCGCAGTCTGGACGCATCGGCGCTCCCGCCATGACACTGTCTGCTTTCGGCGCTTTAGCAATTACACCTAAAATGCCGTCAACAATATCATCAATGTAAGTGAAGTCTCGATGATGTTCACCGTAGTTAAACACCTTGATTGGATTTTCCTTTGAAATCGCTTTACTGAACAACATCGGTGCCATATCCGGTCTGCCCCATGGGCCATAAACGGTAAAAAAGCGAAGCCCGGTCGTTGGTAAACCATACATGTGACTGAACACATGAGCCATTAGCTCGTTGCTTTTCTTCGTGGCTGCATAGATTGACACTGGGTGATCAACGCTATGCTCTGTACTGAAAGGGATTTGGCTGTTTGACCCATAAACTGAACTAGATGAGGCATACACTAAATGCTCAACATTCAATTCCTTTGACAGCTGGAGGATATTTAAGAATCCCGTGATATTAGTATCAACGTAGGCCTGAGGGTTTTCTATTGAATACCGGACACCCGCTTGAGCTGCCAGGTTAACGATAACGGAGACGCCCTTATCCTTGGTAACATCACGTAATGCTTGCAGGTCACAAATATCTTCCTTAAAGAAAGAGAAATGCTTTTCTGCTCTTGGGTGTTTACTTATATCCGTAAGGCGATCGTGCTTCAACGATACTTCATAGTAATCGTTGATGTTATCAATGCCGATAACGGTGTGACCTTCCGATAAAAGTCGTTTTGATAGGTGGTAACCAATAAAACCAGCCGCACCAGTTACTACTACTGTAGACATATCCATTGTCCTTAATTATTCCATTCGAATCCGTTCGATAAGCTGTTGACGTGCTATCATCTTCAGCGCTAAGGATATTAGCACAAACGAATCTAGCGGGCGGGGAAGCCCTGAATTTTTGCAAAAGGAGTTTGCATGCATATTTTCGTAACTGGCATGACTGGGTACATTGCCAGCCATATGGTCGCCCTGTTACATGAGCAGGGACACAAGGTCTCTGGAGTCGACAATTTCAGCAACTCAACAATTGAGTCTCTTGAACGACTCGAAACGTTGTGTGAAACCGATCTCGTATTTGAAGAAGTTGATGTTTGCAACGAAGAGCGACTTAAATTTGCCCTAACAATCGCAACCAAAGTAAATGGCCCTATTGACGCGGTCATGCACTTTGCTGGACTTAAAGCTGTTGGTGAATCAAGCAAAATACCGCTCCACTATTACCAAACGAACATCGCGGGAACACTGAACCTTCTTGGTTGTATGAGAGACTTTGGGATAAAGCAGTTTGTCTTTAGTTCATCTGCCACTGTTTACGGGGTACCAGAAACCACCCCTCTACACGAAGGATGTCGAACTCAATCAACCAATCCATACGGCCGATCAAAGCTCGTAATTGAAGAGTTACTGGAAGACATTGCTGCGGCAGACCCTGAAATGCGAATCACCCGATTGAGATATTTCAATCCTGTCGGCGCCCACCCAAGCGGATTGATTGGTGAATTGCCTAATGGTATACCAAATAATTTGATGCCATATGTATTCAAAGTGGCCACAGGGGAACTGCCTCAGGTCAACGTGTTTGGAAACGATTATGAGACAAAAGACGGCACCGGAGTACGCGATTACATCCACGTTTGTGATTTGGTCTCTGGCCACTTATCTGCTGTAAAACATTTGGCCAAAAACAAAGGTCTATTCACATTCAACTTGGGTACGGGGAAAGGCTATAGCGTCCTTGAAATGATTCAGCGAACAGAAGCTATTACCGGCATTAAAATACCCTACGCAATTTCTGAACGGCGACCAGGTGATGTTGGTGAAGTTTATGCTGATGCATCATTGGCAAAACACGTTCTGAACTGGGAAGCAGAATACAATCTCGATGACATGATATACCATCAATGGCAGTGGGCTAGAAAAGCCGACCAATAACATATTTGGCGGCCAACGTTCTCAGCGCTGGCCGCCAATTTCACGCTGTCATTTGCAACACAGTTTCCTCACCAAACAATTCCTTCAAGTGAATTGAGTCGGCATACTTTTTATATCGTTCATGCATAGCCTTAACCGTAGGCCCTGATATTTCAACTACACGCATGTGCTTATTGAGAAAACGAATAACATCAACGATGAGAACATGTGCATGTTCAATTAATGCGCGGTCAGCATCATCGCCCCTTAATGCCGATAAATGGATAAACTTCTCAAATTCAGGGATCCGAATTAGTAATCTCATGTAACCAGGGTCCCACGTTGAAAATTCCATCGATGGATTGTCATTGATGTACTCGTCTGTAGGTCGAGAACCTGAGTAGGGAAAAGCGTAAAGCTCAAATCCCCTGTCGTTAAATGCTGTTCTAAGCAGGAGTCTCGGTGCTGTTTCACAGACGATTTTACCATTCTCATCCGTATAGCCTCCGAGCTTATCGAGATTCCAATTTTGTTTATTCACAATCCTTGAAACTGGATTATCAAAACCATACTGAAGCAAGCCTCCCACGTTCGCAATTGCAGATGAAACCATGTGGTAAAAAGGAGGGTACTCGTTCCAGTTGAGTTCTCTTTTGTACTTGTTGATGTCCTTTAGGTTCGGGTTTTCTGGCAGTTTGTATCTATCCTGTTTTATCGCCACCTCACACCTCCACGCAGAATGACTTAATTTAATAAAACCAAGTTTATAGCAAACTTAAAAATTTATCAATATCAAACAAAAAACCCCGGTGCATTTCTGCTACCGGGGTTTTTAATGTTTTGGTATCACTCAGGCCATGCGACGTTAATTGTATACTTGCCAGAGATTGATTCATCGGCTTTAAACGAATCATGAGCGACAAGGATCACTTTTACATCAGCATCAGCAGCGGCATCTGCACTCACCAATTCAGCTAAATGCTTGCTCAATGATGAGCGTTCTGGGAGTTCTTGAATATGAGGTTCAACAACCGATACTTGACCGCTGTATTTTGCACCAAGTTTTTCAGCGATTTCCAATGCTGGACTTTCACGCAAGTCATCAATGTTTGGTTTGAATGCAAGACCATAGCAGGCAATTTTAACATCCTTAATGCCCTTGCCAGGATTTTCCAACAGGTAGTCGGTAACCAGTTTATCCACTTGCTGGACTACCCAGTGAGGCTTACCATCGTTAACCAAGCGAGCAGCATGAATCACTTTCGTTAATTCTGGGGCGCTATCAACGATGAACCAAGGGTCAACTGCAATGCAATGTCCACCTACTCCGCAACCAGGTTGCAGAATATTCACGCGAGGGTGTCGGTTCGCCAGTTTAATCAGTTCCCATACGTTAATGTCGAACTTCTCACAGATCATCGACAACTCATTGGCAAATGCAATATTCACATCTCGGAAACTATTCTCGGTTAGCTTGGCCATCTCGGCCGTACGAGAGTTTGTGATCACACACGTCCCCTTTACGAACTGAGAGTAGAACTCTGCCGCGCGAAGCGAACAGATCTCTGTAATGCCACCGATTACACGATCATTACTGACAAGTTCTTCCAGCACCTTGCCAGGCAACACTCGCTCAGGGCAGTGCGCTAGATTCAGTGAGACATTTTCGATATCCACACCCTTTTGGCCTGCCACATTCAAGTCTGGTCGAAGCTCTGATAGCCAGTCACTCATTTTTTCAGTGGCACCAATAGGTGACGTTGACTCCAAGATCACCAGGTTACCTTCTTTAAGTACAGGGGCAATAGATTCGCAAGCTGATTTTATATAACTTAAATCAGGCTTAAACCCATCTGTAAAAGGTGTAGGGACTGCGACGACGAAAACGTCTGCTTCTTCTGGTGTAACTGTTGCGCGCAGTGAACCATCTTTGACGACCTGATTTACCAGTTCATCTAAATCCGGCTCAACGATATGTACCTTGCCTTGATTAAGGATTTCAACGGTATTTGGGTTAATATCCACGCCAACAACTTCAAGCCCTTTAGAGGCCATAAGTGCCGCTGTTGGCAAACCAATATAACCGAGGCCTACCATGGCCACACGTTGCTTTTGCTGTGTCATTTGAATACGTCCTTGTATTTCTAATTAACGATCTTTTTTAAAGTGAGCCGGATTGGATAATCTTAGCGATTCGCTCGCAGGCTTTTCCGTCACCATATGGGTTGGTGGCACGGCTCATCTCATCGTAAGCTGAGCTATCTTCCATTAGCTCACTTACTGCGGACACTATCATAGCATGATTTGCCCCCACCAACTTTACTGTACCGGCATTTACAGCCTCAGGTCGCTCAGTTGTATCTCGCATAACCAAAACAGGTTTACCTAGTGATGGCGCTTCTTCTTGAATGCCACCAGAATCAGTTAGGATGATGTGGGCATGTTCCATTAAATAAACGAAAGGTCGATATTCTTGAGGGGCAATCAAGTGGATGTTTTCAATGCCGGATAAATGTTTTTCAACAGGCCCGCGAACATTAGGGTTCAAGTGAACTGGGTAAACAATGTCTGCATCAGGGAAGCGTAACGCCAGCTCTTTCAGGGCTGCACATATGTTAGCGAATCCTTCACCATGATTTTCTCTTCGGTGACCGGTGACAAGAACCATGCGGCGCTCTGGTGAAGCAGTGAACGGAAATGATTCTTGCATTTGATTCACAAAACACTGATCTTCAGCATTTCGTTCTTTCACCGACAATAAAGCATCTATAACTGTGTTCCCTGTTACAAATACATTTTCCGGAGGTGTACGTTCTGAAAGCAGGTTTTCCTTAGCCGTTGCGGTTGGTGCGAAATGCCAGCGAGTTAACACTTTTGTCAGTTGACGATTACCTTCCTCTGGCCAAGGGCTACCTAAATCATAAGTCCTGAGTCCCGCTTCCACATGGCCCACTTCAATTTGATGAAGAAAACAGGCTGTTGCCACAGCGAACGTTGTGGTGGTATCTCCATGCACCAAAACAAGATCAGGCTTGTTGGCTCCAAAGAGAAAATCCATACCATTGATAATGCGCGAAGTTAATCCAGAAAGGGACTGTCCCTGTGTCATTACATCAAGGTCGAAGTCTGGGGTGATTTCGAATGCATCAAGCACCTGATCCAACATTTCACGGTGCTGGGCAGTAACACAAACTGAGACATCAATATCATCATGTTTTTTTAATTCGTTGACGAGTGGGCACATCTTAATAGCTTCCGGGCGGGTACCAAATACCACCCAGACATTCTTCTTGCTTTCCATGCAATAAAACTCCTGTTTACATCCTTGTAAACGCTAAAGTTGGGCGGCATCAAGCCGCCCTGTTGTTGATTAAAGGTTTTCTTCTGCGAAGGCGGCCAACTTACTACGAACACTACCTTCCAAAATCATCGATGACGAACCATCAAACGGTTTGAAACGCTCTGTGGCGTATGTAATTGCGCAGTTTTTAGGGGTCAAATAACGCGCATCAATCTGACCAACATTGCCAAGGACAACACACTTCGATCCTTCACCAATCCTAGTTACCAGGGTTTTCAACTGGTGCGCAGAACCATTTTGCATCTCGTCAAAAATTGCAAAAGTCCGAGTCAAATTTCTTCCACGCATATAGTTGATAGATTTGAACTGGATGTTCGCTTTTTCAGTGATGTATTTCATTGTTGTGTTGGTTGCTTCACTGTCAGACATTTTGTCTTCAGTGTGGCCAGTTGTATCCATGTCACACAGCACCTCTAGTGTGTCTGTGAATGCAGCCAACCATGGCGTCATTTTCTCTTCTTCCGTACCAGGTAGAAATCCAATTGGCTCTGACATTTCTACAGCCACGCGAGAGACTATAATTTTATCGTAAAGCTTATTTTCACCAAGTCGAGACTGGGACAGTGCCGAACACATTGAAAGCAAAGTTTTACCACTACCAGCGCCACCGGAAATGATCACCAGCGAGATATCTGGGTCAAGTAATGACTCCATTGCCATCGCCTGTTTTACGCAACGAGGCTTGACACCGAACGCTTCAAGATTCATTAGTTGCGCCACGGGTTTTTGCATCACAATCACTTGTTCTTCAGTGATACTAAGCACTCGGAACGTATCTCGATTGTTGTACAAGTAACAGTTGAGGAAAAGTTGCTCCGCAAGCTCTTCAGGGAGCTCTGAACGAAGCAGGGTAATCTCAGTCCCCTTCTTGACGGCGTTATTTCGTGAATCAACATGAGTAAAACCTGAACTCAAGAACTCATCTTCAACCTTAATGTATCCAGGTGTCATCATGTCAGCATCTTCAATAAGCTGATCTGATTTGTAATCTTCTACAAATTTTACGCCGGCACACTTCGCTTTTAATCGTGCATTGAGGTCCTTAGTAACAAGCACCGTTTCAAATTCACTGCGTTCATTTTGCACGTATAACGCAGCAGTGATGATGTTGTTATCAGGGACATCTTGCTTTAGATTCCCCGCAGATTTGACCGAGTCATCATAGTCATTAACAACACTAAGGCTACCCATTTCAGCACCCAAGGATACGCCAGATTGATATTCTTCAGCAGATGCTCCGTTTAGCACGCCGTCAATCAATTGGATAGCAAAGCGGGCTTCGCGCTGAATATCTCGGTGTTTCGGTGAATCTTTGATGCGATCAAGTTCTTCAAGTACGGTCATAGGAATGACTACGTCATGTTCTTCGAAGGCAAAAATCGCTTGTGGGTCGTGAATAAGAATGTTGGTATCGAGGACAAACGCTCGACGAGATGAAGTTGAAGTGTTTTCAGTCATTAAAGCATCCCTGTTATTTAGGACGGATAGCATATCCCTGCCACCGTTACTTCAATGATTTTAGCACATGGATTAAAGGTGGGAATTTTGAGTGAATGGTTTTTTTACACTTTGGAAAATCTTATTGTTACTTAGAGTATTAAATAATTTCATTTATGCTAAAATGAACCCGCTCAAAAGGAATAGAGCAGCAGAAAAACAAGGAATGTTATCTATGAATTTCATAGGGATTGAAGCGAGCGCCCTACCCTACAGCAAAGGGACAGCACCCTCTTTTATACAACATAGTATTGAAGGGCGGTGGGCTCTTCTTGCTCACCAACGAATTAACGTTATCGATTGCTTTGGCTACTCGATACACTACGTTGGGCAAATGAAGCTACCTGAAAAGCCAGAAAATCTTCATGACGCTCTCAGACGAGCAAAAGGTACATTTGCCTACTATGTCGTTCAAAATGAATTACTATACGTGGGAACGGATCCTATGGGCTTCTACCCTCTCTATTTCACTAGTAGTCAAAACATTCCGTTAGCGTTCTCAACATCACTAACACATCTTAAAAGGCGATTTAAAAATTTAACACCAAATTGGGATGCGTGGAATTTAATGTTAAACGGTGAAGATTTGCTGGGTGACATGACAACCATCAAAGAATTTAGGCGCCTCCGTGAAGGCGAAGTATTGTGTTACTCACTTAACCCTTCTGCCGTTTCACAGAGGACAATCTCATTCCCCTTTTACAAAACGCCAGAGCAGGTAAGCGACGACGAGTTCATTGAACAAGGCAACACCATCCTTACTGATGTTTTATCAACATTAATGGGGGAAGAAGAGAATAATTTAATCCCACTCACGGCCGGCCACGACTCAAGGCGAATTGCCAATGCAGCCAAGCAACTTGGGATACCTTTCAATTCGATAACTCAGTCGACCAGGCATGCCACAAATTGTGATGTGGATACGCTCGTAGGTCGTCAAACAGCCGAGTTACTTGGAATACCTGATTCGAGATACCAACATTTACCAATGCCAAGTAACGAAACCATAATCACGCAAACGCTTGAAAAGGACTACTGGACCGGGTTTGAAACCCCCGCTCACGAATGGTCTGTCAACATGCTACATGCAATCCCAAGAGATAGCCTCATTTGCGACGGGATAGTGGGAGATCAGATTGTAACTAACAGCGTTTACTACAATTTTAAAAAAGAGATGGAATCTGCGTCTAATGATACCAGCGCCATTGTCGATTTTATTGTAAAAAAGAAAAACATCTTACCTCTCAACAGTGTTGAGCAAGAAAGACGCCGCTCTCTTATCGAAGCTTCCGTAAAGGAATACATCGATGATGAGCATACCATGATCCGACACACGGTATTTAATCACACCAGACGCAATACAGCTGCTTGGTATTATCCATTTTTAGCTAAAGGGAACAGAGTTTGTTTACCTTTCGCTGATCTCGATTTCTTCCATCATGGACTATCCATGTCTCTTGATCGCAAACGTGATAAGTTGTGGCAGCGAACTTGTATCGAGGCTATCAATCCAGAACTTGCTTCGTTGCACTCGACAAGAGATCGTCATTCTTCAGAATACTGGAGAGAGCAAGGGGCCGCTTATGTACCTCGTGATAAACTGACTTTCACGCCAGAGCAAGTGAAAATACCAAAGCAAATTTTAATGAAATTGGAGCGTAGCTTTAGCGAACGAATATTAGACACAATTGGATTAAAGCTAATGCCGAACAAAGTGATAAAGTCTTGGGCATGGCGATACCTGCCTTTACAGCGGTTTGCAATATTTCTTGATTGGCTGGAAGAAGATGAAACGTCGCTACCGGTTCTCAGTGAAGGCACCCCCCCATTCATTAGTAACCGCGCTCTTTCATCGAGCACTGTCACATCGTTTCCATGTTAGCAACGAAAAGGGACGGCTTGGCGCGCCAATACTGTTCTATCTAAATTCATGTTTAACCACATTGCAGCCGATCATTTGAGTAAGTAGAGATACACAATATGCAAAAAGACGACCCTTTGGTCGTCTTTGTTTTTATGCGCTTTTTTTCTTCTTTTCTGCTTCTGGAATAGCTCTTTCATAACTTTGAGCCCAGGCAATAGCTTGAAGCATATAGTCACCAAGCGTGTCGTATTCGAGCTTAAGCTTGTAACATTGAATCGTAGTTAAGTGCCAATCACCACGCTCATAAAGCGTTACGGCGTCATAAATGATGCGAAGCAAAGATTGAGACTTCGGCTCTAATAGAGCAACCTTAATATCCTCAGATACAGGCAGCTTCTCAAGAACCTCTTCCATGCTTTTGTCCAGAATGGCGGGGATTTGAGATAACAACCCAATAAGAAATGCTTCATCAGACATTGCTGGCAAAACTTTCTCTGCAACCAGCTCACATGCTCTCGCACGAGTAATCGCAACCCGAATGATTTCTTTGGGCTTCTTAAACGCAAGAGTGGCTGTAGTTAGCAATGTAATTAGTTTTCTTACCTGTGACTCACCAAGGTAAACTAGTGCTTGTTTTATTGACGAAATTTCTGTCTGGATTGGTAAGATTCCAGAGTTGATATAATTTAACAGTTTGTAAGTCAACCCAAGATCTTGTTCAAAACATTTACTGATCTGCTTCATGTTAATGACCGGGCGACACAATTCCTTATACAACTCGATTAGTACAACCTGATCAGGGCTCACATCACGCTCTTTGCACATTTCAGGTTTACAGAAGAAATACCCCTGAAAAAAAGTGAACCCCATATCTTTTGCGATCTTGAATTCTTCGTGTGTTTCTACTCGCTCAGCCAGAAGCTTTAGCTTGGGGCGTTGAACTCTCAATCGTGCAATCAAAGGCTGAATTTCTGAAAGGGGCGTCTTCTGGATGTCGAACTTAATCATCTTTACCAGATTGAAGAATCTCTCCCACTCCGGTTTGTGAACAAAATCATCAAGGGCCAATGCATACCCTTTGTGAAAAAGCTCTCGACACTTGGCGTAAACTTCATCGGTTGGGGTCACGGACTCCAACACCTCAATCATCACCTTGTCGGGCGGCAATAACTCAGGAAAGCCAGAAAGAAGACATTCTTCAGTAAAATTGATAAGAGCTGGCTTACCGTCTGTAACGGTTGCTAAACCACCGTTCAAATGAGTACGCATTATCAGCTTCGAAGTTGCGTGATGAGGATCAATGTTAGGAAAGCGATTTTCTTCGCCGTCCCTGAACAGCAACTCATAAGCAACAGCCTGCTGTCTTCTATTGAAGATTGGCTGTCTAGCTGTGTATACGTTCATATCGATTCCTTTAAGACCAACGTCTTTGTTTTTAACTTGGTTATATTATACATCATGGAATCGAAAAAACAACATATATGTTTTTGTTGGTGTCGTAACGCGTCATTAAACTTAAAGCTTCAAGCACAAAAAATAAACGGAACGTCGCAGTTAAGCGAAGTAAATTAAGATTGATTTTTTGCTCGAAGAAGTTCGGGGGTGCTGTGTGATGGTGTGCATCCTGCGGCCTACGCGCTCTTCCATGAGTCTTTCAATTATCATACCACAGTGGATACTAAATAGGCAACGCATTAATTCATAATACAAATGGCGGGAAACTAAAATGCAACTGGACCGTCACACATGCTTTACAGTTGTAATTACGCCATCCATAGGCTAACTTAATCAAAGGGGGGATCACTCTGCAAGGTGATTCATCTCTATCATTTAATTGTCTTCATAAAAAATAAGGGGTGTTTGCCGACACCCCTTATCCTCAACACTTAAATTTCTGCCGGCTCACCTATTTTGGGAGCGACCTGCTGCAATTCAAGTTTTGCTTTCAGTGTAATTGGTTCACCTGACTTACGATTATCTTTCACTTTCATTACCCAATCGCCAGACGATAACTCGTTGTAATCAGCCAGATCGAAGAACAATGTTACGCCGCTTCGAATTAACGGGATATCCAACCCATTCCCTTTAGGGCCGATCAATACAACCGATACATCTTTCCAGTCAGTTTCATTCCCATCAAATTCGAGCGTTACGTTGATCCGCTGGAAACCTTTTACGGAATCAACCGTTACTACATCGCCAGAAACCTCGTTTCCAATAGAAGTAACTATTGATTGTTCTGGTAGCGCATATTTAGCCAGTTTCAATCCTGACTCAAAACGAACTTCTTTGCGTTCAATTGCATCGAAATCTCTAGCGACTGACTCCCATTTATCGCCAGAGTCCCATTTCACTAACTGTTCAGCGCTTCGCGAACGAGACATACGGCAATCCCTTGATTGCATGTAAATCTCAGAAAGCTCAACATCATGAGGGAATGGTGACCAGGTTCTACAATCCCAACTAGACTCAACTTTCCACTCTCCATAGCGAAACTGATCCGTACGTTCAATTAAGTGGTCGTAATAACCGATGTCGTTGGCAACAAATAGCCTTTCACTTTCTCTTTCCTCATGTGCTTCATCACGAACATTGACTTTCCCTGAGGCCATGATTTCTTTTGTACCGGTCGTGAACTGCTCTTTTAGCACGCAAGTTCGGTGAGTTGTAACTGGGACTCCCCATTCCAAATTTGCTGAAACAAGGATTTCATCAGAACAATCTTCCGGATTCAATTTAAGCGGATGCCAATCTGCGATTACAGCGTCTTTTTCCACCGATACAACATAGTCTTTCTGACCAACGTACGTGTCTGCATATAACACGGGGATAGTCCGTGTCTGCTCTTTCTCTTCAATGACTTCTTTAAGACCGCTCAATCGATAACGAACTTTCTTAACCATACGCTGCTGAGGTTGCTTACATTCAACCCAGGCATCAAGACTTAAGCCCCAAGGAAATTGCTTACTCATCGCCTCCCAATCAGGCGAGCTACAATCTCTTGTAGTCCCGACAGAAACCCACCTTGCATATTCGTTCTTAGGTTCAAGCCACTTGTCTTGTTTTCCCACGTTAGACCATGTAAGCAAGCGGGGGACCCATTTGCTTTCTACGTCCTCATCTTTGAATCGACGTACTTCTTTACCAGATAACCAATGTTCAACAATTGGTAAGCGACGTTCAACCTGCTGTTCACAGGATTGGAAATCAATGACGCCGCTATGAAGGTCATGAGAAACTGACACATCAACGGGATCGTCGCACTGTCGCAACCTTCCTTCTATGGGAGACCATTCAGTCCAGTCTTTAGCGGTAACCACTTCAATTAGGCTATCCAGTGTGCCTTTAGCATCACGACGTTCCTTTCGAATCGAGAAACGTGATTTTGATTCACGAGAGCGCTCCCTAATTTCACCAGTATACTTAGAACGCTCATAGGTGATCTGATCGCGAACTTCTTCTATTTTACACTTGCGAGATTGAACGAGCGGCTTGCCCCAGTCAACAACGTCGGCTGAAGGGAACCATTCTGTACATTCACTGTTTCCGCTTGGTTTCCAATCGGTAAAGTCTTTTGAATGAGCTAGCCATGATGCATTGGCCTGCCCCATTGCAGCAAACGACAAAGATGTGGCCAAAACAAGTTTTGCCGTCATTTTACTAACGTGTATATGTCGCATTCCTTTGCGCCCTGCTATTAACAAATTCCATTGCGGATATCATAACATAAAAGCGCAATTCGGAACTTCCCACAGGTACAGCACTAACGCTTTGTTTTGTTGTCTCACAAAACATCATCAACAACATCTATGGGGTTTTTATTCATATTTTTAATGCATCGAGAAGTTAAGCTGTGTTATTATTCACTTATCGCGAAAGGATTTTGCGAGTATGGATAACCCCTATTAGATAGAAAAGGATTTCGTATGTCTAATGCTACAACTGTCGCCGATCTGTTAGAACAGATGGCAAATTGTTTCATCGTTGAAGATGGAGTATTGAATGTTCGGGAAGGTGCGGCTGCAATCGCACGCCAGGCCATTATCGAACAGACTCAAGGTAAAGATATTTATCTTGACCCACAAAACTGCTTTCCGCCACTTCTTCCCGGCGCCCATTACCGAGTTTTAACACACGCGCCGGCAGGTTTCCCTGATCACATTATTGTTCGAACGGATAAGGAAACAGGTGAGTTCGCTTTAAGTATCCCCCAGTTTATCAATGCGTTTCATGACGCGGAATTAAATGGTCTGGAAACTGAATAGTGTCCTCAGAGTCGGTTCAAGCGGTGTGGTTAGCTCTAATTCAAGGGCTAACTGAGTTTCTGCCTATATCAAGCTCTGCGCACTTAATATTGCCATCTATTTTGCTTGATTGGTCAGAGCAAGGGTTAGCTTTCGATGTCGCTGTGCACATCGGCACCCTGTTCGCCGTCATCATTTATTTCCGACAAGACATTTGGAAAATCATTTGGAATGGGGTTTTTCAATATGAAAGGAACAACCCAAATTCCCAGCTTGCGATATCAATTGCGACAGCGACGATACCAGCATCCCTTTTCGGCTTCTTTGCCCATGACATCATAGAGCTTTATTTAAGGACTCCGATGATCATTGCGTTCACAACAATAACGTTTGGGTTGTTGTTATGGAAAGCTGATCACAAAAGCAATGGTATTGAAGGGCGCGAAGTTTCAACGCTTAAGATACGGGATTCTGTATTAATCGGTCTCGCGCAGGCCCTTGCTTTGATACCCGGGGTTTCGCGCTCGGGGATAACAATGACCATGGGCCTAGAACTTGGGTTTTCAAAAGTTGCAGCGGCGAGATTTTCCTTTTTACTTTCTGTTCCGATTATTTTACTAGCTGGTGGATACCAAGGGGTGAAACTATTTTTTTACCCTGAACAGATAGATTGGGAGCCGATGATAATTGGAGCCGTCATTTCATTTGCAAGTGCGTATATCTGCATAAAGCTTTTCTTGTCTGCAATTGAGCGAATAGGGATGATTCCTTTTGTCATATATCGATTAGCTCTGGGGATATTGTTACTTTTCATCCTGCTTTAGCTCTATTCAAATCTCGCAACTCACAGGAAGTGAGCTGGAGATAATTAACATTAGATTGAGTAGGTTTTGCCACGTCTAATAAAACTGGGGTGGCCAGTATTGCTGTTGTTTGGCCACATCTGCATTCATTCTTTTAAACGGATTTAAACGACATGAACGTATCCAAATTAGCAGTATCACTCGCTCTATTATCTTCTTGTTATGCACATTCAGCTGAGCATACGATCACATTCGGTGGCTGGAGCAAGCACTCCACGCAAAGTTACGAATTAAAGGCCATCAAATATCATTTCGGATCAACAGCCGACTTTAATGAAACTCACAAGGGGATTGGCTATAAGTTTTCGACCGAATCTCGTCATCGTAATATCTCATTTATTGCGGAAGCGTTTTTCATGAAAGATAGTTTCAATCAGCCGATGCAAACCTATGGCATAGGGGCGGAATACACCTACCCTTTATATACCATTGGTATTCGCGATATCCGTTTTTCAATACCTATATCTTATGTGAGGCGATCAAAGCTAAATAGAAGCTTAATATCTGACGACTGTAACTCAGGCCAGGTTGAATGCTACACATATGCTCTTGTTGACCAAAACTTCATAGCTCCCATCCCCTACGTTGGCTTAACAACCAGCGCCGGTTTAGGGCTTGATTTCAGCCTTCTCCCAATGCCAACTTTTGAAGGGTATGGTTACGTTGCATTCTCGCGGCTGCATTTTCGATTTTAGCTCCCGGATATGCTTACTAAGCAAGTGAAAAATCCTCTCATAAAAACAACAGCCACAACATTTTAGTTGTTTTATTGAATCATTTATGAGATCATAATCCCCGTTGAAGTTAAGAACATTGGGGAAACAAATGAATCAAGTATCAACTACACAAGAAACATTCACAGTCGACAAGGCAATCATAAAATCTCTTATTTTTCAACAAGCCGGAAGCGTTGAACGATCAATTCTCGAAGTGGTAATGAATGAGTTAGATGCCAAGGCATCGGGAGTTAATATCGACATTGGCGACGACATGAAAAGCCTTTGCGTATATGGTGATGGCGTCGGGTTTACTAGCCGCGAAGATATTACAAAACTATTTGGTCGTTTCGGGTTTAACCACACAACAGATGAAGAACTCGCTCGTAACCGCCGCTACGGTCGTTACGGTTTGGGCAGAGCGCAAGTGCTCGCATTCGGTGCGTGTAAGTGGATTACTAACAACTTCACTATTGAAGTGGACCTGCATTCAGACCAAGAGGGTGATTTACCTTACGAAGTGACAGAGTTTGAAGCAGACCAGTTTCGCGGCACTCGCGTTGAGGTTGACTTAAAAGAGCCAATGTCATTGTGGGCTCGTAACAACCTTGAGCGAGAGTTAAAAACGATGCTCAAGTATACGCCTCAAAAAGTGTTCTTGAATGGTAAACAAATCAATCAAGATCCTAATGAAGTGAAGTGGACTGCTAAAAACAAAAAAATTGCATTTAAAATATCTCCTTCTCAGTCTACCAACGGCCTCACAATATACAATGATGGTGTGTTCGTAAGAACATACCCTCACAGCCAATTTGGCGTTTCTGGAGAGCTTACAAGTCGCAACACCACATTTGAAGTGAACATGGCCAGAAATGATGTAACACAATCTATCTGTCCTCTATGGGCTTCATTGAAAGAGTTCTTAAAACCTCACAGGGAACGTAAGACAAGAAAATCACTCACTGACAACGACCGTGTCTTTCAATTGAACGCATTCATCAGTGGTGAAATGGCGCTTGAAGAAATTCGCACTAAACGACTAGTAAAAGATATTACTGGAAAAAATTCATCGCTGGCAATGATGATGACTCACGCCGGCAACGTATTCACAGTAGCGCCATCTAAGAACAGTACATTAGGTGAAACCGTACATAACTCAAGAGCAGCGTTTGTGGTGACACCTGATTGGTTAGGTAATATGGGGTTCGACTCTCTTGAAGAATTATTTGCCGCCATTGAGCTTGCGGCTACTACGGAGTTAACCGAGATTACTAAAACACGGCACTACGGCAGAGATAAATATGAATTAGACAATCTTATTCGTGAAATTAAGTCACGTAAGGTTATAGAATTTGACGATATTACTGAGGGTATGGATGATTCTCATGTAATTATTCCGGATGACAAGCTCACTAAGCTTCAAAAACTTAAGTTGAAGGGAATTGAGCGCATGAATCAAGAAATAAAGTACCTCCTGTTCCCACATGAGAATAAAAAACGAAGCATCGTTATTGGTGAATCTGAAACAGCTCAAGGATGGACCGATAGCCTAACGTACATCGCAATTGAACGTTCGTTAGTTGATGATGCATACAGCGGTGGTGTTAAAGCGTTAACGCATATCGCGAACATCATCATTCATGAGTATTGTCACGATGAATCATCTATTGGTGACCACAATCACGATGGGTATTTCTATCAGCGCTATCATGATGCAACAATGAAAGATAGCTACTCGCCAATGGTGTGGGCAGAGGAAGCTTTCTTGACGTACTTTTCTGCAAGACAAAAAGCAGGATTAGGACAAGTTGCGAGAGAGATTGAACGAGCAAATCGTGGGGTACATCAAAAAATCATTGCCATTGCGAACAAAAGTTAGGGCTTCAAACGTGAAAAAGCCGCCCATAAGGGCGGCCCTTCACGGACTTGTAAACCTACGAATTACAGATGCTTCGCGAATTTAACCACGTTGTGCATTTCCATAATTGGCGCAATTTCGCCGTAGTCTTTAGCTTTGAAGCCTTTAGGCGCCTTGCCAGACTCAAGCATATCTAAAACACGCTTAAAACGAGAGACGTTAGCTTCAATGGCAGAAAACACAATGTCAAACTTACCTTCCTTAGCATCCTTTTCTGGGATAGGAAGATTGAAGTTCTCACCCAGGTTAACCATCACATAAGTGGCTTTACCTTTTTCGTCTTTGATCACGCTTTCAGCAGCATCAACCTGCTTCTTCACTTTTTTCAAAACGCCTTTACGGTCGTCAAGTAGCTTTTGGTATTCACCAATTCGCTTTTCCAGTGTAGCTTTCAGCGCTTTAACGTCAGCTGTTGCGTCGTCACACTTCTTCGCTTTATCACACTGACTGACTTTCACGGTCGATTTTCCGATATCAAGCTTGAAAGTTTCGTCATTGTACGAATAGTTACTCGCCAGCGCCGAGACGCTGAACATTGACGCAATCACTGCGCTTAGCATCGTTACTTTTTTCATGGTCACTTCCTTGTTGTGGAATTGAGTTTAAATCTCACGAATATAATAGCCGATTTTATACAGATCGTTTACCGCAAAGGAAATTAATTAGAATTTTGTGTAACTCACCATAAAAATATACATTTTTGTTGTTATAATTTTTTACTTTATAGTTTATAATTATCATATTGATAAATGGAGGAAGCATGAGAATAGCATCACTTGATCAGATCCAGCATTTGGGCAAGCACGCTCAAAAGCAGATCATGAATGCGCTTAATGACGCCCCCATTAGAACAGATAAACGCTTATCAGAAGGTGATGTAAAGCAGCCAGTTGATAGAAAAGCTAAATCTCAAACTACCGAACCAAAGGTTGAGGCTAAAAAGAAGAAAAAACTTAGTCGCATAATGGAGTCTGCTGACGGACACAAATATTGCCCTTGGCCATCACCCGACCCTGCTGTTATTGTCCATCAGCTGCTTGAATCGCGCTTTGGCAATTATTGGGAAGGGGGTGAGATCGTTAGTGAAATGATCATTCCCGGCGGCGCTAAGAATTGGCGCATGGACTGGGTACACCTACCAACTAGGCTGTGCATAGAAATGGATGGTTTTCAATTCCATAGAACACTGGACGCATTTAAGAACGACAGGGCTAAACAATGCCATGCTCTCATGAATGGGTTTATCGTTCACCGTATAACAAACGAAGATATACGAGAGCGACCAGAGCAAATAATCCTGTGCATTGAAGAAATGATAAAACATCGGGCACGCCTGCCATATAAGGTTAGGCAAAAAGGTAAAACGCAGTGCGTGTTTGAATTCGACTAAAGGACATGGCGAAATCGCTACAAGGACGTAGAATATGACTGATGATAAGGCACCATTTACACTGGAATCTGTAAACAACAGCAGCATTGAACTTCAAGACAAAATGAGAGAATTTTTGAGTGAGAAATTTGACCTACAAGTCTCTCAGGGCTCATTTTCTGTAATTTTTTCAGGGTGCTTCTTACCCATGAAACGATTTCAAGACTGGCCAGATACGCCGCTCCCTAGCGACATGGAAAAGGACATTGTGCTCTGGTTCTTCATGCGATTTTTAGGTCGAAAACCTAAACTGAATATCCTTGGCGAATTTGATGCTATTGAAGCAGAACCATTTGCTGATGCGATTATCAACGCCACTCAAACAGACGACTGGCAAGAGCAACTTTTTAACCCTCTTGACTGTGGTTATTTACCCTATTAATTAAACCTAAAAACGCCCAACCGTACCAACCCTGCTAACATATCCTGTGACCGATTAACAATCACACCAAGGATGGTGTTAAGGGCCAAGGATGGGCGCTTTCGTCGCAAAGAACGGATGGATCCGTTTACCAATCGACCCTCAACTAGAGGACGTTGCACAAGATTTCAGAAAAGAACGAGACGAAATCTACGGCAATATATACGAAGAAAAAGATACTGACAGTCGCTGGGTTGGTGACTTGGGGGAGTGGGTATTCAATTCTTTCCTTGGGGCATCAGGAATAAACGGCAGTCAATGGCTAAAAGAGCAAGATGCGGCAGGTAAAGCTGATTTTATATTGCCAGGAGACTTCTCTCTTGGTGTGAAGACGGTTAAGCGCAAAGTGACACCAAAACCTTCTTACACAGCCCAGATAACTGCAAAACATGCCAAAGAACCTGTTCATGGCTATTTCTTTTTATGCTATGACTTTGTTCAGCGCTCAATGTGGCTACTTGGCGGGATCAGTAAAGAAAAATTCTTGCGGTACGCGAAATATTACGGCCCTGGTGACAAAGTTCATGATAACTACACGATAAGGCCGGGGCATGAAATCTATAACATTGAGTTAAAACATTTAACCCCACCTCAAAGATTTCTTGATTTAGCTTTATCTCTCCAGCAATCAGCGCAGGTGGCTTAACAGTGTAGTAAGCCACCTGCTCTATCGTTAGCTAGATTTAAAGCGTTGATTAATAGATGGAGTGATATCTTGATCTTGCTCTGGTTTATCTTGCTCTGGCGGCTTAACTTCCGGCTTTGACTCTAACGCCATATCTTTAACCATTCTTTCTTCTATCGTGGTTTCAACTAGCGAAACTAGTTTAGGCGCATCAAGTTCACCATACTTGAAGCCTTGTGATATTTCTTGTTCCATAGGCGCAGTGTAACCAAGCACGTCTTTAACAATATCATTAAGCTTTGAAGCCTTTTGAGCTGGCTCTAAAATACTGTACTGCGCAATAGCATGCTCAAAGGCAGTAGTCAGTTCCTCCCTTAGTCCGCGCAATGGTAATCCATGTGACGAGGGTTTCACTTCTATTTCAAAGGATTCATCGTCCATTGAATAATTATCGACTAAGAAATCTTTCACAGAGTCTTTAATCAAATCCAACGTGTATGCTGACACCGGAAACTCTGGTGACATAAGAACTTGTGCACTCATTTCTTGCCAGGCATCTGGCATGTCGTTCACCGTCATGTGTTTAAGGCGTATTCTTGCAGGGATATTTTCATCATAGTCAACGTCCTCAATATTGGCATCGCCCTTGGCAATAAGTTTTACATCGATTTGAGGGAGAATTTTACCTTCCTCAATGTCCTCATCACCGATAATCGAATACGCCGTTTCTAACTGAATTGCGTCGCGGATCTCGTCCAGTAAATCGTCTTCTGCAAGGTTGGGTTCGAAGCCATATCCATCTTCATCGCTGATATCGTTCCAATCAAGCTTCATAGAGAAATTAAATTCAACGGCGTGCTTCTCTAGTCCGGCAGCAAGCATTGCTTGTTCAAACTTGGCCTCAAACTCTGGATCATACGTTTTTAGGGGTTTTTCAACACCGGGAACCGAGATAGAGTGATGGGCGCCATGATCTCTTGCTATAGCGACATTCTGACCCTCAGGTAAAACAAATCGATTAGTCGAAGCTTCTATATACTCTCGATTATTTTTGGGGCCTACACGTCGAATCAATTCTCCATGCTGTTTGGCAAGGCTAATCATTGATGCTTTGGCTGCGTAGCTTTTGGGATCGTTTGTTCGTAGGAATAAATTCCAATCATTTAGCTCAACAGATGCGAGTTCTTGGCCATCACGATGAATCTGTAAAGAAGGGATTTCAGACTCTAAGTCAGGTACAGCAACCTGCGCACCATCAGGTAGCAAGTAGCGCTGCGTTTCCTGTTTAAAGTTGTTTACAATGCGTTTTGCTGAATCGAGCCTATTACGCTGTCCAAAATTAACAACCAATTCTTTTTCAAGCCTTTCCAGCGCACCACCATCATTAATGATGCTACGTTTTTCTGGTAAACCTTCAACGCTATAATTGACGTAGGGGCGCTTGGAAAATTGGACGCCAGTAATCTGGTCGTCTTTTCCCATGATCTTTAATTCATAACCTGAGCGAAGGCCGTGTGCTTTCATCAGTTCATCAATGTTTTCGCGTGTTAAAGAAGACATCCCTTCTCCTTGTAAATATACAATCCGTGTTAAGGTTGATTGTATCACGCAAATAAAAACCCAGCCGATTTGACTGGGTTTCTATTTATTCTTGATGGAGTAAACTGTTAGCCTGCGCTACAAGGCATGAGGGATGGGTCGAGGATTGCTCCTAGAAACTCATAATCGCTTTTCCATAACTTGCTTTGAACATCCATAAATTCAGCGTTACCCACAAATTGCGATGCAGCTTCATCACTGACATACAACGTGCCATCAAGATCAATTAACGGAACAGCATCACCAGCTTTAAGTGTTACGTCTCTGATCTTACCGTTAATTTCACTTAGATATTCAGCAACCAAATCTTGAGCGTCAGATAGCTTAGCTTTCAGTTCTGTTTCTGAGTAATATTCGTTCGTCGAGTAATCACGATTGTAGAACTTTCCAGCAAACGTATCGAGTAAAGATTGGCGATAATTACTATCAACATCTTTTGATGCAGCATTCATTGCGCGATCTAAATCTGACTGTTTGAAGTCGTCTGAACCATAGAATGCCGCTTTAGCAACCTTTTGCAGAACTTCGCGTTCAGATTTAAGATTGGCAATGTCGTACTTTGCATCGAACATAGCATTTAACGCTGCAAGTACAGGGGCTGCCGATGTGTTCTCGACATCAAAAGTAAGGGTTACATCATCTGTCTTGCCAGCACCATCGGTGCCTGTAATTTTAACAGTAAACTCACCTGAATACTCTAGGTCTGAAATTGAAACGTTTACTGTGCTTCCATTTACAGTTGCAGTAATAGCACCATCTTCGAAGTCCTGATAACTAACGTCTACGGCATAAGTTGCACTGCCAGAGCCACCTTTAGATGTTAGATTAAACTCGAAAGATGATGACTCTGTGACATCAGAATTTACTTGAGGCGTGTTCACAGTAAATGCCGTTGGAGTCGTACCGGTTCCACCATTATTGTTTCCGGTATCACTGCCGCCACCGCCACCACAAGCTGCAAGTGTTAAAGTTGCCATTGCGACCAAGTAACCTTTAATTGAATTCTTATACATAATTTTTCCTCTGCGGGGTAAGTCACACATTAAACAAGATAACAAAAACTTATTCAATCATCTAAATACACAATTATATTACCATACAATACTCATAAATAACAACTTTTTAGTTGTTGGTGGTGTTTTTTAATACAAAAAGGTTCCCCTCTCGCCATATTCCGTTATAATAGCTGCACACTGACTTTCTCCCATGGAATGGGTTAATCACAACATAAGGATGTATAATGTCTACACCTATCTTATTTAACTTCCGCTTAATCGACGATCCTACTGGAAAACGCCCAGCACACATTGCAGATGTAGCTTTAAGCCAATTTGGTTTAGTAGAATCTGGTTTGCAGCTACGCTGTGAATTCAATCCACAAGAAACAGCTAAGTGGGGCGTTTATATTGTTGATGTTCGTGGTGGTGACTTCGGTTACTTTACTGCACTTGCCGGTCGAGATCTGGAACGCAATCCAGACGGCTCTCTGGCTGAAGATCCAAATAAAATTGAAAAGTACCGCGCACTCTCAAACGCAGTCAGCTTCATGCTTAACGAGTGGTTCGGCGCGTACAATGATCGCCCATCTCATGTGAAGCCTGAAGAGCTGGCGAAGGTTCTGGCTGAAGAAGTCTTTGCTTTAAGCCAAGATCATGCGATTAAAGATGAGCTTGTTGTTTATCTGATTCAAACTGGCTTGAAGCAAAAAGATGTTATGCTGGCATTAGCTAAAGCAAGTGACTTCTTCCGCTATAATATCCCTGCCTATCATCTGCGAGGCAATGGTGAAGCTGGCGAGATAAATGACGTTGTTGAAGAAATTGAGCCGGAAAAACTTCCCAGCATGCCAAGTGCTTCTAACGACGAAGATGCAAAGTAAGCAAAAACACCAATGATGAAAACCCGGCTTAGGCCGGGTTTTTTGTGCCTGCAACAATATAATCACTCAAACATTGAAATATATCAATTGACTCGCAGGGCTCAACTTGATACCATTTTTGTTGTTATCATTGTTGATAAATATGGAGTTGATTATGAAATTTTGGTCTTGTGTTCTCGCTTTTTTCGTTGCGCTTGCGGTATTTGGCCCTGATGAAGAAAACACACTTGCGGCGCGTATATCTGAAAACTTTGCAAACCTACATGCTGAAGGGGTTTATGCATCTAGCAATAGTAACGTGCGATATTATTCGGTAAGCAGAACTGTTGATGAGCAGCAATATTATTTACGAAAACTTGTCGATGCTTCACAAGCCATACCTTCTGACTGTACTCAGGCTAAATCACACATACTTAGTGCCTATAAAGATGCAGTGGACAATAAAGTTACGCTAGATTGGGACGATGTAATAAATACGGTAAGCTCAGCAAAGCAATACTGCATTAGCATGGGTAGCGTGTCAGACGTTCTAAATTCGCGATAGATAACAACGAATATGTTGTTTTGTGTTATGATTACGGTGAAAATTTCCCAGCAAACTCTCCAGAATTACAGGAATAGTCATGTTTTATCGTAATCGTTTCGCGCAAATCATCATGGGCGCACTGCTGGTTATTGCAGGCAATGCTAGTGCTAATGCAGATGCACCGAAAGATTTCTCAATAACCAGTGATACATCACAGGTTTTAGAGCCATTCAAGTACATCACAGAGGGTGAGCGCTGCTTTGGTAAAGATCGTCAGCAAGGTATGATGTGTCGCGATGATGGTGCTAACCTTTACATGTACTTCACCAACTATAACTCATATCACATGGGATTCATGCGGTATGGATTCTTAAAAGATGATCCTCGCCGCACTATCGGAACAAATCACTCTCTAGGACTAACCTTGACCGGCGGTAAATACCTTAAAGATGGTGTCGTATACCAAGATGGTGAAGATATCCGAAGCATAGAGAGGTTTAACGACCTTGAATATATAGATCCCAGAGAGCTTTATGCAGGGAAAGATATGCCAGGGTGGATTTCTATGTTTATGGGCATGCAGTCTGCAACAACACCTATCCCAGATTTAAAAGGGGGTAACCGCTTTGATGTGTGGATATGGTATCCGGCAGACCCTTCACGATATGTTCGGTATTCCCGCGTAGAAAAACTAAAGAACGCACCTGCAAAAACAGCTTCATGGTACCCATTTATTGATGACTCTCGCGGTGGACATTATTATCACCATATCACCAACCGTGGGTATGGAAACTGGATCAAAGCAAGCTTCGATGCCCACCCTACACACCATAATGCAGGGTTAAGCAGTCTTGTTGGTGCATTAAGGGAAGGTGGCACTGATGCACCGGGTGACGGTGTTGACTATTTTTCAAGAACAACAGCATTCTCCCTTGTGTTCGATCACGCAAAGACTCAAGCATCCCCTTTTGAATTAGCAACGGATGGCTGGCATGTAAGGCATCAGGCAGAGGAAAACGAAGAAACTATCGCGAACGTCGCGATTGGTTACGACCCTTATCAGCGTCGATTCGACATTAGCTTTGAAGATAAGTACCGCTGTGGTGAATGCAACGGTAAGTATCAGCTTCGCTACAGCTTTGAGCCAATAACGAATGATAATATTGATTCGGCCAAGTACGTAGATAAGCTTGAAAACTTCTTCATTGAAGATGATAACGATGACAATTTTATCATCAAGCCAAACCCGGGATACAACCAGGTATGGGCAAGCTTTGATGTGACTAATGAAGATCACCGTCGATTTTTGAATGGAGACACTCTATATTTTTCTGTTCAAGATCTATCTGAGCGCAATTTTGCTTACGATGCTCGCGATGATGAAATTGTTAAAACGTCCTCTGGACAATATATCAAACGACGAGATCTTGTAAAAACTATCAGTTATGACTTTAAAGGTTACAGTAGCAGCCCGACAATAACTGGTCACTCCTATGCTTCAACTGTGGTCAACATGCCTGTAACAGTGGAATATGACCTCTATGACATATGGGATTCTTATGATTTTAACTATGACACTGACTCTAGTGTTGATGTGACACACGAAATCAACAATAAGACCATGAAGGTAACTTTCACTCCGCATCAAATTGGCGAATTCAAAGTATCTTTAAGCTTCAAAGACTCCAAAGGTCAGTTGCGCGCCAGAAAGGCATTCACCCTATATTCTGACCCTGAAGATTGTCGTGCAGATCCATCATGCGGAGAGCACCTGCTGGTTGATTTCCTAGTGAGCGATGACGCTTCGACATTGCCTGTACCTAGCTGGCAGAATATTTTCCATGACGTTTATTCCGGCTATAACGATGGAGGAATTGGCACAAACGTAGGCTCGAATGGTGACTACAATTATCAAGGTATTTCCGGCGATCCTATAGCGTTTGATTCAAAGGATATGCTACGTATCGACATCAAAAATGTAGGCAACCTTCCAGAATTAGTTAAGCCAGAAGTTTCCACGGATTTTGATGGACGACGTTACAATGGCGGTTCTTGGACTCAGCTTCGTGAACAAGACATAATGCCAGGCAAAACGATATCGTGGTATGTACCTATCTCTGAAATAGCATCTGGTACATTGGATATGATTAATGTTCACCTACCTAATGACGGGCAAACGCTGCGTTTAGACAGCTTATCTGTCATTACTGGACAAGACGGGAATTTATCAGATGGAAACCTTTCGCTTGTTGATTTTTATTATAAAGACGACAAGCATCTTACCGAGGTTGACGGTTGGACTTCTCCCTTTATCCACAAATACAGTGGAAACAAAGTTGGAACGGTTGCAATTGCTGTGGGTAAAGAAGGGGCTTACAACCACCAGGGGATTTCAGGAAACAATACACTATACGGCGGCGTGGCTAAGCTTGAATGGGTAAACCATAGTTCAAAAAGCTACACCTTTTCACCTATGGTAACATTTAACAACACTACGTCTCCTTCATCGAGCAATTCCGACGATTGGTTTAGAACAGATGAAGTAACGGTTCCGGCCAAGAGCAAGGTTATTATTGACGTCCCTATACCTGAAAATGGGATAAACATTATTAACGTAAGTGTAGGAATTAACCAACCGGGTGATTTAGGGTTAAATCGAATCACTTACCACGAATAACAACAGGCCGCACATGTTGGAGTATATAGTAAAAACAATGTCTATTCGCGCGTGAGTGAGTGACAGAGCTTTATATATAAGGTCAGCGGGCTTTAATTCAAACGTACATACTATGTATAATAGTATGTACGTTTTTTATTTGCGCCGAGTCCTTCGGCGGTAACCATTCATCCATGAACTTTTGTTCAGTGTTAAATTGTACCTTTTGAGTGCGACTTGTTCCAACAAGTCGGGAGAGATCGGAGTTTACGTCATTGGTTTAGCAGGACGGGGATAGTTGTTTGTGGCAAGTACAGAGTTGTCGCCGCATCCATGCGGCTTTGCTAATTTTGGTGTAGCAGTTCAATCAAGTAGCTATTTCGCTTATGTGAGTTACTGTAGGCTTCTGTAATAACCCTTAGTTCATCCGAACAACCAACTATATGGATCTCAGCCTCAGCTCTGGTAATCGCGGTATACAGCCACGCTCTATCAACGATTTTGCCTTTTTGTAGTGCGATAATAATTCTAGGAAACTGCGAACCTTGGGCTTTGTGCAGAGTAATTGTATACCCCAACTCCATGCAATCAAGCACCGATGACGTAACCTCTACCTTTTCACCAGTATCTAAGGTGACTTCACCATAACTTTCACCTGATGATTCAACGCTGGTTAGCGTACCAAGAGAGCCGTTTTGAATACTTTTGTCATAGTGGTTTTGCGTAAATAGGATCGCATCGTTCAATCTAAGATTTTGAAAGAACTTCTCACCGTGCATTTCGAACTCAAGTCTATTTCCATTGGGGTTTACGGCTTCTTGGGTAAGTTTATTTATCTCAGCAACGAGTGCTTTGGTTGGTGCCATAACACAACTGTTTTCAGGTGATTGTTGGTATAGCTCACAACAAACTTGAGCGATGTTTGCTTTGTTCGTTTCGTGAAAGTGAATAGCGCCCGTACTCAGTTTCTCAGGCACAATGCCTTGATTAATGAGCTTAGAGTATTCGGGAATGCCCGTTGAGCCTTCCTGACGTTTAACAATATCTAACATGGTGTTAGCAATGGCTTTAGATAAAACAATATCAGAAAGCACCTTGCCACAACCTATAGGTGGCAACTGGTCTGGGTCGCCAGTAAAAATAATACGAACTGATGGATGAATGTGGTTGACCAAGCGATACATGGTTGGCAAGTCAATCATACTGGCCTCATCGATTACCAGAAGATGCTTTTGTTGCTCTGAGGTTGGTTCTATAGGCTCTTCACGCAATAATTTAGCGATGGTTGAGGTGATAAAGCCAATTGACTCATGCAAGCGCATAGCGGCTCTGCCACTCAGCGCTACCGCATGTATTCCATACCCCATTTGATGATAGGCTCGAAGTGCGGTTCTAAGCACTGTCGTTTTTCCTGTTCCAGCTCCGCCAGTGATACAACTTACTGCATTATCTAAACACGTTGTTACTGCTTCAATTTGTTTCTTGGTTAGCTCGTATGGCAATTCATCAACCGCAGAGCAATATGCAGAATTTGTATATCCGTCATAGAGGTTATTTTGACTGGCTAATGATTTTAGTCGTTTGGCAACGACATTTTCCATCAACAATTGCGCCGTTGGATGGTAGGTGCCAGTATCGGGGTTTAGGATGTATTGTGCTTTGTCGTGACCAGCTTTAAACGCTTCAGTGACTAACTCTTTGTCTTTGAGTAGTTTTGTTAGATAGGGTCGCAAACTTGCTTGTGTTGTATAGGTGTGGCCTTTCTCAATCTCTTTTCGAATAGTAGCCTCAAGTGCTGCGCTGAGCCTCTTGGAGTCACAATCTGTGACCTCAAGTTTGAAGTCGCAATTTGCGACCACAAGTTCGACTTGTTCAAACGACATCCCGAAACCAATTAAAACATAGGGATTTTGCTTGATGGCTTCAATCGACTCTTCACCGTGATGTTTCAATAAACGCTGTTGGATACTGGCTGGTATCTTGTGTTTGGTCATCCAGTTACAGTAGGCCAGATTTTTATATTTGGCGTAACCTTCAAATAGCGCATTTATTGAGTCTTCACTCAGGACGCTTCTAAGCCGCTCTCTTGATTCAGGAGTATCTTTTCTAACTATCGAGTGAAAATCCTTACCTAGTAGCTGCCAGAGCGCCCTGGCTTTACTTTCGCCAATACCTTTGAACTCAGCTTCTCTTGCGATAAAGCGAATCAATTGCTCGCCAGTCTCTGGAAGGCTGCATTCGATATGCTCAGGAGATTCGTAGGTATGTTGTTGCATTAAGAAATCACCCGTTTCCATTTCCTCTACTAAACGAGTGCCTTTAACTGACCAATGCTGCCCCAGTGCTGGTTGTGCAGGGATGGTATCGGGGTCAGCTTTAATGGTGACGTAATACTTACCGCTGTTGGTTTGGTATGAGTTTTTTGCCAGTGGCACACCACTGAATATCACCATACTGGTTGAGGTATAAGGGATGCTGGTGACGCGCATTTGGTCTTGATGTAATTGTGCAACACCTTGTTGCATAGTTGGAGCTTGAGCATTCATCGTGGCATGAACCCCATTTCTGATAGGGTTTCATTCAGCTCACCAAAGCGCTCTAGTTTGTTTTCCAGCTCCTTAACCTTGGCTTTCAACTCGATGTTCTCGGCTTCTAATGCAGACACACGTTTTGAATCAAGCAACTTACGATTAGCTGTGTTGTCGTATTGCTTTGGTTTGTCGGCATCTTTCTTTGCTGATTCGGTCAGTGGCGGCAGAACACCTTTGTCACGCAACCTGTCTTCTAACGCCTTTAGCGCCTTTCTAAGCGCAGGATTTTGGCTAAGGGCCGACTTACCGCAGCCAATACCTTTTGCCACTTCGATGCGGTTGAGCTTGCCTTTAAAGGCTATTTGTTTAAAGTCATCATCAGTTTGAGTGGCTTGCCATACTTCGAATGCTTCGAGGTTTTGTTGTGCTTTTTGCTGACCGTTTGCCATTATTCATCTACCTCGCCCAACAACTTGCGTAGACCTGTTGCAAAACCTCTAGGGAAGATTTCTGTGTTGTACTCCATGTCTTTTACTTGGCCTGCTTGCGTGGTTTGCCAGTCATGTTTTTCCATACATTCGTCCGAGATGGCGTAGGCTAAGGCTTTCTTCTCAGATTCGGTCAAGATGCCAGATAATGAAGGTAACACTTCAACACTCGGCTCTGCGCTTGTATCAAACTGACGAACAGGGCGTTTATCAATGGTGATATTCGCGTGTTGTTTAAGCAGATTAACCTCTTTGCGGTAACGATTTCGCTCTGCAATGATTTGACCAAATAACGCACGTACCGCAGGGTCAGGAATACGCTCCAGTAGTTTATTGTCCTGTGGAACAGACTTAGAGCGAGAGGTAGGCGATAACGGCTTTTTGGTAGTTGTTTTGCACCTTGCTGCCCACGCTTCAATCAAGGTGCGGTAGTGCTTGTTTTTCGTCGCTCGTAATGCTTCGTAACCTGGGCCACCTTCCGCTGCTGATACTCGCCCCATTTGTGTAATGGAAAAGTCACGTTGACCTGATTCTGCGTAGGTTTTCAGGATGTCGTTAAGCTTATCTAGGTTCTTTTGGGTTCTTGGCACTTTACCGTCTTTTAAGTCAGCCAAGATCACATCAATATTAATGTCCATTAACCCTCCAATAGCGCAGGTTGGGTGAGATTTTCTAGGTGCAATGCTTTATCAGTGAGCGCACTCATACCTGCACTAAATAGTTTGTTTTCTTCAAGGTACTCACCTGCCTCAATGTAGTTGGCGACTTTGCGGTAGCCCTCCAGTTTATCATCAGGGTCGGCTATCTTTGCCATTTGGCGTAGCATGGCATTAGCAGCGATAAGTTGTTGTTTTTCGTCCATTTCCAAGAAGATTGGCTCAAAGCCTTTTTTCATAAGCACTCGGCTCAATTGCATGGAGCGTTTTTGAATGGCAGGAGTTTTACGCAATTCATCCTGCAAGTCGGGGTAGAATTCAGCATCGTCACACAATAACGACAGGTGCAGTAATTCAGAGTCGGTTTCAACGAATTTTAAGGCGTAACTGACATCCTGCTCGGCACCGACGGCAATCAGCTTATCCTTGGTGTCATCATCAGTTCTGGCCTCTTCAACACGAATGATTTTTTGGATCAATTCAAAACAGGCAATCCAGTCTTTGGCATATTCGTCCGCTTCGACTTGCTGCTTCTCATAACGGCGCTGTAATGCTTGTAGCTCACTGTACTTGGTAAAGGGGTTGCCTTGCTCTTCACAAAAGAATTGCTCGTCCTTCAGCGTTTCTAGCTCACCTTCAACTTCAACAGACAGGTTAGCGGCTTGATGCGCTTTGTAACTGAGTTGATTGAAGTGTGCATTGAGCGCAGGCAGGTAACGTGCTTCAGTAATAAACCAGCGGCAACGGATGCAATTTTCAGGGCCATGCGGTACGCTGCTATAAATACGGTTTTGCGCTACCTTTGCATCTTTAACCAACTCACCGCCGTTCCAACAACCGCCAACCGTACTAACTTCATCGGATCTCACGGTGTTGCCACCGACTAAGCAAACACCTGTAGCACGTTCTTCCCAACCTATTGGGTTTCGATTCACCAGAGCTGCTTGAATACTGTCTTCCTTGTGGTACACCATCTTGCATTGGATTTGCTCCATTGAAGCGTCTTTTAGGAAGTTGCGTACCGATTGCTTGGATTGATCTTCTAGCTGAGTCTCCGCTTCATCCATTTTTTCGGCCATCACGGATGGGGTGATTTTGTTGTAGTAGATGGTCATCAACAGGCGGGTATGACCTGCCAACAGCTTAGATATAACAGGCAGTGGCAGTTGTGTATCTATCGTATACGCAGTGATGAGTGAGACTCGCAAACTGTGCAGCGGAAATGGTGTTGCGCTCTTAGCGGATGTTGACGTACCTTCTGGGTAATCCACAACTAGTTTTAAACGTTCGCCATTATCAAGGGTATCGCCTTGTTCTGCGAGTTTGTTTTCAAGTTCCAGCAAAAGTTGATACCAGAAAGAATCTGTTGACTGGTATCGAATTGGTTTGTGTTTATCCTTTCCTTTTGCCGATGCGTCACGAAACAGAAAGGCAGTCTCACCCATGCTTTCTAGCTGCTTATCCGATTTCTTCTTACGAGTGTGCTTTGCCAGCAATGTGGTACAGTCAGTTGGTGAGTCGATTGGATTATATTTTTCCTGCCAGTTGCGCAATTTTTCCAGCCAATACAACACCTCCTCGTTTTGCCAAGGAATAATGTAGCCACGCTCTACCTCATCTTTATTCTGGTCAGCCGTCTTGTTGGTGTTGATGTAAAGACCTGTTGAATGTTGACCTGTCATAGTGTCGTGAATGCGGCGGAAGATGCCTTTTCCGAATGGGCGCGTTTCACTGCCAAGTGCGAAGTCATGTTTGGTGTTAAGTAACCATTGACCTTGCTCATAGCGCCATGTGTCCGCCTCACCACTATCCAACATGCGCACCTGATAGGTACGTAGTGGCAAGTGCAACTTCATGAAAATAACCATCGCTCGAACAGGTGACCAGATTTGATGAAGAGTGATTTCCTTGTTGTTTTGCTTCACTTCTATGGTGCGCCACACGCAATCAGGGTCGGATTTGTCAATCAGTTCAGGCTCGACCTCAAACCAGTCGCCACCACTTTGCCGCTGCGCCCATGTCCAGTGTTTGAAATGGCGGTAGTGGCATGCAGGCAGTAAGGTTTCTTCATCTTTTAGGTCTGTCTCGATGACCGCTAGCTCTGCTTTATCAGGCAACGAGCAGAGAATTTGACGCAAGTCCTGAATGTAGCGATACGGTAAAGGATTGCGCACAGTTTCTGTTGCGCTTCCTTGAATTTTGATTTTGCTAAGCGGGTTTTGAACCAATGGCACAAGGTTGCCATTGTCATCTTCTTCCGAGAACACCGTTTCGATAACGAAGTCGATGAAGTCATAGGGGTAATTCACTCCTGTTCGAACTTTTTCAGGACTGTTGGCAGTTTTTCTTATAGTTTTTTCTAGTTCCTCACTAGAGCATTTATGCCCATTGTAACCATTAAAAAACAACGACAGATCACCAATTGCATAAGGTGCGCATATAGCAAGATAAGATTCGAAGAAACGGCTTAAAGCTAATTGTTTATGGTCAACCCCTACCTTTTGTTTGCTCATCCACTCTGAAACTAATTCTTGCCATTGTCTCCACTCTACGCCAAGTGTTATGAGCATCCAAGAGAAGGTTAGATCCGATGATCGTCCATCATTTTTTTTGCGTATTCCCGCCATTACTTACCTCTCAATTTTGGATGTTTACCTGTGAAGTAGCCCTGTGGGTCAATATCGTCAAAGCCGTGCTCGACCAGTTCTTTCCAGTCGAGTGCTTTAACTTTGGATTCAGGGTTTGCCAGTTGTAGTGTGGCTTTATTAAGTTCGTCAGAGATTTCTTGCTGCCCTTTTCCAGTATAGGGAACCTGAGAATCCAGCGATTTGTGGTGCATACAGCGAAGTATCACCAACGGATTCAGTCCTGCACGCTCTAATCGTCGGCCGTAACTATGTCGATGACCGTGAGGGTCTAGTCCTTCAGCTTTGTTTGGCTCTAAGCCAATGCGCCTTAGTCCTGCCGCATAGCTTTGATGAAAAGCGTTGAGCGTGTATGGGTTCCCAAAGGCGCTGTGATGGAATGAAACAAAAGCATACGGGTGGTGGCAATCAATGCTCGCTCGATACTTCTGGTAGTTCTTCCACAAAGACATGAATACCTTGCCATAGTCGGTTGGAAACCACTGAACCTGTATGTAGCTATCTTTATTGTCAACGACTCTTCCTTTCCAGCCAACATGTGCTGTACCTTTCATGCGTATACGTGGTATACGAGCGTATTCTTCTTTTAAATAGGCTTCTCTGGTCTTTGTGCCTGAGCGACTGCGCCAACCGTCAGGTGCTTTGCCATCGACTTCTTTGTAAATTCGAACCACCGCTTTTTCGGGGTCATACGGGTCTTCAAATACGTCTGTCACCCAAAGTAATGCGGCTTCACTTTCACGTAACCCCCCACCGTGCATGAGCAGCAGGATTAACTTATCTCTGAGTGCCACACGCGGATCTTTTGCGCCACCAATACCTTCCTTGAAGAAAGTCTCCCAATGTTTATCAGGAAAGGCGATAGCATCATCTTCTGTTTTGGTTAAGGGAGTGCGTCCTTTAATCGTGCGAGCTTTACGGATAGTTTTATTAACGGTTTTATCTTCGATATGACCAAGGAAGTCATTTTGATTTTTACGATACCAAGCGGCGTAGTTAAGGCGTTGCTCATGAGGCGTGGCGTCACGCAAAGGATTCATAGGCTCTGTATCTTGCTTGTTAGCCAGCCAATCTGTAAATGCCGTTAATCGATGAATATGCTTATTGACGTTTTCAGTTGAGCTTGGTACCCAATATAAACCAGAAGGGTCTAGGCCATCTTCACCAATGGTTCCTGTGTAAAGACGCTTAGCAAAGGTTTGGAATAGCATTTTAGGTTCTTCAAATAATCCTTTGTTGGCTTCCATGTAATCCAAGAGCAAAGAAGTGGCTTGTATAAAACCATTCATTAAAGCATTACTAGCACCATCAGCTTCCATCTTTAGCAAGTAATCGGTAACTGAAGCAACTTCACCTTGTTCGGTGATCAAGATGGGAAGCTGACTTTTAATGCCTGTATTGTCTTCTACGATGGTTGCCTTTACTTTAACCGATGACAAGTTGCATTCCTTTATACACATTAAACATATAATACACTATATTTACAAAAGGCGTTATGTCAAATAAAAAGGCAGATTTCTCTGCCTTTATACACATTATACATAGTTTAAGATACTATATATAACAACATGTGCGGCTTTTTAATATTCGCACTATGATAATTTATACTGGATCATCATTGGTCAATATGCTTTTATATTGGCCGTGACCAAATGAAATATCCCGAACAGTGCAAAAAATTACAGTTGTCGACAAAGAAACCTTTAGGCTTTGGTGCCATGAAATGAAGTTCACCACAAGGCAAGCTGCTGCCGTCTTGAGAATAAGCCGACCCCAGATATACAAATACATTAGCGAATCAGCTAACAATCAGGTCAATGACACCATTAAAATCATTTGCGAACTGATTAATAGATTAAGCGAAAAATCGCGAATATCATTCATTACGGAGTCGCTTGAACTCGACAATTGTGATGAGCAATGGCCCGCAAAGAAACCTATCGAAGCACCTCAAAATAAAAAGCTCGCATAATGCGAGCTTCTTCGTTTAATCATCAATTAATGATCAGGGTTTCCATCAGATACGTAATTTTGTAGAAAGGCGCGATGTTGATCTGGCATCTTCTTAATCTCCACACCTGCCAAAAACTGGTCTCCAGACAAAGAAGAGTGCATTACCTTGGCCAAGGCGCGAAGCTCCCTTTTCTTCCCGTTTACATAAGTATCGATCAGTAAGTACGTTTCTTCGCCTACCGGGAACATACTGGGCGTTGTAATCAGGAAGCCAGACCGCGACACATTTAGCGTATTGCCGGCAAATGACTTTTTGTTGCTCCCATATAATCCTCTGAATCGCCACCTAGCAGGCCTACGGCTGTCACGTCGTCTATTTTGAGCAAACGGGTGAACTGGCATCTTTTTTTCTGATGCAGGCTGTGTCAGTTGATCTTCGTCGTTTGAATCTAAAGAAATATCTTTCTTTAGATTTGTGGATAGGGGGATCTTCTCTATAATGCCCTCTTCCTGAGTAGCTAAATTGTCAGTCACGACATACATCCTTGTCTTATTGTTATCATAATGGCAGGGGCCAAAAAACGAGATACATTGTCCCACTAAAGTATTTATTTGTCAATAAATCAGACCGATAAAGGGAACTAATTATACAACATATATGTTTTTAACCATGTTTCCCGAAAGTCCACTTTTTTGTTATTATACAGCCTTCGAAAACAAGGAGTGTCTCTCGATGACAAAAAAAGGATTTTTTGGGACTGATGGTGTACGAGGTCGTGTTGGCCAAGAGCCTATCACGCCAACAACATTATCACATCTCGGCTGGGCCGCTGGCATGGCTTTACAAAAACAAGGCTCAACAACAGTGCTAATTGGAAAAGATACACGCTTATCTGGTTACATGGTTGAAACAGCATTACAAGCTGGCCTTATTGCAGCAGGTGTCGATGTTCGCATGCTAGGACCCATGCCGACCCCCGGCATCTCGTATTTAACAGAAACGTTTCGTACTGAAGCTGGCGTCGTGATCAGCGCATCTCACAACCCATATCACGACAACGGCGTGAAATTCTTTGGCCCTGATGGGCAAAAAGCAGATGATGAGTTTCAAGCCTTAGTCGAGCACTATCTACTAAAAAACATTCAGTGCGTTGAACCAGATCAGATGGGGCGCGTGACGCGTGTAGAGGATGCAGCATCACGCTATATTGAATTCTGCAAATCACGATTCCCTCGACGATTCAGTTTAAAGGGTATGAAAATTGTCATCGACTGCGCTCACGGAGCGACATACCACATCGCCCCTTCGGTTTTCAAAGAGCTAGGTGCTGAACTTGTGGTTATCGGCGCTGAGCCTGACGGTAAGAACATTAATAACAAATACGGCGCCACCGCTCTTGATAATCTCCAACAGGCCGTTGTAGAGCATTCTGCTAACGTAGGTATAGCCTTTGATGGTGACGGCGACCGTGTTGTTATGGTTGATCATGTGGGTGAAATTGTTGATGGCGATGAATTAGTTTTCATTTTAGCCAGAGACGCGCTGAAAAATGGACGTTTGAATGGCGGCGTGGTCGGAACTCAAATGAGCAATCTCGGAATGGAAGTCGCTCTAAAGCATCTTGGTGTACCATTTGCCCGAGCGAAAGTCGGTGATCGATATGTGCTTGAAGAACTTAAAAAGCGCAACTGGAAAATTGGCGGTGAAAGTTCAGGGCATATTCTAAACCTGCATAACAGCCCAACTGGCGACGCAATCATTGCGGCTCTACAGGTTCTTACGGCCATGGTCCGCTGCGAGATGCCTCTTAACGATTTAAAATCAGGGATGAGCAAGTATCCCCAGGTTCTTCTCAACCTTAAAACTCCGCATAAAAATGAGCTATCTTCAAATGAGGAAATGCTAGATGAAATCGCCAACGTGGAAGCCATGTTCAACGGTAAAGGCCGCGTGTTGCTTCGTCCATCAGGTACCGAACCGCTACTTCGAATAATGGTCGAAGGTGAGGATGCTGATGCTGTACAGCGTGCTGCTGAGCGCCTGCTTAATGTGGCAAAGGAAATTAGCGATAAAATGTAACATCGAACATAGAAAGGAGAGCGTCATGCTCTCCTTTTTCATATATGAAAACTTTGCGTCAGTTCCTTGTCTAATGACTCACTTTAGGCTTTAACGGTGAGTTCTCAGGCCCTAGTTCGCGCTCCATCCCCACGCGTTGAGACATTATTTCATCTTGCAATTCAGTGATCGACGGGTGCTTAAGGACAACATAATCACCAGTTTCATCCGGAGAAAGAAAAGCAACCGGAACAAGAGGCTTTTCATCATTGTTTCTGTCAATGTACGAATTAGGCCTTTGATAAAACAACATCGTCCCTCGCATTGCATTACCATCTATATCAATGTTCATTATTTCACTGACAAGTTTTGCTGACGCTGGCGTGTTTGGCATATGCTTTTCAATATCACGACCAGGCACTGTTGTTCGAGTCTGCCAAACCAGCTTAGATGCAGCAGGCGCTAACAACTGACGATTCATAGTCTCTGATACATGTCGATCGATGGCTTTATTTTTAGGTATTCCTTCCATTGTATCAACCATCACAGAGACCATCGCATCAACTATTTTGTGGTTCAACGAATCAGGAAAATAGTTCTGAGCATTTTTACGCACTAGATTAACATCTACTCCGTCCTGATAATCAGAGCTCATCTTTTTTTGCGCCATGTCAATGAATGACTCGGCTATGCTGTCCACAGCAATCCCAGGCTCAATGTTATCAGGTGAGATATCATGAACAGTCAATCCAGGGGAAGCCATCGCAAACGCTTTTGCCTGCACTTCATCGGTAAACAAAAAAGCTCCCTTTTCTACTGCTTGCTCAGGAGTGCTATCGAACAAATGTTCAACCAAATCCCCTACCAGATAATAATTATTTGGTTCTGGTTCATCGTTCACGTCGCCATGTAACGCAAAAGATACTGACTCCCATACGTCATCGCGATCAACACCACCTTCATTTATCGCAAAGAGAATGATTTCTTCCAGATCAGATATATCTCTTGTGTAATCCTCATCATCTTCGTCAGTGAAAGTTTTGCGATGCAAAGCCGGCGGAACTTCTAACTCTACAACCCCGGGATAGTGCCTCCCGCTAAATCCGTTTGAAACGATGTCGTCTTCAACAACGACTTGGCAATCAAAATTTTCACCATTTTCAAGCGAAATGGTTAATGGCAAACGATGTGACATATCCCTGTCCTTATTACTGCTACACCACTGATTTTATCACAATTCACCTGTTTCAATTGTATGAGGGGGCGAGAAGTAGTAATATTAGACAGATTTTATAACACCCAAAGAACAGGGATGTGTTGACGGTGAATGCAAGCGTAGCCTAAAGGGACTTTAACGTAATCTTACATGATCTAAATCATGCTAATCACCACTTCAATCATTCCCACTTAGTGTAATCATCTTATTTTCTACTATAATAAAACAATATTTATAAATAACATCGTGCGAAATTTCGCACATAAAAATAATCATTTTTGTTGTTGAGTTGATGTTCCTACAATGGTAATATTAATACTCAAGCTACTGAATATTATTAAATAATAAATAAAAGCCGATTGAAAAAGGCATTTCTGCTATATCGTTGAATGGAAAAATTATGAACTCAAAAGCTACTTTAAGTTTAAAAACTGCAAGGCCGACCATGCGCAGCACCAGAAGCGCAGCAAGCACCCCTGCAAGAAAAATAAGTGATAAGAAGCGACCTCAAACAGAACTAAAAGAGGCCCCTATGCTATTAGTTGACACATGGGTATGGATGACCACAAATAGAGAAAGCGCAGCTGTGCGCATTGAAGGTGAGCAACGACTCATTACTGTTTTTGGCTCTGTTGAAGCAGGTAAAAAAGCACTTGCAAGTTATAAGGCTTCAAAAGCGCTAACAAAAGAAATTGTGAGCAAGAGCAAAAAATCGGATGTCACCCCAGGTGCACCACCTGCTCCACTGATTAAAACATGGTTGGAAATGGTCTCTAGCCGAGATTCAGAAGAAATAAGAACAGCTGGTAAAGCCCGTTTAATTGGTGCTTTCGGCTCTCTGGACAAAGCTATCGCTTATATCGAGAAGATGCCCGACTAACTTCAAAGGATTGAACATATTCAAATGGAATTGAGCCAAGAAGAGAAGCAGCAGAGAGGTGAGAATTATGCACTTTATCTGCTGGGGCGACAGGATTACACCAGATCCAAGCTCCGTGAAAAGATTTGCCAAAACCACCCTGATGCCGACCCTGACAAGATAATCAATCGACTCATCAATTTCGGTTACCTTAACGACGAAAGCTTCGCAGAACGCTACGTCCAATCGCTTTTAAACCAGAAGATGGGTGTTCCCAAAATTAAGCAGAAAATGTACGCAAAAGGGTTTCCTCGCGAACTTATTGACAGCGTATCTTCAATGGAAAGTGTACAAGAGCATGATTTCAAATCTGACGCTCTTGCTTTGAAGCTTCGATTTTATGGTGCAGAGCCCATCGTTGACCAAAAAATAAAACAGCGTGCAATCAACAAGCTACTTCGCAAAGGCTTTTCTTTTGATGTAGCAAGGTATGCCGTAGAAACGCTTGTTGAGGAAGACACTTTCTTTTAGAACAGTGATTTCTGTTCTGGCGCAGTTTTATCTTCCAGCGTTCCCATGATTTCTTTCACTGGTTTATATGTCATCCGGTATGTCTCATTTAGCCCATGCTCAAGTAACTTTTGCTTATGGAGCGGAGTGGGATACCCTTTATGCCTATTATAAGCCATATCAGGGTACTTCTCATGAAGCTCCATCATATCTCTATCACGAGTCACTTTGGCAAGTATAGAGGCCGCAGAAACGGCAGGGACACGCCCATCACCTTTAATTACTGGAATTACTTCTGCACCAGGTATGTCTGGCGCATGATTCCCATCAACAAAAAGTCTTCTGCAACACTGGTTGCTCTGTAGGTAGCTTTGACTCATCCCATACAGGCTGGCTTTTAGTATGTTATGCTGATCGATGTACGAAGGCGGGACGCGCACTATCTTGTAATCGACTGCGCATTCGATTATGAGATCAAACAAGCGCTCTCTTTGCTTCTCCGTAAGCTTTTTAGAATCATCAAGTTCCGCCGGGTACTCTTTACCAAGCAGGACAGAGGCGACGACGACATCGCCATTTAGACACCCTCTCCCACATTCGTCAGAACCATAATGCTGAACTTTCATCATAGATTCCAGCAATCCCTGCTCAGCAATTGAAATTGGTTTCATTAGCACATCCCTGTTTTTATTGGCTAACTCAATTGTAACATATCATTGAATTATATCACGGGGTTTGGTATCCTTGTTTTGCTGGCTAACTGCCAGAAAAAGCAAGGAAGCATAAAAATGACAAGGAAAGCCTTGGATGACAAACATGTCATCTATAGCCCCACACGTGGATTCTGGGGTGACGAAGGGTGGTCGTGGTCTCTCCATAAAGCAGATACTTTTTCTCACGACACTCGATTAATTCTCGGTTTTAAACCCGATGTAAAAGCAAGACGAATCTTATTATCGCATTGTGAAATGATGGATAAATATGAGCTTGGTGTTCTGATCATGCAGTTGGCAGTATCTCGCCTACTCAAGAACGGTGTTCCACCAGCGCTAAAATCATTGCTCGCTGGAGCTTCCAGTAAGAGTGGTAAAATTTATATTAATGACGGAAAAAGCATCACCGGACCTATGGAGCCGAGTGAAGCGCAAATGCAACTCGGGATCCGTTACTTTCAATATGACCCAACCGTAGAGGATGTCGTTGAGCTGGCAAACAAAATCTTACACGTAAATGTCGGCATGGATGAGTATGAAAATATTTATATCGTTAAGCCAGGTGGAGAAATGCCTTACGAAAAGGCGCCTGTCGTCCCTCCATTCAACCCAACATATAAATTGACGGAACATCACATTCAACGACGAAGAGAAGTTAAGCTGGCAAAGAAAACCAACCAATAGAAAAAACGGCTTTGTGAAAAACGTTTAATTTATTAAAGGATGTTAGAGAATGAAACTGACAAGCGCACTTCATTCGCTTGGGTAAAATTAAAAAAGAGGCACTACAGTTAAACTGTAGTGCCTATCATATCGTGAATCCTGACGCCTAACTCATCAGCGCATTAAGCGAACATTAGGGCGACAGGGTCCATTAAAGTGCTTCGTACTCTTCCATCGTGTCGAACTGAGCCTTCTGCGTAACTTCAACTTCATACACTGAGTAAGGCCTGCCATCCATCTCGTAACCATCATTAAGCTCCTTGCAGCTATTTACTGCGTCTTCTGGCAATAAATGTAATGGAGAGAGCACTTTAGATAATTTCAATGATGAGTCGCCAATTCCACGCTTCGTCGCAACAACAAACGCCACTTCACCAGAGTTTTCTGGAAAATCGCGTTTAAGCTTTCCAATCATCCCTTTGATGTCATTGGTATAGCCATCCAAGGCTATTTCTGGGAGAAGGGCTTCGCGTATTCCGACATACGTTTCAAGGCTCGCAATCGCCTTCGCAATGTCCGTATCTTTTATGTTGTTTGAAGCGAGCGTCCGCCTAACATCATGAAGCAACCCTCTGGCTTTCTGCTGCAACTTGTTTCTAATTTGATTGTTTGATGCGTTGATTTTCTTACTCACCTCTTGGCGAAACATTGGGTTATGTCTCATTAACGGCTCCATACTCACTCCAACTCGTTGTTCTTGTATTGAGTGGGTGATTATTTCACACAACAACTAAAACATCAATATTGTTGTTAATGCATGCGAGGGGTATAAGTTTGCTCTTGCGTTCGGTTATCTAATCCAGGTTGCACAACTGGAACATCGAGTTCATCATTTTTGGGAAAATACTTATCCCCTAATTCAACGAGGGATGTGGTTACCCCGTCACGATGTTCCTTGCTTGGCTCATCGCCACTTAGCTTTTCTAATGTGCGTTCACTAAACACCTGGTTAATTTCGTGACAAACCATGAATTGCTTTACTGGGTCACGCTCAGTTGCGTTAAGCATAGCACTCATTTTTCGCCATGCGTCTCGCAACACATCCAACGTATCGTTGTCAGTGATGCCGGCTTTAGAAATGCGTGCGCCAATGTCGTCTTTCAGTGAACCTGTCTTTGCATGTAAATAGGGTAAGTAGGTGTTTTTTGCTTGCGCCAGTCGATTGTTCAAGTCATCAACATTATTTTCATTCCAGCTTGAAATATCCTTACCTGAGAACAGTCTACTCCAAGTTATTTTCACCCAGGTGTTACTATCACTAGATGACGTTGCATTCGTTAAGGCCTGATACAAATTTGTCATCTGTTCGCGAGCGCTGATCAATGCAATTAATTTTAACGAAGATGACATCGTATCTTCTCGCTTGTTCTCAACTTGCGGAGGGCGTTTTTCACCAACACGAGCAAGCATCCCCTTGATGTTTTTTATATGCTCTGATGCTGGAACTCTACTTTTCGGAACACCCAATGGCTCATGCTTGTAGGTCAAAGACATTAGCGCTTTGATCATATTCTGTTCATCCCCACCAACACCGAGTGTATAAGCAGCCGATAATACAGATTTCACTGATGAATCAAGCTGCCCCACGCCGCCGGACCCTACGCCAACCCCAGGCACCAGATTTCTACTACCACATAGCTCATGAAAATCTTTAATAAATCGTTTTTCGCAATATGCTGTTTCGTTGATAAAGTATCTGGCTGCCATTACCAGATCAGATGGGTCATCCAACACTTCGGACACACCGTCTTCACTGATTGAAATTTGGCTTTCATTGGACTTAAATTCACTTCTGCCGTGATTTTCCATCCAATAGATGGGAGTGCGCTGAATTTCCAGAAGATGTTCTGAAATCGCCTTAGGATTGTTACCAGAACGTTTTAACGCACCGGCAATTACTTCATCCAGCGGCTTTAATTCCAAATAAGTTATTTTAGAATCAATCAGTGCTGATGCGAGACGCTTTTCTATAGCGACATCTGACGGTCCTTTACTAAGTTCATCCCTCAACACAGTAGCCATTTTACGAAAATCTTTAATTTTCCCTGCACCATCTAAAGAAAACTTTTTGCTTGGGACATCTTCAATTTTGAATGGGAATAGATCCTCAACTTGCCACCAGCCCAAAGAGTCGACCTTATGCCACTTACCTTCTTCACTGGTTTTTACAGCGGGAATTGTATCAGACAGGAAATAGAACGCACCGCCAGCATGTTTGGCCATCGCCTCGGCAATATCTAATTTTTGCTCTTCAGTAATGTTAAGCATGACAATCCCTGTCTCATATTCAAATCCATTGAAATGATATTATCACAGGGAAAGCAACTTAACGATAAATTCAACAACTAATAAGTTGTTTATTTAATTAAAAAGAGATTTTATTACGTTGAGTAATTTCAATGCTGGAGATGTTTTGCATGGGTAAGGTTTTGCGTCATTTGTCTGCGCAAAAGAACGCTGATTCCTTTCAATCTTTGCTTCTTGCCTAAGGTTAAACCTAACCTTATCTCGCTCTGAACGCGATTGTGGAGCCGGCTCACTGACATCTCCCTCGAACAATGGCTCAAACCAGGCTAATTCGTCCAGTCGTTCTCTAACTTGTTCTGGAGAAAGCTTAGCAAAATCATCAACAATATCCTGCCCCCAAAGGCCATCTGCCCCCCCTCTCCTGACATGCAGGTGATCAACTAGGGCTTGCTTATCGTGACAATAAACCAGCTTGCCATCCGGAAGGCGCTCGGCCGACCCAAATAGTCTAACCGACAGTCTCTCTTCTCTACGAAGCAGTTTTCTCATTGGCTCATCATAAGAGAGCCATTTGGGCACATACGTCCCCTGTTTGATCGCAAATAAACGTTCTGTTAATTCTTCATTATTTAGATCGTCAAAATCCTCAATCAAATCTTGCACATCAGTGCCTTCTGTCGTGATCTCATAAAAACTCAGCAACACAGAAAGTGCTGCCGATTCGGATTCTCTTATGTGACTAACCATAGCCACATCATCCTCGCACGCATGGACTTCGGGCAGACCATCGGTAACAAACCTGTTAAGATCCGCACCAGTCAGTGCAGCCTCTTTCATACCGTCTGTCATAGAACTCCATTCTTTAATGTTTACAAATTAACGCTCATTGTAACACACTAAAAAATCGAATAAAACAAAGTATTTATCAAACCTTTCTGCCAAATATACTTCTTCGGTCATTTCTGTCCATGTCTGGCTCAAATGCTTTGTCGTTGATTAGCGCTTGCGCAGTAGACTGTTTCAAGTCATGAATTTTATCCTTTGCGACACTCTCTGGTGCAGGTGCACTTTCGAGATCTTCCGCATCAATCCCAATGGCCATTAGATGGGCTTTCTGTAGATGCTTTGGTGCCTGCTTTATTTCACGATATTCTTTCACCACGTTATCAAAAGCTCGGCTTTCAAGCTTATTAAACAAGGCCTCTGTAAACAGCTGTTGAGCACTCTGCGGTACTCTACCACCCGTCCAAGGAGTCATTGAACGATACAGGTTTGTCGCTATGTGATTAACCATAAATTCATGGTTAGGGTGAGGGTAAAAAAGTGTTGTCCCGCCCAGCGGCTTTGCTATCTTTTTAAGGCGAAGGAACATATCTGTTTTCCCCATACCAATTAAGCGAGCAACATCATTTTTTAATCCGCCGGCAAACGATACCGTCTGCTGAACAGCGCTGCCAGGCCCATACTTTCCATCCAGCTTGCTAAACTTATCCAGCTCAGCCCATAAGATCTCGGCGTCATTCTGACTAAAATTGCCCTCAGAAGCTTTCACGGCAGCGGAAGCGACAACTGCGCTCAAGTGATAGTGAAAGTTAAACTCTTGCATCTGGGCTGTGACGGTCTCCCTAACCCCTTCAACAAGGCTATACCAGTCACTTTTTGCTGCTTTGAAGTTATCGATCTTTGATAAGAAAAAAGGTGCATCATCACCCATCGACTGGCGTACTGTTTCGGTAAACTTTACCAAACTATCTTTATTCGGCTGCAACAAACTAAGAAGCTCATCACTTTTCTCAAACAGGTGCTTGAAGTTCGCATCACGAAACGCAGGATCTTTAAGCATGCGATTTGAAAACTCAGTATCACTGCTTCCGAGAATTGCGCATAGGTGCACGATGTTTATTGCATTGGCGTCAAACGCCTCGTATTTATGCGTATCTGGAGGAAGATGCTTTCTTAACGAATCCTGCATTTTCGCGACAGTAGAATATGCCTTCTGAAAGTAAACGTTCTTTGACAATGTTGTTGAAAATTTCACGTACTCAGTCGGAGTTACATCATTATTAATACCTTGCTTCTTGATCTGGTTCGTCTCATAAAGCGCATCTCCAGTCGCAAATTTCAACGCCCCATATAGTGCAGCGCCTCCGGCTACAGCGTACCAATTAACACTATCCTGCATCGTCAGTGCAAGGCCTTTTGAGAAGCTTGCATTAACTACGCCCGAAAGGCTAAGACCAAGCCCCATCGCTTTACCGGCCCATTTTGCAGCAAAGAGCTTTTCCTGTTGCTTCTGCTTCTCAAGCATCGCTCCTGTTGGCGAATTAATTGGCATGATGTCACTCCTTATTGATTAGCGCATGCTGCTGGGTGTAAGTCGAGGTGCAGATAGCGCGAGATCCATATCTTCCCTGTCCTCATGCTTCTTGGGTTTTTCAAGAACAAGCTGCAATTGCTGATCACGCATTCTAACTATGCGATTTACAGCATCCTGAATTTCGGACGGTGAGGTATGCCCGTTCACCATGCTATCAACTGATTCCTTCAGTGAATTCATTTGATGCGGCGTTAAATCGACACCATTGTCTTGAAGCTGCTTTTTCAATGCGGCGAAAATCATTTCGGCATCCTGCCCTTGCTCAGACATCTCAGCACCATTTTTGACAATTCGCTTCAGCGCTGGCGCATCCATGATGCTTTGTCCCATTTGCTGTGATGCTTGGGCCATCAAATCGGGTGTATGATGTTCGAGAGTTGTGAAAAGTGCTTTGGCTGACTGCAAAGACATATCACCATAATCACCATCGGTTAGTGATAGCACACTACCGTCAGTCATATGCATCAGGTTGGTGAGAACTTGGGAGAAGGCCATTTGGGCTTCTTTGGGACCCGTTCCTTTAGGTAGAACAATATCTGACACAACCAAGCCTGTTAACCCTGACTTGAGTTGTTGCTGGTATTCTGGCGACATGCCAGGCGCATGCATCGGTAAGTCTTCAAGCCTAAACGCCGTGAGTGGAACGGAAATGTTTTTTGACGAACCGTTTTCATCTTTAAAAACAACATCTACGGACAATTTAATTGGAGTTACGCTAGATGTATCAAAATCAGCCAGAGGCTTGTTCACTCCAGTTTTACCGATCATACCAAGAGAAAGCGTATCTCCGTTCATTGCAAGGTCAGGAACCCATCCTCTGCGTCCTAAAGATTCCACTCTTTTTGCGGCATCATCGAATGACTGGGCAATTTTCCCTACATCAACATTCCCGCTAGCCAAATTAGCTTTCAATTCAGATTTTAGTTGATCGATACCGTAAGTCACATCCGGACTGCTGATATATCGTCCGAGCGCCACGGCCACCTTATCAACCAGTGCCACCGATTTTTGTGATGCTTCTATTGAGATTGAATCTCCAAGTACACCACTTAAGTTCGGCAAAGACACACCTAAGCGTTCTTCAAAAATTGCGCCTAACCCTGCCAACTCTCTTTTACTCTGAGTTAAGACTCTTTGGGCAGAATCCAATTTATCGTCACGGCTTAAATCTTCCATAATAAACTACATTTCCATTGTTGCATTACAATGATTGTATCACGCATTTGGCAACTGAAAATTGTGGCCGGCAACAAACTCGAACACGTCGAAACGCCTATTTTACGTTATAATCCATGTATCCAAGGAATGGAAACCTTCTTAGTAAAGGAAAGTATTAGATATGGAAATCAACTGGGGTCAATGGGTGATGTCAGATACCCAAAAGGCCAGCGTTGGTACCGACCGCATGAATGTTGTCTGGAAAGAACAAGACATTATAAATGGACACATTCTACTTGCTGGTGGTTCGGGTGCTGGTAAAACCTTCAATATTAGAAAAATCGTACGTGCAATGGTTCAATCTGCGAGCCAATCCATACGTGTGCACGTTTTTGATGTTCACGACGACATTGATATTGAGGGGTGTTCTGAAGTCTTTTTTAGCGAGTCATCGCAGTTTGGCCTCAACCCTCTGAAAGTAGATCCTAACCCTCACACGGGGGGCGTTCGCAAAGCGATTCAGAATTTCATCTCCACTATCAACAAAACTTCACGTCAGCTGGGTGACAGGCAGGAGGCTGTTCTGCGAGCATTACTAACCGATCTCTATGCCGCGAATGGTTTTTATGCTGACCGCCCAGATACGTGGGTTCTTAATGATGGTGTTGAACGAAAATATCCAAAGAAATTCCCAACCGTCGAAGACTTGTATCGTTTATCTTCATACAAATACAAGGCCATGTTCGTCGGTGGTAACAATAAAACCGCAGCAAAGCTCGACAAGGTAAACAAACATGCAATTAAAATGCAGCGGATGGCCAGGGAAGAAACAAATATTGAAAACAATGAAAAGTTCGATCAGCTAAAAGAAGATGCCATTCATGCGTACACCGACTACGTCACTGCGATTAAGAGCGGGCGAGAGCTTGACGAACTTCTTAAATTTGATTCTAAGACCACCTTAAAAAGTGTTCTCGACAGAATAGACAACCTTAAAAGCAGCGGTATCTTCAGGAACATTGAACCAGACTTCTCTGAATACAACCCTGTTTGGCGCTACCGCCTTAAGGCACTGAGCTCTGACGAGAAGAAAATGTTCGTGTATTTCCGCCTCAAAGAACTCTATGACAACGCAATTAAGCGTGGGCCTCAGGAAAATATCGTCGAAGTTATTGTTATCGATGAGGCGTCGATGTTTATGGACCAAGATCCAGATAACATTATATCAATCATGGCTAATGAGATCCGTAAATTTGGCACTGCACTTGTGTGTGCATCACAAGCATTTACCCACTTTAGCTTGGACTTCATGGGGAGCACGGCTACCAAAATTATACTCGGTATAGATGAACTTCATTGGGAAAAGACAAGCAGGCAGCTTCAACTCGATAAGAAATGGCTTGAATGGATCATCCCGCAACGAACTGCTCTCATTCAAATGAAACGGCGAGTTGGCCCCAGCGACCCAACAGCCAAAGTGAAATGGTTTGCCACCAAGTTTTAAAAAAAGAGACGGTTAAACCGTCTCTTTTCAATTGGATACATTAGTGCTTTATCGATGGTCTCATCGTGTCATCTGGAACTTCTTCGCTTGGGAAAAAGTCACCGACAGCTTTAATGTCAGGCTCTTCATAGGCTTTAGGCTTAGACGATTCTGTCGTACCAATCAACTGCTCCTTATCCCATATCATAGAAAGAGAGCCCGTATTCTCTTCCACTGGCTTATCCAACATCGCGGATACCATTTCGGGGTCGGATATCAACTCAAGCGCCTTGTCTACACCCTTCTCCAATTCAGATGCAGGTAATGCTTTGTCATCTGGGAAAATAGCGTTCCAGTGGTGTGCCAAGGCGTTATCTTGCTCTGGAGACGGCGCATTTTCCTTCCACTGATTCAAGACGTCGCTACGCTTCGTCAGTAACTCGGCATATTTCAATAGAGGTTCAGTATCACCACCAGATAAAGATTTGGCGATAGGTAACAACCCTTCACGGATCCCATTTCTTGCAGATTCAAGTCGTGGTAGCTCTGCTAAGGGGTGAATTGTCCCGTTGCTCCCCAAGACCGGCATCATATTTTCAAGCAATGCACCTTGGCACATTGACATCGCCTCTGACAGCTTAGGGTCGTCTGCATTAACAGTCTGAAATGCTTCAAGGATCTTCGTGATATCCTTATTAACCTCAGTAGACATTTCATGGCGCTCAACACTTTGCTCATACCAGGCCTGAGACTTTCTAAAGTTTCGGCTCTGATTCAATCCATGAAATTCTATTTGGGCGTAATTTAACTTTTCTTCAGGGGTAGCACCTTCCATCGAATCAATCACTTCTCGCCATCTCTTTTCTACCCAATCCATAACATCAGGCAGTTCGACTTCATCCCCACGGAAACATTTATCGATCAACTCCCCCTTAAATGCCTCTAACGCTTTAGAAGCGACACCTTCATCTAATTCAGGACTGTTCTTCGAAATCTCAGGGGGCAGCGCTTCTTTTTGCTCCGCAACGACATCAACATTATCCTTAGTTTTGGGCTCTACCAACTCTGGAACTTTTACCGCTTCAGGCTCTTGTGCTGGTTTCTGCTGTGGTACAGGAACAGGTTTTATTTTGTATGGCGCTTTAACAAGCATTGAGAACTGCTCTATGCCATTGAGCATAGATTCGTATGGTTGAGTGACAAAAGGGCTACCTAGAAGCCTAGAACTCTCTCTTAGCGCGTCTACGGCGATATACAAGCTCACTTCGCTATTATAAGCAGTGTCCTTGAAAAGAGATTCCACCTTTGACGTGACAACTTCTGCTTCACTTGGCGATATGTGTTGCTGAGATGCAAGCCGCATGGCCAGCTGCGAAACAAAAACGCCTTTCCTCAATCTCAGTTTGTCCTCCAAAGCCGTCTCGAACGCCTGACTATAACCTCGACCAGAGTCATCAACATATCGGAGTCCAGACAGAAAGGCATTGGCACCATCCATATTTCCCGCCTTCACATTATGGAAAACGGATACCAAACCATTTCTAATTGAAGGGGACATGAATTCCTGTGGCAAGGTTGGCTCACCATTGAGTGCGACAGACAAATTCCTTTGTATGCAGGTTCGATGAAACTTCATTATCAAACCAATAGGCTGGGTTGCCTCGTTTGCAAGTTTCAAGGCGTAATCACGGATCTTGTCAGGCTCATTGAAAATGGATTCCGCTCCAGATTGAGTAAGCTTTGCTTCATCAACAGCCGCTCTTGTTGGTGAATGAGATGTTTTTAATCTCACGCCAATTGCGTCAAGATCTTCAAGTAATCCATGGATAATGTCGGATTGAGCCTGTTTGTGATATCGAGTTTGATTAAGAATGTCGAGCAGCTTCTCATGTCTCGGTTGTGCCAAGATGAAGGCCAGTGCGGTCGCCGTATTGGGTTCAAAATCCATCTGAATGCCATTCGCCTCCAACGCTTTGGCCAGGTGCAAAGAGTAACTGGCCACGTTAGCATCATTAATAGATTCTGCTGCCGCCGCTGTGAAAATGCTTGCGACTTTTGATTTTAGGGTAACTTGTTCAATGGCACCGAGTTTGGTGTATGAGGGGTCAAGAGAGGTGATATCGATACCCACTCTTTCGGCAAGAGAATAGACATCCACATTCCCTTTTACATCAAAAGACTGTTGCCCGGGGAAGGTAACGCGAAGATTCGCTCCATCTTGCGACACACCAATTTTAGCTTGTTTCATTTTCGCTAAAATCATCACAAGCTCTTCTCTCTGAGCTCCTGTCAGTCGAGCTTTCCATTCTGCCATGATACAGTCCCTGTATAATTAAATCCTTTATACAGAGATTGTATCATCATTGGTCAGACTCAATTTACGCCGCTGGTTTATTTTCTGTAAGAGGGGTGATCTTTACCTCTACCCCATGCTCAGAAAGAGTTTCAGCGATTTTTTTGCACGCATAGTCTGGACTCGAAAATTTCATCAGATCATTTCTGGCCGACACGATATTGTCAGACATACCTTTTGATGACCATGAACACACTTCCAAGAGTTCAACTCTTTCTAGTAAGAGTGGTTGGTGGTCGGCTTTAACTTTGTGCCAAAGGCCCGTTTCCATTTCTTGGAATGACTGCATACCAAAAGGAAGGGATTCGTTTGTTCGCTGAACAGGGATAACGGACACTGTGGTGATCATACGAACCTCTAAGGAACTATCAGGTGAAACAGAAAATTCTTTAACTGCTTCTTCGCCGTGTTCTTCGTCCATGCATGTTAAAAAACCATAGAAGTCGTTGTAACAGCTGCCGCTTTTTAATACTTTTCCACCATGAAGGTACTCAACCTGAGTTTCACTGTCTAGCAACCATTCACACTCTACTTCAAGCTCAACGTTTACACATTCCATTTGAATGTTCATTGGCTTAATAAGTGACAAGTTGCTTTTCCCCACAACAGGAGATCTTGAGTTAATTGTCATAAAGTCCTCAAAATAAATTGGCGCCAAATTGGCGCCATGATTACCGACTAGCTAAAGCTTAATTAAGCTCTCCCAACAACTCTCGTGAAGGGCGGAAACTTATTTTGACACGCTCTTCTGAGCGAGTCTTTTCGCCTGTTCTCGGATTTCGAACTTCACCGGCTTCCCGCACTACAGGATAGAAAACGCCAAAACCACGAAACTCAATTCGGTGTTTTTTATCAAGCACACGCTGAATAAAGCGATGGAACACGTCATAGATCGCTTCAATATTTAGTTTGCTAAAATCAGACAGTGCGACACGCAAGCGCGCCAGCATATCTTGGCGTTTCAGGTAAGGTTTGTCTTTGAGAGGGATCTTGCGAAGTGAGACTGTGCGACGAGCGCTTATTTCATACGCTTCACCCGTTTTCGGATTACGACCCGGGCGAGCGCTTTTGTCCAAAATGACCAAATGGCCAATACGGCTTAGGATCAGCGGATTGCCTTCGATTAATGCTTGTTGGTAAGTTGAAATCACCGACTTCGCGACTTCAGAAGCTTCCGACATTGTAGCAACACCAGTCTTTCCTTGGTTGTCGACTAGTGATTCTGCAAATTTCTCGCGGGTAAGTGTGGTTAAAGCTTGAGCATCTAAACCCATTTAATCTCTCCTTGATTAAGTCATGCCAAAACGCATGATGTCCTTTTTTGATAAAGCGAACTCTAAATCAGCGTTCGCTAAACCATTGTTAATTTAGCATATTACAAACAATAAAGTCATTAAAAAATTATCAAAATGATAATTTATTTCGCCAATACGCTCCAATCAATTGGCGAACGCCCGAGATCCTTTAAGTTTCTGTTGATACGACTGAAGCATCGTGAACCCATAAAGGCACAAAAAGACCCATCTTTCGACGCTTTCCTCGCCCCCAAAGGACTTGGGTGGGATGTCTTTATAATGCGATGCCTTTCTTCATCAATGAGTTCTGTCATTTTATGACTGTCGCCGCCCATACTTAAAAATACAAACGATGGAGCTTGTTCATTGCACACTTCCAGAACCGCCTGAGTAAACTGGGCCCACTCGGATTTAACGTGTGATTTTGAAACACCAGCATCCAGCGTCAATACGACGTTCCACAGTAATACCCCTTGACGCGCCCATTCCGTCAAGTCACCCGAGTCTGGAATTGGGTAACCGAGATCATCTTGTAGCTCCCGGTACATATTTTTCAATGAACGTTGTACTGGAATACCAGGTAGCGTTGATAGTGCCAGCCCCATAGCTGCCGGCACAACATTACCATTAATGACATGATCTTTCGGATAAGGATCTTGCGCAACCCAAAGGCTTTTCAGGGCAGTCAACGGCGTTTCTTTTAAGGCGGCAAGACGACGCCCTCTCATCGGGTAAACAGGAACTTCTGCTTCCCGATTGGCAAGATATTCATCAATTCGAACAAGCCTATCTTTTTGCCCTGATAAGGCCGCAAACCAATCTGGGGCTTGCTCCAACTCTTCAATAAGTTTCATCTAAATCCTTGTAAACATAGATTTCTATTCGCGTTTAATATATCACAGTTAACCAACAACACTAAAGTTGTTTATTTTCTTTCATCGCCAACGAGTTGCCTTTTTCTTGATTACTGGTATGATCACTGATTCAAAGTCGTCGTACACCACGATGAGAGCGTTTACAAAGGAACGTATCCGACGCTCGCCTTTGGTTAATTAGTATAAATGGACTTAACGGTTAACTGTATCAGCTATGAAAGCCTTCTTGAACGGAGTTCGCATCTCCGATAAAGACTATGCGTATTGTCAAAAAGTAAGAGAAAACATCAACACACGTTTCTATGCGTGGCTTGCCAGCACGAGCGCGGAAACAATAGGTAACATCGAACAACAAGATGAGCTTTTCGGCGCCAATACAAACGAATTAAAAGACATCGCGCTTTCGGCCTCTGAGCGAAAAGAGAATCAACGCCTGCTTCTTGCTGTGGAAGTTGAAGGTGCACTTGCCCGTGAACAGAAAAAACAAGCTGAAGTTGAAATTATCAACAAGGCAAGTCGCATCCTCACGAAACGCGTTTACGAACACATGACCAAGGCGTTATCAAACACCCAGCACCTTTACGTAAATGTATTGCGGTTACCAAAACATATGGATGACTTGCTGGATACTTTACTCACGCCAAACTCCAGCTATAAACAATTGGCGAGTGTTATTAGTAGCAACCACGGACTGGGTGAAAAACTTATCGAAATGGTTGCCAATAAACAATTCTGCCGACAAATTGGTCGAGAGCCTCGCAAGATTCAAGACGTTCAAACGGCAGTTGGATATGTTGGAATGGAAGGGTTGAGGCTCATACTACCTATCATTCTAATTAAATCGCGGATCCGGTTCCGATGTGAACACTTTCCATTGCTAGCAACCAAGCTTTGGCAACACGCCCTTTTGACGTCGAATGGTTCTCGATATCTGGTCAAAGAAGATGGCACAGAGAACACGCCAGAGCTTAATAACCTACTCGCTGGCGTACTCCGATTCTTGGGTCCCATTGCGGTTTATCAACAATTCTCACAGAGCTTTGAAGAGAGCCGAACACAGTTGCTGAGTGAACTTCGGGAACGGAATAATCGACCCCTTTACAACGCAATGCTCCAGGCCAACACAAACCCGTCCATCATGACGAAGCTCATGCTTGAACAAGCAGATAAAGCGACACTTGCCTTGTTGGGAGAGTTTAAGTCTGAGCGATTCAAAGGCGTGAAGAATCGTCTCGTTGATGCTTTAACGAAATCATCTCCGAATGAGCATGACAAGTGGAGCATGTCTCTTCAGCAAGCAGAAATTTTTAGTCAGTATGAATTGTTAACCAAGAGCAAATGCTTCCCTAACGAAAAGCTTTCAAAGGCATTCATGTTTAGCTGCTATATCTCTGAAGAAAAGCGCGATGAAATGGGACGACGAAACCTCAGACAGCTTAACCTAAGAGAGTATATAGGTTAATATTTGTCTTTAGTTTGGTTTTAATATAGTATAATTCCGACTTTATTCGGAGTTTCATACTATGCGTTATCGTGATTTTGTTAAGGATATTTACGCCGCTTCTCTCGCAAAGCAGCGGCTTTACCCAACATTGAAGGCATTCAATGAACACTATGATTTGAACTTTGGCCCATACGATTGGTTTAAATCGCTTTCCGGAAAGAGTTTAGATCAAACGTTGACGATGGATGTAGTTTGCACCAACGTAATTTCATTTGGCCGAGCGCCAGAGATAGTTCCTGACATGCTCAAAGATCTCGCCAACACATACGGACTAATACCAGATGAACAACTAATGTCACTGTCTGGGGATGCATGGCTTGTTCTATTTCAGGCCTGCGATTATGGCACTCAGAGAGCTAACGTGAAGCGAGCCTAGCTCGCTTTTGCACACAGCGCCATCCGTCTCTGTTCAACAAATGGAAGGAGGATGTTGACCGTCGTGTCAATGCTAACACATTCACCGACTTGATCATCTGGCACAAACACCCCTAGCGCCTCTTCGATAAAGACCATCATCTCAACCATATCGAGTGAGTCTGCACCTAGATCTTCCATGAAAAGGGCATCTGTTTTCACATCCGCCAAAGGGATATCAAACTTATCCGACACTATCTTTACCATTGCCATTTTAAACTGTTCTTTGTCGCCAACCATAGCGACTTTATGCTCTTCCATGAGAATTCCTTGTTTGCTTACAGCTTCCTTTAATATATCTCGTTTTAGCAAGTTGGGGATCCGTAGGCCTTGAATTTATTGCGTTTGCTCACTTCTCACTCATGTAGCACTCATCATCAAACTGGGAGGCTTCTTATCTGTTACAATCACCTATTAAATTAATAGTGCTAGGATGGCCAATGACAGGAATCATACTCGACAGCGACTATCGTGATTACTACGATAGCGCCTTAAATGCTATTGACCTACCAGCTGAATTGACACTATCTCGGCGCCGAGATAGCAGGCTAGATCGAGCATCAAGATTTGAATTCCTGACAAAAATGGGGCTAAAAACCCCTCTTTACGGCAAAGTAAAGGAGCTCATTCCAGAGTTACTTACGCGGGACCAGATATTGACTGATTGTCCAGGGTTAGAAGATGTTTTTGAGGTGGTTGTCTATTTCCCGGGGGAAGATGAAAACAAGGTTCGAGTCACCTACAGAGAGGCCATAAAACAATACCCTGAACACTTTGCCGCAGAATACATTCCCACCTCCCCTGCTGGCTTTGGAGTGTGCTGGGAATACGTCTGCATAGGGATGCGCCCTTTTTGGCTTCAGCATGCAAGTACAGATAACTGGCAGGCAAATAAAGGGACAACTCGGGTTCGGCTTTCTGTGGTAGAAAAACAACGACCCATGTTCGAAGAGACTATGCTGGTTGATTGTGTGTTCTCAACCAAATTCATCGTACTTAGAAATAGAATGGTGGCCATCAACTACCATACATCACCAATACTTAAGGGGACGCCCGTTCAGAATGTGATGGGTTCTGGAGAGGCCGCCGAAAGTATTTATGAATGGTACCGATTAAATCACCTGAAGCTTGGAGTCAGTGCTGCTTGATAACGGCGTTTCATTCAGGTTCTTTACTGTGCGTTGGTAACCCACTGTTGTATCGATTCTAATGAACATCTCATCATCTCGAACCACCCACTGTATTGATGGAATAGCAATGGGAAGAGTTTCACCTTTCGATAAAGTTGGAAACTCATACCTAACCCGAGGGGAGCCATCTTTCGGTGAGTATGGCATTTCCATCGAGAACGCCACAACCTGATCGGCTTTAATTTCTGGAACTACCAACGTAATTGTGGTGTTTCTTGCTGCGAAGTATTGCATCAGTGAAAGTGAAAAAACAACACTGGCAATGACCCATAGGATTCTACTCATAAATTTTCCATTTTGTTGCCTTATGGTCTTCGTGACCGTAAAACAGGGCAATCCATTACCATGCTTAAAAATAGCTTACAAATACTATATAACATCATATTTGTTGTTGTCAATGCTATTGCAATTCAGCGACTTAATTAAAGGTACTATCTGCGCTTAGGAACCTGAATCTTTGTTGCACAAATTATAAAATCGACTTTTTAAACCAAACTCACCATCTTTTATTGGTTTTAGATAATCACCAACGAGCAAATGTCCTCGTTCTTTTCGTGTGAAAACTTTACCAAGCGCCTTGCCTTTACTTAGCACACCAATTTTCGCTACAGGGTCTTGCGTGTTTGCAAAATGCTCTGCATAAACACCTTTGGCATCAAAGACTCTGAATCCAGCTGCAAAACTATAAAATTCAATTCTATGCATTTCATTTTGGCCAATCATTCCTGTTAGCATCCCTAACGCTCTCGCGCACAAGATCCCCCCTTGCGAATACCCAAATACTCTAACTTTGTCGTGCGAAGATAGTTTTTCTTTCAACAGATTCGCGCAAATTATTGACGCTTCAGAAGGGAGTGTTCCCACTCTGTCTCGCGCGCATTCAAGCAAATCGTAAACGACCCCGTTAGTTGGATTGTGAATGAGGTCAACTGGCTGACGGATCATGGAAGAAATGAAATTTCTCTGATACTTCGCCATTGCCATCGTAGTCAATATTCCATTTACAAAAATATTTGGCGAGTCTTCACCAGGTTGAACCGTAGGCTTTTTCGGAATTCACAGGCACCTTGAAGGCAGCTAACTTCCACGACAACAACTCTGATATTGAATAGTGCTTTGGGTTTAGCTCACTGTCATGGGATAGCGCGGTGTCAGGATGGACCATCCCTTCAAACGAAAAGCCATGATCGTCAAGATAAGATAACTCTTGCTTGATCTCTTCCAGTGAAATCATAACTTCTACACCTCCATGTGATTGAATTTATTGTATCACAGCGGGTGTTATCCGGAATTTTCAGATGCTATGTATCAACCTAGAGACGACATGCTCACCATATGTTCGGTAAGCATAACGTCTGTCTCTGGTATGGGATATTGAGGATAGGTGACACTGACACGTACCTGCGCAATACAAGGCATGTAAGCAGGTTGCCGTTCCTAGTAACCTGAGGCGTCTACGGCCTCGTTTGGGGCGGTTTCTTGGGTTAATTCGATTAATGACTGATACTCTGAAGCGAAGCCATCAGAGAGCCTCTCAGAGAGCTTCTGACCGCTCTCGTGCTTAATTAGATAAGCAAGATGGCCATCTCTATCAGTGTTAAGCCAAATTACCCAGCCATTGAGGCAGATATTATCTGTTGTTTTGTTTATAACTGGGTTACTTTGCCGTCTGAACTTTTCGTTGATTGTACGAGTTGATAAACGAGCTCCTATCTCGCCGGCATCAGCTCCAAGATCATTGTCACTGTTAATAGCCGAACTCAAATCGTCATGTTTTACATCCATGCTTAAAACATCATCATGCTCACACAAACGTATAGTCCATGCGCCTAGTCTAACTACATCATGACATTTACCAGCCATCAATTACCCCTTAGCGACTCGATTAAATCATAGCGATAAACACTATCCCAATTAAAGCAAGGTAGGTGATTGCGACCGTTGGCCTAAGCGCTGAGCGCAGATATTCACCCAGGACGTCGTTCAATCCACCTCTCGATTTGCTGCATTCGACATTAAACTGAAACGCAGTGGCGTCAGTGGCGTCGCCAGCAATAGCAGATTCAATCTTTTCCAGTCGTTCGAAAATACGAAACTGAAACGTTTTATAAACGGACTCCGTCATCCAAAAAGCCAATATCAACAACATGCAGATTGACCCATCAGCTGAGACTGCCAATGCAGCGGCAACGATAACGAGCGAAACAAGTTTTATACCAAGCGCTTTATGCTCATATTGGTCTGCGGAGGGCTGTAGAATACTCCACTCCAATTCAAGGTTGCGTTTGTTTTCCATTCTTACCTCAAGCAGCAAAGGGACCGAATAGGCCCCTTCTGAGAGTTATCGACTAGCCAGCCTCTTGGTCTTCATCAATTAGATTTTTTGGCAGCATCTTGTCGCGAATAAGACCTTCAATCTCATTGGCGATTTCAGGGTTTTCTTTCAAGAACTTGGAAGAGTTGCCCTTGCCCTGCCCAAGTTTTGAGCCATTGTAAGAGAACCAGGCACCCGCTTTATCAACAATTCCGTTCTTAACACCCAGATCAATAATTTCACCCATTCGGTTGAAGCCTTCACCGTAGAGGATTTGAAATTCTGCCTGCTTGAAAGGGGGAGCGATCTTGTTCTTCACCACTTTGACACGGGTTTCATTGCCCACGACTTCATCACCTTCTTTGACTGAGCCGATGCGTCGGATATCAAGACGAACTGATGCATAGAACTTCAGAGCATTACCACCAGTAGTAGTTTCAGGTGACCCAAACATCACACCAATCTTCATACGAATTTGGTTAATGAAAATGCATAGTGTGTTTGAACGTTTGATGTTGCCGGTTAGCTTGCGCATCGCCTGTGAAAGCATACGAGCCTGTAAACCCATGTGCGAATCCCCCATCTCACCTTCAATTTCAGCTTTAGGGGTGAGAGCGGCAACAGAATCCACGACAACAACATCGACTGCGCCAGAGCGAACTAGCATGTCGGTGATTTCAAGGGCTTGTTCACCGGTATCTGGTTGTGAAACCAACAGACTATCAACATTAACACCCAGTTTTTCGGCATACACTGGATCTAGAGCATGTTCAGCATCTACGAAAGCACAGGTTTTACCGTCTCGTTGAGCTTGAGCAATAGCTTCTAGCGTAAGTGTCGTCTTACCTGATGATTCAGGGCCGTAGATTTCAACGATACGCCCCATTGGAAGACCGCCGGCACCAAGCGCAATATCAATAGAAAGTGACCCCGTAGAGACGGTCTCTACATTCATGGTTTTGTTGTCACCCAACTTCATGATCGAGCCTTTGCCGAACTGGCGCTCAATCTGAGACATTGCGGCATCCAGTGCCTTGTTTTTATTTGCATCCATACGTTTGCTTACCTTTATGGTTGGTTTTGAATAGTTTTAAAATATTATCATGGCGATAATAATTAGTCCACATATTTAGCGTTTTTTGCTTTGTTATATTACATTTAACAGTCAATCACTTACGCCAAATACATGAGAAATGATTATATCATGACAACAACACAAATGGTGTGTTAATATCGATAATAAGACAACTTTTTCAAGGAAGGAAAATGAACCCGTATACATGGATGAGAGGCCATGTCCGCTCTGGGCAAGGTATTATTGCACCGCTTTACGATCCCACATCCCACGATACACATATGTCGATAATTCGGCGTAAAGTAGTCATGCACCCTAACTTCACACTTGAGAATGTTGTTGCTGCATTGCTACCTGAAGATGTCCTCGATGAAACCATTTCAGATCAGGTTGACGGGGAGTTGGTTACGCAGCCGCTGACAAAGTATCTTTATTACAGAAAAGGGGTCGTCCCCATCATTATGCCCGGCCGTCGTTCTGCTATTAGTTTTTCTGGAATGTTAGAGGAAGCTGGTTACCAGGGAGTATTCGCGGTTACCATACCTATGGTAATCCACAGAATAGAAGACGTTAACGCCGAACTTAACAAAGCAATGAAGCGTGTTCGTCTTGCTGATACAACCGGCATTTCTCCAGCGTTATACATTGATATCCGTGTACCCAATCAAGATTCCAAAGAGGCGACAGAGCGATTGTTAAGCGAAAAACTTGAAGCTATCTTAGATCAACTTGGCGATTCTCGTATCACGATCATGGTGACCTACCCTGTTAGAGCTGGCCAGTTCGACAACATTTATCATCATCCCAACACGCTCAGGTTGGTGGGGTTAGAAATAGGTAAACCAGTGCGCGAACACACGATACGATCCAATGACGGGATGACGCCCTGCATCCCTTCAATCTTTCACGAAAACCTGATTAGCTATGGGCAAGAAATCGGTTTCTCCAATCAACTGAATGTCAACATCGACAAGTTAAAATCATTAACTGGTTTTACTGGAGCCTAGCTAGATCTGTTAAATACTAAAAACCCCGGCATACCGGGGTTTATTTAGTTAAGATGGCAATCTGTCGCCTTTATTTATTCTCGCAAAGGCCCCCACGATTGTTGTTCGCCCTATTGTTGAATCTTTAATCAAAGTGTAAGGGTGGATCGTCGTGCCATCTTCAATAACACAATTTGTTAGGATAGAACCAGGGCCAACTTTTACATTGTCACCAAGGACAACATTTCCTTCAAAGATAACGTTTATGTCTACTTCACAGTTCCGACCGAATGTAAGCTCACCTCGGATGTCAACACGGGTTGGATCAACAACGGCCAGACCATTCATCATTGCTGACATGATTTTTCGCTCTTGATAAGCAGCTTCCAGTTCAGCCATTTGAACACGATCATTGGCACCGGCGACCTCATCTTCATCCTCGGTAATATAGCAAGCTACCTTGCCATCGCGAGCAGCCATTTCAACAATATCAGTCAGGTAATACTCTTTTTGTGCATTGTCATTATTTAATGCAGAAACCCACTCAGTCAGCTTACTTCCAGATACAAGCATGATCCCGGTATTTACTTCATCAATAATTTTTTGCTGTTCATTGGCATCCTTCTGTTCCACGATACCAACAACATTACCGTTATCATTTCGAATAATGCGACCATAACCATTTGGGTCATCCAAACACACCGAAAGAAGCGCCAGGTCAGCATCTTTTTTTGCTGCCACTAAACCATTAATGGTTTCTGGAGTAATCAAAGGGACGTCCCCATAGAGGATTAGTACATCATCCCCACTCACAGGATGGCTCTCTATAGCTGCTCGAACAGCATCACCGGTCCCCTTAGGTGTTTCTTGCTCTGAGTAAATCACGTCTTCGTATGCAGCTTTTTTTACGGCGATACCAACTTGGCTATAAACAACATTGATGTCTTCAGCATCCATAGGAAATGTCGCTTTCAGTGCATCAATAACGTGGCGCAGCATTGGTTTTCCACCAATTTTAAGCAGGGGTTTAGGGGTGTCAGACTTCATGCGCGAACCTTGGCCGGCCGCGAGAATAATTGATTTCATTTACAACAGTCCTTTGTTGATTTGGTTTCGTCCTTGAGAGCCGTGAGTATCCACGGCATAAAATTATCATATCACAGCCTAATCGGAATCATCAATTGAATACACCATTCTTATTTGGGTGATTGCATTTGTACTTGAATTTAGGTAACATTCTCCACGTTAAGGAAAACTCTTTTCGCCGTAGCACTATATATCATACGGCACTACACAAGGATGCGTAGGGATGATCGAAAGCCTTTCTGTCAATAATTTTGCCATTGTCCATAAACTGGATGTTGAGTGGTTCTCAGGTTTAAGCACTATTACAGGTGAAACTGGTGCTGGTAAATCTATAGCCATTGATGCCATATCTTTCGCTCTTGGTGCAAGAGGGGATGTTTCCGCCATCCGGGCAGGTAGCGAACAGACAGACGTTCGAATTGCCTTCAATATCGAAGACAATAAGAATGCGCAGGCTTTGCTTGAAGATTTCTCAATGTCAGATGATGGGCAATGCATCGTTGCGCGAAGAATGACCAAAAATGGTCGTTCGAAAGTCTACATCAATGGCATGTTGGCAACCTTAACCCAGGTTAAGACATTGGGCGAAACGCTCCTGTCCGTGCATAGTCAACACGCTCACCAGTTGCTCCTTAAACCAGATCATCAACGCAACATGCTTGATGGATACGCAGAGAACAAATCCCTCCTTTCCAATGTAGCTGAGCTTTGTAACTCAATCAAATCTCTACAGACTGAAAAAGCCCGACTCTTGGCAGCCAAAGATGACAATGACGCTAGACGTCAGTTACTTGAATATCAAGTTGTTGAGTTGGACGAGTTTGCGCTTGAGAGTGGCGAATTTGAGAAAATCGAACAGGAACATCGCGTCTTAAGTAACGCTGAAGCATTGACTAATAACAGCTATCAAATTCTGCAAATGATAAGCGAAAATGATGAAGGCGCGGCCGCTTGTGACCTGATCCAAAATGCTTCCCGGATGCTGTCAGACATGGCCCTCAAAGATGCTCGGCTTCAAGATGTTGCCAGCGTCTTTGAAGAAGTTAACATGCAGCTTTCTGAGGCTTCTAGTGATTTAAGAAGCTATGCAGATAATATCGACATGGATCCACAGCGCTTAAGCGAATTAGATGAACGAATGGCCAAAGCAATGGAGTTGGCTAGAAAACACAACACCACGCCAGATGAACTACCTGAGATTCATTACAACTTAGCTCAAGAGCTAGCTGGTATGACGAACAGCGCAGAAGCATTGGATGATGTTGAAACGCAGATAATCCAACAGATGACAGCGTATGATTCAGCATGTGCAGAATTATCAGAGAAGCGAAAAGCGTCGGCTAAAAAATTATCTGTTAAAATAGAGGAAAGCATTCGTGAGCTCGCCATGGAAAAGGCGTCGTTTACGATTGAGGTCGGATCCGAAGATGTCCTTTCGCCATACGGTAAGGATAAAGTTTCGTTTCTGTTGTGTAGCAATCCGGGTCAGTCTTTGGCGCCAATCTCTAAAGTCGCCTCAGGTGGTGAGTTATCTCGGATAAGCTTGGCAATCCAAGTTATTATCGCCTCATCAACTACGGTACCAACGCTCATTTTTGATGAAGTTGATGTCGGAATAAGTGGTGGTACGGCTGCGGTTGTTGGTAAGTTGCTAAAACGCCTTGGTAAAAAAACTCAGGGGATAAGCATTACACATTTACCTCAAGTCGCAAGTTTTGGTAACAACCATTACTGCGTCAACAAGGTGACTGACAACACTGAAACAGTCACATCAATGAAGTTGTTGGAAGAAGATGAACGCATACAGGAACTCGCTCGACTTCTCGGTGGAGAAAAGGTTGACGCAAGTTCAATTGAAAATGCCAAGTCTTTGTTGCAGGGAGCAAAGAATGAGCGGTAACGCAATTATTACCGCCGTTGTCATTCTGATGTTGGGTATAATAGGGATGCTCTATTATGCCAGGGTCATGGAAGACCGGCGAATAGCCAGAGCGGAGCGTGTCAACCGACACACCCGGGTCGTAAATCATATTGATAAGTTGGTGGAAAGGCTTAGTCGCGTTCCGCCAACTAGTTCGTTATACCGGATACTTTATAGTCGACAGATATCATCGCTAGAAGCTATCGCCAGAGATGCACCTAATAACTCACTGGTAAAAACTACACTACCGTTGGTCAGAGAAAAACTATCGTCGGTCGATGAAATTGATTTGGCTAATGATGTAGGCATGGAAAGGCCATTCTCAATACCGACCAATGAGGCTGAAGCAAACGATCTTGCAAAAATCATATACAGCGCGCAAAAATTTATTGAGCGAGAAGAAAAGATAGCAGATGCCACGTCCATAGATGTTCGCAAAGAAAAAGAACGGCTATCCGTTATGATGATTCAATTAAAATGCGAATTACTATACAGCAAAGCAGCAATGTCATCGGCTCAAAATAGCCTTGGAAATGCGCGACTCTATTTAGAAAAAGCTCGTGACATCATGGTCGATAGCGGCAGTCAAAACCCCATTGTTCTGGCGCTACAAGAAAAAGTAGATGCACTGTTAGAACAAACAAGGGCCAAGCTTCTCAATCTGCAAGAGGAACGATTAAAGTTACCTGAAGATCAAGTTGCGGCTGACGGTCTTGATCGAATGATGTCTGGCGACAAATCTCACTGGGTGTAACGAGTCACCTAGCGTAAAAATGATACAATCACAATATTAGTGATGTTTATTTACGGAAGGGATTCGTCATGGATGACCAAAATGCAGCAGTTGTTGCAGAATTAAAAGCTTTATGGGAACGGCTCGGTAAGCGGTACGCTATCGAGCAACCCCAAATGCTGAGTGTTGCTTTATCTAATGGAAGTGAACGGCTCCCCAAAGCTCTACCTATCAGTAAAGTCCTATCAGATTGCACTGACATTTTAAAATCGCTAATCAAACAAGGAGAGGAAGGCACCCTCAAATACTCTGCCCTTCCCTTACATGCTCCTGCGCTACCCAAAACGTTCAGCATCCATGAGCTTGCCAATATACTTAAAGATCGGGAACTAAGAACTAAAAACATCTTAAAGCATGGTGTAGCACCTTACATCTACTCCAATTCTACTCGAATCAGCTTTATGGCAGAGGACTCTAAAGGCCGCCTCCATGAGTTCTTCTCTCTGATGGGACAATCCGTCTCGAACAAAGTGAATTTCATGTTGAAAGGCGATACCGATCCACTCGCTTTTGATGATGGTAAAACAGCCATTGCTAACGCAGTAAAAGTAGAATCAGCAAGCATCTATTCACCTTATGGTGACAAGATGAAAGAAAAAATGCTTAACGTACTCAATAAAGGGGTTGTCGTCACGCATGGCAATTACCTATTTGAACACGCCAAGAAAGCCTTTTTCGCGAGACCAGATGACATCACGATGGTTAAGCTTGATGGACACCCGTTTGAGAAAGGTAAAATTCCGCTCCCGACAGGAAACAACCCTTCGATAGTCGCACAGCTAAACAAAATCGAACCATCACTGATTCCTTACATCATTAACGCGACTAAAAAAGGGCCTACATACCGAACATTGCAGAAGAATATCACGGAAGGACTAAAGGCCAGTACCCCTAGCGAACAGGCAAGCGCCATTATCGCTGCCGTCAAAAAGCAATCCAAAGGTGATATCGATATGTCTCACCGAGCGAAGGATTGGACTGCGCTGTTGAGTAAAGAGTGGGATACCCCGACTAAGGCTAATGCAATCAACCGAGAAATAATGCACTACAAGCACGGGTTTGACGTTAATGCTGATGATCCCCCCAAGCCAAAAAAATCTCGTACCAACAAAAAAGACTCACCAACAAAAAAGCAGACAATCGTTCAAGAGAAAGGGACTGTCGAACCTAAAAGTCAAGTCATCAACCCACCAGCCTCAACATCAAAGGTAAACATTGATGCTGCACTCTCTGCGTTTTATCAACACCGAGAGTCTTCCTCACCAGGGCGTCTGAGCGTTCAAGTTCTGGCAGCAATGAGCCCGGACGCTTTAATTCCAATGTCCGCAGATGAGATTCGAGATTTCACAAACTCTGTTGAATCTATCCAGAAACAACCTATCGGTGCTGAAGACGGTATTCGGTGGTTGGCGAAAACAATTGAGCACAAATTGCCTAATGTAGAAAAACCACAGCAAGAAGAACATTCCAACTCTTATCGAAGAACACGATAAGGAAAGTAATTTAACGCCGTTTTTGTTGTTGAACAATGCGGCGTTTATTCCTATATACTCAATGACTTTGTTTGACTATAATATCAATGGCTGGTAGGATATCTAGCTGAATCACGGATGATTATTTGTTTCAAACGGAGTTGAAATGTCCACCAATAACCAGACAAGTCTTGCTGGTAGCAATTCATTTGGCATGCTGACCTTCACGGTCAACAACAGACCTTTTGGTATCAACGTTTTTAAGTTGCGTGAAATTGTCAATATCGGCAAAGTCACTGACATCCCAGGTAAGCACCCTCATATCTCAGGACTCATTGTCGTTCGAAATGAATCTATGCCTCTTATCGACTTAGGGAAGGCCCTAAGGCAACCCGCCCAATCTGGAAGAATGGCATTAATCACCGAATGCAATGGCACTGTGCAGGCTCTGCAAGTAGATAGCGTTGAGCAAATACACTATGTCGACTGGGCGGATGTGAAGAAACCAAACACTGGAACTAACCTACTTACCGCTGCCGTCACAATTGAAAACCGTATTATTGGCATTCTTGATATTGAAAATATTCTATCTTCAATTTATGGCGACAGTGATATTGAGTCTGAAGCCGTGAAATCTGAAGCTGGAATTGGCCACCGAGTGATGATCGTCGATGATAGTGGCGTTGCACGCAATCAGGTTGTTCGCTGCACAGCGCCATTAGGATTTGAAATTGACCAATTCAAGAATGGCCAAGAGGCGTTGATGCACTTGGAGTCACTAGTTGAGCAAGGGGTATCACCAAACGAACAATACGCGCTGATCATTTCGGACATAGAAATGCCGGCGATGGATGGTTACACCCTCACCTCAAAAATCAAACAAAACCCTCAGATGCAGGAAACGAAGGTGCTCCTTCATTCTTCCCTATCAGGGGCTTTCAATCAAAGCATGGTATCCAATGTTGGGGCCGACGCATTCATTAGCAAGTTTGATACGAAAACCATCCAAAAACAAATTTTAATGCTGACAGGACAGTCAGAAAAGCAAGCAGCTTAATATTCGTAGGAGAAGAAAACAATGAGCAAAGACTACGACAGTTCCGCCATTCAGGTGTTGAAAGGATTAGACCCTGTTCAACGCCGACCTGGCATGTACACCGACACTGCAAATCCTAACCATATCACGCAAGAAATCGTTGATAACAGCGTAGATGAAGCAATGGCTGGCCATTGTAGTGTTATTTCAGTCACTCTCACAAAAGATGGATACGTACGCGTTGAAGATGATGGGCGTGGTATGCCCGTTGACATTCACCCAACCGAAGGTAAGTCAGGCGTTGAAGTCATCATGGAAACCCTACACGGCGGGGGCAAATTCGGTGATGGTAACTATGAGTTTTCAGGTGGCTTACACGGTGTTGGTGCGTCAGTAACCAATGCGCTTTCAGAGCATTTGATTGTTGAAATTAAACGCGATGGTAAACGCCACCAAATCGAATACCGAGATGGGAACAAGGCGAGCGGTGCACTTCAAGCATTGCCCGGCCGCATTAATAAATCTGACACTGGTACTTCTGTATCATTCAAGCCGAACGCCAAGTATTTCGATTCGCCTAAAATCGCAATCAGTCCTCTGATCAAACTGCTTCGCATAAAGGCGATTCTTCACGCGGGTTTAACTATCGTTTTTGAAAACGAAAACACAGGTGAAACAGAGACCTTCTTATACGAAACTGGCTTGACTGACTACATGAAAGAAGAAGCCAAAGATGGCGACGTGGTCGGCGACATTTTCTTTGCTAGTGAGCGCACTTGCCAAGAACGCCAAATGAATGTGAACTATGCCTGCTACTTCTCAGAAGGGTCAAGTCGTGTTCAGCAAGCTTTCGTGAACCTTATCCCTACAGCGCAAGGCGGCACGCACGTTAATGCATTGCGACAAGGTATCTTCGAGGGGATTCGTGAGTATGCCGAAATTCACAACCTAATACCTCGCAATCTAAAAATCAGTCCAGATGACATCTGGAAGAATACGAATTTTATCATCAGCCTTAAGATGAAAGAACCTAATTTCGCGGGACAAACCAAAGAGCGCCTGTCATCACGCGAATGCGCCCCTTTCATTAACGGCACAGTAAAAGATGCAATGTCACTTTTCCTAAGTGAACATTCAGAAGCTGCTGAAGCCCTGCTTACATTGGTTCTGTCGAATGCTAACGCACGATTGAAAGCCAATAAGAAAATCGAACGTAAGCAGCTGGGCAAAGTCTTGGCTATGCCAGGTAAATTGACTGACTGCGAAACCGACAATCGCGAGGAAGGCGAATTGTTCGTTGTTGAAGGTGACTCTGCTGGTGGTTCTGCAAAGCAAGCACGTAACAAGCAGACTCAGGCCATCATGCCATTGCGAGGAAAGATCCTAAACTGCTGGGAAAAGGACGAGAGCGAGATCATGCGCTCCGAGGAAATTAAAAACATTGCCACAGCAATCGGTGTGGATCCTAACAGCAGTGACTTAAGCGGTTTACGATACGGTAAAATCTGCATATTGGCGGATGCGGATTCTGACGGACTGCATATCGCAACACTATTTGCAGCTCTATTCGTCCGCCATTTCCCAGAAGTCATTCGAAACGGAAATGTATATGTGGCGATGCCTCCACTCTACCGAATTGATGTTGGCAAAAAGGTCTTTTACGCGCTTGATGACGATGAAAAAGAAAAAACACTCGCCAAGATCCGTGCAGAAAAATTGCGCGGAGAAGTGAACGTACAGCGCTTTAAAGGTTTGGGTGAGATGAACCCGTCTCAACTTAAAGAAACAACAATGGACCCGATGACCCGACGCCTTGTGAAACTCCAGTTCGACAATGAAGGCGAAGCGATGGAAACGTTCGACATGCTTCTTCGAAAGAAGCGCTCCAAAGACCGCAAAGCGTGGCTTGAAAGTGATGGCGATCGATTAGAACTAGAGGTGTAAGGATACCCCATGAACTCAATGACTGTAGATACACAAGAAACATTAGCAATCGACGCCTTTGCGAAAGATAGCTATCTGAATTATTCCATGTACGTAATTATGGATCGCTCTTTGCCACATATCGGTGACGGCTTCAAACCCGTTCATCGCCGCTTGGTTTATGCAATGAGCCAACTTCGTCTTGATGCTAACGCCAAATACAAGAAATCCGCTCGCACTGTTGGTGATACGTTGGGTAAATACCATCCACACGGCGATTCTGCGTGCTACGAGGCTATGGTGTTAATGGCTCAGCCATTTGCCACTCGAAGCCCTCTGGTAGATGGACAAGGCAACTGGGGCTCTCAAGATGATCCTAAGTCTTTTGCCGCGATGCGTTATACCGAAGCTAAATTAACGAAATATGCTGCAACCCTTCTTGATGAAATTAATCAAGATACCGTTGAATGGAAGCCAAACTTCGATGGCACAATGAAAGAACCTGAAGTGCTTCCCGCTCAATTGCCAAACATTCTTATCAACGGTTCGACGGGTATCGCCGTTGGTATGGCAACAGACATTCCACCTCATAACATCAATGAAGTGACTGAAGCTTGTATTTTGATGCTGCAAAAGCCTAAAACGGGCATTTCGGAAATTATGGAGATCATCCAAGGTCCGGATTATCCAACTGGTGGTGAAGTCATCAATTCGCGTGAAGAAATCATTGCGGCCTACTCTAAGGGCGAAGGTAAGGTCACGCAACGTGCGTCCTATGAAGTAGACGGTGACACGGTCATCATTACCTCTCTTCCTTACCAGGTTGGCGGAACGAAAGTGCTAACTGAAATTGCGGACTTAGTCGACAAGAAGAAGTTTAACTTGATCACCCGTATTCGTGATGACTCTGATGAGAATCGTCCAGTTCGAATCATCTTGACGCTTAAATCAAGTAAAACGGATGCAGACGCGGTGATGAATCACTTGTTTGCGAACACAAGCCTTGAAGCTTCTCACAAAATCAACTTGAACATGATCGGCTTGAATGGGAAACCAGAAGTAAAGAATATCGAAACGATTGTTCGTGAGTGGTGCCAGTTCCGTCAACAAGTGTTTGAGCGCAAGAAGCGATTCCGCCTGAATGCGGTTGAAACGAGACTACACATCGTTGATGGCTTACTGATAGCCTATCTAAACCTTGATGAAGTTATTCGTATCATCCGAGAAGAAGACGAGCCAAAAGCTGTGCTCATGAGTCGCTTTGAATTAACGGATGCGCAAGCAACGGCAATTTTAGATTTACGCCTTCGCCAGTTAAGCAAACTCCAAGAGCATGAGCTTCGTGCCGAGCAAGATAAGTTATCTAAAGAACGTGATGAGCTTATCTCGCTATTGGCCGATGACAAGAAGATCCGCCGTGCCATTGTAGCTGAGCTGAAAGTTGCTTTAAAAGCGCACAGTGATGAACGTCGAACTTTGCTTATCGAGAAAAAGCCGGCAGCACAAGTTGCAGCTGATATTGCTTTAACACCAGCAAGTGACATAACAGTGATCCTTTCTGACAAGCGCTGGTGGCGCACAACGAAGGGGCATGATGTCGATACCAGTAAGTTAACCTTTAAACACGGTGACAAGCTTCACAGCACGCTAGAAACCCGTTCAAATATGCCGGTGGTATTCATGTCAACATCAGGGCGTTTCTTCTCTGTAATTGGTGATGAAATGCCAAATGGAAAATCAGTAGGTGAACCAGCTTCTGCTCGATTCTCACTTGAGAACGGCGACAATTTAGAAACCATGCTGACATATCGTGCAGAAGATAAGCTACTGCTTACCACGGCCAAAGGTAACGCTTTCTTTGTGCCAGGTGGCGACCTGAACACCCGGGCTAAAAAAGGGAAGGAAGTGCTTAAACTCACTGATGGTGATCATGCTTTACCTCCAATGTATTTAGAGGATAAGACGCATGTCATTGCGCTAACTCAAGCCGGTCGAATCATCGTTGTCGATGCGAATGAAATAAATGTATCGAGCAAAAGCCAAGGTGTGCGCTTGATTGATATTAAGAGTCAAGACTTTGATGCAAACGAAGATTCTCTGGTACAGGTGCTGCCGATCACATTGGAAGATACTGTTGAGGTTATGGTGGGTAAACGCAAGTTTAACATTACACCTGATAAGCTGACTTATTACGTCGCAAAACGAGCTCGACGAGGGCTATTCTTCGAAAATCGTGGCTCAGGTAACGCTGGTATCACAATGAACGTGAAATAAACACAAGGCGGCATTTGCCGCCTTTCTTTTGTTTGAAGGAGAACCAATGATTTTCGAACATCCATCTGGACCATTATCCACACTTTACTGGCTAGCCAACAACCACATATGGTTTTGGTTAGCCTCTGTGGGGATCTTCAGTTTGTTAGTAGGGAGTTTTCTGAATGTCGTAATTTATCGATTGCCCATTATTCTGGATCCAGTAAAAAAGAAAGCGGCTGGCACCCCGTTTAACTTGTCGAAACCTGCATCACATTGCCCTAAATGCAAAAACAAGATAAAGCCTTGGCAAAACATACCCCTATTTAGTTGGTTGGTATTGGGTGGTAAATGTTTCAACTGCAAGCTCCCCATTCCATGGCGGTACCCATTAGTTGAACTGTCGACAGGTGCTGGTTCAGTGATAATTGCTTGGCTTTGTGGTTTCACATGGTTGGCGGTTATCGGAATAATGGGGTACTGGTTATTATTAGTTGCTTTACTAATTATCTACGATACGAAAAGTCTGGAGTGAAAGAACCAATATGCGCACCAAAGGCTAATTACACTCCTAAAATGGAGAGAGGTAGCTTACAGATTGTACTTGCACAATCTATTGGCAATCTTGCGATAAAGCTACCTGAACGCAGGCCCCAGTGAATAGCTGGGGCTTTCTACTTTATGATTCAATTCTAAAGCCGGCTTACTTAACACATTCTCCACGGTCACAACAGGCTGCGCCTTCATCACTTCCATCCGATGTTCATTATCACCGGCCCTATACTCAGCAATGTTCACTCCCGCATTAGCGAGTAATTGCTTCGTTTTGTCACTAATGCTATCTGGTACAACCGCCACATCAAATTCATTGAGCGATACTGAACGTTGCATTTTGACCTCAAAGTACCCTGTCGGTGCTTGTTCCAGCTCAACTAAAAACTTGTCGAACTGCTCAAAGTATTCTTTAGGAATATCATCAACTCTGACGTAGGGTTTAAGTCCATCCGCATTTCTTGTCTTCGCATACTCGGTCAGATGATTGTAAGCAACGGAATTCGTCATTGCAGCATCGGAAGATTTGGGCATGTAGTCTTTCATTAGGTTGGCAAACTTGGCAAACTTTTCATTGAGCGCTTCGCCTACGGGGTCAAAGTCTTTATCGCTAACTAGGCGACCTTTTTCTGTAGCAACATCTTCCCAGCTGTTGAACTGGCCAGCCATAAGCGAACGCAATGTGCCGGCACCGTAGAAAAAGTCCTCCTGACCACGAATATCACCTTTAAGATAATTAGTCAGGTTATCGAGTGTGTAAGGAACCCGAGTCTCTTCTCCATGGTCATTGTATACTGGGAAATAGGCATCCCCTACAGCGGGGCTTAACATGTCCTCCAGCCACGCAGAAACATCTTCTTTAGGCAGAGCTTCCACTAAGGCGTCCCTCAAAGCATAGGTATCTATTGAAGGAGGCTGTCGGCCCTCTTTGGCTCTTTCTATGAGCATGTAGGCTAGTATGTCGTTAATTGTGTATTCATCACCATTTTTATCAAACCAGTCCCGCAGGATTCTCGCCTTGGCATTTTTAGTGTTACCAGATGAACGTTCCGCGTAATCATCAACAAGTTTCATTGCCGCAGCATTTAATTTTCCGAACGATTCAGTACCAGGCTCTCTTGCGTCGTCAGGTAGATTGGCAATGGCATCAAAAACGTCATCTGAACCGTTGAGAAAAGGTATAGGATGTAAGGCCTCATCATAAGGAATCTCAAAAGCAATCCCCTTTGAACTCGCATAAACGGCCAACAGAGCCTCTTCCCTAACGAGCCCGGACACAGTGAAATTCATCCCCTTAGAAAGAGACTCACTTCCGGATAGTTCCCCAGGTAATGGTAATTCTGACAGCCCAATATCAGCGAGTGCTTGCTTAACTCTATCACCAATCTCAATCAGTTTGATGCGATCTACGTGGTATTTGGGGAGTGGCGTTCTGGGAGAATAAACGTCTGAGTGAAAGATAGATTCAGTTTTTGGTGAAATCTTATCCGCGTCCATAAGAAGCGTAATGTCACCAAATTCATGATAAGGATTTTGATTATCAATGATAGCTAAGGACGGGCATGCCATGCCTCCCATCAGATCTATGGTTTCCAATTTGGCAGCATTCAAGTTGTGCGCAACGACTAAATCAGACATCGATTCCTCCAGATATTTCATTGATTGTATCACAGCGATGGCGACGAAATTGTGGACTCATCGAAACTTTATTTACTTGGTTATATTAAATGACATATAATCCCTAATCAGCATTCAAACACAACCATTAAAACAACATATTTGTAGTTTTTATTGATTAATCAAATGCATCTTGATATGATTAATGAAACTAACGAATGCACCGATACTACGGAGTAATATAATGATTAATAAAGCAAACCTTCTGGCAGGATTTTTATTTTTAGGCGTTTCTACGTCTTCTCTTGCTGAAGAATTACGCGTTATTGTCAGTTATGACAATGATGTCGTCGTAAGCTCAGCATCTGCCAAATCAACAACGTCTGCCGTGTCGCTAGGTAAAACAAGCGACCGGGTTTGCCTCAACACGATTGATGGTGCTCGCGAAATTTGCGTTCCAAGACCATCTGGAGCCGCTCAAAAAAACATTCGTGTACTCTCTAATAGCGTATCAAGCGCATCGGAACCAAAACCAGTTCAATTTCAAGCGTTCAACGTTGACGCTGATAGCTTTGAACAGGTTAAAGAAACGCTTGAGTCTACTGGCTGGTACGCGACAGTAGAAAAAGACATCATCGTTCACACTAACGGGTACACAAACGATCCTTGGTTAACCAGCCAATACTATCTGGATGATCCGGAAACTAGCACTCGTGATTCTAAAGGCGCACACAATTTCTTTTCTGTGCTTTCGGTTGAACAAATTGAACAGCAAGAGCCAATTGGTGTTGGGATCATCGACAGTGGATTCTATGACATCGGCGAAGAAATGGTATTTCATGGCGGCGCAACATTCGCAAACTCTGGACCTGTCGAGCGTGGTAATGACTACCTACTTGATGTTGGAGAAAGTTGTACGAGCCATGGACTTGGTGTAGCAGGTGTTGTTGGCGCTACAGCAAACAATGGCATTGCATACACAGGCGCTGGTGGCAATGTAAAAGTGTACGCTGCGGTTGCACTAGACTGTGGTACAGGTGGTTTGTATGCCGCTGCTGAAAGTATTCGCTGGTTTGCTGGTGAATCTTTCATTGAAGATGGCATTTCTGATTTCCAAGGTGACGTTAAAGTTCTAAATCTTTCACTGGGTGCCGGTGCGTACGAAGGTGAAGGTCTGCGCTGCCCTAGCTATATGCAATCTGCAATCGATTTCGCTCGCAGCAAAGGTATCGCAATTGTGGTTTCCGCTGGTAACGATGGAAATGACGTTGGAATGCATACGCCATCTAACTGTGACGGTGTAATTGTTGCCGGAGCAAATGGACGTGAAGGCTACAGAAGTAGCTTCAGTAACCACGGTGAGGAAGTTGACATTTCTGCTGGTGGTGAAATGGTTGCTGCGCTTAGCCCTGACATCACGCGTGAAGTCGGCTATGACGGGACCAGCTACTCTGCTCCTTTCGTAACATCAGCCTTGGCTCACGCGTACAGACTAAAACCTGATATGACACCTTCACAAGCTGAACTTATCCTTAAATTGTCAGCGCGTGAATTCACAGACCCAACTTGTGAATACTTAGGTTGTGGAACTGGGATCTTGGACGTAAAACGGATGCTAGAAGTTGCAGCGACGCTTGACTCTGAAGATAGCAACCGCATTTCATGGGCGCTGAATGATGAAAGTGAATGTGATCAACAGTGGTACGTAGATAGCTTCGGCAAGAAGAGCAAAATGTGCAGCATGCTTAAAGTGACATTTTTAAACAACCCTTCTGTAGAAGGTGTTAAATACCGCATGTACTCTTCTGACTGGAAAAACCCGGATGCACCAGAAGAGCTAGTAATTGAGACCACTGAGAACACTGTGCTATTCAGCAAAGACGACATTGATGTAGGCCTTTATGATTACAGTGTTGTGCTATGTACTGACGAAGCATGTTCTTCAGAATCAATCCGTTTCGAACTAGAAACCAAAGATGCTTTTATTACTGATCAACCAGCTGTCTGCCAGGATTAATATTCAACAAAACAAGAAAACCCGCTATCGAAGCGGGTTTTTTATTGTTTGTTTCACACCCAACCGCAGCAGAGTGAATCGAGATATTTCATTAAAGGGGAATATTGACGCGTCACGCTCAATTGCGCTGGGTACTTTGCATTTAGGTATGCGTTGCTATTTACGTCGCTATATTTGGAAAAAATTAGAAAATCAATACGTGAGGGATATATAGAATGTGGTAGCCGCCCCGGGACTCGAACCCGGATGATCATTGCGATCGGGAGATTTTAAATCTCCTGTGTATACCATTCCACCAGACGGCCGAAGTAATTTTTGGAGCGACTAGCGGGGGTCGAACCCGCGACCTCGACGTTGGCAACGTCGCGCTCTACCAGCTGAGCTATAGTCGCATTTAATTGGTACATCCTACTGAAAGTGGCGCACGTGAAAGGATTCGAACCTTTGACCTCCGGTTTCGTAGACCAGCGCTCTATCCAACTGAGCTACACATGCGAAATAAAATTGGAGCGACCAGCGGGGGTTGAACCCACGACCTCAACGTTGGCAACGTCGCGCTCTACCAGCTGAGCTATGGCCGCAAAAACTATAAGCAAGAAAGCCGTTGTCTGATCTCCGTCTTTGCTTTCATTCGTGCTGAAGTCTTATTTGGTTGGGCTATATCTTCCCACCAGCCAGCGATGTTCTTTCCATGATCTTTTACTCGGTGCTTTCCACCAGGTAAAACGATTTTCTTTCTTCCCATAGGCTGCATAATCTGCTCCTTGATTGAATTTGGCGAAGAGGGAGGGATTTGAACCCCCGGAGCGACCAAGGTCGCCCAGTGACTTTCGAGGACACCGCAATAAACCAGACTCTGCCACCTCTCCAGAACACCACTATAATAACATCATATTTGATGTTAGATAATTGGCGGAGACGAAGGGATTTGAACCCTTGGAAGGCTTTGACACCTTCTACGCCTTAGCAGGGCGCTGCAATCAACCAGACTCTGCCACGTCTCCATAAACCATAATGAATGTTAAATTTGGTACGAGCGGAGAGCCTCGAACTCTCACGGGTTACCCCACTGGAACCTAAATCCAGCGCGTCTACCAATTCCGCCACGCTCGCATCATAAAACACCCATTTTTTAATTGGCGGTGAGCCAGAGATTCGAACTCTGGGAGGACCGACAAAAGCCCTCGACGGTTTTCAAAACCGCTGCCTTAACCACTCAGCCAGCTCACCAATTCACTTAGCAAAAAACACTATATAAGTGCGCTTTGGTAAGTGGAGGAAGTGGTGGGATTTGAACCCACGGAAGGCCGCAAAACCTCCTACGCCTTAGCAGGGCGCTGCCTTCATCCACTCGGCCACACTTCCATTAATCACTACATCATTGGGCGATAGCGCCCTTTTTGTTTGGTACGAAAGGAGAGACTTGAACTCTCACGGGTATTACCCCACCGGAACCTAAATCCGGCGCGTCTACCAATTTCGCCACTCTCGCATTTAACTTTCCCACTTGCTGTTTCATGAGCTTTCCGCTTGCGTTCCAGCCTATGAATTAATTGGCGGAAGATAACTGAATCGAACAGTCACGCATCTCTGCGCGGCACGAGTTTCAAACCCGCTTTGCAACCTCAGCGCTATCTTCCATAAGGTGGCGGAAAAGATCGGATTCGAACCGATGGACGCATTACTGCGCCTACACGCTTCCAACGTGCTGCCTTCGACCGCTCGGCCACTTTTCCGGTATTCTCAATGTGCATGGGGGTGACCGACGGGTTTTTTGAACCCACGTAGTCTCGACTCACAATCGAGGACATAACCACTCTGTCATGCTCACCCCTTTAAATACGGGATTTGGTGCGGATGGTGGGAGTCGAACCCACACGGGCGTTTCGCCCACAGCGCTCTCAACACTGCATGTCTACCATTCCATCACATCCGCGTCGTAAGTTGGCACGCCCGGAGGGACTCGAACCCATCAATCGTCCCGTTAGAAGCGGGATGCCTTAATCCAATTTGGCCACGAGCGCACAGTAAAATGTTTGGCACGCCAGGAAGGGCTCGAACCTTCAACCTTCGGATCCGAAGTCCGACGCTCTATCCAATTGAGCTACTAGCGCACTAATTGTTGATATGGTGCCGGCAAAAGGACTTGAACCCTCAACCTTCTGATTACAAAACAGCTGCTCTACCAATTGAGCTACGCCGGCATTAAATTGTTTTATTTCAATGTTAGCTATCAACGTGCTAAACAAAGAAAATGGTACCCAAGGCCGGACTTGAACCGGCACGCCTATTGGGACTGAGATCTGAACTCAGCATGTCTTCCAATTCCATCACTTGGGTAGTGTTTGGATGTACCAATTTGTTAAAGAACGATGGGCATAAAAAAACCCGGGTTTGACCCCAGGTTTCTTACATCGTATTGATGTCAGTATCCCGAAGGTCTCGCCTTCGGAATACGAAAGCGAATGGTTAACTTGTTAGTGACAGAGATGTGCCTAATGACAGGCGTAATGAGCCACCACGTCTGCTACTATGGCGTAGCAACGAGCTTGTTAAGCTATGTGATGTGCGATTACGTTGTGTCATTTTCATTCTCATTCTGTAAATCAAATCGTTAAAAACAAAAAACCCCGAAAGTTTTCACTTCCGAGGTTCTTATGCAACTTTATCGTTGCTCCGGAAGCCATAGCTTCCGGATAGATGGAAACTATGCAGCGACTACACGTAGGCCTGAGCGCGAAAGGCCCAAACTTCTACTCGTTAAATGTGTGGTCGAATGTAACATTGTTTCTATCTCCAAAATGGTTTGATGCAAACGTCTTGTTTGCGTTAAGTGATGAGAAGTATATACAGCATTATTTTTTCTTGCAAGCTTTTTTATTAAAAAGATTGAAAAATATCAACGCAAACATTGTTGGCAATTGTTTTTAAACAATTTTATTTTAAAAATAAAATTTAAAAACACAACATATAAGATGTTCGCTGGTAATTTTTTGTTCGATATAGTTACATAAAAAAATACTTGTGATACCATGACGCGGATCAAGAAATAACAAATTTTACTAATAATGACAATCGATTTAAGGACTAAATCGAGCAAAGCATAAGGAAATGCCTCATGACAAATGGCACTACAATCGAAAAGCCGGTTGCCTCACCAGAGCACCTGCTAAATCTTATCCGGGCAAAAGAACGCCCTCTATCTCTAACTGATTTCAGTAAACAACTTGAAGTATTTGGCCCAGAAAAAACAGATGAACTGCGCCGAGCATTAAAGAAGCTATGTGAAGAAGGTAAACTGCTTCGCGATCAATATCACAACTATCACTTGATGACAGATGCCTTTAAGGTCACGGGAACATTAACTGTGATCCGAAACGGCAATGCCTTCTTGTCTGTGCATGGTGAAGACAAAGATTGGTTTATTCCAAAGAAGGAAGTAATTAAAGCCGCTGCAATTCATGGCGACAGTGTCGTTGCGGATATCGCATTTCGTGACGAAGATCGCACAATCGGGAAAATCATTTCACTAAACGGTGAAAGAAAGCCGCTGGTTGCGAAAGTATACAAAATCGATGACGGGATAATAGCCACTCCCTTGGATAAAAAGGCTTCAATCAACATCCACATCCCAGATGCAGACGCCTCATCGGTAAGCAACGGTGATTTGGCTCTTATTGACGCTTACGATGTGAACATTCTGAATGGTTCAGGAAAAGGACGTATACGCACCGTTATTGGTGACATTCATTCAAAGGGTGTTGAAAGGAAGGTCGCTTGTCACAATCACGATATCCCCACAGCGTTCCCTGAAGGGCTCAATGATGCCGCGAAAGAAATTGTCCAAGGATTTAGCATGAAAGGTCGCAAAGACCTTACGAATCTGCCCTTTGTAACCATTGATGGTGATTTCAAACGTGTGGATGATTCCGCAGACTTGGATGACGCTGTTTATGCTACACAAACTCAGAGTGGCTATCGACTTCTTGTGGCCATCGCAGACGTGTCATCTTTCATTCCTCACGACTCGGAACTGGATAAGGAAGCTCGATCACGAACGCGCTCCGTGTATTTCCCAGGTGAGACGTACACGATGATCCCTCGCCTATTATCGAATAGCGTTTGCTCTTTGCACGAAGGAAAACTGAGAGCCGTGTTCGTGTGTGATATAAAAATCCGAACAAATGGTGAGATTGAAGACTACGACTTCTATGAAGCCGGCATTCGCTCTGCCAAACGCCTTTCCTATCGGATGGCTCAGGAAGCGCTGGACAATAAAGGGCTCACTGATGGCATAACACTTGAAACACCCGTTATGGACAATTTGCGCTGCTTGCAACGCATCAAGAGTGCCCAAGCGAAAGCCGCTGAGCAGCGAGGTGTTGTCGAATTTGATCGAAAAGACCGCATTTTATCGTTAAACGAAGCCGGCAAGATTCAAAGAGTATTTTTTGCAGAGAAGTACGAAACCCATGACATGATCATGCACGCCATGTCTTTGGCCAATATATGCGCAGCCAAGTTCATGGTCGATAATGATCAGCATGGCTTGCACCGTGTTCATGATGGTTTGTCTCAAGATGAGAAGCTCGCAATCAAACAAGACATGGTTAAAGCTGGTGTTGTATCTGCCGATGACTTCATTGATGATATCGCCCAGATTATCGAAGACATCGAAGATCCTGAACTTCGTCAACGTTTCACTTTGCAACTCAGAGGCTTCTCTAAGCCAGCCAGATACGCAAGTAGAGCCATAGGGCACGAAGGACTTAAACTCCGCCACTACACCCACTTTACGTCCCCTATCCGACGCTACACTGACTTAATTGTTCACCGCTGCATCAAGGCTATCTTGCAACGCAAAGGACGTACTGTGAATGGGGCGGGCGTTTACTCAATTGGTGAGCTGGATCAGATTGCTGAAACTATCAACACAACGGATAGACGAGCATTTCTGGCGGTTCGTGATGCTGAAGACATGTTGATTGCATACTACTATCGTGGAAAAGAAAACACCCCATTCAACGCCACGATCACAGGAACAAAACGCTTCGGAACATTCCTTAAGATTGACGAAACCCAGGCGAACGTACTGTTTCCTTCGGATCTATATCCAGAATTCCTTGGAGACAGCTACGAATTCGTTGATGATGGGTTGCCAGTTAAAGGCGGAAATGGGCTTTCGTTGTCGGTCGGGGATACCGTTACCGTGCTTCTTGAAGACGCTGACCCATGGACAGGAAAACTCTGCGGCGTCGTATCAGAAGAATAAAGATAGCTGATGCAACCAACACTTAAAACACAACATTTTTGTTGTGTTTTTTGTTTTGTAATGGTACTATTTCTACATCAATTAATACACAGGAACAACCTTGATGAGCGATCAAATCCGTTTACGTATTCAAGAACTTACAACACAAATAAACAAGTATTCTCATGAATACTATGTACTGGATAATCCAACAGTCCCAGATGCTGAATACGATCGTCTTTTCCGCGAACTATTGACACTGGAAGAGCAACACCCTGAGTACACCGATCCGCATTCTCCAACCCAACGCGTGGGCGGTGAGCCGCTTGCAGAGTTTGAGCAAGTCACCCATAAAGTCCCAATGCTTTCTCTGGATAACGTATTTGATGACGGCGAGTTTAATGACTTTGTTAGCCGTATGCGCTCGCGAGTAAGCCTTGCTGTGGAAGATGCCATTGAATATACCTGCGAAACCAAACTGGATGGTTTAGCTACCTCAATTTACTACATTGACGGTAAGTTTACTCAAGCCGCCACTCGTGGAGATGGTATTGTCGGCGAAAACATCACAGCTCAAGTGAAAACCATTCCAAACGTACCTCTGACACTAACAGGCGACTACCCTCGTATTCTTGAAGTTCGTGGTGAGATCGTGATGCCTCTTAATGGTTTTAACGCATACAACGAAAACATGAAGAAAACAGGCGGCAAAGAATTGGTTAACCCGAGAAATGGCGCTGCGGGTTCTGTTCGCCAGCTTGATCCACGTAAGACAGCAGAGCGTCCCCTCGCCTTTTACGCGTATTCATTAGGCGAATGTGAACGTCTACAAGTGCCAATGCCTGAAAGTCATTTTGAACGACTTCAAGAGCTTAAACGCTGGGGCATTCCAGTTAGCAACGAAGTGAAAAAAGTAGTCGGCACTCAAGCTGTTCTCGATTACTACCAGGACATCCTGTCAAGACGCGCACAGTTAACGCACGAAATTGATGGTGTTGTAATTAAAGTGAATGACATAAATGCACAGCAGCGCCTTGGCTTTGCATCACGCGTACCTCGCTGGGCGATTGCATATAAATTCCCAGCACAAGAAGAGCTAACCGTACTTGAAGGTGTTGATTTTCAAGTCGGCAGAACGTCGGCAATAACACCTGTAGCTCGTTTAAAACCTGTTTTTGTGGGCGGTGTCACTGTGTCGAACTGCACACTGCACAATCAAGATGAAATTGAGCGTTTAGGCATCAAAATCGGCGACACTGTCGTAATTTTGAGAAGTGGGGATGTGGTGCCAAAAATAAAAAGCGTTGTGCTCGAACGAAGACCTGAGAACGCGCGAGATATCGTGTTCCCTACGCATTGTCCTGTATGCAGCTCTCCAACCGAACGACCGGAAGGCGAGGCTATTTTGCGCTGCACCGGACGATTAATTTGTGACGCTCAAGTGAGGGAGACCATCAAGGACTTTGCTGCCCGTAAACGAATGAATATTGACGGGTTAGGCGACAAATTAGTCGACGCTCTTCATGCTAGTGGTGCTTTAAAGGATGTTTCTGACATCTATACGCTACAGAGCCGCGATATTTCTTCACTTGAAGGTCAAGGTGAGAAAAGTGCAGAAAAGCTCCTTAAGGCGATTGAGAAGAGCAAAGCGACAACTCTGGATAAGTTTATCTACTCGCTATGTATCCGTGAAGTGGGTGAAAGCACTGCGCGTGATTTCGCTCAAACGTTCCGCACTTTAGAAGCGTTTCAGTCAGCGACATTCGAACAATTGTTTGATGTGCCAAACGTGGGCAAAGTGGTGTCTCAATATGTGCTAGATTTCTTTGCGGATGAAGCGAACATGGCGCTGGTTCAACGCTTACTTGATGCTGGCATTAACTGGCCAGAGATCAAAGAAGTAAGCGCTGATGAGCAGCCGCTACTTGGTAAAACCTACGTGTTGACTGGTTCATTCAATACAATTTCTCGAAATGAAATTAAAGCCCTTCTAATTGGCTTAGGCGCAAAGGTTAGCGGCAGTATCTCAGCTAAGTCTGACGCGCTTGTAGCGGGTGAAAAAGCGGGAAGTAAACTAGCTAAAGCTGATTCTCTTGGTGTTCCAGTCAAAGATGAAGACGCCATTGTTGCTGAACTGAAAGGTTTCGGCGCTATTTAATCTTACAAAGGCCTGCCCTGTCAGGCCTTCACTTTTAATTGGAGAAACAATGCGCGATCGTTTTTACCTTGCATGCACTCGTGACAATGTGGGGTCTAATATGGCTTTCCATGGCAAAGGTTATGTTACCGATTTGGACAAAGCTAAGGTTTACACTCGAAAAGAGGCTCAGCAGGCTTGGGATGGCGCTCGCAACATTGACCAACCTATTTCCGCTGATCATGTAGACGCCCTCGCTGTTTATAAGGTGGACTGCCAACACATCCCTTATGAATCAACTTGGGATGATAGCGATGATTATGTCGCATATATTTATGGCGCTTGGGACGGCAATGACGTGTATTGGAATGCCAGCTCTAGGACGACTGATTTCAGCCAGGCATTGCGAATGTCCAAAAAAGAGGCTCTCTTACTAACTGAGCGTTGGGTTGTAATTCCCTTCTCGGTGGCTGAGGCCGCCAAACGAAGAACATTCGACCATCGTCACTTTAACCCAAGAGTTATGGTTCAAGGCGCGGGGCTTAAAGTTCCCGACCACATCAAAAAATGTCGCCGTCGCAGAGTTTCTAATCGGGTTCGAATGAACTGCCCTGATTGTGGACGGATAAACTGGCAACTCAACCCTTACGAATTCGAAAGTTGCAGCAGTAAATTATGTGAAAGACATTAAATTATCAACTAATTTGTTGTAAAGGGTGTACATTAAGTGCCCATTTTTGGTATCATTCCGTTGACTAATGATTTCAATGGATTGAACCAATATGTTACGGAAAACAGCCCTTTACAGCCTTCTTTTCGCTGCATCTTACTCGTATGCAGAGCCTGTAATATACACAGGCAATCATCAAAAGAGCGAATTATTTTCAGCCAGCTTACAAGTTGACGAGTCAATGCCTTATGGCAATAAACGCGGGAGCGATATGTTCCTCCAAGAAGGAACCGATGGTCGTGTCGTCTCAAAAAACATAGAGTTCGACAACGTTAAATACAAAAGACACTATGATTACAGTTTTGATGATGTATTTAGCTGGTCACTCACTCGTAACGGCAACGAAACGGAGTTCCGTATTGGCAAGTACAAACTCAAAAACACATCACTCGAAGGTGAATGGAACGCCCTTTCCTTCTCCCTTATTAATAGCTTTTATTTGTTTGATGATGCATTGATAACGCTAAACATCGACACGTGGAATAACAGCTTACTTAGCACGCCATTAAGCTACTCTCTAGGGTTAGGTTACGCAGGTGATTTTATACTTGCTGACGACAATAAAGATGCCATTACAAATGTTGAAGGCACTATCGCATTTGATGCCGACCTCAGTTGGTGGTCCAAATTCTTCAACGACTCGCCAGGCGAATCTCTATCTTCCACATGGACAGCCTATAACTTATACGGGTTTGATGATGTTGATGAAGTCGATGTACCAGATACTGGTGATGATATTAAAGAAGTGAACAGCCCATTGGCCTTTATTGCTACATGTGGTCTGGCACTGATGCTTGTAGGAAGAATAAAGCGCTCTTAATGGAGCGCTTCAACCATCACTTTGTGTTTGATTCTGACATGTTATCGCAAGGTGCAAATACGTGGGGAATTTCAAGCTTTCTTGAATTCCACTTGTGCCAGCTTGGGATTTCTCTACCTATGAACGCTTCAAAATCCGTTATATCTTTGCGCATCATGCTATAAAGAAGCGCCTTGTATTCAAGGGGTAGTTTCTTTCTGATCGGGATCCATTTGGCCAAACGCCAGGACCAGCTCTGTTTCTCCAGCCATTCAATAATTCGTAGCGCGATGGTACTTTTCTTTAACCTAACTTTAGCGTCTGAAATATTTTTAGGTGAAAGCTCTAACTCAGGAAGCTTATCTGGATCAAGACCAAGGAAATTGACAACATCTCTCATTGCGGCCGACTGATCACTTAAGAACTCTTCAAAGACCAGAACCTTAACCTGCTCAGCAGGAAATAGTTTCAGATAGGGTTCCAGTTGTCGAACGTATTGGCTTCGCTGAATAAAGTCATCTTCAGCAGATACGTTCTTTACCGGATCATCACCCAGTATGTAACCCTTTCTCAATCTGTGATTAAAGTGCGACTCTACGCGAGAAACTGGATCTCGAACAATAAAAAGTATCTTCATATCCGGATTATAATTGAACAGCCTTTCAGCCGTCTTCGGGTACTCATCTACAAAACTATAGCTCGTGCTCGCTTCACCATACATCGACTTGTTTAAATCGAAGTCGAAAAGGTTGTGATATGCATCAAACCCAGAACTTTTATCGAACAACTTAGAAAAGAAATCAGGCTCCTTTTCTTTGCAAAAACCAATGTCCGGGTGTGAAAGCAGGTGTTCAGCTAAATTTGTTGTTCCACACTTTTGCGCACCGATGACACAAAAGTTCACTTTGTTAGACGCATCCATGCGCAAATTGTCCTTATTTATGTTTTAACGCATTAACCCCATCAGCGATCGGCTTAAGATGCGACATTTGTTCTTTGTAGTGATCCTTATGTGTAAGGCGATAGAGCAGCCTGTATGCGTCGTACTGGACAGAGGCATCAAGCGTATATGCCGTGAATATTGAGCTCACATGGGCTTCAATTGATGTTTCTCGAAGGATTTGAGTGTAGTTGGGGTCGTCTGGTGAAATGTGATTTTCGTGAATATCCAGGATATCATTTGCAAGGTCGAAACGAAGCTCGTTGACCGCTTGCTTGATGCCGCTAGAGGTAGGCATCATGTCCAAATCCTCGTCATTAGGAAAGAGGCTTAGAGTAACCATGGCAACTAGCAGCATTAAAAAATAGATAAGAGCGATCTTTCTCGCTTCTTTGTTATATCGTGGTTGGCCATAATCCATTAGGCATTCCTTACGTCCATGTAATAAGGCCTTTATCCTAACATAAAATGGCTCAACTATTTATTTGTTGTTCAATATATCTTCGTGAAATTTACGCCTTCATGTTACTAAAACCCGAGCGATGAGCAAGCCACTGGCATTGTTCCTGATCAATGCCGTGTATTAGCATTAATGTCGCAGCAAGAGCCTCTCTCTCAGAGAGTGACGAGACGAAGTGAATAACCTCTTTCACTGCGTCATTTTGTCTTGAAAAATACTCTTCAGCTCCGTTCACTAGCTTTATTAGCTTTGATACTTCTTCAGTATAGTCAGACGGATGAAGCTCAGGTATCGCCATTCTCATGGCGCTATCAATATTCTGAACATCGTCGGCGTGACCTTTGGCGTAACCAAAAACAGTCACCATATCGTTATAGAGATTACTCGAACGCCCCATTTCACGTAACGCAACATCAACAACGTGCCGTGTAAACCCAGGTTTTTTCGTGTACTTATCAAAAAGAGACGCCAACAACTTCCCCTTACCTTCGGTCTCTTGACGTTTAAATTCATCTTCCCAGGTTTGCTGAATAACAGAGTTATCCCAGTGATATATGTCTCGTCTCAATGCAAGTAGCAGGGTATGCAAAGGAATCGCAACATGGTTTTCCCCTAGCGCATTAGGATTCGGTCTCTCGTTGTAAATTGGGCGAGCTTGAATACCCACACTTGAAAAAAGAGTGATAACCCCATCTCCGCTTGGCATTTGGCTTGTTTCAATCCTCTTCAACTCCGAGGTTTCAGAGGCATCTGTAATGACATAAACGCTGTGTTCTATACCCATATCACTCTCCATTAAATATTACAAATATCGTACCATCAAACAAGATAAATATAAACATTTTTGTTGTTATTTAGGTTAAGCAAATGATAGCATGTATCCATACCAAATAGATAAGGAATCTATATGACATCCATTTTTATTGTTTCCGCGATACTCTTTGCAGCCTTTGTTTCAGGCACTTTGTATTCATATAGCGGTTTTAAGTCATTACTGAAGCGACCACTTACAATTGCATTGCCATTCTATGCAATAAGCTTTTTGGGCGCATATTTGCTCTTGATCCCATTGCATATCAAATCACCAGTATTGTGGGGTACCGTGCTACTCTATTTCTCTGCCGGCTTCGGATTGTTCTCCCTAAGCAGACTTACAGATATCTTTGGCATGTATGGAAATTCAAATCTATCATTGCGCGAGAAAAAAGGGGTGCTAACTGCCTCTTTGGCTTGGTCAGTGTTCATTGTTTTGAGTTCACCGTTATCAGCCTTAATTGATGATGAACCTTATAAAAACGCCATAACTATAGAAAACCAAGAGGTGTTTGATCCTAAATCAGTTTTACTTGATGGCGATCAAGCTCGATTTGTCGACCAAGATCTTGCAATTAAAGGTGTTAAGGAATTGATCGGTGAGGAACTTGGTCTCGGCTCACGTTTTGAATTTGACGATGCTACAATTCAACAAGTCGGTGACAAACTGAATTGGGTTGCACCACTGAAACACCAAGGCCTTATTAAATGGTGGAACAATAAAACCACTCCAGGATACGCCTACATTAGCGTCAATGACTATGACAGTAGCGATTTAATTCTTAATGAAAGTGTCGAAATAAATTATGGACATAGCGGATTTTTCTTCTCCAAAGATGTAAGGCGACATGTTTATACAAATGGTTACAGCCGTGAAATTCTTTCAGGTAAACCTCGATTTGAAATCACGAATGATGGAACTGGTTACTGGGTGTTTACATCCTACGAAAAGGGAAGTTTCTTGTCTATTAACCAACCTAATGGTGTTGTAACTGTCGATGCGAAGACAGGGCATATAGAAAAATACGGCTTATATGACGCGCCTAAATGGATTGACACAATCTACACTGATGTTGTTACTGAAAACCTCATTTCTTATACGTTTGGCTATGTCAAAGGCGCTATCAATGCGTGGTTCGTCGGTGAAGATGTGATCACTGCATCAAAGGGTACTTATATGGTTTACACCAAATCAGGTGAAGCTAAATGGTATACTGGTATGCAATCAAGCGGCGCACAAGAAGGCACGATGGGTTTCGTCTTGTCCGACACACGTACTGGCGTTGCCACTCTTTACAGAAAAGCTGGTATTACCGAAATGGTAGCAAAGGATGTTGCCGAAGGCTTGGTTCAAGATCTTGGGTATTCTTCGAGCGCACCTATTCCTCATAATGTAAACGGGATCAACACGTTTGTTTCAATACTGAAAGACGCTTCTGGCAACAAGCAAGGTGTCGCCCTTGTTCGTTATACAAACCGAAATGTTGCCGGATGGGGCAAGTCTCTTCAAGAAGCTGAGCGCCGCTACATGACTGCAATGGCTCAACAGCAAGATGCTTCATCTGATGTCGTTGGAGGTGATGAGTTATATACAATCACTGCTGACGTGTTCCGTGTCACGCACCTAGATGACACTTCTTACATTATGTTAAGCAATTTAGCCTACAGTGATAACATGTTCTCAGTGGCTCACGCAAAAGATATGAAGGTCATCATGACCAAGCCAGGTGACAAGGTTACCATCAAGGTTGTCAACTTGGACGTATCTGTGGTGCCTGTTGTTGGTTTCAACAATGATTCAATAGAGAGTCGAACATCTCAAGTGCCAAGTAACTACAGCTCAGACTACTCAACGCCACACTAATCTTTATTACCCGCCAATGGAATTGGCGGGATTCTTCCAAATGGAATGCTTGCTTCAGCAATCGGTCGCGGAGCGAGATTCTATCTTGTTGCGGGTATACTCTATGCTGGTGGTGAAAAGATGGAAAAAACAATTAAGCGCTATATCGATATCTTTGGCTGGGCAGTGATCGCCGCCATTGCTGTATTGATTGGATATCAACAGGTCTAATTTAACTACAGTGGACAATGAGCGGCCAAATCCTTAGCTGCTCATTTACAGTGGCTTGGCGTTGTTCGGGTAATCGTTGTGCGTATCATCGAACTTGTATTGAGCGCGCAACCAAAAGTCATAAGGCATACCCGTGGCGACGGCTAACTTTTTAGCAAATGCCATAGTCACATTCACCTTCTCTTTCAGGAAGTTGTAAAAATGCTTCTCTGAAATGTCCAAATGTTCAATGACAGCCTTATTGTCCAACCCCTTCGCCTTAGCTTTAGGCAAAAAGAGTTCTTCGAAGTAGCGAGCAGGGTGAAGCCCTTCTTTTCTGTCCGGAACACTGACAAAACCTTCGCTATTATAATCATCTATTGAAGCGCGGCCTTCCACCAGCGCATCAATGTCTAATCTTTGATTTTTCATAACGCATCCTCTTTATTAGTAGTGACGCTCAAAATCGACGTTTACATGGTAAATACCATTAGCCTTAATATCGAGACCGTTAGTTATTTTGGTCTGAATGCGTGCGGCTTTCACGGTAGAACCATCAATGGTTTCAAAGGTAAGTGCGCCTATTGTTTCCACTCCGTTAATCGTTACGTTGCAGAAAAACGAGGTCGCATTCTTAATTGGTGTCTGGCTGATCTGTTCTACAGCCGGAATGCTCAATAATTCCTCCAGGGTTTCCACTTCATGCAGGGCCATTAGAACAGTGTAAATATGCACACTATCACTTTCGCCGATCGCATAGATTGCTTTTGTCTCATCAACCTCAGTCAACGCAGCCTCAAGCCCCTTATGTACAGTATGAATTATTGGCATTTATTGTTTTCAACTTCTTAAACTTACCTGTGTGGTAAGTCTAACAAACCTCTGAGGTAAGTCAAATTGTTTAGGTTGAATCTTAATCAGGTATTGGAGTGGTGCCCCCCGGGGGAATTGAACCCTGACCATCTCGACGGTTATGAGCCGTGCGCTTTGAAACCACTAAGCTAGAGGGGCGTTTGGAGCAGCATGCCGGGGTCGAACCGACGACATCGACTTGGAAGGACGAGGTTTTACCAATTGAAACTAATGCTGCTTTGAATGAATAGAATTTGCTTCGGTTGAGATTACACCTAAGCATGGTTGTCTTTTGCTGGGCGTACGTTCCGCTTGCGACGAAACTTACCCGCTTATCCACATGCACCAAGCATGTAACAACCATCCCCGCCTTTTTATAGAGGTGGCACTTCCTCTGACGCTAGTAGGATTTCGACACTTTTGCATACCGTCAACCATGCTCTGGCTATAAATCGGGGCTACCCGAACCGTGCTGCTACTTTTATCGACCACGTCTGACCTTGCGAGTCTTCAGTGGACCTCATTCAACCTAAGTTGTGAGGCATTAGGAGACTTTCCCTACTTCGCCGACACCCACTTTTGCATTTTATTTGGCTTGCGGAGCCGGGATTGAACCAGCGACCTTCAGTTCCTCATACTGACGCTCTACGACTGAGCTATCTGCAAAAACTCACCAAGACGCGGGGTGTCAGGTCATACATGCCCTTTTGAAGCACATAATGGACCACGCCTTGCATTAACACGTTCACAGCGCCAACCGTTACTTGTGTCTCGATATCTTGAGCTTGTGCCCAGCGACACTAACCCTTGATACCGTGTGAAACGCCGTCTTCGCTAAAATCCGACTAAATCACGACGACCTTTGACCCGACTTTATTCCAGATTGCACGTCTATTCATGGTTGCACCCATGAAAGATTTCATTCCAGCGTTGCCCAAATGAAACCTTATCGACTCCGGCGTTCCAGCCCTCCAGCGATCAAGAATCACTGGCCACCGACAGGTGGGTCTCGTCTGCATAGTAACTCCCTCGAAAGGAAGCGGGCGGTTGTGAGAACCATCCCTTCCACTCGGTTACCCGAATGTCCTCGGCTATGCCCAAAAATCGTAATGCCTAAGCACACTGTTGTGACAACAGGGTTCGAACCTGTGACCTACCCCGTATGAAGGGGTCGCTCTACCAACTGAGCTATGTCACAACACTATGCTCAAAACATTGAGATAGTGCGTTCAGGTTGAGATTACACCTTCACTTGGTTGTCTTTCGTTGGGCGTACACTGCGCTTGCGACGCGTTTACCCGCTTATCCACGCACCCCAGGTGCGTAACAACCATCCCCGCCTAGTTTAAAGAGGTGGCATTACCTCTGTCGCGTAATGGGATTTCGACGCTTTTGCATACTGCCGACCTTGCGAGCCGTTAATCGGGGCTAACCGAAACATGCAGCTACTTACATCAACCAGTTCCAACCTTGCGAGTCTTCACTGAACCTTATTCAGCCTAAGCTGTAAGGCGTTAGGGGACTTCCCCCATTACACCGGCACCCACTTTTGCATTTTAGTTGCGGAGCAGGAATTGAACCTGCGGCCAATTGATTAAAAGTCAATCGCTCTACCAGCTGAGCTATCTGCAAACTCACCAAGATGTGGGGTACCGGTCCCTACATGCTCTTTTGAAGCACATAATAAAACACACCTTGCAATTAACATTTTCACAGCGCTAACCGTTACTTATGTCTCGATACTTTGATCATGTGCCTTTCAACACTAACCCATAGCACCGTGCGAACTGCCCTTTTCGCTAGAATCGGACTAATCTCGCAAAGATCTTTGGCCTAACTGTCTTCCAGTATGCACTCCTATCAACGATTGCAGCCGTTGAAACCACCACCCCAGTGTTACCCAGGCTTTAGTTTTCGGAACTGGCGTACCAGCCTTCCGGCAATCAGGAACTGCCGGCCACCTCACGGTGGGCCTCATCTGCATAGAAACTCCCCCGAAAGGAAGCGGGAGGTTGTGAGAAACCATTCCCTTCCATCTAGTTACCTAGATGTCTTCGGCTATGCCCGTAAAACTGTTGCACTTCTACAATTCGGACGAAGGTGGCGGAGTCGAACCGCGTCCCGCCGTCGCCACCAGATTCTGTGCATATCCTCTGGCTTAAACAACGGATTACCCTTACCACCACTTACTTGGCCCTGAGCCTGATGCACCAGGTGACAAGGTTGCAAAGGGCACCCTCGATAAAACTATTGGTGGAGCCTGCCGGCATCGAACCGGCGACCTTCGAAATGCCATTCCGACGCTCTCCCATCTGAGCTAAGGCCCCATGGCTGTCACAAGAGGACTCGAACCTCTAACCGCACATTCAAATTCGCTTCAGCTTTTGTGCAGCTCTACCGCCTAATCAGTACACACCATTCGTACACTTAACACTTTTAGTTCCAGTCAAATATCACAACCTGCCCGGGCTCTCACCGCGCTGCTTGTTAGCAATAGCTTCAGCGAATGTTACTGTGACACCATCATGGTGTTATTACGTGCGTTCTCTGTCTGGTTCACCCTTTCGTTTGAGCATTATGTGACAACAAACACTGGTGGAGATAGGCGGGCTCGAACCGCCGACCGGATACTTGCAAAGCATCTGCTCTCCCAACTGAGCTATATCCCCGAAATTTCTGGTGCAGGGCAAAGTCATCAACTTACTGTGAGTGCGATCCCCAGTGATATCCACACTATCGATATAGCCGAACAGAAATCACCTTTGACACCCTATCCCTGCATTGAAAACACATTGGCTGGGGGAGAAGGATTCGAACCTTCGATCACGGAGTCAGAGTCCGTAGCCTTAACCTGACTTGGCTATCCCCCACCGATGTATTCTCAGTGTTGCTTGTAGAATAAAGCGAACGACGACTGGGAGTTCAACCCATGACTTCAGGAGACCTGACGTGTTGTCGTTACACCATACGCCGCTCATTCATTCTTAAAATTGGCGGAGCTGACCGGGATCGAACCGGCGACCTCTTGCGTGACAGGCAAGCATTCTAACCGTCTGAACTACAGCTCCAAATTGTTGGCGGGAATGACCGGGATCGAACCGGCGACCTCCTGCGTGACAGACAGGCATTCTAACCATCTGAACTACATCCCCACAGTGTAAACCTTTGCCCAATTGCTGAGCCCTGACAGCGTCACCTGACAGGTTGTGATCCGAGAATACGAACTCACACTAACTCTGAAGCTCATTACTCAATAATTTATCGAGCTTCCATGGAAGACTAGGGCTTCCCTCGTCTCTGGCGACATTGTGCGATTGCCAGGCCATCATTAATTCCAACTCTATCGCTTGAATAATTCCACGTAACAGCAGAAGTTCTTCGCGACTGTTTGTTTCACCCTCACGCTCTCGCATGGTTAAGTGAATCGTTTTTCCAGCGTTTTCAGTTTTAAACTCGAACGCTATTCCACGTTTAACGACGACATAAACAACCTCCTGTTCGTCAGTCCATACAATTGGAAGGGGCAGAAGGATTTGAACCTTCGCATACGGGAGTCAAAGTCCCGGGCCTTAACCTGACTTGGCTATACCCCTATCAACTTGGCGGATCGTGCTGGTCTCGAACCAGCGACCTCGACATTAACAGTGTCTCGCTCTACCAACTGAGCTAACGATCCAAATTCTGAAGCCAAATTTCTCGCCTACTCACTGTGCAGCTCCATACACAGACCCGTAGGAAACAAAGTTAAACATTGCGCAATGCTCACTTTCCGGGCGACGTTTACGGTGGCGGACAAAGTTGGATTTGAACCAACGGTGGGGCTTTCGCCTCGGCAGGTTAACAGCCTGCTGCCTTCGACCATACTCGGCCATCTGTCCATAATTCCGCTATGCTGCCTGTGGCAGCTCCTGTGTGCCAAAAAACACATCCATCGTTGGGTGACCTACCGCCAAGGCGATGTCGTTCAATGCTTCTTCTATCTTGTCCAGATAGTGCATTACCAATCGGTATTTTTCTGCGTCCATGACACTCTCCAAATTGTTGGTACTGGCTATTGGAATCGAACCAATGACATCCGCTGTGTAAGAACGGCGCTCTACCAATCTGAGCTAAGCCAGCACTGTTTAAAGTGGTCGGGAATGAAGGATTTGAACCTTCGACCTCTTGGTCCCAAACCAAGCGCTGCTACCAAACTGAGCTAATTCCCGTTGGTCGGTGATGAAGGATTTGAACCTTCGACTTTTCGGCCCCAAACCGAACACTCTACCAGACTGAGCTAATCACCGATTTAAACCTGTATTCGACATGACGCCTTAAGAGTTCATGCTGCTTAGGCGCCAACCTATTTGGCGAGAGACCCAGTTCTCGCATCCCCAGGGGCCTCACTATCATCGCGAGGCATTTTCCCCGGCGCATGTTCTTGGCTCGGGATCTATCACTCAAGCGTCATGCGAATACAGACTTTCAAATTCTCCAACCTAAGTTGGTTGCGGGTGCTGGTACTGCCAGCGGGACTCGAACCCGCGTTGCCGACGTGAAAGGCCGGTGTCCTAACCAACTAGACGATGGCAGCACTGATGTTATCTTCGCGTTTAAATGCGCCCATTATTCTTGGTACCGCCAGCGGGGTTCGAACCCGCATTCCAAGGGTGAAACCAAGGCGTCCTAGTCCAATTAGACGATGGCGGTATATAAGTTTTCTCATTCAACAAAACAACTTAAATATTGTTGTTTTGGTCGAGGCGGGGGGATTCGAACCCCCGACCAATTGGTTAAAAGCCAACTGCTCTAAAACCGCTGAGCTACGCCCCGAACACATTGTTTTCCCACTGTTTGTGGTGGGTGCAGAGGGTTTCGAACCCCCGACCAGATAGTTAAAAGCTACCTGCTCTACCAACTGAGCTATGCACCCTCTCGACACTTCCAGACTTTTGTCTGAGGCGACTTTCAGGCCGCCTTTGGGTCACGTATTACGTGTTACTTACCCAAGTTCGTCTTTCGTGCCACTGTGTGGTAGAAGACATGTCGAGAACGATGTGCTCGTCTTAAATTGCGTCGCATAACTGCTCCTTTCGCATTCAATTTGGTACAGCTGACTGGCATCGAACCAGTGACCTCTCCCTTATCAGGGGAGCGCTCTGCCAACTGAGCTACAGCTGTATTATTCTTTTCTTGGGGCAATAAAAAACCCCGGGTTCCTAGTGGCTCCCGGGGTTCGGATGATAATATCCTGTTTCCGGAGGCCGTTTGATAAGCCTCCGTATGTAGGTAGACTTATCTGGTCAAAGGCTCTTGTTGATCGTGTTTCTTAGGCACAATATTCCCCTCGACGCTTGGCATTATTGCCGCATCATTTGGTTTTATTGTGTTAAGAATGACAGTGTTCATTTCTTTAGCCTTGTGTTAAATTCAGTTTAAAAATCGTTCAAAGTTTGTTTTTTGCACGCAAAAAAGCCGGCGGTTTTACCCTCCGGCTTATGCAATTTTACTTGCTCTGTCGGAGGACCAGCCCCCAACAAATTGGAAACTGGTTAAACTGTAGTTGCTTTACCCATGATCGGATCAGCATTGTCTTGTGCAACACTTTGCACAGATACAGGTTGTGCAATCCCTTCGGGTTGCTTAGCAATTTGTATCTCGACGTTGCGTTTCATAGCGGTACTCTCAGTTAATTCGCTCAATGCGATTTCAATAAATATGTTGATTGCTCAACGTTATGTAGCCCATTATACATAAGAAAAAACGACCTGCAAGTCTTTTTTTAAACTTTTTTCAAAAAACTTCATCAAAACAAGGATTTTCGACCGACATTTACAACTTATAAAACAACTAAACCGTTGTATAATAAGGCTTTCAAGCTGTTCTTCATATTAAATAAATTTTATCAATTAAACCGTAAAACCCCTACATTCATGTAGGGGATGTAAGGTATTACCGCAAAGCGGTAACGTTACGATGGTCTATTCTGTTGCTCAATGTATTTTGTGAGCACACCCAAAGAAGCACCGCCACAAGAACCCGCAAAATAGCTAGGCGACCAAAGAGCACCATTCCATAGATAACGGTGTATCACTGGATATTCTTTTCTCATTA
>PAVO01000008.1 GCA_002713215.1 Crocinitomicaceae bacterium
CTTCATTATATAAATCAAATCCATAGCTCTTTATTTTTTGAGCTAAAGTCTGATTCAAAAACGTAATCTATTTACGGTTTGCCATATGCTAGGAAATTGAGGGAAAACCCTCATTTTTTGAATTTTAGTGCAGTATTGTTACGGTACGGCTGGAATTGAATTGAAAATATTTTGTTTATCTTGCAAAAAAACAGGCCGAAATTATTGGAACAAAAACCGTAAGGTACCGTTGTATTGGTGTTGGACAATTTTGGAATTGAATGGTTTAATCTTTAAGAGAAGAGGAAATGATTAAAATAAGTTTAGTTGATGATGAACTTCTATTCCTAAACGGATTGAAAGAAATTTTGTCGAAGCAAGAAGATTTTAAAATTCATAGCAGTTATACCAATTCCATAAAGTTTGTAGAAGACTGGAAGTCTAGCAAACGAAAGCCCGATGTGGTTTTGGTTGATATGAATGTTCCTGAAATCAATGGAATGCAATTGACCCAGTTTATTATTGATTCTAACCCTGAAGTTAAGGTTATAGGATTGAGCTCTCATTATACTAAAGTGCTGATTTATAATATGCTAAAACTTGGAGCCTCTTCTTACCTACCTAAAAATGTACCCATTGATCAACTATTGAAAACCATCCGAAGGGTTCATAATGAAGGAATATATTTCGACGATGTTCAACTGAAAAACCTGAATACAAGTTATGATATTAAAGACCAACAAGAATTGTTGTATCATGGATTGTCCACCCGGGAAATTGATGTTTTGCTTCTAATTTGTGACCAATGCACTACCCAGGAAATAGCTGACAAGCTTTTTATTTCATACAAGACGGTGGAGAGGCACCGTACTAAATTGTTTGAAAAAACACAGGCCAAAAACGTAGTTGGTTTGGTGCTTTTTGCCTTAAAACACAAGTTCGTGGAAAAAGTATTGGTTTAGTCTATACTTAAACTTTCAACTCACATTAACCGTAACCTGACCTGCTTGAGAAAATGAAATAACTCCACCCCAGGTGCAGTTGAGTTTACAGGAATTATCAAGTGCCGGCATTTTGGCAATCATGGTTTTAGAAGCTCCAGGTGCCCATGGAGCAACTGTAACCGGAATGCATGGCATAGGAGTTAATACGCCAAAGGCTGCAGCCGTAGCCGCCGCAACCATCGGATTGGAGAGAGAGTTACACATGGCAAACGGTAAAATATTTACCATGGGTTTATTATCCATTATGTTGGCATCAGGCATATTATTAGTCATAACCCGATTCAATGGGAGCACCATTAATGAACTTGGTGCAGTTCCAAATGTGCACGACATCATTGCACCCATACATACTTGTTGTGGCATAGTTAAATTGTTTTGTTCGACTTGCTATATTCTTTGCGAATGGCTCTGATAATATCGTTTAATTGTACTGTTTTGTTCTGTCTTTTGGCTGCTTCTAAGGCACAATACCTTAGCACGTTAATCATTTCTCCTCCACTTAATTTATAGGTCCGAGCCAACTCATCAGTATCAATGTTGTTTTGAAGTCCAAAATTGCCGTGGAACAAATTTTTCCAAAGCCTTTTTCGTTCTTCATATCCTGGTTTAGGAAAATGGACCATACTCTGGAATCTTCTTGCAAAGGCTTCATCAATGTTGCTTTGAATATTGGTTGCCAGAATTACTAATCCGGTAAAGTTTTCGATACGCTGTAACAAGTAGGCTACTTCCTGATTGGCATATCGATCGTTTGCTCCCTTTGTTTGAGTTCGTTTTCCAAATAAGGCATCTGCTTCATCAAAAAAGAGTATCCATTCCTTATTTTCAGCTTCATCGAATAATTGGCCCAGGTTTTTTTCGGTCTCTCCGATGTATTTTGATACAACAAGGGACAAATCAACCCTAAAAACAGGGCGCTCGGTAACCTTTCCGATTAAAGTTGCTGCAAGCGTTTTACCGGTACCTGGAGGTCCGTAGAATAAAACCCGAAAACCTGGTTTCAAGTTCTTTCGCAACTTCCATTCGTCCAAAATGAGCGTACTGTAAATCAACCAATCTTTAACTTCGGTTAAATCATCCAATACGTTGGCATCTACTATCAGATCATTCCAGTCCATTTGGGTCGATATTTCCTTAGCAGGAAACTTACTGCTGTATTGAGGGAGTTGTCGAACACCTGTAGTGAAATAACCCAGGTATTCATGGGATAACTGTAAGGTCTGTTGCAATCCAAACTCCTGTTCCGAATTAAAATCCAGAATTCCTTTTTTATAAAAAATGTGGTTTTTATTAAACTGTTGGAGAAAAATAAAGCGCTGATTCAAATCGTACCCTCCCAGAATAAAACATGCTGTTTCTATTGTGGGTATAAAACCCGGCTTCATCTGATCCCTATGTCCACCAAATTCGGAATAAGCAGCATCAATATTTTGATTTTTAATTAAAAAAACATCCAGGCATTGTGGTTTAATGTGTGGAATTATGGCGAGAATGAGAATGATTCTCTCCTCAAAACTTAGTTGTAAATCTTTTACAAGGCTTGCATAAGGAGAATCATCTTCCAGAAGGTCAGGAGGTGTGTGCTCATAAAATGATTGATATTTACTCTCGTTTTTAAAATAGATGGTGAGTCCGGTATCAACAACGGTTTCAAACCAGGCAATTTCTCGCTGAATGGTTGAAGCAATATTTATGGTTAGGGTCTCCATTCCACCTCCAGCAGTTTTTCCATCCAACTCAATTTAATTTTTTTGATGTTCCACGGAATTTGATCCAGGAGCATGTCATAGGGCTTTTGTTCAATAATCATGAAGAACTGCTCGTCCTGTTCCTCTAATTTGGCATCGCGCTGAAGAAATGAGGACCTTAATCCATCGATAGAGGTTCCTTTTAATACGCTCCATTGCTGGGTGACACTATACAACAAACTATCGATGGTTTGCTTCTCGCTGGAACTTAGTTTTATTTTTCGTTCTACCGGTGTACCAATTGGAATTCCGCAAAGCAACTTATTGATAATCATTGCAGGTTCTTCATTTCCTGATTTTCCTGTTGCAGCATATTCTAAAATATGAGTGGCTTTGTGTTTACTTTCTTCGGTTATAAAGATTCCTCCAGTAGTAAGTCCGCATTTTTCAAATAACATACCTAGAAATGGAGCCAGTAGAATTAGTCCTGCGTTATTGGTAAACATTGGGTTAAGTAATTCACGATCTTCTTCTTCTCCTAATTTTTTATAGGGTTTGTCTTCTTCCAATTCCTGCTTTACATAAATTGGATCTATGGAAGTGACATCGTTGGATTGTTTTTTGGCTCTGGGAAATTTAGCTTCCTTCTTCATTCGTGCATGGATCGAATTTAGAATTTTTGTGGTCGGTTCATTAGGATCTTTATTACTTACAACTTGATGCTCATTCATTTTAAGTGAAACATCAAGGGCCTTTTTTTGTCCCAGTGTATTTACCAAAATATGGTATAGTAATTCAGCCCAGTTTGTTTCATTCCAGAGTTCAATTCCCCCTGTTCCAATTTTAAGGAGAGTTAGTTTTAGAAACATTCCGTTGATTAAGTCAAATTCCTGAACAGATATAATTTTAATGCTCTCAATTAGTTTGAGGGATGCAGTAAACAACAGTTGTTGCTCACTATTTAGTTGATTTTTGACTAAACCAATCGTCTCTTTTGGTTTTAACTGGCTCAACAAAAGTTGCCTGAATTCAGGTACGGCTAACCAGGAAATAAACTGTTCGGAAGCATGTTTTTGCAGGTATTCAAGTTGCAAGTGAATGGGATCACTTAGTATTTGCTTGTTTTTCGAGTGTTTCTCATAATAATTCGAAAGCCATTTCTCCAGGGATCCTGACTTACCTTCCTGTTTACGTTCTTCAACCAAAGTTGGAAAAAGCTCATTTCGCAGGTTTTCATATTCTTTTTTTAAGCCTGGCTTTTCAGAATTTTGTTCCAATTGAACCAAAAGGTTGTAAAATAAAATACTGGTTTTATCGGACATTGCTTCGCTCGTATTGCGAAGCCAGCTTTTTATCAACTCGAGCAGTTGTACGCCAGTGGTCTTTTTCTTTTGAATTAACAAATGAAATACCTGATCCTGAAGATTACGGTATTCTTTTTCTTGAATTATTCCAACTGGAATCAACTGGCCTTCAATCAGTTTGTATATATCGAACACAATCGAATTCGATGTACTTGCTCCAAGTAAATCGGCTAATTTTCCGTTAACAAACAAGGTTTTCCAAATAACCTTTTGATTGTCATGATTCAACCAATCCCCTGAAAACTCGCTTGACCTGATTTGATCCAACAACTTTTTTTTATTGGATTCCAGTTTCCATAACGAAGCAAAATCAGTGTTGAATTTTGCCTGGGAGTAGTTTTCAATCCACCAGGGATATACTCCTTTAAGAATTATAAAACTGACAATTTCATATTTGGATAATTGACTGTCTCGTAATTTTTTGTTGTGCTGGAAAGATTTGTAGTAGTAGGAAGATTTTAGGATCTTCAATTTGGAGTGTGCTTCACGATCGAAAGGTTTAATAGCAGAGTATTCTAGCAATGAAGTAAAAAGCAACTCGAATTCCAGGTGATATTGCCTGCTCGTTTTTTGGATTAATTCCATAACCAGAACATTCCAGTTGGCAACGGTTGTCTGCTGACTCAAAATAGAAGAAACCTCTTTAAAAAGCTGTTTTAGGATGAGTGGATTTACGTTCTCCAGGGTTTTTCGGGAAACACCGTTTGCTGAAGGGGTATCGGTTTCTTCCGAATCTTTGAATTGCACTGATTCTAAAAACTCCAGCAGGCGCATTCCAGAAAAATCCTGATTTATTTGCTGCTTAACGATCGTAAGAAATTCTTCCATATTGGTATCGGTTTGAGTCAGCCAATCGGGTAGTTGCCGGCTTATCCAGTGATACCACATTTCTATTTCATTGTTCTTTGTAAACTTCAACAACTCATTGGAAATTTTGCTCCAATGATCAATTGATTCTTTCGGTTCATCGGTATCGATAATCTCATTTTTTCTAAGGTACTTTTCAATTCCTTTTTTATGAGAAGCAGGAATAAATTCTTTTACCGCTATTATAATTTGAGTGATTAACTCCGCATCAAAATGAGCTATCAGGTACTTAATGAGTAACATGTTGTTATCGATACCCGAGTAAGACTTGCCCCGGTATGCGCTTAAAACCAGCCTTCCGCGGGATTCAAAAAAATGTTTCCAACTGCTTTTAAGTTTATTGTCGAGGTGATCCTTATAAATCTCAACAGCATCAAATAAACTCAAATTGTCGGTAATAAAAGGAACATTGACAAACTCGGCCAGTTCATTAAGTGATTGGTCATTTAACAGGGAAATAAACCTCATCTTTTGGGATAGATGATTCATCCATTTCAGGATATAAATGCCTGTGCTGGCAGCATTTGTTCTCAGAATCCAAAGCAATTGATGATTAAAATCAGTCGATGAACCGGGAAGGTTCTCATGGGAGAAAGTTCCGTTTTCTAAATAGAAGTCAACTTGTTTTAAGAAGTCAATTACCGGAGGTTCGGATCTGGTACGGGAAGACTTTCTTTTTTTTGCATCGGCTTTTTCCTGGTCGGCAGTGAGGTCCCGAATCACTTTTCTAAATTCCAGGTCATTGGTCAGTTTTTCTTCGGATTCCACCCCCTGAGATATTAGGTTTAATAAGACTTTGTACGTTAAATTGTACTTTTCTGCAACTCGAGCAATGAGGTAATGCAAAAAGTTCTTTTTGCCGTAGTAACTGTTTGAGTCCACAAACAAATAGGCCAGAATAACTTCCCAAATTGCGTTTCTAAAGGAAGTAAAACTTGTATTTACCGTACGCTCTTTTTGCTGCCTTTCCAGCATGTTCTTCTTATAGGTAACGATATATAAGGCATCGTTTTTAGCTACTGTATGTACAATGTTCTCCAGGGATTTTTCATCCAGCTGAAGAACCATTCTCTTTCTAACAATTTCCTTTTTACCGTAACGATGTAGAACCTGAACCAATTCTTTGCTGTTTTCTTTTATCAATTCAGTTAGCAGGTTGGATGGAGATAAGGTAGGCTTTGAATCCCATTTGAAATAACCGTGTTCCAGGAAATGGGCAAACTGCTCTAATTTATGGTCCCTTAGCAAGATTCGTTTGCCGGTTCTTAGGTTGCCATTTTCCTGAATTGCAAAAGCAAAAAAATTGTGTAATTCTTCTTCAATACGGTAGAGAACATTGTTTTCGAAATTTGATTTGGCCAATGTACCAAGGTCCAGCTCCACGTCATTGAATTGATATATACTGTCCTTATCGTCGTAGTGGTCCATGACTTTTTCCAGCAATGAATTTACCTTGGATTCCTGGAGAAGACTTATGGTGGATTGCATAGAACGGGCTTCCTTCTCATCATCCAAAACGATCTGGTATTTGTAGCTTCTAATGATATGTCCGGTTTCTTCTTCCAATTATATTAAGAGTCTAAGATTGACTTCTATACTGTAATATTTTTGAAATAATTTCAAAAGCAAAATTCATTTGCTCCTCAGCTAAATCGTTGTTGGTTACCAAACCAATCCAATTGTAAAAGATGTCCTCAAATGCTTTCATTTCATCCAAATCAATCCAGAAAGATTCGAAGGCCAGGTGCGCTGGGGCCTGTTCATAAACTATATGATCGAATTTTGCTTTAAAGTTTGGGTTCTGAAACCGCGTGGGCCAGGAGGGGAGTACAAAGCTCATTTGATAGGAAAAAAAAGTTTCCTCGACTTTTTTGTCTTTACCGTAATGAGCATAGTAGTGCACATTTGAATTTACTTTTTCAAAATCGATACAAGTAAGTTGATCCACCAATACCTTAATATCATCATCAGCACTTTGCTTGTCGGAATAGATTTTTGTGCTTACCGCAAGTTGTTTACTTGAATCGGAGAAGATTTGAATGACAAACTTTTCGCCGATGGTTACCACCTTGAATTGATTTCTTTTAAATTGGGCTAAGTTTTTTAATAGAAAATGAACATCGGCATTTCTGTTTCCATTGGATTTAAGCTGTATTTGTTCAAATTCCAGGCCGGCATGATCTTCCAATGGAATAGAGAATGTGAACCCATAACTATTTGAATGATAGGGTGGAGTTAAAAGAATGTGTTCAATTAGGTAAACACCTTCACTTCTATCGCTTAAGTCGGTCAAGTAGTTAACTGCAACGTCGATGGCTTTATTTGCTTCCGATTTAGTGTCGACCACGTGAACCACGCTTGTGTTGTTGTTGTCTTTAGTAAGGAGTATGTAGAATTTGTTTTTTTTATTACTATCGGTTTGCTTAATGGTATAGTTTTCTTTAATTGCTCCGTTTCTTAAAACATCTTTTAAAATGTTGGAAGAGTTTCCTACGTAATAATATGCATCCTGAAGGTTCTCAACCTTTTCATCTATTATTACAATGTCTTCTGCTGCAATAAGGTTTAACTCGTCCTTTCCAATGGTAATATCCAGTTTTTCACCAAGATCTTCCCACCCTCTTTTTTTGGTGTAAATCTTAATTCCTGAATTTGTGATTACTTTGGATAAGGACCTGATATTGTAATTGTTAATTCCCAGCAAAATGGCTGTTTTTTTAATAATACCAGGGATCAGGTTGCCGTTGCTGTCCTCTACTTCGGAGTCGTCATTTAAATTAACTACCTGCTTGTAGTCAAATGCTTTAGCCCGGTTGTAGCTCAGGTTGCCATAGTTTGAGATTAGCCGTCTTTTCCAACTCAACAAATTCTGATCGAAGAGTTCTTCCGTTTGGTTTGTCCCAAAACACTTCTCATTAATTTTTCGCAATGCGTAAGTTGGAAACTGTTCACTAAATCGTGCAAGCAGGTTATCAGCAACCTGGTTTAGCCGATCAATAGCATCATTGTCAAATTGCCCATTCAACTTATTAAAAACCGATCTCCATTTCTGTTGGGCCGTTTTTTCTTCTTCCAGGTCGTTTTCCTTTATGAGTTGTACCAAATCTGGTAAGTCTTCTAACTCCTGGTAGAAATAGGAATTCATTTCTTCATCACTCACATTATACAGCTTGTATATATTACTGAGCTGCGCCAGAAAATTGGTCATTACCTGATCAAATGGCATTAGATAGGCCTTAAGTTGATTGGCTTGGGCGTACCTTCTTTTTGGAAGTCCGGTCTGTAAACCGAATTTTCCGATTCCATAAATAAGAGGAAACTGTTCCCTTAAAGAGTAATAAGAATCAACATGCTGGGAATTCCCGGTTGGAATTTCGACAAGATTAAAGGATTGTGAAACAGATTTAAAACTCCCATAATTCATCGCTTGTATATATGCCAGGCGTTTTTGAACCTTTCCTAAATCCGGTTGAAAGTTAACACCGGCGTTTTTGAAAATGATTTTATCACTGGTTGTGGGAAAAACCAAAGAAGGAGAGCTTTTTTTGGGAATAGGAAACTGATCGACTTCAATGGATTCAAAGGCTTTCATGTCTTGACTTTCATCCATGTAAGCGATTTCAAATTTGTCAACACTGACAACCCCTGGAACTTTGGCAATTATCTTGATTAAATCCGTTGGGACGATATAGACTAAACTACCCTTTAGTTCACTATTTTTAATAAATCCGTTTTCCAGTCTTGGGCCGTTGAATATGGTATTGATGTTTTCGTCATCCTCCTGCCTTTCCCAAAGGGATGTAAATCGTACTTCCGGCGTAAGGTGTTCGTTGATATTAAAAAAGAGATTGGCGTATACTTCTTCACCGTTAACATCCTTGTCTAGGGTTAAAGAAAGGGTTAGGTCCAGTAAAAACGGCTTATAAATCTGGATACTATAAAGGTCTTCGCAAAGATTCCGGTGTGCATGAAATAACTCAGCAATTTGTTTCTTGATTTTATTTTCCTCTGTGAGCCTGTCGACCGGATCAGATGCATAGCGATACATTTCTACAAAAACCCGATACAGTCCTTTTAAGTTGTTTTGATGTTTGGTGTTAGAGGCAGACTGGTTTGCACCTCCCTGGGGATGCAGCCATACGTTTTTCACATTGGAGATTTGGTCAATAAATAGTTTTCTAAAGTCTTCAATGCTAATTGGGTTTGTGGTTAGAATATCAGAGGGAATAAAGAAACCATTATCACCGGATTTTAACTGCTTTTTTTTAGACTCGGTTAGTAGGTCAATAATTGGAATTTCAGTTTTGTTTGATAATTCGGTAAGTGTATAGGAGAGGTTTTCCAATATGGTAACCCCTGGATCATGCTCGTTGAAATCGGTCCACTGGGTGCTTGAAAGTTCCTGGAGCAATTCAATCCCCTCAAGGTAGAACTGCTGGTACTGTCCGGAGCCTTTTTCTTTTTTAGGTATAAATCCCTGATCAAATTCTTCGGGCATGATTAACTTTTAAGTGTTTTATCTGTTTGTTCAGCGCTTGGTTGAGTATCCTGTGCTGATTCTGGTGAATCAAAAAGTTTCATTATGTCATTGTCCCAGAGTTTGGTAATGTGGAATTTTATTTGCTGATCCTTTCCGTAATTTGATCGGGTTCTGAGTTGCAATGCGTAGTCATAGGTACTTCCTATCCAACGAAGTGAGAGCTTATTCCACCACCAACCATAATGGGCCTGAGTTTTTCTTATTTTACTTCTTGATTTCCCAAATGTGCTTAAGGCATGCGCGTGAAGCAGGGCATATTTACCTGCCTTTTTCTTACCCACCTGTGCCATAATTTCAAAGGCAGAACAACCATTTAAATTTGCAATTATGGTATGCCATTTTCCATCGGCGGGAATGGTCGATAATTTGGCCGTACCCACTCTGCTGTCCGTTCCAAGTATTCCGTTTACTTCGAAATTCGTTTTGGGGTCAGTCGTATTCACACCCACATTTCCATTCTTATTGAAAAACAGACGGGGCTTTGCTTTTTCGTTCGGCATGGGCTGCATGATTCCCAAACCCTGCAATTCTTCGTTAAGCAATTCAAAAGTCCATTGTGCTTCGCTGTCTCGAATTTTACGATAGAACGATAGCAATCGATCCGATTCACCACCTTCCGGAGACAAAATTAGACCGTCGCTTAAATTTTTGGAAATGCCATCATCAACCTTATTGACCATAGAATCAATAAGGCTTGCAAAATTGTCCGCATTGGGCCGGTTTCCATTTTTGAAAACCAACTTCAAACTTTCTCTGTTTACCGGTTTATCGTCCATAATGATCTAATTTTTATGCTTGAAAACAAAAATTGAATTGTTGGCTGTATCTTGTGGTTCTGGTTTCGGATCAGGCTTTGTTTTGTCATCCGGGTTATCTCCTACAATCATATCCAAACCAATTTCCAGGTGGCCAATACCAAGGTCCAGTTTTGTGTTGTTCTCCTGATTTCCGACCACGCTGATAATGTTATGTTGACTCACAGGAGAAAGGATTGACCAAGGCGTTGTTGCTTTTATCTGGTTTCCCTGTTCAAATTTTCCCAAACTAAATTGGTTAAGGCCCTTTCGCACTATATGCTCAATCGATAGTTTTTTAATGGTCATGATATAGGGTAAGTTTTCTATAAAACTGACCATCATGGTTGGTACTACACTTCCCCCTATACCTCCAAGTCCGTTGTCACTTTCAGAAACTGGTGAGAGGAAATCCGAAATATCACTGTTGAGTTTATTCAGATAATAACCGCCATTATCCTCGGGCCTGAATTCAACCATACAATTTACCAGCAGGTATTCTACGCTTGGATTAACTACTTCAATATCGATTAAAGAGCTTGCGTGTTGTTGCAGGAATGTCCTCATTTGAAAAAGAACATTTTCGCTGAAATAGTGACGCTCATTCCCGCTCCACCTTTTACTTAATACAATAACTTTTACTCTCCCTGGTACCTGTTGAAAGTATTTGTTGAAATTGGTACACTTAACCACTTTTACCTGGTCAAAATTCTCGAGAATTAACCGCTCGTAATCCCAAATTGAAACTGCCCTTGCTTTGTGCCTCAATCGCTCACTAATTCTCGTATACATTTGATCTCCAGATTCTGCTAAAACACCATTTCCCGACTCAGTGGGTTGCAAGACTTTTTTAATGTCGGGGAATTTGCCTACCAGTTTTGTGATTTTATCCTTAGGAACAACTTGTCCCACAACTTCGGAATCGGTACTGTTACAAACCACTTCAACTGCATTCATAAAGATTCCCTTGATTTTGGGGTAATTTTCAACACCTGAATTGGTCGAAATGCGAATCCAAAAAAGAGAATTATCTTCTTTACCAAGTCCGTCTAGTCTCGGTAAAATAAGTTCCACAATTCCTGATTTGGAAAACCCTAGGGTGTCGTCTCGAATTATTTCTCCATCCGCAAAGGGAAGCCATCCATTAACCAGAAAGTATTCCCACGTTAAACCGTCGCTCTCAACTTCTACCGATGTACTTGATCTTAAAAACTGAAAGTAAATGGATACTGCCGTATTTGAGCTGACACCACTCAGGCCCAGGAATAAATAACCTTCTGAATCGAAGTTGCAAAGCAAGGTGCTTTTCCTAATTATTCCTTTTGTAATGGCCGTCTGCAAACCGAAGGGGGTAATGTGAAACATTTCTCCCAGGTTTTCAAATGGTGTTTTTGGTTTAGATTGTTCGTTGTTGAATATTAAACGATCCGAAGCTTTGTATGAGATGGTAACGCCGGATACCTTGGGAGCTATAGGTTTATTAGGTAACGGAATTTGTACTTTATTGGTTGCGTTAAAGGTGGCAATGTTGGTGTAGTCCTTAAAATAAAGATCTCCCCCAAATCCATAGCTGGGCGATGTGAGTGTGATTTTAATAAACCCGTCTTGTGTTTCAGCTGAATAGGTTAGTGGTGATTTTAAATCAAAATTTCGTGAGGTTACCAGGTTACCAAAATCATCAAAGTTTATGGTACTTGAATCGACTAACTGAACACTGGAATATCCTTGTGGAGTAAGGCAGTCTTTTGTTTGAAACAGGGATACGGTGGAAATATCATCTGAATTGGTTGGCAGCCAATAACTGCTTGAAAGTACACTTATAGCAACCTGAAAAGACTCGTTGGTTATGGGTTGTGAATATCCATCGTAGTAGGTGTCAAATCCACCAAAATCAGTAGGCAATGATTCCCATTCAAGATTAATGTTTAGCCCTTCGATTTTCTTTTGAAACAATTCGGGATATCCCATCATAAGAAAAGATCCCTTTAACGGAACAGGGCCAAACGCTTCAAAGGATTTATCCAGGGGCATTTTACCAATGTTATTGTAGAGCGAAACATTTTTTATCCGGTTCACTTCCACGTTAATGTCTATGCTGTCGATTAATACCCCCTTAAAAAAGGAATAGGCATATACCGGGGCATACTCATTAAGCTCAACTTTGATTGAAGGCCACGTGAGCTGTTCCGTAATTTTAGAACTGGCTTCCAGTGCAGGGTCGGTTTCGTGTAGAACTAATTGAATAATGAAATAATCCTGGTTATCTACATAATTAACACTGTAGCCTAGAAATTGCGCCCAACCCTTTTTAGTGGTGTAGCTAATTTTTAAGCTGTTGTTAAATACCTGATAGAATACCGTGTCCATGGTTGTTTTTCGGTTGTCTCGTATCTGTTTCAACAACTTCCAAAAAACATCCTGACCAGTATTGCTGTCCAGGTTAACCTGAAGTTCAATGGTTCGCTGACCTTCGTTCAAGATTAAAACCGGTGAGCCAATAATGAAGCCAACATCACCTACTTTATCCGCTTCAATTTGTATGTTTTGTACCGATTGTTTGTTGGCTCCAAATGCAAACCATTCATCCCTGGAGGATGCCTCTTTGCCTTTTGCCAGTAGCTTTTTTTTTTGGACGGAAGAGATCAATGGTTCATCTGTCCCTACCGAAATGTATTTACTCGAGTTGAACAAGAGTGTTTGCATTTCCGCCAGTTCAATTTGATATAAAACCAATGGCTTAACGGTCTCGAAAGTGATATCTTCCTTGCTATCAAAGAGCTTGCCTGCCGACAAGGTGGTGCCCTTTTTAAGTTGCGAGTATTTTACTGTAGGTTTAAGTTCGAATGCAACTATAGCATCGGTTGATTTTCCGTTGTAGTTCTTCTGTTGCAGAACTTCTTTGTAATAAAAATCCAAATGGCTTCTGGAAAGGTTGTTGATCTTCTCCTGAATGGTTTTATAAAGCATTGTAAACGTAATGTACATTGCGTTATTTGGCATGTGATTGCTTCTGGAAAGAATTCGATGCTCCAAGTACTCTTTAGTAAACTCCTGAATATGGATTATTATTCGAAGAAAGTTGTGTAGCACTTCTGTAAAATCAATTTCTATTGGAGGTGGTTTAGTGCTAGGGTCAATTTTTCTACCAGAAGCAGGTACGTATTGAAGCTCTTTTAAATATTCTCTGTAAGGGGTGAGGTTGCTTTTTTGTTGGTTTAGCACGTCGACAATAACATTATTGATTTTATGTGCTAGTTTGTCTTCACCTAAATTGCGTAACTGCTCATGCCACTTCTTGATTTTGTTGTACCACGTTGCAAGTGCGTCAATTACCGTCTGATCGGTTTCAGGATTATTACGTTTGGCATTGGCCAGGCTCTTAATTATCACCTCCAGATCGGTTAGTGGTTCATTAATTATGATAACCATATATATGACTGAATCGGCTTCAAGCAGCTTTTTCCAATTGCCATCTATTTTATTGTCGACATTGTAATAGTTAACGGTTTCCAGGTACGAAGCGATATACCCCAGTATATCCCAAAATGATCGTTGATCTATTTTGAATGGACTTTCCAACAGGTTCTTATCAGACCTCTTGCTTCTTAAAGTACCATTTCTTCTTATTTCCATTACTGGTCTCCTTTATTAAGACTTTGGGTTACTTGCTTGTGGTAGAGTTGTGGAATATCGGTACCCTCTACTTTGTAGTATGGGAATACCAGGTTGAACCGGGTGTTGGTTGTTTGTATGGAATAATCCAGCCTGATGCTGATAATGCCATCCTGATATTGGGAATGGTCTATAACAACTTCGTTTAATATAATACGGGGTTCGTAATTGATAATAGCCGTTCTAATCAACTCACTGAGGAAGTGAATTTTTGAATTGGAAATCGACTCGAACAAGTACCGTTGAAGGTCAGATCCGTATTGCGGTAGCATTATCCGTTCTCCCAGACTTGTTCCCATAAGAATTTCCAGGGATTGTTTAATGTCTTCCTCTGCCTCAACCATGTCAATTCCTCCGTTATCATCGTTGTAAAACGTAGGAGGAAATCCCCAGCCTCTGCCTAAAAAAGATTTGTCTTTATTCATCTAGTTAATGTTTACCATGGTTCCTTTTACATTCGTTTGACCACTGCTGGTCATTGTACATTCTGTGTTTCCTGTTATTGAAGTTGTTTGGTTGCCTGTTAAATTAAGGGTGCCACCGGTGGCCTTTACCGATTGGTCTCCTGTAGCTTCAATGGTTGCTCCTTGAATTTTTACTCCCTGTGCGGCTTTTAGCGTCAGGTCCGATTTGCTTTCTACGACAATACCGCTATCGTTCATTTGTATTTGATTTCCATTCTGATCGGTTAGGGTAATTCCTTTATCGTTATCACTCAATACCATTTTATTACCCCCAGAGGTCTGAACCGTAATATTCTTGTCTTCATCACTAATAACCATGGTATTTTCGCCAGGGGTCAATACCGTTATAATCTTCTTGTCATCATCAAATTTCAACTGTAGTTTGCTTTGAGTAACTAGTGTTTTAATGGTGTTTTTTTCATCAATTTGCGGAACAGGTGGAGGGAAACTCTTGCTGCTGTAGAGGCATCCCATAATTACAATGTCGGTCGGATCGTCATTGACGAAGGCCAAAATCACTTCATCGTTAACCTCGGGCATAAAAAAAGCGCCGATCCCATTTCCTGCATAGAAGGTTGAAATTCTTGCCCACACGGGATCGCTGTCCTTGCCCCAGGCTGGTACCGATACCTGAATTCTAAATTTTTTATCGGGGTCCGAGTCAACTTTGGTTACAACTCCAATTTGCAGGCCGGCAACTGAAGGAATAATGCCCGATGAACTCGGACTTGAACTCGCATTTTTTTCGGCAAATGATGTTGGTTCAATTCCAATATTGGCCTTTGTGATCCATTTACCTCCATCAATGGAGTGGGTGATCCCAGTAATAAATGAATTGCCATTAAAACGATCACTCAGGCCCAGGAGTTTAATGGTTGAATTAACCTTGGCTTTGGCTGTTCCATTGAAAGTAACATTTCCCTTAAATCGGGACAAACTCAACCGCTCGTATATTCCGGAGGCCCATATTTTAAGCTCATCTTCAGTTAAACCTGCTGAAGTAGTAAGTTCCATTTTTCCAGCGGACAATACTTCTTCCAGATCTGACTCAGGGATATTACCCATGGAGCTAAGGGTTGGATCTTCAGCCGTTCCTTTAATCATATCCTGATCATCAGAACTCCAGGCACTGCATTCTACTCCTTCATATTGATCACTGCCGTCTACCTCGGTATCGAAATCGATCATGTCATAGCCAAATTGAACTTGTAATTCAGGTTCATCAGTTGGATTAGGTTTGGCTATAATTACCTCATCAACGTTGGTAGATACCTGCATTCCGTAGAGTCCTGCCCGGGTATTAATAAAATCCCAGTCAGTGCTATTTACTCGTGGCAATTGCGGATTTTCAAATGATGTTGCGGTCACTTTTGGAGTAAATCCAGCATCATTTATGATTTTTTCCATTATAGCACTATCGGTCATTTTGCTGTATATGGTTGATTTTTTGCCCTTGGTTAGTTCGGCAGCTTTGTCCTTGAGGGTAATTTGTAAACTGGATACACTACCGCTATCTACCCTGATGGATTGTTTGGTGACAACTCCCTTAAAAATAGGGTCGTTATCCGATTTGTAGCCTAGTTTAATTTCAATTTCGGCTCCCGGCTTAAATACATCAGAATCCGAAATTTCGAAAGATTGGCTTTCTGCGCTTCCATCGCGAAATGTTATTTCGGCAGAGCCTATAACACCCACTTGTTGGGTTATGCTCATACTCATCACTTCATACGATCCGGGAATAGGTGTTCCTCCCGATGATATCGCATAAGAAAATGCATTTGTTTCTTCAACTAACGGAGAGCTGGGCATATCGTTATTTTATTGGCGGTAGGTAGAGCTTGGTTCCCGGAGCCAAATTTCTAAAATTGACAATCTTATTGTACCTGGCGACTTCCATATAGTAGCTCGGATCGCCATACACGTTGTTACATATGAGTGGCAAGGAATCGCCTTGCCGTACTTCTATTAAATGCGTTAGGTCTGGGGATTTGTTATTTGCTTCTTTTGAAAGGGTGGAGGCATCAATGGCTTTTACAAAAGAACAGGAGGCTTTTGCACGAAGCGGAATCCCGTTTTGCTGAAAGAGGGTGTATTCGAGTTTAAGCGAAGTAAGTTTACATTTAAACACCAGTGTACCCCAGTTGATCACCAAATAATTGGGCTCGTGGATGTCTCCATTGTAATCGAAACACACCTTTTTGAACAAGGTAATTTGTGCCCCAATCGGGAGCTTGCTTACAGGCAATAGAGTAGGAGCATCAATGGCTCCGGTTGCATCGAATATTACATCAAAGGAAATGGTTTCAGGAGGAATGCCTTTGAACATTAGTGGAGTTCCCGGAGCGCCAACGGGGACATCTTCGTTGTAGTCAACCTTATGTTCATGTGTATAGGAAGCAGGGTTAATAATAAACACCGTACTCCAAGCCAATGGAATAGAAAACTTGTTGTCTTTAAATGAAGCTATTTTTAATCGATCATGCATTTATCGCTCATTCATTCGATTCAACTCTTTTTTTATCTCTCGCCGGCATTCCTTGAGAATGTCTTGTTTTATTTTTCTTACATCAATATTATCCGACTTGGACTTGGGCGAATCTTGAACCTTAACTCGTATTACTAATTCTCTAATTTCTATTGCCATAGCTTATAATTCTAGAGTACTTTGAAATAACTGTAAGCGAATTCCATAGATTCAATTGCAATTTCGTTATTCATGGAATTGAAGTCTGAAATGGACCACTTTACGGGCCACGCATTAGCAAAACTCCATGATTTAAGCGGTGTGCCCTGTTCGTTCAGCAGTTTAACAACGATGGTTTTTGTTGTCATAGTTTCCGTAAGTGAAATTGGCCCCAGGGATAATCCTCCTGTTGGATCCAGGCACCATTTTGCAACTGCTGAGTCTTTGGCAACCAGCCCTCTTTTTAACACAAGGTTGGTGTATTTTACCTGGGTGGGAACCCTATGAATATAGGGGTTCCCACCTTCAGTAATTTCCTCTATACCCCTTTCCAATGCAATTCCCGATACTTCTTTAAAAGACGCATCGGACTTACCGGTTACCCCGGAAAAGGATAACTGAAAATAAAACGCAACGGGGGGATATACTTCACTCATGGTTAGGCGTTTGCAATGGTTACACCTTCATGAGCCAACTCCATGGTTTCTACCGCAACTTCATTAGCATCAGATTTTAAATCCGGGCTGGAAATTTTAGTAGGCCATGCATTGGTCAACGTCCATGTCATAGTAGGAGATCCCTTTTCATCCAGCAATTGAATGGTAACGGTTTCTCTTTTTATCGTATTCATCTTAATGGCGTCATACCATTTCCAGAAGTTGTTGTCCTTAACAAAAACTCCTTTTTTGAGTGTTACATTACCCGTTTTAGCAATTCCCGGCATTTTAATGGTCGAAAACTGCTTGCTATCGCCGTGGCGATATTCTATGGGTTGTGTTTCAGTATCCAATCCTGAGATTTCCTGAAATGATACTGTATTATCTTGTGAGCCTAGTTTTACAGTAAAATAAAACTTCGGTAATGGCCACACATTATCTTGTACTGAACCGTCTGACATAATTCAAATTTTTAAATTTTTAATAATGATTAATTACTACGCTTTTTGCATTTGTTGCTGGAACGTGATTTCTATAAATTCTGCTGGATGAGATACAGCCACTTTTACAGCAACACGCATAATTCCATTAAGAATATCATCTCCCGTCATGGTACTTCCCAGACCAACACTAACAGAATAAGCATCTGCAGGCTTTGGTCCTACCAGTCCACCTTGTTTCCACAGGCCAAATAAGAAATTACCAATCATGCTTTTCACATTCACCCAGGTTCCTGCGTCATTGGGTGCAAATACATAGGCCTTGGATGCATCTTGAACAGATTGCTCGATGTAAATCAAGGTTCTTCTTACATTGATGTACCTCCAATCGTTTGAATTGCCATCCAATGTTCGGGCGCCCCATACCAGATTTCCTCGTCCTGTAAAAGCACGAATGGCACAAACCGACTTACCGTTAATAGGCATGTTGAGATCTTCCTGTGCTGCGTGGTCAATATTGATGGACGGAGCAACGGTGCTTTGAACCGCAACATTTGCTGGAGCAATCCATACCCCTTCATTATTGTCTACCGTCGTGTATATACCAGCCATACCGGCACTTGGAGCAATCAAATTCATTTTTGACATAATGGTTGTCATAAGCAACTTGTATGATTTGCTCAAGTTTTGAAAGATTACATCAGCTTGTTTTAGTGCGTCTGTTGAGGCTCCTTGTTGGGCGTAAATGGCAAAGGCTTTAGCCATGTTTGCATTTAGTCCTTTGTCCGGATCGGTAAATTCAATCGTCAATAGTTGAGTTATTTGACCATAATTTGCAGGGTCAACGTTTTGGTAACTGATATCGCCCGTTTGATACACGGTGGTGTGTAACCAGGGATAATAGGCAGCCGCATAACTTGCAAATTTGGGAAGGGTAGGAGTAACACTGTCCCTAAACTGGTCAACACTTGTTTTTCCTACTAAAGGCTCTGAATAACCTCCGGGGATATCCAGAACTGCAACCCGATTCATCATTTCGCCGCAATGATTTATCATTTCACCTTGTAAAGAATATGCACTTGCATATCTTTTTTCAAGGGTCGCTTGAGATGGATCCTGAATTTCTACCAAATCCGGAATAAGCAGCATAGTAGGCTCGGTCTCTTTCTTCAGCAAAGTGATCGCTCTTGAGAATCCGGAAGTATCTCCGATAGTGCTTTTGGAGTAATCATAGGTGCCAATGGTCATTATGTAGCAGTCGCCTCCACCATTTTCGTAGAAGAATTTTAAACTGCTGTACATTCTGTAGTTAATGGTTTTAGCGGTTAGTGTGTAAGCATATCCACCTGTACAGAAATCGGCATCTTCCACCAAATTGGCTAAGGTCTGTTGCGCATCGGCAAGCGCCTTTTTTTGCGCGTCGGTTGCACTGTTGGGTGCAGCGGCATTTGCCGTGTCAACTGCTTTTTGAGCTGCGTTCAAGGCGGTTATATTCGGGTCAGCATTATATGCAGCAATGCTATCGGCAACCTGAAGACTGTTCAATAAGGCTTGTTGAGCAACCACTTCGGCTTTTAAAGCAGGATCATCTGGTTTTGCGTCCGAAGCAGATTGAGCAGCTTTTACAGCAGCCTCTGCGTCAGCAGTTTTGGTTGCTTTTACGGTAGTTGGATCACCGCCGGCCTTTGTTAACGCATCCTTGGCATTGGTTAATGCCGTTGCAGAAGAATCAGCTTCAGCCGTAAGTTCATCCAATCGCTCTTGTAGAACATTCGAGCTAAGGGAGTATTGAACCTTTGGAGGCTCGCTACCGAAGATTAATAAGAATTCAGCCAAGGAGGTTACCTTAACTGCTTTGTTTAATAGACTTTTTCCATTGAAAGAAGTCTTTCCTGTGTAGCCGATAAACGCCGGGACGGCGGTAGGTACCGGAACAACAGAGTTTCCAAAAGCATCCAGTTCCTGGATGTAAACCCCTGGGGTTTTCATAGGTGCAGACATAGATATTTATTTAAATTAGACATGTATAATCGTTGAAAGCAGGTACGAACCACTGCCCGTATTCGCTTTATATTTTCTTAATTCTTCGACGTTGGGATTTGGTAAGTCCCGGTTTAACTGTTTGTAGCGATTTGAAAAATCGTTTGCATAAGTCATCTTCAATTGGGGAGCTGTTGTAAGGTTAGCCTGTAACTTCAATGCATATTTCGAAGTAAATACCTGAGCTGTCTGTCCTCCAATAATCTGTTTCTCCTGCGGTCCACTATACTCATTTCCATCGCTACCGAGAACAGTAAGGTTCTGGACTTCGATTTTTCGTTTTTTGGGTACCACAATTTGGTACTCCAGAAAGGCAGATCGGGCGTTGAAGTTTAATGTAAGCTGTGATTGAGCTGGGTTGTTAGCAAGTAGTTTTTGAACGTTCAGGCAAAATACACCAACGCAGTTTCCACTTAACTCTTGTAGGTTCAAGAAGAAAGTTTCACTTAGTGAACCATTAATCCATAGTTGATAAAGCCCTTCATCGAGAGAAGGCAATTTTAGAAGATAATTGGACACTCCACTAATGGTTTCGGAATACATGGTTTCTCCGCTTTTGGTTTTCACCTCCAGAGTTGAACTCCCTTCAGGTAAAGTGACGTTAAAAGAGACAGATCGCCGGGTTACTACATCGGCATTTGAAACATTATTGCCTTGCTGAACCAGGGAAGAATTAGTTGGATTTATGCCGTTCTCGAAATAGAATAACTCTGTGTCATTGAGGAATGGAACGTCAGTATAATTAAAGAATAGGGAATCGTTATTAATAACCTGAAAATAAAGATTACCCAAATTGGTAAGTTCGTTTTGTAGGTTCGTGTTTTGCGGACTATCGGTTGCCACATAATAGGAAATGATATTTTCCTGTTGACTAACCATTATACCATAATTGGTAAGAGACCTGGAAGTATTATGAAATGGAAGCAATGTCAAATACTTGAATCCACCATCATTGAAATAAGAGTTTACTATTTCCAAATCGATCCATTTATGGTAGGTAGAATTCATTTAATTCGATTTTGAATTAGGGGTTCCCTGTAATCCTCCAACGCCAGTGACTTCTTTTGTAATCAGTCCTTCGCTAATGGCTATCATTCTCACTTTGTAGATTATTGAAGGGACATATTTGGCTCCAATCCCACTCCAGATATGGCTGAGTTCATTTATCGGGAGATTGAATATCTCGAAGGTTAATTTCTCAACGGGAGATTTCATCTCCGGGTTTTTTTGCTTGGTGAAATAAGAATTGGTTTGAAAAACTCCGATGACAGCAGAAAGCATTTTCAAAGCTTCCTGATAATTGCCGGAATCGTAATTGGCAGATATCAGCAGGTATAAATTCAAATAGACAGGAGGAGAAGATTTACCGAAGCTGTTTGAACCACCTGCCTGATATTGCCCGTTGGAGTTTATCGTTGTTTCGTGTTCAAGATTGATAACAGAAATAACAATCTTATTTTCTATGTTTTGGGTTACACTTCCATCGGGATTAATAAGGCTGCTTACAATTACCCGGTCGTCATCAATTCCAAATGTGGTTTTAATCTCTCGGTTTAAAAAGTCAGATACGAATGTGAGTGCATTTGAAATCATAGTTTATCCTTCTTCTTTTTTTACAAGTGTTTCTATAGCTCCTACAACCGTTCTGGTAAAATAAATTCCAGCAATGCTGAAAGCATATGCGGCAATAAACAGTGAAGTACCCTTTAAATATCCAAGAATGTCATCCATAATGGGTTTGGGAGCGTATTTCTGAAGCAGGTAGGTGAATATGGTAGCCATTGGTAAAGCCAATAAAAGAATAGCCAAAACCCACAGGAATTCTTTGGCGAACAGTTTTTTAACTGCCGCTAAAAATTTCTTTAGTTTTCCCTGTCCTTTTGCCAGGGCTGCCTGTTCTTTAGCAAGTGTTGTCATGGCTTATTATTGTTTTTACGATCAACTATTTTTTTGGCGAAGTAGAGGGCAACTGCACCTGCAATAAACCCAAGAATTAGAACGACTACTTTATCGTCAAAAACCTTTGTCCACCTTACTACAACTATTAGAAAGAGCAAGACGACGGAGGTGTAATAAATGGTATTGGCAGTACTTCCAAAGAAGAACATTCTGGTGTTGGGTTGAAACATGGATATGAGAAGTCCAACTCCTCCGTAGAATACCACAAAGGACATGGTAGCCATAAGTACCGTTTTATAATCGCTAATTTGACGGAGTAGACTTTCCACATTAGCCAGTTGACTCCATATTCCAGATGCGGCCGTATCAACTGTGGTTGCATTGGAATCGGCAACAACCCCTACACCTGGTCTTATTATAGTGTCGCACATGTTTTTAGCAATTGCCTCCCACAAGTCGGGATAACCTTTATCATAGCCCAGGGCCCAGATTCCCATTCCCCTAAGGTTTTTCGATTTGATATAATTCAGTTTGACCGAAAGAGTTGAATCATCGTCGAACCAACATTGCCTGAAGTGAGTTTGGCCCGTATCCATTACATAGCTACACCAGGCAGTCTGACTAATTGAATCGTATTGAACTGGAGCATTAATTTGGGATCGGATATAATCGTAGGTTCTTGCACCCACATATCCCTTGGCATAAGCTCCCTTGTTTTCAATAGTTGTATTCCAAATGCCTCCATAAAAGGGGAGAGCAAGAATAAGCTTTGAAGGAGGGATTTGATTGGCCAGGTATTGGTCAACTGAAAGAGACAGGTTATAGGGTTCCCAGATTTTTCCGCTAAATAATCCGTCAATCGGGCCAGCCACTTTACTGGTAGATCCATAATAGCCATAACCCATTATTACAAATTGATCTATGGCGGGTATAAGTACCTGATAGTTTAAGCTTTTTGCCCAGTCTACACTGGGAACAGCGAGATAAACCAAATGCTCTTTATTGACCTTTTTTAGTTTTTCACTTAGGTTATTGATGAAATAGGAATATTCTTCTTTTTGTTCGTGCGCAACCCCTTCAAAGTCGATACATACTCCATGGGCTCCTCGCATTTTTATGAGATCAACAACATTTTTGATCAGTGTGTTTTTTGAATCATCACTTTCAAGAAGTTGGCGGTTTTTTTCTTCACCAAAATTGCTTAGGGTTAGTAAAACCTTAACACCATTCTGATTGGCCGAGTCTATCAATGGGGTGGTTTCCCAATCGTAAGTAGTTATCGCTTCACCATTGGCAGGATTAACTTCATATGAAAAATAAGCAATGGTTGTAAGCAACGAATAGTTTAAGCTATTGTAGAGGTCGCTTTCCCAATGTGGATACCAACCAAAGACTTCATATTTAGGTTCAAAAGTCTGGCCGGGTTTGTATGCCTCTACTTTAAGTCCGAGTTTCTCGTGGTCTACCACATAGGGAGATTTTTTGCCTTTTCGAACTTTGCTATGTTGTTCGTGAACAAAACGATGAGCGACTTCAACGGAATCTACATGGTGAAAGAAATTTTTGAATGAAAGTTTTTTTTCTATTTTTTTTAGGTCGGCCTTATACTTAGCTTCTTTCTTTTTAAATCCGGCTAGATCGGATTTGAAGTTTTTACTTCCCTTGCTGGAGGTTGAATCTTTAGCGGCATAGGTTGTATTTATGCCCATTAATATATAAGCCAGAACTAAAGAAATAATACACTTTATGGAATGGCTCATTTTCATAGTATTAGTCCATTTTTAGTGTTTCCAATTCTGTGAAGAGAAAAGTAGTTTTAACAGATGAATAGTTTGCGTGCATTAACTTTAAAAATTAGGGGACCTCTAAATTAGAGACAGGTTTAAGGATCATGCAATAGGGGGAAACCCTCAAAATTGGAAAATTGGAAAATTGGCTAATTAAAATTAATTTAGAAACATTGAAAACCTATACTGGTTAAGGGTTTGCTATCGTATTTAGTAGGTTTAATTAACCAGGAAGACGGGTAGATTCGTCCCTGATTTGTTGTCCAAATCCTTTATTTTTTGAAAAAGTGGAGGTCACGAAAAAGCGGAGTCGAGAGGTTGTGAAACAAAAGCCATAAACTGAAGTTGATTAAATCCTGAGTAAATTTGTTAGACTATTGTCACTCAAAATGGCAATGTTTAAATGGAAATAATGCAACAAATTGAGGCATAAAAAACATGGTGTTGTAGAATGATGAGTGTTAATAATACTACCATATAAAAAGACACGTCATTCCTGCGTCCGCGTGTTGCTGAAGCTTTTGCGGAAGCATAAAGCAGGAATCTAGATATAGAGACTAGATTAGTTTCACTGAGCTCCTTTGTCGGTTCCTTGTCAAGCAAGGAATGACGACAATTCCCACACTATTCTAAAACACTGCGTAAAAAAAGCAGTATGGAATTCCATACTGCTTTCTAATTAATAAGGGTGTATATCAACTATTCCTTCAGGATTCGTAAAACGTGAGACTCTCCTTCAGTTGAAGTTAATCGAATAAAATACATACCTGCGTTTAACTCATCGAGGTCAAATTTGGCTTCATTGGTAACCTGAAATTTTGAGTCAAGAGCTTTTCCTAATACGTTCATAAGTACAACACTCTGAGCAGTGTTAAATCCAGTAATGGTTACTTCATTAGAAGTTGGGTTAGGGTAAGCTGTAATTGTTCCTGTGTTACTAAAATACGGGCCAACCGAAGTGGTGTCAACCGGTTCTTTTGGTAACGGATAAGGATTGGTGGCAGAATCATTTACTGAAGCTCCCTGAACTGCATTGGTACCTCCATAAGTCCAGTTAGAGGCTACGAAGTTGTTGCCATCGGGTCCGGTTCCATCTTTACGCTTTCCCCAGCTGTTCAGGTATTCCCAAATCTCTCCGGTTCCATCTACATCAACCAATCCGTAACGATCAATTACTCTTCCGTTTTCGTATAATTCCATGGCGTCATCTCCGGTGAAGTTGGTGGCCGTAGTAGTACCACCTCCTGCAGCTGTATCTAAGAAGTCCGCATCGAAACCGAAAAAGGTTTTGAACTCAGCAGGTTGCCTGGTAACAAAATAGGTTTTGCCTTTTGTTGCCGCAACTTTGGGAAATGTAAATTCAATTCCATCCGTTCCACCACCGTTATTGCCGCAACCAAGCGCGTAAATACTTAAGTCGGGAATGTCAGACAAAGCCATGACTTCAACCAGGTTTGGATCTGGGTTTTGCCCACCTTTATTCATTATTCCAACTAATTTAAGTTGACGTGTAACGGGGTTATCGTTGTCATCTTTTCTTATGGTAAGCATAACCGTATCGTTGGCAAAAACACCGTTGGTTGGATTTTGAAGGACGAATAAAATAGTCTCATCCGGTTCAACTATAGTATCATCAATCACGGTAAATGAGAAATCAAGTCTTTCATCCATTCCGCCAGCGAAACCAATGGATGTTGGAGAAGTAAAGGTGATGTCCTTGGTGATGTCTCCGGTAATTCCGATTGCTTTTACCTCAGTCGAACTTGCCAGACCGTTGCTGTTTTCCAGATAGACGCCAATGTTAACCGTTCCCGCATTTTCATCAACGGAAAAAGTTCGGTATCTCGCATGGATAATAGGCTTGTTTTGGCAACTGTTCAATTTGCCAGGTGAACCATACATCTTTCGTTGTCTATAGATTAATCCGCTAAAGGTGGTTGACCGTTGCCAGTTAAACGCGAGCGAATTATCGGTGCCTGGGTCACATAACTCTATTGAGGACCCTTCGCCAGCAGCAGTAAGCGGCCAGGGAGCGGCGTTGTCGTAGGTAAGCGAATCCAATACCTTACCGGTACTGTCCTCAAGCCTTAATTCCAGCCCTCCGTTTAGGGCAAATCCCGCATAGTCAAAACAGGGAACCCCCCATAATTGAACAAATGCCGTGGAATCGTTACTTAACACAACCATGTCTCCAGGGCCTAAACTGAATTTAGGAAAAGTGAATCGGACGCCGTTTGGAGCAGTTCTTGGAATGTTCATACCTTCCATTTGAATGGTAGTCGCTCCATTGTTTAGAATTTCGATATACTCGGGGCCGTTATTTGGTGTAATGGGATTGTAGCTTATTTCGTTTATTACGAGATCCGATTGAGCAAACAGAGAAAACTGAGAAACCAAGCAGATTGTTAGAAGTGATAGAAGTTTTTTCATGCTGAGTGTATTTTGAATTTTCCGAAAGGTATAAAATTTTTTAATTGATTGGTTATCTGCAATCTATATCATTGGGAATATACCTGTGGTTCGATTTATTTTTGCCGCGATGAGCAAGCCCCTAACATTATTATTCACTGTTGTACTAACCGTGTTGATGATCAACGCTGTTTTTGGTCAAAAAACGGATGAGTTATATATGATGAACGGCGATCGGTTAACTGGGGAAATAAAAGCCCTTGAATATGGAAAGCTTAAATACAAAACAGACCATGCCGGAACCATTTATGTTGATTGGGAAGATATAGTTTCATTAAAGTCGGCTCACCTTTTTGCAATTACACTTTCAACCGGGGAAAGATGGTTTGGTTCCATCGATTCGTCTTTGGATACGGGATATGTGATTATTGCAATGCCACTGGCCTCACAGAAAATAAACCTAAATAACATTGTCCTAATTGACCCGATTAAAAAAACATTTTGGTCGAGGATTGATGGGAACATTGAGTTTGGAGGAAGTTATACCAAGGCAAGTGATGTTTTACAGCTAAACGGATCATTTAACGCCGAATATAAAGGAAGGAATTTCTTAACAGGGTATAGGTCAAGTACCATTGTGACTACCCAACCCGGTAAGGATGACAATCGGAAATATGATGTCTCCGTATACGGGGTCAGAATGTATTCCGGTAATTGGTTTGCCCAGGTGAACGTAAACGGGGAAAGTAATTCTGAGCTCGGATTGGATTGGAGGGTACTTTCAGGAGGTGCCGGAGGTCATGATTTTATTCGAACTGTATATTCCAGGTTCTCAGGAAGTATTGGGCTCTATTACAATGGTGAAAAAGGAGGAGATTCATCAAAAGTAACCAGTAGTATTGAGCCGGCATTTTCGCTTTCTTACAAGGTTATAAAGTACGACGTCCCTAAAATTGACATATATACCGCTTTTAATGTTTTTCCGAGTTTTACGGAAACAGATAGGGTAAGGATGCAATATGATCTTCAAACCAAATTCGAAATCATTTCCGATTTGTATTTTTCATTGAGTTTTTATTATACCTTCGACAATAAACCAAGAACAGCTGGTGCAGCTAAGGAAGACTATGGTATTATTGGCTCAATCGGTTATAAGTTTTAATCGTCTTATATACAATAAACCAACTTTAGTCATTTCCGATTAAAATTTTAATTCGCTTTTATTATTGCGTTAAGTTATTTACCATTTGACTTGTCCGTTCTAATTTAGTAGTTCAAATTAGGTAGATATGTACGAAAATGTTCAAGAGCTTTTACGCTTTATTGGCCAGCCCTGGCCTTGGTATGTAGGAGGGGGTATGATAGCGGTGGTGCTTTTTATTCTTTTATTTTTGGGAAAAGAATTTGGAATTTCGGCCAATTTTAGAACCATGTGCGCTGCAAATGGGGCAGGGGATATGGCCAGCTTCTTCAAGTTTGATTACCAATCGCAAGCCTGGAATTTAATGGTGGCATTGGGTGCAGTTTTTGGAGGTTACTTTGCTGCCCAGGCTCTTCATCCGGAAATGCTATCCAATATTTCTCCGGAAACCGTTGAAACGTTAAATTCATTGGGTTTGGAATATGAATATGGAAAGGTCCCCCTGGTTTTGAAAGAAGCATATAGCTGGGAGGGATTTTTTACACTTAGAGGTGCAATTATGGTACTGTTAAGTGGCTTTTTGGTTGGATTTGGTGCTCGCTATGCAGGTGGATGTACAAGTGGTCATGCAATAAGTGGTATCTCTAATCTGCAATGGCCATCCTTATTGGCAGTAGTAGGTTTCTTTACCGGTGGGTTAATCATGATCAATTTTATTTTTCCATATATCTTAAAACTTTAGTCATCATGTTCAATACATTTAAATATATACTGGTCGGTTTCATTTTTGGAATAACCATGTATCAGAGTGAAGCAGTTAGTTGGTTTCGAATTTTTGAAATGTTTCATTTTCAGTCTTTCCACATGTATGGAATTATTGGAACTGCTGTGGTGCTTGGAATAATTATAGTTCAAGGTTTTAAGCGAGGAGTATTGAAGGACTTTCATCATCATGATGTTACTTTCCAGGACAAGAATAAAAGTATACCCCGTTACCTGATCGGTGGGATTATTTTTGGTTTGGGTTGGGCCCTGGGAGGTGCGTGCCCGGGTCCAATGTTTGTTCTTATTGGAGCGGGCTACCCGGTTTTTATCCTGTTTTTATTTGCAGCAATGGCAGGAACCTTTGCTTATGGAATGATTAGAAGTAAATTACCCCACTAAGGACCAATTATTCCAATTCTTCATTTCCTCCACCCAGTTCCAACGAGTCAATATTGCCAATGGCGTTGCCGGCAATGCCTTTTATTGAACCAAACATGTTGGTTGTGTTTGTGAGCACTTTTTCCAGCTGCTTATCCCGCGATTTCCAGATGCGCTGCATGGCCCGTTTTTCAGATTCAAGATCCATTTTCATGGAAGTAAACCCTTCAACAATACCTTCTACCTGAAGTCGAAATTCGTTGCTTGTAAGAAAATCATAAAGGATGCTCATTTTGTCACCCTTGTTTTCGGTTGTAGCCAAAGCGGAACTTACTCTAACCACTGATTCGCGGAGAACCATACTCAGGCTTTTAAATTCTTCGAAAGTGCAAATCCAGATTCCGTCTTTGTTGGTTAGTCGATCAATACCTTTAGGCAGTGCTTCAGTCACCAGAACTCCAACATCGGCATTTTTTTCCCGCATGTCGGCTTTAAATTTTTCTATCCAGCTAGGTTGAAAATCCTTGGTCCGTTTGCTTTCATAATAAATTTTGCCACAGTTCAAACGAGAACGGGTATTTACAATTTGGATGCAATCTGCACCACGAGCACCTTTTTTTATTTCTTCTATGGTGTCCAGTGGAAAGGAACTTTCCAGGTAATCTTCAATGGCAAGTTCAAGCACTTCTCCCTGCATTTGCATGGAGCCTTGTTCCTGCTTGCGCTTCATTTCTTCTGTTAGCTTCTTTTGGTCGTCGAGTTTCATTTGAAGCTCCTTAAAGCGCAATTCGTTTTTCTCTTCTTCCGCTTTTTTTATTTTCTCCTTTTCAGCAAGCAGTTGTTCGTTCAACTTTTTCTGTGCTTCAGCTTCAGCCGCTTCCTTCAGCTCCGATTTCTCTCTTTTTAGTTTTTCAATTTCTGCCTTGGTTCGGTTGAGTTCCTTTATTTGTTCCGACTTTTCGTTGAGCTCTTTTTGAAGCGTTTCGAACTGGTCGGCTTGCTCTTGCTTCATTTTTTCTTTGAGCCGTTCTTCCAGGTCCTTTTTGCTTTCACGAAGCTGCTTATCCAACCGGTCCTGAAAGAGTTGGTTCTCCTGGCGCTTTTTCTTCTCGAAGTCCTCCTTTTCCTGGCTTAACAGCTTTGCTTGTGAGTCAAACTTCTTTTTCTCCTCAAGCAGTTGCAACTGATATTTCTGTTTTATTTCCTCCTCGAGCTGATGAGAAATGATATCCTGAACATCGATTGAAGTTCCGCAATTGGGGCAGTTAATTTTTGAGGTACTCACTAAAAATTAATTTGAATTAGTTCTTTTTTCTTAACCAGATTGTCATGGAGGGGTAGTTAGCGGCATCAATTTGTTGATTGTACATTTCCCATCCTTCAGCTTCTAATTCCTTAACTTTTACAAATAGGGGCTTAAAATCAATTTGATGTTCAGTTTTCACTTTTACTATTTCAAATGGGGTACTGGTTCCACTAATATGCAATGCATTTTTAAATTGAATAACGGTCACGTATTCAGTGTCTTGAGCAAACGATACAATTGAAAATGAAAAGCAGATAATGGCAGTTATAATGATGTTTTTTAAAGATTTTTTCATGATAACAGATTTAGGCAAACAAATCTATGGATTCGATTTGGAATTGAACCGAAACAATTGGGATGAAAGTATAAGGAATGAAGATTAATCCAATTTACTTCCCTTTCCAGTCCACCAGGGGTAGATCTCGTATCGGAGTTGCCCTGCCTTAATCGCCGGGTCAGACTTCGCATATTTTTCAGCTTCTTCTTTGGTGTCCACATCATAAATGAATAAACCTCGTAGATCGCCGTTATGACCAAATGGACCAGCTACTTTTATAATGCCTTCTTCGGCGAGTTTATTAATTCGTTGCAAGTGTTGCTCCTGAATTTTGGCGGAGGCAACACTATCCTCAGTTCTATTGTCGCCTTTGTACAAAAAACACATCCAGTACATTTTCATAACAAAAACCGTGTCTCCTTCGGGCATTTCAAACTCTCGTTTGCTTTGTCCAAAGGCTAACATGCTAAAAGCAAGAAACACAGTAATGAATTGAATTCGAATCATTCTAATTCTAATAAGTTCTATGCGACAACAAAAATGATAAAACAATAAACAGGTCTATCACTTTTTTAGAGCAGTTGGCAAAAAATGGCGTTTCGATCATTTTTAAACCTCTTATTCAAAGTTTTAGGTTTAATGATAAGCAACACATAATCAGTAATTTGCAGGATATTGAGGTTGCCTTTTATTAAAAAAACATAGCCATATATGGCTATGTTTTTTATCAAAAATGTCACTTAGATTTGTATAGTAAGTATTGTATATCCATGATTTTGAAGGAGTTTACTAAGGAATGTTCAGTTTAAATTTAAACAGTATAGGTGTTTTTATACCCCGTATAAAGAATACTGGTTTTTACTACAACAAAGAGCGAATAAAACCCGTTGAACGCACTTTATTAACTTATTTAAATACAAATAGAATTATGAGTGTATTATACAAGCCGGTTGTAGACCCAGACCCCATTGATCACGACAGTGGTAACCTATATACCCTTGCCGGGTACATTCCGGTAGATGACCAGGAAGAAATTCAATACGTTGGAAAAAACGAAAACGACGAGTTTCAGTTTAACATTACCAGTGGTACCGAACCGGCGGGAGACCGACCCTTTTCAGTTTTGGTAGAACGGGTAAACAACCAACCTTCGGGCGAGGTAGTGTCCTATAAAAATGATGAAGAAAAGGGAAAAACCATTTTTATTTTTGAATGACAAGGTTGTTCTTAACCATATTGTCAATAGGTTTTACCAATTGGGCCGGTGCAACGGTGTACTGGCCCGAATGGGCTAGCTTGGCTAACCAATATTATCAATCCAACCAATTTGATAGTGCATATGCCTACTACTTCCGGGTTGTTCATGCCGAGCATGCACCCGATACGGTTAAAGCCGGTTGTTTTAAAAAACAGGGAATTATACTCTACCAGCAAGAACAATACGAAAAAAGCGTAGAACACTTTCAACTAGCTGCTGACTATTTTGAAAAAGGAGGTGATGTAGAAAACCAACGGAAGTGTATTTCCAATATGGCCAACGTATATGTAAAACTTAAAAAATATAAACTGGCCAAAAATATTTACGAAGAACGGCTTCAATATGCCGTTGAACACCGAAACCTAAACGCTCAGCTATCAACCTACATTAATATGGGTGGGTTTTATAATATTACCAAACAATATGGCCTTTCAATTCAACATTATTCCAAAGCCAAAGAATTGGCTTCTTATCTTGCTGACACTTTCAAAATGAAAGTAGTTCTGCATAACATAAGCAGTTTATATCTAAACCAACAACAGCCAGACAGTGCTCTACTTTATTTAAATAAAACATCAGCCTATAGTCATAATTTGGTCTTATCTGAAGCTACGCTTTGGAATATTCAGGAATTATACTACCAATTGGGTAATGCGGATAGTGCTTATAAATACCTGCTTCTTCACCAAGTGGTGGCCGATAGCTTAAAAAGTGAAAAAATTGCCCAAACCATAGAACAATTCGAAACCGAAGTGGAGCTGGAAAAATCGAAAACCCGACTGGCTACCGTTCTTAATTGGGCCCTGGGACTGGGAGCGCTTTTGATTGTTGTGCTGCTGGTTTGGTTTATGGAAAAAAGGCACAACCGGAAGCGGCTTCAGGTATCGAAAAACCTAACCCATATGTTTATTCACCAGATTAAAGCCTTTGAAAATGAAAAAACCGAAGTGGGTTCCCTGTTGCATTCCGATATATTGCCTACCCTAACCTCGGTGGCTCTATTTATTGATTCGGGTAATGTGGAATTGGGAAGAAAGCACCTTGAAGAAGTAAAAAACAAACTGTTCGAAACCTACAACAACCAGTTTTATAGCCGTAGGTTTACCGACAAAGATTGGCTTATATATACTCCCACCAATGTAAAACACAAGGGCAAATGGATTGAGGTAGAATGCGACCACAACCCCGGGATGTATTCCAATGAGTTTCAAATTGCGGTGCTTAGTATTTTAGAACAACTGCTGCAAGACGGAACGCAAAAGCTTCGGGTATTGCCCGATGAGTATGGTGTTGAGATAAACTTCGACAACCCCATTTCGTTTTCTAAAAACACCCGGGCCCTGCTTCTTTTCTTCGATTGTAAAATACAAGCTACCAAACTTCACATTCCCTTATTCGAAAACCGAACATGAAAATTATTATCATAGACGATCATATACTTTTGGGGCAGGCGCTATCATTGTCGCTGCGGATAACCTATGGTGATAATATTGCTACTTACATTCCCAACGACTTTGACTATACGCTGCTACACGATTGCGACCTGTTGTTGCTCGATTTCGATTTTGGACCCTGGGGCAATGCCAATGATGTACTTCGTAACCTGGATCGGCTAAAAATAGATCATTTAAAAATTGTTCTCTTTAGCTCACTTTGGAAAACACCAGTACTTATGACTTGCCGACATCCGTTAGTTCGGGGCTATGTAACGAAGGAATGCAATTTATCGAACTTTGTTTCCGCAATAAATGCCGTAATGGAAGGAGGTACCTGGTATCAGCCTGAATATGTCGAAGAAATAAAACGGCTTATTGCTTTGCCCAAAGGAAGGGCATTAAGTCCCCGGGAAGAAGAAGTAGCGCATTTAATCGGACAAAGGTATTCCAGGGAGGAAATTGCTGCTAAATTGAACATTTCGATCAATACGGTAAGTAACCATCGTAAGAGCATTTTTAATAAGCTTAATGTTAAGTCGGAAAGAGAAATTTAAGTGAGAAAAAAAAGGTACTACAGTCAGATATTGTGGAATGGGAATTTAGCTTGTCGTTTCGATTGTTTTGTGATGCCGATAGCTATCGAGGAGAGCAAAATGTATCGAGAAATAGACAAAACTCGGTCATTCTCGATACAGCCGACGAAGGAGCTCAACGAAGTTAAATTTCTTCGAAATTCACTCAAAATGACAGATCCCACATTACCTGGCAGTACAGTGAAAAAAATAGAAATAAAATGGTTTTGAATCAACCCTAAGAAATAAAACGCGTTGGATTAAGAGCAATGAAGAGCAATGAGAAATGTAAAATCTGCTACACATGGCGTGGTCATTTACACTGAGCGTAGCCGAAGTGAAATGAAATACACACTATCCATACTAAAAACATACTTGCTGCTGGTGGCGCTATGCCTTGGTGTGAACTCCCAGGCCCAAAACTGGGTGGCGGTAGACACTGCTTTTAATATATACGACGAAGCCAAATTTATGTATGTAGATACCGTGGAAGATCGTTTGTATTTAGGGGGAGAGTTTTATGATAATGGAGCACAGATAACGGGAGTACTTCAATATTATGATGGATACAACCTGTATAACCTGGAC
>PAVO01000009.1 GCA_002713215.1 Crocinitomicaceae bacterium
AGCATCATACTACAATGAACTTGCTGATAGACTGTAGCATCATACTACAATGAACTTGCTGATAGACTGTAGCATCATACTACAATGAACTGGCTGATGAACTGTAGCACCATACTACAACGAACTGGCTGATGGACTGTAGCATCATACTACAATGAGCTGGCTGATGGACTGTAGCATCATACTACAATGAGCTGGCTGATGGACTGTAGCATCATACTACAATGAGTTGTGTTGGGTTTTCGTACCATGCCATAGATTGCCGGAAGCAAAATGCTTCCGACATTTTAAGCATAAATTAAACGTGCTTTATGTCTACAAAGTGCTGAGCACCGCCCATTACATTTATGATGTAGTGATCAGTAGCTTCACCAATCATGTCCCGAATGTGAAGAAGACGTTCCTCTTCAGAGTTAGCCTTGTTTATCTTGTCGCGGTAATGTCGTGAGGGAATAAATCCATCATTAAGGACTTTATCAATATACGCATCCAATAACGCAAGGTTGGTTTGGAACTCCTTCGAACCATCAATTGGCTTGATGTAATACTCAAGCTCAATTTCCCATAAGAAATCACGAAAACGCTCTAAATCTTGATTTACAGGGATTACACCTTTTTTTGTGATTTCATAGTTTTCACAAAATCTGTTATTTAATTGATTAAAATAGGCTTTAATTACACTCTTATCCCCAGACTGAATGATCGTCATCAGTGTGCCAAGTTCGCTGTAGCGATATGAAATGCCTGAGCGATCAGCCACATCGCGTAAAGCATCAATATCTATTGTGTTACCAAGGCACAAAAAGTCGGTAAGGTCCGATGTGCAATATGTGTTTGTATCTGCCAAATCCATTACTTGGCATGCGATTGTTCGAGTTTGCTCTTCGAGCTCAATGCCTAGCTTGCTGAAGTGCTCAACATCTTGAGATAGGGCATTCTTCAAATTTGCTGTGTGCAACTCTACCTGCTCTGCATAGAGGCGGTCTGGGTATTTAATTACACTAGCCAAAGTGTAGTTTGACACCATTATTTTATTCTTGGTTATGATAACCAAGTTGTTATTGTTGTCATCGAACCCGCCAATAGCTTTAAAGCGTTCGTCAATCAACCTGGAACCAGCATGCCCAAAAGCGGGATTTCCGATGTCATGGAGTAAGCCGGCAGGGCGTATGCTTCCATGGTAATCAACTGAGCCGGAGTTCCAATTGTTCTGATAGTCGATAAAAGCCGCGATATACGCTCCTGTCGTTGCAACCTCGTGGCAATGAATAAGTCGGTTACGTACAACCTCTGCCAGACCGTGGCGGGGAATAGTGACCTGGGTCTTTTCGCTTTGTCTTGTGAACATTTTGTTTTTTAGGATATTAGCAATTTGACGTTCGCTATCCAGTGCTCGATTAGACATCTGTTTACCTTGAATTGAAATATTACAACCATTTTACCACAACATAAATGTTGTTTAAATGGTTGGTGGATTATTATGTGTGATGCGTGAGTGGGCGTGGGACTGCGCCCCTATCGCCGTTTGAGAGCCGCATAATCAGCGTTAGCATATTCCTTTGTCTTCTTGTGGGAAGGCTCGTCAGGTGTCTTAGGTGCGCTCTTAGCGTCATTTTTATGAGCTTTATCAACGGAGTTAAGAATTGACAAAACGGCAAGATCAGAGTCTTTGTTCGGATGAGACAAACAAGATGCATAAATTTCACTGCTAAGGGTAGGGGAGTTCGATACCCCGTTCTTGATAAGCACTTCGTGCAACTTTGCATGCATTTGACCAGGCTCAAGCATATCTTTGTATTGTGTTAAGGTCTCCTTAACGACCCCAAACAACCCTTTTGGCCTGCTGAACGAAGCCTGAACTTCTTCAGCGTACGAGGGCTTTTTGACTTGTAATTTTTCAGGGATGGATATGCCGCTTAGTTTCAATGCATGATTCAGATTAGTCACAACTGGGGTGCCAATATAGTGAGAGAAATTCTGAAGCCATTCACCAGGCGTCACTGGCTTTTCTGAAATCCCACTTCTTGATAAGTCCAACGCAAACTTACTCGCATCTTCCATGCGCCCTGACAAGTTTGACGTATTAATTCTTGCTGGATTCTGAAGACCAAACAGGAGACGAGATGCAACCCCAGCGTTGGCACCGATAGCATTATTAAATACACCTTTTCGAATCCCAGCAGGCCCAGTGCGGCGCTCATGTTCACGAATAAGCGTTCTATCGAGCCCCTTTGCACCATGAAGAAGATCGGTTGTCGCCGCTTTTTTGATGATGTTTAAGCGGTCACGCATAGGTACATTGTCCTCATTAGCCGCCTTTTCTATACCATTAATGAAGGGGTGCTCATGCGTCCCATTTTCGATTTTGCCGTCAAATCGCACGCGAGCAGCAAGCCCTTTCTTCGCTAAGCCGTACCCCAACGCATAGAGTGAGCGCGAAGTGTTTATATCAGGGTTTGCAGGAAGAATAGCAGCATAATGCCGACTATCGTGTGTCCTTGGAGAAAGTAAGTGGTCACGTACTTTTTCTAGCGCATCCTTCGCTTGCAAGTCGATTACGTTGTGTAACCTTTCAATTGGAGTGGCTTTGTAGTTTGGAACGTGGGCTTTAACTTTGCGAATATTTAATTTGAAATCATTACCAAACTGTTTAGTGATGGAAATGAGCTCTTTAACTTCGCGCTCATATTTTTCGTTTGTAGGGTGAGGACGTATGCCTAGTTCACGCTCATACTGGTGGATGAGGTTTTGACTGTCAGTATAGAGAGTGAGCTCTGTGATAGGTTCTGCGAGTTGCTTTCGCATTTTAGTGAGCAGTCGCATGCCGGCGATTGCTCCCAGTAGCTCGATAGAATGAACATCAAAGGCTTCAGAGCGGACGCCTTGGTAGGACTTGCTGACATCAGTGCCATCACCTTTGAATATTGTGATCCCACCACCGTAACCTGCCAATGCTAAATCTTTATCCCAAGACGCATCCGCAATGATATGAGCAACAGCCATGTCGACACTCCCTTGTCTACTATCAACATAACTGATGTTATCATTATTTTTGCTGTCGGTTATTTACCCCGGACAGGTAAGTCATCCAAAGATACTTCACCTGTATAGGGGAGGGGGCCTGGAGCAAAGTGAACAACTCTTCCATCTTGGATAATGTAGAATGCGTCAGGTTCCCCAACAAAATCCCCATGCATTTCAACGTCGATGTAAGATTCAAAGCCTGTATGCTCTTTCATGTTTTGAGGCAAGTCGTCGGTGGCGACACACAAAACGTTACCTTGTACAACAATAAAACAAAGCGTATCTTCTTCGCCCTCGAAAATATGCCCTGCTGCTTCATGTTTCAGGCTGTCTGGTAGCGTGTTGTAGGAGTAAAGTAGTGAAGTTTTACTTGGGTCGAGAAGGATATCGTTGAATTGTGTTTTGATGACATCCCAACCATTCAAGATGAACTTGTCAAAAAACAGGTTTTTTAGCTCCTGTGAGTCAGGCGCTATGTTGAGAACTGTAACATGCATCTTAGGCGAGTTGTCTGGAGTGTAAGCCACATGAAAAGTCTGATTATTAGGGAGTCCGTAAAAGAAAGCCAAGTTGTCATCTTGAGAAAATAAGTGACCTCCACGCTCAGAAAGTGTGCCGCGAATCAAATCGAACGCGCCTGCATCTTCGATAGCTGAACCAAATACATTGTTCAGGCTGGATGCAACCGCTTCACGGTCTTCTGCGTCATCTAAGCTGCGGCTTTCATGCTTGTTTATTTCATCAGTAAACGGATTACTTCTCATTGTTCGTTTCCATTCGTTGGGTTTTGTTCAGCATTTAATATTGTTTTGTAAGCGTTGGTCTTGCCCCGGCTACGACCAAAATTATTTATATGGTCTTCGAGTTCCTCTTGGGAAAACATGAAAGGGTCGTCGCTACCAAGGAAATAAATACCGGTTGGAGCGGGGTTTTTAATTCTGTACATTAGGTATGCAGCCCCGTACTCGACTAGAACCAGCGTGGCGTAAGCGCCAAGAAGTCCTAAAATATCAATTGTACCCCAGAGGTAAAGAGTTGCGGCCACGGCAATTGATGCAATTGAGAGACCAGCTAAGAAGAAATAGGGGAAATATCCTATTTGTCTCATCCATAATAAAAATGACGGTTTCATGTTTGCTCCAAGAAAAATACTATGCCACCATCATATCATTGTTGACAACAATAACAACATTTATGTTTATTTTTTAAAGCGCACGCAGCTATGTTTTTCACTGTTTATATGCTGAGATATAATGGGCGCTATCTCGCTGAAATCACCACCAGCAAGTCCTGCACCTATCAGTGGAAAGGCGAAGTGAAGATTGTGTCCGCCAAAGAATTGCGCAATGCCGTAAAAAGAGTTTGAGATAGCATCAAGATCGGCAACCGTGTTATAGCGGTCATATCGATACTGAGTGTAAGCATTGACAATGATTAAGCCAGATTGCGTTTTAACCCAGCTAAAACCGCCCAGTTTGCTTTTGTCACCACGAGGCGTCAATAAGTCTTGCTCGTAAGCTTCAGGCCAATTTCGTTTAACTTTCAACGCTAACCCTGCACCCATTTTGTGCCAACAATTGGCGCCATGTATAAGAACGTCTATAGTACGCTCTTTCCCCATTTTGATGATGTCGCCATCGACATAATTCAAACTCATAACACTCCCTTGCAAAATCCTTTAGTCATCCCTGACAGAAACTTGATTGTATACCAAAACCATATTTATTGAATTAGATGATGCTTTATTAACATCAAATATGTTACTATTGTTGTAAATCGGCACGGATGCCAAAAACCACAAAAACAAGGATAGTTATGGATACTCAAACTGCTATGCAGGACGCTGGGGTACCGTCTGGTAAGAAAGCCCTATCTGAAGAAGTTGAAGTCGATGCTCATTTCGTTGATGAAGATTCTGAAGACGCTATCGATGCGGAAGTCGAAATAGATGACCTTGACGAATTAGATGGAGGCGATGAAGTTGAGGATGAGGATGAAGAATCTGAAATCTCTCTACGTCAGAAGTCAGTTCTTTATGATGACGATGGTGTTGAAATTACGCTAGGGCTCGATGACGCAGAAAAGGAAGACGATGACGACGATGATGAGGTGTCGCTTGGTGAAAAACGAGAAGTAACATCATCTGATCCGTTTGCACACTACATTGCGGAACTGTCACGATACAATCTTCTGACTAAGGAAGAAGAGCAAGTGTATGGCACTCGGATCCAAAAAGCTCTCGCTGATGGGCGTGTCGATAAGCATGCTCGTGAAATGCTAATTAACTCCAACTTACGATTAGTCATAAGCGTGGCACGCAAGTACATTGCTGCTGGCGGAAATATTGGCATTGCAGATTTAGTTGCTTGGGGTAACTTAGGCTTGATGGAGGCCGCTGATAAGTTTAACCCTGAATTCGGCTATCGTTTCAGCACCTATGCAACGTGGTGGATTAAGCAATCAGTACAGCGAAAAATCGCTGACACTCGTCACACTATCAGAAAGCCGGTTCATATGTTCCAACTTGAGCATCGATACAGAAAGCTGATGAATTCACTTGAGCCTGGACAAGTGCTTACTGATGATGTGATCGCTGAAAAAATAAAATGCTCACTACAGCAACTTGTAAATGTTCGTGAAGCAATAATGGTAAGCGCTCCTGTTTCATTGGATATTCCGACAGCTGGGCGTGATGGCGATGATATGGGTGCCATGATCGAGTTCATTGAGGATGAAACTGGTGAGCGTGCATACACGCGATTTGAAAGCAAAGAGATGGTTGACACTATCGAACGCCTACTTATTCGCTTGCCGGATCGCGATGCCACAATCTTAAGATTCCGATTCGGGATCAACTGCAACGAGCATACCCTCGAAGAAACAGGTAAACACTTTGGCATTACGCGAGAACGTGTGCGTCAAATTGAATCAGCTGCTCTTAAGAAGCTCAGAAGACACATCTGTATGGATGAGCGTGACGTAAGAGAATTGATTTAAAATCCAGCACATTCAACTGTGATAATATCAGGGTAACAACATTAATGTTGTTACCCTTTTTTTGTTTGCAGGGAGGCATGCGGCCAACATGGAACAGTTGAATAAAGCAAAGGTTGATGAACTCATCGCCGGATATGATATGAAGCAAGGTATTTCTGTATCTGTTGCCGAAGAAGGATTTGGGCAAGTCCTTGTTCAGTTTCAGCAAGGTGATAAGGGTGCGCGATGGAGAAGTAATTACCCTAACGCAGAGGCACGCCTGGTGGAGTTGTTGGAGTATGCCGGCGTGAAGAAGGCAGAACCTGAGACGCCTTCTATCAAAAGCGAATTAACGGATGATGACAAAAAGGTGGTTGGTGAAATCAACGCTATGCTCCTTGGTATCGCTGAACATCATGGACTGCCATCTGGCGTCACTTTGTCTGTTGATACTGAATCATCGACAAACCCTGTCATAAAGCTAAAGGACAACAATGCGAACCCTCCTTTACTCGGACAAATACAAATAAAAGAGCTCAGCCTTGGCAGGGCGCAGGTTATTGAGCCTATGGCTAAGAAGCTCAGTGAACTTTTACAGCGAGTTTTCCCTAACGATGATCAAAAGCTTGTTAACCTTAGAAATCAGCTCGCGGAAGTAGCCAACAACAGAGAATCACTATCCTTAACAGGAGAGCAGTATGCTGCATCCTTGGTCGATGTTATGCGAAGCAATGGTGTCGGTAATTCGATAACCAGTGAAGAATTGATGGCAAAGATAGACTCAAACCCTGTTGGTCACTGTTTGGCCAAAGCACTTTCCAGCTGGAGAACTGAAGAAAAGCCATTGATAAACAATCAGGAAGAACAGGTGTCTCCTGGTGTTGAGATGCAAAGAAGGGTTAAACCTTAACGAATTTGTTCTAATGTTTTTCCGAACTCATTCATGATGTATCGGAAACCAAGTGACGTAGCGATGAAGCCAATAATGCCGAAGACAATTAATCCTTTAATGAACATGTAAAACCTCCGTGTTTAATCACATATTAACACACGGAGGCTTTTGGGGACTTTAGTTGCTGGAAATAAGGCGCTGCCTAAGGCGTTCAATACGCCGTACAAACTCTTCTTCAGTCAACACAGTGTAATGAGGGTCTTGGTGGCCTCTTGAATGACAAAGGTCTTCACCTACCGTTCTTGCAATGGCACTGCGAAAACTATCATCTTGTTCAAATAGGGCATCAAAGGCTTCATCGATGAGCTGTTGGTATTCGTCTGAGAAACGACAAAGCACTTGCTCACGCCAATAGAGCTTGTGATCAAGGTACCACTTTTTCTTTTTCCCCTTACGTTTAGCCTTGATCCCCACAAGAGACATGATGCGCTCTTGCTTGTCCAAAAGAGGAAACTTCAGGGATTGCAAAAGGCCTTCCATGCTGGCGCAGCGAAACCCGCGAAAAGTAAATTCGCGTGCTTCAAAGTTACTAAGATCACGGAAATCGCCCTCACCTAAATCAACCATGTTAGCCCTCTCTGGAGAAATTAATTAATATATTTCAATTATACCAAAGAGGGTTTTTATTACAACATATTTGTTGTTTTATAATATCTATGCGGCGATTTTCTGGTGTGCTTCAGAGAAGTGAATCCCACTATCTTTCAGATGCTTCAAGATGGAACTTCCCGGGTATTCAAATAACCATCCAGAAAACTTAGCGGAGTCTTCTATAGCCGGCTGCTCTTTGTCATACAGAGCATCGGCAATCTGCCAACGATGCTCAGGATCACCTGACTCCCCTTTAACAGTATATTGTCGAAAAATCATGACACCCTTGATCTCACCTCTTTGATCCGTATAAACAAACTCAAGAGGCAAGTATGTACCCTTGCAATCCATCATGATGGAAGCGCTCCAGTGTTGAGGGTCAAGCGAATCATGCAGTTCTGCTAGATTCTTATATTGTCGGAACGCTATGCTGTCAGGTGTAACAGCAGACAGAGAGCCCAACCCTGAAGGGTAGGGGACGCTCGTTACTGTCATTGATTTTCTTTCTTGTTCAATGTGCTGATTAATTAGCTTTAAAAACACTGGGTGCACCCAATTGTCAATATTGGTGATATCAATGTTTTCAGGCTTCTTTAGTTCCTCAAAATAACCATCCAGCATCCTGACGAGGTATCTGGCATTCATGCTTGAAACTTCCCGAACAGCATTGGCTACTTTAGCGGTAAAAGCCAACCCTCTTGCTCTGGATTGTTCGAAAATACGTGTAAATTTAGTGGCCATGTGGGCGATAGAATCAAAGTCACCCTTTGATAGTTGGCGCGCATCCTCTTCCCACGCTGAATCAAACAATGTTTCATTGATATGCATGAATAACATGGTGGAATTCCCCCCGGCATTTGGGTCTTCAGGTGAGAACCTACATAGTATTTCACTTAGCAATTCCAAATTGTCGGCATGCACTCTTTCTTCAAACTTGGTGTACATGCGGATGAGAAACTCAATACTTTGAAATTGAGATGCATCTCCAATGGACAAACCCGTAGTTGAAATGACATTAAGAAACGCAGTTAAAGTCTTGCTATCATAGCCAATTGGCTGAAGAAGATAAAAAACAACATCTTCAGTTACTTCCATTTCACTTCTGTACAGATTTAGTACACGATGCTCCATTGAAAAATATTCGCTAAGCACATGTTCATATGAAGCTGCTCGGGCACGATAAATTTCCGAAAAAAGATTTCCCGGGAATACCATTGTGTGATGCTCTGTAGTACGCTCATCTTCTACTAATCGAATAAGCTGTCTAACAGTCTGAAGCTTCTTCATCTGCCCTGGAATATCAAGCTTAGCCCACGGTAAATCATCGTTCTTTTTTAGCAGCCTAACAGCGGAGTGCATGGGGGTACCATAGAAAGTCACCGCTAATTGGCGAGAGTCTAGGAAATCGAGGAAAGCTGGTGTCCAGAATACTTCACCATTTTTAATATCAATGCCAACCTGCACGCAGTTAATATCAAATCCATTCAAAACGTGTCGCCCAAAGCCTGTGGTTGACGATTGTCCGTGAGCATTGATTTTCACATAGTTTATTCGAAAGTTGACAGGGTCGACCGTGCTGTCTTCAATAGAATAGCTCCCTACGTTGATCACGCCCACATTGTAAGAGAAGCTCCCCTCATAAAGCCCAACAGATTGATCAGCATTACTGCGCGAAACCGATGCTTTATATCGCTCTTTTTCGAATATGCCTTGAGGTAACTCTTCTTTGGTGCCAAATACGTCTAGGTCATTATAAGGAGCTGTGTGTGTGATGTTTTGTACAGAATACACCGCGCTCGCTACTGCTTGTCCTGCAATGATACCGGCTGTTGGCAATGTGCCGAATTGTTGTTTTAAAATTCTGATGATTTGAGCGAATAAGTCATTTTGATTCATCGCTTGTAATCTTATTGATTGTCTCATTGTTTTGTTTCCCCGTTTCAATGTAGGTAAATTTTACCAACTAGCCAACAGAAAAACAACACTTTTGTTGTGGTGAAAGAGGTTAAATATACAATTGAAATATTTCAATGATTGCTGTATTATGCTGCCACTTTCTTGGAAAATAAGACTTTCTCGTTTAGAAATATGCGTATTTTTTAGCTTTAGGCATAAAAAAAGCGCTGATAAAAATCAGCGCCGTAATATTGTAAGCAAACCAGTTAATGCTGCCGTTAAAGAGATTTCAGCCTTAACTTGATTGCAGTATTTCAAAGGTATCCCAACCTGTCAACTCAATTTGCTTGAAATAATGCAATTTTTTCATAAAAATTAATTTATTTCAATGCACTCAAAACAAAAGTGTTATTTCAGGCATTTTTTTTGCATTTTATCCACCCTGTTTTTCGTTGTCATAATTCAAGTTATGCGGATTTATTTCTAACATCGACAAAAACAGCTCGTTTGTTTTGATTGTTTATCCAATTCCTGAACTGTGATACAATCAGAGGTGTTAAGGAAAACAATCGATAAAGAGCAAGGATTGCCATGTTACCCCTCATAAACCGAAGCGTAAATTCGTACGGAAGAAGCTTAATGCAAGTAAGCGACATTGTCGCGTATGCAGAAAAGCATAAGATTCCCGTAGCTGCCCTTACAGATGTTCATTCATTAACTGGTGTCCCTGAATTTTTATTGTCATGCGAGAATAAAGGTATTCATGGTATTGCCGGTGTAACTCTTCAGATTTTAGATGGCGATGCATATCGTGGTGAACTAGTTTTGTTGGCGAAAGGGACTGAGGGGTTCTTGTCGTTGAAGTCTTTGCTTGATGTTGCTGGTCATGTTGCGAACGGAGACAAGAAATTCAACCCTAAGATGGGGCTCCAGTTAAGTGATTTAGTTTCGGGTAAATACAAAGAACAATTAGAGAAGACGATTGCCTTGGATGGTTTCCCTGGTTCTGTAGGGGCAAGTCTCGTTCGTGAGCATTGTGATCCAGATGACGCAGTGAGCATTCGAGGGCATTTTTCCAACCAAGACTCACCGCTACACGCCTTGAAAAATCAATTTTCCCAAGGTGAATACCTCGCTGTTCAACTTCCGAACACTCAAAACCCGTTTGCATCTGCCTTGCTTCAGTCCATGCCTGAAGAGGGTGAATATAGCCTTCGTCCGTCGGTTATTGTGGAGTCAACCATCGCTCATGCAAACAATCAAGAAGACCTGATGGCTAGTAAGCAGTGGTTCTCTCGATATGCGAAAGATTGGTTGAGCACATTTGATGAAACTAAAGGGTTGGCGTGGGTTGATGAATTGTATCGAAATCGATGCTTGGCCGCAGCAGGTGAAAAGCCTGGTGGCAACCCAGAGCCATTTTTAAATTCTGCATACTTCACAGAGAAATGTGAAGTACCTAAAGTGTTTAGCAAAAGCATTCGTGCCGACTTGATTGCTGGTGGCCAAGATCCGATGCCGCTTCACCTTGAAGTTAGCCAAGCATGGTCAAAATTCAAAAAAACACTCGATGTAAATGATATTCCGAAATACGCAGACCGCCTTAGAAACGAACTATCAATAATCCATAATCAAGGGTTTGAAGATTATTTCAGAAACATCCAAAAAATACAGCGTCTGGGTGATGAGTCCAACAACGGATATATGCTTCGTGGTTCGGCAGTTAGCTCACTTGTAATGCATGTTATTGGGATGACGCCTGTAGATCCCGTAGCCAACGGACTTTTGTTCAAGCGTTTCCTTGATGATGCAAGGCAAGAAGAGCCTGATGTCGATGTGGAATTCGTCAATCCTGACGTGATGCTCAACAACATGCTTGGTGAATTTAACCCTGAGCAGTTTGCGGTGCTTTCAAGAACGGAAGGACTGAAAAAAGCTGAAACTCTTTTAACTGAAGGATATAAGGCGCTTGTCCAATTTCGCGCCTGGAAACCAGAGCAGCGGGCTTTATTAGATCAGGCTTTCAAGTACATTGGCACACAAAAGAAATTAACTGAAAACGATTGGGGAGACTTCGTTGATAACGATTTACCTCAACTATTACAGCGTGCACCCAAAATAAATGGGATGGATAAGGCAATTGATAAAATTGTGCGCTTGTCTGATTACATGAAGAGTGGATTTACCGGTGCTGCTGTGAATAAGGGGAGTGTGATCGTCGCCCCTGAAGGTATTGATAACTACTTCAATAGGTTGGTTATCGGTACTGGTAAATCAGGTATCCAAATGTCACGAATTGACATGACAAAGCACACCCTGGGTGCAACAGGACTAATTAAATACGACTTACTGAGCAACAATATTTTCAAGCGCCACTATCTTGGCATGCAAGCGGTAGGTTTAGATCCGAATACCAGCGCGCCCTATAATGATCGCTCTATTAAGCACGTATTTCATAGGGAAGCTTGGTTGGGTATAAGCCAGATGGGTGGCTTTACAGGTGAAAACCTTGGTCGTTCATTCAAGCCTGAGGATTTTAATCAATTAACGGCGATGTTTGCTTTAATGCGTGACGCTAACGTTAAAGGTGACAATGATGTGATCACTGGTTACGTTAGAGGGAAGCAGAATCCTGATTCGGTTATCTTGCCTGACGTTTACCAGTCAATCTTAGGTGAAACGTATGGTGTAATGTTGTACGAAGAGCAGTTAATGAAGGGGCTTACTGAAGTCGGTGGGTTTACCTGGGCAGAAGCAGATAAATTCCGTTCTGCATTGAAGAAAGGTAAGTCTGAGATTATCGACGAGTACGAAGGCCCATTTATAGAAAATGCGATGGCCAACCATAAGGTAGATAGAGACACGGCGTCGACATGGTACAACCCCTTTAGAGAAAAACGTGGACGCTTCGTGTTCAGTAAGGCGCACGGGTGTGCTTACGCTCATTTGGCGGTTCAGCAATGTGCATTTAAGTGCTTATATCCTGCTCAGTATGCATCTGAGCTTTATATGGATGACAATGCAAAAAAGAACGGTAAGAAAATATCTCTTCAAGATGCTGTTGAAGACTGGAAAAAGACAAGTCTGGGATCAGATTTATCTGGCGTTAGGCAATCTGCGATGGATCTCCCGGGCGCGATTAAGACGGTAATTTTACGCGAATCAGAGCAGCCTCTGTCGACCTACAAAAAGAACGTAGCTACTATCCTTTCAGATGTCATGGCTGTGACCGAAAATGGCATGTTGGATGAATTGCTGCCTCAAGGTGCAACTAGACAGCACCTGATGGATGCATTTAGTAATGAACTTGAGCCATTGCTTACCTTGAATGTACAGCGCGTTAATAAAAATGCTGGACGTTCTTCATCATCTCCATCTCAAAATAAGGGTCGTACATCTAACGGTGCTAATGGGAAAGCTGTTAAACCTGGGCAAGAGCAAGATGGAGTATCAAATAAAGCAGACGGTCCGGTAGCAACATCTTCGCCGGAAGCTGAAGTTATTCCTCTTAATAGAAAGCCTGGTTTTATCGATTGGTCAAAAGGCGTAATGCCTATGCAGCTGTTGGAATTCTTGTCGGTCAATCGAATGATTAATATCGATTCTCTGGATCAGGCAAAAGCCGCAGCTCTTGATCATGTGAAGTTTCATTTTAAATCACCACGCGATGGTGAAATGAAGAGATTTCATATCGCAGCTGTTGCTGCGGATCCGGAAAGAATGCAGAAGCGTAAAAAGTATGACTTAAACTTCGCGATGCATCAAGGCGGTGGACGTAACGGTAAAGCCGTTAATATGATCGGCCTGATGGCTGAACTGTGTAATGCAGGTATCGCAAAAAATGCACCTCAAGTTCGCGTCGACAATCAAAATAAACGATTCAGAAAAGATGATCTGAAAAACATGTTCCAGTTTTTCTCTTCCGTGGCCAAGAAGTCAAGATTCCCTCTTTTTGGTATCGACGCGCTGGGTGACGAAGCATCTGCAACAATCACCCTAGAAGAGCCGCTGCAAGGTATTCTCACAGAACTTCTTCCTCGTGCGAAAAATGAACTTGAACAAGATATCAAGAAGTTCTTTGATGGCTCTCGAATGATTCGCTCTGACATGCTGGGTGAGTTCTTCGATAAAGGCCTACTTAGCCTTGGTCAGCGCTTCTCACCACTGATGGAAAGTAAACGTGAGCCTGGTACACAATACCGCAGCTGCTATAGCAACATTTACGCTAATTTTGTGAAAGTTAAGCGAGGTATCCCGATTTACAATCTTGAACTTCCTGAGCCCGGAACCTTATCTGAAGGTGGGCATCAATACTTGTTGTGGAAACAAAATGAGAACAAGGTAAGTCGGATTGATCATGGGACAAACCGCGTTAGAGGTCACTTCTTTGGTACACCTAAGCCGGGTTCAGATTTTGTTTGGATGACTGAGGGTGTGTTTGACACCTTAAGTTTCAATGAGCTTAACGTGTTACTTAGCAATATGAACGAAAAACATAACCTGCCTTTCGCGGAGCCAAACAGCGTGTCAGTAAAAGCAGCAGGAGGTGCCATCCCTTTTGTTGAAGATATGCTGGGTATCGAGTTTATTAAAAGCGAAGATTCACCGGCTGGTGATTTTGTCTTTACTGATGGAAATAAGGAACTGAAGCCGTTTTCTGATGAGATGCTAGAAAAAAGCAAATCATGGTTTATGGAAAGGACTATTCACTGGATTGATGACGGTTCGCAAGAAAGCTTAACGTTGCAGCGTCAACTTGGTGACTTTATGCGCGCAACGGGTATGACAGAGCAAGAGATTGCAAAATCCGTGAAAAGCCACCATGCAACAAAGAATCAAAGTCGCGATGCAATTACTCATCAACTTTGCCGAAAAGGTCCTGTCGGTGCTTCTGAAGGGCATATAATCTTGCATAAAGGGGTTATGCCTCAGTGGTTGCGAATGAATGACCTTGATTTCACTCAAGATGAAAATGGTAGTTACATTCCAGCTAAAGTTGTTGAAGCCCCGAAAAAGAGTGAGCCATTCAGTAAAATGTCTCCAGAGAAAAGAGCCAAAGTTGCTGATGGGTTAAGAAAGCGGTTCGAATTTATGTCTGGTGCCAAAGGTCTTGGCTTCGGTTTAGATGCGGACCCTGCGGGGCTTAAAGACATAAACACGATGAGAGCGTTTTGTGATAGTGTTGGCATTCCTCACAAGTCGTTGCTATATAAGCCAAGATATATCCTATCGAATGGTGAAGTTTCATTTGATAAGCCAAAAGGGAACATGGGAAGTGTTCGCTATGTCCTTGAAGATCATAATGATGTACTAAAAGTTGCAAAAACGATGAGATCGGAAGGTGATACTAAATCTGCATTCGATGTGCTCAAAAGTTATGCAGTTTCGATTACTCCTTCAAGTCGCCCTGAATTGGAACAAGAGCCTGAAAACCCAAGTGTGAAGCAGGGTGTAACAAGAAAAGCATCTTAGTTTAAGGGTTGGATTCTATCAGCGATCGTATATAATGGGATCGCTGCTTAACAACATTTACGATGTTGAGTGAATAAAATTCGTTACGGAAGACGCAAAGGCCCCGTTAAATGGCATGTGTGGGCCCAGATAGAGGGTTTTCATGAACGACGGAATAAAGTTAATTGAATTATTAACTCAAAAAATTGAGCAAGATACTCTTGTTCTACCGACGCTGCCGGCGATTGCTATGCAGGTGTCTGACGAGGCGAGCAACCCTGATGCGACACTTAACGGGATGCACGACATCATCATCAAAGATCCGGCGCTTAGTGCTAGGATTGTGAAAGTGGCCAATACCGTACACATTGGTAAAACAAAACCAGTCACAGGCCTGAACAGAGCCATAACCCGCATTGGCCTTAAGAAGATCAAAAACATTGCAATGGGACTTGCAATGGAACAGCTATTTGAAACAGACTCCCCTTTCACCAAAGTGATGATGAAACGCTCTTGGGACAATACAGTTGCTGTAGTTGGTTCGACTATGGGGGCGTTTAAAACAATAGATGAAAACATTAAAAGTGAATTTTGTGTCGACACGCTGATGTTGGCCGCTTTAATACACAACATCGGGTGCCTTCCAATTTATAAAGAAGCGCACATTTTTGGTGATGCCTGCTACACCCAGAAATTTATGCAACCAGCGCTAGAGTCCTTCTCTGGTCAAATTGGCGGTAAAGTTCTGAGTAAATGGGGGTTCGATCCAGTGCTCGTAGAGGTGGCCTGTAAAACGAACGATTTTGATTATTTTACGGAATATGCATCCTATGTGGATATTATTCGACTTGGGATGGTAGCTGACGAGAGGCAGCGAGAGCACCGCAGTCGCATTCTTAGTGACGCTAAAGAGAAGGGGCTATTTGAATCCGTATCCGCGTTTCTGTCTGATGAGTACATGACAGCGAGATCCAACGCTTTATCCATCTTCGAATAGCCATAAAAAAGCCCTGGAGTTAATCTCAGGGCTTTTTTGTACCTAATGGTAGGGTTATCCTACCCAGCGATGATTTTTAGCATCTCGCTAGTCATGCCAGAATCTTTTAGTAGCTTTCTCATTGCAATTGCCTTTGAGAATTCTTCCGACGGCATACGATCTTTTAGTTGGTTAATTTCATTGCTGCAAACAACGACATTGCCAGTAACGTAGCCTTTATCCGAATTTAAGCGATCAATCGTCAGATAGTTAGATGGAAGCTCAATCTCACCAGCGTTAACTTTTTCTCGGCAGTGAACGAAAGCAACCAGCTTTTCACCTGTAAAGTAGCATTCTTTCTTACGCAGCATTTGTGAAAGTTCTTCGATGCTCAGGTTGAAATCCAAGCCGCGATCAGATGCGCTTTTCATCAACATTAAGTATTTCTTAGCTACAAATGAACCGTGATTCACCTCTTCTGGAAGTTCGTCATTAGAGCAAGTCACCTGTTCTACAGGAACAGTTACTTTTGCAGTTTCAGTAGATGCTGCAATGGTAAGTGTAGGACGTTGTGCTGGTGCTGAACTAGTACCTGCCGCTGCATTGTCGTCTGTTTTTACTTCAGGCTCTACACTCTCTTTTTCAACTTCAGCATGCTTTGGTAAGTTGCCAGACGTTTTAAGAGCTTGAAGGGCTTTATTGTTTGAAAGTGAGCCTTCGTCTGCTGGTTTAATATCACCAGAAAGTCGCATATTCAAAAACGTCACTAGCGTATTGCTGACCATAGATGCTTGTACGGTAGACCAGTTGAACACATAGGTTATATTGTGGTCTTTGTATGGCTTCTCTACGCGCCACACAGTTGGAACCCAAGAAGGGATAGTAAGCTCAAGGTCTTCGTAGATTTCGCGAAGGCGATGGATTGAAAACGGGTTCATGTGGAACGTGTTTGCACCCTTTTCTTTGTGGAAATCGACGTGCTTTAGTCCTTCTTGGATGAAGCTATAATGTGCTGAAACGAAAGAAATTTCTTTATCCACTGATAGGTAAAGGCTTTCAGCTTCTTCCATAGGGACAAACAACTTTGATTCCCCGTTTATGCGTAAAACTTCTTCTGCGAATTTTAATTTTGATGCTTCATTTGATTCTGCTAATGCTTTTTCTAATAATAAGATGTTGCTCATGGCTATTGCCCTTTTATTTTAAAAACGTCCGCTGTTATTTGATTAATTTTATTTTACGTAAAAGGGAAGTCCTATCCCAAATCCGTGAAACAATAATACAACAAAAATGTTGTTATATTCAATAGTAAATTTGTCGTATTTAACTGAATGTTCAATAATTCTTCACTGTATTGCGTGGTTTACGACATTGAATGCGTCTGCTGTAGGTATGTGTGGGTTTGCTCGATTACCTGGCGTTGCCGGCACATAAAGCTTCTTGGCTTTTGATAGGCTAATGACGTGTCGTTCAATCCAAGCTTGCTGCCCAGCACTTAAGCCAATCTGCTCGTCGGCACAAAGGCTTGAGTCCAAACCATGGTTGTTGCAAAAATTCTGGTAACGTAAATTTAATTCAGCTATAGAGACAGCCATATTACTTTCCTTGTGAGTTTAAAGTCCCAAGCGTCCTTGCAGGGCGTTGTTCGCAAGATAGCGTTGCGATAAGCGCGACGATGCCTTCAGCACGGCCCCGAAGAGTAGCTAGTTTTTCATTTGGGATGTGAATATTAAAAGTTTCCTCAACTCTTATTGATAAGTTGAGAATGTCGAGTTCATCGGCACCGAGATCGGCATAGATGTTAGTATCAGGTTTGATATGTCTTTGATGTATTGAGAACTGCTTGGATACAAGCATTCTAAGTTTTTCCCACGTTCCTGTGGCCATGTCGTCATTCCTTGACTAATCAACTTATAGCGGGAATATATTATCAAGACATCGAGAAAATGCAACAGTACATCAGTAGAATTTATGGCAAGATTCATCGTGGTAAGTAAAAAGCGGCGATCATTATCGCCGCTTTACAGGGTGTATCTTACTCTTCACTCGGCCAGTATTCTTTAGCTATGAAGTGTTTGCAAGTGAGCCTGGATGGACCATCACTCTTAATGTGGTCGAGTATTAAGCCGATGTGTTCAATTATTCGGTCGTGACATTCATCCATCAATCGATTTTCTTCTTCTGTGAAGCTTTCTCTGCGACGAAGAGGGGAGCTACCTAAAACAAGGGCATAGAAATTGTGTTTTATGAACACAATTATCTGTCGAAGTCGTCTTTTGTGCTCTAAATACTCATCCTCGCCAAGCTCGTGAAATAAACGCTTCTGAGCGCGCGATACGAACTTATAGTCGAAGGTTTCTTTAGCCTCATTGGTGCTAAAACTACTATCCTGCATCATTTTGATGTATTCACGGATCCTGTCTTCTTCTGGCAACTCAAAATAGTGAGTGTGACAAATGTGTCCATCACCGAAAGTCTTTTTTGTTGGTTTATCGCAAACAGAACATGTGGTCAAAGGTTCAAGAGCGTCGCTTGTGCACATTTTGCAATGCTTGCATTGTGCATAGCCGTCTTCACGAAGCGCGCCGTGCACATGCCGGTCCCATTCATGCCCCTTACAATTAAGCATCCGCTGGTAAATCTCCCAACACTGCTGTTCAGCAGCCTGGATGCCATCCCCTTCACCGCGAATGAAAGTGCCCATACCATGGATTTTTGGGAACGCCTCCATAAAAGCAGTTCGATAGCTGCCTTTTTTGGAAAACACGATCCCAGAGTCTCCCCCTTGAATGTAGGTTTTACCCCAATCGAACTGGGATACTACCCCTTTCGAATGTGAAGACATCTTGATGACATGTTTGTTAGGGATTCGAGGTAGATGATTTTTAAGTGCAAGTTCACACTTTGTGCACACACTTCGTCCGTCTGGGTATGTAGAGCCATACTCATCCTTTGGACGGTCAAATTCATGATCACACGTTTTTGTTTGAATAATGTATTTATTGATGACGGATTCGATGCCGCTAAAGACATCCATTTCATCCCCGTCCTGCTCAATAAAGAACCATGTCTCATCTTCTGGTGAAATAGGGTGGTTGTAGGTCAACACATAACGCATGACACATTCAAGATTGGTTTCGTCTTCATAGTCTTTGCGATTAAGGTTGACCGTTATCTTGGCATCAACATCTGGGAACTTCTTATTGAAATGTTCATTTAGAAAGTTGATTTGAGTTTCATCAAGAAACTCCGTTGTAATGCCGTTTTGAATATCCATATTCAGTATCCTTAAAATCCATTTTTATATTGATACTAACCTGCTTTTCGCATTTCGGCAGGGTTACATGTGTCACATTGCTCTGTAGGGATACCTTTGGCAGATCTGGCCTGGCGGTAAGCGCCACTAAATGTGTGACTTTGTTTGTTTAAGCACTCAATAGAGCAGAAAGCATGAACTTTTCCTGTTGGTTGTTCGTTCTCGTTCAGCTCAATTAAGATGCGTTGTGGTGATTCGTTGAAACGCGCTACAAACATTAAACTTTCCTATTTATCTTATCTTGTCAGTTAATCCTATCAAACAAGATAAACAATATAAATGTTTATTGTTATATATCCTACATTCTTATTGGGATGTTTATTTTTGGCGCATCAGGAATATCTTCTTCTATATGATTTAATGGTAAATCGTCGCTTAGGGAATCATTTTTATTGTCGTCTGGATCAGACGGATTTCCCCCATTCTTAATGCGTCTGATTTCCTGTGATAAGAGAGGTATGAAGGCAATTAGCCAAATGTCTGCCTCTAACTTCTTATTGTTCGATCCCATTCCACATAACATGAAGGCGAGTAGTGCGAGTGATGCTCCAACCAACATAGTGGATAAGAGTTTCTGGTATTCTGTTTGTTCTTCTGGCTTGGTTTCATACTTGTACCCCAGCAATCGAAGCCAGCAGCTGAATATGGCGCCGAAATATAGAATGGTACCAATGAGCCCATGATCGACAAGAAATGCCATCAGAACGTTATGAGATGCTCGCACGCCACCAGTTTGATATTCTTCATCAATATAATTTGGTGACAGTATCAATGTTCCTCGGTGGCCATGACCGATGATTGGGCTAGCTTTCCACATTTCGATTTGCGCGCGGATGATAACAAAACGTGACTCAGCACTTTTATCTTCGACCTCACCAAGCTCATCTTTTTGCATACCCTGGAAGCGTTCAACAATCTGTGGGCCCATGAGAGATGCACCAGCAACGATGGCAAGAACCCCAAACATAGCGAGCTTTTTCCGCTTCCCTTGAGGGACAAAGAATGTTGCAATAACGCCGGTTCCGCCAACGGCAATGATTGCACTTCGACTTTCAGTCATAAATAGTCCCATCATGATTACACCAATGCCGGCAGCGACAAACGCATGTGTCTTATTGAGCTTTTCTAGCAATAAATAACCACCCAAGATGATCATTGCGGCAAAGTGTTGGCCGGCGAGGTTAGAATCCCATCCTGAACCCACGCCGTAGTTTTCCATGCGGCCCCCGTTGTGCATGCTCATGGCGTAATAGGCGAAATAAGCACACCCAAAGACATTGGCCCAAACAAACCCTTTAATTTCTTTTGCCGACACCAGAATGTTTTGGATGAGGAAAATTAAGATTATGAATTTCACGATGAGAATTACGTATTCCATGTGAAACGCTGGCGCTCTTACCCACGTTAGCTGGGCTATTACCAGAAAGGCAAATGCTGCCAAGAAGCGATTTTCGCGATAATGGAAAAATCTAAGACCTCGCTTTGGTGGATAAATGAACAAGGTGACCATCGTGATTATCGCCGCAATTAGAGACCATCGTAAGTTCGGCAATGCTTGCCCCCACCACATGGTGGGAGCATGGAAGTAAAACGAGAAAAAGTAGATGTATAAACCCCACACAGGCTTACCCATCATTGCCTTGATCAATCCTCCGAAGTAGACAATCAAGTAAAGTATGGCGGTTACCATTTGCTATCCTTGCTATGGTTTTGAATGTTCAGCGAATCCTTGCTGATTAATAAATGATGATTACTTGCGAGATATTAACGTAATTGCTTAATGTGGGCAACCATAAAAATCAACAAAAATGCTGTTATCGTGTTTCCAATAAGCTGTGGAAATGTGTTATATTTACTCAATATCAAGGAAGATAAATCAAAGGCATCAAGGACGTTATGCGCGCAACAAGGACAGTTCGTCGGCCTAAGACCGACAATACGCTTAAATTCAAAAGCGTTGGATTATCAATTTTACTCCACATTGTCCTAGTAGGGGTGGTTTTTGGTGTCGGCTTTAAGGAACATAAATCACAAGAAAAGCCAGAGCAAAGCGCCATGAAAGCCGTATTGTGGATCCCAACTTCAACTCCAAAAGCGACAATTCAAGAGCCGGTTGAGGTACCTAATAAGCCAGAGTTAATTAAGGGAGTGGGTGATGTCTCGTCGCCAGAGCTTTTACCTACAAGTGACTCAGATGAAAAAGTTAACTTGGATGTTCAAAATGATGAAAAATCTCCACCATCGGATCCCTGGCTAGATGAGCTTTCATCGCTTGAACCACTGGAACAATCTGATATGCAGGAAAACGATTCTGAAATAGTGTCCGATTCTGAGCCAAAGGAAGTGGATGTGCCTGGAATTGAAGATAGTATTGTATCTCAACCTAGCAATGAGTTTGCTCAGGTTAAATCTGATGAAACTAAAAATACGGCCGAGCTCAGTAAGGATGAGGCCTACGTTGATGCTGTTTTCACATATCGTTTGGATGTTGCTCGTCACATACAAAGTAAATGGAAGGTAGATTCCAAATTTTCAGGTTTGGAGTGCGATATTGACATCTCCATCATGCGTGATGGGACGATATTGATGCTAAATTCATTGATGGGGAACGACGACGTTTGTGAAAGTGCCAAAATGGCAATAAAACGAATACGAAAGTTACCTGCTGCCCCTACCGACAGTGTTTTTAACCAACTAAAAAGAATGAGCGTTAAGCTGACTGTCCAGTGAGGATTTAAGCCGCTATTTTGAGTGGGGATGTTAGCCCAAGACGATGAAGAGCATTAACGGCTTTTTCAGCAGCATCAGCTCTTCCTTTTATCGCGATATCCAATATCCCGTCAGATGGCCGATGCTTCAGAAGTATAGCGCCGTTGCAACCCAACTCGTTAAGTTCATTCCTGATAATATCGTATGCAATTCCAAAGTAATCGACCAGTTCCTGAACTGGAAATTGAGAAGGTTGCTTTGCCTGATGATGTGAGATTCCAACTTCGAATCGGTGCGTTTGCATATATCGTCCGTGATCTTGTCTTTTTGTTAGCTCCATGCTTGGGCTGAGTATACAAATAAACTGAATAATTACAAGTATAAACAATACATTTGGTGTTTTTTTGTTTTCATTTGCTTTTGTCGTGATGTGGTTCATGATATAATTCTGTCCGCTCCAGTAAGGAGTATAAATGGATTTTATTTGTTCAAGGAAGAAACATACATATGGATAACCAAGCCCAACAAGTACCTATCGACATTTTGCGCGTTTACATTAAAGACGTGTCGTTCGAAGCACCTAACAGCCCTGAAATTTTCCAAGTCGAAGCTGAAACACGTATTCACATTGATTATAAAATCGAAAGCCAGAAGCTTCAGGAAAATGATGACAAAGACATTTTCGAATCAACACTAACCATTACGGCTCACGCAACTCAAGGTGAAAAGACCGTTTATTTACTGGAAGCAACGCAGGCTGCAATTGTCACGCTGCCTAAACTGCCAATGCACCAAATTGACATGTTTCTGAAAGGCTACTGCCCTGATATGTTGTTGCCATATCTTCGTGAATTTGCGACATCAATGACCACTCGTGGAACTATGCCTACCCTGGTGCTTAAGCCAGAAAGCTTTTCCGCACGAGTTATGATGGAAATGCAGAAAATGCAGCAGGCCGCCGCGAATGCGGAAGGTAACAGCGAAGCTTAGTGCTCATTGTGAACCGATTAAAAAAGCCGCTGATAACAGCGGCTTTTTTGTACCCAGCATTTAATTAAGTTGTCCGATTCGCTCACAGCTGTAATTTCGCTTGATGACCTGGTTCACGAATCTTCCTTTCACTTCGTGATTAAGTAGTTCCTCATATACTTCTTCTTCAACACCGAAGTATTGATAAACAATGTTATCGCCAAGCAACAAATATAGATCCTTATTGTCGTATCTGTAGCCATGGATCCAGCTTGAATCTGTGATCGGCAAAAAGTCATCAGGCATCTTAGGAGCTTCGGTCAAGGTGTTTCTAAGCTTAAGCAATACATTTGCGTCAGGCTTATTTTCCCATAGGTTGCCGAAGCCCTGAGCTTCAAGAATTCGGTAGCGACTAAACTGAATCCCGTAAACAGCGCCTTTTTTATCAAAAATACCAACGATGGAGTATTCGCCATCTCTTACGCCGTGACTGTATGTGCCGTTACCAATGCAAAAACATAAATCCTCACCTAAATCGATTAAGTCGTGGTGCGTTTTTGGTACACGAATAACATAGTCGGTGCCATCAAGTTTCTTGCCATCATAAAGCAAAATATCTTCGCGCTGATTTAGACAAAAATCAGTCTGTCCGACTTTAGACATAAAACGCTGGGCCTTGTTGTGAATATCTTGCAATGATTTTGGCTTTTTTGGTAAAAAATCTAAGTCTTTACCATGGCGCTTAATGACCTCCAACATATCGGCGGTGTCGATTAAACATTCTATATCTGGTGTAAATAGAATTTTGGCTATCCGCGAGTCACTGTAACGACATCTAAGTAGATCCAGAATTTTATATGTGAGTTGCTGGGTACGAAGCCTTTCTGTCTTTTCAGTGAGGTTAGGTGACCTTGTGCATGCATTGAAAAGGTGGTCCCGGTTTATCGCTGGTTGTGACGTTCTTTTCGCGCTTAGCATTTTAATGAGTTTCAGTTTTACAACATCCACATCACCTACTTGCGTGCACTGTTTAATGATGTTTAACGCTTGCTTACTAGAGAAGCCAAAGGCCCATTCTGTCAGCCCTAAAAAGTTGGGTTCTGATGGTGATATTATGTGAGACTCAATTGCATCGAGGGTCTTAGAATCAATCCGCTCATAATGCCTGTTGATGCTTTCCTGTATGGCTTTTTGGTCTATCATGAAGTGTTTCCCCAAACCGTTCATAGTATGGGGATATTATAACACTTAAAGCGTAATCGAAACAACAAATATGTTGTTTTTATGGGGTGGCTTTACCTATCTTTTCATCGATCTGATCGAGTAGATTTAGTAGTTCACTGTTACCTGGTATGTTCTGAATAAGCTCTCTTGAAGACGACACATGGTAATTGATCATATCGACAGAATGCTTTTGATAACGCATATTCCAATCAGGAACAGGTGTATTCTTAACCAATGCATGGTAAATAGGCGAAAAATGGACGATCAAGTCATCCTTCCCAAGAGGTGCATCGGCATTGTAGGCCGGGGTTAATTCAAACTCTGAAACTTCACTGTAGCAGTGATGATTTTCATCACTAAGATCTGGCGTTTGCGTATCAAAATCAAACGGGGCCATTTGAGGCAGCCCATACATTGGTGCTTGAAGCTGCCCCTGGACAATCTCAAGACGATTTAATTCGTCAATCTGGTTCTGACCAAGATTTATATCGTTATGGAAGCAGAAGCGCTCAGAGCGCACTTTCCCGTCCATTGATGTATAGGTCATGCGTAGTGATACAAATAGCGACATAGTTTAGTCCTCTACAACAGGAACAGGTTTGCGTTCTGTTTTATGTTTCTTCGCTTTGATTTCTTTAACTTCATCGTGAATGCGATACATCAGAGAGTTGGCTGAAAGTCGTTTTATTGCTCTTGTTCCAGCAACATACAACAAATTGAGCTCATCAGCGATCTCTGCGGCCGTCATTTCATTAGACTCATCAAAAAAGTCGATAAAGTCTTCTGCGATATGGACGGAGTCAAACTCAAGCCCTTTAGAGCGGTGAGATGTGCCAATGACAATTCGCGCATCCAGTTCATTCTTAGCTTCATTAACACGTAGCTTGTCGATGTAGTTGACCAGCTTGCCACCGTACTCCTTTATAAGCTTGCAAATACGCTTCATTTCCGGATCGCCAGCTTGCTCAGCTGCTTCCTCATACATCGAATATGAGTGGAACTCAGACAGCAGCTTTTTACGCTTAATCTTATCTTTTACACCAATAGAGAAGTGATACACGTCAAGCAGTTCTTGAACATTGTAATTCTCAAGTCCACCAATCCAGTAAATTGGTTTGTCCTTGTGTGCTAGGGCAGTTTCCAATGTACCTGCGACAGTTCGGTGAAGGACTGTATGGATCGTACTTTCCATCTCTTTGTATGAAATCCAGCGATCTTGAATGGACTTGGTTCCTTCAATTTGGAATAGGTCACATCCGGTCACTGTCGATTTAAAATAAAGTATCGAATTTGCCATGTTGGCAATGCTTGTCCCGAACCGGAAAGACTGGGTAAGGTAAAGTATCTCCGCGTTGTTACGCTTACGGAATTCTTCCATAGCATTGTTGGCGCCGCGCCAGCGATAAATTTGCTGGTGGTCATCACCCACAAGGATTTGGTTACACTGCTGACGCATAACGAAATCAGCTGTAACAGGGTTTGTGTCCTGAGCCTCATCCAGCAATATGTAAGTAAACCAGTTATGCATCTCTGGTTCAGATAAGCAATAAAGCTTCAGATATACATCGTGCGTACAGAAGAATGTGTGATTTGGGTCAATAGCTGCTTCCCAGATCTTGCGTGCACACTGGACTACTTCATTCCGACGGCGTTGATGTTTAGATGTGTCACCATCAATAAATGCGGCATGCTTTTCACCGATTTTAGCGTCAGCGCTGGTAAGGAAATTATTGAACGCTTTGATTGCGTCATTTACCAACGTCCAGTTAGGCGTGTTTAGGAATGATTTTACATCACTGATGCGCATGTTTTGCGTCAGTTTATGTTTAAGCTTAATGCCAACTCGTCGATATGCGATAGAGTGAGTGGTTCGACACACAACGTTTGGAGGGAAGGTTTGACTTGCTTCTTCCTGAATGCTCTTATTGAATGCCAAATAAAGCATTCGAACTCTGGGATTTGCTTTTGCGAATTCCTTCAACGTGGTCGTTTTACCAGAGCCGGCACCTGCCTTGACGATAAGAAACCTACCATTGAATTGTATCACCTGAGATTGCTGTGGAGTTGGCTTGAGTTTCAAAGCTATTCCCTTGCGTTATTGAGTTTAATAAGAATATCATACCATAGTCGACTGCAAATTAACAACAAATATGTTGTTAAATGTATGTGTCGATGGCCATCCGACGTTGAGACTTTTTGGGTGCCCCTTTTACCCTCTTAAAGCTGTCCAACGTATCAATGCTGGGCTCCGGCTTTGATAAACGTTCTGAATCATTTGTCTGCAATTTGCGAACGACATGTCTTTTTAAATGAGCATTCACCGAGACTTGCGATGCCTGCTTTTTCAACTCTTCAAGACCGTAGTTATTAAGCTTTGTTCTATGGGTATGTCGAACGTGATTAGATACCCTGTTAAGTTGGGAGAGCAAACCTTCACACAGTTTAAGAATTGATGGGCGGATCTTGTTTTGTGTACCCTGGCGTTTTTTACTTCGCTTTATATGTCGAGTCGCAGAGCCTGAATGTGGAAAAATGGGCATATCGACAGAATCTAGGAGTTTCGAAAACGTAGTCTTTGGCTTATTGATGAGAGATTCATATGAAACAAAGGTAACCTTGTTGTTTTGATCCAGCCCCATTTCAAATGCCATCCGGTTTCGCGCGTACCAAAATAGGCAAGCACATTCAAAAGGGGATAAGTCCTCTTGGTATACAGCGCGCAGTGTTTCCCGAATGCCACTGCTTACACCTTTGTTTCGCCAGTTATCTGGATTGTCATTTATGATCGGTAAGATATTGCCTCGTCCGCCTGTTTGCTTAAATTTTTTGAGATCGGATGCCGCAACATCACGGAAATGACGATACATCCAGATCACTCTGGCGCCTGGCAGCTCTTCGAGCAACTCGTTTGCACGGTATGATTCAATTAGTGGCTTAGCAACAACAACCGGTGCGTAAGTGTTGCTAAAACGAGAACGTATTTGTGATAAAGGATCTAGGCGTAGCTTTGTATCTTTGTCGAATCGACTAAGATCTTCAGTTTCACTGTATACACGACAAATAGGTAGCTGCTGAAATGTATACGACAGCATATTTGTTCCAGAACGTTGAGTGCCAAGGATTAACACACTGCGTTTAACGCCGCGAGGGTACCTTAGGTATTGCAATACTGGTTTTATGTATCGGGTGTAGCGAGTGTTAGCGTCCTTAACCTCGCATGAGAATAAAGCCATGACGTCCTTGTCAGTATAAATAACTGACAGGATGATAGCCTATTTTAGCCGATCAGATAGTCGTCACCATGAAATCTTTCCCCTGTGATTAATTGAAATAGTAAATGGTTTTTTGAGGTCCAGTTAAGGTTATCAAAAAACCACTTGGATCACAACATAAATGTTGTTTTAATGCAGGGTTACTGGTGTGTTTTCGTCTAAGTGTTTTAGCACCTTAACGCCGGCAGTAGTTACCGACACGGTATTTGGGAATGGTTTCGTAACGGCAAGTAAACCAAATTCGTACAGCCACTCAAGCTGAGCATTGATTCTTTCAACCTGGTCACGGGTTCCTTTTGTTATGGGCCCAGTGAGAAAGTCGTTGTTTCTTGCCCTAATGCAATGGCGATGAATATCTTTTAGTAAAAGTAAATTTCTTGTCAGAGCTTCAGCTTGTTCATGATCTGAAATTATTTCCAGAGGCATCCCAGCATGATGCCACGCTTTCACGCAATTAAGTGTGTAAGCGAACATGTCCTTTTCTTCACACCATTCAGGATGGTAGGCCAGCTGATATAGGTACCAGCCGTACTGTTGATTTTCCATATGGGTATCCCGGGGAACTAAAATAGGCCGACATGACAGCCGGCCCAAATGACAGATATTAGGTGAATCAGGTGTTAGCTTTGTGCTTCAACACCGGTCTGCTGTCGAGTTTTCCCCATGGCTTTTAGGCGCTTGTAAGATGGGCGCTTTTTACCAGCGCTGACACGAGCGCGTTTAGTGGCAACGGACTCTGTTGTGACTGCACGGAACAGTTCACCACCTTCGCCTTTTACATCACCAACCCACATGCACTTGTACTGCAAGTAACGAGAGACTTGTTGCTGTTTAAGTTCCAAGCCGTTTTTCTCAAGCATTGCACGTTTGAAATTGATGGCTTTGCCGTCGTAATAACGCTCAATGTACTTGTGGAAAGGGGTTGCTTTGACTTTTTCACGTTTGAAAAGGAATGTTGGGTTGAGATATCGCTCTTCCGATAACTCATAATCGCCCATTTTTTCATCATTCCAAGTCGGCGGCTTTCTGCGTGTAGCGCGAATATAGATGTCGTCATGGATCCAATAAGCTTCCATGGTTAACCATCTTGATATTTGCTGTTGTTTCAAGCCGAGGTGTTCGGCAAGTTTAGTTGGACTGTTATCGAAATGTTCTTCGATATACATGCGTAGAGGGATCGCCCAATAAAAAAGAGCTTCCCTTTTTTCCTTTTGACCCGATTTCGAATCTTTACTCATAATTTGTGACCTCAAACATAACCATTAAGTTATGAGAACATACACTACAACAATTTAATTGATATTCCAACAAAATTTTTATTGACACATAAAAAAAGGGAACGCATTGCGCTCCCTTGTTTTCTATGGCTTTGTAAACATAAATAAGAAATAAATATAACCATTTATGTTTTTATCGTATTTATTAACGATGATCTGCTACGCGTGAGCAGCTCCAAAACAAGTTTGTTGTCTAAATACTTCACCAGCAAGGTAAATGGTATTGGCTTTTAGCCAGCGGCAGGCCTGCTGCTGAGTTGTGCCATGTTTTTCAGCAAAGTTGGTGGCGTTATTGTCGAAGTTAACGCGGATATAATCGGATAGCAGAACAGCCTCGCATTCATCACCGGCGACAACAGGGGAATCCGAAAACTTGGATTTCCTTAAATAAACTTGACCATCGGCCCAAACAGCACCCGCCGCGATCCAGCGCTTGACCCGTTGTGTCAATATGTTGTGTTTGTTGGCGAAATGTTTAATCGCTTCTTTTTCGTTATCAAAACCACTCATCACGTGACTTTCAAGTAAGACAACGTTGATGCGTTTTGAGATTCGTCGTTCTTTTTGTCCTTTCATGATGAAACTCCTGGCCCTAATGGCCACGTAGCTGCACACAAAGTTGCAGCGAGGTCACTTGCTTAAGGTGACCATAAGTTAATGCATATGCACAGAAGTGCGCGTCAACTTACTTACCTATAAAAATCCTATCACATCGAACAAGTGTTAACAACATAAATGTGTATTTTTATGGTTCGATGAAAAATGAAAAACGGCTGCAAAAAGCAACCGTTTTAATATGGCTTTTCAGGGTTGAGTATTGCTAAAAACCCTTATAAATCAATGACTTACCAGATCTCAGAACGGGATATCGTCATCGAAGTCCACTGGTGGCTCGTTTGGACCTCCACCCTGAGGTCCGCCTTGTTGCTGAGGCGCTTGTTGACGAGGCGCTTGTTGCTGAGGTCGGAAACCGCCTTGTTGCTGAGGTGCACCACCTTGTTGCTGAGGTGCACCACCTTGTTGCTGAGGCGCTCCGCCTTGCTGTCCGCCATTGTTGTTGCGTCCACCAAGCATTTGCATTTCAGTAATAACGACCTCTGTGGTGTATCTGTCGTTACCGTTTTGATCTTGCCATTTTCGTGTTTGAAGGCGGCCTTCAATGTAAATCTGAGAACCTTGACGCAGATACTCGCCGATAATCTCAGCTGTTCGGCGATAAGCGACCAAGCGATGCCATTCGGTTCGTTCCTGAATCTGACCTTGTTGATCTTTCCAGCTCTCACTCGTTGCAATACTTAAGTTTGCAACTGCATCGCCATTAGGCATGTATTTTACTTCCGGGTCATTTCCAAGGTTGCCCACTAAAATAACTTTATTAACACCCTTACGAGCCATATTTACTCCGCTGTTTTCGTTAATTCATTTGATGCATCTATATTAACAAAAATGTTGTTTTGAAGTCAACGCAATAACAACAAAAATGTATATTTTTATGCGATTTGTAAATACTGATTGTATCACATTAGTGGGTCTGCAACGTTCTCAACTGTTGAGTTTGTCGTATATCCAGATGCAATAACTTCTGTAGCCGCAAAATAATACGACTCACCAATCCCTATCCAATAAGCTGCGGCTTCCAAACCATCGCCAGTGGCCTCACCTTGACCCCAGATTTTAAGGGCGTCATTAAGCTTGTCAGCTGAAAAATCAGTTTTCTCTGTCATGTTACTACTCCGTCAAAAACTTCTGGGTAAGTATAGCAATATAACCAAGTATATAACAAACATGATTGGATTCAATGAAGCTTACCCGTCAATGCGGGTAGATGTGGCTTAATTAGCGAAGGGAATGTTCTTGTGTCTGCGTCGGGTGGGCTCGTTTGTGTTAAAATTATCTCCGAGTAGATGCAATGATGCATGCCAATTAAAAGGAGTTTCCATGGCACTTAAAAAACACGAACAAGCTCAGCTTGATATGATTCAGAAGTCACTAGATATGCTGGTAAATATCGGCGGCATGACAAATGACGACATGCTGACGCACCTGAACCCAATGATTGCCGGCTTTGAAGCTGAAACAAACATGAAAGTCGTTATCGCGCCAACAGAATCAGGTAAGCCAGTATTGGATGTTGTTGACCTGAAAAAAGATTTCGTTCGCTCTCGTTGGAACCCGTCAGAGACACTTCAGGGTCTTCGCGCTAAATCTCTGGGCGTGCCGATTGAAGTTAAAGTCACGAAAGCGGATGATTTCACCTTTAGTAATAAGCAGATTGTTAGCGCACTGCGCGAACTGGCCAATTCAGTAGAAACAATGGATGTCGAGTTCCACACACTAGGCCTTGCTGATTTGGAGCGTTTACCTGGTGATATCTTGCGCCTGAAAGTGGGTGACGTCGCATCTGATGACGATGAAGATGAAGAGCAAGAGTCTGCCCCTTCAACAATTCAAACTCAGCATGACGCGCCGCAGGTTAGCACTGAGCAAAACCTTCAAGCCAATGTTGCCAGTGAGCAGAGCCAAACCCCAGCTCAGACGCATCAAGAACAAGGTGTATCACAGCAAGTTCATCATGAACAGCAAATCGCTGCGCCAGTTGATCAGCAACTGCATGCGAGCCAGAGCCAGCCATTATCTCAAGGTGGGGATATTACTGCGCCGGGTCAATAATGTGTTGTCCTGAACTGAAAACAGCGCACCTGGTGCGCTGTTTTTGTTTATTCAACCATGCTTCTTGCAAGCGAATCGATCTCACTTTCTTTAAGCGTAAAGTTCGCCCATAAATCATCCCTTAACTTTGCTCGATATAAAGCAATTACTAGGCACTCTTTAACCTCAGTTTCAGTAAGTGAGGATTGTTCGTCTACATACGCTCGGTAATTGTCACTACCCTCCGAACGAATGTTCTCTACATCGCAATCACGATGCTGATCTCCTTTGCTGTCATGGAACACAAACATGCTCATCTCTGGTCCTAGAGAGTTATATCTAAGCTTGTTGATGAATGTATCCCGCGAATTCATAACAAACCACATGTCGCCAATGTTGAGGTTTTGCCGATTATGGCTTAATAGATCTTCTTTGCTGAAAGTGAATTGCTTGTCAGTATCTGGCGGGGTCATAAACGAATAGTGCAATAGGCTAGCGCCTGTAGCGATAATAATGATGAGAGTTAAAATGCCCGAGATAAGACTTAATCCATCGTTTATGGTATTTTCTTCTTCCATGATTTCCTCCTAAATAAATGTCAGTTAAGACTAACAACAATAGAATTCAGTAACAACAAATATGTTGTGTTTTATGTTTTCCCGTGTTAGCTTGTAAATAATTCGCGAGGCTTGTTTTTTGTTGTTTTGATAAATGTTCCATATTGGAAAGTGAAACGGCAAGACGAAAACAAGGCGAAGTGATAATATAGTTACATCTGAGGTGAAGCTGATTCGAATTGAAGGATTTGGTGAGGTTTCCAAATTGGAAAGTGAGTTTAGACGACGGGATTGTGATTCTGTGTTATATTCACCTCCAGAAAGAAATGAATTCGCTGCAATGTGCAGCACAACAAAAGTGAGATTGATAATGTTCCAACGTGTTTGCTTTAACTGTTATTGGTATTGGTTTACAAGCTGATTGACTTTCCTCGTATCCGGAAAGTCACTCCGGGTACGTGTGTATGATAAACACGTGACATTGCTCAAGAAGCGCCCGGAGTAAAACCCGGGCGTTTTTTATTGCCCGCGAAAAAAAACCAGAACAATCGCAGGTAGCAACATGAGTAATTTAAGAATGGAACGAGACGCCGCTTTAGTCGACTTAAGAAAAATGACAGGTGGCGCAATCAAACAAGCTGTGGTGGCGCATCAGATGGCCATTAACGAATCAGCTGTTAGCAAGTTAGAACGCAAACGCCTGGTTGATGCCAGCGTTAGTAAAGTGAAACAGTACATTGAAGCAATTGGTGGTGAGCTTGAAATCACCATCAAGATGCCGGATGGCCAGATGCTTCAAATAGGTTAATTAACTGCATTGGTGTAGCTCAATTGGTAGAGCGACGGATTCCAAATCCGTTGGTTGGGGGTTCGAGTCCCTTCACCTTTGCCAACAATTTGAATGTTTAACGGAGAGACTGGGTATTGGCGAACCCAAGTGGCTGTAACCCACCCGTCTCAGGCTGTGTCAGTTCGACTCTGACTCTCTCCACCAAACGTATTTGCCGAGGTAGCTCAGTTGGTAGAGCAGTGGATTGAAGATCCGCGTGTCGAGGGTTCGAGCCCCTCCCGAGGCGCCAAACAAGATAGAGGTTGATATGAAAGAGCAAGTGGCAAAAAAAGTTGCTGAATTGTTCAAAGATGGCAGAACGCCTCTTGAGCATTACGGTATTGATGGTGACAAGATCAGTGAGGTCGAAAAGAGGCATCCTGAAGTAGCCAAACAGATACCGCTAAGTAAACGAATAATGCACGGTTGACCGAGTCAGGTTAGGTAGCGGATTGCAAATCCGTGGGGTAACCCAACGCCAGTTCGAATCTGGCACCGTGCTCCAATTAAAGTGGGTGCGCATTTGGTGAGCATTGTGGAGTATATAGTAAAAACCATGTCTATTCACGAGTGAGTGAGTGGAAAGGCTCTTTATACTCTAACTATCCAAACGATAGTCTGAAATAAACACAGGCCGCGCCCCATGGGAAATGTGATTTCAGAGTTTTGTTCAGGCTTTTGAGTAAAACCACGGTAAAAGAGGGTCTGATTTCAGACTTTTTTGGCAAAGTTTTATGCACGAGTGGCCGAGTTTGGTTTAGGCGCAGGATTGCAAACCCTGTTACACGGTTCGATTCCGTCTCGTGCTCCAATTTATGGGTGTGAAGTTCAACTGGTTGAATAGCGGTCTCCAAAACCGAAGGTAGATGGGTTCAAGTCCCTCGACACCCGCCATATTGAAACGTAGTGTACAGGAGCAAGAAGGTGGTTGTTGATAAACAAAAAGTAAAAGACATCGTTGTTCGTCTTTATGCGAATGGCAAAACGCCACTCGATCACTTTGGTATTGATGGTGCCAAGATCATCGAAGTGGAACGTCGCCACCCGGAAGTGGCCAAGCAAATTCCAATGAGTAAGCGAGTGATGTGATGAAGCCGGGCGTAACGAAATTGGATGATATGGCAATGGCCAGGCTAACCAAAGCCATGAAGAAACCCAGTGCGCCGACGCCGGCACTGGTAGCGTTAATGAAACGGCGTTGATAAAGGTTTCTTGCCGAGGTAACTCAGTTGGTAGAGTGCCTGACTGAAGATCAGGAGGTCGCGGGTTCGAGTCCCGCCTGAGGCACCAATTTACGGATGTGTATGCAAGCGGTCAAAGCAGCCTGGCTGTAAACCAGGTGGTTAATCCTTCGGAGGTTCGAATCCATCCCGCATCCACCAAACACTGCTGTGGTAGCTCAGTTGGTAGAGCATCGGATTGAAAATCCGAGTGTCACTGGTTCGAT
>PAVO01000010.1 GCA_002713215.1 Crocinitomicaceae bacterium
ATTCCTGCTTTATGCTTCCGCAAAAGCTTCAGCAACACGCGGACGCAGGAATGACGTTTCTTTTTAATTAGGTAATATTTCTAACCCACATTATTTTTAATAGCGCCAAAAACGACTATAAAAACGGTGATTATTTCATCTTTTTGATCGGTTTTTATCAAAATCCGATTAAAAATGACGTTTTTTTGATTTTTCCGGTTTCTCAAAAACCGCCTAAAAATGATCCAATTGGTTAACAACCACTACCGACATCTTGTTAGAAAGATCAGGTTTTAGGATACAATTGTTTCCGAATAGCTTGTCCTGTTTGCGAAAAGTGCTTATTAACAAAAGTTCATAAGTGCTGTTCATTCAAGGTTAATAACTAGAAGCGAAAAAATGCTTGTCGTGAAAAATCTCTGCCATACATTTGAGAGGTAATATTGTTAAAACGTTCTTTGAAACATATCTCCGGCTGAAGTTTACAAGCTGGAATCTCTGAAAGGTCAACTGCAAAATCTCGGTTCTGCAGAAGATTGAAAAGGCTTCGGCCTCGAAAGGAATTTCGGTGGTAGAAACAATCCGAAAGGGTTGCTTTGAGAACAACGCCTGTGGGTAATTAAAGTGAAGATGCTTTCTTCGGAAAATTTCAACAAGTTGATTATCTAATGAGAATATAGGTCATTCATTCTTCGGAATGAAACTTTGAATTGAAGGAATCTTCCTCGGAAGTGAAAACAGTGATAAGGGTTTACGGGCCAGCTTATATGATCTGGGGGTGTTAAATATTCGTTGTGGAAGTGGCAACACGGAAGCAAGAAACGTTTATTTGGTTTTACAAGAATTACAATCAGTCTCTGTCAAAGGAAGCTGATTAAAAAGGGACGATCGCAAGGTTGTCCCTTTTTTTATGCCTTTTTTCTTGATATTCGATGTGTTATTGATATTCAATGTTTGATATGGGATATCCAAGATCAAGTATCCAACATCCAACATGCGATTAATCTCCCTTGAAAATCACCTTTTGGTCTCCCTTTTTGTAAACCCCATTTTTGAGGTCGGTATCTGCTACTCGCATAGAGGGGTCGAGGCTAATTACTTCAATGGACTCAAACGAATCGCTCAGTTCTACCTCATAATAGGGGTGTGTCCAGGGCCAGGGTGCAAGTGTTTCCCAATCTTCGGCTACGTTTTTAGCCATACGCATGGCTCTAAGTGGTATGTAATAGAATTTAGTGCTACCGTCAGTCATTACTACTTTAAACTCCACCGGCATGGGCATATGTCCTTCTCGCTTTAAAATAACACGAGTTCCTTTTTTACCGGGTACAACTTCATCAATAGAATAATCAATGGTTTTGGTTGTTCCCAAAAACTGCTGAAAATACCAGTCGAGGTTCATACCGCTTTGTTTTTCCATTACTCGCTTAAAATCGGTAGGAGTGGGGTGCTTGTAACTCCATTCATTAAAATAGCTTCTCATAGCAGGATAGAAGTTGTCCCTGCCAATAATGTATTCCAACTGTTTCAGGAATACCGTTCCCTTGTAATAGGAATTGGTTCCATAAATCCGATTCTTGTGGTAAAAATCGGCATGGGTGGTTAATGGTTCAGCGTTAGGGTCATTCGCAATCATTAAATACCTGCCATAAGCCCTGGCTGTTGGGTTAAGCAAGTGCCTGTTGTACAAAGAGTCTAACACGTGGTATTGGGCAAACTGGGTAAATCCTTCGTCCATCCAGGGATATTTTGCCTCGTTGGTAGCCAACAAACCATAATACCAGCTGTGAATTGATTCGTGAACCATAACGCTTACCAAACCACCAAAAGAACCTTTGCCCGTGATCATGGTCGCCATGGGGTATTCCATTCCACCATCTCCACCCTGAATTACGCTGTATTGTTTGTATGGATATTCTCCAAACGTTGCATTCATGATGTTGAAGTTTTTTTCGGTATAAGGTTGCAGATTTTTCCAGTTGTTTTCGGTAACCGAATCTTTTATGTACAGGAAGTGAAGTTCCATTCCATTCTTCATAATTCGTACATCATGGGTATAATCAGGGTCTGCGGCCCACGCAAAATCATGAACATTAGGAGCCTTAAAATGCCAGGTTAAATCACCCGTGGTTAGTTGTGGTTCTTTTCCATTTAGTGGATAACCGTGTCCTACCTCTTCCGGGTTTTGAAGGTACCCTGTTCCACCTACCACGTAGTTGGCATCCAAGGTAAGTTTAACGTCAAAATCTCCCCAAACGCCATGGAATTCACGCCCAATGTATTCATCGGTCATCCAGCCATCGCGGTCATACTCGGCAATTTTTGGATACCATTGGGTCATGGTATAGTCCACGTTTTCCATATTGTTTCGTCCACTTCGCCTTATTTGTTTGGGCACCTGGGAATTAAATTTCATTTCTATGTCAATGGAACTGTTTGGAGCTAATGGTTCTTTCAATTCAATGGTCATTAGTGTCCCATCAATGCTATATTTAGCAGAGGAGCCATTGATAGAAAGTTTATCCACTTTATGATATCCAATTTCGTCGTCTTTCAATCGAACGATTCTTGATCCAATTCGCGAGTCTGGATCAGAAATGCTTCTCGACCGTGCATCCATCATACTTCCCGGTTGAAAGGCGTTGAAGTAGAGATGGTAGTAGATTTTATTCAGGGTATCCGGCGAGTTGTTGTAGTATTTGACTTCCTGAATTCCCTTCATTCGGTGCGTTTTTACGTCAAGCTCCACGTCCATTTTGTACTCCACCCGTTGTTGCCAGTAACAGGATTGACCATATCCGCTGACAATAACAATCAATAACACCAATAAAAATCCGATCCTCTTCATTTATTTCGATTTTTGAGTGCTCGAATATATGACCTTTGTTGAATTAAACCGGCTGGGTTAGTATTGGTGAAAGATTATAATTATGAGTGGTAAGAAAGAGGAGTATTTTGAGGGGTTAAGAAAGAAATTAACAGAGGAAGGAGGCTTTCCAAAGGTCTACCTTTATAAGTTTATCGTTCCATCAGACAATAAAAGCCTGGCTTTGGTAGAGTCTTTGTTTGGGGATGAAGCGCAGGTAAGCATAAGAACTTCTAAAACTGGCAAATACATTAGTGTAAGTGCCAAAGAAGTTATGCTGTCCGTTGATAACATAATTAAAAGGTATGAAGATGCACTCAACATTGAAGGCTGTGTTGCTCTATAAATTGAATTAGAATGCGGAGCATAATTCTATTTTTTCTTATTTCCGTGGTGGGTAGTTCCGGAGCCCAATCCTTTCAGAATTCGATGGATACCTGGGTTAAAGACAAAGATTTATCCCATGCCACAATTGGCTTTAAAGCGGTAAAAGTAAATTCCAGAGAGTTAATCGGGGAGTATAACTCCAATCTGGCTATAGTTCCTGCTTCGAATCTTAAATTATTAACTACCGCAGCGGCCTTGGAAATATTTGGGCCGGATAAAAAATTTGAAACCGCTCTGCATTATACTGGAAAAATTGAAAAAGGAGTTTTATATGGAGATCTAATCCTCAAAGGTGGTGGAGATCCTTCGTTGGGCTCTAAATATAACGGAGGTTATAAAAAGCTATTTGCTTCCTGGACCCAATCTCTAAAAAACCTTGGGATTCATGCTATTGAGGGAAGTGTTATTGCCGATGCATCTCTATTTCCCGATTACGTGATTCCAAGAACGTGGATTTGGGAAGACATTGGCAACTACTATGGTTGTGGAGTTTCGGCATTAAGCTTTATCGATAACACCTTTCATATTTCCTTTTCCTCTTCGAATACGGTTAATGCTTTTACCACCATAGAAAAAATGGAGCCCGAAGTACCCTTTTTGACCATAGATAACCAGGTGCGATCGAGCCATGATAATCGAGATAATGCTTACCTCTTTGGTGGCCCGTATAATTTTAATAAAAGGGCAGAGGGTACCATTCCTAAAGGAAGGTCGAACTTTAAAGTAAAGGGAAGTTTACCGGACCCCGCGCTACAGCTCGCCTATATGTTTCGTCAGGAGCTGATTTCAGTTGGAATAGAAGTTAAAGATGATTACAATACCATAAGGCGGATCAAGTTGAGCAAAAAGCCTTATCCCAATGCGTTTGGAGAAACGAAAAGGATTGCGGCGCATAATGGACTGAGTGTTCGGGAGCTGGTTAAGTACACCAACATGAATAGTGTTAATCTGTATGCGGAACATTTGAATTGTTTGCTTGGATTAGAAAAATACAATAGGGCAGATGGGCCTTCTGGCAATAAAGTAGTAAAAGAGTTTCTAGAAAGTAAGAAACTTCCACTGGGAGGAGTTAACCTGGTGGATGGTTCAGGGATGTCACGATTCAATACGGTAACTGCTGATTTAATGACATCGTTGTTGGTTGAAATGGATAAAAGTGGTCAGGCCGAAAATTTCAAGCGGTCATTGGCGGTGTCTGGTCAGTCAGGGACTTTTAAAAGCTTTCTAAACTCTCCTGAAACCAAAGGATTGGTGAAGGGGAAGAGCGGGTACATGGAACGGGTCCGATCCTATTCGGGTTATATAGAACTGGAAGATGGGCCAATTGCATTTTCAATCATTGTAAACAACTACAGTTGCAGTGCAAGCGCAATGAAGCGAAAAATCGAAAGTCTATTAAGAGCTCTTATTGAGCATCAGAAAGGGTAGGGCTACTTTTGGAATTCGTAGCAGCCTGCATCTGGTTTTGCATCACGTGCCTCAGCCTTTAAGTCATCCACTTCTTTCATGGTAGAAGGAATAGCCGGGTCGCCAATTTCCTGAGCCGCTGAGCCGCCATACAATTCATATTCATCTCCTCCCGGATTGGTAAAAACCGGAGAATTGAAGCCGTTATTTGGGTTTGCGATGCAATTCACGTATCGCGTTCCATGTGTTTTAATGTCTATTTCCGTTTTAAGCACGCAATGGTTAAAGGTGAGGTCATAAACCGCCGCCGAGCTATCCAGTTCAATTTCCTCTTCCTTGTTGCCATAAAAAATGCAGTTATCAAAAGTAGCCTTCAGGTCTTTCTCTTGTTGAACTCCATTTATGTCCTGGTAGTAATTGTTGATGAATAACAAAGAATTTTGTCGATTGCTTCCGCTCCAGTAATTAGCGAATGTGCAGTGTTTAAAGGAATATTCTCCACCGCCGTTAATGGCCAAATCCTGATTTCCGATTTCATAAAAAAGACAGTTTTCGGCATCAATTTTAAAATTTCGGGTAATTAACCCAACACCTACCATGTTCCTGATAATGGTTTTTTGCAGTGTTAATTTATTGTTTGACATTACTGCGTCAGGATCGAAGGGTGTGGTTTCAACCTGAAGTCCTACATATCCATTTTTTATGATGGCATATCGTATTGAAGAAGTTCCACCTTCATTGATCCATATTCGGTCCCATTGACCAGGACGCTCGGCAAATGCTTCTTCGAGGCGATCACCTTGAAAAACTACTTCTTCGTCTTTTTCACCCTCTACTTTTAACGAGGCGCCCTTGGCAATCCACAACCCAGCTCTGTCGTGCAAATGAATCTGCGTCCCTTTTTCGATTTTTAAGGTCAAACTACTGTCTACCCTTAGGTAACCATAAATCACGTGAGGTTTATCATTTTTCCAGATAAACTCATCGTTCCAGGTAGGATCTAGTTTGTAGTTGATGATTCTGGAGAATGCCGGAAGTCCCTGAACTACCTCATCGGGAAAATAATAGTAAGCATCCTGCCCCCAGGCTACCGTTTTAACCTTTTGTGTTTTGCCATTGGTAATAAAAACCATGTAATCTTCTATAACAAATGGATTGTCCTTAAAGCCGGTGTTTACGGTAACTTCAACAAAACCAAATATAGAATCTTTTCCTGCAATGGTTATATCGTTTTGATCTCCGGCCACACCATCCAGATTGAATCGGAACTCAGAACCTGAACCACCCTCTAGAAACACCCTGGAAATTTTTATTTCCTTGTCGCTGGGATTATACACCTTAAAAATTTCGGTGGCCGAACCAATCCCGGTAAACACGGTATCAAAAAACACTTCTTGAGTAGAGAACACAAGACCACTTTCTGTTTCCAGCCCCGCTTTGTTCTTTTTGCAGGAAACTATAGTAGCCAGAAGTAGGAGTAAGGATATTGCTCTTAACATTTGCGCAAAAGTAGTAAGAATGAACTGGCAGTTAACGAAGCAAAACGAGCATTATTGCTATTGGAATTTTATTCAAATTCAATGGTCACAAACTTGTACTTAACCTTCTTTTTATCAACGTATCTAGCGGTCTCAAAAAATACATATTCGTCGTTCCAGAAGGTGTAAAATGATCCGACAAGCTTATTTCTAAAAGGTAATTTTTGGACTGCAGAAACCACTCCCGATTCCATATCAATCGATCGGTAATAAGTATCCAGTGGTAGTTCACCCATGTCGGTGTTAAGAATTTCGATTTTCCCTTTCGTTTCATTCAGATACCCTGAGGTTCTATGCCTACTTTTTTTGCTTTTGTATGCTCTTGGAATCACGGTTGTCCACTGCTGACTGCCATCAGCATCAAATTTGACCACCAGTATTTCTTCACCAAATCTTTTTAAATCATTGGTTTCTGTGCTTCCGGTGGTATAAGAACGTTGATAGATTAAGTAGAAATTTCCATTCTTATCAATGAACAAGTCAATGGGAGAAAAGATCTTAAATTTTTTAGGGGCCTTGGGCATTTTAATTTCCCCTGCAAGCGTTGAAGGGGGAATCTTAGCGTATAGTTCGGCAATTACCTCAGTAGAATATTCAATGCTTTCAATTCTTCTGAATTTCTCGGTTTCAAAATCAAAATTGTAGATATCGAAAGAGGTGAAGACGTTTCCCTTGGTACCCACTTCTGCAACCAGATTAAACGAATTGTCATTGGCAATCATATAATCAACGTCTTTGTAGTCCTTGTTTGCTAACTGGCTTCCAGCGTCTATTTCGCCAAGTTTCTCATTGTCCTCAAAAACCTGAAGCTTTAAATTCTTCTTACCTCCGTATATGCAAATTAGTTTACCGTCATCCAGAATTTTAGTATTTCGGATTTTGTAATCATCTGGAGCTTCCAATTCAACATCCGTTACCACTTCTAGGTCTGAATTAATAACCAACCTGTAATCTCCATCATCGCTAAGCCCAACGATTTTGGTGGGTCTGTCGAGCCAAAGGAATTTTTCACCTTTACTCACGTTCATTTCAAAACCAAGAGTTTGCTGTTTTTCCATAAACACTTTTTCTTTTATCAGTTCTCCAGTACTTAGTTTTACCTGATATCCTTTAAGTACTCCTGTTTGGTTGCGATAAGCACGTTCGCTCCATACGAAAAAGCTTACAATTCCTTTTGATGCGTCATGCAAGGCAACGATTTCCTCAACGTTTATTAACGCCTTATTAGGAAAATCTATCGACCAGAGCTCTTCGTGTTCAGGACTAATACAGCGGATCGAAGTTTTTCTTGACTTTTTATCAATAGCAACCTTATAAGGCACATATACATTTCCATTTAACCCTCTGATAACATCATTGGTAGACATTACCTTTTCATTTTCATGAAGAAAGGGAGGTTCATAGATAGAATGTTCCGATAGAACTTCCTGACCAAACAGATGAGTGGAAACTAAAGCCAGAAGGATTGTGGTTGCTGATAATCTCATGATTTTTCCTGTAAATATTAAGCGAACAATTATAGCATTTAATCTCGCTTAGCCTGAATTAATATTGAATTGTTGAAAAATCTTCAATAAGGATTTTACATTTGAAAAATTCCCTTAATTTTGCAGCCCGATTATTGGAAAGACAAATATTACAAAAATGAAGAAAGATATTCACCCGGATAATTACAGAGAGGTTATATTCAAAGACATGTCTAACGATTACATGTTCTTGGGAAGATCAACGGCTGCTTCAAAAGAAACCGTAGCATGGGAAGATGGAAATGAATATCCATTGGTTAAATGTGAGATCACTTCAAAGTCTCATCCATTTTATACTGGTAAAATGCAGTTTGTGGATACAGCTGGTAGAGTTGATAAATTCAAAAACCGATACGCGAAATTTGCTAAGAAAACGGCTGAGTAGTCGATTAAAGACAATATTCTATGGAAAGGCTGGCTCAAACAGAGTTGGCCTTTTTTTTTGACCTGAGAACATCCCTTGCACAGTTCCACCTGATTGTGTAACACCTTATTGCTAAACAAACCTTTTTACATTGAGATCCCTTATTCACAATTTTACCCATAACCCTAAGAATGATATTCTTTCCGGTTTAACTGTTGCACTTGCTCTTGTACCGGAAGCGGTAGCCTTTTCTTTTGTTGCCGGTGTTGATCCGTTAATTGGGCTCTATGGTGCCTTTATGATGGGTATCGTAACAGCCGTTTTGGGTGGTCGGCCCGGAATGATTTCCGGAGCAACCGGAGCTATGGCAGTAGTAATGGTTCATTTGATCCAGAAGGGAAACGAGGTTGGTTTAACACTGGAAAACCCGGACAAAAACCTGGGACTGCAATGGTTGTTTATTACCCTTTTGTTGGTTGGTGTAATTCAAATTTCTGCAGGCGTTTTTAAGTTGGGAAAGTTTGTACGCCTTATACCACACCCCGTAATGATGGGCTTTGTGAATGGATTGGCTATTGTTATTTTTCTTTCTCAACTCAACCTCTTTAAAGAGACCGTGGATGGAGAGTTGGTTTGGCTTTCTGGTCAGGCATTATGGACCATGTTGGGTATGGTTGGAATAACCATGGGAATTATGTTTGGACTCCCCAAATTAACTACCAAGATTCCTGCAGCTCTAACGGCAATAATTGTGGTTGCCGCCATTACCATTTTTGGTGGAATTGAAGTAAGCACCGTAGGTTCATTTATTCGCGATGGTGGAGGAAAAGGACTGGAAGGTGAGTTGCCTCATTTTCAAAGCCAGATTTTTGGGCTATTTGGAACCTTAAATGATCACTGGGATTTGATTATCTCGACTGCTTTTTTACTTGCAGCGGTTGGTCTTATAGAATCATTGATGACTTTAAATCTAATTGATGAAATGACCGAAACCCGTGGTAGTGGAAACAGGGAGTGTGTAGCACAAGGTGGCGCTAATATTCTAAACGGGCTTTTTGGTGGAATGGGAGGTTGCGCCATGATTGGCCAATCCATAATTAATGTGGACGCCGGGGGTAGGGGACGACTATCCGGGACTGTAGCTGCAGTTGCTCTATTGTGTTTTGTGCTTTTTGGCGCTCCATTGATTGAGCAAATTCCAATTGCAACATTAGTAGGTGTAATGTTTATGGTGGTTATCGGAACATTTGCCTGGAGTAGCTTCCGTATTCTAAATAAAATTCCGCTGTCTGATGCCTTGGTTATTATAATCGTTTCAGGAATAACAGTATGGAAGGATTTAGCCATTGCAGTTATTGCTGGTGTGATCATATCAGCGGTAGTATTTGCATGGCAGAATGCAACCATGATTCGGGCCCGAAAAAGGGTTAAGGATGACGGAACCAAAATTTATGAGATTTGGGGGCCTTTGTTCTTTGGATCGGTACAGAACTTCAACGCTAAGTTCGATGCCCGAAACGATCCCGATAGCATAGAAATAGACTTCATTGAGTCTAAGGTTAGCGATCATTCAGGAATTGAGGCAGTTAAAAACATAACCAACAAATACCTAAACCTGGGAAAGAAAATTAAATTGACGCACCTCAGCCCGGAATGTCAACTCCTGCTATTGAGAGCAGATGCCAAACTGGAAGCCATTATTGAGAAATCGATTGATGATCCAAGGTATTATGTAGTTACCAGCGAAATGGACGATGAAGTGTAGGTTGAATATTTGATGCGGGTTGTTTGATAGGTATCCAACATCCAACATCTAAAATCAAATATCCAATATCAATTAGCCTCTTCCTCAACAATCAAATTGACATAATGACCATATCGTTCCATGACTTCCTTTACGTATTGGAAAGGCTCAGCCCCCCTACAATATCCATGTTTACATACCTCGTCGCGGTAATATTCCTTTTCCGATTTCTTTAGAATGTACTCGGCAACATGGTTGTCCCATTTGGCTGGATCTTTTCCGTATTTCTGAGCCAGGTTTCTGGCGTCGATCACATGTCCCAGGCCCACATTAAAGGATGCCAGTACAAACTTTATTCTTTCTAGGCTGTCGGTAATGGTATGTGCCCAACACTCATCCAACCAGGCTAAATAACTGGTTCCGGCGTTAAGATTGGCAGCCGGATCTTTGAGCAGACTACTATCAACCTTGTAGGCCTGGGCAGTTTGAGGGAGTAATTGAAGCAGTCCCGTTGCCCCGGTCCATGCCTGTGCATTGGGGTCAAATTTCGATTCCTGATAAATCTGTGAGGCCAGCAGTCGCCAATCCCAGTCCAGTTTAGCGGCATTGATCTTAATTAAATCATCATAGGGAGAAATTCCTCCTGATAGCGAACTGTATTCGCTTTTTAGCTTTTTCTTCAACACTGTTCTGGCCCTGAAATACTTGGTGTATATAGTATAATAATCGTTCTTTTTCTTTTCCTTGCTCAACCAGGAATTTACGGCCTGTAGTAGTAAGGTGTCGGGCTTACGCATGGCCCAAGCAATGTTTTGTGGTAGGCTAATAGCTACATCTATATCTATGCTGGGATATAATTTCTTTTGAACCCGGGCTATATTCTCGTCCGCAATGGTAAATTCAATTTCTTGGTTTGCTACTTGTTCAATCAACTGAATGGTTTTATTCAGAATACGACGGTCATTTGAGTCGCTAACCACAACAATGTCAATGTTCTGTCCAATTTCCTCCTCTAAATTGAGCAACCGGTCGTAAAACGAAGAGCCGCCTCGAACGTGAACGGTCCTGCCTCCAAGCTCCGATGCATCACTTATTTTATCCGGATTTTTTCGATGTTGAATTAAAACTTGACGTGTTTTCAATAATGACTCCGAAAAGGAAACCCTTTTTCCGCGGTCCTTGGTAACCGTTATGTTAGCTGCAACAATATCGCCCTTGCCGCGATTAAGCATGGCAATTATTTCGTCCATGTTGTAGACTACTTTAACATCAAGTTCCAGTTCATGTAAATCGGCAAATCGCTTCAGTAATTCATATTCAAACCCCATGGGCTGGCCCTTATAGGAGAAGTAGCTGGTGGTAGAATTGTCTACAAGTGCTGTTAATCTTCCTCGCGATTTTATGGAATCTAAATCGAAAGAGTAGGCAGGGGGATCGTTGTTGGAATCGGCCGAATTCTTACATCCATGAAGGACAACCAGGCCAAGTAATATGGCAATAATTGAAAACTGGGTTATCCTATAATTTTTAGTAGTATCCAATAGAAAGCTAATACTAGACCAATATAGATAAACATTCTATATACGCCTTTATAGGTTCCTCGGGTCTGCTTTAAATCTTTTCTATAAATAAAAAACATGGATACAACGAAGGCTCCAAGGAAGATAATGGCAAACAGCAATTGACCGTTTGTAAATTTACTAGCCATAAAAAATACTATTTCGCTTGCCCCTGCTGTTGCTGGGTTTGCTTTTGAAATTGTTCGTAAAGAAAATTGGAGTAGCGTTGGTATTCGTTCGTTGAGAAAAACATCAAGTTGCCAAGAAAAGGTTCAGGCGATTTGTAACCTGCAATAATGAATAATCGGTTATAACTCTCATCGAGGATAGCAAACGAGGGGTAGCTCATTTTCCCTTCCAGTACTGAATAGGCAAAGAGGTTTGTACCTCGTTTAGCTGTAGGAGATACATCGTAAAAGTCAAAATTGTTGAACCGTACCGTATCGCGTCTTTCAGCGTTAAACTTAACGCAGTAGTAGTTTCTATTGATGTAATCTATAATGGTTGGATCGGAGAACGTGGTGGCATCCATTCTTTTACACCATCCGCACCAATCGGTATATAGATCAATAAAGATCTTCTTTTTCTGGGTTTTCATGGCTTCTTCTACCTGGGGCAGTGTCATCCAATTAATTCCAGGTTTGGCTTGTGAAAAACCGGAAAAACTCATTGAAACAATAAATAGGGTAATAAGGAATTTCATGCGCCTGAATTTAGTTTTCAAATATAGTTGTATCACGTAGCTTTTATAAGCTTATTCGTAAACTCAACCAACAATTAGCTTTTAGAATTAAGAATAATTAATCTTTACAATTAGGTCTGAATTACACCGGGATTAAATGTCGGAACGTCTGCGTTATGATTGGCAGCTTCAATTCCCATGCTAATCCATGTTCTCGTGTCTACCGGGTCTATTATAGCATCAAGCCAAAGTCGGGAAGCAGCGTAATAGGGGGTGGTTTGATCCTCGTAACGCTTGGTTATTTTGTCGAGGATTTCTTTTTCTTTTTCAGGTGTTATTTCTTCTCCTTTAGACTTTAAAGCGGCAACCTGAATTTGTAACAATGTTTTAGCAGCTTGCGCACCGCCCATAACCGCTACCTGGGCAGTAGGCCAACCTACAATAAACCTGGGGTCATAGGCTTTTCCACACATGGCATAATTTCCGGCACCGTAGGAATTACCCATTACTACGGTAAACTTTGGAACCACTGAATTGGAAACAGCACTTACCAGTTTCGCTCCATCTTTAATAATTCCGGCATGCTCACTTTTTGAACCTACCATAAACCCGGTTACATCCTGCAAGAAAACCAGCGGTATTTTCTTTTGATTGCAGTTCATGATGAATCGGGCAGCCTTGTCTGCGGAGTCGTTATAGATCACACCGCCAAACTGCATTTCTCCTTTTTTGGATTTCACCAATTCGCGCTGATTGGCCACAATACCTACCGACCAACCATCAATTCGCGCATATCCGCAAACAATGGTTTTACCATAGAGCTCTTTGTACTCTTCAAATTTTGAATCATCTACTAATCGGGCAATGATTTCATGTACGTCGTAAGGTTTAGCCCTGCTGGAAGGCATTATACCATACATCTCTTTAGAATCAAATTTGGGTTGACTTGCTTTAACGCGATCAAAACCGGCCTTGCCAGAATGACCAATTTTATCTACAATGTTTTGAATTCGGGTTAAACAGTCCTTGTCGTCTTTTGCTTTATAATCGGTTACGCCGCTGATTTCGCAATGGGTAGTGGCCCCTCCAAGTGATTCGTTATCAATTTGTTCGCCAATTGCTGCTTTAACCAGATAGCTTCCAGCCAGGAAAATGGTTCCTGTTTTATCCACGATTAAAGATTCATCGCTCATAATGGGCAAATAGGCGCCTCCAGCAACGCAGGATCCCATTATGGCTGCAATTTGGGTTATTCCCATGGCGCTCATTTTGGCATTGTTTCGGAATATTCTGCCAAAGTGTTCTTTGTCCGGAAAAATTTCATCTTGCATGGGTAAAAACACCCCGGCACTGTCTACTAAATAAATTATAGGAATGCGATTTTCCATGGCGATTTCCTGGAATCGAAGATTCTTTTTTCCGGTTATCGGAAACCAGGCCCCTGCCTTAACGGTTGCGTCGTTGGCTACAATAACACATTGGCGGCCTTTTACATAACCAATTCCGCCAACCACACCACCAGAGGGGCAACCACCGTATTCTTCATACATGCCTTCACCAACAAAGGCACCAATTTCAATAAATTCTGACTTAGAATCCCGTAAGAAATCAATGCGTTCACGGGCGGTCATCTTTCCTTTATCGTGTTGCTTGTCAATTCTTTTTTGACCTCCACCAAGTTCAATCTTGTCGAATTTGCGATTCATTTTTGAAATCAGTTGTTTCATCGCATCCTCATTCATGTTGAATTCGAGCTCTTCTTTCTTGTTCTTGAATTTAATCATGTGTTTTTCTAAGGGGGGCAAATGTAATAGAAATCGGCACTGACTCTTGAAGCAGGGACAGCGTTAACAGTTAAGATAATCCAATGCTGTGGTATGGCTCCGGAAACTAAAAGATTACTTACTGGCCATTGTTTTTATAGCGCTGATCAGGCGATCCAGGTCATATTCGCGGGTGTATATGTGGGGGGTAATTCTAATGCCATCAATTTCTTCAATTTTAATATTAGTTGTGTGTATCGTAAATTTTTGTTCCAATTGTTTGGCTATTTCTATGCCTCCCATTCCTTTAATTCCAAAAACACCCAGAGCACCTGCATATTCAGAAAGGGTAGAGGTGTATATAATCACATTTTCTGTATCCTTCACTTGGTTTATCCAGTAGTTTTTGAGGTAAGCCAGCCTTTCCTGTTTGCGCTTTGCCCCTATGGATAGATGAAAGTTAATGGCATTACCTACGGCCATTTCTGAAGGAACCGACCTTGTGCCCAGGTTACCAAATTTTACTATGGAGTCGCCATCCGGATTTTCACCTGGGAAGGATGGCCATAGGTTGGAAATCTTCTCTTTTTTGACATAGAGCATTCCGGTTCCAAAGGGAGCACACAACCACTTGTGCAAACTGGTTCCAAAATAATCGCAATTCAAATCGGGAATTTTAAAATCCAAATGGGCAAAGGAGTGTGCACCATCTACCAACACTTCTATTCCCTTAGCACGAGCGGCATCTGCAATTTTTCTAACAGGTAGAATTTGCCCCGTCCAGTTTACTAAATGTGTAATATGGACCAACTTGGTTTTGGACGTAAATTTATCGGTGTAGGCCTTTACCATGGTGTCGTCATCCTCGCATGGAACTGGAAACCACACCCAATTCAGTTTTATTCCATCGCGTTTTTCCCGCATCTTCCAAACGTTTTTCATGTTTGGATAATCAAAGGTGGAAACAACAATTTCGTCGCCGGCTTTCAAGGTTAATCCATTGATGATGGTATCAAGGGCTTCTGTTGTATTTCTGTTAATGATGATTTCATCAGGGTTTACCCCACCTAGATTGGCCAGTTTTTCCTTAACTGCCTTGGTGTTTTTTCGGAATATTCTCCACATGTAGTAAGAGGGACCTTCGTTGCAGATATCCGTGTATCGTTTAAAGGCTTCCTGAACAACAAGGGGTTGAGGACTAACTCCACCGTTATTTAAATTTATGAAATTACTGGAAGAAGTATAAGACTGTTGAACCCAGGACCAAAAATCTTCGGTATTATCTGCCAGCGCTGCCTGCTTGTCGATTTCATCGTTTATTAGCTTGCTGGTATTGAGTAAAGCGTTTTCGCTAATAGGCAATAGGGGGATGGCTGCCATACCAGTGGCAAACGATTTTATAAAGGTACGCCTGTTTTTCAACGGTTAAAAATTTTTGAAAAGATAAAATTTATTTGTAGTAATCTAAGCTCTAAAACCAACTGAACAATTCGGCTAATAATTTGTTTATTAGGGAAATGGATTTCAAATGAGAATATGGTCACTCCACCCTAAATACCTGGATTCTAAAGGATTGGTTGCCCTTTGGAGAGAAACACTTCTGGCAAAACATGTTTTATCCGGAAAGACAAAAGGATATAGAAACCATCCGCAGTTGAATCGGTTTAAGGTGCAGGAAAATTCGGTAGACTGTATTAATCAGTATTTAAGTTCGGTTTACGATGAAGCAATTCAACGCGGGTATAATTTCAACAAAAGCAAAATCGATTTTGATTTTACTCCCGTTCACATGAAGGTAACATCAGGTCAAATGGAGTTTGAAACACGGCATTTGATGGCCAAACTCGATAGCCGGGATAAGAAACGTTATCAAAGTCTACAAGCGGTTTCTGAATTTCAACCGCATCCCATGTTCACCATTGTAGGTGGTGAAGTTGCCGACTGGGAAATAGTTAGCAATGCGTGAATAAGTCTAATGTTCTGTGATTCCGTATAACTATCTCACACAATCCACACCGTGGCTTGGTTCGATTACGTTTACGGAATGACGTATGAACAGGCGAATGACTCTACTGAAATTTGGTATCTCACCCAAGATGGCAACTGCTTCCTGCTATTACCTTCCATTGATCACTTACATTCTTCCATACCCGAATGAATCGGTAATCTCCATCAATGGAATGATCGATGTATTTGCCAGCCATGGTTACTTTTTGAGTAACCACCGCGTTTTCTCCAATCCTGTTTATAACCCGATCAGCTGAGGAAATTTCGGAGAGTTCAAAATCTTTAGAACGATAGGTTTGCAAGTCCATATTCTTGGTAATGGGTTGTCCACCAGGAAGGATAAATAAAAGGTCGTCGTGCAATAGCGTGTCTAGCTCTGTTAAGTCCGATGATTTCATAGCTTGTAACAATCGATCTTCAAGCTCATTAATTTGATTTTCTGACATTTGAAATAATTAAAGTGAGAATTTATGTAAAATTTTTGTTCGCTCTTTTTCGAGATGTTTTTTTTCCTGAGTGTTGGTAACACAATTAATAGCCATATCCATGTATTCCAATGCTTTTGTTCCCTTGCCGGTTTTTTCATAATAGTTCGAGTAGCATCCGTAGAGTAGGTAGGCTCGTTGTTCCAGATCGCTTGATTTTATTTGATTCAACAATATAATAGCTTCCTTAAATTCGTTCAATTGAATGTAAACCATGGCCATGTTTAGCCTGGATGAAGGACTTGGATGTAGTACATTTAGTTTTCTGTACCAGAAAAGAATTTTATTCCAATTGGTTTCCTCGAAAGTTTTGGCTTTAAGATGCTCAGCAGCGATGAAAGCTTCGAAATGATAGTGTGAAACATCCTCGTATTCCATGGATTTGCTTAAAGCATCGTCTCCCATTTTTATTAATGGTGGATGCCATTTAGATCGGTCTTGATTTCGGAGGTTTACAATTTCATTGTTTTCGTCTGTCTTGCTCTCAATTCTGGCAGAGAGGAAACACAACAATGCGAATAGTGCATAGCTGCTTCCGGTTCTGAACTGTTTCTTTTTTAGCAGCAATACGCATAACCTTATTGCTTCTCCACAGAGGTCTTTGCGAACCACTTCCTTTTTGTTGGTCGAGTGGAATCCTTCATTAAACGTAAGGTAAATCACCTTCAGTACCCGGTTTAACCGATCCTCGATTTGCTGAGCTTCCGGAAAATTGAATTGAATATTTTTTTCAACGATTGATTTGCGAGCCCGGCTCAGTCGTTTTTTTACGGTTTCCTCTTTTAAAAGAAGTGCAGCAGCAATTTCTTTGGTGCTAAAACCCGAAATGGTCTTTAGGGCAAAGGCAATTTGTTCTTCCGCCTTTAAATGAGGGTGGCAGGCCACAAATACCATTCTTAGCTGACTGTCTTCAATTTCATGCTCCAGAAAGAGTTCGTTGAGTTGAATGGATGAAGGTCCGTTGTTTATTTTGTCGAGTCGGCTCTTCTCGGCCTGAATCTGGCGAAGAAGGTCAATGGTTCTGTTTTTAGCCGCTTGGGTCAGCCAGGCTTCCGGATTGTCCGGCAGCTGGTTTCTCCAGGAAAGTGTTGCCTTTATAAAGGTATCTTGAATGGCATCTTCTATGGTTTCCAGATGAGAAAACCCGAAAAACTTAATTAAAATAGAGACCATCTTTCCATACTGATGCCTGAAAAGATGGTCGACTACTTCTTTTTTCATTATTGATCGAAAACCATTACTTCCCGAATTTCAACAATTCCACCAAGATCATAATCCGGATAATCTTCGGCAACTTTAGCAGCAGCATCAGCATCTTCAACGTTGATAATGTAATAGCCGCCTATAAGTTCCTTGCCTTCTACAAAAGGTCCGTCGGTAACCGTTTTATCCGATCCTGATACTCGCTTGGCAGGTGCTTTTAATGCATTTCCTTCCCGAAGAATTCCCTGCTCCTGCATTTTGCTGTTCCAGGCAAACCATTTGCTCATTTTGTCCTGAAGTTGTTCCGGAGATAATCCTAATTCTTCGTAATCAGCTCCAATAAAAATCATCATGTAATCTTTCATAATTCTAATTTGTTATTGCCGTTAATGTACCTGCGCTAAATCCGTCAACTACACCACGACGGGTTATTTACTATTTATGTTTAATCTAATTCTATTAGTAATTTGTTGAACTCGAGTGCCTTCTCAACCCAAAAATCAAGGTCCGATTCCGAATCAAAGCCTTCAGGATCAATAAAAAGAAATCCCCTCATTACCGTTCCTGTGAAATCCATAATTCGACTTCCCTTTTTGTTCAGTAATGACTCATAGGGTAACTTGCCTACACGAACCATAAGACGATCGTTTTGTGTCTTTTTGTCGATATCCACACCAATACACATTTTGTCATTGATCATAAATAGGAGGCCACCCATCATCTTCTTTTCTTCAATTTTACCGGCTTGAGTTAATCGATTTCGAACCCGATCAACCAAATATTCGCTATAAGCCATTCTTTGAGTTTTAAAATGAGAAGGAAAAACTACTCAAATTCTTTTAGTTCAATCCGAATTCTTTTCGAAATTCCTGAGCGTCGTAATACAAAACGAATGGTTTGAACTTTTTCATTCTTGTTTTCATAATAAATTTTTTAGTTATTAAAATATTTACCCCTATGACGAAGCCGTAAAAACGATGGGGGACATATTCATAAATTTTATGGAATTTGATTGGAAAGTAGTCTCAATAAAAATGCTTCTATTCTTATTGAAAAAAAGTGGATCAAAGTTTGTTTAATAGCTTCAAAAAAATCATCATGAAAAAGTTACTTTTTGTTCTCATCGCATTATTTAGTTTATCACAAACCCAGGCCCAAAAGGGGAATGGCACGGCTTCCATTCAGGGATTTATTACCGATTTGGAAACTCAGGACACCTTGCCCTTTGTAAATGTTCTCCTGTATCAGAATGGAATTCAAGTTAAAGGAGCAGCCTCCAACATGGATGGTCAATATAAGATCAGTGCGCTAAAGGTCGGGGTTTATTCGCTGGAAATTAACTTTCTTGGTTATCAAAAGCAACGAGTCGATAGCATTCTGGTTAAAGAAGCCAAAACCACCATTTTAAATATCAAGCTTAAGTCTGCTGCTATGGAATTGCAATCTTATGAGGTTGCTGCAGAAGCAATAGAATTATATGATATGGACATTTCTTCGGCCAATATGATTCGTTCATCAGCAGTTTACAGTGTTTCGGATAAATCTTATGGATTAACCCGGCGAATGCCACCACTTCCTCAAAACACCGAATCGTACAACAAAATCAAAGACAACCAATACCAAAAAGTAAGCAGGAATCCCTTATCTACCTTTAGTATAGATGTCGACCGGGCTTCCTACACCAACATAAGAAGGTTTATCAACGATGGAACCCTACCACCCAAAGATGCGGTTCGTATTGAAGAAATGATCAACTACTTCAGCTACGATTATCCTCAACCAACCAGTGAACATCCATTTTCCATTACAAGCGAGTATACCTCTTGCCCGTGGAACCGGGAACATAAGTTGGTACACATTGGTATACAGGGAAAGCAGATTCAACTGGACGAATCGCAAGCCAACAACTTGGTTTTTTTAATTGATGTATCGGGTTCCATGAGTTCCATGAATAAACTCGGGTTATTAAAAAAAGGCATGAACCTGTTGGTAGATAACCTAAGGGCAAAGGACAAAGTAGCTATTGTGGTTTATGCCGGAGCAGCTGGCCTGGTATTGCCATCTACCAGCGGAAAAAACAAGGATGAAATTAAAGATGTTTTTATGAACCTGGAGGCGGGCGGCTCCACCGCAGGAGGAGCAGGAATTGAGTTGGCCTATAAAGTGGCGAAAGAGCAATTTATTAAAAACGGAAACAACAGGGTGATTCTAGCCACAGACGGAGATTTTAATGTAGGAATAAGCTCCGAAGAAGGGTTGGTAGAACTGATCGAAGAAAAAAGGGGAGATGGAATTTTCTTATCCGTACTGGGGTTTGGCTCGGGCAATTTAAAGGATTCTAAAATGGAGCAGTTGGCTGACAAAGGAAATGGGAATTACAACTACATCGATAATATCCTGGAAGCCAAAAAGGTGTTGGTTACCGAAATGGGCGGCACCTTAATTACCATTGCCAAAGACGTAAAAGTTCAGGCCGAATTCAACCCCATGCATGTTCAATCGTATCGCCTGATTGGTTACGTAAACCGGCATTTAGAAGACGAGGATTTTAACGATGACCTAAAAGATGCGGGTGAATTGGGAGCAGGACATACCGTAACCGCCTTGTACGAAATTGTTCCCGTAGGTGTAGAAGAAAAACAACGCAAGGTGGATTCGCTTAAATATCAAAATATTGATGCCGAGAAGTTCTTTAATGGATATCCCGATGAGGTAATGACGATAAAATTTCGGTACAAAAAACCGGACGGAGATAAATCGATTCTGATTACCCAGGTGGTAAACGACAACAAGGTTCCATTCAGCCAGGCCAGCACCAATTGCCAATTTGCGGCTTCCGTAGCTTCTTTTGGCATGGTGTTGCGCAATTCTGAGTTTAAGGGAAACAGCACGTATACGAGTGTAGCCCGAATAGCCAGAAGTGCCAGAGGGGAGGACAACGAAGGGTATCGAGCGGAGTTTATCCGTTTGGTTGAAATGGCGGAGTTGCTATAAAACCTCTGGATGTCTTTCTCAAAGACGTCATTCCTGCGAAAGCAGGAATCTCCTTACTCGTATAAAGATTCCTGACTCGTCGTTCCTCCTCTCAGGAATGACGTAAGGGGAGGGAACCCGTGCATTATAAAGAGTTCGTCATTCCTGAGAACTCGAGAGGGTGAGTCAGGAATCTCTATTTTTAGCTTATGGAAAGAGGTGGGTACGTCTACATAATGTCTAATCATATCCGATCTGTTTTCTATATAGGTGTAACTTCTCAGCTATCAACAAGAATTGACCAACACAAAAATGGCCAAGGTTCTGTTTTTACATCAAAGTACAATTGTACGGACCTGATCTACTATGAAGGGTTTCAGTTTATCGAAGAGGCCATTAAGAGGGAAAAGCAAATGAAAAAATGTAAACGAGACTGGAAATTAACTTTAATACAAAAAACCAACCCTCAGCTGTTAGACCTTTCGGATGACGTTTATAAGAATAGGTTGTAGTGGGATTCCTGCTTTCGCAGGAATGACGGAGGGGTGTTGAGCGGAGTTTATTTGTTAGATAGAAATGGCCGAAATGTTTTAATATGAACGTCATTCCTGAGAACGGAGTGAGTCAGGAACTGACGAAGGAACTCAGCGAGGCTAATCTCCTTAATCTACATAAAGATTCCTGACTCGTCGTTCCTCCTCTCAGGAATGACGAGGGGGGTATAAAAAAGGCACCCCATAACAACAGGATGCCCTTCCCTTTATTTGAAAGAATAGCCTAGAGTGTAGCTACTGGCTTTTTACCAATTTTTTCCATTCGCTCTCTTTTCTCTTTTGAGATTTTACCGGTTTGGGCATAAATGGTAAGGTCATTGATTAAAACAGGGATTGCTCTTTTAATGTTCGACTTCAACATTCCACCCATTAAGGTGCCCATAAACTTTTTAGCATGAATGGTGACCGTTACCGTTATTTTAGCCTGATTGGGTCCAATGGGAGTGATTTGCCAGTGGCTGTTGGAGTATACCACAAACCCAGGGAGTCCTTCGGTAATGTCAAAGGCCAGGATTCTTTTCTTGGGGTCGTAAATGCTAATTACTTCCCGGATTTTATTAAATCCTTTGGCGTTTAAATCGCAGGCTCGTTCACTACACGTAGCTCCTTCAAATTGCGGTTCACCTGAGCTTACTGCATGATCTACGTTAGTGGCCCAAACAGCTGCATCAGCAAAGCCAGGGCCTATGATTTCCCAAAGTACGTCGGCCGATACATTGATAATTTCACTGGTTTCGCTAAACTTAATTTCCTTGAACTTTTTTTCTGTTTGTGCCATTGCGGCGGTAGTTGTTGTTGCCATAATTAAAAGTGTTATTAGAGTTTTCATATCAAATAATTTAATTTCCAATACAAAGGTGAGGAGGGAAGGGAGGTCAGGCTTTCCGGCTTGGTTCAAGTGTTTTCTGATTTGGGTCAGACCAAATTATATCGGTAAAAAAATGGGGGTTTACCCGCAATTTCCTAGTGTTAGGCAAACCGTAAATAGATTACGTTTTTGAATCAGACTTTAGCTCAAAAAATAAAGAGCTATGGATTTGATTTATATAA
>PAVO01000011.1 GCA_002713215.1 Crocinitomicaceae bacterium
ATTAACTGTTGCTGAAAATCCAGGTGGGATTTATACCTGGACCAAATCAGGTTCCACTACTCCATTAAGCAACAACAGGACCCTTAAAGTAACGCAAACAGGTACTTATATCGTGGACGTTTTGGCTTGTGCCGGTCAATTTTCAGCTAAAGATTCGGTCGTAGTTGATGTTGAACCTGCACCTACAGCTGTAATACAATCAGTTGGAGCTACTACTGTTTGTAAAGGACAAGGAAGTGTTTCATTAACTGCTACCGGGCAAACCGGTGCAACTTTCAAATGGGACAATGGAAGTACAGGAACTTTCAGAAATGTTAATACCGATTCGGTTCATACCTTCGATTACTTCTGTTACTCTTATAATGCTTGTGGTGATTCAACAATATCTAATAAGATTAAGGTGATTGTTAATGACATTCCTGTTGCGCCAACAATTTCTCATAGCCAGGGAGTGTATACGGCAAGTTCTACCACTGCTCATTGGTTCTATAAGCTGAAAGGAACAACTGTATGGAAAGATGCAGGTATTCAGGCAAAAATCTATACTCCTACCAATCTTTCAGTTGGTGATTCAGTTGCAGCCAGAGAAAAAGAAAATGATTGTTTCAGTGTATACTCAAATGCAGAATTGTTTGGATCTATTGGAATTAGTAATGTGAACAATCCTGATGCTGAATTGGGAATTTACCCTAATCCTAACAATGGAGTATTCTTCCTATCATTTTCCGAAATTAACTCAATGAATGTTGAGCTAAGTATTCGCAATATGATTGGACAGGAAGTTCTTCAAAAATCAATGGACCTCAACGGTAATCACATTGAAGAAATAGATTTAAGCTCCGTTGAATCCGGATTTTATATGTTAACCGTATCTAACGGTGAACAACGATATACCAGAAGAGTTGTTATTCAATAACAAACTTCTCTTACCCTATAATTGAAAAAGGCCCTCAATGAGGGCCTTTTTTGTTTCTAGTGTTTTGAGAAGCTTAAATGAAATCAAACATATTTTGAATCCCCATTGGTCGTTCTAAGGTAAACCCTTCTCCGTATTCAGTCCCAATTAATCTCCCAAATGCCCTGGCTCTCCCTTTAATGGTCTTAAGAAATTCCTTACTCGATATTTGAGATTCGGGTTCATCCGAATTGGGGTTGTAAAACTGTGATGAATAAGCCAATACGGCTTCCATCCTTTTTTCCCAATGCTCACTCACATCCACAATAAAGTCAGGTTTTATGTAATAATCCTGAATATAGTGGTATACAGCTTTAGGTCTCCATGGTTCCTGGGTTTGTCCATCTATTTTCGTTTCAATTTTTACCAACCCCGATAAAAAACATGCCCTTGACACGAGTTTTGAACCCCTACCATGATCCGGGTGCCGATCTTCAACCGCATTGCACCAAACTACTTCTGGCTTATGTCTTCTGATTTGTTCAATGGCCTTTAGTAAGGATTCTTCACTTTCTTCAAAAAATCCGTCCGCCAGACCTAAATTGGTTCTGCTAGACAGACCTAATATTTTACTTGCTTTTTCAGATTCTTGTTTTCTTATAGCCGCACTTCCTCTGGTTCCAAGTTCACCTTGAGTTAAGTCAACAACTCCCACAGACTTACCCTGTTTTATATGGCTTAAAATGCTGCCTGATGCACCAAGTTCAACATCATCGGGATGAGCGCCAAAAGCTAGAATATCCAGTTTCATTTATTTCCTTCTTTAAATCTCCAATTCCACTTTCAATAGAGTTTGGAAATGTTCGGGTAACAATTACCCGGTATTTTTTCACTCTAGTTCAATGAACTATATCTTTGCAAGATTAAAAATTTAGATTAACTCCATTGAATTTCCAGGAAGTAAAAGCCCTAATGTATAAAGAATTACTTCTTGAATGGAAGCAGAAGAACGCCTTTGTTGGTATTCTCATTTACGTTATCTCTACTGTTTTTCTAACCTATTTCTCCTTTAAACGAATAATTTCACCGGAAACATACAATGCGCTTTTTTGGATAATTATATTGTTTACGGGGGTTAATACGGTATCGAGAAGTTTTATGCAAGAAAGCGAAGAAAGGCAGCTGTATTATTACCAGATTGCAAGCCCTCAAGGAATTATTGTTAGCAAAATGCTGTACAACAGCCTAATTATGCTGGTATTGACATTAATTGCACTTGGCGTGTATGTAACCTTCCTTGGAAATCCAATTCAGAATTATAATCTGTTCTTTGTGGCCATTATTCTTGGAAGCCTTGGCTTAGGAATAATACTTTCTATGGTGTCGGCCATAGCATCGAAAACGGGAAATAATCCAACAATTATGGCCATTTTAAGCTTCCCCATTATCCTTCCGTTCCTAAATACATTAATAGGGTTATCATCCAATGGAATCAACGGAATTGACAGTGCTCAAAACTTAAAATTTATTATCGTTTTAGTTAGCATGAATGCCATTGTAGCAGCTCTTAGCTACATTTTATTTCCATACCTTTGGCGCGATTAAAACAGGGCAAATAACTATGAAGGGGATGTGGTGGAAATTGCTGGGAATTGTTCTCGTATTATACGCAATAATTGGTGGGTTCCTTATGCCTGTACCTTCAATGCCAATTCTCAACGAAACCATCAGAAACACCTACTTCCATATACCCATGTGGTTTGCTATGATGATTCTTATGACCGCATCGCTGGTTAACAGCATTCAATACCTGAGTTCCGGAAATTTAAAAAAAGACACTCTGGCTTCAGAGACTATCAATGTAGCACTTCTACTAGGTTTTTTAGGTTTATTTACAGGAATGATCTGGGCCAACTACACATGGGGAACGCCATGGACCAATGATGTAAAACTGAATGGAACTGCTGTAGCAATACTCATATACGTAGCCTACATCATTTTAAGAGGGTCGCTTCAGGATGAGCACCGCCGCGCAAAGGTTGCTGCGGTTTATAACATTTTCTCCTTTGTTATGATGATGTTATTTATCAATGTAATTCCCAGACTTTCCGGAACGGATTCTTTACACCCGGGTAATGGAGGAAATCCCGCATTTGGTGAATACGATATGAATAGTACCATGCGAATGGTTTTTTATCCGGCGGTAATCGGCTGGACGCTTATCGGAACCTGGATCGTGAGTTTAAGAATGAGAATTAACAAAATTGAAAACAAGTTGTTTTATGATTAGAAAATCAATTTTAATTTTAATTCAAGTGTTACTGCTAACTTCGGGAGTAATGGCTCAGGGAGTTGAAATGGCTGATACCATGCGATCGAATGGAAAGATCTACGTAGTGGTTGCAGTTCTATGCCTCATATTTGTGGGAATTGTTGCCTACCTTATTTCCATTGACAAAAAGGTGGGCAAACTGGAGAAAAAAATTAACTCATGAAGAAAACACACATAGCTGGTATAATAATAATTGCAATTGCAATTGCAGCTATAATTGGAACATTAAGTGATTCCAGTACCTATGCAAACTTCACCGAAGCGTTTGATAATCCATCAGCAGAATTTCATGTTGTAGGTGTTTTAAACCGGGATAAGGAAACTGTATACAACCCTGAGGAGAACCCCAATGAGTTCATTTTCTATATGATTGATAAAGAAAATGTGGAGAAAAAAGTGGTTTTGCACAGAACCAAACCTCAGGATTTTGAACGTTCAGAACAAATCGTAATCATTGGAAAAGCTGTTGAAGGGGACTTTCACGCGAACCAGATTCTTATGAAGTGTCCATCCAAATACAATGATGGTTCAGGAGAATTCAAAACTCCTGAAGAACACAAAGGCACAAACGCCGCTTCCTAAAAGTTTACTATGGAATTTGTAGGTGAACACCTCCTTATAGGAAAGATTGGAAATTTTTTCGTCATCTTTTCTTTTATCTCCGCATTGCTGGGAGCAATCAGCTACTTCTTCGCAACTCAGAAAAACGACAACGGTTGGAAATCCCTGGGAAGAATTTCCTTTTTAGCTCATGGTGTTGGTGTACTGGGAATCGTTTCCACCTTGTTCTTCATGATATTTAACCAATACTTTGAATATCATTATATATGGCAGCATTCAAGTTCAGACCTACCCCTTCGATATATCTTTTCCTGTTTTTGGGAGGGTCAAGAGGGCAGCTTCCTGTTGTGGGCGTTCTGGCATATGGTATTGGGAGTAATTTTTCTGTTCATTAAAAACGAATGGGAGGCACCTGTTCTTGCTGTATTCAGTCTTGTACAGGTATTCTTGATTTCAATGCTTTTAGGAGTTTATTTTATTGATTATAAAATTGGCTCCAATCCATTTACCATGCTTCTCAGAGAGCATCCGGATTTTATGGATATCCCACTATTCAGTAATCCGAATTACCTCGAAAACCTGGATGGAAGAGGGCTTAACCCCCTGTTGCAGAACTATTGGATGACCATACACCCACCTACCCTCTTCCTGGGTTTTGCCAGTACACTTATGCCCTTTGCAATAGGCATTGCAGGATTGTGGACCGGGAAATACAAGCAATGGCTTAAGCCTGCTATTCCGTGGACCTTTTTTAGTGTTTTGGTTCTGGGAGTTGGAGTTTTAATGGGCGGTGCATGGGCATACGAAGCTTTGAGTTTTGGTGGATTCTGGGCTTGGGATCCTGTTGAAAACGCTTCCCTGGTTCCATGGTTAACGCTAGTAGGAGCCGGCCACCTGATGATCGTTGAACACAAACGAGGAGGCGTTATGAAATCGTTGCTGTTCCTTACCTTTTTGACCTTCATTCTGGTTCTTTATTCCTCATTTCTAACCCGCAGTGGAATATTGGGCGATGCATCTGTTCATGCCTTTACCGATCTTGGTATGTCCGGCCAATTATTGCTTTATCTATTGACATTCATTGCCATTGCACTGTTTGTTTTCGTTCTTCGTTACAAAAAACTACCTACTAACAAGAAAGAGGAAGAGTTTTGGAGTAGGGAATTTTGGATGTTTATTGGTGCGCTTGTTTTGTTTATTTCCAGTTTTCAAATCACTTTTAGTACCAGTATTCCAGTAATCAATAAAATATTCGGCTCAAGCCTGGCCCCGCCTTCCAATGCCATTGAACATTACAATACCTGGCAAGCTCCTTTTGCCATATTGGTACTTCTGCTAATGGGCTTCTCGCAGTTTCTTAACTATAAAGACACTCCCCTCAAAACATTTTATGGTAGAATAATTAGAGGACTCGTCATTTCAGCTGCTCTATCTATCGGAATTGGATTAAGCTTAAAAATGTTCAACCCTTTCTACCTGTTTATGCTCTTTGCGGCTTTGTTTGCCGTGTTTGGCAACCTGGAGTATTGGCTTAAGTTTTTAAAAGGGAAAATCCGATACTCGGGCGCGTCAATTTCACATGCCGGTTTTGCTTTAATGATGTTAGGCACCCTAATTTCAATGAGCAATCAAAAGAAAATAAGCAACAATACAAGTACCTACGATGTAAGTCAATTGGGAGAAGAATTTGATAATAAGGAGAATATATTGCTTATGAAGGGAGACACCCTGCAAATGGGCGATTACTACGTTTCTTATATAGGAAAGGAAAAGCAAGGTGTAAACATTCGATACGGTGTTGACTATATGACGAAGAATGAAAACGGTTCCTACACCAAAGAATTTACCCTTAAACCCCAAGTTCAGTTAAACGAACGAATGGGAAATGTTCCTGAGCCGGATACCCGTCACTTTTTATTAAAAGACATTTATTCTCATGTAACCTGGGCTGTACTTGAAGACAAAAAAGAGCAGGATTCAAGTAAAGTTGATGTTCAAACCAAAAACTTGCACGTGGGAGATACAGTATTTCTAAAGCGATCGATTCTTATTATTGATAGCCTTAGACAAACAAACTTAAGCAGGCACGCTGAATTACGTTCAGGTGACATTGCAGTTGAAGCCGCATTGACCTTCTGGGATTTCAATACCGATAAACATCATTTATTCCCTGTTTTTGTTCTCAGGGATTCATCCAAGGTATTTTCAATTCCCGCCGAAAGTGAAGAATTAGGTGTTACCGTATCCTTCGACAGGATCTATCCGAATAATGGTTCCATTGACCTTACCTTTATTGAGAAAAAAACGGATCAAAAAGAATTCATCGTAATGCAGGCGATATTATTCCCATACATCAATTTACTCTGGTTGGGTTGCATTATCATGGCAATCGGATTAGTCGTCTCTGTTAAAAACCGTCTTTCCGGATCAAAAAAATGATACAGTCAATTGGCATTATTGGATCGGGGAATGTCGCAACAAATTTGGCTTTATCTTCTTATGAACAAGGCATCAAGATCGAGTTCATTTATTCAAAAACCAGGAATAACCAAATTGAACTAGCAGAACAGGTAAATGCAGAAACTCCAATCGACATTGACAAATTACCTGAAACCGATGCCATATTTATCTGTGTTAATGACGATCAAATTGAATCGGTATCCGACCAGTTATCGGGCAAAAATGCGCTGATTGTCCATTGTTCCGGGACCGTTGATATCAATGCCTTAAACGCTAACAAAAAGCGAGGGGTATATTACCCGTTTCAATCCATCTCAAAATCGTCGAGAACCAATTGGAAAAAAGTACCCATTCTTATAGAATCCAATAATGAAAATGAACTGGATGAATTGAAGACTCTGGCCGAAAAATTTAGCGATTCTGTCGTTCATGCGGATTCCAACCAAAGAAAACACCTTCATTTAAGTGGTGTACTAATGAACAACTTCACCAACCATTTAGCAGTGCTAAGCCGTAAAGTTCTTAAAGACAGCCAGCTTCCTCCGGAATTACTAAATTCAATTCTGGAAGATACGGTTCATAAAATCACAACTGGGAATCCCGAAGAAATTCAGACGGGGCCGGCAATTAGAAATGACGAAAAAACAATTGTTTCGCAGTTGCAGCTTTTGGAGCATAACAAGGAGTTGAAAAAACTCTATCAACTTTTTACGGAAAGCATTCAGCGCACCCATTCCTGAGGCAGTAAAGAATTAGAAGTTCCGGTATTGAACTTTGTACATTGCTAATGCCCTTCTATAATTATCTTCGTGGCCAACGATATGAATTATTTAGATATTCTACCTGCGATTAAAACATTTGTCTTCGACGTTGACGGTGTATTAACCGATGGTTCGGTGGCATTGCTTGAAAACGGAGGCCCGGTTCGAACCATGAATGCTCGTGATGCTTACGCCCTGCAACTTGCAGTCAAGAAAGGATATGAAGTGATTATTATTACCGGTGGGAACTCTTCGGCAGTTAAAGACAGACTGGCAAACCTCGGCATAGAGCACATTTACCTTAAGGTATCAGACAAACGTGATGTTTTTGAAGAACATACATTAGCTTTTGACACCGATCCAAATACATCGTTGTATATGGGCGATGACATACCCGATTTTGAGGTCATGAAGGACGTAGCTCTCGCCTGCTGCCCCAATGATGCCTCACCGGAAATAAAAGCGATAAGTGTCTTCATTTCTACCAGAAATGGTGGCAAAGGATGTGTCCGTGATATAATAGAACAAACTTTAAAAGTTCAAAACAACTGGTTTCTGCCGGAAAAAGAATTTGAATCATTTACATGGTAAAATGAATCCGATAATAGCCACCATAAAAGCTTCTCGCTGGCAAAATCTCTTGATTGTTGCATTAACCATGGTACTTGTTCGCATGGCTCTGATTCAGCCCTTCTTCAAAATACTAATTGAAGATAGCTCGGTTGATTTTGCTCGTGGCATGGGAGATTTAGACTTTACCCTTCTCGTAATCTCATCCTTACTAATTGCAGCCGCCGGCAACTTAATTAACGACTATTTCGATATTAAAATTGATCGGGTAAATAAACCCGATAAGATCATCGTAGGCAGATACTTAAAAAGGCGCGTTGCTATGATGCTCCATTTAGTGTTTAACGGAATCGCTGTACTAATTGCAGGCTATTTGGCATACAAAGCCGGTAAAATAGAACTGGCATTTATTCAAATAATTCTTGTAGCCACCCTTTGGTTTTACTCCATTGACTTTAAGAGACGTCTTATTTGGGGTAACTTATCCATTGCCTTTTGCGTGGCATTGGTTCCAATTGTCGTTTGGGTTTTCGAAATTCTTACTATGATTACCGTCAATAATGAATTGTTTGAAGAGCAGGCTGCAAAGGCCATATTCAAGGAATTTAGCGAGGTTACACTGGCCTGGGTTTTAGGCTTGAGTCTATTCTCATTCCTTCTAACCATTGGTCGGGAAATTATAAAGGATATAGTTGACATAAAGGGTGATCTTGCGTTTCACTGTAAAAGCCTGCCCATAGTACTTGGAATTCAAAAATCCAAAATGATTGCATCGGCATTTCATGCAATTGTAATAGCCCTGGCCATTTATGTTCAACAGGTCTACCTACCAGACAAGGGTACGTTATTTTATGTTTTTGTAATAATCACTCCATTACTCGGAGCGGCAATTGTAACCACTGTTAAGGCCCAGGAACCCCATCAGTTTAAGCTGCCATCGCTCTTAAATAAACTAGCCTCACTAGCCGGTGTTCTTTATCTTGTAATGGTGTATTATATTCTGAATCAATTCTAAATGCTACCAAATCTGGTTAATAAAAGAGTAATTCTGGGATCTGCTTCTCCAAGAAGATCCGATCTACTTAGAAGCATGCGAATTCCGTTTGAGGTAGTAGTAAAGCCGATTGAAGAAACCTATCCCGATAACCTAACCCCCAGACAAATAGTTGAGTACCTGGCTCGAAAAAAAGCAGCTGAGTTTAAAAATAATATGGACAGCACTGACATTGTTATTACTGCTGACACTATTGTTAGCTATAACGATAACATGCTTCATAAACCATTGAACAAGGAGGACGCTATATTTATGCTAAAAACGCTCTCCGGAAAACAGCATGAAGTTATTACAGGAGTATCAATCATGTCGGGCAGTAAGCAGGTGAACTTTCATGCGGTTACCTATGTTACATTTTCAGATTTTACTGAAGGTGAAATTAATTACTACGTCAATAATTTTGAAGTTCTGGACAAAGCGGGGGCTTATGGTATCCAGGATTGGATTGGCTTAATTGGAGTTAAAGAGATTAAAGGTTCATACTATAATGTGGTTGGACTGCCAACCAATAAGCTGTTTCAGCATTTAAAAGAATTTTGAAATTTGTTATTATAGCAATACGTTGAAGGGTTGGATAAAGAGAAATTAAATAAGATCAATTCTGCACTGTTTCCACTCCTATCGCTGTTTTTTATTGCCTCAGTTATTGCTATAATAATAGACGTCAGGAAATACCAATCCAAAATCGATGAAGGAACAAAAACAGTTACCGTTCTAACGGAAATAAGAAATAACTTCTCGGAATACCTGGTTAACCCTAGCAAGCTGGACCTGGTAAACAACCAGCAGATATTGATTGACTTCCACCAAAAAGAAATCAAATCGTGTATTGCAGAAGCAGATTGGAACAAAATCAGTCATTTTATAACCGTATTTGATTTTAATACTTCCAAAAGAAATGTTCAGCTGGAAATCAATCATTTAAATGAGACCATTGCACAGTGCAGAGCATCAATGCTCGGAACGAAGGACAAACTTTACCTTAGGTCTAAACTTATTGTGATACTGGCTGCATTGGCCTGTTTCTTTGCACTGCTGAGCTCCATTTTACTTCGAATAAACCGAAGGCGAACCGAACAGTTAAGACAGCGAAATCAAGAGTTAATTAAGGCCAGGGAAGATTCCAAGGTAGCCAACCTTGCAAAATCCGATTTCCTGAATGTGATGTCGCACGAGATTAGAACACCGTTAAATGGTGTAATTGGTTTGTCCCATATATTGGCCCAAAGCAATCCAACCCCGGAACAAAAAAAACACATTGAATTACTTCAGTTTTCTTCTGAAAACCTACTTGGTTTAGTAAACGACATTTTGGATTTTGGCAAAATTGAAGCGGGCAAAGTACAACTTGAAGAACGCTCTTTCAATGTGGGAAAACATCTTCGAAAGATAATTGCACTACTTGAGCCCTATGCGCAATCTAAGAATTTAAGGCTTCATCTGGAGGTTTACGACGAGTTTAAAAATAACGTACTGGGAGATTCCACCCGAATGGGCCAGATAATCTTTAACCTGGTAAATAACGCGATTAAATTCACCCAAAAAGGATGGGTTAAAGTGACCCTTCAGCTTATAAATGAATCGGAAACTGATGTTACTTTTAAGGTCGTAGTTACGGATACCGGTATAGGAATTACTCCTGAACAACGAAAGCAGATTTTCGATAAGTTCTCTCAGGCCGATGCCAATACAACCAGAAAGTATGGAGGAAGCGGGCTCGGACTTACCATTTCTCAGAAACTGCTTGAAGTTATGGGGAGCGGGCTTTTATTGGAAAGCAACCCCGAACAAGGGTCCGAGTTCTGGTTCCAAATTACATTTCCAAAGGCCATTGATTCGGATGAATTGGGAGAGCTTGCAGGCGGTAAAAATCTCAGCTTCGGAGAAAATCAAAAAGTACTTCTTGTGGAAGACAATAAAATCAACCTGCTCATTCTGGAACGTTATTTATCTGACCTGGGGCTTGCATACGATTCAGTAATTGACGGAGAAAAAGCCGTTGAGTTGGCCAATACGAATAACTACGACCTCATCCTTATGGACCTCCAAATGCCGATTATGGATGGTTACACGGCCAGCAAAAAAATAATGCAGGCTATGGGTGCTTCAAAACCAATTATCATAGCCATTTCTGCAGCCAATCAAAGCAAGCTAAAGAATGATATCGAGGAATACGGGATCGATGATTACGTAACCAAACCCATTGACATCGAAGATCTAAAACAAAAATTGGCAACCTACCTGTAAGTAACTTGGTAGAGGCCTGTGTATTACTAGTGCTTATCCATATTCCTGGACAATACGAATCCTGCTAAGATTGCTACAGATAAGGATACCATGGCTAACCCATAATCGGAAAAAATCAGGTATCCTACCCCAAACAAAATGCAATAGGTCATTACAATTGACGCAATCCAGGATACAAATAGCGGGCGCAAATTATTGGCTTTTTTACCCGTTGAATATGCAGACCACATCCCCGGTGGCGTCACCCGATCATAGAATCGGGTAAGGGTCTGTTTGGATTCCGATTGAGTAAAGTATGTTGTTAATACCCAAACTACGGTTGTTACCAAAACGGTAAAAAGGAAGTTATTCGGAAAATCCCACTCGAAGTAATAGTTGGCCAATCCATAGCCCACCATGGGTGCCAAAGACGCACTTATTTCACTCCATGCATTTATGCGCCACCAGTACCAACGAAGTATTAACACCATACCCAATCCGGCACCTGCCTGAATTAAAAATTTGGCTGCTGAATCAATGGTATGAATCTGAGTGGTAACCAAGAATGCTACAACCATAATAAGCACAGTAAACAACCTGGCAATTCCTACGTACTTCTTTTGAGCTTTCTCCGGTGAATCGAAAGAATCCTCAGGACGAATAAATCGCTTATATAAATCATTGGTTAAGAAGCTGGCTCCCCAGTTCAACTGGGTTGAAATGGTACTCATATAGGCAGAAAGAAATGCAACCAGCAACAACCCCTTTAATCCGGCTGGTAAATAATCCCGCATGATAAAAACAAATCCCTGCCCTGCTTTATCCGAGGGTAAATCTGGATACAGCACCAATGCACATAGGCCAACAATAATCCAGGGCCATGGTCTTAAACAGTAGTGGGCAATCTGAAAAAACAGGGTAGCCATAAGCGACTCTTTTTCGGTTTTGGTACTCATCATTCGTTGTGCAACATATCCTCCACCTCCTGGTTCGGCTCCCGGATACCAGCTGGCCCACCATTGAACCAATCCGAAAGTGAGAAATGCACCAATGGTTATACTATAGGTACCAACAGCATCCATTACGCCATTACCCGTATCCAGTTTCGGAAAAAAATCAAACCTCCAGGCCGGAAGTTTAGACTTTAGTCCGGCTACGCCTCCAATCTCAGGTGTATCCAATACAAACCAGGCCATGACAATACACCCAATCATGGCAATAAAAAATTGCATGGTGTCTGTAATCGCTACACCTTTCAATCCGGATAAAGAGCTATAAAACGCTACCAAAACCATAGCTCCCCCTATGTACCATAGAATCTCATTTTGATAAAATGGGATGGTGTGATCGTAAGTTGGAATATCAAAAAACACACAAAGGATGGTCATCAAGGCAAAGTTGACCCAGCCAATGATTATTACATTAAGAAAAAGCCCCATATAAACGGACTTAAATCCACGGAGAAACTTTGCCGGTACACCACCATACCTCAATTCAATAAATTCCAATTCGGTAAGTATGTTGGCCCTACGCCACAATCGCGAAAAGAAAAATGTGGTTAGCATTCCTCCAATGAGCATATTCCACCAAAGCCAGTTTCCACTAATTCCATGTTGAGCAATAACTTCAGTAACCCAAAGAGGAGTGTCAGCTGCGAACGTGGTTGCAACCATAGAAATGCCAGCCACATACCAGGGCATGTTTCTGCCTCCTAAGAAAAAATCGGTTAGGCTCTTTCCAGCCTGTTCCTTAAAATGATATCCGATATAAAGAGAAATGGCCAGGTAGACCCCAATAATTATCCAATCAATGTTTTCGAGCATATTACGAATTAGATACCGACCAATGTAACCCGATTCTCTACGACTCTTCTTTGCCGCAAATATTATTATTAAACATCAATAGGTTGATTCGGAGAATTCCAAATATCTATTTTTGGGCGTAATGAAAGAAAGTCTTCTTAACCGAATTAATCTCACCCTCGTTCTGATTGTAGGGTGGGTTATTGGTATGAAGAAACTCATTGAACCAGACATGTGGTGGTACCTAAAAACCGGTCAATGGATAACCACCAACGGCACCGTGCCAAAAACAGATGTTTTCTCCTATACCTTTTCAGGTGTCGAATGGATTAATGTTAAATGGCTCTACGAGGTAATCGTCTATTTCTTTTCCCAAATTGGCGGCCCTGAGTTTACATCGGTTTTCCAATCCATAATTACCGTCGCTATAGTAATAGCCTTGTACAAAGTTTACCAATTCGTAACCACGGAAAAGAAAACGGGACCCTGGGTAACAATTACCCTATTTACACTTTTTGTTTGCTCCTACCGAATGACGGGAAGACCGGAAACCATTAGTCACCTGTTTTCCATTCTTGTGTTTTTAATTTTCGTCACAAGTAAAAAATCGAAACCCTTCTTAATTTATTCCTGGGTGATTCTGCAGATTTTTTGGGTGAACTTACACGAAGCCTATGCAACTGGAATTGTTCTAATGGCTGCTTTGGTTCTCGGTGATCTGGTACAAAACAAAATCAATAAAACATCGCTCTTCAACAAACATCTGTTGCTGGCTTTTGGATTCAGCATTCTTGGAATAATGGTGAATCCACGGGGTTATACGATGCTTTTACATCCGCTCAACATTTTTGGGCAATTGAGCGACAACAAGTTTACTGCTGAATTGTTTTCATGGGAAACTGCATTTTATTGGCAACAATGGGAATCCTGGGCTTTTGTATTCACCATAATGTTGGTTGTTTTAGCCTCAATAATGGGCAATATGCGTAATCCAATTACGAATTTGAAATCGAACATAAATCAATTTGGATTGGGATACTTTGTGATCCTCATCCTACTGACCTACCTGGGATTAACCTCCTATCGAAACATTCCGTTTCTGATCCTTTTATCAAGTCCTATACTAGCCATTGGGCTGCAACGATTATTGGTAAAAAACTGGATGGCTCAAGCCTTAGAAAAAGGTGCAATTGCTGCCTCATGCGTTGCCTGGATACTTATTGTATCTAATGTGTTTTACGAAAAAAGTGAGTCAAGAAATCGGTACGGGCTTGAAGTTGATCCCTTGTACAATCCTATTGGAATGACCACGGTATTAAGTAGTATTGATTACAAGCAAGCTCACTTTTCCGACTACTTAACTTCTTCGTATCCCATGTGGAAAATTGTAGACTTCGAATCATTTATCGACTTGCGCGATTTGGATGTATTCCCAAAATCTTTTTTTGAAGAGGTACTATCTGCCACCCAAAGCTTTGAGGTATTTGAAGAAATGGACAGCTTAAATGGGTTTCAATATGCCTTTGTTAAGCGAAGTGAGTTTCCTACGCTTATTAGTGGTTTGCAGCAATCGCCCAACTGGAAAATGGAATACGCAGATCCCATTGCTGTGCTTTTCACCAAGAAGCCCGACGCAGAGCACAAAGACATCTTTGAAAACTATAAAAAAACTGAATCGAGCGGAATAGCTAAACTCCTGAACAACATTTTTAATCCATTTTATAAGCAAAAAGAAATAGCAATAAATAACGATTTAATGGCAGCCTATTTCTATTTCTCTACCGAGGATTTTCAATTGGCCATTCATCGGGTTAATTCAGTGATCAACGATCATGATATGAAATATGAAGCCTTGTGTTTACGCGCAAGCATTTATGATGAAATGGCCTTGATGAGTGGAAACGATTCTTTAATAAAACTGGAATGGAACGACCTGACGGAAGCAAAAAAAATAGATCGTAAAAATGGTAAGGCTTATTTCCAAATGGGGATGGCCTTGTATAAACGAGGTCGTTTTGCAGATGCGGTTACTGAATTCAAGTTGAGCTTAAAATACGAAGATCAAAATGCTGAGGCCTGGAGTTATCTAGCAGATTGTCAAAATGCCCTTGCTCAATCCAACCCACAACAAGCTGCTAAGTACGCTGCCAGGTGGTTCGAATACATGGAGAAGGCTTTGGAGCTTGATCCTGACAACCAGATTCTGGCCTATCGATTGGGAGTTTCCTACTGCGAAAGAAACGAGTGCGACAAAGCGCAACCCATTCTCAAAAACCTTAATCCCATGCCCTTTTTAAGAGACGCTGACAATCAAAATTTGTTGAAGTGTAAAAAGAAGTGCGGGGCAGAATAGCAACTATGACAGCTGAAAGCAACATTTTTATTTATCCAATTCCAAATTCAGCTCCTATAAACTGAAGCAATAATGGAAGCCATACTGTATTTAATTCTCAATGTTTCAGCATTGGTTCTCATTGCTACCCTAATCAAAGGCTTGGTTAAGCAATACAGGAATAGCAAAAACAACGTAAGAAGAAGAAATAAAATTCTCAATATCGTTCTAAGTTTTTTACTAATTGTGCTTATACCAGTGGTTATTCTATATCTCTTCGCCAAAGAACCCCAATTGAACACTTTTGAAAAAGAAATTGATTATTACACAGAATACCAAGAATTCCTAAACTTAGGTTATGTATACTACAACCAACTGCAAAATGACGAAGACAACCTAAATCTACACTACAAATACTTACAAACTTTTCAGTTATACATTAACAAAAGAAACAGACACGGAAATTATGATGCCAAAAAACTAGCAAAGAGCGATGCCTCATTAAAAGCTGAAAGGCAATATAAAAAGTTCATCTTAGATTCGAGTGAAGGACGGCAGGACCTAGGTCGAACTCTACTAAGTATTCATCTTCTAAACCTTACCAAGGTTAAGGAAGCAGGAGAAGTTCTGGGGCAGGTTGATGACACTTCAACTCCTTATTTCTATTTTGCAAAAGGGAAGTATTTATTCAGAACAAAAAAACGAGCCAATTACAATCAGGCAGACAGTTTACTGCTACTGGCCTTATTGGACTCCCTTAACGTTGAAGAAACTTATCGAGAGCTAGCCTATCTCTATTACTATTACCATAAAGAGGATAAACTAGAAGAACTGGTTAATAATCCTAATTCCAATATGTATCTCCAACCTTACTCAAAAAGGCTGGTTTATATGCGTTCCTTTCAACCTATAAATTATTGGAAAGTTGTTTTTGCAAACCGATTCACTAACGTGAGTCTTTGGGGTTTTTTTTCTGCCCTCTCTATTCTACTGGTTTGGCTGTTTTATTTGAGGCAGGTAGATGTCTTTGAACCGGAAAAGTGGTCACATACACTTCTTACTCTTTTTATGAGTATGTGTACTCTATTTCTGCTCTACCCTATTCACGATTTCCTTTGGGACGTAATTGGATTCTTTCCTTCAAAAGATGCCTTCAAAGGTTTTTGGTACATAGTACTCAGCATTGGGGCGGTGGAAGAATTGGTGAAAATCATTCCCGTTCTGGTCATGCTAAAATTTACGAAAGCCATTAATGAGCCTTTTGATTATATACTTTATGCTTCGGTTTCTGCACTTGGTTTTGCCTTTATTGAAAATCTAGGATACCTCGAACAAAGTTCGTTGTACAACATAAATGCCCGAGCCATGATGGCTTGTGTAGGCCATATCATTTTTTCTTCAACTGTGGGGTACGGGCTTATGCTTATTAAATACAAACCGATAGGTCGTCCAATTCTTGTATTCTTCCTGTTTTTTATGCTGGCTGCAATCATGCATGGTTTTTACGATTTCTGGCTTATGCACGAATCAGTTGAAGGTTATGATTGGGTAACCACTATCTTCTTTATCATAAGCGTACACATATGGCATGTTTACGCAAACAACACCTTAAACATTACTACCTTCTATGACCCACAGGTAGTACTTGAAAATGACAAACTAAAATCTTATCTGATACTCTCCTTGCTCACCATTTTGGCTTCATCCTATGTAATTAACGGGTTGACTCGGGGACCTGAATATGGCAACGATTACTTATTGAGATCAGTTTTGTTTTATGGCTATTTTATCCTTTATCTGGCCTTTTCGTTTAGCCGTTTTGAAATCATACGTGGGTATCTGGCACCCTTTTCCATTCCATTTAACTTACTCATCCCCAAATTGAAGCGCACGGTTGATTTCTCCAATATGCCAATTCGTATATACACATCCAAAAAACTCAAGTTTATTGGGAAGTATGAGTATTTAAGAATTCAGTTTCCGATGTATGCTAAACTTTCCAAAAGACTCGTAATCGATGACAACGTTGATGCGTACCTGGTTCAATTGGCTCAACCGCTTCGAATTGAAGGTTTCCTAACTGATCAGGTAGCCATTATGCCAAGGTCACGGCATAAATCCTTAAATACTTCCGGCAATGTGATAATTCGACTTATGCTAATTCCAAATGAATCACTTTTGAATGAGCCTATCTTAACGAAAGATGATTTTGAATTTGTAGGTTGGGCCGTTTCAAAACGAATCTCTGAGCTTGAAGATTAGCTTAATTCGTTACTACTATAATTCTAAATTAATATTGTCGGTTGGCGCTGTAAGCGTGTATCGAAAACTGGGCAAAAGCTTAATCAACGATAAAGCAATCAGTTATAAACACGGAACTGTAATTTATAACATTAGTTCCTGTGAGTTCAAAATAGGCAAAAGTCGTGTCTCCCGGAAAAGGATTACTTCCTAATTTAAAGCTCAAATTTGCTATTTGATTGTTATTGTTCCAAGCGGAAAGGTCATTTATTGGCGACCTTGATAGTAGTTTATTTGATCCTTTTTCATATACAGCACCAACAAGTGAATTAGGTTCAAAGTATGAGTATAAATGGACTAATAGGGTATACGTCGAATTATAACGAAGTAAAATACCGTATTCAGGATCTTGAGGTTGTCTTGGATATAAATTTATTTTTGGCGGTGCTAAAAGTGTAAACCAAAAGAAAAAGTTAGTATCTATTTTATTCCCATTAGTGTCTTCGGAATTTGCCTTAATCCAATACCTACTTTGTGCTGCAACATTTCTACGAATTTTTTTTTCTACTTCTATGGTTGTTCCCTCGCCTCCTTCCCAATGGTGATATATTTCTACGGTGTCCCCGTAGTAGGTAAACCGATATAGCCTAAATTCCAAATTATCAATACCTGTTGGAAACTCTGATTTGATTTTTATATACAATTCTCTTTGGTTTGAAAATGTCGTATCTAAGGCCGGTTCAACAAGGGTAATTCTTGGTTTATGAGTTTCAGGATTTGGAATAGGGTGGTTTTCTTCCTTTTTGCAGGAAAAAAGTACAATACCGGATAAAACAAAGAGCAAGGTCATTCTTTTCATAACCTACTCCTTAATTAATTTCGTGCTCCGTAACACTCCATTTTGTTCAATCCAAAAAATGTAAATCCCTGCTTTTAAAGCTTGAACATCGATCTGATTTTTCCCCTTTACTAAAATACCCTTTTGAATACTTCTCCCTCCTATATCCACAATTTGGAAATTTGTATTGAATCGAACTTTTACAATTAGGAGAGTGCTGGTTGGGTTTGGATGTAACCACAAATCTTTTCTCTCATTTTTTTCTAATAAACCAATGGTGGGGTCTCCCTTTATACATCTAACTGAAAGCCCAGCATCGAATCTCATTTGACTTCTAATACTACTGGTGGAATTATACTCAACCCCTCTTGAAACTGCAAGTCCTGAACCTATATCACCTGTACTTGTCCAAAAAAATGCATTTCTATTAAAATAATAACGATAATTTATCACCACTTTTCGGATACCTGAACCACGAATTGAGAAACCCGTGCTATTTGTTGCCCTAGTATTGGGTGACTTCCAATACAATGTTCCAGTATCTTTCATTACTCCCCCCGCTATTAAACTTTCTATGGTGGAAGTGCTATCCGAAAATGAATCTACATAGTTAATTAGTGTTGAAAAGTCAGAATCACTAGGTACACGCCAACCATGAGGGCATAATTTATTAGGGTTCCATATGGTATACCCATTATATAGTTTACCATATATCGAATCATTTAAGCTATTACTATCTGGCCAACAAAACGCCCCACTAAAATTGTCATACCAATCACTCATGCTGGAAGCTAAAACGATTGTATCACCATTATTATATTTAGATACTCTCAAATTTTCAGACATCCATTCTTGAGTACCTATAATTACCGTTGCATATTGATTTCCATCTATATCAATTACTCCTGCACCCTGTTTTTGAGCAATTGCTGTTACCATGATAAATAAACTTGAAAGTAGTGTTAATTTTTTCATGATTTATTCCTTTACCACCCTATACACCTTCTGCACGGGGCCATGTTCGAACTTTAACAAATAAACGCCGGAAGGTACATCGCTAATATTCAGCTCCGTTTTAGACGTAAAATTTCCTGATTGAAGCTCCTTTCCTTGGGTACTGACAATTTTATAATTCCAAACTTCTTGTTTTGATGTTTCTCCTTGTTGCTGCACTGTAAATTGGTCAACTACCGGGTTCGGAAATATCCGAAACTCTGTAGTCATTTGTTTGCGGTAGTCTATTCCCAAACGAACATCGTAAACTCTACTCTTACAATCAGGAGTGGAACAGCCATTGCTATCTACCTTCAACAACCACAGGTCCTGACCTTGCGAACTACTCCGTGGAGAGACATCGCCCCCCAACAAAAAACCACCATCCCGGGTAGCAATAAAATCCCTTAGATAATTTTGATCATTAGGACTATCGTAATAATATAGGTTACTCCAGATCGTATCACCATCTGCAGTAAGTTTTGTAAGGGTACGTAGGGAAGCATTTCTCCCATTATTATGTTCGCCATAAACAACCAAACTTCCATCCAGTAATTCAACCGTTTTTGAAAAGCGGGCATTTTCTTGACCATTTTCGTAATGTTTTGCCCAATTTTCTTGACCATTACTATCCAATTTAGTAATTCTCTTAAATGACCATTTACCGGAAGAATAGATGCTATCAGTTGAATTAATTATAGCTGAATCTCTTAACACCGTTGCCTTAGAAAAAGCACCTATTTGAAAGTTCCCATAATACTTCCATATGACATCTAAGCTATCCGTGGTTTTAATAACTAAAGAGTTATAAACAGATATACCCGTAGAGTTACCTCCACCGCCAAAAACATACCCACCTGTTATGTACTGGGCTGCACTATATAATTTATCTATTCTGTTCGTCTTGATTTCCTTTCGATAAAGTTCTTTACCATCTTTATCGATTCGTATGAGTACAGGGTTATTACTCGAATCACTAATTTTCTTATCTGTAACCAATACAAAACCAGAATCAGGAGTTTCAACAACAGCTTGTGCTGCTAACCAAAAAATGTTGGGATCTTTGTATTGCTTAGACCATAGCTTATCTCCTCCTGAGTTAAAAAGAGTAAGTACGGGCCAGGTCCGGTAGTTTTGAGCTCCGGAATCGTATTCTTGTAGCGTCCTAAAATCAGCTATTTGCCCGTTGCTTAATACGATAGTTTGACCGTACCTTACTGCCTTGGTAAAACCATAGGAATAACTCTTATTCCTTTTTCGATTCCCGGCCTTATCAATAATCTGGATGGCGAATTCTTGTGTACCATTGGTATTAGCAATTGCCCCGGTAATTATATAATTGGAATCGGTTTCCAATACATTACTACCGGCATCAGCACTGTTATTTACGTCATACAACTCGTTGAAATAGGTTTGCGAAAAACCGGTAAGTGATAAAAACAATAAGAAGACAAAGACAATCCTACTCATTGATCACTATTTTTTCGCTGTGTAGAATGGAATCGTTGTTACCATAAAGTACTACTTGAAATATCCCGGTTAGTGTTCCTGGTAGGTTCACCTGAATTTTTGAGTTAGACTTGTGTATCTCTCTCTCATATACTTTTCGACCTTCCAAACTATACACCCTAATCTTTCTTACACCTTTCCTATTCAACTCTATAACAAATTCACCGGTATTGGGGTTTGGGTAAATTCGAATCTCGTCATTTTTGTGTTCTACTTCGATCAGATTGTTGGGCAATTCAGGTTCAATGGCTATGGACTCTTCAACGGTTGTATCGGGGTGATGAATGGGGTAAATTTTACCGGTTAGTCGAAACATCAGGTTTTGTGCCCACACCTGCCCCGCCCGCGTACTGTCTACGGCTATGCTATCCAATACGGTTGTATCTGAGAGAAGTATGGTTAAGCTATCTTCATTTTCAAGTACGTCGTGAACTTTCTGTAGCACAAATTCCAAATGCTCGTTTCCGGCCTCGGCGGCTAAATCATCTATAGCATCCTGTGCCAGGGTAAATTCTTCGTTTTGCCAATAAAGGGGCACCAACAATTCCCTACTTCGTACGGTATTCCAATCTTCGAGGTAGTAAATCATGGTATCCAGAGGGTCATTGGCATTGGTGTCTAGAGCATAGAGCCGTAGCAATTCGTTAAGAGCCAATTCTGCTTGCTGCTCATACCATCGTACATCATTTTCTATACTATCGCGCTTTGATATCCCACCCTGTACCAATTCCAGGTCATCAATTTGTTCGTCAGTCAACACGTTGGTCAAATTGGGCAAGTCTTCCGCCAGGCTAAGGCTTAAGGGTGAGTTAACCAGTAATATTTCATACAAATCGGAATCATTTAGCGCCGGATTTCGATCGATACAGGCCTGAAGCACCTCATCGCTTAGGTAAGGACCATGGCTTAGCATTTCGGCTCGAATATCACTACTGGAATTATTGTTTGCCGGGTCAATGTAATCCAAAGCCCCTGAAGTATTTCCGCCATCGATCAATTGAACTACTTCATAGTCGGCCAGGTCCATCTCACTTTTGTTATCCCAATAAAGGTCTTTAATGCCCGAAATATGGGTAAGCCACTGGCTCCCGCTAGGGCTTTGTTTAAAACTGGAGTCGGGACAGGATTCGGTATTGTTGTACCCGGTTATGCAGTTGTTTAGCCAGATTTTCGAAGTGCTGTAACAAGAAGGTCGATAAGGTCCCGTACTTACCTGAAAATGATGGTTGTAATCAATTTTGGAGGGATGGTTATTAGCATAAAAATCACCGAAGGTATTGGTAGCACAGGTATGGCTAAACTCATTTCCGGCAGGTAAAGAAGCTGCATCAATAGCAGTAGGATCGCAATCTCCCTGTACACTATCTACCTTACCCGCAATTACATAAATATCCTTGTTTCGGATAAGGTTACTTGCAAAATAGTTGCACTTAAACGAAAGTCCCTTATTGGATTGGTTGGAATACCCTATGGCCGAGATTCCCCAGTATTGGCCGGTAAACGTATTGTTGTAAATTTCGTTGCTGTGGTAGCCCAGGTTCCTGTTTTGAATTGCCGTATTGGCTCCATCATAAAATGCATTTTCACTTACCTTAAAGGCCTTGGTCTCATACAAAACCATCCCAATTTGGTTTTTGGTATTGAAGGTGTTTTGTTGTAAGGTAGCATATTCGGACTTCATAATGCGCATGCCTTCGAAATTGTTTTTAAAGGTATTGTATTGAGCAAGCACTGGTCGGGCAACCAACAAAGACTGAACGTAAAGCCCATTCTCCATGTTTTCGAAGGTGCACTTTGTAATAAAAGAAGATGCGTCACTTGTCAAGATTCCTATTCCTATTCTGGGTTTAAAGCTTTGAGCCGGTGGATACAAGTGGATAAAGGTACAGGAATCTATTTTTACTTTATTTACTCCTATCAATTCTATACCTGATTTTATGTCCGTTGTGGCTTTAAAAAAGGTAGAGTCCCATTCAAAAGTACAACCCACTACTTCGCTCTGGTTTTTTTTGTTTTTATGTACCCCCAAATCATGATATATTCCTAACCGAATGCCGTAGGTATTGTTTCTAAAGGTTGAATTATAAGCTTTTATAATTCCACTCCCCCCCTTTTTGTTGGGGTATTCAGTAGTGGCGATGGCTTCGGTGGCATTTTCGATTAAAGCGCCATTTTTAATTTCTACCGTACCATGCGCCAAACCAAACGAATAGGTTTCGTATTGGCTGTAAGAGTTACTTCCTTCAACCCTTATTCCGGCCCATTGGTTGTTGGGGCCGTCTTCGGTAGAGGTTATGGTTCCTCCGTCTACAATGAGCTTTCCGTTAGCGTTCACCCGTATTTCCCCCTCTGGCGGCATAAGCACTTTACAGCGTATAGTAAGCGTAGCGCCACTGTCTACAACTATATCACCGTACATTCTTATGTTAAAGTCCCAGGTTTCGTTACTTGTAACTTCATGGTCAGCCACATGGTTGGCAGAGGGTTTAAAATACTTCCGCATATTGGAAAGCATAGTTGATCTATGAATTCGGCCTATTTGCATTGGGGTTAACTCTCTGTAAAGAGCGCTTGTAACATTTCCTCCAACCCAATTAGAAACACAAGTATCAGAAGGTGGGTTTTCGTTACAAACCTCAAATAAACCAGGTTTTCTAAAAGGGCAAGAACTTGTACCAGCTCCATAGAAATCCTTGAGGTAATCGTCTCTACTGGTATCAGTAAGTTCATGCCCTTTGTACAAGTGATGCAAACCATAAGCATGGGATATTTCGTGAATCATATGCTTGACAATCAATGTTGAGTGATAAAACAAATTGTTAGAATCAACTCCTCTCTGGTATTCGTAATGATAACCTTGTCCAACATTGGCTTGCTCCAATGAAAAATCGGTATATGAAGGGAACTTATTAACACTTCCTCCAATTATATTTGTATCTGGCCCAACAATGTAATAATTATACTCAGTCGAATTGTTTTTGGGGTACAATGTTAGCAATGTAGAAGATGCAGTACTATTATAATAAACTGAATCTACATGAAAATAAATCTGTTGAAGTTCCAACCTTATTCGGGTATCCTCAATATAACAATCTGTTCCACAGACACAGGTTTGCGGATGACTTGGAACCTTTAATTTAGAATATCCCAGATTTATTGTATTAATCAAACCTTGTAAAAAAGTAACATGGGCAGGAATATTTTTAAAATTTCGTTCATCACCTACCTTGTATTGCATGACATGCAAATTAATTCTTAATGTTTTAACACAATCTGTTGGATTAGGGATAAAGTTCCGCTGAAATTTATATCGGGCAGGGTTTTTATCTGGATAACTCCGGTTTTGAGAGTATGTGTGAGATACACAAGTCTGGGAAATTGAATCCAGTGCTACATAGGAGATAATTATTAAAATAAGGACAATTTTTTTCATGACGGAGGATTTTATGTAGAACATTATTAAATCTTTTCTTACACACTTTCACCTTTGCAAAGGTCGTTGAGAAATATAGATTCAAATCTATATGATTAAAAATTGACAAACAATGAGGGGTTCCCCTCATTTTATTAAACGGTAAACCGAACGACTCTTTTTAGATAAGCAGACTGTTTTACAAGCGCTGTAAGATTTTCAACAGGCTTTAACTCCTGATTTAACTCGTATTGATTTTATTCTAAACTAAAATAATATGAGTAGATAAAGGATAAGAAGTTGGATATTGGATCAAAAATCAATCGTACAAGATCGAGGATCACTCCTTCTCCGGGATATAACTCCTTCCAAATGAATAGATGACGTAACCAACGGTTAGTCCTAAAAAAGCTCCACCCAGAATGTCACTTGGATAATGGACTCCAAGGTAAATTCGGCTATATGAAACCAATGCTGCCCACAACCAAAGACCAACCAATATTTTATTGCTTCTCAACAACATTCCAATGGTTGTAGCCAATACAAAGGAGTTGGCTGCATGGGATGATACAAACCCGTACATTCCGCCCCGGTAATCATTTACTATATGCACCAAATCCTTAATCTCCAAATTGTGGGAAGGCCGATAACGCATAAACACGTTTTTAAAGAGTTTAACCGATGCCTGGTCTGTTACTGCTACAGCAACGACCACCATGACTACGGTAAACCACAAGCCCTTAAAACCGTATTCTTTGTATAGCAGATATAGAAGAAAAACATAAAATGGAATCCATACGATTTCGTCAGAAATCCACCACATCAACCAATCAAATGTGGCGTTGTGCATCCCGTTGAGGAAGAGAAACAATTCCCGATCGTATTGTATCAAAATGTCGTTCACCGTTTATCGCGTAGAGTTAACCCAGGTTTTTCCAAATAGCATCTTTAAGTTCCGTAATTCCTGTTTGGGTCATTGCTGATATAAACATCCACTCGCAATCTACATCCATTTCCGAACCTATAGCTGCCGTTAATTCGTCGTCGAGCATATCGGATTTGGTTATAGCCAATAATCTTTTTTTGTCCATTAACTCCGGATTGTACTTCTCTAACTCACGAAGCAGGATTCGATATTCCTTATTGATATCATCGGAATCTGCAGGTATCATAAAAAGCAAAGCTGAGTTCCTTTCTATGTGTCTCAAAAAACGAACACCCAGTCCCTTTCCTTCAGCTGCCCCTTCAATTATTCCTGGTATGTCGGCCATTACAAACGATTGATGATCCCGATAGGCCACAATACCCAAATTGGGTACTAAGGTCGTAAACGCATAATTGGCAATTTCCGGTTTGGCAGCAGAAATCACCGAAAGCAAAGTAGATTTTCCGGCGTTGGGAAAACCCACCAATCCAACATCGGCCAACACCTTCATTTCCAATATTCGCCAATGTTCTTCTCCTTCTTCTCCCTCCTGGGCGTGTCGTGGTGTTTGATTGGTAGCTGATTTAAAATGCCAGTTTCCTAATCCTCCACGGCCTCCTTTTTCGAGAATCATCTCCTGGCCTTCTTCAGTTATCTCCCCAAGAATTTGAGCGGTTTCCGCATCTTTAACCACTGTTCCAAGAGGAACATCAACGAATACATCGGCGCCATCTTTTCCAGAGGCTCGTTGTTTCATTCCGTTTCCACCATCCTTGGCAAAAATGTGTTTCCTGTATTTCAGTGGAAGCAGTGTCCACATTTGTTTATTGGCACGGAGTACAATGTGACCACCCCGGCCACCATCACCACCATCGGGCCCACCCTTAGGTACATATTTCTCTCTACGCAAATGGGCTGACCCAGCACCGCCGTTGCCACTCCGGCAAAAGATTTTTACGTAGTCAACAAAATTGGAAGAAACTATTTTTCGATTAAACGACACGCTCCCGGTTTAGCTATCAATAGCACTGCACAGTCGTTCAAATATATCTTCTATCGAACCAACTCCTTTTACTTCTTTCAGTTTCCCTTGCGCCTTGTAAAAAGCTGCAACCGGAGCGGTGCTGCTGTTGTAAGTATCGATTCTATTTTGGATAATGTCGGGATCGGCATCGTCCGCTCTTCCTGATACCTCTGCTCTAGCTAACAATCGTTTTTTTAATTCTTCCTCGGGAACAACCAGGGAAAGCATCATGGAAACTTCGGTTCCCTTACTGGTCAAAAACGTATCCAATGCCTCGGCTTGTGCTGTAGTTCTTGGAAAACCATCATAGATTACTCCTTTTATATTGGAGTGTTTCTGAACTTCTGATTCAAGAATTTTTATCGTAATCTCATCAGGAACCAGATTTCCTTCATCAGCATAACTCTTGGCTAATTTGGCTAAATCCGAATTGGGATCCAGCCCCCTAAAAACATCTCCGGTTGATATATGAACCAGTTCGTATTTATTCTTAAGCAAATCGGATTGCGTTCCTTTTCCTGCACCTGGAGGGCCAAACAACACTAAATTCAACATAGTCAATTCTCCTATTCTTTTATCCTATAAATTCCGTTAATATTCCGACCTAATCCGTCATAGTCCAATCCATACCCAACAATAAAATCGTTTGGAATTTCCTTACCGATATAATCGATGAAGATTGATTTTTTGTAGGCTTCTGGTTTAAACAAGAGCGTACCAATTTTTACCGTACGGGGAGTAAATTTTTCCATCTCCTCCATTATGCGAACCAGGGTATTTCCGGTGTCAATAATATCTTCAAGAATAATTACATTCTTGCCTTCCATCGGTTCATTGAACCCGATTAATTGATTGACCTCACCTGTAGAATTCATCCCATCGTAGGAAGCCATTTTTACAAATGAAACCTCGCACTGAAGGTCAATAGTATTCATCAGCTCAGATACAAACCGAAAAGCCCCGTTGAGTACTCCTACGAACAGAACGGGTTCTCCTTTAAAATCCTCATTGATTTGATGCCCCACCTGTTGGATGGCATCCGCTAATTCATGCGATGATATAAATGGTATAAAGGTCTTATCGTGTAAAGTAATTGAAGCCATATACGTGGCGCAAAATTAAAGATTTGAATGTGCCAAAGCGGTATTTATTGGCCTAATGTGATAATATAATTAACGGCTTTTTCACTTATTGACAATGAATTATAGAAAACTGTGTTCAAAGGTGCAATTCACGACTTCCAATACACTGTATGTTTGAAATGTTTATAAAAAAGAATTTATGATAGGTAGCGAGAGTCAAAAGTCAGTTTTAATAATCGATGATAACGAAATTGATATCCTGGTCGCTTCCAAAAACCTTCAAATGTCAGGGCAGTTTTCATTGATTAATGTGGCCAAAAATGGTAAAGAGGCCGTCGAAATGTTCGACAGCATAGATTCTGAAATACCCGACTACATCCTATTAGACATTAACATGCCCGTTATGGATGGTTGGGAATTTCTTAACCTCTTTGAAGGTTTCGATCTGTTTGGAAAACAACCCAAAGTTTTTATGCTGTCTTCGAGTATTGATTCCGCGGACACGGACAGAGCCAGAACCAGTCCCCTTATAAAACAATTTATCTCCAAGCCCTTTAACGCAGAAAAGGTTGAATTGCTATTAGCCAGTTGAATCGTCTTATTGTCACACAGTTTAAGGATAATGTGGGAATAGCCGTCATTCATTGCTTGACAAGGAACCGACGAGGGAGCTCAGTGAAACTAATCTAGAAATAACGCTAGATTCCTGCTTTATGCTTCCGCAAAAGCTTCAGCAACACGCGGACGCAGGAATGACGTTTCTTTTTAATTAGGTAATA
>PAVO01000012.1 GCA_002713215.1 Crocinitomicaceae bacterium
CTGTGCGTTCAATGCCTTCTGTTTTAACTTCTTAGTGGTCAAATTCAATTCATCCCTTGCTTTTTTTTGCCTATATCGATAGTTTAAAAACGAATAAAGCAGGGATAATGCTCCTCCAATGTATAAAGTTCTAAACCACCAGGTGTTCCACCATGGAGGAAATATGGTAAAATTGTAAGTTGCGGGTTCTAAACTAGACACACCATTGTTATTTACCGCAACCACTTCAAATTGATAAACTCCTGGGCTTAAGTCGGCAAATTGTAGAAATGGTTGATTAAGGGAAACATAATTATTGGGTTCACCATCCTTTATAAGACGATATTTAAAACCATACTTTCCTATCGTTTTATAGGTAAGCCCTGAAAGGGTAAATCCAAAATCATTCTTATCATACCTAAATTTATTTTTAACCCTAATATTCACTGTGGAATCACTAACCACCAATCTTTCTATATATATCTTTGGTGGAGTATTATTAAATTTCATATTTCTTAGATCAACATAACAAAGTCCTTTTTTTGTACCTACGAATAGGCTATTATTTACGACAAGACAATGAGTAACCTCTTCAGAAATTAAACCATTGGACCTGTTAATCAATTGGGTAGTAAACGAAAATGAGTCGGAAGAGTGGATAAAATTAATCCTATTCAATCCTTTGTTGGTTGATACCCACAAAGTACTATCGTTTTGCTTAAAAAGTGAATTACAAAAATTACTTGCAAGTCCATTTGTATTATCAATTACGGCAACAACCGAATCATTTTGATCCAAAACAAGTAGTCCTTTTCCATTTGTTGCCAGTATAAGCTTGTCTTTATAATCAATTATTGTATTGATTCTTACGTTAAGGTTTGAATTAACATCTGACTCACTCAATAAGTCTTTTTCTTCTATAGAATATTTAATTAGGCCATTTAAACTTCCCAGGTAGATGTATTTTCTCCATTTGTAAAGACATTTAATCGTTGGAATCGTACTAGTAGAAAAGTGACTTCTATCCACCACAGAACCGTTCACTTCTAGAAACAAATTACTGGCTCTTGCAAACCAAATTGAATCACCTGAACAAATAGCATTTCCAGAGAAGTCACTTAAATATAGTTGCTTGGGGTATTCTTTAGGTTTGGTTTTAGTATTTATTATTAGTGACTTACCAGTACCACCTAAATTAAAAACTCTATGGGTGAGAATGAGATGTTGCTTAATAGAAAGGTCAATTAAATCCAAAGAATATAAATGGTTAGTATTGGTAGCCACCCAAAGCTCCTTATTAACTACATGAATCCCAATAATTTCGGAAGCTCCAAGTAAATTGTTTAAAGATTTCATGAATGGGTTTTTTACAAGAAAAACCCCTTCTTGAAGTGAAGTCAGCCAAAGGCTATTTTCACGATCTATCATACCTCCGGAAATATTCTTTAAATCATAATTGGTTGAATCCAGTGAAGAAATTGAATCTCCATCCAATGTAAACGTAAGCGGACCTTTATTTTCACCTCTACCCTGAATAAAATCATTATTGGCATATTTGAAAAGAGCATCATGCGTTAGAACAGTATTTGTATAAATGCTATCCACTTTAGCGTTTCCATTCACCACATATACTCTATTATTTAAAGCAACCACACAAGGTCTTTTATCATCTATTACTAATGAATAACTAGGCACACCTATACCTTTGAAACCCTGCCCAATATTCAAATGGTGTAACTCATCTTGAAATAAATAAGAAAGGTTAATCTTACTGGTTTCCTCTCTTATGTAATCTCCATATAAGGTCCCAAAACCTTTTTCACTCATTATGTTAATATTGGTGTATTCTGTGGTAGGTATTTTACGGAACAATAAATTTTCCAGTGAGTCTATTTTTAGATAAAACCAAGGAGGAAAAGTTTGACGTAAAGAAATAAGGATTTCATTATTATCGCTTATCGAAAAACCACTAACTACGGCAAAAAGGCTATCAACAACATTCTTTATTTTTAATGAGTAGTTTGGAGTTACCACTGAATCATTTTCAATGTATTGAAGGTACTTGTTATAGGTGAAAAACCAGATTCTACCTTTATTCTCTACCAACCGAAATACTACGCTGGATTTGAGGCCATCGGTAATATCAAAAACCTTAAATGCTTGTCCGTTGTACCTGGCGACTCCTTTATCCGTGGCCACCCAGATATATCCTTTTTTATCTTGAATAACATCGTAACATTCCGAACTTGGTAAACCATCATCGGTTGTGAGATTTTGGTAGATAAACTGTTGTGCAGAACTGTGAAATGATAAAACAATCAATAAGAAAACAAACAAGTGCGAGTACACTCTGTCAATAACGAACCTTGCCCCTTTAATTGGTTGCTGCAATTTTATCTTAACTATTAATGTCAAATTTACACTTTCAAAATTGAAGTTTTACTTCATTCAATGGCCTGCAACATGAGTATTGAAACAAAAAAGGCCTGGTAATAACCAAGCCTTCATTTTCATAAAATCAGTTTAGTTATGACAATCCTGAAATCACTCCATCGTTATCAATGTCCATGTTTTCTGAAGCCGGAGTAGTTGGCAACCCAGGCATACGCATCATCGCACCGGTAATAGGAATTATAAACCCTGCTCCAGCAGCAAACTCAAATTCTCGAACGGTTACTCTAAATCCTGTCGGGCGTCCATGCAGCTTTTCGTTATCGGAAAAAGATTTTTGCGTTTTAGCCATGCAGATTGGTAAATTATCCAGCCCAAGGGTCTTAATTCGTTTTAATCCCAACTTGGCCTTAGCAGAATAATCTACTCCATCGGCACCGTATACTTTGGTGGCAATAGTTTCCACTTTTTCTTCCACGGATGCGTTCCAATCGTAAAGTGATTTAAAATCATTACCAGCGTTTTCTACATTATCCACAACTGCCCGGGCAAGGTCCTGTGTTCCATCTCCTCCAAGTTCCCAACCTTTACTAACTAAGGCTTTTACACCCATTTTAGCACAGGCCTCAATGATGTAGTTAATCTCATCTTCTCCATCACCAGTTCTGTGGTTAATGGCAACCACTGGAGTAATCCCAAACTGAATAGCGTTTTCAATGTGTTTTTCCAAATTAGGAAATCCAGCCTGAACTCTTTCTAAACTAACATCTCCATATTCTTCTTTTTGTGCCCCACCGTGATGACGAAGTGCCCGAATGGTAGCAACCAATACAATCGTACTTGGTTTTAATCCGGCATATCCGCATTTGATATCCAGGAACTTTTCGGCTCCTAAATCAGATCCAAATCCAGCTTCCGTAACTACGTAGTCACTCAACGAAAGTCCCATTTTTGTCGCAATAATGGTATTGGTACCCTGGGCTATGTTTGCAAAAGGACCTCCATGAATAATTGCCGGGTTCCCTTCCAGTGTTTGTACCAGGTTGGGTTTAATGGCATCTTTCAGTAAGATGGTCATCGCGTTTTCTGCCTTTAAGTCGCGAGCATAAATTGGTTTTCTATCCCTTGTAAATCCAACAAAAATATCGCCTAGTCTTTTCTTCAAATCGGCCCTGTCATTGCTCATACAAAGAATGGCCATTACCTCAGAAGCCGGCGTAATATTAAATCCGTCCTCACGTGGAACTCCGTTTGGAACTCCACCCAAACCAATGGTTATGTTCCTCAACGACCGATCGTTCATATCCATTACCCTTTTCCAATAAATAAGACGAGGATCGAGATTCAGGTTCTTGGTCCTGCTATGTAGATTATTATCAATGAGGGCTGAGAGTAGGTTATTGGCTTTTTCAACTGCAGAAAAATCACCGGTAAAATGGAGGTTTATATCCTCCATAGGAACCACCTGGCTGTAACCACCTCCGGCTGCACCACCTTTAATCCCGAATACCGGTCCCAGGGAGGGTTCTCGAAGAACTACGGTAGTCTTCTTTCCAATTTTATTCATTCCTTCGGTAAGGCCAATGGAAACCGTAGTTTTACCTTCTCCGGCAGGAGTAGGAGTTAAAGCAGTAACCAAAACAAGCTTGTTTCTTTTTGCTTTTTCCTCATCAATAAGACTTAGTGGTAATTTGGCCTTGTATTTTCCGAAATGCTCCAGATCATCAACTCCAATGTCAAGCTTACTTGCTATGTCGTTGATATGCTGCATGGTAGCAGCCTGCGCAATATCAATATCCGATCCTACTTTTCTTCCTTCACTCATAGTCTTAAAATTTTGGGATTTACAATAATAAATAAAGTAGCGTTGGTTTTAATCAACCTCCCTATGGGAACACGTTAATCTGTCAGCGCTTCTTTAACGTTGGCCCTAATTTTCGCAGCCAAATTATCCGTGGGTAAATCGTTGTCATCTGTTCCAAATGGATCTTCAATTTCCTCGGCAATTAGCTCGGTACTCACCAGCAGATAAAATATAATAACCACAATTGGAATGGTCCAGTAATGGGTGACACTTAATATTCCAAAGGGCAATGAAATGGAATACAGAAATATAAATTTCTTTATGTACATGTTGTACGAATAAGGAATGGGCGTATTTTTTATTCGTTCACACGCTCCAATTACGTTCATCAATTCCCTGGCATCCTGATCAATCACAATCAGTTGTTCACCGGTAATCACTCCTGACTTCATAAGATGGTTTAATCTATCGTACATTGAATTAACAATGTATTGAGGCGGATGACCCAACGTTGGAATGGTCTTTTTTAAATCTGTACCATCTGGGTCTTCCATTTCATCAATATCGGTACCTTCCCTTAAATGCTCTTTCATGGCAAAGGCGAAGTTGCCAATCATTAGAGCAAAATACTCTTTATCTTCTTTATGACCTTCACCAAGAGCAGTTCTTACTTTTAAAGCAAAATTTCGGGATACATTTACGAGGCTACCCCATTGTTTCCGCCCTTCCCACCATCGATCGTAGGCCGTATTGGTTCTAAAAACCAAAAACAAACCGAGTACAACCCCTAACAGGGAGTGGACAGCTGTTGCACCAGGGTAATGTACATCGAAGTAAACATCGAAAACATAAACGATGCCCGAAGTGTAGAATAACAGCATGAGCATGGGAGGCCACAACTGCTTAAAAATGTTTTTACTATCGTTATTAAATATAAGCTTGAACCAGCTATGTGGATTGTATTCTATCATGGGTGTCTAGTATAGACACCAAATATAAATCAATGATTAAATTGAAAAAAATTGGACTTATGCCACGTGGTGTTCAATAATAACACCTGTTTTTCCAATGGTATAAAAAGTAGTGGCCGGTTTATTTCGCTCGTTTAAGTACTCCTGATAGTCGGCTGAAAAGTCTACACGTTCCTGAATTACCCGGTTATATTGTCCATTTAATCCCATGAGCAATTCGCAAGTCTCTCTTACTGCATGTTCTCCTCCGGAATAGGCAGTAATGTAATCTGCCAGGTCATTTTGCCTTACGAATTCGGAGAACAGCACCTTGGCATGGGATCGCACAAAAATGCGAATTCCCACCTTTTGAGCGACTGACAGGTCCAAGATATCGTCATAGACATAAAGCACTTCTTCGGGCTTTATTTTATGAACTTCCTCAATGTGGTTGAGGGCGTCAATTTTATTGGGAACCTTGAAATATACTTTTCTAAAATGTTCTCTTTTCGCAAAATCGTAAGCAGCGTAATTATCGGCGCCGGTCAGAATGCCACAATAGGGCATTTTTTTATCGTGCAGCAGCCATTGAGAAAATCGCAACATATTGGTTCCCATTGAATCAACTTCGGAAAACCCACTTTGACTATTTCCTCCTTTGGACCCTTCGTTGAACACACCATCCCAGTCAAAAAGAATGGCTTTTATATCCTTTAATCTGTTGGATATACTGTCAGGGGAAGAAAGAAACTCTCCTCCCCGGTTTCGAAATAATTCAGCTATTTTATTGGCTGAAACATCCATTTTAGCTAGCTAAATCTTGAATATCCAACATACCTACCGGGCTACCATTTTCTGTTACCAACAAGGTGTCAACCTGTGTATTTTTAAACATCTCCTGGGCATCGTTTAGCAATGCACCACCATCGATTGACTTTGGTGTTCCATAATCTAAATCGGCCAGTTTCATACCCATAACAGAATCACCTTTTGTTCCAACCAATCGTCGTAAATCACCATCAGTAAAAACTCCTCTTAGGCTACCATCTCCATTTATTACGGTTACACAACCGTAACCAAACTCAGTCATTTTTATAATGGCTTCAGGAATTGTCAACTCAGCAGAAACGGATGGGTTAACATTCTTCATAGCACTTTTTACCGTGTTCATCATCAAACGTGTGTGCTCAAAAAACTGATCGGTTCCTACGGTTGTAAAGTTATTCTCCGTCAATTGTTTCATCACCTTCCAGGGTACAGTGCAAACGTGAACTCCGGCATTAATTGCATTTCGAACATGCTCAGGATAACGAACCGAAGAGAACATGATTTTGGTATCGTAGCCATAATAGTTTACGGCTTCAACACATTGCTCAACCAATCCAAGTGCATCGTGGCCCTGGTCCTGCAAACGACCAACCAATGGACATACATAAGTCGCCCCGGCTTCCATAGCCATATAGGCTTGCTGGAGGGTATAAACCAAATGAACGTTAACCATAATGCCATCGTCGGCCAATACCTTACATGCTTTTACACCTTCTAAAGAAACAGGAATTTTAAAAACCGATTTCTCCTTGGTTAATCCCATATCCAATTGACGGTAAGCCTCAGCAATAATTTCTTCAGCAGTTTGACCCAATGCCTCAACCTGAAGAATTGGAACCATGTCAGCTAGTTTTAAAATTAAGCCATCAATATCAGCAACACCATCTCTATGCATAAATGTTGGAGTGGTGGTTAAACCCGTTAAGAAACCAAGTTTAAATGCCTCTTCGATTTCGGTAATGTTGGCTGAATCTAAATATAATTCCATGTTTTTTATTTTGAATATCTAATTGATGAATTAATTTCTGTATTGAACTTCTAAATTATGGATTTCTACTAGAGGTTTTAAAAATTCCTCTAAATCATAAACACAAAGTTGGCTAGCTGCATCGCATAATGCTTTAGTTGGTTCAGGGTGGGTTTCAATAAAAACACCATCTACTCCAGCAGCCACACCGGCACGGGCAATTGTTGGTAAAAATTCTCTATTTCCGCCTTTCGGATCAGCACTTGGAATTCCGTATTTTCTAATGGAATGAGTAATATCAAATACTACCGGATATCCAGGCTGTCTCAAATGGTAAAAACTTCTTGGGTCAACCACTAAATCGTTGTATCCGAAGGTATAACCTCGTTCGGTCAAAATAATTTGATCATTACCCGATTCAGTGCACTTTTCCACCGGCTTAATCATATTTTCGGGAGCCAGAAACTGACCGTGCTTGATATTAACAACCTTCCCCGTTTTAGCTGATTCAACCAGCAATTCCGATTGCATACACAAGTAGGCCGGAATTTGAATTACATCCAATACTTCTCCTGCAGGTGCAGCCTGAGAAGGGTTGTGAATGTCAGACAAAATGGTAAATCCAAAATCATTTTTGATTTTTTGAAGCATTTTAAGCCCTTCCTCCAATCCTGGACCTCGATAAAACTTCAGTGAAGATCGATTGTCTTTTACAAAAGACGACTTGTAAATGATTTTGATGTTCATTCTTTCCGAAACTTCAACCAGTTTTTCGGCGGTTTTCATCATTGTACTTTCGTCTTCAATAACGCACGGGCCGGAGATTAAGAACAACTCATCGGCACCACAATCTATATCTCCAACTTTAACAATCTTTTCTGACATTAGGTAGTATTAAAATCGCGGCAAAAATAAGATTTTTGGACAGGTGCAACTGCAGATAATAACAGGTAATTCTTGGTGAATTTAAAAGAAGAAAATCAGGGTTTTAAATACCAATTTCTACTAAGCATTTTCTTTTTGGGCCAGCAAGGTCCGAACCCGTTCCAAATCATCAATGGTATCAACCGGAATAGAATCGTAACCGGTTAATTCCACATGAATACTATTGCCATTTTCAATCCAGCGATTTTGTTCCAGTGACTCCATTCTTTCCAGCGTTGACAATGGTAATTCTGCAAACGATTTGAGCGCTTCATGGGTATATGCATACAATCCTACATGCTTATAAAAAGTATGATGCTCCAACCAATGCATTTTATGAATTCCTCTTATGTGGGGAATTACTGAACGACTGAAATACAATGCCCGCATGTTTTTGTCCAACACCACAAATGCCTCACTCTCATTAAACAAATCTTCAGGTGAAGAAACAGTGGTTACCAGTGTAGACATTCTTACGTCCTGTCTTTCAAATGGGGCTATCAGTTCCAATAGCTGATTTGGTTCAAGCATAGGCTCATCGCCCTGAACATTTACAATAACATCAAAGGATGTCCCCAGCTTAGCAACTATTTTTTCATAAGCTTCCAGGCACCGGGTACTTCCATTTTGGTGATCAACAGAAGTCATCACCACATTGCCTCCAAATTCGGTGACGGCTTGCTTTATTCTTTCGTCATCTGTAGCAACAAATGCATCAGGTATAGCTTTAATGGTTTGCTCATAAACCCGTTGAATCATTGGCTTACCCAGAATATCCATAAGGGGTTTACCTTCCAGGCGAGAACTTCCAAACCGAGCTGGAATAATTGCTAATGGCTTCATATATCTAAAAATCGTGGCAAAGATAGAGTAAAGCACACAACACTATAATTTTCTAAAGGAAACACTACTGAACCATAAGTACAAATTACCTGGAACAAGGAGTATTAAAACCGCCGTCGTATTATTTATTTTTGCCGCTTCAATTTCAAGGATAAACAAGAGATTTCATGCCAGGAACAGAATTATTTGGAGAAGAAGAAAGAAAAGAAGTAAATGACGTAATGGAAACTGGAGTTCTGTTTCGATATGGTCATGATGCTCAACGAAACGGACACTGGAAAGCGAAAGAATTTGAAGCAGAAGTAGCTCAGTTCACTGGTGCTAAATATGCCCACGGTGTAGCCAACGGAACGGCTGCCATAACCTGTGCGTTGGCTGCAGCCGGAATCGGATACGGTGACGAAGTTATTTGCACCCCATTCACTTTTATGGCTACCAACGAGGCTGTTATGTTCTTAGGTGCTATTCCTTTGTTTGCCGAAGTTGACGAATCTCTTTGTCTGTCTCCGGAAGGAATTGAAGCAGTTGTAACCCCCAACACCAAGGCCGTTTGCCTGGTTCACATGTGTGGTGCAGCGGCACGATTGGATGAAATTAAAGCTGTTTGCGAAAGACACAATCTGATTTTAGTAGAAGATGCCGGTCAGGCGCTGGGAGCCTTTTATAAAGGAAAACATGTTGGTTTGCATGGCGTAGCAGGAGCTTTCTCATTCGACTTTTTCAAACTGGCTACTTGCGGCGAGGGTGGAATTTTCATTACAGACGATGAAGAAACTTATAAAAAAGCAGATACCTATTCCGATCATGGGCACACTCACATTGGAGACAATAGAGGCATGGAACAACACCCTTATTTGGGACTAAACTATCGATTGGGTGAACTCAATGCAGCCATCGGATTGGCTCAAATGAGAAAAGTGCCTAACATGATTGAAACACAAAGGCGAAATAAAGCGATACTAAAAGATGCACTGAATACCATTCCTGAATTAACCTTCCGACATTTAAGTGATGAGGCAGGAGATTCTTGTACTTTCTTAAATTTCTTTATGCCAAGCAAAGAGGGCGCTAAAAATGCAGCGGATGAGCTCGGTAAAGCAGGAATTGGTGCAGCATATTGGTATACCAACATGTATCATTTCATTAATCAATGGGATCATGTACATAACCTAAGTACGGTGTCTAAACTGCCGGTTAATGTTTTACCAAAACCACAGGATTATGCCAATCTGGATTTACCAAAATCGCAGGATGTAATTGGTAGATTAATCTCCATAGGGGTTAGTGCCAAAAAAGAAACAAGTGAAATAGAAGCGATGGCCAACCAATTGGCAGAAATCGTTAGAAAACACGTTTAATTGAAATCTTACATTAAGAAATGAATCACATCAATTTCAATAATATTGGTAAAATCTGCTACGGCAGAGGATCGTATAGCCAATTGGGCGAAATTCTGGAGCCCAGAAGAAATGATAACAAAGGGTATATGGTTTTTGTGGTCGATGATTATTTTGAAGACAAGGACTTTAGCATTCCTGCAAAAGGAAATGACCTGGTTTATTACATCGACGGAAGCCATGAAGAACCAAAAACTTCGCTGATTGATGATTTGCGCGATGAGATTTTATCGACCCAGGGATTACCGGCCGGGATTGTTGGAATTGGCGGTGGTAGCCTAATGGATATTGCGAAGGCCCTTTCCCTAATGGTTACCAACGAAGGTTCTTCGGTACTTTACCAGGGGCTGAATCTAATAAAAAAGCCGGGAATTTATCATGTAGGAGTTCCTACCATTTCAGGAACCGGAGCCGAATGTTCTATGACTGCTGTATTGAGCGGACCGGAAAAGAAGCTGGGGCTCAAATGTGAATGGACGGTTTTCAATCAGGTGGTATTGGATCCTGATTTAACCACAACAGTACCTACTGATCAATGGTTTTATACCGGTATGGATACGTTTATTCATTGCATTGAAAGTGCTACGGGAATTAAATACAATGCTTTTTCCAAGGCTTATGGAGATCAGTCACTGGAGTTGTGCCGCGAGGTATTTCTTGGTGAAAATGCCGGACAAAATCCGGAAAACGATGAAAAGCTGATGCTGGCTTCTTTGTTTGGCGGGCTAAGCCTAACTTATTCTGAAGTTGGTGTATGTCACGCACTAAGCTACGGGTTGAGTTATGTATTTGGAACCCGACACGGTTACGCTAACTGTCTTGCATTTAATCACCTGAAGGATATCTATGGAGAGGCAGTGGATGAGTTCCATGATATGGTGGTTCGATTCAATATTAACCTTCCGGTAAATATGTCTGCCGGTTGGACTGATGAAGAAATTACAGCGATGAGTGAAATTGCGATCCGTTTGGAGCACATGTGGAACCACGCCTTTGGACCAGGCTGGAAAGACAAAGTAGATTTAGAATACATCAAAGGGCTATACAGAAGGTTATAAAGCCACACATGAAAAAACTCTCCATCATAATTCCAGCTTATAACGAAGAGCGGACCATTCACCTGATTCTTGACCGGGTGAGGGATGCGGAATTACTGGATAATATTGAGAAAGAACTCATAATTGTCAATGACTGCTCCAGTGACAATACAACTGCGGCCATTCAAGCATACCAACAACAAAACCCTAACCTGAACATTCAGTATTTTGAACATGAAAAAAATCAGGGTAAAGGCGCTGCATTACATACCGGAATTAGTAGGGCAACAGGTGAGTACCTCATTATCCAGGATGCGGATTTGGAATACGATCCCAACGAATACAATGATCTATTGAAGCCCGTTCTTCGAGGTGAAGCGGACGTAGTTTACGGTTCCCGATTCCAGGGAAGTAACCCTCATCGAATCCTATTCTTTTGGCACACCATAGGAAACAAATTCCTCACCTTTTTATCTAACATGTTCACCAATTTGAATCTGACTGATATGGAGACTTGTTACAAATTGTTTGACACCAAAATGATTAAATCTTTAACACTAAAAGAAAAACGTTTTGGGTTTGAACCGGAGGTTACCGCTAAGATTTCGAGAATATCCAATATTCGAATTTATGAAGTTGGCATTTCCTACTATGGAAGAACCTATGAAGAAGGAAAAAAAATAGGCTGGAAGGATGGAATCAGAGCCATCTATTGTATTCTGAAATACAACCTCTAATCACCGAGTTTAGGCAGAACAATTGCCCTTTTTCATAGACGGATTTTTTTGCTAACGAAACACCATCAGTTCATCCAATTGTTAACGCTATATTAACGTATTTATCATCCTTTAATCCATCGTTTGAATGTATCTTTATAGTTGGTTTAAGCTTTAAAAGCTTAGACGAATTATAAGATTATGAAGTCACTTTTTATAGCCCGTCACGGTAAATCAAGCTGGGTGCATTCCGAACTTAAGGATATTGATCGGTCACTGGATATCAGCGGTATTGAAGGAGTTTATTCAGTAGCGGGTTCGATGAAGAACCAAGGGGTAAAAATTGATAAATTGATTTCCAGTCCCGCTACCAGAGCCATCCATACAGCTCTAATCCATAGCCGAGTATTGGAGTATCCCGAAAATCAAATTACGATTGAATCATCGGTCTATTACCGAGGTGAAATGGAACTCTTGAAGCTGATCGATCAACAGGAATCGGATATCGAGTCTCTTATGTTCTGCGGACACAATCCAACCTCGACCAATTTTGTAAACCAATTCTTGAAAAGCCCCATTTTGAATTTGCAGACATCGGGTGTGGTGCGGTTGGATTTTGAAATTAAACATTGGGCTGAATTAAAGCACACTTCCCCAATTGGGGCTACCTACTTTAAGCGAAACAGTATAAAGGATTTAAGCAATGGCAAGTAACAAGGAGAATGAATTCATAAATAGAGAAATAAGCTGGTTAGGATTCAACGAAAGAGTTCTTCAGGAAGCCGGTGACGAACGAAATCCCTTGGTAGAAAGAATTCGGTTCCTTGGTATATTTTCCAACAACCGGGACGAGTTCTTTCGGGTGAGGGTTGCAACCGTTAAACGAAGAATTCAACTTGAAAATCAGAATTACGATCCGGTAGAAGGCGACCCCAATAAACTCATGGATCGGATTCAACGGATTACCATAAAACAACAGAAGTCATTTTATCGGATCTACCTCCAGATTATTAAACAACTTGAGCAGGAAGGTGTATTTCTCATTAACGAAAAAGAACTTAATCCAGATCAGGGAAGCTTTGTAAAGGAATTCTTTTCCGAAAACGTATATCCAAATCTTGTCCCGATATTATTGAGCAATTCACGAGACTTCCCTTATTTGAAAGACAAGTCGATTTACCTGGCCATAAAAATGACCAGAATTGCAACCGGAAAATACAAGTATGCGCTCATCGAAATTCCGTCATCACTCCCTCGGTTTGTTCAATTGCCTTCCGATGAAAAGAAAAAATACCTCATGATTCTGGATGATATAATCCGGTATAATTTGGAAGATATGTTTGGGGCTTATGGCTACACCAATGTGGAAGCGCACACCATTAAATTAACGCGCGATGCTGAGATTGACCTCGATGCTGATGTATCGAAAAGCTTTTTGCAAAGCATGCAAAAGGGAATCACAGATCGAAAAAAAGGACAGCCCGTTCGATTTATCTACGATGAAAGAATAAGTCCTGAATTACTCGAATATTTAAGAAAGAAACTCAAAGCTGGTAAAAATGACAATCTAATTGCCGGGGGACGATATCACAATTTCAAGGACTTTATTGGTTTCCCAAATATAGGCCCCAGATCATTAGAATTTAGAAAACAACCTTCTTCCAGGCATCCGGAACTAAAGCCTTATAAAAGCATTTTTGAAGTGATAATAAAAAAGGATGTATTGCTTCATTACCCCTACCAAACCTTTAACCATTTAATTGATTTTTTAAGGGAGGCGGCAATTGATCCAAAGGTTAAGGTTATCAAAATATCACTCTACCGGGTAGCCAAAAACTCTAAGGTGATCAATGCGTTGATCAATGCAGCTAAAAACGGAAAGGATGTCTCTGTAATGGTTGAGTTACAGGCCCGGTTCGATGAAGAAGCAAACATTAAATGGGCAAATGAATTATCGAACGAAGGCATTAAAGTTTCATTTGGATATCGGGGACTTAAAATTCATTCTAAGATTTGCTACATTAGCCGCAGGGAGGGTAATTCTTTTCGAGAGTTTGCACATGTTGGCACCGGTAATTTCAATGAAAGTACTGCCAGAATTTACACCGATCTGTCTTTATTAACCTGTAACTCCGACATTACCGATGAAGTAAGGCGGGTTTTCAATTTAATGGAAGGAAATTTCACTCCCTACCATTACAAACATCTCCTGGTTTCGCCCATCAATATGAGAACAAGGGTTACCAGAATGATTAATCAGGAAATTAGAAATGCCCGGGATGGAAAACCGGCCTACATCCATCTAAAGCTAAATAGCCTTATTGATCCTGAGATAATGAATAAGCTGTATCAGGCCAGTAAGTCCGATGTTGAAATTAAACTTAATATCAGAGGCATTTGTGGAGTGAAATCAGGGTTGAAGAATAGGAGTGAGAATATTGAGGCGAAGAGTATCCTGGGAAGGTATTTGGAACATGTCCGAATTTTAATATTCTGCAACAACAATAAGCCTAAGACGTTTATCGGGTCAGCCGATTTGATGGAGCGAAACCTGGATCGTCGAATTGAAATTACATGCCCAATCTATGACACTGATCTACAAAGTGAAATACGTGATATATTTGACATTCAATGGAAGGACAATGTAAAAGCAAGGGTATTGGATTCTCAAACATTAAACAAGTATGTGAATGACGGAAAAAGGACCAAAACGCATTCACAAAATGAACTCTATAAATACTATCGAGAAAGATCTCAATCGAATTAACCCGGGCACAACTAAATATTTCGAAATTGAAAAGAACTAAATACGGAGCAATTGACATCGGCTCCAATGCTATTAGATTGCTATTAGTCAATGTATACAACAACGACATTGAATCGATCTACAAGAAGGTTTCATTGGTACGTGTTCCTCTGCGATTGGGAAAAGACGTATTTACAAAAGGAAGGATCTCGGACGAAAAAGCCATTGATTTTGAACGTACCATAATTGCATTTGAACAGCTGATAAAGGTTCATAAGGTGGATCAATACAGGGCATGTGCAACCAGTGCCATGCGTGATGCTGAAAACGGGGTTGAAATTGTTAACGGGGTAAAAAACCGAACGGGCATCAACATAGAAATCATCTCCGGAAAAGAGGAAGCAGAAATCATTCGGTCTACTCACATTGAAGAACGATTGGAACAGGGACATGACTTTTTATACCTTGATGTTGGTGGAGGTAGTACGGAAATTAGTTTTTATAAAAACGGAGAATTGCAGGATTCTAAATCATTTGATATAGGTACCATACGATTGCTTGAGAATAAAGTGAAGCAAAAATTGTGGGACGATTTGGAGACCTGGACTATAGAAACCACAAAGAATCAAACGGGTCTTGAGATTATCGGATCCGGAGGTAATATCAACAAGATTTACAAAATGCTTGGCAAGTCCAACTGGCAAGGGATCTCCTTTGAAGAGCTATCCAGTATTCTTAGTGAAATGGAATCATTGACCGTGGAAGAAAGAATGGTTAGGTACAAATTGCATCCCGATCGTGCCGATGTAATTGTTCATGCCGGTACAATATTTAAAAGTATCATGCAATGGGCACAAAGTAATGAGATTCAGGTTCCAAAACTTGGGCTTTCTGATGGTATCATTAAATCTATGCATAAAAGTTTATCGTTTAGAGATTACTAAATTGTTTCTCCTTCAATAAATTCACTTACCAAAAATTGAATACTTAAGGCTAAGAACAAATTGTTTAATACAATTTGTCTAGCATAGCGCAACACTTATTCTTAAAATAATTTTATTCTGGTTATAGGAAAACAGCTAAATTTGGGTTACAACAAAAGACTAAATCTATGCTTCCAACTAAAATTGCGATTGTAGACGATCACGAAATGCTGCGAGAGGGTTATAGAAAACTCATTTCTGAATTTCAGAATATAGAGGTGGTTCTAGTTGCAGGCAGTGGCAGGCAATTGATTGATCAACTTAAGTCATGTTCAAATAATAAGATGCCTAATTTAATATTGCTTGACCTTGAAATGGAAGATATGGATGGGATTGAAACGGCTAAAAGACTAAGTATATCGTACCCAGAATTAAAGGTCGCTATTCTTTCAATCTTTTATAACAGTTCTTTGGTTAGGCATATGATATCTTTAAAGGTTTGCGCTTATTTTCCAAAGACTATTTCCTTGAGTCAATTGGAAATCGGCTTGCAAAAAATAATTAAGGAGGGAAAATACTTTACCGAAGAGATATATGAAATGTTGCGTAGAGAATCCATTGATCTTCAATTTAAGAATGCAGGTTCACGCAAATCAGATCAGATTACTAGAAGAGAAAAACAAGTTCTCAATTTAATCTGTAAAGAATATAACAGTAAGGAAATTGGTAAAAAACTGCATATTGCTCCACGAACCGTCGATGCTCACAGAAATAATCTATTGGCAAAAACAAACTCCAAAAACGTTGCCGGCCTTGTAGCTTATGCTATAAAAAACAACATTATAGAATCCAGCAGTGAAGATTATTTCAGGCGAAGGTGATTTAATCTTACTTAATATTTTATTTATAAAACTACTAGGTAATCTTATGTAGAAAACTATGTAGAATTACCTAGTTATAATATTTAGGTAATTAAACCGATGTCTTTGTCATAAATACCATTCAATTTTATTTGGACAAAAGTTTCGTATAACCATTCGTTCAAAAAATCAAAAACACCAAGCCTTTTGAACAAACTCATGTTTTCTGTGGGAAACAGAAAAACTCGCCACGATCTTGTGGCAAAAAATCATTAACTAAATTTAGAAATTATGAAAAATTTAATCATTGTTAAAACAATACTGCTGTGCTTCTTTGTAGGAGATATACTGGCACAACCAGCTAACCTAACTCAAATTGCTTCAGCTCGGTATGTTTATGCTGGAACAACTCCAACCAATAACAATACAGGTAGTGATATTGCGAAAGTAAGTCCTACCAGTACTACCCTGCGGGATGAAAACGTTACAGTTTATCAAACTACAACGGGAATAGAGATGCGCCATATACAGAAAGGTATTTTAGGCACAGGCACACAGGTTACCTTGGGCGTTGGACTAGGTCTTACTAACATGAATGATCCTGATGTGGTCGCGGTTACCAACGCACCCTATGGATTGGGTACACCGAAGGAAATTGTTATGGTAACTTATATTGGAACTACCGGTGGATTTCCAAACGTATTTCTGGAAATTTTTCATTGGGACCGTCCCTCTGGAACCTTTTTGCGGCTGAGTTGGGCTAATTTAACTCAAAACCGAGCAACTGGAGTTTGTACTAGCCCAAATATTGACGCTGATCATTTGGGGAATTATGCCGTAGTATGGGAAGAAAGTGGTAAAATTTATTTAGCTAGCGAAAATATAATGACTCCTCCAGGGATAAATTTACCAACCAAGTTTGTTGATATGACTGCTTCCTGCGTCGCTACAGGTGTTGAACCTGATGTATGCGTTATGCCAGATGATCCTATGACTAGCCTTTCACTCATTAACGTATCATTTCGAGTTGGCAATAATCTCTATCTAGAACGAATTTGGACTTCTACCTTAGTTCCTGGATTGATAAATTATCCTGCAGCAAATTGTTTAAACCCATTCATGTTCTATAACAACTTATTAACCGCTGGTATTTCTGACATTCGAATCGCTTGCCCACCACAGAAAAATCACGGTAGGGATGTTTATGAAGTTACCATGACCTTTATCCACAATGGGACAACCAATAACGATGTTATGACCGCCACCCATAGTACGTCTAATTTTGGAATGGGTGTTATCGTTTATAGCTCACCAACCATGGGATTTTTACCTGCATTTGGAGTTGGCTACAACCATTCAAAGCCTGTAGTAGCATATCAAGATCTGGTTCCTGAGTTTGTGGTTGCGTGGGAAATGGTAGATACATATACAAGTGGATTGCAAAATGCCTACAATGTAGCAGCAAATTTTGCTCCGCAAGTAATAAATACAAATAAGAACATTGTTGCAATGCCAGTTACGGATGCTAACACTATGGTGAATCCATATATTTCTCAAGCAAGTGAACACAATATTTTTGCGCAGACATCAGAGGCCGTGAGTGTTAGCAAGGGAGATATTTCTCCTATGAATTATACTTACACTGATGCTTCTGCGGAAAGGATAAACACCAATTTTGCAGGACTAGCTTTTAAAACAACTCCAGAAGCCAACTATTGGCTTATTGATAGACCCAGTACTATTGTTAATACTCAAAGTGTAGAAGAATTTGAAAAGGTGATTGCATATCCAAATCCTGCTCCTTCACATACGGGTGAAATTACAGTGGATCTTGGAGTATTTACCAGTGGAGAAATAATTATTTTGTCCATAGATGGAAGAGTGGTTTATGAAAATACGTTTGAAGAAGAAAACCAAATTTCTATTGAAAACAACCTGGAAAAAGGAACCTATTTGATTAAGACCCAAACAGGTAACAACGAAGAAATCCTTAAATTCGTTATCAATTAATTAATATTTATTACCTTTCTTCCAATCTTTTATTGGAGGAAGGGTAATTAATAATTTATGAAACAGAGCATTCTTGTATTCTTTATTTTCTTAATTGGTATATCTGCTCAAAGCCAAATTCTAAAGGAATGGGCAATACAAAGGATTAACCCAAATTATGGTGCTATTAAACCAAAAGACACGGTTCTTACCTTTAATTTTTTTCAACCCAAAATGCACCTCGATACCATTGTACTCAATAGTTCTAAAAACTACCGTGCAAACTTTTATCCCAATAGAGGTGGATTGGCCTACGGTAATGGAAAGACAGCAGTATATTCAGCAGGACAGGCTTTTTACGATTCAACAAAATACGCTTTTGATTCTTTACATTGGTTTGCTGCGGAAAGAGGCCAAAATTTATTGGTTAGGAGCTTAAGACACGATTCTATTTTTTATCATTTGAGTTATAGTGCACTTCCACATTATAACTATTTCAACCAGGCATTTGGAACCCGATATTATTCCTATTCAGATTCACTCGGCCATATAAAACCCTTGACTTCCATATACTATTTAGATAGTTTGAAAAACACGGACTCAACGGTCAAGGAAATGACGAAGCACAGCTACATATTCTTTTCTTTTCCACATTGCAATGGAAAGGACCTGTGGGTGGGTTATTGGCATCTCTTTCATAAACGTTTTTATACCTACCTCATCGATCAAAATGGATTAAACAAAACACCGGTCGTTTCTCCCCAATTGAACGGATTGGATTATTTATTGGATTTATGTATTTCCCCTGTTGGAAATAGAGTGGTTATGAAAGGTGTTGATACCCTTTCAACAAAATATTATAACGCTACATTAGGAGCTTGGGTGTATGACTCATCCGAAGTGAGTTTGTATACGGTAGACTTCAATAACAATTTAGGGATATTTAATAACTACAACCAGTTTTATAAATTTAAGAATATTCATTACATCTATGGTATTGGAGCGCCAAAAGGCGCTCATATGGCATTTTCGGCTAGTGGTAATTATTTATACAACATTAACTCTAAGGAACAATATCATCAATACCAAGGGTTTTCTAAAGTAATAGATACCATATCATTAAATCAATTCGAAAGAAGCGGAAGTACTTATGTTAACCGTACGCAAATTGATTACACTTTAAATACCGGGCTAAATAACAAATTTCCTCTTGATGAATTTCAGGATATTGCCCGGGGACCAGATGGGAAGATTTACGTAATTGCTCAAACCTACAACGTTGCAAACTACCCTGGATTTGATATTAATGTCATACATCGTCCAGAAAAAAAAGGAATAACTTGTAGATACCAGAAATCCTATAAAGATTCAATTCCTATCGGTTACCTGCATTTCCCTCGCCTTCCCCCTTCTTCGGTATCCGAAGCCTGGCTTTTTCATGAGAATGCCTGTGTAAAAGATACGGCTGTGCTTTGGATTAACGACTCTACCTGTATCGATTCCTTAAAATGGGATTTTGGAGATCCTGGCTCTGGAGCATTGAATACAGCAACCGGTTTTAAGGTAGGTCACCGCTACAATCAGGTGGGTAAATACAATCTTAAAATCGTTCGCTTTGAGGGAGGTATACCCGATACTCTGCTTAAGAATATTGTGGTAGAAGGTGGCGATACGGTTCACATACGCTCCGATACCCTGCTTTGCGCAAAAGACACCCTCTTTATTCAACCCAACCTAAACAACGACTACGATTTTGTTTGGTCTACTGGAAGCAACGATAGCGCCATTTACTTTTCAGACTCCGGATGGGTTTGGGTAGATGCCTTCAATAAATGTGTACTTACCCGAGATTCTATGTATGTTAGCTATGCGTCAACTCCAAAAGTTGATTTACCTAACGATACTGCTGTTTGTGATTCCTTTCCATTGTCAACTTCCTGGGCCAGGGCAAAGTATTCCTGGAGTACTGGAGATTCCACCACCTCCATAGTTCCCACAACCACTAAAAAGTATTGGGTTACCGCAAAAAACATTTGTGGCTTCGATTCCGACAGTATAAATCTTGAAATTCATCATTCAGCTCAATCCAACATAACCGATACCACGTTCTGTAAGGGCAGTAGCTATAAAATAAACCTCAATTTTCCGCATACCATTTACTGGTGGAGTGCCATAACCAATAAACCTTATGCAACCTACTCCAAAGCAGGTAAACATTGGGTAAGGACCAATAACTTGTGTGGGGTTTTTAGAGATACGTTCGAAATAAAGTACACTCCCAATCCCAATGTGGACCTGGGTAATGACACCACCATTTGTTCTAACCTACCCCTAACCTTAAATGCCGGTGCGGCAGATACCTCATTAAGATTCTACTGGTACCACAATGGAACTATAGATTCTTCGGTTGTGGTAAATACTGCCAGGCAGTATAAGGTAGAGGTAAAACACGAATGCGGTAGATTGTATGATTCCATAAGGATAGATCATGTGGACAAACCAGATTTGTTACTGAAAGATACTTCCATATGTTTAGGAGATTCTGCTACACTATTGGCTAGTTTGGGCTGGAAAAGTTCTGCTACCAACACCTCTTCAATATTCATTTGGTCTACTGGTGATACCACCTCGTATGCTTCCATTAAGAACTATGGTAAGTATTGGGCGAAAGCGGAAAACAAATGCGGTAGTGATTCGGTTGATTTTGAGGTTACCGAACTGCAACCTGTAAAAATCAATTTCCCAGGCGATACCATTATTTGTGACAACAATACATTAACTCTAGACGCAGGTAATCAGCGTGCAACCTATCTATGGCACAATGGAAGCACTAAATCCAGCCATTTGGTATTGGGTTCTGGAACCTACTCGGTGCGTGTAGAAAACCCCTGTGGCTTTAAATCCAAATCGATAAACGTAACCCATTTAAAAACCCCTGTGGCCTTAGTTAATGCAGAACCTAACAGCAGAGTATGTCCCGGAACTCCCGTTACTCTTTTGGGTAGAAGTGGAACAGACGAAGGCCAATACCTCTGGAATACAGGAGATACTTCCAATACAATACTTGTAAAAGAAGCCGGAGAATACTCGCTTACTGTTACCAATTATTGCGGCAGTCACTCGGTAAAATTCAATCCAGCTTTTTTTGCCATTAAGGCAGGATTCACTCTCAACAAAAAAGAAAGCATGATTCCTCTTGACTTAATTGGCAACAACTCTTCTGCTGGCGCCGATCAGTTTATTTGGTTAATGGATAATAAAAAAATTGGAGAAGAAAGGGATTTAACCTACCGAATTATCCCTTTTGGAGACCATGTTATTTCACTGGTAGCTTACGACAATTATGGATGCAGGGATACTGTTTCTGATTCTATAAGAGTATTGCCAAACCCCAACATTCCACCATTGCTATGCGATTTTAGAATAGACCCCAACCCGGCCAAAGACCACTTTGTAATTACAGCTTTGAACAACGACAAGCAAGTAAGGGAGATAAAGATCTTCAACGACCTGAGCCAAGTAGTTTATCAATCCGACATTTCTCATTGGGAAGAAAACCCTTTTTACTTCGAACATCGCTTTACCAACCTGCCCTCGGGTACCTACCTCGTTGGGCTCTTTTGTGTGTCTGAAACTAAATTTAAAAGAATTGTTGTGAGCGAGTGAGTGATTTAAAAGCACTTCATTTATCAATTATTGTGATCAACTAACTCAATTGTTTCCTACTACCAACCTCAACGCCTCCCTCCTGCTCAATGGTTTGAGATCATGATTGTCAGCAAACTCAATTACCCATTGTGGATTAAACTTCGAGTACTGCCGTAACGCCCACCCAATGGCTTTTTGGTGGAAGAATTCATTGGAATCAATATGAGGCAAAATAGACTGAGTTAACCAACTCGTACTGGTCTCTTCTTTGTATTTCAGTTGATAGAGAATGGCTGTTCGGTTCAGCCACATGTTTTCACTTTCAATCCACATTGAAATTGTAGGCTCTACCAACTTTGGGTGCTTTTTTAGATAGGCACCAACAATATTGCTTGCAATGAGATCAACGGTATCCCACCATGAATTGGTTGCAATTAAATACGAGGCATGTTTAAGTACCTCATCGTCCCATTGCCGCTTGAGCTTAAGAACCAACTCCATAGCACAATAATGATACTCTCGTTGAGGCTGGTCATAAAGCCACCTAATGCATTGGCCTAAATTGGCATATTCCGGAAGTCCATATTCTTTTACAAATTGATTGAAAAGAGTCCTTCGAGGGGTTTGTTTAATCCCATAGAATTGGAATTGATCTTTTAAGTAGGCAGCCATGGAATCGGCATTCTCCTGATCGCCATTACTAATTAACACTTCCTTTAATGGTGCAAAATAAGGCTCTACCGATCTCATTCCCCTGTTTCGCAATGTTGTTCAAAAAGTGCTTCAGCCCTTTTATTTCCTTTATTCATGGCATTTTGCCAATCCTTGCATGCACCTTTAATTTTTGAAAGTTGGAATTTAACTTCACCTCTTTGAAGAAGTAATTCATGGTCAGTCGGGTCCCCACGGTACAAATAGTTAAGCTTTTTCAATGCCTCTTGATAATTACCTTTCTCAATATCTACTTTATATTCTCTTTTTGCCACAATTGTTGGGTTTTCTACGGTATACATATATTGCTGATCCGTACCTTTTAAAGTGCGCATTGGCTTTTTATAACCCGTAAACTCCATATTCCGTACATGCTTCACTTCAATACCGGGTCTTAACGGCTTTGCAAACCTGTTTGAATCGTAGACTACATTAAAAACTCCAAAACGATCTTTCTTACCAAATGAAAAAGCTTGATTTATTTGAATTGATACAGGTTTATCAGTGTACCAATTGGGCTTAAACGCTCCAAGTAATTTAAAGCCTTCTACTATTCCCGATTCGCAATCTTCGCAAGACGAAGAACTAATCCAAAATGTATCTACCTTACCATTTGGATTCAGAATAAAAGAGGTATACACAATCTCTGGGTTTTGGCGATTTGATACTTCAAAAGGAAGTTCAACTGACCTTTCAAATACCTGAAGATAACTGGTATCTCCCCATTGTAAATACTCTAATGAGAATTTTTTTGCGCTATCTTGAGCCAATACAAGTTGGTGAAGCTGAATCAACCCAAAAAGAATAAAAACAATTGCTTTCATTGATGGTTCGTTCTAATAGAAATCTAAATAACAAAAAAAGCCTGAAATCGCATAGCAAAATCAGGCTTTTAATTCACCTTAATGTTCTAATTACTGATTACCTAATATCAATGGCATACCATCTTTACCAGACCCAACAATCACCACTTTTGAATTAGGTGATTTTGACAATTCCAACGTTGCTTCAATGCCCCTCATTTTTAATAGTTGAGGCGTTAAACTCGAATTGATAATTTGATTTGCCTTCGCTTCTCCTTCTGCCTGAATTCTTTTTCTTTCGGCCTCAGACTTTTCTTTTTCCAACCTGAATTGGTATGCTAAAGCTTCCTGCTCCTGCTTCAACTTCGATTCAATCGCTCCTTTAATTTCAGCAGGCAGATTAATTGATCGAATAAGTAGCGCCTTCATTTCAATATTGTTCTCTTTCAGTTTTGAACCTGCCTCTTTAATAATTGATAACTCGACTTCAGAACGTTTGGTAGAATAAATTTCTTCAGCGGTGTATCTACCGGCAACCTGACGAACCGTTGAACGTACCTCAGGAATCACCAAAAGGCTTGCATAATCCAACATAAATCCTTCGTACAAATAACCAATGCGGTTATAGGTGGGAAAATAACGAACCGTAATATCTATGTTTACCGATAGCCCGTTTTTGTCAAGAACATCCATTGGCTCTTCACTTTTTTGTTCAGCTACATTAAACACATACATTTTGTTCCAGGGAGCTATAATGTGAAATCCGGGGCTATATACATTGTCTTTATCCAATCCCATTCCGAAAGGGTGAAACATAACGCCTCGTTCTGTTGCATCCAGCGTAATAAACAATCGATTGCCCAGACCCAAAACCACAATAAGTATAATTACTCCAATAAAAACCGGAGCAAACTTTTTGAAGTTAAATTCAGTATTTTCTTGATAATATTCAGCCATTTTTATTCTGTTATTCGGGGTTACTACTTATTTGTTTTAAATCATTCACGAACTTCTTCCCATTTAAAAAGGCCGTAAATTGATACTTATCATCTTCTATTGCTGTAATTGACACCCGCAAGGTATCTAATTCATTAAGTAAATTCTTATCTGGTGTTTGTGATTCCTTTAAAACAAGGTAATATTCACAATCATTAACCCAGGTAATGCTAAAAACATCCCGGATTCCTCTTTCCTCACTAATTTCAGTCTGAGTAGAATCGTTTCTGTAAATAGTAATGTCCTTCATTTTCTCGTCCTGCGACTGAAAAACTCCGGCATGAAAATCCTTACAGGTTTTTTTCTTACAACCACCTAAGGCTAGTAAAAACAAAATTCCAACTGATAGGATACTAAATTGCTTCATCAATATTAGAAATTTACTTAATCAAAGGTATGCTAATTCCTAAAGCTCCATAACCTTGAATCCAGCCAAAATGTTGATTTGCCTCAGCAGTTCCTTCACTATTGACCAAAATATTGGGCATCCAAACATACCCCGCTTTAGCAGCTGCTTCAAAATAGAAATTCCTCCAGAATGTAAACCTGGCACCTAATTTAGCACTGGGACCGCCACCTGCAATGTGGAATTTATTGTCTTCCTCCTTATTAAGGGTCATTACGTAAGTTTTGGGTACCACAATACCGGCACCAATGTTACCCATTACATCCAGGTAAAACTTTTTGCTGGATGCTATCCAAAGCGGGAGGTTATACTCTGCCTCAACACTTGTATAATTAAGGCCATCGCTGTGATGAACCCAGAGCATTCTCCAGTTAACTTCTGTTTCGTGATCATAGGTACCTGCATAAGTACTGCTTGCCTCAGGTGATACATGCCCTTCTACCTTTAGGTGTTGATCCTCAATCATAAAGTATTTCATATGATCCATGCCAAATGAAATACTCCATCGATCATTTATGTAATAACCTATGCGATAATTGTATTGTGGCTTTGAAATGTTGGAAGGTTGAACGTAATCGGTTGTGGAAAATGGAGTTGGTTTATCCTTGGCTTTTATATCTCTGTAAGTCAGGTCATACCCTTCCCCACTAATGTGAAAATCGCTTTTTGAATATGTAGATCGGTTGTAGCCCCAATAGAAAAACACACGGCCTTTCCTCTGAACGTCTTGCTTAACATTACAAAACCTCCATTTCTTATCTCCTTTAATTTCCTTCTGAGCTTTGGCTTGAACAATAAACCCTACTGCTAGCAAAAGCAATCCAATATATCTAGTCATTCTAATAAGCTTTGGCAAAAACTACTTTTTTGGTCGATGGTTTTCCAGAATAAATACACTTACCATTCGCTTCCTTAGAATCCAGTAGAATACATCGGATAGTAGCTTTGGTTTCTTTTTTAATGGCCTCTTCGGTTTCTGCGGTTCCATCCCAGTGTGCCAATACAAATCCACCTTCACCCTCAATTCTGTCCTTGAATTCATCGTAGGTGCTTACCTCCGTTGTATTCTCTTCTCTATAGGCGTGAGCTTTGTTGTAAAGGGATATTTGTATATCATCCAATAAATCAGGCACATAAGAATCTACAGTATCAATCGAAACCAATTCTTTAGTCAGGGTATCTCTTCTCGCTACCTCAATGGTGCCGTTTTCAAGGTCTCTTGGTCCCACTGCAAGACGGACAGGAACCCCCTTAAATTCATATTCATTAAACTTCCAGCCTGGTTTATGAGTATCCCGATCATCATACTTAACCGATATTCCTTTAGCTTCAAGCGCAGCCTTTATGGGAAGTGTTTTTTCAGTTACCATCTCCAATTGTTCCATTGACCGGTAAATTGGAATTATGGCCACTTGAATTGGAGCCAATCTAGGAGGTAACACCAGGCCGTTGTCATCAGAATGGGTCATAATCAGTCCACCCATCAATCGCGTTGAAACGCCCCAACTGGTAGCCCATACAAATTCTTCTTTCCCTTCTTTGGAAGTATATTTTACGTCAAAGGCATGGGCAAAATTCTGTCCCAGGAAATGTGAAGTTCCTGCTTGTAGTGCCTTACCATCCTGCATAAGTGCCTCAATGCAATAGGTTTCAACTGCTCCTGCAAAACGTTCACTCTCTGTCTTAAGTCCTTTTAAAACAGGCATTGCCATAAATTTTTCTGCAAATTCAGCATACACCTCTAAAATCTGTTCTGCTTCTTCTATGGCTTCCTGCTCGGTGGCATGTGCCGTATGGCCTTCCTGCCACAGAAATTCTGCGGTTCGCAAAAAGAGGCGAGTTCTCATTTCCCATCGAACCACATTCGCCCACTGATTGATCAACAATGGTAAGTCTCGGTAAGACTGGATCCACCCCTTGTACGTATTCCAAATGATAGCCTCACTGGTTGGTCTAACTATTAACTCTTCTTCCAACTTGGCATTAGGATCTACCCTAAGTTTACCTTCCTTTTCAGGATCATTTTGTAATCGATAATGAGTAACTACCGCACATTCCTTGGCAAAACCTTCGGCATTTTTTTCTTCGGCTTCGAATAAACTTTTTGGAACAAATAAGGGGAAATAGGCATTTTGATGCCCGGTTGCTTTAAACATTCGGTCCAGTTCGGCCTGCATTTTTTCCCATATGGCATAACCATAAGGCTTTATAACCATGCAACCTCTTACTGCAGAACTTTCTGCCAAATCAGCTTTTACTACAAGCTCATTGTACCACTTTGAATAATCTTCTTCCCTGCTGGTAAACCCCTTCGCCATCTTGTTTTTTTAACTCAAATTTTTCGGGGCAAAAGTAGTTAATCGGAAGTATCATAAACTATGATTCACTTCCCCAAAAAATGAGTTTTTGAGAAACCTTGAAACTAAAATCTGACCAGAATTGCCCGAGTGGCTATCGACCCAATTGATAAAGCATTTTACCATGATCCACTACTACCGACCTAAATGTCGGTTTGGTGATGTATGGTAAATCAAACTTGGCCACTACCTCCTGCACAATGGGTGATAAATTTTTGTAATGAATGTGGCAAATATTGGGGAACAAGTGATGTTCGATCTGAAAATTCAGTCCGCCAATGTACCAACTCAACAGGCGATTGGTCATTGCAAAATTTTGCGTGGTAAACAATTGATGTTCTGCCCAGCTTAGAGGGATATTCTCTCCTTTTTCCGAAGTGCGGAACGTGGTATCCGGTGACACGTGAGCCGATTGAAAAACGGTAGAAATAATTACACCAATTACAAAATGCATACTTAGAAAGCCCAATAACACCATCCAAAATGAATACGGTGTGAAAATACTTGGAAGTACGATGTACATGGTGAAATAGAGTATTCGGGAAATCACAATCCAGGAAAAAACTCCTTTGTATTCCTTCTTTCTGTTGTTGTAAAACCCCCGACTCTTGTACCTAAGGATTTGCTTAAACTCAGAAGTAGTGGTCCAAACCAACGACAGTAACCCATAGAAAAACCAGGCATAAACATGCTGAAATCGATGAACAACACTTTTGGGCGAATAGGGTGAAAACCTTAAAAACGGTACCGGAGGTTTAATGTCATCATCTAGCCCATCTACGTTGGTGAATGTATGGTGTAATTGATTGTGCTGAATTTTCCAGTTGGCAACCGTTCCGCCAATAAACAACATGGTAAAATGACCTAGCTTATTGTTAAACTTAGTCTTTCTGGAATAGCTCCCATGAACTGCATCGTGCATTACGGAGAAACCAAGACCTGCGGTAGCCAATCCTATTACTACCCACAGACCAATAAAAAGATAGACCGGCAATTCGGGAAGAACATAAAATGCAATGTAAGGTGTAAAAAACATAAAAAACAACACAACCGTCTTTACATACATAGACGTATTGCCTGTTTTCTTGATGTTGTTTTCTTTGAAATATTGGTTAACTCTTTTTCGAAGCGACTTGTAAAACAAATCGCCATCTTGTGATTGAAACTTAACTCGTTGCATTTATTCTCCTTTATTTCAAATGTCCTGCCAATTTCCGGCTACATCAATAACTATGCGCGCATAGTACCAGCTATACCTTTAGTTTGCGGACAAATATAGGTAGAGGAAGCCCACGAAATGGTGTTAATAATTATAGAATTTCAACAGCAGGTAAGACTGTGTATGCCATCAACTTTTTCCCAGTTTAACCAACATTTTGGCGTGGTCGTAAATGGCCGAACGAAACGTGGGTTTACTATGGTAGGGAAGATTAAATTCCTTTACTTCTTCCTGAACAATCTTAGACAGGTTCTTGAAATGCACGTGGCTAATGTTGGGAAACAAATGATGTTCAATTTGAAAATTCAGTCCACCAACATACCAACTCAACCATTTATTTTCCATGGCAAAGTTTTGAGTTGTTTGTAATTGATGACCAGCCCAGCTGTTCAAAATATTATTGTTCTCATCGAGATTAGGAAATTCTGAGCTGGTAGTTACGTGAGCTGGCTGAAATACAATTCCCAATATAAATCCGGAAACAAAATGCATAAGAACAAACCCACCCACAAGAGAAATAGCCGAGTAGGGAGCAAATGCAATTGGAACAAATAGGAATATCACAAAATACATGACCTTAAAAAATAACAAGCGTATCCACTCTGTGGCATAGGCTGAGGCATCATTGTCATAAAACCCGTCTCTTTTGAAGCGCATTAGTTGCGAAAAGTCCTTTGTAGTTGCCCACATAAGGGTCATCATTCCATATAAAAACCAGGCATAAATGTGTTGAAACCGATGTGCACTTTTGTGCGGAAACTCAGTGGAAAGACGAATGACAGAAAATGCCGGGTTAATATCTTCATCCAGATCTTTTATGTTGGTATAGGTATGATGCAATTGATTGTGCTGAATACGCCAATTGGCAGCAAAACCTCCAATAAAAAACATACTGACATGTCCTATAAAGTCATTCAATCGACGGTTAGAAGAAAAACTACCATGTACTGCTTCATGCATTACTGATAAACCAATTCCCGACATGCTAATACCCATTAAAACCCAGCAGAGCAAAAAGAAGTAGGCCGGGATTTTTGGCAATAAAATGATTCCGGCAAGGGGTAGGATCAATGTTGAAAACAGGATAATTGTCTTTGCAAACAATCCGAAGTTGCCCGTTTTTTTGAGGTTGTTTTCTTTGAAATATCGATTTACTTTTTTCCGCAGAGAACGATAAAACTCATCTTTATCTGCAGAAACAAACTTGGGTCTTAACACGAGGCGAAGGTAGCCAAATGTTAACGCTGTAGTACGGGAATAAATATTTCTGTTAACAATCCTAATAATTAGGTTGTTACCCTTCCTTTTTAATAAGCATTCCACTTAGCCTTATCAACTCAAATTCACTCAAACGTACCTGGTACTTGCTGCTTACAATATTGACCTGGGTTCTCAGGTAATTGAGCTGTGCGTCACGAAATTGAACGTTGGTAACTTTTCCCAATTGATACAATTCACGTGTTCTGCTAAAGTTCACTTCAGCATTCTTCAAATTGCGTTTCTCCATCTCTAATACAGCAGCATTTTTTTCATATTCAATCCATGCATTGTTCAGGTCTGTTTTCAACTGATCAACCGTATTGAGCCTCATTTCTTCACTACTCATCAAGGCAACCTTTGCATTTTGGGATCTAATTTTTCGTTGATTGGCCTGAAAAATTGGATAGCTTAGGGTAATGCCCGCACTGTAGCCTAAATTTTTAGCGTTCAATAAGTTACCAACCTCATTTTCCTGGTAATTCAATCCATATTGGCCATTAACTGAAACCGTAGGTAAGTATCCTGCTTGCGCAACCTTTAAATCCTTTTCTGCGGTAAGTTTCGAATACTCGGCATTCAATAGCTGAGCATTATTTGCGTTGGATTGCTTTACCAGTTCAGCATAATCCATCTTCGATACAATGTCCACCTGATCGGATATGGTATATCCTTCAGGCAATTGATATCCCGTCAATTGATTCAGGTTATTGCTGGCTATTTCCAACTGAGCCAGGGAGTTTACAAGGGTTACACTATCCGTGTTTAAATCCACTTCGGCACTCAGGTAGTCAATGCTAGAACTACCACCTACATCGTAATTGGCCTTGGCCCGATTCAACCGATCTTTTGTAATCGAAATTGATTCTCTTGCAACCTTAACGTTGTTCATTGTGTTTGCCATTTGATAGTAAGTATTAATAACCTGCATCAAGGTATTCTCAACACTGGCCCTTGTTTTTACATCCTCTAAATCGACCAACAGCTTTAGCTTATCATAATTATGAAACATGGCCATTCCATCAAATACAACCCAGTTGAGTCCCAGGCCAAGATTGGCTGAAATGGATTCAGCGCCATCTTGCTCTATGGTTACCGGAGAAGGCTGCGCCAGCAGCTCGAGCTTGGTATCCGTATTGGTGTATGTTGCACCTCCATCTAAATTGACCTGAGGTAACATTCCCGCATTGCCTCGGTCTGCATTGTTATCTGCAATAATCACATTGTTCTGCAATATCTTAATGTTGTGATTGTTCGAAAGAGCAAGTTCCAGGATTTTATCCAGGGAATATTCTTGCGCCGAAACATTGGTAGTCACAAAAACGGTTAGAATAAATAAAAGAGTACGTCCCATCATGATTAGATTAATGCTTCATTTTCTGATTTCAATTCAATAATTGCCGGCTCTACCTCTTCCTTGCTTGGTTTTTTACCTGTCCACAACCAGTTCACCATGATTTTAATTCGGTTTAGCACAATTAGGAATACTGGTAGTACAATTAGTGTAATGTATGTCGCCACCATCATTCCGTAAGCCACAGTTATAGCCATGGGGATTAAGAACTGAGCCTGAAAACTCCGTTCAAATATGAGCGGTGTAAGTCCAGCCACTGTAGTAACTGAAGTAAGGATAATGGCTCTAAACCTCGACTTACCTGCTTCAAAAACAGCCTTGTCGAAATCGTGGTATTTCTTAACCAACTCATTAACTCTACTAACAAATACCAGGCTATCGTTTACCATAATCCCGATTAAGGCAATTACCCCAAACATGGACAACAGACTTATGGCATGTCCATGTAAAAAGTGCCCCCACCCTACTCCAATAATGGCAAACGGAATGGTTACGAACACAATTACGGCCTGCCACATGGATCTAAAGGTCAAAATAATAACGGCCAGCATGAGCAATAAAATCATTGGAATGACCGTAGAACCGGACTTCTTCATTTTTTCCTGCTCCTTGCTCTGTCCCTCAAAGGCCACACTCAATGAAGGATACTTATCCAAAATGGGAGGCAAAATGGTGTCCTTTACATTGGTCATTACATCGGATGCTGATACTTCGGGGTCTCCCATATCAGCTTCTATACGAACTTCCCGTTGTCCATCCAAGTGGTTTATGGCTACTATACCACGTTCAATTTCGTAATCCGCTATTTCATAAAAAGGAACCTCCAAACCACTTTGGGTTCTAATGCGCATATTCTCGAGCTTGTTTACAGAAGAACGATCATCAATCGGATAGCGCACCCAAACCTTAACTTCATCGAGCCCGCGCTGCAAGCGTTGAACTTCCTGCCCAAAATATCCTTGCCGAACCTGACCAACGACATCACGCATGGTTAATCCCATTAGGTAGGCTTTCTCCTTCAACTTAATGGTTAACTCACGAGGGCCTTGCTTGTCGTTATCCACAATATCGATAAGCGCCGGAATTTTTTCCAATTCTGCTTCCAGTTCTTCTTTGGCCTGCTCCAATTCTTCCAGGTTATTTCCAAGCAGGGAAACAGAGATAGGTTTTCCAAAAGGAGTTGAAATGGAAAAAACCAACTTTTCAGCATCGTAAATGGGTCCGATCTTTTCACGAATCAGGTTGGCAATGTTCTGGCTTTTCATCAATCGGGTCTCTGCGTCTAATAACCGAATCTCCACCTTACCCGTATTGGTTGCCGGTCCTAGCTTAAGCAAAGTATTTACAATTATTGGGTTACCATCTTCCCGCTCTGCCTGAACGGAATCACTCACCGCCAGTGCTCCCTCTTCGATTCTTAGCAAAACCTGCTCGGTAACATTTTCACGGGTACCGGCAGGTAATTCCAATTCCACATTAATAAAATCCTGCTCGATAGCCGGAAAAAAAGTCCATCGAATAAATCCTCCTTTAAGACCACCTATGGTAATGAATAAGAGAGCCAGAGGAAAAGAAACAGCAAGCACCCAATTGTTTAGCGAAAATTTTAATAAAGGTGCATAGGTCTTTTCACGTAACCAAGTCATAGTTCGATCGAAGAAAAGCTCAATCTTATTCTTGATTGCTTCCTTACTCAATGCTCTTGAATGAGCAACGTGAGCCGGTAGAATAAAGGCACCTTCAACCAGTGAAAACGCCAGCGTGCTGATAACCACAAAAGCCATGTCGGGTGCAAAATCCCCTAACCTTCCATCCAGAAAGAAAAAGGTAGAAAAAGCAATACCCGTAGTAACAACTGCCGAAAACACGGCCGGCAATACCTGCATAGTACCATCAACGGCTGCCTGAAGCGGTGGGATTCCTTCCTCGTATTTTTTGTAGATGTTTTCGCCGATAACTATCCCGTCATCGACCAGAATACCTACTACCAGGATCATCCCGAAAAGGGAAATAACATTAATCGAAACATCACTGTTGGCCCCCAAAATGAACATTCCTGTAAATGCAATGGGAATACTCAATGCTACCCAAAATGCCAGACGAACATGGAGAAAGAATGCCAGGAACAGAAGCACCAGAATAAAACCCATGATCCCATTTTCAAGGAGCAGGTCAATCCTTCCGTTTAGCGTAGTTGATCCATCCCGAACCAGGGTGGTTTTTACCACATCATTTTCGGCATTGAATTCCTCCATGTAATTCCGCACACTTTCGGTAATATCCAGGATGTCTTCCTCTATGGTATTACTTACTTCTATGATAACACTGGGTTCACCATTTAGAAAATTCCGATTGGGAGATTCTGCCCAAACATCACGAACATCGGCTACTTCGTGAAGCCGAAGAATTCGACCATCGGGTGTGGTTTTTACCACAATGTCCCTAAACTTATCAGCATAATAGCCCTTGGTATTGGCGCGAATAATCAGCTCTTCATTCCTGCCCTTTACCCGGCCTCCGGTAATTTCCAAATTGGCATTTACCACGGCCTGATTAACCTGTAAAAAGGTCAGGTCGTGGGCCTGCAGACTGTTTTCCCTGACTGCAATTTCAATCTCTTCTTCCGGAAAGCCGGATAGGGCAACCTTACTTAACCCATCCATGGCCAACAAGTCGCTCTCTACTTTTTGAGCAAACTTCTTGAGTACGGTTAAACTTACATCGCCACTAAGCGCAAAGCTTATGGCGAAGTTTCTTCCCTCTTGCTTGTAGATAACCGGAGGTTCCATTCCGTCGGGAAAGGATGGAATTCGATCCACTGCATTCTTAACATCCTGTAGCACCAAATCAGTGTTGTATTTCTTTTGAACCTCAACGGTTATTACACCTGTATTCTCAGAACTTACCGAACTTACCTGCTCAATTCCGGTTACTCCCCGAAGGTTATCTTCAATTTTAAGTACAACCCCCTTTTCAATTTCTTCAGGCGAAGAGCCCGGGTAAACTACCTCAATTTTAAGTATTCGACTCTCTGATACCGGAAAGAAATTCTTCTTCCAGCTCTGTAACCCGATCCACCCGAAAATCATGATCAGGGCCATAAGGGTATTCCCGGCAACCGGATATTTTATAAAGTATGCAATCAGATTTCTCACGACTAGTCTTTGATTTGTTTCGGTGAAACCTTCATCCCATTGAAGGCAGAACTAAATACCTGATTCATGATAAACTGCTCATTTTTCAATCCGTCAACCACCACTTCACTCTCCCCAATTTTGAGCACATTAACCTGCTCCAAGGCAAGGTTGGAATCGTTTACCAGGTAGAGTTGATCGACTCCAATTAGCAACTCTCGTGGAATTTTTACAGCATTGGAAAAACCACCGGATAGCACCGAACCGGAAAGGTACATTCCCTCCCTTAAATCGGTGGAGTTTACTGAAACATATAACTTAACGGTTTGCGAAGTCTGATCAATGTGCTGCGAAAGTCGCTTCACCTTCCCCACCCATGTCTTCGGAACATCCTCCGAGGTGAGCAGTACGCTATCACCCACTTGTATCAGGTTGGCATTGTTAAGACTTACGGCGGCTTCTAATTCGTAGGAGCCTGACTGAATAAAGGTTCCTAGTTTTTGCCCGACGCGTATCATCGTTCCCGGTTGTAAATTTCCTTCGCACAATACTCCAGAAAACGGTGCCCTTAGATTGTACTTGGTTAATTTTTCTTCCTGACTTTTAATGGCATAGAATTGCTTATACACATCCCGGGAAGTCAGAAAATTCTTGTGTTTTTCGTTGTTTACTTTGGGTAATGGAAGTAGAGGTTTGGTTACATCAATGCTTGCAACGTACCGGTTCCATTCGTCATAAGCCTCCGGAAAATCGTACTTAATGTCCGGCCCCAGCTGCACCAGCGCATTTAAGTAGCTCGACTTACTGGCCAACAAATTCAGGTAATATTCGGTGCTGTCTATTTTGAGCATTCTCTCCTCGTAACCAAACTGAACTCCTTCTTTGAATTGTTTGCCAGAAGCCAACAATACCCCCTGAACCTCGGAAAAGATTTCTACCCGATTCTCGGCTATCAGCTTGCCCGTTATAGCAATTTCGTTGTTTACGTAATTGTTGTATAATTTCTTAACCATAACTACCGGTGCGTCTGTGTTACCCGATTTCTTTTCGGGAGGTGTGGCCTGGGCTTCCAGGAACTTCATTATTCCAATTCCACCGGCAATTATCGCAATGCCCAAGGCAATGGTGACCTGTCTTTTCATTTTTCCGTATTTAATCTGTTAAGAATTATCTCTTTAATAGCAATTAAGTGCTTTTTAAGTTCAGCGGACTCCTGCTCGCCTAATTCACTTTCAATGGATTGCAAATTGCTGAATCCAATGGGGTAAAATCGATTGCGTAGTTCAATTCCTTTTTCTGTCGCAAACAGTTTTTTATTTCTTCGGTCTTCCTGGTCTTCACGTCGATCGACCAATTTCTTTTTTACGAGGCTATCCACCAATCTGGAAATTCCTGGCTTGGCTTTGTTCATTTTAGAGCAAATGAGTTGTTGGTTTACCCCTTCATGAAAGCTGATAAACATAAGGAGTTTAAGCTGCTCAAAGGGAACTTCAATATCGTGCTGCGTTATCTCACGCTGCATAAAGGTGTTTAAAGCATTGGTAACTGTGTTGAACAGGTATCCAATATTGTTATTTAAATCGGGTTTCTTCATTTAGTTAACATGTTAACAGTTGCAAACATAACTAATTTTTAAATGATGGGTTAAATTGTTTTTAAACTAATGTTAAAATAGCTTGATGCGCAGAATAATGTGAACCTTACGGTTTGTCAGTCTGATTTCTATGACAGAGCCAAACGATTTTCGAATAAATCTTGCTTCTTGATCAAAGCATAAACAATATGAATGATTTTATTTCTAACAGCA
>PAVO01000013.1 GCA_002713215.1 Crocinitomicaceae bacterium
ATGATAAAACCCTTTGCAAAGGCAGGCATCGTCAAGAGGACTAAAGGATAGTTCAGGAGAACTGTTTGATCCCAATAAGGGATGAATGATTAAAGTGCTTTGGATGTAAAAAACAATTTTATCCGAGTTAGGAATGTTTCTTATCCCGTGAACCCGATTTGGGTCTCCCATTGATATTGTGTATTTACCATTTCCAGGGTAGGTATGCTGGCCCACGTATTTGTTAATTTTATAATTGGTTCCAGGGATTTTTTCTCCTGCATGCTTACATGTGCTGTCGGCGGGTCCATTGACCCGTGGGAGAGTGTCAGATCGGCCATCTCCCCATTGAACAGGAAGGTAACATCGATCGACGCCATTGCCTGAATTCCCCATGTCAGTATACGTTGTAATGGTTACTTCATAGGTATTTCCGTTAAGTCTTTTATAAGTGATTTCTCCCGCTTTATTGTGGGTAGAAAAGGCCTCAGTAATAAATAAGAGTGAGAATAGTAAAAGTGATATTGTGTTAATAAAATTCATCAATTGGAGCAAGTGGATAACGAATATAACCATTTATATGACAGCTAATTATTCCAGTTTTTTAATCCACTTAGCTGTTTTTGGTGACTCAGTTTAGTTTGTTTAAATCGAGAAACATTCTATATTTGGGAATCCCTCCTAAATTTAGATTATAATGAGAGTGCTAATTGTTGAAGATGACCCAGTATATGCTAAATACCTGAAGCATAATATTGAGTTAAACCCTGATTATGAGGCGGTTGTTTATAAAACGGGGATGGAACTCTTGAATAACCTTACCGCAAATGACCAGGTAATATCTTTGGATTATTCTCTTCCGGACATGTCTTGCGAATTATTGATAAAAAAGATTCGCGAGATTAATCAAACCATACACATTGTTACGATTTCCGCTCAGGAAGAAATCTCCACGGCAGTTAAACTATTAAGAGCCGGGGTTTATGATTATATTGAAAAAAATGAAGAAACCAGAAACCGGCTGTTAAACACCATAAAGCATATACAAGAAAACCAATTGCTAAAAAGTGAATTGGAAATATTGCGTGAGGAAGTACAAACCAAGTATGATTTCAGTTCAATTTTAAAAGGCAATAGTCAGCCAATGGAGCGAGTTTTTCAACTCATGGAAAAAGCATCGAAAGCCAATATTACCGTTTCCATAAGTGGAGAAACTGGAACAGGTAAAGAGTTGGTTGCCAAGGCGGTACATTACAATTCAAATTTAAGGAACAAGCCCTTGATAAGCGTTAATATGAGTGCAATTCCAAAGGATCTGATTGAAAGTGAGCTTTTTGGACACGAAAAGGGAGCATTTACCGGTGCTAGTGCAAGACGAATTGGTAAATTTGAAGAAGCCAATGGTGGTACGCTGTTTCTGGATGAAATTGCAGAGTTGGATTTGAATTTGCAATCCAAAATTCTAAGGGCACTACAGGAAAAAGAAATTGAACGAATTGGAGGCAATAATAAAATAAAGCTGAACTTTAGATTGTTGGTTGCTACCCACAGGGACCTTGCAGAAGAAGTTAAAAATGGAAATTTTAGGGAAGATCTTTTTTATCGTGTCCTGGGATTACCAATTAAATTGCCTCCCTTGAGAGAAAGAGGGAAGGATATTTTGGTTTTGGCAACTCATTTTATGGATGAGTTTTGTAAAGAGAATAAGCTTAAGAAGAAGTCAATCAGTACTGTTGCAAGGCAAAAGCTGATGGAATATTCCTGGCCAGGTAATGTGCGAGAGATTAAAGCAGTGGTTGAACTTGCAATCGTAATGTCTAACGAAGATGAAATTTTGGCGGATGATATTACGCTTACGTCAACTAGGAATACTCCGGATTTCTTGTTAAAGGAAATGACTATGAAAGACTATGTAAATAGCATTATGGTTCATTTCTTAGAAAAGTATGATAATAATGTAATGACTGTTGCAGCAAAGTTGAATATTGGAAAGTCAACCATATATAGAATGCTTAAGGAAACGGTTAGAAATAATTAGGCTATGAGTAAGTTGTATGATTTGTCAGAATTAAGGGAAATGAGTGGAAACGATGAAGCGTTTGTTCAGGAAATGCTAAGTGTGTTCTTGAAGAATAATCGTGATTACCTCTCACTTTTAAATAAATCTTTCGAGGAAAAGGAGTGGAAATCAGTAAAATTCAATGCTCATAAGATAAAACCATCGATAATGTTGTTCAAAATTGAAACATTAAGACAAGAAATATTAGACCTCAATGAATTCTCTGGAAAGGAGATAAACCTTGAACAAATACCGCCTCTTGTCTCAAAAATTAATGAGGTTTTGTGTCGTGTATTTGACCAAATTTCCGATGAAATTAAAAAAGAGGACTAAAAATCGTTTGTAGTAAGATTAGTTTTATCTAAATTTGCACTCAGTTCTTTGATGATGCTCCTAATTAGGGAGCGAAAATTAATAAGATTTAAACTGCGGTTTATGAAGATTGGTTGGTTGGGACCTCCTCTCTCGCACGCCCTATTGCGGAGAGGACTCAAGGTCCTAAACTAGGTAAATCGCGTCACAATATTTAAGATTGGTTGGTTGGGACCTCCTCTCGTATAGGGTTTGTGCTTGCACAAGCGAGAGGTACCTCGGTCCCAAATAATGAATTGATTAAAAGGCTGTCGTTGACAGCCTTTTTTGTTTACTATAGTTTGTAGGTTGATCATAGGAATTAAAAATCTATTCGTTGGGTTCGATACCTAATATTTCATAATTTGGACGTCAGTCAAATTATGATTCAAATGAAAAACCTAATCCTACCCCTAATTTCTACCATATTTTTATTTTCCTGTCAGCCCGAAGGAAGAGTGTTTGTAGAACACGAAAAGTTATCACCCAATTTGGAATGGCTGAAAAAGGATAAGCGAGAGTTTGTAGTACCAGTTGAAGACGATACTTCCACATATAAATTAAGCCTGTCTTTTAGGTATGCCAATGGTTACCAATTTCAGGTAGCCCGGGTAAGAGTTACCGAAATAGACCCCAATGGTGAGCAGGTTGTGACCAACCATGAACTAATTGTGAGGGAAGATAACGGTGAATATATAGGTGAGCCTGGTTATGATATCTGGGACAGCGAACATGTAATTGAAACCAATAAGCAATATAAGCTTAAAGGAAACTACAAGTACATTCTAGAACACAATATGCCGACCGACCCATTGCATTTTGCAATGGAAATAGGAGTAATTCTTGATAAAGTTTCAGCTACGAATTAACCTAGTTTTTAACCAGCCTTAAGGAGGTAATATTCTGCCCCTCAACAACCTGAAACAGGTATATTCCGGACTTTAACGAATTCAAGTCCAATTCTTCGTACTCACTTTTACTGTGTTTCTCATAGATGGTCTTCCCGGTGAGATCCAGAACAGTAATTTTAGCATTGTTTTCAAGCCCTTCAATGGTTAGGATTTCGCTAAATGGATTTGGGAATACCTTAAATGATGAGTGAACAACCTTTTCAATTCCAACCGTAGAACCAATGCCTATAGTGGTATCCTTTTTACACCCGTTATCGTCAGTAACCGTAATTTTATGATCGCCACCTACAAGATCACTTGCAATCTTATCTGTAGAAGTAGACTTATCCCATGCATAAGAGTATGGTGGTGTTCCGCCCAATACTCCAATTTCAATTTCTCCCGTCCCAGGTAAGGGTCCTTCGTCTTTTTTTGATATTAGAATAAAACTAATTTTTGCCGGATCTTCCAGGTTTAAATTGGTAGCAGTAGTTTTTGAAGAAATTAAATCCGTTATCGTTACGGTATAGTTTCCTGAGCTCAAATTATTTACTGTACTGGTAGACATTCCATTGCTCCATTTATAAGAATAGGTTCCCGTACCACCAGTAGCCTGTACTTTTGCACTTCCATCTGATAGCCCAAAGCAAGAAGGATTTGATGAATCGGCAATGAAAGAGAAAAGTCCATCAGACAAGAGGAACGAAGCTTCAATTGTATTTCCATCTTTTTCATCTGCAGTGGCTTCGGCCACCTGATAACCTTCGCCTTTACCAAACCACCTATATGCATGTATGGTATCTCTTTGACTTATAAACGGGGTGCTTATCCAGCCAGCAATGGTATGGCGTCCAAAAACTTCAATATTTTGTGCCTCTTCGGTATAAAGTTTTAGAACATCAGTGGTATCCTGAGACGTAATTAGTTTGCCATGGCCTTCAACTTTAGAATTAAATGCGAAGTGAACCTTTACCCTAATTTTGTCAAAACTTAAAGCGGTTATTACCGTGTCCACAATGGTATCAATAAATGTTTGCGAAGAGAAAACATCATTGTAGTCCATAGGAAATTCAAGCAGTTTCACATTAGGGTTAAAATTAAAAGTTAACCCTGGGCTTCCTTGCACCAGTTGTTGATTGGCAATTCCGTCAAGAATAAGAGAGTCTTTACCTTTAATGAGATAAGATTCACCATAACTACTACTCGTCAGTTTAAAGCTGGAGTTAGGAAACAAGCTATCAATAGGGTAAACTGACTTATTAATCGCGCGTGCTTTTGCACCGGAAAGTGAATCAACAGATAGATTGGAGAAATCCCAGGTGGAGTTTGCACCTCCTTTGACATCTACAACCGAAGGGTTTTTTCCAACAACAATAGTAAAGGTGTCTCCTGCACTTGCGAAGTCAGAACTGTCTATTGTAATTTGAGCCACTCCCTGAATGGCCATCAATAAAACTGTAAGTATGTAAGTGAATTTCATAGTTTAATAGTTAATTATAATACGTTAATCAAAGCTTTGTAGTTGGGAAAGCTTAAAATATGTGCCTTTTCTCTCCAGTAATTCGCTGTGTGTTCCTGACTCAACAATTTTTCCTTCCTCCAAAACGATTATTCGGGAAGCATTTTGGATGGTGCTAAGTCTATGCGCAATAACCAGAGAGGTTCGATTCTTCATCAAATTATTTAAAGCATTTTGCACCAGTTTTTCCGATTCTGTATCCAAGGCGGAAGTAGCCTCATCAAGGATAAGAATTGGCGGGTTTTTTAGTACCGCCCGAGCAATGCTGATTCTTTGTTTTTGACCACCCGATAATTTGCTACCACCATCGCCAATGTTAGTGTCATAGCCATTTGGAAACCCTGAAATGAAGTTATGAGCGTTGGCCACTTTAGCGGCTTGTTCTACTTCCTCTTTACTTACATTGTCAACCCCAAAGGCAATGTTATTGAATATGGTGTCGTTGAATAAAATGGACTGTTGAGTAACAACTCCAAGTTGGTTGCGAATACTCCTGATCGTTAATTCCTTAATGGATTTGCCATCAATTACAACATCTCCTTTCTCAACATCATGAAATCGCGGAATTAAGTCTGCCAAGGTAGACTTGCCTCCTCCGCTGGAACCTACCAATGCTATTGTTTCTCCTTTTTTAATGGTGAGGTTTATCCCTTTCAAAACATAATCCTCACCGTATTTAAACCAAACATCTTTAAGCGATATTTCACTGCTAAACGGTTGGGTGTCAACGGCATTCTCTTTGTCCTTTATTTTAACCGGTGCATTGATAATGTCTCCTAATCGGTCTGCGCTTGCAGCACCCCTTTGAACATTGTACCAGGCTTTGGACAAACCTTTAGCCGGAGCAATAATTTGAGAAAAAATTAACGTGAAGGCTATAAATACTGATGCGCTTATGCCATCACTAAGCACTAACTTTCCTCCAAACCATAGTATAACAATCAGAATTATTATTCCAAAAAACTCACTTAATGGAGATGCCAAATCACGCCGTCTGTATACCTTAACCATAAGGTTGAAAAAATTGACGTTCTGCTTATGATATTTGTCGTAGGTTTTATTTTCTGCATTGAATGCCTTAATTATTCTAAGACCAGAAAGCGTTTCTTCCAATGTAGATAAAATTTGACCCGACATAGCCTGACCCTCTTCCGAGGTTTTCTTTAAGCTGTTGCCAACCTTACCAATAACCAGACCAGTAACTGGTAATAAAATGAATACAAATACGGTTAGTTCCGGGCTCATATAAACCATGGTCCCCAGAAACAGAATTATGTTTACCGGCTCCCTGAATATCATTTCAATGCCAAGAAGTACAGACCATTCAATTTCAATAACATCGTTACTCAGCCTGGAGATGATATCCCCTTTTCTTTCTTCACTGTAGTAGGAAAGTGGTAAATGAAGAAGCTTGGCAAAGGTATTTTCCCTTAATTCTTTTAAAACACCCATTCTGACTTTTGCCATGCTAAACAAGGCTAAATACCCAAATAGATTTTTAAAGAAAAACAAGAGACCAATAATTATACAAAGAAGTATCAGGGCATCAAACTTACCTTGATCCAGACTACTGCTTTCGACAATGGTTTTTGAGAGGTAAAAATTGAAGTTGTCGATCAGGCTATCTATTGAAAAGGTCAGTTCCTGAGGGCCATTGGCGTAGAATGTGTTGTATTCTGCTTCCTTTTTCAAAAAAATCAGATCAAGAAAAGGAATTAACATGGTAATCGAGAACAATGAAAATACAACTGCCAACAGATTAAAGGCTATGTTAAGTACTACATAACCCTTGTATGGCAAGGCAAACCTTAAGATTTTAGCCAAATTTTTCACGCGGCAAATATATGTCCAATTGTATTGCTCATAAGCTGCCATGAATACCGTTACTCACAAAAGAGTTTAAAACTTGTGATTAGATACTTTTGCAGGCATGAGCACCTTAAGACAAAGCAAAGTTGAAACTCTTCTTAAAAGAGACATGAGTGTAATATTACAGCAGCATGCTCGTGATTTTGGAATCAGGGAAATGGTTTCTGTCACAATTATCCGAATAAGCCCTGATCTTTCATTTGCTAAAGTGTACCTGAGCATATTTCCGGGTGATAAGGCAGAGGAAGTCTTGCAAAAAGTTAAGGATAAGTCAAGTCAAATTCGAGGAATTCTTGGAAATAAAATTGGGAAGCAGGTACGCATTGTTCCCAGTTTAGCATTCTACATTGACGACAGTCTGGATTATGCTGAGAGAATTGATAATCTTTTGAAAAAGTAACATCCTACCATTCCCTTGAATGTCTCCTGGTATATAGCGAAGCGGTATTTTTTCACCAAAAAATCACACAACATAATTAACCTGATTTCCAGCATCTCCATGTTTGGTATTGGAATTGGCGCAATGGCTCTGGTTGTTGTATTGTCCGCCTTTAACGGGATTGAAAAACTGGTTGAAGGATTGTACACATCTTTTGATCCGGATATAAGAATTGAAGCTCAGGTTGGGAAAACATTTAGTTGGGACGATTTTCCAGAGACTAAAGTGAGAGGGCTGGCCGACGTTGAATTTGTATCCAAATCATTAGAGGAAACCGTTTTAATGAAATATCGGGATGCTCAATATTTTGTAACCATAAAGGGAGTAGAGGACGAATACCTCAAAATGACCGAATTGGATAGCAATCTATTTGATGGTCAGCTCAAGCTAAAAGAAGGAAATAATAACTATACAATTTTGGGCTATGGCGTTGCCGATCAGCTTAATATTTTCCTCTCACACATCTTTGAACCCATAAAGGTGTATGCGGCCAAACGAGGTGCAAAACCTTCGAACCTTCAGGAGTCTTTTATGATTGATTTAATCTATCCTTCAGGGATTTTTGCTGTCAATCCCGAGTTTGATTTTAAATATGCACTCGCTCCGTATGAATTCACAGAGGCAATTCTACAGCAATCTGGAAAAGTGTCGAGCGTTGAATTGGGACTCAGAAATGGTAGTGATGATAGAATGGTTCAGGCCAAATTGCAGGAAATGCTAGGTGGTGACTATGTAGTTAAAACGCGCTTTGAGCTCAACGAAATACTCTATCAAACCAATCAAACCGAAAAATGGATAACGTTTTTAATTCTTTCCTTCATTTTACTAATTGCGGCGTTTAATTTAATTGGTTCACTTACGGTTCTTATCATTGATAAACGTGAAGATCTTTTTGTTTTACAAGCTCTAGGGGCGAGTAAGAAACTAATAAAGCGCCTGTTTTTACTGGAAGGAATGCTGATTAGTTCAATTGGTGGTGGAGTTGGAATGCTCCTTGGGTTGATCTTATGCCTGGTTCAAAAACACATAGGACTGCTGAAACTCCAGGAAGGAACCATCGCAGAATTTTACCCAATCGAATTAGAATTTTTAGATTTTTGCGCCGTTGGTGGAATGGTGCTTTTAATTGGTTTCCTGGCTGCTTATTTTCCGGCTCGATTTGCGGTAAATAAATATTTGATAAAAGTTTGATATAGTATGAAAAAATTAATTCCATTTATATTGGTTGTGGCCCCTCTAATGACCTGGGCACAAGAAACAAGTATTAAGCAGGAAGATGAAGGGTTTGCTTTTACAGGTGTAATTGACCTGGAAGCTACCGAAGTGAAAAATCAGAATAAATCGGGTACCTGTTGGAGCTTTGGGGGAGTTTCTTTGTTTGAATCAGAGATGATTAGAATGGGACTCGATCCAGTTAATATTTCTGAAATGTTCGTTGTGCGAAAAGCATACGAAATGAAAGCAGAAAGGTATGTGCGAATGCATGGTAAGGCCCAGTTTGGTCCTGGTGGGCAATTCCATGATATTATTGAAGTTGTAAAGAAATATGGAATGCTTTTGGAAGCTGAATATGGCGGTCAGCCAATTGCCTACGGCAAACCCCATCATAACGAGATGGACGCCATGGCAAGAGCCATGGTTAATGTTGTTGTGAAAAACCCGAATCGTAAACTATCACCACACTGGAAAACCGCATATAGTAATATTTTGGATGCCTATTTGGGAGAGTTACCAGCCTCAGAAGAAATTCCCTTAAAAAGAGCAGAAGAGTTGGGGTTAGATTGGAACAAATACATAGAAATTACGTCGTTTTCTCATCTGCCTTATTACGAAAAATCTGTTTTGTTAATTCCGGACAACTGGACCTACTCCTCGTATTACAACATTCCGTTGAATGATCTTCTTAGTGTTGTTAAAAATGCTCTAAAAGCAGGCTATACTGTAGGCTGGGATGCGGATGTTAGTGATAGAGGTTTCTCTTTTAAAAACGGTGTTGCTATTTATCCGAATGAAGATTGGGCCTTGATGAGCAAAGATCGCAGAAAGGTCATTTTTGATAAACCAGGTGAAGAAAAGATGGTTTCGGAAGAAGAGCGCCAGGAACTTTACGATAATTATTCAACTACCGATGATCACCTTATGCACATAACCGGAATTTCAACCGATCAAAATGGCAAAACTTATTTCAAAGTAAAAAACTCTTGGGGCACTGGTAGGAACGAATATGGTGGCTACATCTATGTTTCGGAGGCTTACTTTGCAGCTAAAACCGTTGCGATCATGCTTCATAAGGATGGGGTTGAAAAAGGAATAGCAAAAAAGTTGAAATTTTAGTAGTTATTCCTGAAGGTTACGCATCAGTAGTTTTAACGTACTTCTGGTTTTTTGTTCCAATAAAACTTCGTGATTTTTTGTCATTTCACTTAGGCTGGTCACGTCATAATGCCTAATAGTAAGTAGTTCCAAATTAGCATTATAAAGTACACGATAATTTTTCTGAAAATCAGATACAACCTGTTCAATTCTTTTCTTTTCGTAGTCCAGGCAAATGGAGAAATTAATGGCCGAGTTCTGCATTATGTTTACCTCCAATTTATTTGAATGCAGGATATCAAAAACGTCACTTAAATGCTGTTCTTCCAGGAAGTCAAAATCTTTTCTGGAAAGCGAAATCAAGACCTGGTTTGGTTTATAAATAAATATAGGCATAAGGCCATCATCAGTAGTGTCGTTGTTTACCATAGTACCATCTTCCGAAGGATTCATAAAAGACCTGACTTTCAATGGAATGTTTTTGTTCTGTAGCGGCTTGATGGTCTTGGGATGGATAATAGTCGCACCGTAGAACGACAATTCTATGGCTTCTTTGTACGAGATATGATCCAATTTTTTGGGATCATTGAAGTACCTGGGGTCTGCGTTGAGTATGCCTGGTACGTCCTTCCAAACGGTAACATCTTTGGCATTAAGCATGTTACCTAATACAGCGGCCGAATAATCTGACCCTTCTCTGCCTAGCGTAGTCATTAAGTTACCGGAAGTTCCACCAATAAACCCTTGGGTAACAAATATGGCAGTACTATCACCAATTGCGTTTTGTGTGTTTTTTTCACTTTCTTCCCAATTAACGACTGCTTTTCTAAATCGTGAGTCCGTGATAAGAATTTTTCGAATGTCCAACCAATTGGTATTGATTCCTGACAAACTCAAATAGCTGCTTAGTATTTTTGAAGAAAGCAATTCACCAATGGGAACAATTTGATCGTAAGTTTTGTCATAATCCTTTTCCGGATCATTTTTCAAATAAAGCTCCACGTAATCACAGATCTTTTGAAAGGTAGGCCAGATCTCATTCTTTTCGTCCGGAAACAATTCATGCAAAATGTTTTTATGGTAGTCGAAGACATTCCTTAAAGGAGCGTTATAGTCCTCTTTATTGAAATAGTCGTTTACTACGTGCTCCAGTTTGTTGGTGGTCTTTCCCATTGCCGAGATCACAATTACCAACGACTTTTCTTTCTTTACAATCGCACATACATTTTTAATCGATTCAGCGTCCTTTACGGAAGCACCACCAAATTTGAAAACCTTCATTTCTGTGTTTTATTCAATTTCAACGAAAAATTTTAGATTTTGCCCCAAAAATAACCCCATGCTAAATGCAATTTTCCATCGCTGGCATCACTTACTCACATCAGACATTTAGCATGGAAAAGCTGCTGTACAGGACTATCTATTTAATAATATTCGAAAAGATTGTATTTTTACCAGATTATACATGGGTGTAGTATACCCAAACGTTAGTAATATTGAAAACGTCTTATCAAGAGTCTACTATAAACTATAACTAAAATATGCGTTCAGTCTACACCTATCTTTTACCTGTGTTTTTTGCCTTTTTTACCTTAGGCACAATAACCGAAAGTTTCGCATCTCATATTGCTGGTGGTCAGATAACATATACGTATGTTTCTGCTGGCAGGTATGAGGTAACACTTGCATTATTTCGAGATTGTTCAGGCATTAACATGAACACAGGAGCAAAGCAAGTAAGATTAATAAATAAATGTGGTCAGACCTGGGGGAATGCTCCAACTAATCAACGATTTAATCTGACGTATCAAGGCGTTGTAGAAGTTTCGCAGACCTGCCCATCGGCTAATACGACGTGTAATGGAGGCTCAGTACGAGGGATTCAAAAATATACCTGGAAGGGAATAGTTACCTATCCATCGACCGCTTGCGCTAACGGCTGGTTTGTTGCTTTTAATGAAGGAAATCGTGATGCAGGTATATCCAACATAACAACAGTTCCATCGTCACAATCGCAGTCTTTTTATGTCCATGCGTTTATAGATTCATCTTTAAGTGACACTAATAATTCTGCAACGTTTACCGCCGATCCTACACCCTATGTGTGTATTGGGCAGAGCGTTAGTTATAGTTTTGGGGCTTCAGATCCGGATGGAGACAGTTTGGTTTTTGAGTTTGCAGCAGCCCAGCGTTTAACTGGTTTTGGGGTAAATAGAACGAATCAATCTGTAACTTATAGATCACCAACCTACTCTTATACGGAGCCTATTATTGGTGCAAAAATTAATAGAAATACGGGCGACATTAGCTTTACTGCTCCTGCGACATCAGGTAAATACGTTGTTCGAGTAGATGTTCTAGAGTATAAGTATGGTTCATCTACTCCCCATGCGAGAACGCCTCGTGATTTTCAAATTTACGTTGATCCTTGTGTTGGCAATAATGTACCAACGATAGCGGTAGGAGGCGTACTTAATGTTTCTGGTGGCGCTCGTGTAGATTCCACTACGGTTAAAAGTAAAAAAGGAAATAAAGTTTGTTATGAGGTAAAATTCAATGACGCAAATGCTGCGGATACGGTTACCGTTACTACTAACGCAAAGTCGGTTCTTCCCGGAACGGTTGTAGATTCTAGTTTAGGTGTTAATCCTGCAAACGGTAAAGTTTGTTGGACAATACCAACGACAGCATTAAACGCATACAATGTTTCCTTTTTGGCCAAAGACGATAATTGTCCGGTCAATGGCGCTGTTTCTATGACAACAACTGTGAGACTTGTAGAAGATTTGAATAATATCTCTATTACCGGTGTAAAAGAATCTTGTTTCAAGCAGAATAATGGGTCATTAACAGCGGTTTATTCAGGAGGAATTGGGCCATTTGGATTTAGGTGGGATAGTGCTGGTGTTAGAATTTCACCTCAAACGGAAACCATAGCATCTATTCCTTCCAATGTAACCTACGTTGTTACAGTGATTGATTCCTTTGATATGGATTCGGCTAAATCTACTGGATTTAACTTGGCACAAACCCTTCCTGTAACGATAGCAACTTCATCAACAACAAACATTGGATGTGATGGTGGTTGTACAGGTGAAATCAATATTACCTCGGTTTCTGGTGGAAATACCACGGTACCTGGTGTAAACGGATTTTTGTATAAATGGTCAGGAACAACAGACACTACAGCAAATCCAAAGGGATTATGTTCCGGTACACATCTTGTTACCATTTCAGATGATAATAATTGTGACACCGTATATTCGTTTTTTATAAGTCAGCCGCCGGCCGTACAGGTCTCCATGATCGATTCCACTAACGTGAGTTGTAAGGGAGGAAGTGATGGGTCTGCGAAATCCACGGCCAAAATTACTGAATGTGGGGTTTACGGGTCTACCGCTACTAAGTGTTCCTCTACTACTGCTGCGGCAGTTGGTACTGGAAATGCATCCAATAGCTTTGCAGGAATGCCAACCCCGTTCGGTACCTCCACGGGCGCCAAGCAGCAATATTTATATCTCGCTTCCGAATTGAAGGCGGCAGGTTTTAGTAAGGGAAGAATAAGTGCATTAAGTTTTGCACTTCAAAATACGTTTACTACAAACTTTAAAGAGTACTATTTAAGCATTGGGTGTACAGACTCTACAAACCTTGACAGTGGGTTTATCAATAGTGGATTTCAGGTTTATTCCGCAACAACTCACTCGTTTAGTGTTGCCGACTTAACTTCCAATGAGCCAAAAGTTACGTTTGATCAGGAGTTCGAATGGGACGGAAATTCCAACATTGTTGTAACAATATGTTTTAGTAAATCGGGAACATTTAATGCACAATGTAAATACTCAACTACCTCATTTAATTCCGTTGCGTATTTTGCATCTGACACGAGTAACGCATGTGTTTCGGATACGGCAACATTTATAGTTAAAACAAGACCCAATATTAAATTTCTTTACTGTGATGCCGCAATAACGTATTCATGGAATACTACACCTGTGCAGACAGATAGTGCTGCGATTAACCTAAAGGCAGGAAGCTATAGAGTAATAGCTAGTAACCTGGCTGGTTGTAAGGATACGGCAACGGTTACCATTACAGAGCCACTTGTTGGATTACAACTTGACTCGACACTTATTTCTAACCCAACTTGTAATGGAGGAAACAATGGCTCAGCATCCGTTCAGGTAACTGGAGGAACTCCCGGCTTCACATTTGCCTGGCCAACTGGTGTTACCACATCACCGGATAGTGTTGCAAATAACTTACAAGGAGGAGTAAAGTATGTGGTAACTGTAACCGACTCAAAAGGTTGTACTGATACGGTATCAGTTCAATTGACAGATCCCGCCGCAATTAGCTTTGGCGGGTCCAGTCAGACGAATGTTTTATGTAAGGGAGCGAGTACAGGAAGTATAACCGTAGTACCCGCAGGTGGCACGGCACCATATCCTACGTTTGCGTGGAACCCGAATGTAAGTACAACCGCCTCAGCGACTAATTTATCGGCTGGAAATTACACGGTAACCGTGACAGACAACAATGGCTGTACCAATGACACTACGTTTACTATAACTGAGCCAGCAGCAGGAATCACCTTCGGAGGTTCGAGCCAGACGAATGTTTTATG